>CAWDKO010000006.1:0-17173 GCA_963802935.1 uncultured Solirubrobacterales bacterium | reverse complement strand
TTGGGAGGGACGACGGTTGCCCAGGCGCTCCCAGGCGACAGAGCTCGATCTGATCTGGCTCCGCACACGCCACACATAGGCGTTCGTACCTGCGGCATCGCACCCGGGACGAGGGCGCGGAGGAGAGGAAGTTCGGCGCGCTCGCCACCCTGGGAAAACCGTCAGATCAACCAGCCGCCGAGGACAAGAGCAGTGAGGCACTCGCTGCCCTCGCCGAGCGCGTGGCGGTCAAGGTGACCATATCATCCGTGTCCTCGCAGTGATCCTCGGTTTTGGTCTGAAGAAGACCGCGGCCGTCACCGCTCACCGATCTGGAGGCCGTCACAGGTCCGGACCGATGCCGAGGTTCGGCCCGCTGTCGGGGACCCACGATGAGTAGTCGTGCCCTGCGGCCGCCTCGCGCGGTTGAGGTCGTAGGGCGCGAGCAGGTTGCCGTCGGTGGCTTCGAAGTAGAACAGGCTCCCATGGCGCGAGGGCCTGTTCTTGGTCAGCGCTTCCTGGTTGCTGGCGGCACCGTCACGCCAGCCGCACCTCGCCGTTGGCAGACAGGCTGACGAATACCCGCTCGGCGCCGCTGACCGACGAGCTGGCGCCTGCTGTCGTCATCAAGGTGACGTGCGTGCGTCTCGTCCTCGAGGTCAGCGCCGGGTTCGGCAGGCCGAACAACTCGAGGCCGCCGCCCCCGGCGCCAGCGCCGCTCTGGGGCTCGTAGACGGAGGGACCTCGGTGCCCAGTTGCGGTGTGTGATCATCCAGCACCGCCGCGAGAAGGTGAGCACATGGTTGGGGCTGTAGCCGGGACGGCGACGAGTCGGTCCCGTCAGACGCTGCACAGCAGCAGTCGGTTCGAGGTCCTCCGAGCCGCTGGCGGTACAGTCTGACGTCGGTAGCCACCTCGCCGGAGCTCGTCTCATCGCTGCCGCCGGTGATGAACGCGATGAAGGAGCGCGAAATCGCGCTGCGCGCGATGTCAGCAGCACTCACCGGCACGCTCTTGAACCAGGTGCTGACCATCTTCATCAGCACGGCGGTTTCCTGCCAACAGTACGCCGGCGATGCCCTGTTTCTCGCGCACCGCTTCCGTTGGGCAGTGCTGGATTTCGGCGGCGACCGTCTCGATGCTGGACTTGCTGGTGCTCGTCGAGCCCCAGCGCCTTGCCGAGCCGTTGACGCGCCGTCGTAGGTGGTGCTCGGCTCGAGGCCCGAGAAGTCCTCGAAGACGATCTTGTCGCCCAGGTCGTTGGCCGATCCACGTCGCCTTCTTCATTTGCCGGCAGGATCTGGGCGCCGGAGAAGTCAGGCTGGCTCGATGGTTGGAGGATCATGTCGTCAGGCTGTTGTTGGCGTAGACGTATGCCGTGAGCCGGGCCGAGTCCTCGCTCAGGTTGCCGACCGTGCCGGCGGCGACGCTCGGGCCGTAGGCGTTGGTGTTGAAGCTGCTGCTCCGGGGCCTCCACACCGAGGTTCTCGCTGTCGAGGCCGCATGGTCAGGTGGTCTGGCTGAAGGCCGCTGATGTCGGCCTCGACGTCCTGGGCGGAGGCCTTCGACGATGATGTCGCAGGGCACCGTGGCAGGGTGGGTCCGTGAGGAAGACCCGGGGCGTGGCCGTTGGGTCGCGGTGTGGTGGAGGTGCCGGGTTGATCAGGTTCGGCGGGGTTGGCGACGGAGCTGGTAACGTGGTCTCGCCGGAGCCGCGGTGAAGGTGGTTGTTATCTAAAAGAGAGGTGTCCGCCTATTTCGGGTTGGGGTCGAAATGACCGTGCGGCGTCCGGGGCCGTACGCCGAGGGCCTCCAGGGCGCTTCGATCTGTACGCCGCCGCGTGGCGTCGACCGCGTCCGGAGCGGGTCGTAGGGCGATCAGGGCGGTGGTCTGTCGGCCGGTTGGCCGACCCGCGGGCGCGGTGAAGAGGTGAAGGTGCCGCCTTCGGCGTGGACCCTGAGGCTCTGTGCCTCATTGCCGCCGAAGAAGCCCTGTTTGAGGTCACGAGGAAGGTCGCCGGGTCCGGTGAGGCCGGCGCCGTCGACGATCGGCGGACGTCGTCCCCCAAACCTGCCGCAAAGGCGATCAGGTAGGGGCTCGATCCGGCGAGATCGCCGGGGCCGCCGGAGACGGTGACCTCGCCGGGGGCGATGCCCGGCAGCGCCTCCAGGGCGCTTTGCACGGTGGCGGGCGAGGCGTTGAAGGCGATCGGGTCGGTGGTCTCATCGTTGAAGCTGAGCGCGAAGGTGCCGGCGGAGGCTCTGACCGCAGGCCCTGCACCTCGTCGCGGCCCTGGTAGTCGGCGTCGGTGATGTATTCGAAGCGGCATTCGGTGTCGAAGGCGGGGTCGGTGCCACCGTCGGGTCGACGTTGCCTTCGAAGGTCGCGCTGTGTGCCCGTGGGTACGACCGGGTCGAAGCTCACCACCGGCGCACTGGCCGCCAGCGTGGTGAAGGTGAAGGCACCATCGTGTCCTGCCCAGCGGGTCTCGACCACCAGCGCCAGGTCGTAGGCGGTCGAGTCGTAGAGGCCGGTGAGGTTCGGCGCCGACGAGGATCAGGCCTTCGGCGGTGATCGAGTTGGGTTACAAGGTCCTGGGTCGCGCCCTGGGAGCCTTTCGGCTTGGAAGTGGGCCTCGGTGAGTCTCGAAGCGGCAGCTGGCGTCGATCGAGCGGTCGGCCCCAGCGGGGCGTCCACTTCGCATGGGCTTGGCGGTGGTGTAGGCGACGTCGCTTGCGTTGTGGACGCGCTGAGCACCGCCCCAGTCGGTCCATCGGGCCGGTGGTGAAGGAGGGACGGAGGCAGTGGAGCGGATGAGCAAAGTCTGGATCGCGCCGAGGCGGACTTCGTAGGTGGTGTCTGGTTTGAGGCCGCTGAGCTGCTGCAGTTGCGTGGCGGGATCGGCTGGAGGCCGACTCGCGCAGCGGCCTTCGTAGTTGAAGCCGCTCCAGCTGTTCTCACCGGCGATCGTCGGCGAGGACCGTCCGTGTCGATGTCGCGGGTGGATCTCTTCGCCTTTGACCTCGACCATGGAGTGGGCGAGGGTCGGGGAGGGGTCGATGGTGGGCCGTCGATGAACCACTGGGCCACGGAGGCGCTTAGCACGAGGTCAAAAGTCATGGCCAAGACGACGATCGGCCTTGGCGTGGCGTTTCACATATGGCTGCTCCTTGTCCCTGGAGCCCCTCTGCCGCCGCTTCCCTGAAGCGAGCCCTTGGGCTCGATCTATGCCCTGTGTTGCTGCTTCCCTGCGGACTCGGGTCGATCTCGGTACGCAGTGGACGCCGTGTTTCCAGAAGTCGTCCACGGTAGACACTCGGTTCCTCCGAATGTAGAGGACGGAAACTCTTCTCTAAGCCGAAACAGCTGTAGAAAGGTGGCTGTATCTACGACCAGGGCGATGACCGCGGTCAGGATGCGCCTAGCGTAGTCCGCTGCATCGAGTCAAAGCGAGCTTCGAGCGGTTGAACCACGTCTCCATCTCCCCCTTCCACGATGAGCAACCTCGAGGACGAAGTTGGCCTCGGGTACGGTGGTGGTCTCGACTTCGCGTCGAGAGACGCGAAGCTGAGCGCCGTTGCCGCTGAACTTGTAGCCGACGCCGCGCACGGTGAGGACCAGTTCGGGCTTCTGGGGGTCGCGCTCGACCTTCTGGCGCAGGTTGGAGATGTGGACGTCGCAGGCGCGCTCGTCGCCGTCGGACTCGGTCTGCCAGCTCCTCCATGATCTGGCGCCGCGGGAAGACCTGGCCGGGGCGGCCGACCAGGAGGCGCAGCAGCTGGAACTCGGAGCGGGTGAGGTTGATGGGCTTGCCGCGGACCCTGGCGACGTGGCGAACCAGGTCGATGGAGACCGGCCGGACTCGATTTTCACCGCCTGGGCGAGCGGCGAGCGGTCGAGCTCGCGGCGGCGCAGCTGCGCGGACGCGGCCGAGCAGCTCGCGCACCGAGAAGGGCTTGGTGACGTAGTCGTCGGCGCCGACCTCGAGCCCGACCACCTTGTCGACCTCCGCGTCCTTGGCGGTGAGGACGATGATCGGACGGCGCTGCGGGAGCGGACGTCGCGGCAGATGTCGAGGCCGCTCGGGCCCGGCATCATGATGTCGAGGATCAGGAGGTCGAAGGGGATGCCGTTGCCGAGTTTCTCGGTCGCCTCGTCGCCGTCGGCCGCCGGGGTGACCTCGAACCCCTCTTGGGCGAGCGCGTAGCCGACCGAGTCGCGAACCGAGGGCTCGTCGTCGGCGATCAGGATGCGACCGCTGCTCATGTTCGTTTCGCTTCCGTTTTGCTCCCCATGTTCAGGCCACCGGGGTCGGGCTCGGCTCGGCGCGGCAGGCGGACCCAGAAGGTGCTGCCCTCCCCCTCGACCGATTCGGCCCCGATCTGGCCGCCCATCACGTCGACCATGCGACGGGCGATCGCCAAGCCCAGGCCGAAACCCTCCTGCTTGCGCGACTCGCTGCGCCGGTAGAAGCGCTCGAAGACGCGCTCGATCTCGCGCCGCCGGGATCCCGCTACCCGTATCGATCACCTCCAGAACCACCTCCCCCTCCCTCGTGGCGACCGCGGACGGTGACGGTGCCGGGCGGCGGCGGTGTTCTTGAAAGCGTTGGTGAGCAGGCCGATCATCACCTGGCGCAGCAGGGTCGGGTCGCCGGTGGCGGCGAGGTCGGGCTCCACCTCGACCTCGAGAGAGACGTGGCGCGGCGGCTCGACCGCGGCGACGACGTCGCGAATCGCCGCCGGCACGTCGACGATCTCGCTCTCCGCCGCGCCGCGCGACTCGACCCGGGCCAGGGTCAGCAGCGACTGCGTCAGCCGGCTCATGCGGTCGGCGTCGTCGGCGAGCCGGTCGAGGAAGTGGTCGCGGTCGCGCGGCTCGTTCTTGGCGCCGCTCTGCAGCACCTCGATCGCGCCGGAGATCCCGGCCAGCGGGTTGCGCAGCTCGTGCGCGGCGTTGGAGACGAAGTCGGCTTCGGCCAGCTCGCGGCGCAGCTCGTCGGTGCGGTCGCGCAGCACCGCCAGCACCGCGCGCTCGTCGGGCAGCGAGCGGGCGGTCATCGCGTAGGCGCGGTCGCCGATCCGCAGCGCCGGGTGGGCGGCGAAGCCGAGCTCGGAGGCACGGTGCAGCTGCGAGCGGCACCACCAGCGGCGGCTTGCCGCCGGCGCCGAGCAGGCGCGAGGCGGCGCTGTTGGAGAAGCGGACCGGGCCCTCGAAATCGACCACCATCACCGCGTCGGTGAGGCCGTCGAAGATCGCCGCTCAGCTTGTTGCGGTCGGCGGTGAGGACTCCGAAGCTCTCCTTCAGGGAGGCGCGCATCGAGTCGAGCGCGCGGGCGAGGTCGCCGATCTCGTCGGGCCCGGAGACGTTGAGCGGGGCGTCGAAGGAGCCGCCGGCCATCTCGCCGGCGGCGCGGGCAAGACGAACGACGCGGTGGAGATCGCGACCGCGATCAGGAAGCCGGCGAGGACGCCGACCATCACCGAGGCGACCAGCGCCTGCACGTTGTCGCCGAAGAGGTAGACGGCGCCGGCCGTGATCAGGCTGACCGCGGCGAAGGCGGCCGAGAGCCAGAGCCGCATGCCGATCCGCGGACCTCGGGCCGCCGGGCGCGGGCGGCATCTCGCTTTGCGAACTCATGAAGGTTTACTAACACAAAAGCAATCCCGGCTGGCCCTGACGGGGCGACGCCGGGCCACCGTGGGAGAATCGCCGCGTGGGGACTCTCGTCTTCATCCCAGCCTGGAACGAGGAGGCGTCGGTCGACGCGGTGATCGCCGACGTCCGCGAGCACCTGCCCGCGGCCGAGATCCTCGTCGTCGACGACGGCTCGACCGACGCGACGACCGCGCGGGCGCGCGAGGCGGGCGTCCTCGTCGCCACCCTGCCCTTCAACCAGGGGCTGGGAGCAGCGCTGCAGACCGGCTACCTCTACGCCCTGCGCGAGGGCTATGACTGCTGTGCCCACCTCGACGCCGACGGCCAGCACCCGGCCGCGGAGGTGGCGCGACTGCTCGCCGAGGTCGAAGCGGACCGCGCCGACCTGGTGATCGGCTCGCGCTACCGCGACCCCGACGCGCCGGCGGAGAGCGACGACTATCGGCCGACCTTCTCGCGGCGGATCGGCACCAGCGTCTTTCGCTTCTTCCTGACGCTGGCGACGCGCCAGCGCTTCACCGACACGACCAGCGGCATGCGGGCAGCGAACCGGCGGGTGATGTCGCTGTTCAGCGAGAACTACTCGCCCGACTTCGCCGAGATCGAGTCGCTGCAGCTGGCGGTGCGCCAGGGGCTGCGGGTCGAGGAGGTGCCGGTGCGGATGCTGGAGCGGACCGGCGGCAGCTCCTTCCTGACGCCGCTGCGCTCGGCCTTCTTCATCTTCAAGGGCGTGGTCGTCCTCCTGGTCGGCCAGTTCCGGCCGCGGCAGGCGGAGACGGAGCGATGAGCGCGCTGGCGCTGGCGGCGGCGTCCGACGGCACCCAGGTCCACCTCACCTCACAGACGCGGATCCTGGCGGCGATCATCGCGATCGCCTTCATGCTGTTGATCCTGGAGATGATCCGGCGCGACCGCCTGCAGGAGCGCTACAGCGTGATCTGGTTCGTCGCCGGCCTCGGGATGCTCGCCGGCGCCGCCTTCCCCGGCCTGCTCGAGCTGGTCGCCGACCTGATGGGCGTGCGCGACACCAACGTCGCCCTCTTCTCGATCGTGCTGCTGCTGCTGCTCGGCCTGGCGCTCAACTTCAGCGTGATCATGTCCCGCCAGGCCGCGCAGATAACGCGGCTGGCGCAGGAGCGGGCGCTCGAGAAGGCGAGGGAGCAGGCGCTCGGTGGGAGCAATGGAGACGGCACCCCAGACGAGACTGTCGAGTCGAAACGCGACCCGGCCTAGCCGTCTGTCTCACCGGCGAGACTGGTCGCGCGATCTCCGCGGGGGAATCTCGTCCTCGTGGGCGATGATGTAGTTCCCGATGATCAAACTGCCAGCGAGCAAGTAGGCCATCCAGGCTCCCATCGCAAGGGCGGGGGGCGCGTGCAGAACGTTGACCAGAGCAACCAGCACGACGACCCCGACGCACATGATCCCGAAACGTATTGTCAGCGCCCGAATCATGCGCGCAGTCTAGCCAAACACCAGATCCACAGCGTAGACCGCTGCCCCTAGAACGAGTCCCCCGGCGAATCCAGCGGCAGTCGCCAATTCGACTCCCTCGGCCGGCGATCTCCTAAGCACGGCTAGAGATCGCAACGCCCCGGCGACAAACCCGGTCGAGACGATCAGGGTGCTGAACGTCCCGGAAACCATTTCCACGATCAGCCCGGCCAGCGGCGTCCCTGAAGAGATCTGGAGCACCTCCCCACCGTAGGATCGACCGACGCAACGGTGGCGCGCAGCGGTGTGAGGAAGTGAAGATTTTCTAGCGCAGCTCCCGCGCGAGCCGGAAGAAAAGCGCCTCCAGCGCCAGCTCCTCGGAGACGTTGAGGTCGAGGCCGCGGCGGGTCTCCTGCACGGCTTCGGCGCCCCGGCGGGCGCGGGAAGGGTCGAGGCCGGCAGCCTGGGAACGCAGCTGCTCGAGGCGGTCGCGGTTGAAGGCGACCTCCTCGGCGGCGCCGGCGACCGCGGCGAGGTCGCGCAGCCAGGCCGCGCAGAGCTCGAGGCCGAGGTCGAGGACGTCGGTGCGGCGGCGGCGGCCGGCGCGTTTGGACTCGTCGGCGATGTCGCGGACGGTGCGCTTGAGGCCGGCTTTCGACTCCTCCTCCAGGGTCTCGCGGGTCGCGGCTTCGGCATCCTCGCCGGCGTCGGTGGCGGTCTTGAGGAGGAGCAACCATGGAGCGGTGGGGGCGGTGGGCGTCGACTCGGCGGACACGCTGTCGCGTTGAGCGTCCGGCGAGCCGACACCCACCGCCCCCACTAGCTTCGAAGCCGCTTCGCGCAGAGATCGGCCAGGCTCCGAGAGGAGGAAGCGAGCTCGGACCGGGTCTCCAGCTGAAAGGCGCGCGGCAGCAGCGATTTGCTTCGCCGAGCTTCCGGTGTCCGATAGCTCGGCTTCAACCACTTCCGGGGGCAGAGGCGCGAAATCGACGGGCTGGCAGCGGGAGGCGATCGTCTCCAGCAGGGCCTCCGGCTCGGAGCTGAGCAGGATCAGGTGGACGTAGGCGGGCGGCTCCTCGAGCGTCTTCAGCAGCGCGTTCTGGCTCTCGTCTCGCATCGCCTCCGCCGCCTCGACGACGAACACGCGCTTGCCGCCTTCGAAGGGCCGGTAGGCAGCGGCGCGGATCACCCGCTCGCGCACCTCCTCGACCAGGTGCTGGGCACCGCGCGGCGTCAGCCAGACGAAGTCGGGGTGCGGGGACGGGTCGAGCAGGGCTCGGCGGCGGGTGTCGTCGGGGTCCTCGGCCGTGCCCGCGAGGATCTCCGCCGCGAACGCCCGTGCCGCCGCACGCTTTCCGGAGCCGCGCGGCCCGCGGAAGAGGTACGCGTGCGACGGCCCGCTCGTGAGCGCGGCGCTCAGCGCCACCCGCGCTCGCCCCTGGTGCTCGGTCGCCTCAGCCAGCGGCGCGGTGCTCATTCACGGCTTCCATCACGCGCTCGTGGATCTCCTCGACGCTGCCCGTTGCGTCGATCACCAGCATCCGGTCCGAAGCGATCATCGCGATCTCTTCGTAGGCCTCGGCGACGGCGCGCTGCAGCTCCAGGCCCTCGGACTCGAAGCGATCGTCGCCGGCGGCGCGGCCGAGGCCGGTCTCCGGATCGATCTTCAGCAGCAGGGTCAGGTCCGGCCAGAGGCCGTCGGTGGCGGCGTCGCAGAGCGAGATCACCTCGCCGACGCCGAGCCCACGCGCCGCCCCCTGGTAGGCGACGCTGGAGTCGGAGAAGCGGTCGGAGACGACGTCGCGCCCGGCCTCCAACGCCGGTCGGATCACCCGCTCGGTGAGGTCGGCGCGGGCGGCGCAGAAGAGCATCAGCTCGGCCAGCGGCTCCAGCGCCACCGCCGGGTCGGCGAGCAGCTCGCGGATCCGCTCCGCCGCGTCGGTCCCCCCCGGCTCGCGGATCGCCACCGTCTCCGGGCCCAGCGCCTCGACCAGCAGCCGCGCCTGGGTGCTCTTCCCGGAGCCGTCAACGCCCTCCAGGGAGATGAACAACGTCGTGGGCCTCAGCCTTTGGCCGCGGCTTTGGCGCGTTTGCGCCCGCGCGTCGCCGTGTCCGCTTTGGACGCTTTCACTTTCGACTTCTTGCCTTTGGCGGGTGCGTCCTCGTCGCCTTTGGCGGGTGGCTTCTTCTCCATCGCCGCTTTCGCGGCTTTCGCCGCTTCGCGCTCGGCCCTCCGTTTCTTCATCTCCTGCATCGACTCGCAGTCGTCGTTGAGGCAGAGGTTCCAGGCGCGGCCGCGGAAGGGGACGACTTTGAGCCGCGGCGTCTGGTCGCAGATCGAGCAGCGGTCCTCGAGCCGGAGACGTCGCCGCGCTGCGGCAGCGGGAAGGTCTGGTCGCAGGAGTCCGGGTCGTCGAGGGTCCAGCCGCTGGCAGCCGACGAAGCGTTTGCCCGATTTTTTCGCGCGGATGATCCGCAGCATGTTCGGCGAGCCGTCCTCCTTCTTGCGGCCGGCCTCCTCGCAGACCTTGCACGGCCGAGGATGCGGTCCTCGTCCATCCCTTTCCAGATCACTTTGGCCAGGTCTTCGCGCTCTCGTCGATCTCGGTCCAGGTCTTGTGCAGGAGGTCGCGGCTCTCGCCGACGACCGCGCCCTTGGTCATCTCGCCGGCGGCGATCCGGTCCATCTCCGCCTCCAGCGTGGCGGTCATCTCCGGGGTCGCCATCGCCGGCACGTAGTTCTTGAAGGCCTCGTAGAGGGCGATCCCGGTCTCCGAGGGCACCGGCGGGTTGCCGTAGACGTAGCCGCGGTCGAACAGCTTCTGGATGATGTCGGCGCGGGTCGCTTTGGTGCCGAGGCCGCGCTCCTCCATCATCTCGATCAGTTTCGCCTGCGAGATGCGCCACGGCGGCTGCGTCTCCTTGTCGACGATCCAGGGTCGCCGTCGAGGTCGAGCTGCTGGCCCTCCTGCAGGGCCGGGATCTCCTCGTCGGCGGAGCGGGCGTAGGTGTAGATGCCGGCGTAGCCGGGGTCGACGACGACCGAGCCGCGCACGAAGTAGGTCTCCGAGCCGGCCTCGATGTCGGCGCGGGTCGACTCGGTGATCATCGGCGGGCTGAAGGTGGCGAGGAAGCGGCGCACGACCAGTTCGTAGACGCGCTTCTTCGGAGCCTCGAGGGCGCCCGGGTGGATCGCCTCGGTCGGGTAGATCGGCGGGTGGTCGGTGGTCTCTTTTTTGCCGCGGGTCGCTTTCAGCTCGCCTGTCGAGCAGGCCGGCGGCGGCGGAGAACTCCTTGACCCGGACCAGCGAGGAGACCAGCTCGCGCACCGGCAGCGAGGGCGGGTAGACCGTGTTGTCGGTGCGCGGGTAGGAGATGAAGCCGTCCATATAGAGGTCCTCGGCGATCCGCATCGCGCTGGCCGGGGTGATGCCGAGCGGCTGGAGGCGTCGGTGCTGAAGGCGGTGGTGTTGTAGGGGTCGGCGGCTTGCGCGTGTTCTTGCGCGCCGTACCACTCACCCGCGGCTTCTTCTCCATCGCCGCTTTCGCGGCTTTCGCCGCTTCGCGCTCGGCCCTCCGTTTCTTCATCTCCTGCATCGACTCGCAGTCGTCGTTGAGGCAGAGGTTCCAGGCGCGGCCGCGGAAGGGGACGACTTTGAGCCGCGGCGTCTGGTCGCAGATCGAGCAGCGGTCCTCGAGCCGGAAGACGTCGCCGCGCTGCGGCAGCGGGAAGGTCTGGTCGCAGGAGTCCGGGTCGTCGAGGGTCCAGCCCTGGCAGCCGACGAAGCGTTTGCCCGATTTTTTCGCGCGGATGATCCGCAGCATGTTCGGCGAGCCGTCCTCCTTCTTGCGGCCGGCCTCCTCGCAGACCTTGCACGGTCCGAGGATGCGGTCCTCGTCCATCCCTTTCCAGATCACCTTGGCCAGGTCTTCGCGGCTCTCGTCGATCTCGGTCCAGGTCTTGTGCAGGAGTTCGCGGCTCTCGCCGACGACCGCGCCCTTGGTCATCTCGCCGGCGGCGATCCGGTCCATCTCCGCCTCCAGCGTGGCGGTCATCTCCGCGGTCGCCATCGCCGGCACGTAGTTCTTGAAGGCCTCGTAGAGGGCGATCCCGGTCTCCGAGGGCACCGGCGGGTTGGCGTAGACGTAGCCGCGGTCGAACAGCTTCTGGATGATGTCGGCGCGGGTCGCTTTGGTGCCGAGGCCGCGCTCCTCCATCATCTCGATCAGTTTGGCCTGGGAGATGCGCCCCGGCGGCTGCGTCTCCTTGTCGACGATCCAGGGCTCGCCGTCGAGGTCGAGCTGCTGGCCCTCCTGCAGGGCCGGGATCTCCTCGTCGGAGGAGCGGGCGTAGGTGTAGATGCCGGCGTAGCCGGGGTCGACCACGACCGAGCCGCGCACGAAGTAGGTCTCCGAGCCGGCCTCGATGTCGGCGCGGGTCGACTCGGTGATCATCGGCGGGCTGAAGGTGGCGAGGAAGCGGCGCACGACCAGTTCGTAGACGCGCTTCTTCGAGCCATCGAGAGCGCCCGGATGGATCGCCTGGGTCGGGTAGATCGGCGGGTGGTCGGTCGTCTCTTTTTTGCCGCGGGTCGCCTGCAGCGGACTGTCGAGCAGACCGGAGGCGGCGGAGAACTCCTTGACCCGGACCAGCGAGGAGACCAGCTCCTTGACCGGCAACGAGGGCGGGTAGACCGTGTTGTCGGTGCGCGGGTAGGAGATGAAGCCGTCCATATAAAGGCCCTCGGCGATCCGCATCGCGCTGGCGGGGGTGATGCCGAGGCGGCTGGAGGCGTCGGTGCTGAAGGCGGTGGTGTTGTAGGGAGTCGGGGGCCGGCGCGTGTTCTTGCGGGCCGTGACCGACTTCACCGTGCCGGGGGCGCTGGTGCCGGCGAGGGCGGCGTCGGCCTCCGCCTTGTCCCAGAATTTGTCGGTCGCGTGGTGGGTCTCGAAGCTGCCGTCGGGGTGCTCGAACTTGGCGAACAGCTCCCAGAACGGTTTCGCGACGTGGGCGCGGCGTTCCATCTCGCGCTCGACGATCAGGCCCAGGGTCGGGCTCTGGACGCGGCCGACCGAGAGGAAGTTGGAGCCGAAGCGGCGGGTCGAGAGGGAGACGGCCCGGGTCAGCGTCGCGCCCCAGAGCAGGTCGATGTCCTGGCGGGCGGCGCCGGCGTTGGCGAGCGGGTAGGAGAGCTCGTCGAGCTCGTCGAAGGCGCGCTCGATCTCCTCCTTGGTCAGAGCCGAGTAGCGAGCGCGCTTGATCCGCAGGGTGCCGTCGGCGGTCCCCTCGCGGGAGCCGAGGTCGGGGTTGGCGTCGAGCATCTCCTCCAGCGCCTCGAGCCCGATCAGCTCGCCCTCGCGGTCGAAGTCGGTCGCGATCACCAGGTCGTCGGCGCCTTTGGCCACTTTTTTGATCGCTTTGACGACGTTTTTGTCGGTCGGTTCCTTGATCAGCTCGGCGTCGATCAGGTCGTGCAGGTCGGTCTTCTGCCAGTTCGAGTAGCTCTCCGGGAAGGCCGGGCCGAGCACGTGGCCCTTGAGGCCGATCGTCATCTGCTCTTCGCCGTCGGCGTCCGTCCAGGTGTAGAACGGAACTTTGAAAGTTTTGTCGGCCACGGCGCTGCCGCCGCCGAGGATGTCGGCGATCTTCTTGGCGGAGTTGTTCTTCTCGGTGACGATGAGGCGCATGGGGCGGCGAGGGTAGCAGGGGCGTTCGGCGCCTCCGTGCCGCTCGGTCGAGGAGGCAAATACGGGACCGTAGGCCCCGGAATCGGGGCGGTGGCCATTAGGATCGCCCGCTGATGAGGTGCTTGGTCACTGGCGGCGCGGGATTCATCGGCTCCAACCTGGTCGACGCCCTGCTCGCGCGCGGCGACGAGGTGACCGTGGTCGACGACCTCTCGACCGGGCGCCGCGACAACCTCGACTCCGCCCTGGCGGCGGGTGCCGAGCTGGCCGAGCTCGATATCCGCGACGCCGCCGCGCTGGCGGCGCTGACGACCGAGCGGCAGCCGCAGACGGTCTTCCACCTGGCGGCGCAGATCGACGTCCGCAAGTCGCTCGAGGACCCCGCCTTCGACGCCGAAGTCAACGTCGGCGGCACCGCCAACCTGCTCGACGCGGCGCGCACAGCGGAGGCCGGACGGATCGTGTTCGTCTCCACCGGCGGCGCTATCTACGGCGAGGGCGAGGGACAGCAGCTGCCGCTCGACGAGGCGACGGCGATCGCACCGCTGTCCGCCTACGGCCAGAGCAAGTACGCGGCCGAGGGCTACCTGGCGCTGTACGAGCGGCTCTACGGGCTCTCCAGCGTCGCCCTGAGGCTCGGCAACGTCTATGGCCCGCGCCAGGGCCCGCTCGGCGAGGCCGGCGTGATCGCGATCTTCTGCGGCCTCCTGCGCTCCGGCAAGCGCCCCACCATCTACGGCGACGGCAAGCAGACGCGCGACTACATATATGTAGGGGACGTGGTCGCGGCGGCATTGGCGGCGGCGGAGTCCAAGGTGACCGGGCCGCTCAACATCGGCACCGGTCAGGAGACCGACGTGCTGCAGCTCGCCGCCGCCCTGGGGCGGCTCGGGGAGGCCGAGGACTTCGAGCCCGAGCTGGCGCCGCCGCGGGCCGGCGAGGTGCAGCGGATCTCCCTCGACGCCTCGCGGGCCGAACGCGAGCTCGGCTGGACGCCGGCCACGGGCCTCGACGAGGGACTGCGGCTGACCCTCGACTCGATCGGCGGGGCGGGATGACGGCGCACCGACGCAGATCCGCCGTCGCCGTCGCGTTGCTGGCGCTCGCGGTCGGCCTCGCCGCTTTCGCCGCCCCGGCCGGCGCCGTGGTCCTGGGCTCCCCCGGCTACCTCCCCTCCTACGGCGAAGGGTGGGGAACGAGCACGCCCGCGGTCATCTCCAACGGCGGCGCTCCCAGTGGGGTGCTGACCGAGGTCAGCTGGCAGGGATGGGGCGAGCCGGTCGCGACCGGCTCCGGGCAGGCGTCGATCTACAAGCCACAGGGCGGCTACTACGCGGTGCGCCCGACGATTCCCCTGCGGGCGGGGGACCTCGGTACCTGCCCGGGCAAGTCCGAACTCGCCTACCGCTCGCTCGAATTCCGCCTCCCGCCCTGGCCCGGCGGACCGCTCGGCCCCTGGCTGAAGTGGAGCGGGTCGCTCGACATCTGCGACTACTCGGTGAAGGATCCGCGCTACGACTACCCGCGGCAGCCGCCGGGGATCTGCGGCAACATCGGCGACGACTACGAGCCCGGCGACATCCTCGGCGTCGAGACGTTCCTGCTGGGGTGCGCGCAGGGGCGCAGCCTGGCGCGGCGGGCGGAGCGCAAGGTCCGGCTTCGGCTGCCGGCGCAGAAGTGCTTCAACCACGGCTGCACCCGGCGGGTCGCCGCGTTCCGCTGCCACTGGTACCCGCTGCGGAGCGGCGAAACGACGAGCACGATCGACTACCCCTATCCGGTTCAGAGGGTCGCCTGCCGGCGTGGGGAGGCGACGATCGCCTGGCGGTTCGTGCTCGCCTACGACTGAGCCGGCCGCCCGTGGCGGCCCCGGCAGCCCCACCGTTATCTTGTTCCCATGCCCGCCCAGGCCTATGCCGGCAAGGAGTGCGTCTGCCAGTTCCGCAAGGGGATCTGCGACCAGTCCTGCGTGCGGGACATGCTGGAGACGCCCTTCTACATCGCCTGCCTGAAACTGAAAGGGCGGCGCTGCGTCGTCGTCGGCGGCGGCGACATCGGGCTCGAGAAGGTCGAGGGCCTGCTCGCCTGCGACGCCGACGTGACCCTGATCGCCCCGGTCGCCCACCCTGAGCTGGAGGGCCTGGCGAAGGAGGGATCGATCGCCTGGGAGCGGCGCGCCTACGCCGGCGCGGCCGACCTCGAGGGCGTCTTCATGGTCATCGCCTGCACCGACGACACCGACGTCAACATCGCCGTCTTCGACGATGCCGAGAAGCGGGCGATGCTGGTCAACATCGTCGACGTGCCGCCGCTCTGCAACTTCATCCTGCCGGCGATCGTGCGCACCGGGCCGCTGGCGATCGCGATCTCCACCGCCGGTGCCTCCCCCGCCCTGGCGAAGCGGATGAAACGCGAGGTCTCGGAGCTGTTCGGCGAGGAGTACGCGCGCCTGGCGGTGATCCTCAACGACGCCCGCGGCTGGGCGAAGGGGACGCTGCCGACCTACCAGGACCGCAAGGAGTTCTTCGAGGGGATCGTCAACGGCGAACCCGACCCGGTGGGGCTGCTGCGCGAAGGGCAGGAGCCGGCGGTGCTGGCGATCGTCGAGTCCGCCAAAGGGCGGGCGACTGCGGCGCTGGCCTGAGGGCCTGTCCCGGTAGGGCGGCGAAAAAGTACAAGACGCTCCGCCCCTACCGGGACAGGCCCTCGGTCAGGCGGTACCGCAGGCGGTGGAGCGAACTCGCTCTAGATTGTCGCGCAGGTCGTTCGCCTGCTTGACACTGAGGTTGGCCGCGAAGGCGACCTCGAGCTCGCCGACGATCACCGGACGCATCTCCGTCAGCAGGTCGCGGCCGGCGGGCAGCAGCGTCGCGTAGCTGACGCGGCGGTCCGTCTCGCAGAAGGTCCGCTCCAGCAGGCCGGCTTTGACGAGGCGGTCGACCAGCTTGGTGAGGCCGCCGCGGGTGATCACGAGGATCTCGGCCAGGTCCCCCATCCGCATCCGCTGGTCGGGTGCCTCGGCAATGGTGGCGAGAACCTCGTACCAGGGCAGCGGCGGGTAGTCGCCCTGCGCCAGCGCTTCCTGCAGCCGCTGGGTTACGGCCGCGTGGGTGCGGGTGAGGGCTCCCCACGCCTCGCCATGGGGAGTCTGCGGTGGTGCGGCGCCGTTGCCGGAAGTTGGGGTGGTCGCGGTCGCCTGTTCGCTCATCGGTTGCATCATCGCAGATGAACCTTGTCATGACAATAGTTGTAATTACAAGCTTTTTTGATATGATTGTTTCTGCGTCAATCATTTATCCGACAACTTTATGAGAAGGGATCGAAGATGAGCACGCAGACCATCACCCAGAAGGTTCCGACGGGGACTTACAGCGTCGACCCCGTCCACTCCACGATCGACTTCGCCGTCGTCCACAACGGCGTCTCCAGCTTCCGCAGCGGCTTCCGCGATTACGAGGCGAAGCTGACGGGCGACGAGGAGCCGCGACTCGAGGGCACGGTCGAGGTCGCCTCCGTCGACATCTCCGAGGAGATGCTGAAGGGCCACCTGCTCTCCCCCGAGTTCTTCGACGCCGAGCGCTACCCGCGGCTGAAGTTCGGCTCGACCGCGTTCGAGATCACCGAGGACGGCGCGCTGCGGGTGCGCGGCGAGCTGGAGATCCGCGGTCAGGTGCACGAGGTCGAGGCGAGCGGCAAGCTGGCCGAGCTCGGCGCCGACCTCGCCGGCAGCGCCCGCGTCGGGCTCTCGCTGACCGCCAAGGTGGACCGGCGCAGCTTCGGGCTCGACTGGCAGGCCGAGCTGCCGAGCGGCGGCGACGGTCCTCGACTACGAGGTCGCGATCGCGGTCGAGCTGGAGCTCGTGCGGGAGGCCGAGTAGCGATGCGGGTCCTGGGCATCTCCGGCAGCCTGCGCCGGGACTCGCTCAACACCGCCCTGCTACGGGCGGCCGCCGAGCGGCTGCCCGCCGGGGTGGAGCTGGTCGAGCTCGAGGCCCTGCGCGAGATCCCGCCCTACGACGCCGACCTCGAACTGGTGGAGACCCCAGATGCAGTGCGCGAGCTGCGCGCGGCGATCCGCGACGCCGACGCGGTCCTCGTGGCGACGCCGGAGTACAACCACTCAATCCCCGGCGTGCTCAAGAACGCGCTCGACTGGGCCTCGCGCCCGGCTGGGCAGAGCGCGCTGAACGGCAAGCCGGCGGCGGCGGTCGGCGCCTCGACCGGGATGTTCGGCGCCGTCTGGGCCCAGGCCGAGACGCGCAAGGTCCTCGGCGCCCTCGGCGGCCGCGTGGTCGAGGCCGAGCTGCCGGTGGCGCGGGCCGACCAGCTGCTGGTCGGCGGCCGGCTCGAGCTTCCTCCCCAGCAGTCCGAGCAGCTCGAGGGCCTGCTCGCGCAGCTGGTCGCCTCCGCCG
>CAWDKO010000005.1:0-218599 GCA_963802935.1 uncultured Solirubrobacterales bacterium | reverse complement strand
AGCTGCTGCGCGACATCGACGCCGATACCGTCGACTTCGGCCCCAACTACGACGAATCGACCCAGGAGCCGCTGGTCCTACCGGCGCGCTTCCCGAACCTGCTGGTCAACGGCACCTCGGGGATCGCGGTCGGGATGGCGACCAACATCCCGCCGCACAACCTGCGCGAGGTCGCCGGCGCGGTCGCCGCCTACATCGACGACCCGGCGATCGACCTCGCCGGGCTGATGGAGCACATCAAGGGCCCGGACTTCCCCGGCGGCGGGATCATGAGCCGCGAGGGGATCCGCGATGCCTACGCCTCCGGCCGCGGCAGCATCAAGGTCCGCGCCCGCGCCCACGTCGAGCCGCTGAAGGGGGGCAAGGAGGCGATCGTCGTCACCGAGCTTCCCGTTCACGGTCAAGAAGCTCGGCGAAGGCGGCCTGGTCACCAAGATCGCCGACCTCGTCCGCGACAAAAAACTGGAGGGGATCTCCGACCTCCGCGACGAGACCGACGGCTCCGGGATGCGGCTGGTGATCGAGCTGAAGCGCGGCGGCCCGCCGGCCAAGGTCGTGCTCAACAACCTCTACAAGAAAACCGCGATGCAGACGACCTTCGGCGCCAACATGGTGGCCCTGGTCGACGGCGTGCCGAAGACGCTGAGCCTGCTCGAGCTGATCCACCACTACGTCGACCATCAGCGCGAGGTCGTCACCCGCCGCACCCAGTACGAACTGCGCCGCGCCGAGGCTCGCGCCCACATCCTCGAGGGGCTGCTGGTCGCGCTCGACAACCTCGACGCGGTGATCAAACTGATCCGCGCCTCGAACGACCCCGACGCCGCCCGCGACGGCCTGATCGCGCAGTTCGAGCTCTCGCGCGAGCAGGCGCAGGCGATCCTCGACATGCGCCTGCAGCGCCTGACCGCGCTCGAGGCCGACAAAGTCCGCGCCGAGCACGCCGACCTGATGGAGCGGATCGGCGAGCTGCGGGCGATCCTCGGCGACGAGGCCAAGGTGATGGCGATCGTCAAAGAGGAGCTGGCCGAAATCGTCGAGTCCTACGGCGACGAGCGCCGCACCGAACTCGCCCACTTCGAGGGCGACGTCGGGATCGAGGACATGATCGCCGACCAGCAGATGGTGATCTCGCTGACCGCCTCCGGCTACGTCAAGCGGCTGCCGCTGGCCACCTACCGCCAGCAGCACCGCGGCGGCGTCGGGGTGATGGGGATGAACCTCAAAGACGACGACTACATCGCCCACCTCCACATCTGCTCGACCCACGACTTCCTGCTCTTCTTCACCAACCGCGGCAAGGTCTACCGGCTCAAGGTCTACGAGCTGCCGGAGGGCTCGCGCACCGCGAAAGGCAGCTCGCTCAACAACCTGCTGCCGCTGCGCGAAGGCGAGAAGGTGATGGCGGTGATCCCGACCCGGGACTTCAAGGAGAACAAGTACCTCGCCTTCGCCACCGCCAAGGGCCAGATCAAGAAGACCGAGTTCCTCGCCTACAACACGCCGATCCGCGCCGACGGGATCATCGCGATCAAGGTTCGCGACGGCGACGAGCTGGTCCAGGTACGGCTCACCTCGGGCGAGGACGACATCCTCATGGTCTCCCACTCCGGCCACGCCTCGCGCTTCTCGGAGGAGCTGGTGCGGCCGATGGGCCGCGACACCAGCGGCATCAAAGGCATGAACGTCGCCGGCAAGGACAACCGGGTGCTGGCGATGGACATCGCCCGCAACGACACCGAACTGTTCGTCGTCACCGAGAACGGCTACGGCAAGCGCACCCCGGTTTCCGACTACCCCGTCAAGGGCCGCGGCACCAAAGGCGTCCTGACCGCGAAGCTGACCGAGAAGAAGGGCGGCCTCGCCGGCGCCCTGATCGTCGGCGAGCACCAGGAGCTCCTCTTCATCTCCCAGAACGGCATGGTCCAGCGCACCTCCGTCAGCGGCATCTCCCAGATGGGCCGCTCGACCCAGGGCGTGAAGGTGATGAACATCAAGGACGACGACCAGGTCAGCGCCGTCGCGCTGGTGGTCGAATCCGAGAGGGGCGAGACGCACCGACGAGCCTCAGGCGGACGAACTGCCGGCGGTGGACGGAGCTCGGTGGACGGGGACGGCGGGTAAGCCCCGCTACGCCTAGCACCGCGCGCAGCCGGTGCAACCTAGACGGCGCCTAGCGGCGCCGAGATATACGCAGCGAGTCGTGGAGGCTAGGCGAGGCCTACCCGCCCCCCCAACGCAGCGCTTCCGTCCACGGAAGCTCGAGAAGGACGTCCGAGCCCGCGCCGAACCCACTCGCTTCAGCTTTGTGTACGGCCAGCTGGCGCGGCGCTGACTGTCGCGATCTCTGCCGCAGGCACGGAAGCTAGCTCCGAGCGCTCGGCAGCCTCGAGCCCAGAGCGCGACCCAGCTGCGGACGGCCTGGGAAGGGGCACCGATCCCTCCCGCACCGCTAAGCAGCCGCAGGTAAGTACTGCTGCCAGGCGCCGGGATCTTCGGACTGGCGACCTGGATGAAGACCGTCGGCCGGCGGCGCCTTGGGGGAGTTCTTGGGGTGCATGTGGATCTCGTTGGGGAGGCGGTTGCCCTTGCGGCGGTTGCAGTTGGCGCAGGCGGCGACGATGTTCTCCCAGACGGATTTGCCGCCGCGGCTGCGGGGGATCACGTGGTCGACGGTGAGGCCGGACTTGGTCGAGCCGCAGTACTGGCAGGTCCAGGAGTCGCGGGCGAGGACGGCGCGGCGGGTGATCTTGCGGCGGTGGGCCTCGCGGGGGATCCGCACGTAGTTGACGAGGCGGATCACGTCGGGCCGCTCCATCGTCATGTGCTCGGAGTGGAGGGCCGCTCCCTCGCGCTGCTCGAGAAGCTCCGCCTTCTCCTTCAGCAAGAGCACAGCGGCTCGTCTCAACGTGCAGACGTTGATCGGCTCGTACGTCGCATTGAGCACCAGAACCCGTGCCATGCTGCCGCGGAATTGTAGGCGGGTCGCGCGCGGCTCGCCGAGGCGGCTCGTGCCTCAGGCGAGCGGGTAGGAGCCGAGCATCCGCACCGACTCGGCCTTGGCGCGGAGCGCCCGATCGCCTCGGCGACGACGCTCGTCGGTCTCCGCCCCCTCGAGGTCGCAGAAGAACATGTAGCGGCCGAGGCCCTGGCGCAGCGGCCGCGACTCGATCCGGGTCAGGTTGATCTCGCGGTCGGAGAACTCGCGCAGGGCGTCGACGAGGGCGCCGGGGTGGTCTTCGCCGAGCTCGGAGAAGACCAGCGAGGTCTTCCAGGGCCCGTCCCCGCCGGCTCGGTGCCGGCGGGGGCGATCCAGACGAAGCGGGTGACGTTGTCGGCCTCGTCCTGGATCCCCTCGCGCAGGATCGCGCAGCCGTAGAGCTCGGCCGCCGCGCGAGAGCCGATCGCCGCCCAGGGCCGCACCGACTCGGCGACCATCCGCACCGCGGCGGCGGTGCTGCTGACGCTGCGCAGTTCGACCCCGGGCAGCTGCTCGCGCAGGAAGCGGGCGCACTGGGCGAGCGGCTGCGGGTGGGAGAGAACGGCCTCCAGCTCGCTCGAGCTGGACGTCCTCGCGGGCGATCAGGTGGGCGCGGACGGCGTAGTCGTACTCGCCGACGATCGTCACCGCCTCGGCCTCGAAGGCGAGGGTGTCGAGGGTGCCGCGGACCGATCCCTCGATCGAGTTCTCGAAGGGGACCAGGGCGCGCTCGGCCTCGCCCCGCTCGACCGCGAGGATCGCGTCGTGGATCGTCGCCGTCCGCAGCGGCTCGAAGTCGCCGCCCGGCGCCGCCTCGCGCAGCGCGTCCTCGGTGAAGGTGCCGGCCGGGCCGAGGTAGGCGATTCGCATCGCGCCAGCTAGTCGCCTATTCGAAGACGACGGTGTAGCTGGCTTCGTTGTTTTCGGAGACCTGCTCGCCGGGCACGGTGTCGACCTTGACTTCGAGCGTGACTTCGCCTTTCGGCGTCGGCGTCAGCGGGATCGAGACCGTGGAGATTTCTCCGGCGCCGATGCTTTCGATGCTGCCTTCGAGTTCGGTGCCGCCGACGCGAGGCCGAGACGCCGACGCCGTTCTCGGTCGATTCGCCCTGGTTTTCGACTTCGACTTCGACTTCGACGGTTTCTTCGGCCGGAGACCGTGACCACTTCTTCGCCGAGTTCGGTGCCGTTGACGCTGACCCCGCCGATTCCAGCCCGTGGATCCCCGGCGTCGCGGCGCCGCTGGAGCCGCTGATCGTGCCGAGGGCGGCGCTGACCGAGTCTTCTTCCAGCCACTCGGTCCCGTCGGGCAGGAAGACGCTCTCGGGCACGTCGCTTCCTTCGATCCCGTTGTCGGCGAGGACGCCGTCGATTTCCGGGCGCACCACGGTGCGTAGAGAGCGTCGGCGGCGAGCAGCTTCTGCATCTGCCGCGCGATCCCGGCGACCGCTTTGTCGGCGCCGGCATCGCCAAGCGCGGTCGGCATCTTGTCGGCGATCTCGGTCATCGCGCTGCTGCGCAGCTCGTAGGTCAGCTCCAGCGCGTTCTGAGCCCGCGACATGTCGCCGGGGGCATCGAGGCCGTCGATTCGCGCGGCGTAGTTGTCCATTGCGCTGCGGTCGGCGTTGACCTCGGCCGTGAACTCGGTCACCGAGAGCGCACCCGGGTCGGCGAGCTTGCCGAAGAAGTCTTTGCTGGTCTGGTCGGTCTCGGCGACGATCTGGCTGACGTCCTCGGCGTAGTCGCTGAGGGCGCGGTTGGCGCGCGCGTCAAGGCAGCCCTTGACGCCGAGCACGAGCAGGATCAGGACGATCAGACCGCCGCCGAGCGCCAGGCCCCGCCGCAGCATGATCTGCTGGCGTTCCGGTCGGCGTTTCGGACGCGCCCGCCGCTGCGGCGGGCGTGCTGCTGAATCCTCCAAGGGGCTGCTCTCCAGGCTGGTTGGGTGGCCGGAGAGTATGACCGTTAGGGGGGTCGCTGCGTCAAGAGATCCAGCAAACGGTGGGTTTTTCCCAGCTCGGCGGAGAGAGGAGAAATGGCTCTGGCAGCGAACTTGAAGGAGCTTTGGTCGGTTCCCTTGTCCTCAACCGCTTCCTGATCGAGCGCCGCATCGGCAGCGGCGGCTTCGGCGTCGTCTACGAGGCCTGGGACGGTCGCCTCGAGCGCCCGGTTGCGGTCAAGGCGATCGAGCAGCGGGGCGAGGCGGGGCGCCGGGTGCTGCGCGAGGCGCAGGCGGCCGCCCGGCTCAACCACCCCGGCATCGTCACCCTCTATGAGATGGGCGAGGAGGACGGCAACGCCCTGCTCGTGACCGAGCTGGTCGAGGGCTCGACCCTGGCCCGGCTCGCCCACGCCGGCGAGCTCTCCGACCGCGAGATCGGCGAGATCGGCGCCGATCTCTGCGAGGCGCTCGACCACGCCCACTCGCGCGGCGTCGTCCATCGCGACATCAAGCCGCAGAACGTGCAGGTGACCGAGGGCGAGCGCGAGGGGGAGCCGCGGGCCAAGCTGATGGACTTCGGAGTCGCCCGCCTCGCCGAAGACGCGCCGCTGACCGCGGCCGGGGACGTGATCGGCACGCTCGCCTACATGTCTCCCGAGCAGGCGGAGGGACGCCCGGCCGGGCCCGAGGCCGACGTCTACTCGCTGGCGCTGACGTTGTACGAGTGCTGGAGCGGGGAGAACCCGCACCGCCGCTCCAATCCCGCCGCCACGGCGCGCGCGATCGGCGCCCGCACGCGAGCGCTGCGGAGGCTGCGCCCCGACCTGCCGCGCGAGCTGAGCGCCGAGATCGACGCCTGCCTGGCGCCGCGGCCGAACCACCGGCCCTCGCTGGAGCAGCTGGGCACGGCGATCGAGGACTCGCTCGACCTGCTCGCGGACGACACCCACGCCCCGCGCGGCCACCTCGGCTCGCGTCTTGCCGCCCTCGGCCTCGCCGCCGCCCTCGGCCTCTGGCTCGCGCTAGGCCACGGCGCCGTGCTTCCCTGAGCCGGCACTCTAGGATTTTCCGATCGGCGTCCTACGCAACCTCGAGTCCCGCATCGAAGGCCTCGTCGAGGGAGTCTTCAGCCGCGCCTTCAGCTCCGAGGTGCAGCCGGTCGAACTCGCGCGCAAACTGGCGAAGGAAATGGACGCGCACAAGACCGCCTCGGTCCAGCGCGTCTACGTGCCGAACGAGTACACGGTCTACCTCTCCAAGCAGGACCGGTCCAAGCTCGAGGGGTATGAGCGCTCGCTCGAGCAGGAGCTCTCCGGCTATCTGCTCGAGCATGCACGGCGCCGTGGCTACGACCTGCTGACCCGGCCCGCGGTCGGGTTCGACACCGACGAGCGGCTGCGCCTGGGCGAGTTCGGGATCCAGGCCCGGCTGGTGAAGCCGCCCGCCCATGAGGGCGAGGCGCCGCAGCAGGGCGAAGAGGGGCACACGATGGTCTACTCGGCCGTGCGCGAGCGCGATCGCAGCCGCCCGAAACGGCCCGAGCAGGCGGTCGGCGCTCTCGTCTCCACCCGCGCCGTGGTCTCGTTGACGGATCGCCGCTACGTGCTGGACGGTCCCAGGGCGACGATCGGGCGTTCGAAGTCGGTCGAGTGCGTGCTCTCCGACCCCAACGTCTCCCGCCGCCACGCCGAGCTGCGGCGCGCCGAGTCGGGCGATTGGCAGATCGTCGACCTCGGCTCCACCAACGGGATCAAGGTCAACGGCCGCCGCGTCTCCTCGACCCGGCTCTCGCCCGGCGACGAGGTGATTGTCGGCACCACGACCTTCCTCTTCGACATCGAGCAGTAGCCGAACCGGTGGCGATCTGGACCCGTCATTAGGGTTCTGGCGTGGAATACGACCCGATCTCGGTAGCGTTGAAGTTCGGCTTCCTCGCTGTCCTCTATTTATTCGTGCTGGTGATCGCGCGCAGCGCCATGAAGGATCTGCGCCGAACGGTCTCGCCCGCTCCCGACGCGACCGGTTTCCACGCCGCGCCTGCCTTCGCCGAGGGCCCCCGCGGCGCCGACGCCTGGCTCGTCGTCGAGCGCGGCGGCGGCCTCGAAGCCGACGAGCGCTTCGACCTGATCGGGGGCCTCTCGATCGGCCGCTCGAAGGAGTCCGACGTGCAGATCGAGGATCGCTACGCCTCCGGGCTGCACGCCCGCGTCTTCGAGCGCGGCGGCCGCCACTTCGTCGAGGACATGAACTCCACTAACGGCACCCTGCTCAACGGCGCCACCCTGCAGGGCGAGGCCGAGCTGATCGACGGCGACACGGTGCAGATCGGCGACACCGTCTTCAGGCTCGAGGTCGGCTGATGGCGCTGCGGATCGAGGACCAGGCCACGCGCACCGACACCGGGCGTCAGCGCAACGCCAACGAGGACTCGCTCTTCACCCGCTCGCCGGTCTTCGTCGTCGCCGACGGCATGGGCGGGGCGCAGGCGGGCGAGGTCGCCTCCAAAGCGGCGGCGGAGTCCTTCGACCGCGAGCTGCCGCAGGCGCCGCCGGAGCGGGTGCTGCGGGAGACGATCGAGACCGCCAACCGGGCGATCCACGAGCGCGCCCGCCAGGACCCCGACCTGGCCGGGATGGGGACGACGATCACGGCGGCGATCGTCGACCCGGAGTCCGAGGAGGTGGCGATCGGCCACGTCGGCGACAGCCGCGCCTACCGGCTGCGCGACGGCAAGCTCGAACGCCTCACGCGCGACCACTCGCTGGTCGAGGAGATGCGGCGCAAAGGGCAGCTGACCGACGCCCAGGCCGAGGACCATCCGCAGCGCTCGATCATCACCCGCGCCCTCGGTCCCGAACCCGAGGTCGAGGTCGACCTGCAGACCGTCCCCGCCCAGGCCGGCGACGTCTTCCTGATCTGCTCCGACGGCCTGACGACGATGCTCGGCGACGAGCAGATCGCCCGCCTCCTCAGCCGCGCGACCTCGATGCACTCGGCGGTGCGGGCGCTGGTCGATGAAGCGAACCGCGCCGGCGGCCGCGACAACATCACCGTGGTCGCCTTCCGGCTCGAGGACGCGGCGGCTCCCGTCGCCGCCGAGACCGGGTCCGCCCCCGACGAGGGGGCGACGCTGATCGGGGCGTCCGCCGAGGAGGCCGGCCTGACCGCGACCGAGGTGCGCCGCCGCGCCGCCGGCGAGGCGGCCCGCAAACGCCGCGAAGAGCTGGCCGACCGACCCCGCCGCCCCGGCCTGCGCAGGGCGGCCAAGGCGCTTGCCGCCCTTCTCGTAGTCGCCGCCCTCGCCTTCGGCGCCTGGTACGGCAACCGCCAGGTC
This sequence comes from uncultured Solirubrobacterales bacterium, assembly GCA_963802935.1. Lineage (GTDB taxonomy): Bacteria > Actinomycetota > Thermoleophilia > Solirubrobacterales > 70-9 > VAYN01. The sequence continues at coordinate 210,343 of CAWDKO010000005.1, read as the reverse complement.
TGGTTCCTCGGCAGCGACGATGCCGGCCGCGTCGCCCTCTACCGCGGTCTCCCCTACGAGCTGCCCTTTGGGATCGAGCTGTACAGCGAGCGTTACGCGAGCCCGATCCAGGCCGAGTCGCTGCCGCCGAAGCGCCGCGACGCGGTCAGCGGCCACGACCTGCGCTCGCGCGAGGACGCGGTCTCGCTGGTCGAAGACATCGAACAGAGCCAGGGGGTGCGTTGAGCTCCGCCAGGAACCGCGAGCTGGCCGCCCTGGTCCCGGTCGCGCTCCTCCTCACCGCCGGCTTCGCCGCCGTCTTCGCCCAGGAGGAGACGCGGCTCGGCAACCTCAGCCTGATCTACGGCGCCTACTTCCTCGCCGTCTGCGTCGCCACCCACATCTTCCTGCGGATCCGGCTGCCCAACGCCGATCCCTACCTGTTTCCGCTGGTCGCGACGCTGACCGCGTTCGGGCTGGTGATGATCTACCGGATCGACGACGGGCTCGCCCGCGACCAGGCCAACTGGTTCGTGCTCGGCCTGATCCTCTTCGCGCTGACGATCCAGTTCCTGCGCGACTACGAGGTGCTGGAGCGCTACCGGTACACGATCGCCGTGGTCGGTCTGCTGCTGCTGCTGGCGCCGCGGCTGCCGGGGATCGGCCAGCAGGTCAACGGCGCCTACCTCGGCGTCAAGATCGGCCCGCTCGCCTTCCAGCCGGCCGAGTTCTCGAAGATCTGCATCGTCGTCTTCCTCGCCAGCTACCTGCGCGAGCACCGTGAGGTTCTGATCGTCGGCGCCCGCCGCGTGCTCGGGGTGACGCTGCCGCCGCTGAAGCACTTCGGGCCGATGCTGGTCGTCTGGGGCGCCTCGATGTTCATGCTCGTCTTCATCCGCGACCTCGGCAGCTCGCTGATGTTCTTCGCCGCCTTCCTCGCCCTGCTCTACGTCGCCACCGGGCGCTTCTCGTTCGTCGTGATCGGGATGGCGATGTTCGTGGTCGGCGCCTGGTTCTTCGCCTCGACCGTGCCCCATGTCCACGACCGGGTCGAAATCTGGCTCGATCCCTACGTCGACCCGACCGAAACCGGGTACCAGATCCTGCAGTCGATCTTCGCCCAGGCCGACGGCGGTCTCTTCGGCAGGGGCTTCGGGCAGTCGCTGATCACGATCCCCGGCACCGGCGGCGACCCGCTGCTGCCGGCTGCCCAGACCGACACGATCTACTCCCTGATCGTCAACGAGGTCGGCCTGTTCGGCGCCTGTGGGGTGGTCCTCGTCTACCTGCTGGTTGCGGCGCGCGGGTTCAAGATCGCGTTGCTCGCCAACGACGGCTTCTCGAAGCTGCTGGCGACCGGGCTGACCGCGGTCTTCTCGATCCAGGCCTTCGTGATCATCGGCGGCGTCACCCGGGTGATCCCGCTGACCGGCGTCACCCTCCCCTTCATCAGCTACGGCGGCAGCTCGATCGTCGCCAACTTCGTGCTGCTCGCGCTGCTCTTGTTGATCTCCGATCGCGCTCGCCGTGAGGCGGCCGAACCGGGCGGCCGGGTGCTGGCCCTGGGGACGGCATGAACCGCCAGATCGTCAAATTGTTCGCCTTCATCGTCGTCCTCTTCGGTGTCCTGATCGGGTTCACGTCCTGGTGGTCGGTCTTCGACGCCGAGGCGCTGAAGGAGAAGGAAGCGAACAAACGACCGCTCTTGGAGCAGCAGCAGATCCGCCGCGGCCGCATCCTCACCGCCGACGGGACTGTGATCGCGCGGTCGGTGCCGAAGGGTCGTGGCGACGCGCTGCGCTACGTCCGCCGCTACCCGGAGGCCGCGCTCTTCGGGCACCCGATCGGGTACAGCTTCGTGCGCTATGGGGACACCGAGTTCGAGCAGTTCCACAACGACGAGCTGATCGGCGAGGACTCCGAATTCGCCTCGATCCTCGACGAGCTCACCGGCGCCGAGCAGGAGGGCAACGACATCGTCACCAACATCGACGGCGAAGCGCAGCGGGTGGCGCTGAGCGCGCTCGAAGAAGCCGGCCTCGGCGCCGTCGTCGCGATCGAGCCGAGTACGGGCGCGGTCAAGGTGATGGCCTCCAACCGCTCCTTCGACCCCAACCGCGTCCCCTTCGAATACGGGGAACTGAGCCGCAACGAAATCGAAACGCCACTGCTGAACCGGGCGACGCAGGGGCTCTACCCACCGGGCTCGACGTTCAAGGTCGTGACCGCGGCGGCTGGCCTCGAAAGCGGCACGATCACGCCGGAAACGCCGATCGACGCCCCCGGGTCGCTCGAGGTCGAAGGGCAGCCGCTGGAAAACGACTTCGGCGAGGACTTTTTCGGGGCCACCCTCGACACCGCCCTGACCAACTCGGTCAACACCTGGTTCGGCCAGCTGGGGCAGAAAGTCGGCCAGGACGCGCTCTTCGAGACGATGGAAAAGTTCGGCTTCAACGCGACCCCGGCGATCGACCTGCCCGACGACGAGGTCTTCGTGAGCGGCGTCTACGGCGAAGACGGCGAGCCGCTGACCCGCAACGATCCGGTCGACCTGGCCCGGGTCGCGATCGGCCAGGAGCGCCTGCTCGCGACGCCGCTGCAGATCGCCGAGGTTGCCGCCGCGGTCGCCAACGGCGGCAAGCTGATGAAGCCGCAGATCTGGCAGCGGGTGATCGACCCGGACGGCCGCGTAATCGACCGCCTCGACCCCTCCGAGTACAGCCAGCCGGTCAGCGCCGAGCACGCCGCCGAGCTGACGACGGCGATGGAAGGGGTCGTCTCGGAAGGGACCGGGACCAACGCGGCGATTTCCGGCGTCCCCGTTGCCGGCAAGACCGGCACCGCGGAAACGCCGGGGAACAAGGCCTGCGGCGGCGGCATCGACGAGAACCAGGCCTGGTTCATGGGCTTCGCGCCGGCCGACGATCCGCAGATCGCGATCGCGGCCTCGGTCGAGTGCACCGAACAGTTCGGCAACGACGTCGCTGCCCCGATCTTCCGTGCGGTCGCAGAATCGATCCTCGATGGCGAATGATCATGAGAATGGAGGGGCCGAGTGCCTGAGGTGAACGAGGGAACGGTCGTCGACGGGCGCTACCGGGTGCTGGGGCGGCTCGGGACCGGTGGGATGGCCGACGTCTGGTTGGCTGAGGACACGCACCTGCAGCGGCGGGTGGCGCTGAAGGTCCTGCACCGTCGCTTCGCCCAGGACCGCGAGTTCGTTGAGCGCTTCCGCCGCGAGGCGGAGTCGGCGGCGGGCCTGCAGGATCCCAACATCGTCTCCGTCTTCGACCGCGGCGAGTTCGAGGGCACCTACTACATCGCCATGCAGTACGTGGAGGGCCCGACCCTGAAGCAACTGATCGACCGGGGGCTGACCCCGGAGCAGGCGGTGCCGCTGATCCGCCAGGTGCTCGAGGCGGCGCGCTTCGCCCACCGCAAAGGCGTCGTCCACCGCGACCTGAAGCCGCAGAACGTGATCGTCGACGGCGAGGGCAAGGCGCTGGTCACCGATTTCGGGATTGCCCGCGCCGGCGTCTCAGAGATCACCCAGACCGGCTCGGTGATGGGCACGCCGCACTACCTCTCGCCCGAGCAGGCGCAGGGGCACGACGTCACCGCGGTCTCCGATCTCTACTCGACCGGGGTGATCCTCTACGAGGCGCTGACCGGCCGGGTGCCGTTCGAGGCGGACTCCGCCGTCGCGGTGGCGATGAAACAGGTCTCGCAGACTCCGCAGCGTCCGAGCTCGATCAACCCGCAGGTCTCGCCGGCGCTCGACGCGGCGGTGATGCGGGCGCTGGAGAAGGAGCCGGGCGAGCGCTTCCAGAGCGCCGACGCTTTCATCGCCGCCCTCGACGCCGCGATGAAGGATCCCGGGGCGGGCGGAGGTACGGCCGCTTTCGCGCCGCTACCGCCGGTGGTCGCCGTGCCGGAGGAGGGGGCGGATGACCCCGAGGCGGAGGAGCGCCGCCGCCGGCGCTGGTGGATCGCCGCCGCAGTTGCCGCAGTCCTGATCGGACTGCTCGTCGGCTTGGCGCTGACCCGCGACACCAGCACCGAGGTGCCGGGCGTGACCGGAAACCAGCTCAACGTGGCGATCGCGCTGCTGCAGCAGGACGGCTTCTCGGTCGGCGAGGTGAAGCGGGTCGAGCGCGACGCCGCCGCCAACACCGTGCTCGAGCAGGACCCGGCCGCCTCCCCTCCGGCTGGGCAGGCGTCCCTCGACTGCGCCTTCATCAACTTCTTCTGCTCGAAGCCGGAGGTGACGCTGACGGTCAGCGCCGGCCCTGGCAGCAGCAAAGTGCCCTCCACGGCCGGTCTCAGCCAGGAGGAAGCGACCGAAAAGCTCGAAGCGGCGGGCTTCGAGGTCGACACCGAAGCGGCCAACTCCGACAGCGTCGAAGAGGGCGTGGTGATCAAGGCGAGCCCCTCCGGCGGCAGCACCGCCACCAACGGCTCGACGGTAACGATCGTGGTCTCGCGCGGCCCGAAGCTGGCCAAAGTCCCGGTCCTGGTCGGCAGCCAGCGGCGGCTCGCGGTCCAGCAGGTCCGCGGTCGCGGCCTGACCCCGAGCGTCAGCGAAGAAGAAGACTCGGCCCCCGCCGGCGAGGTGATCAGCCAGTCGCCCAGCGCCGGCACCGAGGTCGAACGGGGCTCGACCGTCGCGGTTGTCGTCTCTTCCGGCGAAGAACAGGCGAGCGTGCCCAACGTGATCGGGAAGCTGCGCCGCGACGCGGTGGAAGCGATCCGCACCGCCGGCCTGACGCCGAGCGTCGAAGAAGAAGAAACCGTTGTCGCCGGCAAAGCCGGCCGCGTCCTCGATCAGTTTCCGCCTCCCGGGAGCGAACTCGAACCCGGCGACACGGTGACGATCACCGTGGGGGTGCCGGCGGCCGAACCGTCCGAAGAAGAAACGGAAGCGGAACCTTGAGGGTCGCGGTCCTCAGCGGCGGCCGCTCCTCCGAGCACGACGTCTCCCTGCGCTCCGGTGCCGCAGTTGCCTCCGGGCTGCGCGCGGCCGGCCACGAGGTGCTCGAGGTGGAGATCGGCCGCGGCGGCGAATGGAGCCACGCCGGCGGCACGGTCGAGCTGGTTCCCACGGCGGGCCTGCTGGGCGCCGACGCCGCCTTCCCCGTCCTGCACGGGCCCTTCGGCGAGGACGGCAGCGTCCAGGGGCTGCTGGAGTGGCTCGACGTCCCCTACGTCGGCTCCGACGTCCTCTCTTCAGCCGTCTGCATGGACAAGCTGACCCTGAAGCGCCTCTTCGCCGCCAGCGGCGTTCCCCAGGTCGAGTTCGCCGCGGTCGGGGGGCCCGACTGGCGGGGTCGCTGCGAACAGCTGGGGCTGCCGCTCTGGGCGAAGCCCTCGCGGCTCGGCTCCAGCGTCGGCATCACCCGGGTCGACGCCCTCGACCAGCTCGACGAGGCGGTCGAGCTGGCGCTCCGCCACGACCCGCGCGTTATCGTCGAGGCCTCCGCTCGCGGCCGCGAGGTCGAGTGCTCGGTCCTCGGCAACGAGGCGCCGGAGACCTCGCTGCCGGGCGAGATCGTCGCCCACGGGGACTGGTACGACTTCGAGGCCAAGTACACGGAGGGTGGGATGGAGCTGCAGGTGCCGGCCCCGATCGACGAGGCGACGGCCACCCGCGTGCGCGAGCTCGCCGCCTCCGTTTTTGCCCTCGCCGGCTGCTCCGGCCTCGCCCGCTGCGACTTCTTCGTCGAGCCCGACGGCGAGGTCCTGGTCAACGAGATCAACACGATGCCGGGCTTCACCGAGACCAGCGTCTACGCCAAGCTCTGGGAGGCGACCGGCACCGCCTACCCAGAGCTCTGCAACCGCCTCGTCGAGCTCGCCCTGGAGCGGCACCGAAAAGCCCGCTCCTTCGAGTTCTAGCCCGCTATTCGAGCCACATGTCCGCTTTGCCTCCGTTCGCTTGGACGCCCGAGAGGCCGGCGTATTTCCCGTCGTTGCCTTGGGTGCCGACACCATTCAGTGGACAGCCAACGCTGTCCACTTGGACTACGTAGTCGATGTTGGTGCTGTTCAGCTGCACTGTGAATTGGGTTTTCGGCATCATGTTGCCGTAGGAGACGTTGTTGATCGACACTTGATTGAACACTTCGACTTCGCAGGTGACAAAGGTGCCTTTTGCCAGGACCGCGATGCCCGTCCCTTTTTTGCCGGCGGTGCACGATTTCAAATCGACTTGACTCGTGTTCGCATAGAACAGGAACCGGCAGCCCGTCGTTTGGACCGTCACGGTGCTCCACCCGGCCGACGTGCAGCCGCTGAAGTTGGGGGCGACTTCCTGGGTGTCGGATGCCCCGCTGGGGTCGGATACTCCCGTGAACTCGGCCGTCGTGCAGGTGACTTTTATGCCTTCTATTTCCATCACGTGGGAACCGATCTGCGTCCCGTCGAGCGCCGCGCTGCCCACCGACGTTTTGAATTTGGAGGCCGCCGCGGGCGCGGCTCCGACTGCCAGCACCGTAGTCGCGATCGCGACTACGACCAGCACTGCCTTCATGTGTCTCATGATCTCTCCTGTTTGCCTGCCCCACCTCCCGGTTCCGGATGTCACGAGGTTACTTAAGAATTCCTTAGTAATTCAAAGCCAAGCGGAAAGGCGCGAGTTCGGGCGCGAGCCGCCGGCTCAGTCGATCAGCTTCACGTCGTCGACCTCGAGCCGGTAGCGGCCTTCCTGGTCGAGCGAGGGGGCGGCTTTGGTGAACCAGATCAGGAAGTACTTGGCCGGGCTGGGGACGTCGAGCGGGATCTCGGCGGCCTCGCTCGCGTCGACGACGTCGCCGACGGGTTCGCCCCATTCTTCGAGTTCTTCAGGGGGCCCGGAGGCGGCCGCGTAGATGCGAGCGTCCCAGCCCGGAGTCCCGCGCACGACCATCTCCGACGGTTTGGCCGGGGCCTTGGCGGTGACGTAGAGGCCGACGCCCGGGTCTTCCCCTTCCTTGGTGCCGGCGAAGTCGTCGCTGTCGTAGTGCTCGCTGGTCCAGGCGGTGCTGGTCGGGTTGCCGTCGACCGCGAAGCCGACCGCTCCCGGGTCCTCTTCGCCGTCGCCGAAGGGGTCGAAGTCGGTGGCGGAGGAGAGCCCGACGACCGAGCCCTTGTCCTTGAGGGCGCCGCCGCCCCCACCGCCGCCGCTGATGAACAGCACCGCAGCGACCGCAGCGGCCGCGACCAGTGCCAGCAGCGCGATCGCTGCCCAGGAGTGGCGGCCGGGGCCGGAGAGCTTGCGCTGCGGCGGCGGTACCGCGTCGAGCACGCTGGTCGCCTCGCCGGTGGTCGAGCCGGCCCGCGCCGCCTCGACCTCGAGCGCGGTCGCGAGGTCGTCGATCATCTCGCCGACCTTCTGGTAGCGCTGCGCGGGGTCCTTGGTGGTGGCGCGCTCGACCACCAGCGCCGCCGCGGCGGAGATCTCGGGCCGGCGCTGCTGCACGTCGGGCAGCTCCTCATTGACGTGTTTCATCGCCACCCCGACCTGGCTGTCGGCGTGGAACGGGACCTGCCCGATCAGCATCTCGTAGAGGACGACGCCGAGCGAGTAGATGTCGGAGCGGGGGTCGACCGCGCGCCCCATCGCCTGCTCGGGGGCGACGTAATCGGTGGTCCCGAGCACGCGCCCGGTCGCGGTCATCCCGTCCTGCTCGAGCTGGCGCGAGATCCCGAAGTCGGTCAGCTTCGCCCGCCCCTCGGCGTCGATCAGGACGTTCTGGGGCTTGATGTCGCGGTGGACCATGTTGCGGGCGTGGGCGACGGTCAGCCCGCGGGCGATCTCGATCGCGTAGGCCAGCGCCTCCTGGGGGTCGAGCGCGCCGAGCCGGGCGATCCGCTGCTTCAGCGTCTCTCCTTCGACGTACTCGAAGACGATGTAGGGGTGACCGCCGTCCTCGCCGGCGTCGATCACCGCGACCACGTTGGGGTGGGAGAGCTTGGCCACCGCCCGCGCCTCCTGGCGGAAACGCTCGAGCTGGTCGGCCTGCTCGGACATCTCGCGGTGCATCACCTTGACGGCGACCGCGCGATCGAGGGTGGCGTCGCGGGCCAGGTAGACGGTCGACATACCGCCGCTGCCGAGCTTCGCCTCCAGCTTGTAGCGGCCCGAGAGAACGGTGCCGATCATCTGCGAGCTGGTCGGGCGGGAGTTCATCAGCGGCGCCCAACGTTATGGGCCAGGGGAAGGTGGCTCAAGCCTGCAAGCGGCGGACCATTTTCTCGCCCGCGACTGCGTGGCCGACTCGCTGCGTGGTCGGGTGGTGCGCCCGCAACATCGCCAGCGCCTCCTGCTCCCGCTCGGCCGGCACGACGACGCAGAAGCCGCAGCCCATGTTGAAGACGTCGTACATCTCCTCCTCGGAGACGCCGCCGCGCTCTCGGATCAGCTCAAAGATCGGTTGGACCGGCAGCGGGGAGTCGATCTCGTAGCCGACCTCGGCGGCGAGGCGGAGCAGGTTGTCGAGGCCGCCGGAGGTGATGTGGGCGAGGCCGTGCACCTCGACCTCGGAGCGCAGCAGCTCCAGCACCGGCTTCACGTAGATCTCGGTCGGCTCCAGCAGCACGTCGCCGAGGGGTCGGCCGAGCCGGTCGTCGCCGAGCGGGATCCCGGCGAGGGCGGAGCGGGCGAGCGTGTAGCCGTTGGAGTGGATGCCGGACGAGGGCAGCCCGATCACGACGTCGCCCGGCTGCACGGCCGAGCCGTCGACGATCTCCTCCAGCGGGACGGTCCCGAAGCAGGCGCCGGAGACGTCGACGCTGGAGACGAGGTCGCCGAGCTGGGCGAGCTCGCCGCCGGGAATCTCCACCCCCGCCAGCTCCGCCCCGCGGGCGAGGCCGACCCCGATTTCCTCGCAGACGCCCGGCTCGGCCTTCTGCACGGCGATGTAGTCGAGCATCGCCAGCGGCTCGGCGCCGACGCAGATCACGTCGTTGACGTTCATCGCCACGCAGTCGATACCGACGGTGTCGAAGCGTCCCAGCTCCTCGGCGACCAGCAGCTTGGTGCCGACGCCGTCGGTGGAGAGCGCGATCCCTGTCTCGCTGTCGAGCTTGATCACGCTCGCGTAGTGGCCCGGGAGCGGCACCTGCAGCGACGGCCGGCCGAGCCGGATCGCGCCCAGGGCCCTGACCAGACCCGCGACTGCGGAATCCGCAGCCCCCTGGTCGACCCCGGCCTTGGCGTAGGCGTCGCTCATCGGGCTGATTCTTTCAGGCGCCTAGGCAGGTTGGGTGCGGGCTCGAAACGATGCTGGCGTCCAGCGCGCCGCTTGACGAGCAAGCCCCGCTGTTCCATCCCGCGCAGGTCCGAGCGGGCGGTCTCATGGCTGACCCTGTGGCTCTTCGCGTGGCTGTCGAAGGAGTAGGACGACTCCGGGTTGCGCACGGCGTCAGTGAGCAGGGCCAACTGGCGGCCGTTGAGATAGACCGTGTCCTGGAGAAGTTTCTCGATGTCCCGAACCTCGGCGGTCTTGCGCTGGAGATACGAGTGGAGGTCGTCGATTGCCTTCTCAATCAGGTCGAGCTGATGGATGAGGAAGTAGGTGATGTCGCCCTCATCGGTCTCGGTTTCCACAAACGCCCGGGCGTATTTGGCTGGCGCATCGCGAATCAAACGCGAGATCGGCAGGTACTCGGCCAGCCAGTAGCCGCGCATCCGCATCAGCCAGAAGAAGAGAATTCTCGCCGTGCGACCGTTTCCGTCCTCGAACGGGTGGTCATAGGCCAGCCAGAAATGCAGAAGAATGGCTCGGACGACCGGGTGCACAAAACGGCCGTTCTCTTCACCTTCATTCGCGAAATCGCAAAGGAGCCTGATTCGCTCCGGAAGCTGCTCCGCGGGCGGAGGCCTGTGGATCGGTGCGCCGTCGTCACGGTCGAAGACGGCGACGCGTTTCTCTCCGGGCCGCTGCAGACGCCCTGCCGCTCCGGGATCGTCGAGGGTTCCCTCCGTGACGATGCGATGCAGCTCGAGGATCGCCGCGGGGGTTAGCGTCTCGCCCATCTCCTCACGCATGAACTGGAGCGCGCGGTAGTTGTTGGCGATCATTCGCTCGCTGCGGTCTCGCGGGGCCCGCCCGCTCCGGAGCATCTCCTTCGCCTCCCGCCGGGAGGTGGTCGCTCCCTCCAGCTGACTCGACCGGATCGCCTCCTCCATCAGCGAGTTGACGAGGAAGCGGCGACCCGCTGAGCGCTCGGAGGTGACCACCTCGTCCATCGCCACCTCCCCGCTACAGCGCTGATCGATGTAGTGGAGCTGGCGCAGATTGGCGTCGAGCAGTCCGTAGCTGAACGGCTCGCCCTCGGGGTCCTCGAGTGGAATAGGTCGTAGGTCGCCCGTTCTCGCCCACTTGACGCACAGCCACCACTGCTCGGCGGTCAGACCGTCGGGCGGGTCCATTCGCCGCAACTTGTCCCAGTGCAGATAGCGCTCTCCGGTCTGCGCGTCCATAGGAGCCCTGATCGCCGCTAAGGCTTCGTCGGCGCTGAGCCGCTCGGCCAACTCCGTGATGGTGGGCGCTTTCTCTACGTACACGTCAACTCCAAGCCAATTCCAAGTTTCTCCAAGATTTGGAGTTGTAGCACGAACTCCAAGCCAATTCCAAGTTTCTCCAAGATTTGGAGTTCAGCTATCGGCCGAGCTTGCGGAGGACCAGAGCCGCCAACCCCGCCCGGTAGGCGGCGTAAGGCCAGAGCGCGCGGTCGCGCTCGACCAGACCGATCAGGCGCTGGGAGGCGAGGGTCGAGGCGAAGGAGGCGGCGATGCCGAGGGCGAGCGAGCGGCGCAGCTCCGGGGTCATCTCGCGGCGGGCGAGGCGGCCGCCCTTGAGGGCGGTGGCGCCGAGGATGATCGGCAGCGCGATCGTGCGCGAGAGCAGGTTCGCCTGGTCGCGCGAGAAGCGGCGCCAGCGCGCCGCGGCGAGGGTGACGCCGTTGCGGGAGACGCCCGGGGCCAGCGCCGCCGACTGGGCGAGGCCGAGCGCGAGCCCGTCGGCCGCCGTCGCGTCACCACGGCCGCGGTGCTGGGGCCGTGTGTCGGCGGCGAGCATCGCCGCGGCGCCGGCGAGCAGGCCGTAGGCGGTTGCGCGGGGGCCGCCGAGCCGCCGCTCGATCGGCCGCTCCAGCGCGTAGCCCACGATCGCCGCCGGCAGGAAGGAGAGTCCGAGGAAGACGATGCGGCCGGCGTTGACCTGGCGCAGCTCTTCGAGGATCACCCGCCGCTGCCCGATCAGCAGCGCCGCCGCAGCGCCGGTGTGGAGGGCGACCTCGAAGCTCTTGCGCAGCTCAGGGTCGATCTCGTCCCAGTCCCAGCCGGCCAGCCAGGGGATGAGGACGATGTGGGCGGAGCTGGAGACCGGCAGCAGCTCGGCCGGGCCCTGGACGATGCCGAGCGCGATCGCCCGCCCACCCGGCAGTCCTCCTCCGCCGTCGCTCAAGCGCCGCTCGTGCCGGTCGGCTCGGGAGCGCGCGCCGGCTCCTCCTCTCCCTGCGGCGGCCCGCCGCCGCGTCGCCGCTTCACCACCAGGTAGACCGCGAGGACGACGAAGGCGACCACGACCAGGTAGTCGAGGTAATGCAGGTGGCCGCGCCACTCTTCCCAGTTGTCGCCGACGCTCTTGCCGACCAGGGCCAGCATCAGCACCCAGGGGATGCAGCCGAGCAGAGTCAGGGCGGTGAAGCGCCAGAACGGCATCTTCGCGACGCCGGCCGGGAGCGAGATGAAGGTGCGGACGATCGGCAGCATCCGCGAGAAGAAGACGGTGGCGTCGCCGTAGCGCTCGAACCAGTCGTCGGCCCATTTCAGATATTTGGGCGGGAGGTGGATCAGCCGGTTCTTCTCGAGCAGGTCGAGGCGGCCGTAGTAGCCGACCGCGTAGGCGGCCCAGGAGCCGACCAGGTTGCCGAGCACGCCGGCGGCGACGACCCCGAACAGGGTCAGTTCGCCGGCGGCGACGCTGGAACCGGCGAAGAGCATGATCGCCTCGCTCGGCACCGGTAGACAGGCGGACTCGAGCGCCATCAGCACGAACACCGCCGGCAGGCCGGTGGCGCTGATGAAGTCCGTTCCCCAATTCACGATCGGGTCGAGGAAGAAGTCGGTGACGCTGGCGAGGGGCAGGAGCGGCATCAATGAAGCGGAGATTGTAGGGCTGGACCTGAACAGCGACTAAACTCGCCCTGTCCATGGGCCGGTTGAATCACCCCGTCTATCGCAACCGGGTTCTGCAGGTAGCGGCCGACGCGGCGCTCGTCGCCCTCGCCTACTTCCTCGCGTTCCAGCTGCGTTTCCTCGACGACCCGAATGGGTTGCCGCACCGCTACGAGGTGCTGTTCGCGCAGTCGGTCGGGTTCGTCGTGGTCGGCAAGCTCGTCGTCTTCGCGGCTTTCGGTCTCTACCAGAAGTGGTGGCGCTACGTGAGCGGCCGCGACTTCCTCCTGATCGTCCGCGCCGTCGCCGTCTCCAGCGCGATCCTCGTCGTCGTCTTCGCCGTCGCCAAGCCCTTCGGCCACGCGCTGCCGCGCTCCGTCGAGGTGATCGACTTCATGCTGACGATGCTGCTGATCGCCGGCGCCCGGCTCGCCGTGCGGCTGATCGTCGAGCGTCCCCAGCGTGGCGCCCGCGTGCCCAAGCACGAGGTGCTGGTGGTTGGCGCCGGCTCCGGCGGCCAGATGGTCGTCCGCGAGCTGCAGCTGAACCCGAACCTGGGCGCGACCGCGATCGGGTTCGTCGACGACGATCCGCGCAAACGGGGAATGCGGATGCTGGGGCTGAAGGTGCTCGGCTCCACCAAGGAGATCGCGAAGATCCTCGACGAGACCGAGCCGGCCGAGGTGGTGATCGCGATCCCCTCGGCGCCGGGGACCGTGCGCGCCAAGGTCGTCGCCGCCTGCCGCGAGCGTGAGGTTCGCGTTCGCACCCTGCCGACCGTGTTCGAGCTCCTGCGCGGCGGCGTCCAGCTCAACAAGCAGCTGCGCGAGGTGCGGGTCGAGGACGTGCTCGGCCGCGAGCCGATCGTGCGTGAGCTCGACCGCGTCGGCGCCTACCTGCGCGACCGCATCGTCCTCGTCACCGGTGCCGGCGGCTCGATCGGCTCCGAGCTCTGCCGCCAGATCGCCCAGGTCAAGCCGCGGCTGCTGGTGATGCTCGACCACGCCGAGGACAACCTCTTCGAGATCGACCGCGAGATGGTCGAGCTGCGCCACTTCACCAACGTCGAGTCGGTGCTGGCCGACTGCAAGGAGCCGCACCGGATGCTGGAGGTGATGCAGCGCTTCAAGCCCAGCGTCGTCTTCCACGCCGCCGCCTACAAGCACGTGCCGCTGATGGAGGCGAACCCGCTCGAGGCCGTCCGCAACAACGCGATCGCGACCCGGATCACGGCCGAGACCGCGGCCGCCTCGGGGGTCGAGCGCTTCGTCCTGATCTCGACCGACAAGGCGGTCAACCCGAAGACCGTGATGGGTGCTTCGAAGGCGATGGCGGAGTGGATCGTCGAGGCGGCCGGCCACAAACATCCAGGCACCCGCTTCGCCTCGGTCCGCTTCGGCAACGTGCTCGCCTCTTCGGGCAGCGTGGTGCCGATCTTCCGCAACCAGATCGAGCGCGGCGGTCCGGTCACCGTCACCCACCCGGAGATGACGCGCTATTTCATGACGATCCCGGAGGCCGTGCAGCTGGTGATCCGCACCGGCGACATCGGCGCCGGCAAAGGCGAGGTCTTCGTGCTCGACATGGGCGAGCCGGTGAAGATCGTCGACCTCGCCCACAACATGATCCGGCTCGCCGGCTACGAGCCCGAGCAGGACATCGCGGTCGAGTTCACCCAGCCGCGCCCCGGTGAGAAGCTGCACGAGGAGCTGTTCGGGGCGACGGAGAAGGTGCAGCCGACGGCGGCCCGCCGGATCAACCGAGCGGTCCGCGAGCTGCCGCTCGACTCCGATTGGGTCGACTCGACCCTGAACGCGCTCGAAGACCTGGTGATGGCCGGCGACGAGGCAAATCTGGCCGAGCAGGTGGTCGAGTTGATCGCCGCGCCGGGCGGCGACTCGGCGGCAGTCGTCCCCGCCGAATAACCTCTCGCAGCTTGCTTGAGGTGATCGAACAGATCGGCGCCTTCGCCGGCCTAGCCGCATTCCTCGGCCTCGGCGTGCTGGCCCTGCTCTCGTTCACGCACGGGCGCGACATCCGCCGCCTGCGCGACTGGGCGGGCTCGGCGCCGGAGCGCGACGCCGAGCGCAAGGAGTCGACCTCGACCGTCGCCGCGCAACGGGCCGAGGAGCTGCGCGTGCTGGAGGAACAGCGAACCGCCGAGCAGGAGGCGATCAGCCAGCGCGAGGTGCGACGGCAGCGGCGCGACGAAGGGTTGCCGGAACTGACCCGCCGCGAGCGCCTGCAGCAGAGCACCTCCAACCTGGGCGAGCGGCTGGCCCAGCCGCGCTGGCTGGCGGCGATCTTCGCCGTCCTGGTGGTGGTCGTGGGCGGGGCCGCCTACGTGCTGCTGAGCGGCTCTGACGATGGCGGCGGCAAACAGGGCAAACAGGCGGCGGCGAAGATGAAGCCGAGCGAAATCGAAGTTACGGTCCTCAACGGCACCTCGGTGGCCGGGCTGGCGGCGACCTACGGCGACAAAGTGGAGGGCAAGGGCTTCGGGCTCGGCGCCGTCTCCAATACCGAGCAACCGTTCGAAGCCAGCGTGGTCATGTTCGATCGCGGCCACAAGCCGGAAGCGCGGAAGGTCGCGAAACAGCTGCAGATCTCCGAGCTGCAACTGATGAGCTCCGAAGTCAAAGCCGCCTCGGAAGGGGCGGCCGTGGCGGTGGTCGTCGGCGAGGACAATGCCGCGGCGGCCGGCTAACGCGGCCGCCCTGGTCTTCGCGCTTCTCGTCCTTGCAACGGTTGCCGCCTTCGGCTGGGCGCAGCGGCTGAAGCGCGACCCGCTGGTGCTGGACAACACCAGGTTCGTCGCCGTCCCGATTGCCGATGCCGACGCCCCGCCGGTCCGCGCCTTCACCCCGAACGGGGACTGCCGCTTCGACCGGATCAGGGTCCGCTTCCGGATGACCCAGTCCGATGACGCGACGGTGCAGGTGGTGAGGACGGAGGGCGGGCTGGTGATCACCCTGGCCCGGGACGAGTTCCTCAAGCGCTACCACTTCTTCACCTACTACTGGGACGGCCGCCAACGCGGCGGCGGGATCGCCCCGCCCGGGCGCTACAAGCTGCGGGTGAAGCTGCTGAACGAGGATCGCACCCTGGTCACCCCCGGCGTGATCCGGCTGCACCGGCCTCCGCCGCGGCTCGAGTCGGCCTGTGGGAAGCCGGTCGGGACGGGCGCGGCCGGCGGTGGGAGCGCGGGGTCGACCCCTTGAGCGACTTCCTCGCCGGTGCCGGTCTGCTCGTCGCGGCCGGCGCCTGCGCTGCCTCGATCCTGCTGCCCCCCGGTCGCCCGCGCTCGCTGGCGATGCTGGTGGCGATCGGGCTCTTCCCGGTCCTGATCCTCGGTGACCAGTGGCACACCGAACAGATCGTCGACCTGCGCCACGACGGGGCGCGGATCGTCGCCCTGCTGGCGATCGCCATCGGCACCATCGGCGCCCTCGCCTACTTCTTTCGCCGCTGGCCGTTCCTGCTGCCGCTGGCGATCGTCGCCGCGCTGCCGTTCCGGATCCCGCTCCACGCCGGCGGCGACACCGCCAACCTCCTGGTCCCGCTCTATCTCGTGATCGCCGCCGGCGTCGTCGTGACTCTGCTGCGGGACTGGACCGCCCCCCGCGTCAGCGAGGCGGCCCGCCCGCTCGCCTGGCTGCTGGCCGCAGCCGTGGTCCTCTACGCGCTGCAGGCGCTCTACTCGGGGGACTTCTCGAAGGGGCTGCAGAACGTCTGCTTCTTCCTCGTCCCGTTCACCGTGGCCTACCGGCTGCTGCGCGAGGCCGAGTGGGACCGCAGGCTGCTGACGCTGCTGCTGTGGGTGGTGGGAATCGAGGCGGCGATCTTCGTCGCGATCGGCTCGGTCGAGTACCTGACCCGGAGCCTGTTCTGGAACGACCAGGTGATCCGCTCGAACGAGTTCCACACCTACTTCCGCGTCAACTCGGTGTTCTGGGACCCCAACGTCTACGGGCGCTACCTGGCGCTGGTGATCACGGTCGCGACGGCGGCGCTGCTGTGGGTGCGGGAACGTCGCAGCTTCGCGCTGCTGACCGTCCTCGTCGGGTTCCTCTGGCTCGGCCTCGCGCAGACGTTCTCGCAGTCGAGCTACATCGCCCTGCTGGCGGGCCTCGCCGTCCTCGCCGCGATCCGCTGGAGCTGGCGCTGGACGCTGGCTGCCGTCGTCGTCGGCGTGGTCGGCGCGGCGCTCGTCGTCACCTTCGCCGGCGGTTCGGACAAGGTCAACTTCTCGCGCCTCAACATCGACACCAGCGGCCGTGCCAACCTCGTCTCCGGCGGCATCGACCTCTTCGCCGAACGTCCCATCTGGGGCTACGGATCCGGCTCCTTCCAGGCCGCCTACCGCGACCACCGCGAGAACAAGGACGTCCCGGTCTCGATCTCCCACACCGAGCCGGTCACCGTCGCCGCCGAGCAGGGCCTGCTCGGACTGCTCCTCTACGTCGCCCTCATCGTCGTGGCCCTCTGGACCATGACCTCGGGCATCCGCGGGCCCCCCGTGGGCAGCGCTGAGGGGGAGTCCGAGAACGGAGCCGGTTTGCCCCGCCCGCAGGACTCCCCCTCAGCGCTGCTCGCTGGCCGAGCCGCGGTCCTGGCCGCCTTCGTCGCCCTCCTGGTGCACACGATGGCCTACGCAGGGTTTTTCGAGGACCCCATTACGTGGGTTTTGCTCGCCATCGGAGCTTCGCTGGCGTCTGCTCCCGCGGTCCGCGACTCGGCGTAGGGTCGGGCCGTGTCCGGATACCTGCGCCGCCTCGCGACGACCGGCGCCGCCTACACGGCGGCGAGCATCCTCTCCAAGGTCATCGCGGTCGCGCTGCTGCCGCTCTACACGCGGTACCTGACCACCGCCGACTACGGCGCCGCCGAGGTGATGTTCGCCTCTGTGGTTGCCGCCAGCATCGTCGTCCGCTTCGGCCTGATCGAGGCGGTGCTGCGCTTCTACTACAAGGACGACGAGGACCCCGACCGTGTCGTCGCCTCCAGCTTCGCCGGCCTCTTCTGGCTCGCGACCCTGGGGGCGCTGGTCGCCCTGCCCTTCGCGGCGCCGCTCGCCGAAGCGCTGCTCGACCTCCCCCCGGCCGAGCTCGAGCGGTCCGATCGGCGACCTGGCGCGGATCTCGGTTAGCGGCCTCTGGGTGCTGACGATGTTCGAGTTCATGCTTACCCTGTTCCGGCTCGAAGAGCGCGCGCGAGCCTACTTCGTGACCACGATCGTCAACGTCCTGGTCACGATCGGCCTCACGGTCGTCTTGGTCGTCGGCCTCGACGAGGGCGCCCGCGGCCTCTTGATCGGGAGCTACGCCAGCGGCGCCGCTTTCGTCGTCGGGCTGATCGTGGCCCAGCGCCACCGGCTCTCGCTTCGCTTCGACTCCGGCCTGCTGCGGCGCCTGCTCCGCTTCGGGCTGCCGACGATGCCGGCCGAGGTCTCGCTCTACGCGCTCAACTTCATCGACCGCATCATCATCGTCCGCACCGTCGGCCTCGCCGAGGCCGGCCTCTACTCGCTGGCGGTCAAGTTCGCACAGGGCGTCAACGTCCTCGTCCGCGGCTTCCAGCTCGCCTGGCCGCCGTTGGCCTACTCGATCCGCGACGACGAGGAGGCGCGCCGCGCCTACGCGACCGTGGTCACCCTCTTCGTCGCCGGCTGCGCCTTCGTCGTCATCGGCATGTGGCTGTTCTCGCGCTGGATCGCTCGTGCCCTCGCCGCGCCGAAGTTCTTCGAGTCCTGGGAAGCGGTCGGATTGATCTCGACCGCGGTCACCCTCTACGCCCTCTACATGGTGCTGGTCGTGATCCTCGGCCGCACCGGCCGCACCGAGTTCAACCTGCCGGCGACGATCGCCGCCCTCGCCGTCAACGTCGTCCTCAACCTGATTCTGGTGCCGTCGCTGGAGATCGTTGGCGCCGGCATCGCCCTCGTCGCCTCCTACCTGGTGGTGCTTGCGCTGATGTACGGGTTCAGCCAGCGCCTCTTCCCGGTCCCGTACCAGTGGGGCCGCCTGGCCCGAGTGGTGCTCGCCTCCGCGGTCCTGGTCGCCGCCGGCGAGCTGCTGATGCCTACCGACGGCCTCATCGGCCTGCTCGGCCGCGCCGCCCTGTTCGCCGCCTACCCCCTTGCCCTCTTCGCGACCGGCTTCTTCACCCCCGGCGAGCGCGAGTGGCTGTCGCGCCTCCGCCGGCCCACCGAGCTCGCCGCCGAGCTGAGGCGGATGCGCGAAGAGCCCGCCGCCGTCGACGGCCGCATCCCCGAGGTCTACGAGGCCGAGCGCATGGACGAGGACGCGCGGCTCTAGGCGGAAGCGGCGCGCTGCGGCCCGCGCGCATCCCAGGTCCGTTCTATCTGGCGCATCAGCGCCGGATAGACGATCAGGTGGCGGAAGGGTTTGATCGCGGCCATGTAGGCCTTGCCGAAGATGCCGCGTGGCTTTACGTAGACGGCCATCTGCGCCCGGTAGCGGTCATCTCCCTGCTCGGCCCAGCCCAGGTGCATGAGGCCGTAGACGGTCCGGTTCGAGATCTCCGCGGCGAACTCGGTGTCGGTGCGATAGAGCGGCTCGAACGGCAGCGAGGCGAACTCCATGCCCGCCGCCGTGCCGCGCAGGTCGTCCGGCAGCCGGCCGGCCAGCGAGGTCTCCTCCCCACCGGGGATCGGGAGCCCGCCCGTATCCTCGCCGCCGGGAGCGGCGATGCGGCCGAGGTCGAACCAGCTGCCGAGGCGGTCGCGCAGCCGCCAGAGGAAGCGGGCCGCTCCGGATTCGGCTTCGCCCGGATCGCTGGCGACCATCAGCTCGAGGAGGGCCGGGAAGTCCTCGACGCCGCCATGCACGGGGAGGGCCCAGACGTCTTCCAGGGGAATGTCCGCGGCGATCTCGCGGATCCGCCAGGGACCGGATTCGTGCGCTGAGTTCGGAAGCCTCATGGTTGCCCGCCATACGATGTCGCATGTGAGCGCTCGAGAGCGTCCCGTACTCCTCTACGACGGCGACTGCGCCTTCTGCACGAGGTGCGCTGACTTCCTGGAGAGGATCGGGCCGGAGGCGGAGATCGTCCCCTGGCAGTTCGCCGATCTGGCCGAGCTCGGGGTCACGGAGGACCAGGCGACCGACGCGGTGCAGTGGGTCGGGGTCGACGGCACGGTCCGCTCGGGGCATGAGGCGATCGCCGCCGTGCTGAGCAGGGCCGGGAGGATCTGGAGAGTCGCCGGCCGCACCCTGCTGTTGCCGGGGGTCTCGTGGATCGCGGCGAGGGTCTACCGGCTGGTCGCGGACAACCGCTACCGGCTGCCCGGGGGTACGCCGGCCTGTGCGGTCGATCCCGCTCAGCGCCGCTGACCGCGGCCGCGGATCGACTCGCCGCGGTTGGGAAAGAGCGCCTGGCGAGCGTGACCGAGGTAGACGAGCGTCGGCTGGTGGGGAAGGGCCATGGAGGCCAGGGCCCGCAGCCCGTAAGCCCAGGCGGTGAGGAGGCGGACGGCGAACGCGGCCACGGCGCCGTGGTGCTTTCGCATGTAGAGGTTGCGGTTGCGGTGGAATTCGACGAGCCGCGGAAGGCCGGCGCCGAGGTCGGTCGAGAGCTGGTCGTGGTGGACGGCGGTGGCGGCGGGGACGAAGAGCGAGTGCCAGCCCGCGTCGTCGAGGCGCTTTGCGAAGTCGCACTCGTCGTAGTAGACGAAGAAGGCGGGGTCCATGTAGCCGACCTCGGCGGCTGCCTCGCGACGGACCAGCAGCGCGCTGGACTGCGCCCAGTCGACGCGACGGGTCTCGGCGCCATCGCCGCTCTGGACCGTGAGCCAGCGGTGGAGGAAGAGGGCGCCGGCAAGAGCCGTTCCCACTCCGGGAAAGCGCCAGGCGCAGGGCACGGTCTTCCCCTCCGAGTCCAGCAGCTGTGCACCGGCGGCGGCCGCTTTCGGGTCCGCATCCAAGGCCGCGACCAGCGCCTCCGCCGCCCCCGGTTGCAGCTCGGAGTCCTCGTTCAACAGCAGGCAGTAGCGGCCCCGCGCCTCCTGCATCAGGGTCGAGTCGTTCTCCGCCTTGCCCGCCCGCCGCTCCAGCGCGATCAGGCGAATGTCGCCGCCGAGCTCCCGTACCGCGTCGGCCGAACCGTCCTCGGAGGCGTTGTCGAGGACGAGGATCTCGCGCTCCACCCCAGCCGCGTGGGTGCGCTCGATCGCCGCCAGGCACTCGAGCAGCAGCGCCCGGCCGTTCGTGTTCACGACGCAATAGGAGAGCGTGAGTGGCAAGGGCGGGTTATTCCGTAGGGATTCCACTTAACTTTTGCGGCGGCGAAGGGCCTGTTCCGGTAGGGATTCCACTTAACTTTTTCCGCCCACCGCATGTGGCTGTCCGCCGCCGACGCCTCGGAAAAAGTACAAGACGTTCCATCCCTACCGGAACAGGCCCCGTCAGCCAACGATGAAGATCCAACTTGTAGACCCTTCGGCGTTCACGCCGCCCTATGACCGCGCTCTTGCTGCGGCGCTCGTCCGTGCCGGGGCCGAGGTCGAGCTGATCACGAGCAGCTTTCTCTACGGGCCGGTGCCGGCGTCCGAGGGCTACCGGGTCGAGGAGCGCTTCTACCGGCGCAGCGCCGCCCGTGGTTTGGAAGCCCGCGCGCGCCTGCCGTTCAAGGCGGCGGAGCACGTCCCCGACATGCTGCGCTTCCGCCGCGAGGCCGAGGCCGACGTCGTTCACTACCAGTGGCTGACCGTCCCCGCCCTCGACCGTCACCTGCTGCCGAAGCTGCGACCGCGGGTGATGACCGCTCACTACATCCTGCCGCCGCGGCCGAGCCGCCGGCAGATCTCCTCTGCTCACCGTGTCTTCGACCGCATGGACGCCGTCGTCGCCCACTCCGAGCACAGCGCCGACCGTCTTCGCGACGAGGTCGGGCTCGACCCGGCGAAGGTGCGGGTGGTCCCGCACGGCGCCTTCGACTACCTGACCCGGCTGCCGGAGGAGAAGCCGCTGCCGGCCGAGCTGGGGGCGGCGGAGGGACCGGTGATCCTCTCGTTCGGGCTGCTGCGTCCATATAAGGGAATCGAGAACCTGCTCGAGGCCTTCCGCCAGGTGCGGGGAGCGGAGCTGTGGATCGTCGGCAACCCGCGCATGGACGTCGGGCCGCTGCGCGAGCTCGCCAACGCGGCCGCTGGCCGCGTCCGCTTCGTCACCCGCTTCGTCGAGGACGCCGAGATCCCGGCGATCTTCCGCCGCGCCGACGTCGTCGCCCTGCCCTACCTCGACGCCGAGCACTCCGGCGTCCTCTACACCGGCCTCGCCTTTGGCAAGCCCATGGTGCTGAGCGCCGTCGGGGGCTTCCCGGAGGTGGCCGAGGCGGGCGCGGCACGTCTGGTCCCGCCCGACGACACGCCCGCGCTCGCCGCCGCGCTCGCGGAGCTGGTCGGCGACGAGGGCGCCCGCGCCGAGCTCGCCGCCGCCGCGACCCGCGCTGCCGCCGGACCCTTCTCCTGGGATGAGGCCGCGCGCCGCACCATGGACCTCTACCGCGAGCTGATCGAGGCGCGCCCGTGATCGCCGTCGCAGTCCTCTTCTGGCTCTGCGCCGGCCTGATCGTCTACACGCACCTCGGCTACCCACTGCTGCTCTGGCTCGTCCTCCATCTCCGGGGCCATCGCCATCGCCTCCGAGGTTTGGGGGTCTATGGCGACCCAAATGTCGGAGGCGATGCAGCGGGGGCCTCCCATCGGTCTCCCTGATCGTTCCTGCCTACGACGAGGAGGAGGTGATCGCGGCCAAGGTCGCAAATGCGCTGGCGCTCGACTACCCGCGCGAGCGGCTGCAGATCATCGTCGCCTCCGACGGCTCCTCCGACGCCACCGTCGAGCGCGCCCGCGCGGCCGGCGCCGACCTCGTCCTCGACCTCCCCCCCGGTGGCAAGGTCGCCGCGCTCAACGCCGGCGCCGAGCGGGCGACCGGGCACCTGCTCGCCTTCTCCGACGCCAACAGCGCCTGGGCGCCGGACGCGCTGCGCCGCTTGGCCGAGCCCTTCGCCGACCCCGCGGTCGGCTACGTCTGTGGCCAGGTCCGCTTCATCGATGACGGTGGCGGCAACCTCGAGGGCGCCTACTGGCGCTACGAGATGGCGGTGCGGGAGCGGGAGTCGGCGCTGGCCGGCATCACCGCCGGCAACGGCGCCATCTACGCGGTTCGCCGCGACGCCTACCTGCCGCTCCACCCCTCCGGCAGCCACGATCTCTCCTTCCCCTTCCTGCTGGCCAAGCGGGGGTCGCGCTCCCTCTACGCGCCGGCCGCCCGGGCCGAGGAGAAGATGGTCCCGACCCTGGAGGGGGAGTTCGCCCGCAAACGCCGGATGATGGTCGGGCTCTGGGACATCGTCATCGGCGAAGGGATGCTCTCGCCGCGCGGCTACTCGCCGCTGTTCGCCTTCGAGCTCGCCTCGCACCGGCTGCTGCGCTACATCAGCCCCGCGCTCCACTTCGTCGTCTTCGTCGCCAACGTCGCCCTGCTCGGCCAGGGCTGGCTCTACACCGCCACCCTGCTCGCGCAGCTGGCCCTGCTCGCCGCGGCCATGCTCGGCCGCTGGCTCGCGCCGGCGCCGCTGCGAATTGCCCGCTACTACGTGATGACGACCGCCTCGATCGCCGCCGGCCTCTGGGACCGCGCCCGCCGTGGCGCCCCCGGGCGCTGGGAGAAGGCGGAAGGGACCCGCTGATGCCGCGCGCCCTTGACATCCTCATCGCCGCCCTCGCGCTGCTCGTCTTCTCCCCGTTCCTCCTTGCCGCCGCGATCGCGATCAAGTTCGGCAGTCGCGGACCGGTGATCTATCGCCAGCGCCGCGTCGGCCTCGCCGGCACCGAGTTCGACATGTGGAAGCTGCGGACGATGGTCGCGGGCTCGGACCCGGTCGGCTACGGCACCGTCGTCACCCGCGACGACCCGCGCGTCACCGCCGCCGGCCGCTTCCTCCGCCGCACCTCGCTCGACGAGGTCCCGAACCTCGTCAACGTCCTCCGCGGCGAGATGGCGATCGTCGGCCCGCGCCCGACCATCCCCGCCCAGGTCGACGACTACACGCCTCACCAGAATCGCCGCCACGAGGTACCGCCCGGGATCACCGGCTGGGCCCAGGTCCAGGGCCGCGCCGGCATCCCCTGGGAGGAGCGGATCGAGCTCGACGTCTGGTACGTCGAGCACCGCAGCGCCGCGCTCGACGCCCGCATCCTCGCCAAGACCGTCTGGCTCGTCCTCACCGGCCAGGGCCTCGCCCCCGACTAGGGTTCGGGCATGGGCGAGCAACCGAAGGTGAGCCTGCGGCCGTTCGAGCCGGGGGACGCGCCGGCCGTGCACCGCTGGTTCAACAACCCGGCGGCGACGGCCTCGCTGATGGAGCAGCGCGACAGCTTCTCGCTGGAAGACGCGGAGGGTTGGGCGCGGCGGGCGATGGACGACTCCGGCGAGGACCGCAAGTTCGCGATCGTCGTCGAGGGCTACGAGGAGCCGGTTGGGTTCACCGCCCTCTACGGTCTGTTCCGCCAGACCGCGCCGGAGCTGGGAGCGTTGATCGGCGACGACGTGCGCGGCAAGGGGGTTGGCCGCCGGGCGGAGGCGCTGACGATCGCCAAGGCCTTCGACGAGTACGGCGCCCACCGCGTCTACGGTCGCATCCCCGCCCGCAACGAGATCGCCAAGAAGACCGTGACCAGTCTGGGATGGGTGCACGAGGGGACGATGCGCGCGCACCTCGCCCGCGAGGGCGCCCCGCCTGAAGACTGCGAGGTCTGGGGCGTGCTCCCGGACGAGTTCCGCACCGCCGCCGCGGACCTCTTCGAGTGAGGGAACGGCCACATCGCGTGAGGGACGCTGCAGCTTGAGCCCGCCGAGCGCCGCCGCCGAGCTACTCGAGGACCGCGGCGAGGCGGCGATCTCCTCCGAGTTCTTCCGCTCCCGCCCCTTCCTCGACGCAGAGGCCGTCACCCACACCCTGCGGATCGAGACCGACGCCGGCGACCTGGTTGCTCCCCTGATGGTCAGGGAGATCTCCGGCGCCGGCGAGCGCGACGCGATCTCCCCCTACGGCTATCCGGGGCTTGTCGGGAGTCGGGGGAGTGCCCGTCGGAGCCTCCCCGCTGTTGCTCCGGCGGGCACTCCCCCGACTCCCCCCACCCTCGATCCCCGCGCGATCGACTTCTCGGCGACGGGGCTCGTCTCGATCTTCGTCCGCCACACGCTCGGCGGGTCGCCGCTGACCGACGCTACCGAGCGCAACATCGTCCAGATCGCCGACCCGGCGCTGGCGCCGAAGAGCCGGCCCAGTGACCGGCGCCAGGTCCGCCGCAATCTCGAGGCGGGATACGAGCTCGCGCTCTTCCCCGGCACCGAGACGACCCCCGACCAGCGCGCCGGTTTCCTCGACGTCTACGAGCAGACGATGCGCCGCACCGACGCCGCCTCGCACTACTTCTTCGGTGCGGCCTACTTCGACCGCCTGCTCGAAGCCGACCGCACCTGGCTCGTCCTCGCCACGGCTCCCACCGGCGAGCTCGCCGCCGCCTCGATCGCCGCGGTCAGCGACGGCTACCTCCACTACTACCTCAGCGGCAGCGCCGACTCGCACCTGCGCGCCGCGCCGATGAAGAACGTCGTCACCGTCCTCGTCGAGCTCTCCACCGAGCTCGCGCTCCCCCTCAACCTTGGCGGCGGCCTCTCCCCCGGCGACCCCCTGGAGGAGTTCAAGCGCGGCTTCGCCAACCGCCAGCACCCCTGGCACACCTCCGAGATCATCTGCGATCAAGAGAAGTACGACCAGCTGAGCGGAACTCGCGTTCGCGGAGCCTTCTTCCCCACCTACCGGGCTTGAAGGCCGAACCCCGACAGGGGTGAAGCGTCTTGTACTTTTTCGCGGCGATGCCACGGGCGACAGCCCCCGGCGATCCACGAAAAAGTTAAGCGAAACCCTGTCGGGGTTCGGCCTTCCTACTCGGCTGGTTCGACCGGAGTGGGCCCGGTGAAGGGGAAATATTCCACCGCCTCGCCACCGTACTTCCCCCAGGTCGCCTTGCCGAAGGCGCGGATCGCGTCGAGCGTGGCGGCGCCCTCGTAGGTGGGGCAGCCGAGCAGGTTGGTCCAGGTCGTGGCCGCCACCTCGTAGGGCATGCGGTCGTTGGGGAAGAGCAGGGTCGCCCCGTACATCGTGTCGTAGAGGCCCTTCAGCTCCAGCTGGTCGGCTTCCGGCAGATCGGGTGAGTACATGACCTCCAGTCGCCCGTGCTCGAGCGTGTGGACGATGTCGATTTCCGCCGGCATTTCGGCGTAGGCGCCGTCGGCCTGCTGGTATGGCGGATCAACGTGGTCGCCGGAGGTCGGCGGGTTCGTCCCGTATTCGGGCGGCGAGCCGACCGGGATGTGGTCGTGGCCCTCGTCCCGCAATTTCAGCCGCAGATCGCAGCCCGCCCGCTTGGCGGCGGCGGCGAGGTTCGCGACCTTCACCGGCGGCGGCGGCGTCCCCGCCCGGTTGTCCGGTTCGATCCCGTTGGTCGAGCCGATCGCCGCGTTGAGGTTGATGTGCGCGTCGCCTGCCGGCGCCTCGCCGCCCGCGTCGTCACCGCCGCTGGCGAGGACGAAGACCAGCACCGCCGCCGCCAGCACCACGGTCGAGGCGATCGCGTAGCCGACGATCAGGCGGTTGCGGCCGGAGCTCTCCGCCTCCTGTTCCCCCTCGGCGCGCTCTTGGCGCAGCTGCTCGCGGTCGTCCCCCTGGTCGGCCATCGGCCGGCAGCCTATTGCCTGGCTACTCGGCGCTGCCGCTCAGGGTCGCGGTGTCGCCGCGGACCCGCTCCCACGGGCGCGAGGCCCGCAGCGCGCCCAGCACCGCCCGCGTCGCCGGGGCTTTGTTGAGCGCGTAGAAGTGGATGCCGGGCGCGCCGGCGATCAAGAGCTCCGCGCACTGCTGCGCGGCGTAGGCGACCCCGAGCTCGAACTCGCGCTCCGGGTCGTCGCCGGCTGCGGCGAAGGCCGCTTCCAGCCGCGGCGGGATCGAGGCGTCGCAGAGATCGCAGATCCGCTTCGTTTGCGCGAAGCTGGCGACCGGGATCACCCCGGCGAGGATCGGCACCTCGATCCCCCGTGCCCGCGCCGCCCGCACGAAGTCGAAGTAGACCTGGTTGTCGAAGAAGAGCTGGGTGATCAGGAAGCCGGCGCCGGAGTCGACCTTGGTCTTCAGGTAGGAGAGGTCGGTCTCCAGATCGGGCGCCTCCGGGTGCACCTCGGGGAAGCAGGCGCCGCCGATCGCGAAGTCCCAGCCGGCCTCGACGAAGGCGGCCAGCTCGGCGGCGCTGCCGAGCCCGCCCTGCGGTTGTTCGAAATCCTCCTGACCCCGCGGCGGGTCGCCCCGCAACGCGAAGACGTTCTCGATCCCGGCCGCCTCGATCCGGTCCAGCGTTTGCGCCAGGCCCTCGGTGGTCTCGCCGACGCAACTGAGGTGGGCCATCGTCTCGAACCCGAGCTCGTCCTTCAGCGCCTTCGTGATCTCCACCGTGCCGTCGCGGGTCGAGCCGCCCGCCCCGTAGGTGACGGAGACGAAGTCCGGCTCCAGCTGGCCCAGCTCGCGCGCGGTCGTGTACAGCTGCGCGGTCGCCTCTTCGCTCTTGGGCGGGAAGAACTCGACCGAGAAGGTCGGGCGCCGCGAGGCGATGATCTCGTCGATCCGCATCAGCGGAGGGTAGCCGCCCGCCCGCCGATGCCGTACCTATGCGGGTGCTTTGTGCCGGTCGACCCGGGCCTGGAACTCGGCCTGGATGTCCTCGAGGTGCTTGCCCTTGGTCTCGGGGACGAGCTTCCAGCAGAAGATCAGGGTGAGGATCCCGATCGCGCCGTAGAACCAGAAGGCGCCGCTGCGACCGAGCGCTTCGATCAACAGCAGGAAGGTGAGCGAGACGATGAAGTTGAAGGTCCAGTTGGCCATCGTCCCCACCCCGGCCGCCTTGCTGCGCACGCTGAGCGGGTAGATCTCCGCGTTGAGCAGCCAGAAGATCGGCCCGAGGCTGATCGCGAAGGAGGCGACGTAGGTCATCAGGCTGACGATCGCCACCACCGAGGCGAGGGTGCTGCCACCGCCGCCGATGAAGGCGGCGCCGAGCGCGAAGAGCGAGATCACCATGCCGGAGACGCCGATCATCAGCAGGGTGCGGCGACCTGCCTTGTCGAGCAGACGCAGGGCGAGCACGGTGAAGGCGACGTTGATGATCCCGACCCCGACCGCGGCCAGGATCGAGCCGGCGGAGGAGTCGACCCCGGTGAATTCGACGATCGTCGGCGCGTAGTAGATGACCGTGTTGATGCCGGTCACCTGCTGCAGGATCGCCAGCCCGACTCCGACCACCAGCGCCGCTTTGACCAGCGGCTGCAGCAGCTCGCCCCAGGCGCCCGGTTTGTCGTCGATGCTCTCCTTGATCTCCGCCAGCTCGCGGTCGATCGTGTCCGGGTCGTCGACGCGGATCTTCGCCAGCGTCGCCCGCGCCGCGAAGTCGTCGCCGCTCATCACCAGCCAGCGCGGGCTCTGCGGCATCCGCAGCATTCCGAAGGCGAGTGCCAGTGCCGGCACGCAGCCGAGTCCGAGCATCCAGCGCCAGCCCTCGCTGGCGTCGAAGGCGAGGCCGACCAGGTAGGCGACGAGGATCCCGATCGTCACCGCCAGCTGGAAGAAGCTGACGAGGCGGCCGCGGCTCTCCGGCGGCGCCACCTCGGAGATGTAGACGGGGGCGGCGGCGGAGGCGAGCCCGATCGCGACGCCGATCACGATGCGGGCGATGACCAGGACCTCGACCCCGGGGGCGGCAGCGCTGGCCAGCGCGCCGACGATGAAGACGCCCGCCGCGAGCAGGATCATCATCCGCCGGCCGTAGGTGTCCGCTGCCGGACCGGCGATGGCGGCGCCGGCGACCGCACCGATCGGGACCGCCGCCACGACCAGCCCCTGGGCGAAGCTGCCGAGCGCGAAGTCGACCTTGATGAAGAGCAGGGCGCCAGCGATGACGCCGGTGTCGTAGCCGAAGAGCAGCCCACCCAGCCCCGCGATCGCGGCGGTGAGCACGACGTTGCGCCGCGCCCTCCGAGCCGACGCCTCCGATCCCGAATTCATCCCGGCGGGACCGTATCTCGACCCGCGGACATGCGCCACTTTTCCTGACCGACCCCTTTAGTCCGGAGTTTGCGGACTCGCCCCCTCTGCCCCCCTTGCATCGGCGCAGAGCGAGCGGCTAAGTTCGCTCTGCGACCGGGAGAGGCCGGTTCCCGCGGAAGCCAAGCGGGGGTCGGACTCGAAGGTGGCGCGACGAGCTTCTAAGCGCGAAGGCTACGCGCGAGGCAGGCCACGGGCGCCGTCACCGGTCGCGTTTGCGTTCCGGTCGCGAAAGCTTCGCCAGGCCGGCCAGGAAAGTGCCCCCCGGCGCTGTCCGATCCGCCGCCTAGCGTTCGAGCCGGCCCTGGGAGACCTGCCCCTCCCCGGCCCGCGACCGGGGCGCATCTCTGGGAGCTGGGTGTCGCTCGCGAACCCCGTGACTTCTCTCGCGGCGACTAGCCCGCCCACTCCCACTTCACGTGCGAGGATGCGCCCATGGGCGATGAGGTTCGCTACGAGCGCGTGGGCGCGGCGGCGATGCTGACGATCGACCGCCCCGAGCGCCGCAACGCGGTCGACGCCGCGACCGCGGCCGGGCTGCGCCGGGGCTTCGACGAGTTCGAGGCCGACGGCGAGGCGCGGGTCCTCGTCCTCACCGGCGCCGGCGGCGAGGCCTTCTGCGCCGGGGCCGACCTGAAGGCGCTGGACCTGAACGTCGAGGATCCGGCCGGCCCCGAGGGCTTCACCCGTCTCACCCCCTCGAAGCCGGCGATCGCCGCAGTCGACGGCTGGTGCCTGGCCGGCGGCCTCGAGCTCGCCCTCTGGTGCGACCTGCGAATCGCCACCCCCGGCTCGACCTTCGGCTTCTTCGAGCGTCGCTGGGGCGTGCCGCTGATCGACGGCGGAACCCAGCGGATGCCGCGGGTGATCGGCATGGGCCGGGCGCTGGAGCTGATCCTCACCGGCCGCCCGGTCGACGCCGAGGAGGCGCTGCGGATCGGGCTCGTCAACGAGTTGGTCGCCCCGGGCGCGCACCTCGAGCGCGCGCTCGAGGTGGCCGAGAAGATCGCCGGCTTCCCGCAGGAGACGATGCTCGCCGACCGCCGCGCCGCGATCGAGGGAGCCGGCCTGCCCCTGGCCGAGGGCCTAGCGCTCGAGCACCGCCTCGGCCGCGAGACGCTTCAGGTAGCAGTCGAAGGCGCCGCCCGCTTTAGCTCTGGAGAGGGTCGCCACGGGAAGGGCGTCTGAGAGCTCAGCTCTCCCGCGCGACCCGCCGCATCTCGTCCTCGGCCGCCTCCGGGCCGATGTAGGGCATCAGCACCGCGAACACGAGGTCGGGCAGGATCCGCCGCAGTTCCGGCCCGCGCCCGGCCCGCACCTCGTCGAAGATCAGCGAGGTGGCGCCGCCGATCGCGAAGCGCGCCGTGTCGGCCGGCAGCTCCTCGCCCTGGGAGGAGAAGGTGCGTCCTTCCTCGAGGAAGTAGGTGAAGCGCCCGAGCGCGCCCCGGTAGCGGATCCGCGCGTCTTCGCCGACGGCGGTCACCTCGACCATCGCCATGCGGGCGATGTCGTGCTCGTTCGCGAGCAGGTCGACCAGGGCTCGCAGCCCGGCCTCGATCCGGTCCGGCCAGGGCAGGCCGGAGGCGCTCTCGAAGGCGGTCGAGACGTGGGCGACGAGGACGTCGATGACGGCGTCGTAGGCCTCGAGGAAGCACCCCTCCTTGCCGACGAAGGTGGCGTCGAAGGTCTCGCGGCTGACTCCCGCCGCCTCGATCACGTCGGCGGCGGTGGTGGCCTCGTAACCCTTGGCGGCGGCGACGCGGACCATCGCCTCCAGCATGCGCTCGCGCTCCGAGCGAACCGCGTAAGCCCTGGGGAGCGCCTGGCTGGTTCCCAATCCGGAATGTGGATTCGAAGCCGATGAATCCATCCCACCCAGCGTAGGGCAGCGGCGACGGCCTGTCCAACCACGCCTATGCTTGCGCGGATGAAGATCGGAATCGTCGGGCTCGGCTACGTCGGCCTGCCCCTCGCAGTCGCCTTCGCAGAGGCGGGGAACGATGTGATCGGGCTCGATCTCGACCCCGCCAAGGTCGAGTCGCTGAACGCCGGCCGCAGCTACATCGAGGACGTTCCCGACCAGGCCCTGGCACCGCTCGGCGAGCGCCTGCGCGCGACCGCCGAGTACGCCGAGCTGAGCGCCTGCGAGGCGGTTGTCGTCTGCGTGCCGACGCCGCTGACCAGCTCCCGCGAGCCCGACCTCACCTACCTGCTCGAAGCCGCCAACTCGCTCGCCGCGGTTGTCCGCGCCGGCCAGCTGGTCGTGCTCGAGTCGACGACCTACCCCGGGACCACGCGCGAGCAGTTGACCCCGATCCTCGAGACTTCCGGCCTCAGCGCCGGCGAGGACCTCTTCGTCGCCTTCTCCCCGGAGCGGATCGACCCCGGCCGCACCGACTACACGATCAGGACCACGCCGAAGCTGGTCGGCGGCATGACCGCGGCCTGCACCGAGCGCGCCCGCGAGCTCTACTCGCTGGTCTGCGACGAGGTGGTCGTCGTCTCCACGCCGGAGGCGGCGGAGCTCTCGAAGCTGCTGGAGAACGTCTTCCGCTCGGTCAACATCGCCTTCGTCAACGAGCTGGCGCAGCTCTGCGACCGGCTCGGGATCGACGTCTGGGAGGTGATCGACGCCGCCGCGACCAAGCCCTTCGGCTTCATGCGCTTCGACCCCGGCCCGGGGATGGGCGGCCACTGCCTCCCGGTCGACCCCTTCTACCTCGGCTACCGCGCCAAGGAACAGGGCTTCTACCCGGAGTTCATCGAGCTCGCGGGCAAGGTCAACCAGGCCCAGCCGGCCTTCTGCGTAGAGCGGATCGAGCGCTTCCTCAACCAGGCCGCGAAGCCGGTCAAGGGCTCGAAGATCCTTATCCTCGGCGCCGGCTACAAGGCCGGCAGCGGCGACACCCGCGAGTCCCCGGCGCTGACGATCCTGCGCCTGCTCTCCACCCTCGAGGCCGACGTCTCCTACCACGACCCCTTCGTCCCCGACCTGCCCGAGCTCGGCCTCACCTCGGCCGACCTCGAGCAAGCGTTGGCGGCCACCGACCTGGTCGCCATCGTCACCGCCCACCCCGACATCGACTACGCCAACGTGGTCGCCCGGGCTCCGCGAACGCTCGACTTCCGCGGCGTCACCCGGGGTATCGACGCCGAGAATTTGGAGCGGCTGTGAGGGCGGGGCAGGTGGGTAGGGGTTTCGCTTAACTTTTTCCGAAGGCAGCCTCTCGCTGTCCATGGCCCACGCCGCGGAAAAAGTACAAGACGCTTCACCCCTACCCACCTGCCCCGCCCACGGGCAGCTGCAGATCCAGGGCCTGACAGCTGGGACCCGATAGCTGAACTACGCCGGCGGAGCTTGCTCCCTAGCTGCCGAGAGCCGCCGCCGCGTCAACCTCGAGCGCTCGTTGGAGAGAGTCGGGCAGGGGGTGAAGCGTCTTGTACTTTTTCGCGGCAAAGATTCGGGCGATAGCTAGTGGGGATCCACGAAAAAGTTAAGCGAAACCCCCTGCCCGACTCTCTCCTAACCAGGGCCCTAGCTCTGCGCGGCCTGCATCTCCGCCCGGGCTCTCTCCGCCCCGTAGTACGGCAGCACCGCGAAGTACATGAACTCCGGAAGCAGGCCGGCGAAGCCGTCGGTAGCACCGGTCGCGAGCCGGGAGTGGATCACGGCGTGGATGCCGGCGGCGATGCCCTCGCCGGCGATCGAAGGGGGCACCTCGGCCTCGTCGGCCTCCGCGCGGGCACGGTCGAGGAAGGCGTTGATCCGTTCCATCACCGCCGTGCGTTTCGCCAGCGCCTCCGGCCCGGCCGCGTGGACCTCGACGATCAGGGCACGGCCGACGTCCGGCTCGGAGTCGAGGAAGCCGAGCAGCGCTGCCAGGCCGGAGCGGAGCTGATCTGTCCACCCGTCCTGCCCGGAAGCGGCCTCGACCATCACCGCTTCGACTCGCGCCACGCCCGCGTCGTAGGCCTGCAGGTAGCAGTCGTCCTTGTCGGCGAAGTTGTCGTAGAAGGCCTGCCGGTAGACGCCGGTGCGGTCGAGGACGGTGCGGACCGAGGTCCCCTCGTACCCCTCTGCCCCGACCGCCTCGAGCATGCCGTCGAGGATCGCTTGCCGCTTCGGCGAGGTCACGAGTTCGAGTTCGGGAGAGTTGCGGGTCCGGGAGCCGGAAACCCCTGAAACGCCGGCCCTCTCAGCCCCTGCCAAGGCCTCGGTGTCGGCGCGCTTTCCCATCTGCCTTCCTTGCAAAATTGATCTAGGGAACCGAATGTCTGGCTTCCGGTACCTTAGCGGTATGTAGCAGGAACGTCCAGCTTGGAATCGCAAACCGATCGAGGTACTCTGGCGTTCGTGGCTGATCACGCCTCTACGATGCGACCGCCACCGGGTCGTCATCCGCTTCCCAAAGAGTTCATCGCTCAGCATCAGCGGGCGCGCATCATCTCGGCCCTGGCGGAGGAGACGGTGGAGAAGGGCTACAGAGCCGTCACCGTCGCCGACATCGTGCGCCGCGCCGGCATCGCCCGCAACACTTTTTACGAGAACTTCTCCTCCAAGGAGGACTGTTTCCTCGCCGCTTCGGAGTTCGCGGTCAAGGAGGCGCTGCGCCGCGTCGTCGACGCCGCCACCAAGGTCGAGAGCTGGCCCGCCCGGGTCGACGCCGGCCTCTCCGCCTTCCTCCACTACGTTGCCAGCGAGCCGGCCCTGGCCCGCACCTGCATCGTCGAGGCGCTCTCCGCCGGCCCGGCCGCAGTCGAGCGCTACGAGCGTTCGATCCAGGCCTTCGTGCCGCTCTTCCGCCTTGGCCGCAAGGTTTCCCCACACGGCGAAGAGCTGCCGGGGACGCTCGAGGAGACGATCATCGGCGGCATCTTCTGGATCATCTACCAGCGCATCATCATGGGACAAACGGAGCAGATCGAGGAGCTGCTGCCGGAGCTGGTGGAGTTCTCCCTCACCCCTTACCTCGGCGCCGAGGCAGCGAAGCGGGCGGCTGCCGAGCTTCCCGAAGCCGCCGGCGGCTGAGCTCGCGGAAGGCAGGGATCGGCGGTCCCATGACCTAGTGCTCGAGACCGAGACTCGCACCGCCTCCTCCTCGGAGCGCGCGAGACTGATCGAGGCCCTGATCGAGGTCGCCGCCCAGCGCGGGTACGCGGAGACGACGATCGAGATGGTCGTCACCCGGGCCGGCCTCGACCGTCCCGCCTTCGACCGCCACTTCCGTGGCAAGTACGACAGCTTCCTCAGCGCCTGGCAGGAGCTGAACGAGGAGTGCATGCGCTCGCTGATGCACGCTTACGAGAGCGAGCGGGACTGGCCGGACCGCCTGCGCGCGGTCGCCCACACGGTGGTCGGCTCGCTCTGCAACGAGCCCAGCCGCGCCTCCTTCGCGGTCGAGGTGCTGGCCGCCGGCGACGCCGCGCGGGCCCGGCGCGACATGACGATGCGCGTGATCGCCTCCCTGATCGACGCCGGCCGCAAGGAGATGGAAGACCCGGAGGCGGTGCCCCACACGACTGCGGAGGCGCTCGCCGGCTCGGCTTACGGGCAGGTCTACGCCAAGGTGGTGCGCGGCGACACAGAGAACCTGCCGGCCCTGGTCCCGCAGCTGATGTCGGCCGCGGTGATGCCCTACCTGGGGGTCGAAGCTGCCCTCGAGGAGCTGAACCGAGACTCTAATTTTTCCGACCGGTATCGTCGCCCTGTGGCCTTAGCGAACTCGACTGTAGGTGAGGGTGAAGGAGAGGAGTACCCGCCGGAGCTCGCCCGCCTCCCCCCGGGCCGGCATGGGCTGCCGCGCGAGTTCGTCGCCCACAACCAGCGCGAGCGCCTGATCGCCGGCCTCGCCGAGGCGATCGCCGAGAACGGGTACGCGGGGACAACCATCGCCCATATCACCCGTTACGCGGCGGTCTCGCGACGCACCTTCTACGAGCATTTCACGAGCAAGGACGAGTGCTTCGTCGCCGCCTACGACACGGTGATGGCGGAACTGCGCGAGCGGGTCGGCCAGGCCTTCGAGGAGGAGGCCGACTGGCCGCACGCGGTCCGCGCCGGGATCGGCGCGATGCTGCACTTCCTCGCCGCCGAGCCCAGCCTCGCCCGCCTCTGCATGGTCGAGGCGCTGGTCGCCGGGCCGGTCGTGGTCGAGCGCTACGACGCCGCGATCCAGAGCTTCGTCCCCTACTTCCAGAGCGGCCGCGAGGGCCGCCCGCCCGAAGTTCTCTCCCGGCTCTCGCCGACCACCGAGGAGGCGCTGGTCGGCGGCATGATGTCGCTGATCTCGCGCCGCATCATCGCCGGCAAAGCGACCGAGCTGGAGAGTCTGCTGCCCGACCTCGTCGAGTTCACGCTGACGCCCTACCTGGGCAGCGACGAGGCAGCCAAGATCGCCCGCGAGGACTGAGCCGGGGGACGACCTTGGCGCTGGGTTGCCGAGGCGCCGGGGGCTACGGCGGTGGCTAAAGCGCCACCTGGGTCGCGGCCTAAGCCGCTGGCGCCGCCGTGCTCACCCGCGCCTCGCGATGTTTGGCCAACATCTTTGGGCAGCCTGACACACCGGAGCCGTTAGCGCAAGAGTTTCTGAATAAACGGCAGGGTTTCGAAAATGAAGGCTCAGCCGGTGGGCGCCGCGGAGTCCGCGGAGCGCAGCTCCAGCCAGGCCTCGTCCTCGCCGAAGTAGTTGAGGACGACCAGGTGGCAGAGGTCCGGCAGCAGCCGCTCCACCTCCGCCGCCCGGCCCGCCCCGATCTCAAGCGCGAGCGATTCCTCGATCGCCCCGACCATGAACCCGGCCGTGGTCGGCGAGGCCGAAGGGAGCGCCTCGGGGTCGTCGCGGGCGCTGTCGACGGCGGCGATGAAGCGCTCGGCCAGCTGCTGGTGGGTGCCCCAGGCGCGGCCGCGGGCGGCGCGGACCTCGAGCAGCAGCGCCTTCGCGGTCAGCGGCTGCTCGGCGACGAAGCGCAGCAGCTCGGCGAGGGCGGCGCGGAAGCCGAGGCGCCAGCTCGCCGCCGCCCTGCCGGCCCCGAGCAGGTCGTCGCGGAGCCGGTTCGCGGCCTCCTCGTAGGCGGCGGCGAAGCACTCGTCCTTGCTGCCGAAGCGGCGGTGGAACTGGTCGCGGCTGATGCCGGCGCGCTCGGCGACTTCCTGCACGGTCGCCGCCTCGTAGCCGCGGGCGCCGACGGTGAGAAGCATCGCTTCGTGGACGCCGCTCTCGCCGCTGCGGTCGGGAATCGCCTCTTGCCAAGAGCGAACGGCGCGAAGTGGGCGCGAACCATCCACCACAGGTACTTTAGCCCATATTTGGGAACTGGCTTCACCTTATGTACTGAGGTCGTACCTATGGGAACCCGCGCTATCCTGGGAGGGTGCGTGCCCTGCCCGGAAAGGCGTCGCGGCAGCCCCCCGGCCCCCAGCCGGTGAGCCGCAGCGCCGCTGCCGCCGACCAGCGCCGCCGCATCCTCGAGGCGACCGCCGACCTGGTCGCCGAGCACGGCTACCAGGGAGCGACGATCGAGACGATCGTGCGTCGCGCCAAGGTCGGCTACGCGACCTTCTACAAGAACTTCGAGGACAAGCCGCAGTGCTACCTGGAGCTGCTCGATGCCGCCTACGGCGTGATGGCGCACCGGGTCCAGCGGGCCTACGAGCGCGAGCAGGAGTGGCCGGACAAGGTTGCGGCCGGGCTCGGAGCGCTGTTCGAGACGATCGCCGAACACCCCAACGTGGGGCGCGCCTGCGTGGTCGAGGCGCTGACCGCGGGGCCCGAGGCGGTGGCGCGGCACGAGGCGATGCTGAAGGCTTTCATCCCCCTGCTGAAGCCGGGACGCGAGCTCAACCCCCGCCGGGCGCAGCTGCCGGAGACGCTCGAGGACACGCTGGTCGGCGGCGTGCTCTGGGTGCTGAACCAGCGCCTCACCGCCGGCGAAGCCGCGGCGCTGCGGGGGCTCTTGCCGGAGACGATCGAGTTCGTGCTGCGCCCTTACGTGGGTGAGGACCGGGCGGCGCGCGAGGCCGAGCTGGCGGCGTCGAGCTGAGCCGCTACGAGACGCTGCCACGGGGAACGACCCACCAGGTGGGTTGGCCGGTAACCGAGGCGATCAGGTCGAAATCGCCGTCGTAGTGGAGGACGACGAGTTCAGCGTGCTCTGCGCATGCGGCGACGAGAAGGTCCGGCAAGGTGACCCCCCGATGCTGAGAGCGCTCCGCGAGCATCGCCTGCACTTCCAGGGCTCGATCCACGCACGCCTGGTCTACTGGCGCACGGGGCATTTCGCGAAGAGTGGTGGCGGTGGTGTCGTAAGCCCTTGGACTGCTCGCGCTGTACAGGGTCTCCAGGTCGACGACGCCGCAGGTGGCAATCTCGCCGGCCCGCAGCAGCGGATCGAGCGCTTTCCGCACCTCTGGTCGAGTCTGACGACGGACCAAGGCGCTCGTGTCTACGAGGAAAATCGCCGCCCTCCGATTCGCCAGGCGCCCTTCATCACCTCGGGGTCGTCGAGCGCCAGAGCGCCGGGGGTATCGAGTATCTCGATCAATTTCCGTCCCGCCTCGCGCTTGCCGATCTCGTCGAGGGCCGCATCAACGGTCTCGGTCATCGTCCTGGTTCCTAGAGCTTTCTTGGCGACTTTCACTTTCTCCATGTCGATCTCCAATGAGGTCTTCTGTCTGGCGATCGCAATCACTCCCATCATATATCGGTCTGGTTCAGATTCAATAGAAAGATACAGAGATTTTGCTATCTCATGAAAGTCGTCACATTCCCCCTACTCTTTTCACATGCCCGAGGAAGAACTGGGTCCGCTTCCGGCCGGCCGCCACGGCTTCAGCCGTGAGCAGGTGGCGCACAACCAGCGTGAGCGGCTGATCGCGGGGCTGGCGACCGCCGTCGCCGAGCACGGCTACGCCGCGGTCACGATCACCCACATCACCAAGGAGGCGAAGGTCTCGCGGCGCGTCTTCTACGAGAACTTCGAGGGCAAGGAGGGGTGCTTCCTCGCCGCCTTCGACGTCGTCGTCGCGCACGTCGGCGAGCTGGTTGCGGAGGCGGTCGAGGTGGCGCCGGACTGGCCGCACCAGGCGATCGCCGCCGCCCGCGAGGCGCTCGCCTTCCTCGCTTCGGAGCCGGACCTGGCCCGGCTCTGCCTGGTCGAGTCGCAGAGCGCCGGGCCGGTGGTCGCGATGCGCTTCCACGCGGCGGTGCAGGAGCTGGTACCCCCGCTGCAGCGGGGGAGGGCGGAGCGCTCCGGCGCGCGCGAGCTGCCGGTGAGCACCGAGGAGTCGACGATCGGCGCCCTGGTCTCGCTCGCGGCGCGTAAGGCGGCCGCCGGCGAAGCGGCGGCGCTCGAGGACCTCCTCCCGGACTTCACCGAGTTCATCCTCTCGCCGTACCTGGGCCCGGCCGAGGCCGAGCGCCTCGCCCGCTCCGCCGCGTAGCGAGTGCCTCTCGGTACCAGGGTGTACCGGGTCGGGAACGACTCTAGGAACGATCTTTTTCCTTTGGGAACTATCTCTTGACAATCCCGTGACGGGGTGCTTCACTGGCGTCACTTGGCGGTACGGCTAGCACCTTCTGGGAACTAGTCCCACCCAACAAGTGAAGTCAGGGAAACGAGCAGTACAGGGAAATCAACCGAGCCTCAGGGAAGCGCCGTAAGGGAACGGCCGGCAGCGGGGCTCACGGGACAAGGAGAAGACTTAAATGCTCTCGAGACTCCGCGAGCACCTCGGCGGCGCCGGCCTGATCGTGGCCGTCGTCGCGCTGGTCGCCGCACTCAGTGGCGGCGCGATCGCCGCCAACGGCGGCAGCGGCGACGGCAAGGCCACCGCCTCGGCGAAGGCGAAGAAGGGCCCGCGCGGTCCGAAGGGACCGAAGGGCGACACCGGTCCGGCCGGCCCTCAGGGCGCTAAGGGCGACACCGGCGCGGCCGGGGCTAACGGCAGCAATGGTGCCGACGGTGCCAAAGGCCCGACCGGCAGCCAGGGTATTCAGGGTGTTAAAGGGGCAACCGGCCCGACCGGCGCCGATGGGCCTTCAGCACCGAACCGCTTCCCTCAGGCGAGAGCCTGACGGGTGCCTGGTCTGTGACCGGAAACGCCCACGTGTCGCCGGCCGCGATTTCCTTCCCCATACGGGTCTCGCCGGCTCCCACCGCGATCGCGCAATCCGAGTTCGCCGGATCGCCCGTGGGCACTGAGCTCAAAAATGGAGCTGTGGAGGTCTACGGGCCCTGGCCGTGCACGGAAGGAACCGGGTGCATCGTTGACCCGGCCATCGAAGAATCGGAATGGTTCGAACGACTCCAAGAATCCGCCGAAGCCTATGAAGCAGTCTGTCCGGGAAGTTTCGCTGCCCCGGAAGCCGAACCTGGGTTCCTTTGCGTCTATAAAAAGGACGGCTTCGAATTCTTTGAAGCGCTGTTCGCTCCCTCTGCAGCTGCGAAATCCGAAGCGGCGCACGAGTTCGGTGTCACCGTTCCCTACACGTTCAGCTCAGGGGGCGGTTACGTCCGCGGCAGCTGGGCCGTTACTGGCTAACACACGCCACGCGACTCGGGACGGGCGTGTGGACCCGTCCCGAGTCCCCGGCACACGGATCTGAACGGAAAAGAGCAATGAACCTGAAAGTCATTCCCCGCCGGGCCGACCTTCGCTCGCTGCTCGCCGCACTGTTGGCTGCGGGTTGTGTGATCGCGCTCTTCGCTTCGCCCGCGCTCGCGGCGGAAGGCGAACGCATTCTCGAACCACGGCTCTCGCTGACCGGTGGCTGCGGGACGTCGGCCGTGGACCCCATCCCGGATCCCGGTCTCTGCCCGCTCGAAAAAGAAGGCGGGCCAGGGGTGCCCGGGGTCGACCACCCGCCGGCGACCTTCTCCGACCCGCGGGCGGTAGCCACCGACGACTTCGGAAACATCTACGTCAGCAGCTTCGGCAACCTCTCCAACGGCAGCAAAGGCCGGGTCGACGTCTTCTGCTCTGACGGCACCTACATCTCCGAGCTGTTGGTTCCTGGGGCCACCTCGGTGGCGATCGACAGCGACGGCTATCTATACGTCTTCAGCACCAGCCAGGGAAAAGTCCTCCGCTTCAAACCGGACGCCGGGTATCAGCCCGAAGGCTGCGAAATCGAGTACGGGGAAACCGCTCCGGTGACGGTGAGCGAAAGCCTGTCCATCTACGCCGGCTTGGCGATCAACCGCGACAACGACCACCTGTTCGCCAACTTCGGTACCCCCGGAGTCGTCGAGTACAGCTCGGCTACAGAAGGCAACGCACAGATCCGGAAAACCACGGCGGCAAGCTGGTCGGGCGGCGCTGGGATGGCGGTCGACGCCGCACGCGACAGGATGTACGCGAGTTCCGGCCCCACGGAAGCACGGATCGACATCTTCGACCTGAATAGCGTCGTCGGCACCCCGCCTAACGATGAATACAAAGTCATCGGCTCAATCCTGGAGTCGTCGGTCCCCTCGGGGGAACTCGGGACCGGCCTCTCGATCGCGGTCGATGAAGGCAACGGCAACGTCTTCGTCTTGGACGGGGAAAACTGCAACCTCTACGAATTCGAAGAAGACGGCACCTACCTGCAGACGATCCCCGCCGACTTCCTGCAGTGCATCGTCGGCCTGGAGATCGGCGTCGACAACGGCCCCACCAGCCCGAACGGGAAACTGAGCGAAGAAGAAGACAAAGGCCGCTTCCTCTACGTGCCCTCCAACCGGACCGGCATCGGCCACTCCTACGCCTTCTTCAGCTCGTCGGTCGGGCCGCCGGAGGTGAAATCGGTCGCCGCCGCCAACGTCAGCGAAGACGAAGCCGAGCTGCAGGCCGAGATCGACCCCAACAATCTCCCCACCACCTACAGCTTCGAATACAAAGTCGAAGGGGCGCCGAGCTGGACGCTTGCCGGCGAAGGGACGCTGCCCACGGGCGAGTCCGGGGTCGAAGTCTCGGCTCCGGCGACGGGCCTCGAACCGGAGACGGGCTACGAATTCCGGGTGATCGCGACCAACGATGAAGGCTCCGACGAAGCCGAAGGGGCCTTCACCACCTACCCGATCGTCGACGTCGAAACGGACACCCCCTGCGCGAACGCGCTGCTGCGCACCGGCCCCTCGGCGCTCCTGCCCGACTGCCGCGCCTACGAGCTGGTGACGCCGGCCGACACCAACGCCCGGGCACCGATCGGCGTCGCCCGGACGGGCGTCGTCTTCACCACCCGCCAGGTCTCCCCGGCGGGGGACAGGATCCCGTTCCGGGTCGAAGGCGGCTCGCTGCCGGGGCTCGGCGGCACGGGCACCCTGCTGGGCGACCCCTACCTGGCGACCCGCACCAGCGCGGGCTGGTCCACCACCTACACCGGGCCCTCGGGCGAGGAATCGACGCAGCCCGTGCCTGGTGGCGTCTCGCCCGACCAGGAGCACTCCTTCTGGCTCGCCGAACTGAAGGGCTCGGCGGTGC
Organism: uncultured Solirubrobacterales bacterium; assembly: GCA_963802935.1. GTDB lineage: Bacteria > Actinomycetota > Thermoleophilia > Solirubrobacterales > 70-9 > VAYN01. The sequence continues at coordinate 169,565 of CAWDKO010000005.1, read as the reverse complement.
TGGGGGGGACCACCGCCTACGTGCGCTACCCAGACGGCCACTCGGAGCTGCTCGGCCAGGGCAGCCTCGGCGAGATCGACCCCAAATCGCTGGGTCTGCTGATCAGCGAGGGAGGCGACCACATCGTCTTCGCGACCGGCGCCTTTGCCTCGACCAGCACGGCGGTGCAGCTCGAGCCCAAGGCGGCACCGGACGGGACCGCGGCGCTTTATGACCGCACTTCGGACGGGACCACGCACGTGGTCTCGCTGAAACCGGGCGACGAACCCTTCGGTGCCGGTGAAGACGCCGGCTACCGGGGCGCCTCGCTGGACGGCGTCGGCATCGCCTTCCAAGTCGCCAGCACGCTCTACCTGCGCTACGACAACGAAGAGACCTTCGCGATCGGCAGCGGCGTGGACGTCGCCGGCGTGGCCGAAGGCGGCAAACGCGTCTTCTACGTGCAGGGCGGCGACCTGAAGGCCTTCGACGTGGGAGGGGGAGAACCGACCGTCTTCGCCGACACCGCGACCGCAGTGACCCCGGTCACCGTCTCGGCTGACGGCTCGACCGCCTACTTCGTCTCGGAGACCGCGATCGCCGAATCGGGCCCCAACCCCGAAGGCGATGAACCGCAGGCGGGCGAGCAGAACCTCTACCGCTCGGTGGAAGGGCAGGCCCCCGACTTCCTCGCCACGGTGACCGAACGCGACGTGGACGGGGAGCTGATCGCGAGCCAAGTCACCGACGGCCTCGGCCTCTGGGCAGATGCGTCCAGCGTAGGCAAGCTCGGCCGGGTCCCGGCCCGCGCCACCCCCGACGGCTCGGCCTTCCTGTTCAAATCGCGCGCGGCGCTGACCGGCTATGACCCAGAAGGCCAGGCGCAGATCTACCGCTACGCCGCGGGGGAGCTGCAGTGCCTGTCGTGCATCCCGACCGGGGCGCCGGCGGACTCCGACGCGACCCTGCAGTCGGAATCCCGCGAAGGCCAGGGCCTCTTCTCGACGTTCGGCTGGCCGGAGAACCTGCGCGCCGACGGTCGCAGGGCCTTCTTCGAGTCGAGCGAGGCGCTGGTGGCACGCGACACCGACGGGCTGCGCGACCTCTATGAGTGGGAGGATCAGGGAGTCGGCAGCTGCACCCGGCCGGAGGGATGCCTCTACCTAATCTCCTCCCCCCACAGCGCGCGCGATGAGTACCTGTGGGCGGTGAGCGAGAGCGGCAACGACGCCTTCTTCTTGAGCAGCGACCTGCTGATCGGCGCCGACGCCGACGGGACGCCCTCGATCTACGACGCCCGCGTTGGCGGCGGCTTCCCCGAGTCGCAGTTGCGGGCCGAATGCCTGGGCGATGCGTGCCAGCCCTCGGTCTCTGCGCCGGGAGCATCGAACCTCGCAAGCGCCGCCTTCGTCGGTCCCGGCAACGTCACTGGCCCCAGGACGGCCCGCCGCTGCACCAAAGGACAGCGCAAGGTGAGGCGCGCCGGCAAGGTGCGCTGCCTGAAGCGAGGCAAGCACCAGCGAAACGAGCGAGCTGCCGCCAAGCGGAAGGGAGGACGACGATGAGAACCGTTTTGAGCAGGACCCTCTCCCTTACCGCGCTCGCGCTGCTGGGCGTCGGAGCGGCAAACGCCGGCGCAGCCGAAGAATTCGACAAATACGCCCTCGAATCGGTCACCGCCGGGCTCTCCACCACCCAGGCCGGCGCCCACCCCGACCTGACGATCGGGATCGAGATCAACCGCGACGGCAACACGCCCTACGCGCTGACCAAAGACGTCGAAGTGCGGCTGCCGGCAGGGATGGCGGGCAACCCCAAAGCAGCGCCGACCTGCACCCCCGAGGAGCTCGGCGACGGGCCCGAAGCCAGCGCCTGCCCGTTCGACACCCAGGTCGGCACGACCCGGATACGCGTGATCCAGCCCGTCCCCGGCGTCTTCAACATGCCCGTCTACAACATGACGACCCCCAAGGGCATCGTCGCCCGCCTCGGCTTCATCGCCGCCGCCGCGCCGGCCTTCATCAACGTGCGCCTCGATCCCACCGACCACACCGTGGTCTCCACCGTGGAGGGGATCTCCTCGGCCTCCGGTCTCTCGGGGGCGACGACGACGCTGTGGGGCGTGCCGGCCTCGCCGCTGCACGACGAGGATCGGATCACCCCCAAAGAGGCGATCCACGGCGGCGCCCCGCCCGGCGGCCGCGCAGTCGACGTGCCCAAAAAGCCCTTCACCCTCAACCCGACCGAGTGCACCCAGGCCCGCCAGGTGACGGTGACCGTGACCGCCTACCAGCTGCCCGGGCGCTTCTTCACCAAAAGCGCGCCGTTCCCCCAGATCACCGGCTGCAGCCTGCTCGAATTCAACCCGACGCCTACGCTCTCTCTGACCACCAGCCAGGCCTCCAGCGGGACGGGCCTCACCTATGAGCTCTCCCTGCCCGACGAGGGGTTGCGCATCCCCACCGTCAACTACGACTCCGAGATGAAGCGCGGCGAAGTGATCCTGCCCGAGGGGATGACGGTCAACCCCTCCCAGGCAGAGGGCCTCGGTGTGTGCTCTGAAGCAGACCTGGCCAGGGAGACCTACAACTCCGGCCCCAATGCCGGCTGCCCGGAGACCGCGAAGATCGGCTCGGTCATCGCCACCAGCCCGGTGATCGACGAGAAAGCCGAAGGCGCCCTCTACATCGCCAAGCCCTACGAGAACCCCTTCGGCTCCCTCATAGCCCTCTACATGGTCCTGCGGATCCCCGATCGCGGCGTCTCGGTGAAGCTCGCCGGCAAGGTCGAGCCCGATCCCCGCACCGGGCAGCTGATCACGACCTTCGACGATATCCCCCAGCTGCCGGTCTCCAACTTCGAGCTGCACTTCAGAGAAGGCGCCCGCGCGCCGCTGATCACCCCGCGCACCTGTGGGGCCTATCAGTCGGTCTCCAACCTGACCCCCTGGGCCAAGCCCACCACTGCGCTTGCGAGGCTCTTTCCCTTCGCGATCGAAAGCGGACCGGACCGCGGCCCCTGCCCGCAGGGAGGAACGCCGCCGTTTAAGCCGGGCTTTCTCGCAGGGACCCGCAACAACGCCGCGGGTTCCTACTCGCCCTTCGAGATGCATCTCACCCGCCGCGACGGAGACCAGGACCTGACCAAGTTCTCAGCCACCCTGCCGCCGGGCCTCGTCGCCAAGCTCGCGGGCACCACGCAGTGCTCAGAGGCGGCGATCGCCCAGGCGCGGAGCCGCACCGGCCCGCGCGAAGGGCGCCTGGAGCTCGCCAGCCCCTCCTGCCCGGCATCTTCGGAGATCGGCGACGTCCTCGCCGGAGCCGGCGTCGGCTCCGTGCTCACCTACGCCAAGGGCAAGGTCTATCTAGCCGGCCCCTACAAAAGCGCCCCATTGTCGGTGCTCGGCGTCGTCCCCGCGGTCGCCGGCCCCTTCGACGTCGGCACCGTGGTCACCCGCCAGGCATTGCGCCTGAACCCCAGAACCGGTGTGGTCCACGTCGACGGCGAGTCATCGGACCCGATCCCCCACATCCTCGCCGGCATCCCGCTCACCGTCCGCGACATCCGCGTGTTCGTCGATCGCCCGCAGTTCACGCTCAACCCGACGAGCTGTCAGCCCTTCGCCACCGACGTCACCCTCTGGGGGAGCGGCAACGACGTCTTCGGTCCCGCCGACGACTCACCCTTCGGCGCCTCTAGTCGCTTCCAGGCCGCCGACTGCGCCGCGCTCGGCTTCAAGCCGCGCCTCGAGATCTCCCTCAAGGGCGGCACCAAGCGCGGCGACCATCCCGCCCTGCGCGGCGTCTTCCGACCCCGCCCGGGCGACGCCAACCTCGAGGGTCTGGTCTTGCGCCTGCCCCCCTCGGCCTTCTTGGAGCAGGCCCACATCCGCACGATCTGCACCCGCGTGCAGTTCGCCGCAGGCGGCGGCAACGGCCGCGGTTGCCCCAAGGGCTCGATCTACGGCTACGCCAAAGCCTGGACCCCGATCCTCGATCAGCCCCTGGAGGGCCCGGTCTTCCTCAGAGCCTCCTCCAACCCCCTGCCCGACTTCGTCGCCGCCCTGCGCGGGCTGGTCGACGTCGAAGCGGTGGCCAAGATCGACTCCGCGGGCGGCGGCATCAGAGCTACCTTCACCGACACCCCCGACGCTCCCCTGAGCAAAGTCGTGGTCGAGATGCAGGGGCAGAAGAAGGGCCTGATCGTCAACTCGGCGAACCTGTGCGCCGCCAAGCAGCGGGCCAATGCGGCTTTCTCGGCGCATAACGGCAAAAGTGCGAAAGGACGGCCGCTGGTGCGGGCGGTCGGGTGCAAAAAGCAAAAGCGCGGTGGGGCGCAGGGCGGGTCTGGCCGCTAGCGCGCTCTTGAGCGGGCCAACAGCAGGGGACCTCTTCGCCACGGCCGCCCGCCGCAATTCAGCCAAGGCCCGCGCCGCTCTGCGCGCCCGCCTCGAAGAGCGCCGAGCGGAGATGGAGGGGGCGCTGCTCACTCGCATCTACGGGATCGCCGACCCGACCGAGGTCGGCGACCAGGGCTACCTGGAGGGACTGAAGAATGCCGCCTCCGCCGCGGTCGGCTTCGGCCTCGACACGATCGAGGCCTCCCAAGACCGCCTCCCGCTGCCTCCCCCCGCCCTGCTCTCCCAGGCCCGCCTCGCGGCCCGCAGCGGCGTCGGTCTGGCCACGGTCCTGCGCCGCTACGCGGCCGGCCACGCTCTCCTGGTCGACTTCATCGTCGAGGAGGTGGAGCGAGGCGGCGGTCTCTCCCCGGCCGAGCTGAGAAAGCTGCTGGCGATCTGCTCGGCCGCCGTCGACCGTCTGCTGGCCGCGGTCAGCGAGGAGCACGCTCGGGAGCTGGAGAGCCGCGGGAGCTTCACGGGGGAGCGAAGGCTGGCAGAGCGGGTGGAGCGGTTGCTGGGTGGGGAGCCGGTGGACGGCACCGAGCTCTCCTATGAGCTCGGCAACTGGCACGTCGGTGTGGTCGCGCTGGGGAGCGACGTCGCCAGGAGGATCCGCCTGGTGGCGAAGGAGCTCTCGCTTCAAGTCTTGGTCGCCTCACGCCCGGACGGTCCTACCCGGGGGTGGCTGGGGGCGAGGCGCCGACCGGACGCTGGAGAGATCAGCTGTCTCTTCGGCCGCCCGCACGCCATTGCCATAGGCGTAGGCGAGGCTGGAGAGGGCCTCGCGGGTTGGCGCTTCACACACCGACAGGCTGCAGCCGCCTTCTCGACGATACGACCCGGGCACACACTGCCTGTTCGATATGCCGACGTCGCCCTGTTGACATCGGCGTATCGCGACGAGCTGCTCTCGGCTTCCCTGCGGATGTTGTTCCTCGAACCCCTCGAGGCCGAGCGCGACGGCGGCGAGACCGCGCGCGAGACGCTGCGCGCCTATTTCCAAGCTGAGCGCAGCGTCTCCTCGGCGGCAGCCATCCTCGGCGTCAAGCGCCACACCGTGACCAAGAGGCTGCGGTCGATCGAAGAGCGCCTCGGGCGGCCGCTCGCCAGGTTCTCGGCGGAGATCGACCTCGCGCTCCGCTTGGAGACTCAAGAACCACCCCAGGCATGAGCAGCCATCCCGGCCCCCGCACCATTCCCCTCGGGCCAATCTGGCCCTACCGCTCGAGCGCTTATCGGACAGGCTGGCTGTGTTGTCGAACACCTATAAGGGAGAAGAAATGAAGCGAACTTCCATCCTTGCCACGATGTTGGCCACGGGCCTGCTCGGCGTCGTCGTGCTGGCCCCGAGCTCAGCGTCGGCTGACGTCCTGTGCGACAAAGTCGTCGGTGGCAACTACGACTGCCCAGCCGGAAACACCTACGGGGTTGGCGCCAAATTCCACGCCGCCAACAACGGTGTCATAAGTCTCAAAACCGAAGATGGCAAAACCATATTTGTCTGTGCCGCATCCGAACTGGACATGACGGTCACCAATGCGGGTGGGTCCGGTTTTAAATACCCGGAAGTGGACGTAACGAACCTTACGCTCGGCTATTGCGGCGATGACCCCACTTCCTTCACCAGTGATGGGAGCGCTCTGATCAGTCCCTACAGCTTCTCGTCGCTGAAAGGCCTGTTTAACTGGTCGGGCGAGCAGCTCCAGACCACCACGAACGTATTCGCTCCGAACTGGTTTATCTCATGCACCTACGATATTTCCGGCGCCGGCACTCTCGCGGGTGCGAAAACGGAAGAAGGTTCTGAACTGACGAGGCTCGTGTTCAACAACGTTCAGGCGCAGGCTGTAACGGGTAAATACCTCTGCCCCCAGAAACCCCTGTTCTCGGCTAAATACGACTTCCTCGAACTGGAATGGCCCGTGGGGATTTACCTCGCACGGGAGTAACGGATGCGCAGACGCTCCGCGGCACTTCGCCGCGGGGCGTCCGCGCCTCTAACCTTGGGTTCGTGGACGCCCGTAAGCCCGTATCGCCGCGCCTTCCCTCGGGCAGGCGTGGCATTCCGGCCGAGGTGGTAGCCCGCAACCAGCGCGAACGACTGGTCGCGGCGGTGGCGGAGGGGTGCGCCGAGACGGGATATGCCGAGCTCTCGGTCGCTGACATCGCCAAGCGGGCCACCGTCTCCACGGCCACCTTCTACAAGCTCTTCGACGGCAAGCTCGAGTGCGCGCTGGAGGCGCACAGGGAGTTGGCGGGGCGGTTACTGGAGGAGGTCGACCGGGCCTGCGGTGCGGCGGAGGGGCGCGAGGCGAAGCTCGGGGCGGGTGTGCGCACCGTCCTCGAGCTGCTCGCCGCCGATCCGCCGACCGCGCGGCTGCTGACGGTCGAGGTGCTGGCGCTCGGCCCGGCGGGAGCGGAGCGCAACGACGCGACGATCGCCGCATTCGCCGAGCGGTCGGGAGCGGCGTGGCCAGCCCTCGCCGGCGCCTCGATGCTGATTGGGAAACAGGTCATGGCCGGCGAGGCGGAGCGGCTCCCCGAGCTCGAGGACGAGCTCGCCGCGCTGCTCACCACCTGAGACAATAAGTTTCGTGCCGGATCTCGACCGCGATCATTTGAGCGATCTCAATCGCGAACTCCTCAAAGCCCACGACGAAGTCGTCGACGAGATTCTCGCTCGATTAGAGGCAATGAGGAAAAGGTCTCCCGAGGATGCACGGGCATTCTCGAGATTGCTCGATTGGCTCGATCGTCACGACGGCGAAGCCTCTGCTTAGCGACGAATTTTCTTCACGATTTTCTTGACTTCTGCTTCCGTCGTATACGAACATATGTTCGTATGGAGATCGCTTGCGTCATCGACAGTCGCTTGACGACTCCTACGTGCCCGGGTCGCTCCGGGGGGCTGCGGCCCGGGCACCCTTCGCTTCCCGATCCGGTCGAGGCGGCGGAGCGGACGGAGGCGATGGTGCAGCGCTTGGAGGCGGTCGGCGCCGCGGTCGAGACGGAGCGGCCGGGGGAGGCCTTCTTCGCGCTCGACGGCCTGCGGGGCATCCACGGCGGCGACAGTGACGGGGTGCTGCGCGCGGTCCGGGGAGCGGCTGGTCCGGGTGGGCGCGTCGGGGTCGCGCCCATCCGGCTCGCCGCCTTCGCCGCCGCCTGGAAGGCGCCGCGGCACCTGCGCGGGCCCGCTGGCTCCACGGTCGTGCCGGCGCGCTCGCTGCGCTCTTTCGCCGCCGCGCTGCGGGCCTCGATCCTGCCGCTCTTGCTCGACCCGCCGCGCCGCGAGGCCGACGAACTCGTGGTTGCGCTGGAACGACTGGGGGTGGAGACGTTGGGCGACCTGGCCGGGATCTCCGCCGACCAGATGGCGGACCGCTTCGGCTCCCTCGGGCTGGAGGCGCTGCGGCTCGCCCGCGGCGAGGAAGAGCCGCTGCGCCCGCGCCGGCCGCACGAGCAGCTGGCCGAGCAGGTCGAGCTGCCGGAGGGGACGGCGGGCCGCCAGCTCGACCGCGCCCTGGCGCTGCTGGTCGACCGCCTGCTGGCGGCGCCGCAGCGGCGCGGCCGGACGCTGCTCGGCCTCCGTCTCGGCGCCCTGCTCGCCGCCGGCGGCAGCTGGAGCGTCGAGCAGGGGCTGGGCCGGCCGAGCGCCTCGGCCAGGGTGCTGCGTTCGGTGCTGGCGCCGCGGCTGGAGTCGCTGCCCGGCCCGGCCACGGCGCTGCGCCTGCGCGCGGTCGGGCTCGGCCCGCCCGCCGTCGACCAGCTCGAGCTCGCGGTCGGGGGAGCGGAGCCACGCCGGCGCCACCTCGGCGCCGCGGTCCGCGAGGTCCGCTCCGCCCAGGGCGCCGAGGCGCTGCTGAAAGTGCTGCCGATCTCCCTCGACTCGCGGGTCCCGGAGCGCTGGGCCGCGCTGACGCCGTTTCCGGAGCTGTAGGGCGTATGTGGAGGGGGGGTGAATTAGTCCGGCTGTCCGCCTTAGGCGGGAGTGCGTTTCAGCCGACACGCGAAGAACCGGATGAGGCACTACAAGATTCTGTTTTCCGAAGTGGAATTGGCCGCGGCGTATCCGATTCGCAGGGAAGTGGACGAGGATGGGAATCCTCGCCTGACCGGATTGGGGACGGGCAATCGTGCGATCATCGTTGTCCTCGCCAAGGACGATTTGAACTTCGTCATCACGACGTTTCCCGAGGATTGACATGTGGGCCGACTACGACAAGGAAGCAAACGCGATCGCGATCACTCTGGTGGATAGCGCTATTGCGGACCGTGCGGACCAGCGACACGAACGGGCCATCGTCGCCCTTCGAGACGGAGAGCCCGTTTCATTGGAGCTTCTCTATCCCAACCTTGGAATCGACGAGCCATTGCAGGCGGTGGTTGAACGGTACGAGCTCGACCTCGAGACTCTCACCGCCGCAACCACCGCCGCACTTGCCGCCCCCGATCGCGTCGTCACCGTCGAGGTCGCGGCGCGATCCACTATCTGACCTAAGCTCGCAGCGAGCCCGGTAATGCCCGGGCTACGCCGTCTGTACACCCCGACGATCGTCAGCGTCGAGGCCGACCGGGCCGGCGTGCCGCACGCAGTCGGTGGGGTCGCGGTGGGGGCGGTGCGAGAGGAGTGGGAGGTCGACGACCGCTGGTGGACGCCGAGGCGGCTGCACCGTCGCTACTTCGACCTCGCCCTGGCCGACGGGCACGCGGCCGTCGTCTTCCGCTGCGAGGAGACCGGGCGTTGGTTCCGGCAGCGGGCTTGAGGGGCGCGTGGCCACCGCTCCATACGTAGAGCTGCACGCCCACTCGGCCTTCTCCTTCCTCGACGGCGCCTCGACGCCGACGGAGCTGGCGGGCGCCGCCGCCGCGCAGGGCTATCCGACCTTCGCCCTCACCGACCACGACGGCGTCTGGGGCTCGATGGAGTTCGCCGAGGCGTGCCGGGGGGTTGGGGTACGTGCGATCACCGGGGCGGAGTTGACGGTGCAAGTGGGCTCGCGGGGCCTGTCACGGAATGGGGCCCATCAGTCCTGCGGTGCAGTTGCTCCTCGGACTGATACCTCCCATTCCGTGCCACCCCCGGGCAGTTGCGCCCATCTGACTCTGCTCGTCGAGAACGCGGCCGGGTACCGCAACCTGTGTCGTTTGCTGACTAGGGCTCATGCCCATACTCGCGACGGTGCAGGCCGTACTGCCTCGCAGCCTTGGGCGACTCTGGAGCAGGTGGAGGAGCATGCGACGGGGCTCGTCTGCCTCTCCGGCTGCGCTCGGGACGGGGCATTGGCGGGTGCCTTCGGGCGGGGGGAGACCGAGCGGGGGGAGCGGCTGGGTCGGCGCCTGCTCGCCGCCTTCGGCCGCGGCCGTTTCCGGGTCGAGCTGCAGCGCCCCTACTGGCGCCACGACCGCGCCCGCAACCGCTGGCTCACCTTGCTCGCCGACCGCCTTGGCGTCCCCTGCGCCGCGACCGGCAACGTCCACTCCCACGATCCTGCCCGCGCCAACCTGCAGGACGCCTTCGTCGCCGTCCGCCGCGCCGAGATGCTGGAGGAGTGTGAGCCGTTCCGGCGCGGCAACCGCAGCTCGGTCCTCGCCGCGCCGGCGGCGATGGCGGCGCGCTTCGCCGAGTACCCGGAGGCGGTCGCCGAGACCCTGCGCGTCGCCGAGCGGCTCCAGTTCGACCTCACCCAACAGCTCGGATACCGCTACCCGCGCGAAGGCGACCCCGGTGCCGACCGCGAGCTCGCGCGGCTCTGCGACCACCTGCTCGCCGACCGCTACCGGACCGAGCAGCCGGGCCATCGGGCGCAGGCGCGGACCCGCCTCGACGAGGAGCTGGGGACGATCCGCCACCTCGGCCTCTCCGGCTTCTTCCTCCTCCACCACGAGCTGCTGGTGCTGGCCCGCGAGGTTGCCGCCGAGGTGCGCGGGCCCGCCTCGGCGCGGGCGATCATGCCGCCCGGCCGCGGCCGCGGCTCCAGCGTCAGCTCGATCGTCTGCTTCCTCACCGGCCTCTCCCACGTCGACCCGGTCAAGGCGGAGCTCTTCTCCGGTCGCTTCCTCAACGACGAAGTCGAATCGGTGCCGGACATCGACCTCGACTTCCCCCGCGACGTGCGCGAGGTGCTGATCCCGCGCGTGCACGAACGCTACGGTGCTGACCGCTCGGCCCTGGTCGCCGCCTTCCCGACCTACCGGCCGCGCGGCGTCGTCCGCGACATCGGCAAGGCGCTGGGCCTGTGGCCGCGCGAGATCGAGAAGGTGGCCCGCACGGTCGGCTTCCACGAGTCGAAGGGGGAGATCGCCCGCGACGTGATCGCCGCGCTCGGCCCGGAGCGCGGCGCGTCCCCTGGCTGGCAGGCGCTGCTGGCGCTCAGCGAGGAGGCGATGGGCCTGCCCCGGCACGCCTCCCAACACTCCGGCGGCATGGTGATCTCGACCCAACCGCTCCTCGACGTCTGCCCGGTCGTGCCGTCAGCGATGGAGGGTCGCCAGATCGTCCAGTGGGACAAGGACTCCTGCGCCGACGCCGGCTTCCTCAAGATCGACCTGCTGGGGCTGGGGATGCTCTCGGCGGTCGAGCGCTGCGTCGAGGAACTGGAGCAGACGCGCGGGGAGCGGCTCGACCTGGCGCGGGTGCCGCTCGACGACGCGCTGACCTTCGAATCGATCCGCGCCGCCGAGACCACCGGCGTCTTCCAGATCGAGAGCCGGGCGCAGATGCAGATGCTGCCGCGCACCCGGCCCGAGAACATCGACGACCTCACCGTGCAGGTGGCCCTGGTCCGCCCCGGCCCGATCCAGGGCGGCGCCGTCCACCCTTATATAGAGCGTCGCAAGCGCCGGCGCGAGGAGGGCGACTCCTACCGGATCCCCTTCGAGCACCCCTCGCTGGAACCGGCGCTGAAGGACACGCTCGGCACGATCGTCTACCAGGAGCAGGTGCTGGAGGTGGCGATCACATTCGCGGGCTTCTCCTCCGCACAGGCCGAGGGCCTGCGGCGGGCGATGAGCCGCAAGCGCTCCGAGGAGGCGATCGAGGAGCACCGCCGGCGCTTCCTCGCCGGCGCCGTCGCGGCACACGAGGACGTCACGCCCGAGCTGGCGGAGCGGATCTGGGAGAAGATCCGCGGCTTCTCCGGCTTCGGCTTCCCGAAGGCGCACTCGGCCGCCTTCGGCCTGCTCGCCTACCACTCGGCCTGGCTGCGCGTTCACCGCGGGCCCGAGTTCCTCTGCGCGCTGCTGAACGAGCAGCCGATGGGCTTCTACCCGCCCGACTCGCTGGTCCACGAGGCGCAGCGCCGCGGCCTCCGCATCGCCCCGCCCGACGCCAACCGCAGCCGCGTCCTCTGCCACGTCGAAACCCCCCGCCGACGGGCCTCAAAGCGGCCTATTTGTCCGCTTTCAGGCCCGTCGGCCGTGCGGGGCGGGGCGGTGGTGCGGGTTGGGCTTGGGTATGTGAAGGGGGTACGGAGAGAGGAGATGGAGGCGCTGGTGGGGGAGCGGGAGCGGGGGGGTCCCTATCGCGGGGTGGCGGAGTTGGCGTCGCGCTCGGGGGCGGGGCTGGCGAGCTTGGAACGGCTGGCCTGGGCGGGGGCACTCGACGAGATCCCGGCCGGCACCGGCAATGGCGCCGACGCGATCGCGGGTGGCACCGGTGAGCGCCGGGGGGCGCTGTGGCGGGTTGGCGTCGCCGCCGGCGGACACGGCGGCGCCGGTGGCACTCAGCTGGCGCTGCCGTTGGAGCCGCCGCAGCCGCCGCGGCTGAAGCCGCTCGGCGAGTGGGGCAAGATGATCGCCGACTACCGCTCGACCGGGATCGCCCTCGGCAAGCACCCGCTGGAGCTGATGCGCCCCGGCCTCGACCCGGCTCTACGGCGCAGCACCGACCTGGAGCGGCTCGCGGACGGCAGCACGGTCGAGGTCGGCGGCATGGTCGTCGCCCGCCAGCGCCCCGAGACCGCAAAGGGGATCGTCTTCATGCTGCTCGAGGACGAGCGCGGCACCGTCAACTTGGTCGTGCCGAAGCGCGTCTACGATCGCCGCCGCGCCCTTGTCCGCACCGCCGTGATGGTGCGGGCGGCCGGGCGCCTCGAGCGCCGCGAAGGGGTGATCAACGTCCTCGTCTCCGAGGTGGCGCCACTGGAGCGCACCGAGCCGAAGCCTCAATCCCGCCGCCGCGCCCGCCAGCTAGCCGTGCATGAGTTGCGAACAGTCGCCCCCGCCGGCCACAGCTTCGGTCGCCGGGGCCGGTAGCGGCGCACTGCCATCATGACCGCACCAGTTCCTTGTCCGCACCCCCGAAGGAAGGCGACCCGATGGCCACCATCACGGATTTCGAGGCGGGGCAGATCGAGAAGGCAAACGCGACCGGCAAGACGCCGGTCGTTTTCGTTCACGGGCTCTGGCTGCTGCCGAGCAGCTGGGACCGCTGGGCGGGGGTCTTCGAGGAGGCCGGCTACGCGGCGCTCACCCCGACCTGGCCCGACGACCCGCTGACGATCGAGGAGGCGCGGGCCAACCCCGACGTCTTCGCCAAGAAGACGCTGGGGCAGATCGCCGATCACACCATCGAGGTGATCGAGCAGCTGACTAAGAAGCCGGCGATCATGGGCCACTCGACCGGTGGGCTGCTGGTGCAGATGCTCGCCGGCCGCGGCATCGCCGCGGCCACGGTGGCGATCGACCCGGGGCCGTTCCGCGGCGTGCTGCCGCTGCCGATCTCGGCCCTGCGCTCGGCGAAACCGGTGCTCGCCAACCCGCTCAACCGCGGCCGCGCGGTGACGCTCACCCTCGACCAGTTCAAGTACGGCTGGGCCAACGCGCTCTCCGACGAGGAGGCGAAGCAGCTGTACGAGACCTACCACGTGGCGGCACCCGGGGTGGCGCTGATGCAGATGGCGAACGCGAACCTGAACCCGTTCACCGAGGCCAGGGTCGACACCCGCAACCCGGAGCGGGGGCCGCTGCTGATCGTCAACGGCGAGAAGGACCACACGGTGCCCTGGGCGATCGCCAACGCCTCCTACAAGAAGCAGAAACGCAACCCGTCGACGACGGAGATCGTCGAGATCCCCAACCGCGGCCACTCGCTGACGATCGACAGCGGCTGGCGCGAGGTCTGCGACACCGCGCTCGAGTTCGTCAAACGCTTCGCCTAGGGTCGGGTACCGGCGCGGCCCAGCCCTCCTCCTGGCTGACCCGGGCAACGGCGTCGGCAGCCGCGACGAGCGAGTTGCGCTCGTCGATCGCGTGCCGTTTCAGTTCCTCCAGCGCCCGTTCGAGAGCGGCGCGGGTGCGGATCTTGCCCAGCAGCCACACCCGCTCGCCGTCGCCCCCGGCGGCCAGCTCGGCGGCGTACACCTCGGTCGTCGCTTCGCCCGCGTCGTCGTGGAGCGCCTCGGGCTCCCACCAGCCGGGGCTGCGGACTCCGCAGAGCCAGGCGATTCGCCAGCGGCTGCACTCCCAGCGCCGGAACGGGCCCTCGAGCCGCCACCGCATCCCGCAGTCGGCGCCGACCAGTTCCCCCCGGCTCGGGCCCCTCCCGGGGCTCGCCGCGGGTCCTCCGCTGCGAACTCCCGTCGCTCGTACTCGAGCACGGTCGCCGGCGTCTGCGGCGAGGCGCGCATCGCCGCCACCACGCTGGCGCGGCCACGCCCCTCGTCGCGCTCCGCGTCGACCGCGTCCCGCGCCTCCCAGAGCTCCCGTTTGGCGGCCGCTTCGAGGGGTTCGAGCTCGGAGTCGCCGAGCTCGAAGAAGGGGTCTCCGCTGCCGGCTGGATCACCGTGCTCCCGCCTCCAGCGCAGGAACTGGATGGCGCGGAGATTGGCCATGACCTGGCGCTCGTACTCGGCGTAGGAGTCGAAGAGGCTGCGCCGGAAGCGGAACCTCGCACCCGGCAGCGGACCGACCCGGGGCAAGCCCGCGAACAGGTGACCCTCGACCCGGCCCATCCGCAGGCCCTGCTCCAGCCCGCGATCGAACTCGCTCCGACCCGCCATCCCGGCACACTACGCAACCATGCCGTGGCGGAGGAAGGGGATCGTGCCGGGGGACCTCGTCTACCTGTCCTTGCGGAAGCTCTACGGATGCAGCGCCGAGCTCGGCGTCAAGACCGAGGTCGCCCTGCCCGACCTCAGCTTCGAGCGCAACCTCGAGGGGCGACTGGGACTGCCGCCGGTCGAGGTCTCGGCCGGCGTGACCCGGGCGGGAGGGCGCACCGACCCCGGCTGGGAGGAGCGGGCCCTCCACGACCACCTCGAGCGGGTGATCGCGAGGCTCGGTGAGCTGCCGAGCATCGAGGACAACGAGGCGGTCAGGGAGGGGGGGTGGTTCCGGTTCCACCGTCCCCTCCGCTTCGGTGTCGGGCACGCCGACGCAAACCCGGCGATCAAGGCATTGGTGGCCGTCGATGCCGAACAGGTGCCGGCGGGTTCGTCCACTCCCGGCCTGCTGATGAACGGCTCGGTGGCCCACGTTCGCGATCCCTACGCGACCGATCGGATGCGGGACGCCCCCGGAAGCCGCTCCGGCTCGGGCAGCGATCGCCTCTTCATCTGGCTCGAGGAACTGCGGCTCGCCTGGGAGGAGGAGCCCGACGCGGGCCTGAGGACGATCCTCGACCGCACCGGACCGCCGGCGAAGGACGGGGTGACCGCGTGGGAAATGTACGGGGCGTTTGCCGAGTGGCCGGAGATGGCCGCCCATATGGCCGAGCCGCTGATGCACGAAAGCGCGTGCGAGGGCATCGGGCAGGCCTCGTTTGTGGCGGTGACCGAAGAGATGACCGTGGTGATGGGAAGCCCGCTCTACATCCGCCGGCGCCCGCTCGAGGACAGGGGGGAGGCCGGGCGCCGCTTCCTCGGCATCCGCCGGCGCTGAGTCGGTTTTTACGTCCTTTAGGGGTACAAAGCGCCCCCCATCATGGAGACTGGGGCGGTGAGCGAGACCGAGATTCGGCGAGCGACCGCCGGGGACGCGGCCGAGATCGCCCGCCTCCTGCACGACTTCAACTCCGAGTACGAGGAACTGACCCCCGGGGTCGCGGCGCTGACCGAGCACTCGCGGCAGCTGCTCGAGGCGGGGGAGATGACGGTCCTGCTCGCGGGCGATGGCCCCGACGGCATCTCCCTGATCCGTTTCCGCCCCTGTGTCTGGACCGGCAAGCCGGAAGCGCACCTGCAGGAGCTCTACGTGGTCCCGCCGCTGCGCGGCCAGGGCATCGGCCGGGCCCTGCTGGAGGCGACGATCGCCGGCGCGCGCGAGGCCGGCGCGACCGGGATCGATCTCAACACCGGCGAAACCGACACCGCCGCGCGGGCCCTCTACGAGAGCATGGGCTTCAGCAACCGCGAAGGCTCTCCCGGCGGCCCCTCGATGCTCTTCTACGAGCGCGAGATCTAGAGCCCCGGCGATGCTTCGAGCTCGATAAAGCCGATGCCGCCCGGCGGGTCGACCCGCTCGGGGTGGAGGAGGTGGGCGAGCAGCTCGGTGCCGTCGACGAGGCGCGGCCCCGGCCGCGAGTAGGTCGAGGCGGCGTCGACGGCGAACACGCGCCTGGGGCCGAGCTCCACGATCCGCGCCCAGTGCTCCTCCGCCTGCGCGCGCGAGTCCTCGACGTACCAGCCGCACGGCATCGCGACGACGAGGTCGGGGTCGAGCTCGGCCAGCGCCTCCCAGCTGACCTGCGGCGACTTCTCCCCGACCGCGCCGGCGACGTCCTCGCCACCGGCGATCGCGATCATCTCCGGGATCCAGTGGCCGCCGACGAATGGCGGGTCGAGCCACTCAAGGGCGAGCACCCGCGGCGCCGTCGCGCCGGCGACCGCGGCGCGCACGGCCGCCAGCCTCCCCTCCAGCTCGCCGCGCAGCTCGTGCGCTCGCTCCTCGACGCCCGCCGCCGCGCCGAGCCGGGTCACGTCCTCCAGCACCTCGCCGAGGCTGCTCGGGTCCTGCTGCACGACCCGCGGGCGAGACGGCAGCCGCGCCGCCACCGCGACCACGTCCTCGTAGGAGACCGCACAGACATCGCAGACCGCCTGGGTGACGATCAGGTCCGGCGCCAGCTCGGCCAACCGTTCCTCGTCGAGGCTGTAGAGCGCCTTCCCTTCGCCGACCACCGACTTCACGGCGGCGTCGATCTCGCCGGCGCTCAGTCCCTCCGGCAGCACGGTCGCGGTCAGGTGCGGCAGCTCCCGCGCCGCCGGCGGGTAGTCGCACTCGTGGGTGACCGCGACCACGTCCCCGCCGAGACCGAGCGCGAACAGCATCTCGGTCGCGGAGGGGACGAGGCTCGCGATGCGCATCAGGCGACTATTTCACCGCCGCGAGGAGGACGTTTTTCGCGCCCGTCATCCCGGCTTTGTTGGGATGGATCGGCGCCGCGAGTTCGCCCGGGACCAACGGTTCGACCCACCGCGTCGAGCTGCCTTTGCAGGCGTCGTGGCCGATGCTGGCGCCGTACCAGTTGACCAGCGTCGCGCCGTTGGCCGCGGCCTGCGTCGCCAGCATGGCGTTCAGATTTTTCTCGGTGGAGCGCAGGTAGGGCACGTCGCCGAACCCGATCGGCATCTGCGGCCAGCAACCGAACCCGGTCTCGGGGAAGATCGCCGGGTAGTTGAGGACGTAGATTTTCGCCAGCGGCGAGCGGGCTTTGATGCCCTGCAGCACCGCCGCCACTTTCGGCGCCGTCGCCGCGATCCGTTCCGCCAGCTGGTCTTTGCCGCCCGGGGCGTATTTGTCTTTGCAGGGCGTGCTGAACGGGTTCACGGTGATGCAGTCCTGGGCGACGCTCGAGAAGCCGATGTCGTTGCCGCCGATCGTGATCGAGACAACCGTGGTTTCGGCGTCGAGCGAGTTGAACTGCGGCGGGTTCGGCCCGTCGGGGTCGACGTTCTGCGCCTGCGTCATGTGGACGGTCGTGGCGCCGCTGCAGCTCGGGTCACGCAGGGGCAGGCCGATGCTCGGGGCCGCCAGGCGCGGGTAGTTGTTGCTCGATTTGAGGCAGCCGAGCGGCAGCACCGGGTTTGGGATCAGCGGTCCGGCGGTGTAGGAGTCGCCGAGCGAGACGTAGTTCGCCGCTCGTGCTCCGGCTGCGGCGACGAACAGAACCGCCAGCGTGGCCAGTGCGAGGGCAAGCGCCCGCAGGAACCGCTGCGGGTGGGTGAGGGTCGAGGCGTTCATCAAATCTCTCCTTCTGACTTTGTCTTGGTCCCCGCCATCTCCCTGACTCCCTAATGCTCAATTAAGTTAGCTACAAACTCCGGTGACGGGGAGCCCTACCATGGTTTACCAACTTTTAGGTAAGAAGGAGGGCGAGGTTCTCCATTACGTGCCAAGGACGCCGGCGACCCCTCTCTCCCCCGCCGCTCTTGATCGCCCCGCTGGTTCCGGTCAGCGGTGGAACCCTCCTGGGGCCGATAGTCCAAACTAGGGGGCGTGGGCACCGCGCAGATACCCGACCCGACCGAGTCTGTCCGCCATCAGCTGCGGCCGCTGTTCGACCAGGTCGTGATCAAGGAGCTGGACCAGGACCGCGTGCGCCGCTCCGGCCTGGTCGTCCCTCCCGGCACCCACGAGCCGCCGCCCGAGCAGGGGATCGTGCTCGCCGTCGGTCCCGGCCTCGACTGGTGGGCGGGGGCGGGAGTCGAGATGCCGGTGCAGCCCGGCGACCACGTCGTCTTCCCGGCCGCCGCCGGGGCCTGGGTCGAGATCGACGAGGAGCGCCTGTTGGTCTGCCGCGTCACCCAGCTGCTCGGCGTGCTCGAGTCGGCCTCGCTGACGGACTGACCGCCGGTTCGGTCAGCCGACCGGCTGCTGGCTGCCGCGGCCGTTGCGCGGCTGCCTGCCGTTGCCCTTGAGGGTCATCATGCGCGCGTCGGCGGCCTGCATCAGCGTCTCGAAGTCGGTGCCGTCCTCGGGGAAGACCGCCCACCCGACCGAGGCGCTCGGGACCGGCCCGCGGCGGTCGGATTCGGGCAGGCTGACGGCGGTGCCGATCGCTTCCGCCATCCGCTGCGCGCCCTCGCCTTTGGCGCCGGGCGCGATCACCGCGAACTCGTCGCCGCCGATCCGGGCCAGGGTGTCGGTCGAGCGCAGGATGCCGCCGGCGCGGGCCGCCGCCTCGCGCAGGACGATGTCGCCGACCTGGTGGCCGTGCTCGTCGTTGATGCCCTTGAAGTCATCGATGTCGAGGATCAGCAGCGCCAGCGGGCTGTCGTCGGCGCCGCGCCGGCCGGCCGGCTTTGTCCGCGCCGCGAGCTCGCGGCGCAGGATCCCGTCGAAGGCGCGGCGGTTGCCGATCCCGGTCAGCGGGTCGCGGTTGGCGAAGCCGCGCTGGCGCACCTCGGCGCCGACCAGGCGTCGTTTCAGCCCGACCATCACCCAGGTGGCGGCGAGGAAGCTGGCCGCGAGCGCTGCGTAGCGCGGCACGAAAGCGTTTTCGGTCGTGCTCGCGTCGTAGAGCAGCGGCGTGCCCGCGACCAGGATCAGCTCGATCGAGAGCGGCCAGGCCCAGTGGGCCGGGAAGAAGAAAGCGGCGTAGAGCAGCGAGCAGACCAGGAACGGCTCGATGTAGCTGAGCGAGCCACCGGTCAGGTAGATGGCGACGCCGACGACCGGGATCGTCACCACCATCCCGAACGCCAGCGCGTTCATCGAGGCGTGCTGCCAGCCGAGCAGCCCGGTGACGCTGCCGATCCCGTAGACGAAGGTGAGGGCGCTGAGGCCGAGCACCCAGGGCAGAGCCTCGTGGACGGCGCCGGGGAGGAACGAGGCACCGGCCCCGATCAGCGAGGCGACGATCCAGAGGTAGCCCGAGATGCGGCCCATCCGGGCACGCTCGCCGGGAGCTTCGGCGAAGCCCCCCGGCCGCTGGGCGCTGTCGGATGCGAGTGCGGGCACCTCGATCTGATCGGCGCACCCCGGGCATTCCTTGACTAATTGAGCTGCAAACCGCGGTGTCGGGACGAACCCTGCCGTTTATCTGCGGGAGGCGGTCAGCCGGCCTCGGAGTACGCCGGCTCGGCCTCCTTCGCCTCCGCCGTCCCCTCACGCCCGTCCGCTGCGGGCACGTCGTGTCCCGGTGGCGCCACGTCGCGGAGGACGAAGATCGCGATCGCCGCCGCGATCGCGGCCAGGCCGGCGCCGATCAGGTAGGCGAGGTGGTAGCCGGAGGTCAGCGCCGAGGGGTTGGAGACGCCGTCGTCGAGCAGCTGCTGGGTGCGCTCGGTCGAGAGGGTCGCCAGCACTGCCAGGCCGATCGCGCCGCCCACCTGCATGCTGGTGTTGACCAGGCCGGAGGCGAGGCCCGAGTCGGCCGGCGTCGCCCCCGACATCGCCAGGGTCATGATCGCCGGGAAGGAGGTGCCGACGCCGACCGCGATCAGCAGGAACGGCGGCAGCAGGTCGGTCAGGTAGTTGCCGTCGACCGGCGTGCGGGCGAACAGCAGCAGGGCGACGACGACGAGGCAGACGCCCGGGATCAGCGTCGTGCGCGGCCCGAAGCGCATGATCAGTTTTTCCGAGAAGCCGAGCGAGAGCGCCCCCATCACGATCGTGGTCGGCAGGAAGGCGAGGCCGACGTCGAGTGGGCTGTACTTGAGCACCCGCTGCAGGTAGAGGGCGCCGAGGAAGAACATCCCGAACATGCCGGCGACCAGCAGCGCCTGCAGCACGTTGGCGCCGGCGACGTTGCGCGAGCGGAACAGGCGCAGCGGCATCAGCGGGTTGGCGATCGTCGCCTGGCGGTGGATGAAGGCGGCGAGCAGCGCCGCGGAGACGGCGCTGAGGGCGAGCACGCGGGTGTCGCCCCAGCCCCACTCGGTGATCTGCAGGATCGTGAACACGCCCAGCATCAGCGAGGTGGTGATCATCGCCGCGCCGGGGAAGTCGGCGCCTTCGTGCAGCCCGATCCCCTTGTGGCCCTCGACCACCCGCAGCGCCAGGTAGGCGACGGCGATCCCGATCGGGAGGTTGATGAGGAAGATCCAGTGCCAGCTGATCGCGTCGGTGAGGACGCCGCCGGCGAGCAGCCCGATCGAGCCCCCCGCCGAGGCGACGAAGCCGTAGACGCCGATCGCTTTCGCCTGCGCGGCCGGCTCCGGGAACATGGTCACGATCATCCCCAGGATCACCGCCGAGGCCATGGCGCCGCCGACGCCCTGGATGAAGCGGGCGCCGACCAGCATCTCCTGCGTCTGCGAGACGGCGCAGACCAGCGAGGCGGTGGTGAAGATCGCCAGGCCGAGGAGGAAGACGCGGCGCTGGCCGACCAGGTCGCCGATCCGCCCCGCCAGCAGCAGCAGGCCGCCGAAGGGGATCATGTAGGCGTTGATCACCCAGGCGAGGTCGTTCTGGGAGAAGCCGAGGTCGTCCTGGATCGAGGGCAGGGCGACGTTGACGATCGTCGCGTCGAGGACGATCATCAGCATCCCCGCGCAGAGCACGTAGAGGGCGAGCCAGCGGGTGCGGTCGTCGTGTTGAGCGGCGGCCGAGGCGGTCTCGGCGGACTGGGTTGGGGAAGTCATGGGGAATGCCTCCGGGGTCGTCGGGGAGGTCGCTGCTCAGGTCTCGCCGTCGAAGTGGTCGACGGCGCCATCGCGGTGAGCGATCAGGTCCGACGCGGGTCGCCGGTCCAGATTCCGACCTTATCGAACGCGCTCTCCCGCCAACCGCCGCAGCGCCCGCCGCAGCTCCGCCCGGACGTATGCGGGCTCGTGACGGACCTGGTGGTGGGTGAACCGAAGGGCGAGGCGCCCGGCGAGCGCGTTCTTGTTGTCGCGCCGCTTGTCCGCGGCCTGCTTGAAGGCGGTGCGGTGGTACCGGAGGCTGTCGGTCTCCACGACCAGCCCCAGTCCCTCCCAGAAGAAATCGACCCGGTTGCCGCCCAACCTGGCCTGGGTGGTGGGGAGGGGAAGCCCGGCTTCGAGGGCGAGTGGCAGGAACCGGCGCTCGAGCGCAGTGCTCGTGAGCGCGAGGCCCGAGGCGTCGAGCAACCGCCGCAACCGCCGGCAGCCGGGCCGTCGCGGCAGCCACTCGAGCGCGGCACGCAGGGCCTCGGGGTCGACGAGGTCGCGGTGGTCGGCCTCGTTGACGGCGGCTTCGAGCTGACCGGTCGGGAGGCAGGAGGCGAGGTCGACCAGCACGACCGCCGGACCGGTGACGGGTATTCCGTCGACCTCGCGCCAGCGCACCGCCAACGGAACGGAAGGGTCGACTTCATCGCGGCGGTTGGAACCGGAAGCGGCGCGTTCGTACACCCGAATCCCTGGTGGGCGTTTGCGCTGCCCGCGCGGCACCACGATCTCCATCCTCTCGCCGCGCCGCGGCTTCCTGATTGCGAGCAGCGCGGCGGCGCTGCGATGGCTGAGAAGAGCCCGGGGACCACAGACCAGGACGGCGGCCATCCAGTGCCCCCGCCGACTCACTTCCGGACGGCCAACGGCATAGATGCCGGGCAGCAGTCGATGTAGACGGCCGCGCTCCAGGCGATGCCGGATCGCCTCCTCGCTGAATCCCAACCTCCCGAGCTGCCCTCGCGTCACCACGCCGTGCTGCTCACGGACGAGCCGCCAGGTGCGTTCCGCACGAACCGCGTCACTTGCTGTTGCCATAGCCACAGTAAGTGACGCGGTTCGCGGTGTTCTCCCCCCGGAGGCGCGAAGGCCTAGAGTCGGAGCATGGCCCCGGAGAAGAAGGTGGTGAACTGGCGGGCTTGGGTGGTCGGCGCTCTGGTTGCGCTGGTGGCGATCGTGGCCCTGCAGAACTCGCAGGAGGTGCGGGTCGACGTTCTCTTCGTGACCGTGAACGCGCCGCTGATCGTGACCCTGTTGGCCGCGGTCGCGGTGGGTGCTCTGATCGGCTACGTGACCCCGGTCGTGCGCCGGCACCGGCGCCAGGAGCGGGGTCAGGACAAGGCGGGCTGAGCGGGGCGGTAGAGCTCGGCCGAGGGGATCCCGATCACGTCGCCTTCGAAGCGCTTCTCGATCCCGTAGACGACCCAGGTGGTGTCGATTTCGCCGATGTCGAGATCGAGGCGGAGCTCGTCGCTGTGCTCCTCGACGTGCTCGATGTGGGTGAGGCCGGAGTCGTAGCGGCCTTCCAGCAGCTCCTCGGCGACGATCGGCTTCGAGGCGACGTCGATCACCTCTTCCCACTGCGAGAGGTCGACGTAGCCCTTGGTCGCGGGGACGATGCCGAGCGAGCGCGGCTTCTCGACCTCGCGCCGGGTCAGCACGACCAGGTGCTTGGTCGGGTAGATGAAGGTGTCGACGACGAACACCTCGGTCCAGTACTTCTCGGTGATCTCGTGGACCTTCGGGTGGGCGCTGCACTGGACCAGGAAGGCGTCGTCGCGGCCGCGGATCATCTCCAGGCCGACGAAGAAGTCGGTGATCAGCTCGAACTCGAAGTTCTCGATCCCCTGGAAGCGCGCGTACTCGGTCACGGCGCGCTCGTGGCAGGTGCCCGGTCGGCCCGAGCGTGACGAAGGTGATCTTGCGCTGTTCCTCGTTCGCCCCCATACGTTGCGCAAGAGTAATCGACTAAACAGTAGGGGTCAACGATGGCGCGGGGGGACAGGGGTCTGCCGCTGCAGCCCAGGGCGCGGCGACGATACCCGCGCCCGGCGAGCATAGAATCGCCGCCGTGAGCGAAGGCGGGGCGGAGGCGGCGGCCATCCTCGAACGGCGGCGGCGCGCGATCGGGATCGCGATCTCTGCCGTGCTCGTGCTGATCGCGGTCGTCCTCGTCGCCGTGGGTGGGGACGGCGGAGATGAGCCGGAAGCGGTCGACACGACGCCGCGCCTGGTCGACCTCGACGAGATCGCCGCGGTCGAAGACTCGCTCGGCCACCCCATCTACTGGGCCGGCGAGCGTCCCCCCGACCAGCTCGAGCTGATGCAGGACACCGAAGGCAACGTGTTCCTGCGCTACCTCCCGCCGGGGGTGGAGGCCGGAGACCAGCGCTCGGAATTCCTCACCGTCGGCACCTATCCCTTCACCGACCCCGTGGCGGGGCTCGAAAGCACCGCCACCGAAGGCGACACCTCGCTGCGGACCGCGGCCGACGGGGCCTCGATCCTCGTCAACCCCTCCTCGCAGGGCAGCGTCTACCTCGCCTACCCCGGCTCCGAACTGCAGATCGAGGTCTACGACCCCGAGCCGGGCCGGGCCCTGGAACTGATCCGCTCGGGGGAGATCGAGCCGGCCGGCTGAGCCATGTTCGTCTCCTGGATCCTCTTCCCGCTGCTGCTCTCGGCCCTCTGCCTTGGCTGCGGCCTGCTGGTGGAGGCGCTGGTCGGGCGGCGGCTGCCGGGCCCGCTGCTCGCACCCGTCGGCTTTGTCGTCCTCGTCGTCTTCACCGCGGTCTTGACCTCGCGCGGGGAGACCGCCGCGCTGGCGACCCCGGCTGCGGCCCTGGCGGCGCTGGCGGGCGCGGCGCTCACCTTTCCCTGGCAGGGACGCCAGCCCGACCGCTGGCTGCTCGCCGCCGCCCTCGGCGTCTTCGCCGTCTACGCCGCCCCGGTCGTGCTCTCCGGCGACCCCACCTTCACCGGCTACATCAAACTCGACGACACCGCGACCTGGGCGGCATTCGTCGACCGCGCGATGGAGCACGGCCGCGACCTCTCCGGACTCGAACCGTCCAGCTACCAGACCACGCTCGCGGTCAACCTGCCGGCCGGCTATCCGGTCGGCGCCTTCCTCCCGCTCGGCGCCGGCTCGCGCCTGACCGGGACCGACGTCCTCTGGCTGGTCCAGCCCTACATGGCGACGATGGCGGGGCTGCTGGCCGCCTGTCTCTACTGGCTGGCGCGGCCGCTGGTCGAGTCGCGGCCGCTGCGGGCGTTGGCCGCCTTCGGCGCCGCCCAGTCGGCGTTGCTGTTCGGCTACGCGCTCTGGGGCGGGATCAAGGAGCTCGCGGTGGCGCTGGCGATCGCGGTGCTCGCCGCCACCGCCCCGGCCGCCGCCAAGGCCGAGCTGGGCTGGCGCGGAACGGTGCCGGCGGCCCTCGCCACCGTGGCGCTGCTGGCGATGGTCGGCTCCGGCGGCCTGGTCTGGGCGCTGCCGATCCTCGGCCTGGTCGCGCTCGCGCTCTGGCGCGCCAGCGGCGTGCGGTCGTTGCTGGCGCAGGCCTGGCCGCTGGCGCTGGTGGTGGCGCTCCTCGGGATCCCGACCCTGTTTGCCGCCGGCGTCTTCTCGCCCACTCAGGGCGGCCTCACCAGCGCCGCCGAGCTCGGCAACCTGATCGGGCCGCTCAGCGTCTTCCAATACGTCGGCGTCTGGATCACCGGGGACTTCCGCCTCGACCCCATCCAGGGCGGCCTCACCGACTATCTGATCGTCCTCGCGCTGCTCACCTCTGTCGCCGGTGCCTGGCTCGCCTGGCGCCGACGCGCCTGGGAGCTGCTGCTCTACGCGACGGGTGCCGGCGTCGGCAGCATCGCCGTCTTCGTCTACTCCTCGCCCTGGGTCGGGGCCAAGGCACTCGCCTCGGGCAGCCCCTCGTTGCTGCTGCTGGCACTGGCCGGGGCCGCGGCGGTCGCGGTCCGGATCGAGCGGGTGCTGGGGACGACGGTGCTGGCGCTGCTCCTCGCCGGCGTCCTCTGGTCGAACGCTCTCGGCTACCACGACGTCAGCCTCGCCCCGTACGACCAGCTGCGCGAACTGGAGGAGATCGGCGAGGAGTTCGCCGGCGAGGGGCCGGCGCTGATGACCGAGTACCAGCCCTACGGCGTGCGCCACTTCCTCCGCAAGGTCGATGCCGAGGGCGCCTCGGAGCTGCGCTACCGGCCGATCCCGCTGGTCGCGGGAGGCGAACTCGAAAAGGGCGAATGGGGCGATACCGACCAGCTGACCCTGCCGGCGCTGCTGACCTACAGGACGCTGGTGCTGCGCCGCAACCCAGCCCAGAGCCGGCCGCCGTCGGTCTACTCGCTGGCTCGCCGCGGCGAGTACTACGAGGTCTGGCAGCGGCCGCCGGACGCAACCGCGGCGATCCTGCAGCACCTGCCGCTCGGCGACTTCGAAGACCCGGGGGCGGTGCCGGCCTGTGCCGACGTCCTCGACCTCGGGTCGCAGGCCGGGCCCGACGGAACTCTCGCGGCCGTCGAGCGGGAGCCGACCGTGGTCGCATCCCTCGCCGACTCGAACCACCCCTCGAACTGGCTGCCGACCGAAGCCGGCAGCCCGGACCTGATCCCGCACGGGCCGGGCGCCGCGACTCTGAGCGTGGAGGTGCCGGCGGCGGGTCGCTACAGCGCCTACCTCCAGGGCAGCGTCCGCAACCGGCTCGCGGTCCTGGTCGACGGGACCGAGGTCGGCGCCGTCGAGGAGCAGCTGAACGAGGCCGGGCAGTTCCTCTACTTCGGCCCGGTCGAGCTGGAGGCGGGACAGCACGAGATCGAACTCGTCCTCGATGGCCAGACGCTGGCCCCCGGCAGCGGCGGGCCGCCGGAACCGATCGGGCCGCTGGTCCTGGACCCGACCGCAAACGAAGATCCGCCGCTGCACGAGCTGCCCGCGGCGCGGGCGCAAGAGCTCTGCGACCGCCACCTCGACTGGGTCGAGGTCAGGGCGCCGAGCGCCGGTTAGTCGGTCGGCTCCGAGTCGCCGCGCTGTTCGAGCCAGCGGCGGACTTCCCCGGCGACGTCGGTGTTGAGTTCGATGTAGAGGGCCATCAGCTCGGCCTCGCCGCTGCGGTTCCCCGCCATCCAGGCCTGGTGCAGCAGGCCCCACATGCTGATCGTCTCGGTCAGGGAGAGGTTGAGGTGATCGGCGGCCTCTTCCATCAGTGCTTTGAATTCCGATTCGAGCCGTTCGACCGCGACCGCGCGGATGTCGGGCTTGCGCTGGGTCGCCCGCGCCTCCATCTGGTCGTGCCCGGCCTTCAGGCCCGAGAACCAGGCGGAGTCGAGCGAGGCCTCCATCGCCTCGATCTGGTCCGGGCCGAGGCCGAGCAGCTCGATGCATTCCTCGCGCAGAGGGGCGAGGCCCCGCTCCTTTGCAGCTAGGAGATCGTCTCCGAACTCTTCGCCATCTCGCGGCGGCACCGGGCCGAGTCTAGCTATTTAGAAATAGTGCAGTACTTCTTCATAAAACCCACGAACTTCGCTTTTCAAAGCCTTTTCGGGCCACCCACACAAATTTCCCCGTCTTTTACCCGCGCCGCCGCAGGTAACGCAGCGCCGACTGGGCCGCGTTGAAGCCGCTCATGCCGTGGACGCCGCCGCCGGGCGGCGTCGCCGCCGGAGCAGATGAAGAGGCCGGGGGCGCCGGTGGGGTAGGGATCGAGCGCGAGGCGCGGGCGGATCAGCGTCTGCACCGGGGTGTTGGCGCCGGCGACGATGTCGCCGCCGACGTAGTTGAGGTTGTTGGCCTCGATCGCGGCTGGGGAGCTGACCGAGCTGGCGACGATGCGCTCGCGCAGGCCGGGGGCGAAGCGTTCGATCTGGTCGAGCACCGCGCGCTCGCCGTCGCCCGTCGTAGCCGCTGGGGACGTGGGCGTAGGCCCAGACCGGGTGCACGTCGCCGGCGGAGCGGCTGGGGTCGGCGAGGTACTGCTGGCCGACGAGGACGAAGGGCCGCTGCGGCATGCGGCCCCGGTTGACGTCGCGCTCGGCGGCGACCAGCTCCTCGAGGGAGCCGACCGCGTGCACGGTGCCGGCGCGGCGGCAGGCCTCGGCCGTCCAGGGCACGCCGCCCTCGACCGCGAGGTCGACCTTGAAGGCGCCGGGGCCGTGCTTGTAGCGACGGTAGGCGCGGGCCACCCGGCCCGGCAGGCGCTCGCCGACGATCCCCGCGATGGCGCCGGGCGCGAGGTCGAAGGCGACCAGATCGGGCGAGCCGAGCTCGGCGAGGGAGCGCGACGCGGACGCCGGTCTCGACCGTGCCGCCGTGCGCCGCGCAGGTCGGCGACGAGCGCGTCGGCGATCGACTGCGAGCCGCCGGCCGCGACCGGCCAGCCGACGCTGTGGCAGGCGGCGACCATCGCCATCCCGACCGCCGCGCTCATCGGCTGGGTCAGCGGGCTGAACGAGTGGGCGGCGACGCCGCCGAACAGCGCCCGCGTCCCCGCCGCCTTCCAGCGACGGGCGACGAGCGTCGCCGGTGCCGCGGCCGGCAGCCCGAAGCGGGCGAGCCGGAATCGGGTGCCGGGGCAGGTGCAGGATCGGCCGCAGCGCGTCCTCGTTGATCGCGTCGAAGTGAGCGGCGGAGGAGGCGAAGAGGCGCTCGCCAGGCGCGCCCGTCGGGGCCGAGGCCGGCGACCGTGTCCTCGAGCGAGCGGACCATGGTCGCGGCGCTGCCGTCGTCGAGTGGGTGGGCGAGGTCGACCTCGGGCCAGCGCCACTCGAGCCCGTGCGCCTCGAGCCCGAGCGAGCGAAAGAAAGGAGAGGCGGCCGCCATCGGGTGCACCGCCGAGCAGACGTCGTGGACCAGGCCCGGAACGGTCAGCTCGGCGCTGCGGGTGCCGCCGCCGATCGTGTCCGCCGCCTCCAGCACCGTCACCCGCACCCCGGCCCGGGCCAGCGCCACCGCGCAGGCCAGCCCGTTCGGGCCGGAGCCGACCACCGTCGCCTCGCTCACGAGACAGGCGCCGCCGGCCGTTCGTCGGGCTCGTCCTGGCGCCTCGACTCGACCTCGACCGGGAACTCCCACGACTCTTCGAGCCACGGCTGGCGCTCGACCATGTCGGCGACCGCGACCGAGCCCTCCTCCAGCAGCCCCGTCGCGGCGTCGTAGATGCGGTAGCGCTGGCGGCCGCTGGTCGACCGCTTCGGACTCCAGTTCGATCACCCGCACCTCGCCGGGCGCGAACCCGCAGCGCTCCTGCACCGCCTCCAGCAGCTGCCGCCCGTGGAAGTGGCCGTCGCCGAAGTTCCAGCCGTTGACGACGTTGGAGATCAGCTCGCCCTCGCGCGCGTCGTAGGCCTCGACGTCGTCGACCGCGTGCGGGAGCAGGGCGTTGAGCGCGCGCCCGTGCGAGTGCATCGAGCGGAAGGCGAGGCCCTTGTTGAGCAGGTAGTCGGTCAGCTCCGGGTCTTCGTAGAGCCGCGTCACCTGCTCGCTGACCAGCGCCGCCGACTTGACGATGTGGGTGTCGAGCTTCTCCTCGGCGCCGCTGCCCTTGCGGAACAGCCACTGCGTGGTCGCCCAGTTGCCGGCGTAGTAGCGCATCGAGGGCAGGAAGGAGATCTTGTCGGGGCGGAAGCCGCCGAGCAGCGGCAGCCCGACGCAGACGATCGCGATCATCGCGATCAGCAGCGGGTCGTCGAGGCGTCGAGAGCGCCACGTCGCCGTAGTGGCCGAAGAGGAACAGCAGTGCCGAAGATCATGAAGACGTTCCACTCCAGCGGCACCGCCAGCGGGAACATCGAGGTGATGTTGAGGTGGAAGAGGATCATGCCGACGATCGCGATCGTGCGGACGGTGTCGTTGTCCACGGTGATCAGGAGCAGCGGCCAGCCGAACTCCTGCACGGTGCCGAAGTGGGCGATGCGCGGCGGACAGCCGCGAGGGCCGCATGTCCTCCGGGTAGTCGCGCCAGAGCTTGCGCTTCAGCGCCTTCGGCCCGACCAGCGGCGCGTTGCTGATCATCACCGAGACGACGAAGGGGAAGTGGCGGTTCAGCTTCGAGGAGGCGGCGCCCCACCAGATGAAGAGGAAGACGAACTGCCAGGCGACGATCCACTGGTCGACCGGGAAGAGGCCGACGGCCAGCATCGTCGCGTAGATCTCCGGCCGGGCGCCGAGGAAGGAGACCTTGTCGCGCAGGCCGAGCAGGGCGAGGAGGCCGAGCAGGACGCGCGATGCCCGCCGGCGCCATGCGCCCGGCCTCGGTCCCGGCCGCGTCGGTTCCCGCGGCGAACAGCAGGTAGATCCCGGTGAGCGACGACCGCGGCGTAGAGGCGCGACGTCGAGCGGAGTGCGCCGCGTCCCCGCCGTCAACGGCACCTTGTCCGGCCACGGCGGCAGCCGCACCGTGCCCGGCCGCAGCCAGTAGAGCGGGCCGCCGATCGGCGGCACGAAGCGGAAGCTGAGCGGCATCGAGCCGGCCCCGAGGCCGAGGATCTCCCAGAGCAGCGTCCAGAGCGCGAACTTCTGGAAGACGATCGGTTCCGTCCACCAATCGCCGAAGTCGCTGACGCCGCCGAGCCCCGGCGTGGTCGAGATCGCCAGCAGCGCCCCGCCGGCGTAGACGACCAGCTTAAGCGCGTAGAGCAGGTAGACCGCGGTCGGCGAGCCGAACCCGTTCTCACCCCAGTCCTGGACCAGCGGCTTGATCCGCGCCAGGTGCGGCTTGCGCTTCCACTCCTCGAGCGTCGAACGGCGGCGGCGTCGGCGAGAAGAAGCTCATGCGCCGGTCATGGTCTCACCCTGCCGCCGCCCGCGGCAAGTCGCCTCCTATTCTGGCGCCGGCACCGCGGCGGCCATCTGCGCGTAGCCGCTGGCGCTGGGGTGGATGCCGGTGTCGCCGCTGATCACCCAGGGCGGCCCTGCGGACGGGCCGGAGCAGAAGGAGAGCGGGTGGTCGATCTCGAGCTCGTCCTGGGCCGGTTCGGACTGCACGCTCTGGCCGTCGACCTTGAACCCGAGCCGCGAGCAGGAGTACCTGGAGGGGAAGACCGGGGAGATGTCGACGCCGACGTCGAAGTGGGGCGGCAGGACCGGCTGCAACCGGGTGCCGTTCACTGCGCCCGCGACGGCGGCGATTTCGCGGTTCAGCAGCCTGCCGGTCATCGCCAGCTGGGTGGCGCTGTAGGTGAGCGCTGAAGACGGAATCGTGGTCGGGTAACCCATCAGGTAGATCGTCGCCCCCGTCTTGCCGACCAGGTCCCGGTAGAGGTTCCTCAGGTTGGTCTGCAGCTGCGCCGAGGCGAACGCGCCTTCGATGCATTCGCGGAAGCCGCCGAGGATGTCGGCCTCGAGCGCGCAGCCGATGTTGTCGACGCCGAAGAGCATGTCGGAGAGCAGCGGGTTGGCCCCGACCGTGATCAGGATGTAGTCGGGGTCTTCGGACTCGATCCGCTTGGTCGTCGCGTAGAACTGACCGCCGGGCGCCCAGTCGGATGGTTCGGAGCCGCTGACCGCGACGTTCTCGTAGTCGGTCACCCCGTGGGCATTGGCCCACTGCGCCGCCCAGGAGACGTTGTTCGCGA
This sequence comes from uncultured Solirubrobacterales bacterium, assembly GCA_963802935.1. Lineage (GTDB taxonomy): Bacteria > Actinomycetota > Thermoleophilia > Solirubrobacterales > 70-9 > VAYN01. The sequence goes on along the minus strand of CAWDKO010000005.1, from coordinate 139,031 downwards.
GGCCGTAGTCGGGGGCGTAGTCGACGACGGTGCCCTTGTTGCTGCGGTTGGTCGAGTTGGAGGAGCAGGCGTCGTCGTAGGCGCTCGCGCCCGGCTTGCAGGAGAGCAGGTCTTCGAACGGCATCAGGGTGCCGTCGTCGTAGTAGCCGAAGCCGGCGGTGACCGAGTCGCCCATTGCCCGCACGACGGCACCGCGGCTTTGGGCGACGACGATCTGAACCGGCGAGCCGACCGGGCCGGTGGCCGAGGCGGTGGCGCTCTGGCCGGCGCGGTTGGTGAGGCGGAGTGCGTCGCTGCCGCGGAAGCGCGCCGCCGAGCGGTAGATCAGGCGGCCATGGCGGATCCGGGCGGAGCCGTGTTCGGGCCGGCGGTCGATGCGCCAGCGCAGCGGCGAGCCGCAGACCGGCAGCAGGATCGAGAGCCGCTTGCCGGGCTGGGTGCGGATCGCCGGCAGGGTGCTGCAGAGCCGGCGCCCGGCCCCGAGGCCGACCGTCTGCGTCTCGCGGTCGGCCCCGCCGAGCCCGGCGAGGCCGTTGCCCGCGAAGCGGGCCGCTCCGACCGCGCCCACGCGCACGCCGAGCTGTCCGTTCATCCGCAGCTCCTCCCGGACCAGGCGCGCGGAGCGGCCGCCGAGGCCGAGCCGGTGCACGAAGGTGAAGGCCCGCCGTTGCTCCGGCACGCGCCGGACCCCGGCGTTGGCGCGTTCGTGCAGGACCAAGGTTCGCCGCGCGCCCTGACCCGGCATGCGCAGCGAGACCGAGAGCTCCAGCAGCCGTCCCGAGAGCTGGATCGGGTAGCGGACCGGGACCAGCAGCGCCGCCGCCCCCGCTGCCGGCAGCGTCAGCCGCACCTTCCCGACCTCGACCGCTGCCGGCCGGGCGCTCGCGGCCGGCACGAAGAGGCAAGACAGGCAGCCGAACGCGGTGGCGGCCAATCCCAGCGTCGCGGCGAAGCGTGACTGTCGCATGCGCTCCTTCAGCATCAGCTGCAAGCTATACGGCTGGGCGGCTTCTTCCGGTCTCTCGCTTTCCCGTTTCGCGGAAGTAAGGTGGCGGCGGTGTCGAACGCCGCCCGCGTCATCTGGATCTGTGTCGCAGCCTTGGCGGTGTTCGTCGTCTGGCTGGCGTTCGGGGCCAGCTCTCAGATCGGCATCGGCTTCTTCTACGCCGTCGCGGTCGGGATGGCGAGCTGGTGGTTCGGCTGGCGGGGTGGGGCGGTCGCGGTCGTGGTCTGCGTCGGCCTCTACACGCTCGGCGCCGCGCTCGAGCCGGTCGACCATTTCGGCCTCGCGCTGGGGGTGCGAGCCGCTGTCTTCCTCGCGACCGCCGTCGCGGTCGCGCTCCTCCGCGAGCGCCTGCTCGCGCTCGAGCACTCGGCCGAGGAACTGGAGGCGATTCGGGCCGCCCTCGCCCCACCCTCGCTGCCGGAGCTGGCGGGAGTCGACGTCGCGGCCGCCTTCGTCCCCTCCGAACTCGGCGTCTCCGGCGACTTCTACCTGCTCACCAACGGGCCCGACGGCTCCACGGTCGCGGTCGTCGGCGACGTCGTCGGCCACGGTCCCAAGGCGGCACGCCTGGCGACCTTCGCCCGCTCCCGGCTCGCCGCCCTGGCTGCCACCACCAGCGACCCGGCGGAGCTGCTGACGCTCGCCAACCAGGCGCTGGTCGACCGGCCCGGCCGCGAGAAGAAGCTGGTCAGCGCCGCCTGCCTGCGCTTTCAGTCCCGGGAGGCGACGCTGTCGTGGGCGGTCGCGGGCCACCCGCTGCCGCTCCACCTGCCGAGCCTGCGGGAGCTGGAGCCACAGGGGCCGACTTTCATGCTCGGGGTGGAACCGGACCTCCGGCTCGCGAACGCCGAGCTGCGGCTGGGACGGGAGGAGGGAGTCGTCGTCTACACCGACGGCGCCACCGACGTGCGGCAGGGGGGTGAGCTGCTCGGCCTCGCGGGGCTCGCGGGGCTGCTGAACCCGCTCGCCGGCCTGCGGGCGGAGGCGATCGTCGAGCGCGTCCAGGGGGCGATCCTCGAGTGGACCGACCAGCCGGTCCGCGACGACCTCTGCCTGCTCGTGATCAGGCCGGAGACGGGGGCGCCCTGAAAGCGCTGCTGGCGCTGCTGCTGACCGTCGCGCTCGCCACCGGGGCGGGTGCGGCGGAGGGCCGGGCTGAGGCGGCGATCGACCGGGCCGAGGATCCCGCCGGGGGCACCGCACGGGCGATCGCGCGTTTCCAGGGAAGGGCCGAGCGCATCGACGCCCAGACCCGGCAGCGGATGAGCGGCGTCTCCTGGCACCCGGGCTGCCCCGTCGGTTTCGCTGGTCTGCGCCTGCTGACCGTCAGCCACTGGGGCTTCGACGGCCGCATTCACCGCGGCCGTCTGGTTGTCCACCGCGATTTCGCCGCCGGCATGGTCGAGGTGATGCACGAGCTGTTCCGCCTGCATTACCCGATCCGGCAGATGCGCCTCGTCGACGCCTACGGCGCCGACGACCACCGCAGCATGGACGCCGACAACACCTCCGCCTTCAACTGCCGTTTCGTCGCCGGCAGCCCCGGCGTCTGGTCCGAACACGCCTATGGCCGCGCGATCGACGTCAACCCGATCGAGAATCCCTACGTGACCGAGTCCGGCTACGTCTCGCCGCCGGCCGGGGCGCGGTTCGCCGATCGCGGCCACGCCAAGGGCGTCATCCATCCTGGTGGCCCGGTCGTCGACGCCTTCGCGGCGATCGGGTGGGAGTGGGGCGGCAACTGGTCCTGGCCGAAGGACTACCAGCACTTCTCGGCGACCGGGAACTGAACGGCGTCGATTACTGTCGTTCTGACCACAGCAATCGACGCCGTTCGCGGTTCTAGTCGGCCGGGATGCCGAAGCGGCTGACGGCCGACTGGTCGGTGGCCGTCGCGTAGAGGCTGCCGCCGGCGATCGCCAGCGAGCTGAGCCCGCCGAAGCCGCGCTGGGCGACGCCGCCGCGCCCCTGCACGAGGCCGCACCGCCCTCCGGTCGGCGGGGCGGCGGAGCGCTTGCCGGTCAGGCACCCCTCGAAGGAGAGGTCGCCGGTGGTGGGGTTGCGGCTGAAACGGGCGATCGCGGCGTCGCCGCGCAGCGAGACGTAGAGGCTGTGCCCACCCGGGCTCAGCGCCACGTCGGTCGGTTCGCCGAGGCCCCCAACGATCCCCAGGAAGGTGAGCGCCCCGGTGGCGGGATCGCGGCTGAAGGCGGCGATCGCGTCGTCCTTCCGCGCCGCTCCATATAAGGAGCGCCCGTCGCGACTGATCATCAGCCGTTCGATCAGCCACATGCCGGAATCGAAGCCGGCTTCCTGGGCCGTCGGGATCGCGCGGCAGGGGTTGCCGGGACCGAGCCCGCGGCTTTCGCCCGTGATGCAGCCGAGATAGGTGAGCTGTCCGGTCACCGGGTCGCGGCGGAACTCGGTCACCGAGGAGGTCGTCGGCGAGCTGGCGTAGAGCGAGCTGCCGTCGGGGCTGAGGACGATGCGGTTGATGCTGCGCAGGCCGGACCCGTGCGAGTTGTCCGGCGCCACCTGCGTGCAGACCGTTTTCAACCCGACGATGAAGCCGGTGATGCCGCCGGTGAGGCAGCCCTGGAAGCTGAGCGAGCCGTTCGGGTTGCGGGCGAAGGTGCTGACCGCGGCATCCGCCCGCGCCGCGACGTAGACGAAGCGGCCGTCGGGGCTGAAGGCGAGCGAAGCGGGCCCGCCCAGCCCGGAGTAGATGCCTTCGTGGACCGGCGTCGCGGTCGGGATCGGCCGGCAGACGCGGCGTTTGCCGGTGCTGTTGGCGTCGGTCGCGCCGGTGATGCAGCCCTTGTAGGTGAGCCTGCCGGTGCCGCGGCTGCGGGCGAAGATCCCCAGCGAGTGGTCGGCCGAGGCCGTGTAGACGTTGCGCCCGTCGGGGCTGACGGTGACGAACCTGACGCCGTTGAAGCCGGAGAGGACGTCTTCCTTGCCCGCGTTCGGCAGCAGCTTGCACGGCTGTTTGCCGGGCGGGCCCGGTTCGTCGTTGGCGCTGAGGCAGCTCTGCCACTTCAGCGGCCGCGCCCGCAGGCCGATCACGGTGTCGTCGCGGGGTGAGGCCGCGTAGAGCGAGCGGCCGTCGGGGCTGGCCGCGAGCGAAACGGGATAGGCGAGGCCCGAGCCTTCGGCGTCGAGCACGGCCGGGCGGATCGGCGTGCAGCCGCCGGGGCGCGGAGCGAACGGCATCCGCCCGAACGGCGGCAGCTTGCCGGTGATGCAGCCGAGGAACCGCAGGCCGCTGGCAGTTGGCGCGGCCGCGGTCGCGCTGGAGGCGACGACGCCGACCAGCAGCAGGGCGGACAGGCCGAGGATCGCGAGGCGCCGCACCATCGCGGCCCATGCTAACGGCCGCTCCTCGCCCAAGCGGCCGAATTTCGTCAGCGCTCGTTTCCGCCGAACCGGCAGGGGTGACCGGCGCCCGCTACAGCGAGATGACGTGCGCCGTGTTCGGCGCCACCCGGCCCTCGAGCACGTCGAGGTAGGCGCGTTCGAGGGCGTCGAAGCCGCGCCCGCGCAGCGACTCCAGCCAGCCGCCGGTCCACTCGCAGAAGGGGTGCCAGGCGTCGCCAACGCGCTGCTCGAGGCCGACCCGACCCCAGTCCTCGGCGCGCTTGCTGACCCGGGTGGGGGCGAAGAAGAAAGTCGGGCGCGGGCCGGGGAGTTCGCCCTCGCGGGCGCCGAATCCGCCGCCGGTGCCGAAGTCCTCCCAGTGGGTGACCCCCACGGCCATGCTGTGGACGAGCTCGTCGCCGTAATGGGCGTGGACCGCTTGCCGCACCGCGGCGTCGCCGGCGAAGTCGACGAAGGTCGCCGGACCGCGCTCGAGCGACTCGATCGCGTCGTAGGTGACGGTGCGCCCGTAGAGCCCGAGCGCGGCGACGAACTCGGCGCTGCGCGGCGAGGTGAGGCCGATCAGCTCGACGCCCTCGCGCTGGGCCAGCATGAAGGCGGCCGCGATCGCCGTCTTGCTCGAGGCGCTGGCGAGGACGATCGGCCCGCGGTCGGTCAGGTCTTCGTCGGCGAGCTGGTCGTCGATCAGGAACGAGGTGAAGAAGAGTGGCCGCAGCAGCATCTGGATCTCCTCGGTGTCCGCCCGGTAGAAGCGGTCCTCGCCGGTCGCCAGATAGCGGTGGTAGGCGGAGGGCAGCTCCGCCCGGTGCGGCGAGGCGTCGACGAACCCGCTCGGGTCGGTGCTTGCGGGCTTCACCACCATGTGGGATGAGGGAGGCAGGTACCCGTACACCCGCGTGCCCGCCACGACCCCTTCGGCCTCGCTGCGCTCGACCTCGGCGAAACCCCACATCGGGCCCCGGCCCCAGCCGTCCTCGGCGGGGAAGAAGTTCCAGTAGGACATCGCCTCGCCCATCACCGCGTAGGTGACGTTGTTCGCGGTCAGCCCGAAGCTGTCGACCCGCAGCAGCGCCTGCCCCCGCTCGATGTCCGGCGTGCCCGACTCTTCGACGCGGCACTCGCGGAGGTCGTCGCGCTTGACCAGGAAGTCGGTCATTTCTCCACCATACGTGCAGATACTCGAGTTCATGCAGTTTTCGGAAGCCAGAGTCGGGAACAGGTGTTCCTGTGGCGATGCCTGAATTTCGACACGAAGCGCTGATCTACGCGGATGACCAGGAGTTCCTGGACGGCACCGTGCCGTTCCTGCACGTGGCGCTGGAGGCTGGTGAATCGGCCGCGGTCGCGGTCAGCCAGACCCGCACGGAGCTGCTCGAAGACGAGCTCGGCGACGATGCTCTCGAGATCTACTTCGCCGACATGGAGGGCCTCGGCCGCAACCCGGCCCGGATCATTCCCTTCTGGCGCCAGTTCGTCGAGGATTGCCGGGGCCGACCGGCGCGCGGCATCGGCGAACCGGTCTGGCCCGGGCGCGAGCACCACGAGATCGACGAGTGCCAGCGTCACGAGTCGCTGCTCAACGTCGCCTTCGGCGGCCACCCCGCTTGGTCCCTGCTCTGCCCCTACGACGGCAGCGCCCTCGACGACCAGGTGCTGGACCGGATCGCCGACTCCCACCAACACGTGGCCGGAGGCGCGGCTGAGGCGGTCTCCGGATACCTGGACCAGATCGACTGCTTCGCCGGCGAATTCCCCGGCCGCCCTCCCGCCATGGACGCGTTCGCTTTTGCCCGCGACGGCCTGCCGCAAGTGCGCCGCCGGGTCGAGCGGGCGGCGGCACTGGTCGGGATGCCAGCCGAGAGCGCGGCCGACCTCGTGCTCGCGAGCAGCGAGCTCGCCGCCAACAGCATCGCCCACGGCGGCGGCACCGGCACCCTGCGGGTCTGGCGCGACGGCGGGCGCCTCGTCGTCGAGGTCGAGGACGAGGGAGTGATCGAGGAACCGCTGGCCGGCCGGGTGCGTCCCGAGCAGACGCAGCTCAGCGGCCGCGGCCTCTGGCTCGCCAACCAACTCTGCGACCTGGTCCAGATCCGCTCCGGCGCCCACGGCACCACGGTCCGCCTCCACGCGGCCCTGGCGAACGCCGAGCGCTAGGAGGCGCGCATCGCAGCGCCGGCCTGATGTTGCTCAGGGAGCGATTCCGGGTACCTGGTCGCTGACCGCAAGGCAGCAAAGGGAGAGAGAGCAAGGAGGAGCAATGAGCACCAGAGCAGACAGAGGTTCCGGCATCGGCGGCATCTCGCTTGGTGGGATCCTCGTCATCATCGGCATCGTCGTGATGATCGTCTGGAGCTTCTGGATCGGGCTGATCGTGGCCCTTATCGGTCTGATCGCCTTCGGCGGCTTCGCCCGCGGCAAGTGGTACTGACCTAGGAACCGACGCGGCGCGAGCGCCGGCCGCTCGCGCCGCGCTGCTTCTTCGTCGACGCCATCTCCGGGTTCGGCGTTAGCCTTGCGCCGGAGTGCGCTCCCTACTTCTGCTCAGGCTGGGCCTCTGCGCCCTTCTCGCCGTGGCCGCGACCCTTGCCAGCGCGGCTCCGCAGGCGCTCGCCGGCGAGCAGGCCACCGCCTCGGCCACCTATGACGCCTACATCGCCTGCGGCCGGGATCGCTCGGACCCGCCTTCCTCGCAGTGCAACGTCGGCGACCGGGTCGGCGCCTTCTTCCGCAGCAACGGCGCCGATGCCACCTACTCCGTCTGTGTCAACTTCCCGACCGGGAAACAGCTGTGCGCGGAGGAACAGCAGGCGAGCCAGGGGGCCCTGTACGTGAACGCGGTCACCACCAGCATCCCCGGCCGCCACACGGTCACCTGGTCGGTCAACGGCGTCGTCCTCACCGAGAGCTTCACCCTGGTCCGCGCAGCCCCCCCGGCCGATCCGAAGCGGGTCTGCGGCCTGCTCCCCGGCGAGGGCGCCTACAGCTACGTCGAAACCAAGGGCATCGGCTGCCAGGCGGGCAAACTAGTGGCCCACCGCGCCCACAAGAAGTTCTGCGCTCCCCGCAACGGCTGCCTGATCACCCCACCCACTCCGATCACCAGGATCTACAAGGGCCAGGTCGGCTACCGCGGCTGGAGCTGCCGGATCAAGGACGGCTGGGAGCTCCTCTCCGTTCGCTGTCAGAAGCGCGACATGTGGCTGGTGCAGAGATCCGGGGCGTGACCTGGCAGGTGCGCGTCGGCATCGCCGCCGCGCTCGCAGCCCTGCTGCTGTTCGTCCTCATCCTCGACGGCAGCGACGGTGACTCCGAGCGAACGGCGGGCTCCTCCGAACCGGGTGCGGAAGCGCTGACCCTGACGGAATACGATCTCCTCACCCGCGCGCGCACGGTCGAACCGACCGCGTACTGGATCGGCCCGCGGACCGGAACCGATCGCTTCGAACTCGAGCGGGATCCGGACGGGAACATCTTCCTCCGCTATCCGGGCGGGGATGCGGAGACGGCCGACTCCCAGTCCGGTTCCCTGACGATCGCCAGCTATCCGGTCGACGAAGCCCAGCGCAGCCTCGAGCGGGCGGCGCGCGCCGAGGGCGACCCGCTGGTCGAGGGCGACGGCTACGTGACGTTCGGCTCCGCCGACTCCTACAGTGCCTACGTCGTCTTCGAGGAACGGCCGGAACTGCAGATCGAGGTCTACTCCCCGCACCGCGGCGAAGCGGCCCAGCTCGTGGCCGCCGGCGTCCTCACCCCACTTCACTGGACCCCCCTTGGCTGAGCCGAGGCCCACCGTCCTCACCCCGCGCCTGGTCGCGTTCGCCGCCTGCGCCACGCTCGCGATCGGTTCGCTCGCCCCCTGGGAAGTGTCGCTGTCGGGGGCGGAGTCGGGACTCAGCGGGGCCGGGGCCTACACCTTGCTGCTCGCGCTGATCGCCGCGCTGCTCCTGATCCCGAGGCGGCCGTGGCCGACCGTGGCGCTCGGCCTCGGCCTGCTCAGCTTCGCGATCGCCGCGATCAACGTCGTCGACATCGCCGGCTCCACCCGTGAGCCGGTCGGCTTGCAGGCGTCCTCCGTCGAAGTCGACTGGGGGCTCTGGGTCGCGATGCTGTCGTCCCTCGTTCTGACGGCGGCGGCCTACCTGTTCCGGGGGGAACTCGCGGTTGGACCCGACCGATCGCGACGCACCCAGGGGGAGGTCGAGAAGTGGGTCCGCGCCCGTCCGGCGATCGTCGGGCTGCTGGTGCTGCTCGGGGTCGGTCTGGTGCTGCGTGTCTGGCTGACGGTTGCCTGGAACCCCGCCTTCACCGGGTACTCGGACAGCGGGATCTACTTCCAGGGAGCGTTCGAATCGATCTGGGCCGATCCGATCCGGATGGTCGGCTACCCGATGTTCCTGACCGCCATCCACGCGGCCGTTCCCCACCTGCTCGCCGTCGTGGTCGTGCAGCACGCGATGGGGTTGGTCGCCGCGGTGCTGCTGTTCCTCGCCGTCCGCCGCTGCGGGGGGCCGGGGTGGCTCGGGCTGGTGCCCGCCGCGGTCATCGCGTTGGGCGGCGACGAGCTCCTCCTCGAGCACGCGGCCCTCAGCGACGCCCTCTTCGTCTTCCTGCTGATCGCGACCCTCTACGCGACGGTGCGGGCCGCCGAGGATCGCACCTGGTGGGCGGCGATAGCCGGCATCTGCGCCGGCCTTGCCGTCTGGGACCGAACGGTCGGCCTCGGGCTGATCGCGATCGTCTCCCTCTGGCTGCTGTTCAACACGGGCCGCCCAACCCGCCGCACGGTCGTGCTCGCGGGCCTCTCGTTCGCCGTCGCTCTGGTCACGGTCGGCGCCTACGCGGCCTGGCGCAGCGCCGAGGCGGACCTCCCCGGAACCCTCACCTCGAACAACGCCTGGAATCTCTACGGCCGCGTCGGGCCGTGGGCGGACTGCGGGAAGTTCCAGCCGCCGGCCGGCACCGAGGAACTCTGCGAGACGACTCCGGCCTCGCAGCGCGGCTATCACTCGGGCGAGGAATACATCTACAGCCCCGAATCGCCAGCGCAGCGGCTGTACGGACCTCCCTATCTGCTCTCGCCCGATCCGCAGGCGATGGAGGAGCTGCAGGACTGGTCGGAGGCGGCGCTCCGCGGGCAGCCGCTCGACTACCTGAACGCCGTCTGGCTGGATACGCGGCGGCTGTTCAGTCCCAACGCGCCCGCTTACGGCGACCTCACGGGGGACGCTTTCGTGGCCTACCTGCTCTACGGAGTGGACCGGAGCGGCACCAACGAATTCGTCGAATCCTGGCAGTCCCTGTTGTACCCCGACGATCCCGCGGCCGACCACGGAGACATCGAGCCGTTCGTCGTCTGGGAGGCGATCACCCGCGTCGTCAACTTCTGGATGGCCGCGCTGCTCGCTCTCTGCCTGCTCGGGCCCTGGGTTCTCTCCGGCCGCCCCCGCGCCGGCATGATCCTCTTCGCCGCCACCGCCCTGATGCTCCTCTTCCTCCCGATCGTCTCGAAGAGCTACGACTACCGCTTCGCGATCCCGGCCTTCGCCCCGCTCGTCGCCGCCGGCACCCTGGTCGTCTGGGGGCTCGTGAACCGGGCGGCCGGCGCCCGGCGAGCTCAACAACCGGAAACCGCGCACCCTTGAGCTGAGCTCGAACGGAGCGCCGGGCTTGACAGACGCCCTTTGTGCAAGAAAGCTTGATCGTTTGGTCAATCTTTCTTGAAGGAGACGAGATGAATTTCAGGTACATGCGCAGACTGTTCGCCGCAGCGGCTGCACTCGCTGCGTTCACGGCATTGACGGCGCCCGGCGCCGGGGCGACATCGACGCCGGCGGCCGGCTACGAACAGTTCACAGGCTGCCCGCATCCGGGCCAGAACCCGCTGATCGCAACTTGTTACCGCTCGGTCGTCAGCGGCGGGGAACTGCAAATGGGGAACGTGGAAATCCCGATCTCCAAACCGATCGCGCTGAGCGGGGGGATGACCGGCGGCGGCGCGTTCGACTTCAACTCGTTTGGCGGTCTGCAACAGGCCAACCAGACAGTTCCCGGCGGCGTCGTCGGCTTTACCGGCCTCTCCTGGCTCGAAGAATTCTTCCCCCCGGAAGGGCTGGAGCTCTATGCCGTGATCGAGCTTGCCAACAAACCGGGCAACCAGCTGGCCCAACCGGCGTCCCTCCCGGTCAAGGTCCACTTCCTCCACCAGGCGCTCGGCAAAAATTGCTACGTCGGCTCGAACACCACTCCGATCAAACTCGAATTGATCACCGGGACCACCAGCCCGCCACCGCCCAACTCGCCGATCACCGGCGTGGAAGGTTCGAAATCGACGACATCCCCCAGTGGCATAACGGACATCGCCGAAGGGACCAGCGTCGACAACTCGTTCGCCACTCCCGGCGCGAGCGGCTGCGTCCTGATCGTGTTCGGCTACATCCCGATCAGCATCAACGGCGTGATCAACGCCCAGTCCGCGCTCCCCTCCCCAGCGGGGTCCAACACGACGATCCAGAAATTCGACACCGAACACGTGTCGGCGGCAACCGTGTACCCGTAAACGCTGCACTGCCCGCTCGAGCCGACCGCCCTCCCATGGAGTGCGGTCGGCTCGCTCAGGCCGGTTGGTCGAGTCGCACTTATGCGCTGCGGATAGCTCCGCCCGCCTCGGTCTGTAGAACACCTTGTGGACAGCAGGGCTGACCGGAGCCCTGTGCCCCTACTTCAAGGAGACGAGATGTCGATTACGACCAAGGATGAGTTGGCAAAGCAGGTAGCCGCGCGGACCGGGCTCGAGACGGGCCAGGCGAAGCGCGCGGTGGAGGCGACGATCGAGGAGATCACCGCTCAGCTCGCGGCCGGCAACGAGGTCAAATTCACCGGCTTCGGAAAATTCTCGACGGCCGCCCGCCCGGCTCGGGTGGGCCGCAATCCGCAGACCGGAGAGTCAATTCAGATCGCCGCGAAAACGGCGGCGAAGTTCAGTCCCGGCGCGGAGCTGAAGAAGGCCGTCAACGGCTGAAGTTCCCAGCAGGGTGATCTATACGACCGGTGGCGGCGTTCCTTCGGCGCTCGCGGCAAGGGTCTCGTCCCAGTCGAGATCGAGGGTGACCTCGCCGAAGCCGTCGGGAGCCGGATGCGCGTAGGCGAAGAACGCCGCCTTGCCGTAGCGGCCATCGCCCGGCCACCAACCCACCTCGACCTGCTGAACGTCCCCTGCGTTGCGGGTGATGAAGTCGTCTGAGGGCGGCTCGACGGGGAGGCCGGAGAAGAGGCTGACGGCGAGGTCGAAGGAGCCCCACCAGGCGTTGACCGGGGTCGAGCGGCCGCGATAGGGCGCGCGGAAGGCAGTGAGTACGAGGGCGGCCTGGGTCGCTGCGGCGAAGTAGGCGGCGACCTCGTCGGGTTCGTAGGTCGCGTGCTCGGTGTCCTCGTCCAGCGGGGCGCTCCAGGTCACCTCCTGTGGCGTCGGGTCGATCTCGACCGTGCCGACCAGGTCGCTCACCGCTGCCAGCAGCTCCCGGGTCACCTCGCCGACGGCGCGGTGCGGGGTCAGCGGCAGTCGCCGAGTCCGCCCATCGCTGTGCTCAGCGACCGCCTCATGGCTGTGCAGATCCAGCGCCACGACCAGCGCCCCGGAGCCGTCCGGTGCCGGCAGCGGCGCCGTCTCCCAGCCCCGCCCGGTCAGCCGCAGCGCGGCGTGTTGGAGCTGTGGCTCAGGCGGGGCCAGCGTCGCGGCGATCTTCCCCAACACCTGCGTATGCGCATGAAGCGTGTCGCAGGTCTCGCTCCAGTCCTCGTAGGAAACGGACGGCCACAGGTCGCGAGACGCCATCGACTCACGGTAGCGCTGGGGTGATGCCGACGTGGGTTTGCGGTTGCTTGGCCCTGGCTGCGGGCTGCCGGACCCCTGGAGTCCAGCCGGCTCCCCGAAGCGCTAGAAACCTTGCCCCGGTCCTTCGGGCTTCACCCTGAATCCGACCGACTGTCGCGAGATGGCCGGGCCTGGTCCTGGCAGTCGGGCTCGCATCCATCCAGCGTGCGCAGATCGTTTGTACACAGCGTTTCGCTAACGAGCTCGGAGGTGCGGCGCGAGAGAGCAAGCGCAACGTCCTGCTCGACGATCGGCAAGGTGACCAAGAATACGAAGCTCGGCATCAACAGGGGCAGTTGCGTCGTATCGCCGCGCACCAGCTCGCCGCGCAGGACGAGTTCGGCTCCGTCCAGAGCTGCGCAGACGGCGTCATGTTGCGGCGTACCCTCGTATTTGGCTAGTCCCACTACGTCAGCAATCCCCGCGAGCCCTCGCCGCATCGTCGCGACGAGCTGCTCATCCTCCTGACCGAGGATCCCCGCGGCCCCCCCCGAAGAGCCGTCGAGAAGCCGCCCATCGGTCGAGGCTTCGCCACTGCCCGCACGGCCCAACTCGACGCAGAGTCGGTCCGCTACCCGGATCAGCGCCTCTCGCTCGTTCCCCGTCGACAAAGCCTGGGAAAACTACTACTACCTACGGAAAATCTTATGTGCTCCCAGCCGTCTGTTTCTTGCGGTCGTGGTCCCTGGATCAGATCAGTAGATAGACGTTTGCGAAGACGAGGGCCGCTCTCGAGGCGGTTTCTCTGCCTGCCTCGTTCCAGCGGCGTTAACGGACTCGGCCGAAAAAGCCTTGCCATGGTCGTCGCTGTCAGTATTCTGATGTTTATGCGCGCACTACCGGGACGCGAGTCACGGGCCACGTTGGCGGAGCCTCCCGCCACGGTCACCCGGTCGAGCACCCACGCCGATCAGCGTCGCCGAATTCTGCGGGCGATGGCGGAGCTCGTCGCCAAGCGCGGCTACAACGACGTCACCGTCGAGCTGATCGTCAAGCGGGCAAGGGTCAGCTACAAGACTTTCTACAAGCACTTTTCCGGGAAGGAGGACGCCTTCCTGGCCCTCTTCGACGGCGCCGTGCACTCGGCTGAAAGAGCCGTCCGCGAGCGTTTGGCAAGCGAGTCGCTGCCCTGGGCCGAGCAGGTCGTGGTTGCCCTGGGGGCGATGGTCGAGATGGTTGTCGCCGAGCCGATGATCGCCAAGGCCGTCATCGTCGAGGGTCCCACCGTCGGCCCGGCGATCAAGGAGCGATACGAGCGGGCGACCAAGGCCTTCGTCCCCCTGTTCCGTGCCGGCCGCGAGTTCAACCCGCGCGGTGCCGAGCTGCCCTCGACCGTCGAGCAGACCCTGGCCGGGTCGGTGTTCTGGTCCGCCTACCAGCGGCTCATCGTCGGCGAGGCAGACCGCCTCCCCGACATCTTGCCGGAGATAGCCGAGCTGGTCTTGCGCACCTATCTGGGCCAGAGCGAGGCCAGCCGGATCGCGCGCGACGCGACCGCGGCCGGCCGGCAAGCCGCGCTCGCCTGAGGGCCCTGCCGGGTTAGCACCGCAGGCGCGCCCCCTGGCAATCGCGGTTAACCCCGCGTTAGGATCGTCCGGGTTGCTCATGGCCGGTCGCGCGAGCGTCGGCGGACGAGCGTTGGAGGTGGGTGGATGGGAGCAGAGTTGATCGCCCGGGGGACTCTCCCCGATTCCCGCTGCGCGGGAGCCGAAGGCGAGCGCACGGCCCTTCTGCTCGAGGAGGAGATCGAGGCGTACCTCGATCTCATCGACGAGGGTCGCGCCGAGCCGACGGCGCCACCTAACCTCACACGTGCCAACGCGGAGTGTCTCGGCGGTTCCATCTTCAACGAGGTTCGCGCCATGGCCCGTCGCCGCGGCCCGATGCCACCCGAGGAGGAGACCGTGCCCAAGCTGATGTACGCGGCGGTGCTGCCATATCTCGGGGCTGCCGCGGCAGCCGAGGAGCTCGGGGCCCTGCCTCCGCGACGCGCTGGCGGGTAGGCCCTGTTGGCAGTTCGGATGCTTCCCACCCCGGGTAATCTCCCGGATGTGGCGGAACGCGGGTACTGGGGAGAAAAGCGGGTTGACTGAGTTCGGCCCGCTCCCGGGAGGCCATCACGGCCTCTCACGCGAGCAGATACTCGACTCCCAGCGCGAGCGCCTGCTCGCTGCGATGGTGTCGGTGGTAGCGGATCGCGGCTACCGGGCCACGACCATCACCGAGGTCGTCAAGCTGGCATCCGTCTCGACCCGCGATTTCTACAGCCACTTCGACGGCAAAGAGGACTGCTTCGTCGCTGCCTTCGACGCCGTGCGCGACCATCTCCAAGAGTTGCTTGCCGCCGCGGCCGCCGCCGAGACCGACTGGCCCGCTCGCGTGATCGCGGCCCTGCACGCCGGGCTCGCCTTTTTCGCTGCCGAACCCGCGCTCGCTCGTTTCTTCCTGGTCGAGCCGGTGAGCGCCACGCCCACCATCGCCATCCGCTTCCGCGAGGCCATCCTCGCCTGCGTTCCCCCGCTTGCTCAGGGGCGCGGCGAGACACCGGCCGGCGGAGAGCTTCCGCCCAGCACCGAAGACTCCCTCCTGGGCGGGATCGTCTCCCTGGCCACCCGCGCGATCCTCGACGGTGAAACCGAGGAGCTGCCGGCCCTCCTGCCGGACCTCGTCGAATTCACCCTCAGCCCCTTCCTCGGCGCCGAGCGAGCGGCAGTGCTCGCGACCGAAGCGGCCGGCGGGTAGCTGTGAACCGCTCTTTCGGGCCGGCCGCGAGCACAACTCGGCGGCGCCGAGTTGCCTGGCAACCGTCGCGGGCTCGTATATCTAGCGCCTGATCGTCGGCCGGGCGGTTTCAAGCAAAAGCGCGACTCAAACACAGAGCCGCCTCCCCGGTAACCCGGTGTCGGGGCCATCTGGGCCTGTCCGCAAACCGCTTGGCGCTACCGGTAAACGACTGTTCCTGTCGGTATGGGAGGCAGCTCCTACTTTCAGAAAATTCTCATTGCACATCTGACAAGAATGTGCTTTGCTTTTGCCGCTGACCCAGGGAGGGCCGGCAGGAGAGATCAAATCAGAGGTGTTCGACCGACTCAGGGGTTTGCCGTCATCAGTTAACGCGGCCAGCCCAGGTCTGCCGGTCGGAAGGAGGAGGCAACGGATGTTCCATCGACTTAGAGAACCGTTCGGCAAGGCAGGATTGATAGTTGCGGTCGTCGCCCTTGTCGCCGCGCTCACCGGCGGCGCGATCGCCGCCAACGGCGGCTCGGGCGACGGCGGGGCCAGCGCCTCGGCGAGCCAGAAGGGCAAGAAGGGGCCCCGTGGTCCGCGCGGGCCTCAGGGCCCCCAGGGACCGGCCGGCGCCAACGGCCTCGATGGAGCCCAGGGACCCAAGGGCGACACGGGCGCAAAAGGGGACACCGGGGGAACCGGAGCGACCGGCGCCACGGGCAAAAGCGTCCAAGTCCTCGGCAGCGCCCCCGGCTGCGCCAATGGCGGTGCTTCCGTACAGGTCGAAGGAACGCCGGCGAGCAAACAGGAAATCTGCGACGGGGAAAAAGGCGACGAAGGCGAACCGTGGACGCCGGACAACGTCCTGCCCCCGAACGCGACTGAGACCGGCGCCTTCAGCGCTGCGCACACGAGGGAACTCGACTTCTTCAACACGGCGATCGAGTTCTCGATTCCGCTGGAAGCGCCCCTCGGCCCGCTCGACGTCGGAGTCGTCAACTCGGCCGGGGAAGAATACGATCCCGGTTCCGAAACCTTCGGTCAGCCCGCCAACTGCCTCGGCAGCGTCTCAGCTCCGACCGCGCCAGCCGACTTCCTCTGCGTTTACATGGGGGCGGCGCAGAACCTATTCGCACCCGTGCCCTTCGTGCAGAAGCCGGAGACCCTCTCGGCTCCTACCGAAGTCGGCACGGGAACCAGCGGTGCTCTGCTCTGGTTCGTGGGCAGCTCAGGAGTTACTACGACGAACCCGGCAAGAGCCGTGGGGACCTACGCGGTAACCGGCTGAGACCGTGAACCGGCAGGAAAGTCACGACCCCGACACCGGGCCAAGGGCAACTTGGCCGGCGCCGAGGGCCGTGCACATAACGAAAACCAACCCCAGGGTCCGCCTGGGAGAAGGAGTTCGCAAGCAAATGGTAAGTCAACCCAGTCAACCCAAAGGAATCCCGAGGCGAATCGCCGTTTTAGGTCTCGTACTCATCGCTTCGCTCGCGACCATCGCGGCCGCCGGCCCGAGCGCCGCTTCGGCGGACGGACCGCAGCTCTCATGGGACAAAAAAGGAATGTCCGCCATGCCCTTCAATCTGCTGGGCAATACCTTCGACCGCGTGTGGCCGGGCGGTACCGCCAGTTGCCAAAAAACCGTGGGAGAAGGGGAATTCACCAGCGGCACCAAAGGTGTTGTCGATAGCCTCCGCTTCCAGGGCTGCAAATGGGGCTCCTTTAACTGCACCACTCCAGGTTTCTCGGCGGGAGAAGTCGACGTCTCCGATCTCAACGTCACCCCGGTCTACCTGGATGCGGCGCAGGAATCCTACGGCCTTCTTCTCTCGCCGCAGTCGGGTGCCTTCGGGGTCTTCGCGCAAATGAAATGCGCCTTCGGAGTAGTCCCCGTCAGCTGGACTGGAAGCGTGATCACCGAGATCAGGAGCCCCGACCTGAACGTGAGCGCCACTGTCTTCGAAAACAACCTCAAATCGAACGGTTACAACCAGGTGCACCAGCAGATCGAAGAAAAAGGAACGGAATACCACCTGTCCCAGAGCGTCAACGGCGGCAGTCCGGAACCACTTGGACTCAACTCCGTGATCAATATGAACACCCCCGTAAACGCGGAATTCGAACCGTAAGAGTGAGCGGCTGGGGAGCAGCAGGCGGCGCGTTGCTTCTCTGAGCGAAGAGAAAGAGAGCAGGCATGAGAGCAGCACGTGAGAGGGGTAACGGTCCCCATGGCCGGGGCCGGCCGACCGGGGCGACTCGATCCGCCAGGCACCGCTCCATCGTGGTCGGCGCCCTTCTCACCCTGCTCGCCGTCTGGTTGCTTCCCGCCGCAGCCTCTGCCGCTGTCGCTCCGGATTACCGCACGAGCTTCGGGCCCGACGGCACCGAAGCAACCGGGTTCGGCAAGGCAGCAGCGATCGCCGTCGACGAAGGCGCCGAAGTCGTCTACGTCATCGACCACGAAGAGGGGTCGCTGCTGAAGTTCGACCTCGAAGGCCAACCGGTCGGCTATGGCGGCACGGCTCCCAATATCTCCGGCAACGAGATCACCGGGCTAGCGCTGAGTTCTCACCCCGGCAAAACGCAGGTGGCCGTGGATCAGACCACCCACGAGGTGTACGTGACCAGCGGCAATGCGGTCACGGCGTTTCAGGCGGATGGAGAACCGGCTGAATTCACGGCTGGCCCCGGCGCGGGAACGAACGCGATCGGCGGCTTCCTCCAGTTGAGCGGAGTTGCTGTAGATGTGAACGGCACCATCTACGCCAGTGACTACGAAAACGACACGATCAGAATTTTCGGCAGCGCGGGCGAACCGATTACGCAGATCCCATGGACCCAACTCGGCGGCCCGGCCAACCTAGCGGTCGACACGAACGGCACCCTGTACGTCAACAAATGGTCAGGGAACGTTCGTCCCTTCACCCCCTCTGCCTTCCCTGTTGGCAATGGTACCTCTTACAGCGAAGCGGGTGAACCGCTCGAGTTCGTAAGCGCCTTCAGCGTCGCGGTTGACCCGACGACGAACGACGTTTACCTCACCCACACCACCGCCAACCCGGGGATCGTACGCTTTAACGAAGCCGGGGAACTAATGGAGTCCTTTGCCGCACCGAGCGAAGAAGGTGAACTCTCCCTCTCCGAAGGCGTCGGGGTGCACGGGGCGGCGGAAACGGTCTTCGCCGCCAACGCTCCCTCGGAAGGTCTCTCGCAGGTGGAGATCTTCGGATACAACGCTTACGTGGGTCCGCCGCTGGTCGAACGTGCCTGGGCTTCGGGTGTGGCGGCTGACTCTGCCCTCCTGCACGCGGAGATCAATCCGGGCAGCCGCGAGACGACCTATCGGTTCGAGTACGGTCCGGCCGACTGCTCCGTCAACGTGTGTACCAGCGCCCCAGTGGGCGGCGCTGAAATCGGTGATGGCGATGAACCCATCCGTGTGTCGCAGGTCGTCTCGGGCCTGCAACCCGAGACGACCTATCACTACCGTGTTGTCGCCGAGAACGAAGAAGGAGCGCAGGAAGGTCCAGGTGCGGGTGACCACGTCTTCACGACTCAGCTCGCCGCGCTCGGTTTTCAGTTGATCGACTCGCGCGTGTGGGAGATGGCGTCCCCGCCGAATAAGCAGGGAGGCATTCTGCTCGGAAACGAAGATGGACTGATACAGGCCAGCGAGACGGGCGACGCGCTGGCGTACCTCAGCAGAAATCCAATCGTCGAATCCCCTCAGGGAAACCGGAGCTGGGAAGCAGCGAGCGCGCTGGCGCGGCGCGGCGCGACCGGGTGGGCCTCCGAAGACATCATGCCGCCCAACGAACTGGTCTCGCTCTTGCCGCTCGGCTACCAGGGGGAATACAGGCTATTCAGCCCAGACCTCGAGCGGTCGCTGGTCGAACCGCTGAGCGGGACGGCGCTGTCGCCGCAGGCGTCGGAACGGACTCCCTACCTGCGACGGAACACCGACCCAGCCCTCTACACGCCGCTCGCCACCGGCAAGGAAGGCTTCGCCAACGTCCCGCCCGGAACCGAGTTCGGCGGCGATGCGCTTCCCGGCGTGAACATCGTCGGGAGCAACCCCTCGCTGGACCACATCGTGCTCGGATCGCGGGCGCCCCTTACCGGCGGCGAAGCCTCCGAGACCTACAGGCTCTTCGAGTGGGCGGCTGGGCAGCTGCGGGCCGTGAGCGTTCTGCCGGATGCCGAAGGCGGGACGGTGGCGACCGGGCCAACGGTGGTCGGCTCCGACGAGGGTTCGCTGCAGCACGCCGTTTCGGATGACGGTTCCCGGATCTTCTGGAGCAAAGGCGACTACTCCGCAGTCAACGGCAATCATCTGACCGGACTGTACGTGTGGGACGCCGGCACCGAAGAGTCCGTGCGCCTCGACGTCGTCAAAGGGGGAACCGGTGCCGGGACCGCCAATCCGATCTTCCAGGGCGCCAACCCGGCGGGGACGGTCGCGTTCTTCACCGACTCGCAGCAGCTGACCCCGGACGCGAGCCCGGCCGGCGCCGATCTGTATCGATGCGAGATCCCAGCCGGGGCGCCGGCGGCGGGCTGCAGCACGCTCACCGATGTCACGGCCCCGGCCGAAGGGTCGGGCGAAAGCGCGGAAGTCCAGGGCATCCTGTCCGGACTCGCCGACGATGCATCGTCCCTCTACTTCGTCGCCAAAGGCGTGCTCGACGGCGCCCCGAACGGGAGCGGCGAGAGCGCGGTCGCAGGGGAACCGAACCTCTACCGCTGGGACGAATCGGCAGGCGTCTTCTTTATCGCGACGCTTGCGCCCGAGGATTCGCGGAGCTGGGGGGTGGCCTTGAACCAGGTGGGAGTGACCTTCCGGATCAGCGCCGCAAGCTCACCGAACGGGCGCTACCTGGCCTTCATGTCGCAGCGCAGCCTCACCGGTTATGACAACCGCGAAGCGGCGGGCGGGGAACCGGCCCAGGAGGTCTTCCGCTACGACACGGTGACCGACCAGCTGGACTGCGTGTCCTGCAATCCAACCGACGGCGCTCCCAACGCCTTTACGTACGCAGGATTGATCCAGCCGCTGTTCGACGCCCGGCGGGCCTGGGAAAAAGGCCTGCTCGCGGCCGTCCTTCCTCAGCCTCCGACGATCCTCAACGGCAGCTCGCTCTACCGGCCCCGCTTCATGCTCGACAACGGCCGCGTCTTCTTCAACGCCTTCGACTCCTTGGTCGCGGGCGATTCGAACGGAGAGTGGGACGTGTATCAGTACGAGTCCGTCGGGGTCGGCGACTGCACGGCCTCCGCGGGCGATCCCGGTACGTCCCGCTCGGGGGAGGGCTGTGTTTCGCTGATGTCGTCCGGCACCGCGGAAGGCGAATCGGCATTCCTCGACGCCGGCGCCAGCGGCGACGACGTCTTCTTCCTCACCGACGGGAGGCTGTCGGCCCTGGACGCAGATCTCGAGCTCGACGTCTACGACGCCCGTGTCGACGGAGTTCCGGCGAGGCTCGAGCCGATCGCGGAATGCTTGGGCGAAGCCTGCCAGCCCGCAGCGCAGGCACCGAACGACCCGACGCCGGCGAGCGCCGCCTTCCACGGCGCGGGCAACCTGCGCCCGCTGCAGGAATGCGGGGCTGTGAGGCGCCGCGCCGGCAAGCTGGCTCGCGGCGCCGAGGCGCTCCGTCGGCGGGCCGCCGGGGAGACGAACCCAAAAACGGCAGAACAAATGCGTCGCAAGGCCAGAAGCCTGTCGCGCAAGGCAGAGGGGCTGGGCAAGCAGGCGAAGCGCTGTGAGCGCAACAACCGGAGGGCGGGTCGATGAAAGAGAACAGGAGAACGTCCAAGCAGCTTCTGGCGGTGGCGACCCTCGGCGCGACGCTTGCGCTGCTCGCCGTCCTCCCGATCGCCTCCGCGTCGGCTGCTCCCTCGCCCTGGTGGCAGGTGCTGCCGGGCAGCCGAGCCACGAACCTCTGGGAACCAAAATCGTTCAAAGAGAAAATAGAAACGGAAGTGGTCAAATTCGGAGGGTTCGAAGCAGGTGCCTCCAAGATCGAAATCGGAGGCGAGGTAGTGGGGTGCCTTGCGACGCAGAACGCCATCGGCATAGCTGCGTGCGCCGAAGACAACGGTTTCGCGCCAACCGCGACCGCCGCGCAGCTGGAGGCGCTGCTCGAGTCCGTCTACGGCACGCCTGACGTCGAGGTGACTGGCGGACCGGTCGGGGGCGCGCCGTTCCTGGTCGAAGTAGAGCGCCGAGGAGTGCTCGCGATCAAGGTCTGGTCGCTGTCGAGTGGGCCCCTCGGCAACGCAAAGGCCACCGTCCTCGCGCAGGGAGGAAGCGGGCGACTGGTCCTGGCGGTCACGAACCTCGGCGATGCCTCCGCCGATGGAACCGAGACTCCCGTGACGATCGTCGACGAACTGCCCGAGGGCTTGGAGGCGACCGCCGTCGAAGCGTTCGCGGGGCGCAAGCCCGGGCTGCCCATAACCTGCGCCGTCGAAGCCGGGGACCTTCGTCTCCTGCACCTTCGAGGACGTGCTTCCCACCTACGAAGCGATCGAACTCGAAATCCTCGTCAGCACCACCGGCGAACCGCCGAGCGCCGGGGCCCCGGGCAAAGTGACCGTCTCCGGCGGCAACGCACCCCCCTCGTCCGCGATCCAGGAGGTCGCGATAACGCCCGAGAAAGTGCCCTTCGGAATCGAACATTTCTCCGTGCAGGCCGAAGAAGAGGGGGGCGCTCCAGCGGGGCGGGCAGGCGCCCATCCCTTCCAGCTCTCCACGACGATCCAGGTCAACTCCGGG
Source organism: uncultured Solirubrobacterales bacterium (assembly GCA_963802935.1). Taxonomy (GTDB): domain Bacteria; phylum Actinomycetota; class Thermoleophilia; order Solirubrobacterales; family 70-9; genus VAYN01. The sequence continues at coordinate 117,269 of CAWDKO010000005.1, read as the reverse complement.
GATCTCCTCCCGGGCGCCAGCCGCCGGGACACGGAGGTCGAACAGCCTGCGCTGCCGCGGAATCTGCGCACTCCGCTGCCGCCCGGTCTGGTGGGAGTCGTGGCCGGGATGCCGGAGTGCGACATGGATCGGTTCCTCGACCAGCAGGACCCCTGGTGAAATGCGCTGCGGAGGCGGCAGTCGGCGTCGCGGTGGTCACGGTTATCGAAAGCGCGAACCTGGGCCTGGAACGCATTGCCGTGCCGGTGTTCAACCTGCCGCCGGCACCGGGGAAGGCCGCGCGCTTCGGTTTCGTGCCCGGCGGCGTTCCGGTCTCTGATCGATGTCGAAGCGGACCCCGAGGACCGGTATCGGCTCATCGCCAAGGTGAGCAATATCAGCCAGGTCGTGCAGTTCCTCTCCAGCACCGTCACGATTTGGGGCACCCCAGGCGACCCCCGCCACGACGACGCACGGGGTTGGGCCTGCCTGTATCGATCCGGAGAATTCGGGCCCTGCGAGCGCCCGCTGGGCCTGGGCGAACCGGCTTTCCTGCGGATGCCGGTCTCCTGCGCGAGCCCGCTCGACTTCGGGATCTCACTCGAACCCTGGAACGTGCCGATCGGCTCGGTCGTCGACAGCGCCTCCTCGCAGAGCCCCTCGCTTCTTGGCTGCAACAGCGTTCCCTTCGACCCGTCGATCGCCGCGGCGGCGACGAGCAAGGCCGCTGCGAGCCCGACGGGCCTGAGCTTCGACCTCGAGATGCCGAATCACGGTCTGTTGAACAAGGACGGGATCGGCGAAGGCCAGGCGAAGAAGGTCGAAGTCACCCTTCCGGAGGGAATGACCGTCAACCCGTCCCAGGGGGAAGGCTTGGTCGGTTGCAGCCCGGCCGAGTACGCCCGCGAGACGGCGGACTCGAAGCCGAGAGAAGGCTGCCCGGATGCCTCGAAGATCGGCACGGTGCAGATCGCCACGCCGCTGCTCGAGGAGGGACTCAAGGGCTCCCTGTACGTCGCAAGCCCTTACGACAACCCGTTCGGGTCCCTGATCGCCCTGTACATGGTGGCGAAGATCCCCGAGCGGGGAGTCCTGATCAAGCAGGCGGGCAGGGTCGATCCGAATCCGATCACCGGGCAGCTCACCACCACCTTCGACGACGTGCCCCAACTGCCGTTCAGCAGCTTCCACCTGGAGTTCCGTCCCGGCGGGCGGGCACCGCTGGTGACTCCTCCGGCATGTGGTGAATACGAGGTTGTGGCGCGCTTCACGCCCTGGTCGGCTCAGGACCCGGACAATCCCGCGCCGAACCAGATCATCACCCGTACCTCGACCTTCACGGTCGAACGCGGAGTCGACGGCGGCGCCTGCCCGGGTGGTGGCACTCCACCCTTCCACCCGGGCCTCCTGGCGGGCACGATCAACAACGCCGCCGGGCACTACTCGCCCTTCAACGTCCGCCTGACCAGGACCGACGGCGAACAGGAGTTCACCAACTTCTCGATCAAGCTGCCGCCGGGAGTGGTCGGCAAGCTGGCGGGGATCCCGTTCTGCTCCGACGCCGCGATCGTCGCGGCCAAGCGCCGCACCGGCCCGACGGGGGGAGCGGAAGAGCTCACCTCGCCCTCCTGCCCCGCGGCCTCGCAGGTCGGGCGCACCCTGGTCGGCGCCGGCGTCGGGTCGCTCCTCACGCACGTCCCCGGCAAGCTCTACATGGCCGGGCCGTACAATGGTTCGTCGCTCTCGATCGTCGCGATCACCGCGGCCAAGGTCGGTCCGTTCGACCTCGGCACGGTGGTGGTGCGTGAGGCGCTGCGGATCAACCCGGAAACGGCGGAAGTCTTCGTCGACGCCACCGGCTCCGACCCGATTCCCCACATCGTCCAGGGGATCCCGGTCCACGCCCGTGACATCCGCGTCTATGTCGACCGGTCCGAGTTCGTGCTCAACCCGACGAGCTGCGACCCGACCTCGACCGCATCGACGGTGCTTGGCAGCGGCCTCGACTTCGGGTCGGCCGCGGACGACAGCCCGGTGACGGTGACCACGCCCTTCCAGGCCGCCGATTGCGCCGCCCTGCCGTTCAAGCCGAAGCTCAGCATGCGCCTGCTCGGCGGGACGAGTCGCGGTGCGAACCCGAAACTTCGGGCGACATTGCAGATGAACGGGATCGGGGAAGCGGCGATTGCGCGGGCTTCTGTCGTCCTGCCGCGCAGCGAGTTCCTCGACCAGAGCCACATTCGCACGGTCTGCACGCGGGTGCAGTTCAACGCCGGCGAGGGGAACGGATCGCAGTGCCCACGCGAGGCGATCTATGGCTACGCGCGCGCCTGGACCCCGATCCTCGACGAGCCGGTTGAGGGGCCGGTGTTCCTGCGCAGCTCCTCGCACCAGCTGCCGGATCTGGTCGCGGCGCTGCGCGGGTCGCAGATCAACGTCAATCTCGTGGGGCGGGTCGACTCCTTCGGCAAGGGGCGGATCCGGACCACCTTCGAAACCGTGCCCGACGCTCCGGTGTCCAAATTCGTGCTCGAGATGCAGGGCGGCAAGAAGGGTCTCCTGCAGAACTCGACCGATATCTGCATTGGCCGGCACCTGGCACGCGCTGCCTTCACGGGCCAGAACGGCAAGGCTCGCACGCTGCATCCTCAGCTGAAGGGTGACTGCGGTCGCGGGAAGAGCCGGCGCTGAGCCGGGGGCGGCCAAGGGCTCTGGGGCGACCTCGGATTTGGAGCGCCGCGCTCGCCGCCGCGCTCCTTCTCGGAGGCGCCGCACTGGCCTGGGCAGCTGCCGTGCAGGAGGGCAAGCTGCGCGTGACGGTCGTCGGGCAGGTGAAGCCCTACAAGCTGCCACGTGTCGAGCCCGCGCCGATCGCCGTTTTCGTCTCCGGGCACATCGCAATGGCCGACAGCACGATGCCGCCGCAGCTGACGGAGCTCAACATCCGCCTGAACCGCCACGGGCAGCTTCAGTCGAGGGGCCTATCCACCTGCCGCATTGGGCAGATCCAGCCGGCTTCCACCGCGCTCGCCCTCTCGCGCTGCGGGGAGGCGGTCGTCGGCTCGGGCCAGTTCTGGGCGCACATCATCCTCCCCGGTCAGCGCCCCTATCCGACCAGCGGCCGGCTGCTGATCTTCAACGGGAGAAGCGCCTGCGCGAGCGGCGCGCGGACTCAGTGCCGTTCGCGCCCGGTGATGTTCGCCCACATCTTCTCGACCAGGCCCTTCGCCACCTCCTTCGTCATCGCCTTCGCCATCCGACGCCTCCGAGACGGCGGCACGTACGGCACGGAACTGTCCGCGTCGCTGCCGCAGGCACTGGGGACCTGGGGCTATGTGGACCGGATCAAGCTCACGCTGCGGCGCAAATATGAGCATCGCGGCCGGCAGCGCAGCTACTTCAACGCAGCCTGTCCCGCGCCCGCCGGCTTCACGCGCACCACTTTCCGCCTCGCTCGGGCCGAATTCCGCTTCGCCGGGAGGCCCAGCGTCGGCATCGGCGTGCAGAAGGACTGCAGGGTGAAGCCATGACCGGATCCGTGCGCAGGCGAATCCGGGCCTGGGGCGTGCACTGTGCCGCGATTGTCCTGTTCGGTCTCTCGTCAGCCTCTGTCGCCGTCGCGGCCTACGAGCCCGCCGGCTCGGGCGCCACCGAGCTGGTGCTGGAGAAGCGATTCGTCAACCTGCTGAGCAGGACCGGCGTGAAACTCGGCGGCGTTCGTGGGGTGACCCTGGCGAAGGGCAGGATTGCCTTGCCGGTCAGCGGGGGCAAGGTCGACCCCGCCTCCAGCCGGGGGACCGTCCTGCACGGAGGCGCGGTGACGGTAGAGCGGGGCCGCCGCCGCTTTCGGATCAAGGACCTGATGGTGAAAACGACGCGACCCCGGTCGCCGCTGGCAGCGAAGGTGGGGGGAAGCCAGGTCAAGCTCTTCGCCGCACGGGATCTGACCGTCGAGCGGAGGGGCTTCGGCGTCGCCATCCGCTCGGTCGACCTGCGGATGACCGCCAAGCTCGCGACGCGCCTCAACCACAAGCTCGGGTTCAACCGTGTCTTCCAGGAGGGCATCCCGGTGGGCTCGGCGGTCACCCGCGTGGAGCCGTCGCTGGCAAGCATCTCGAAAACGGGGCGCCTGTCTCTCGAGCTCGACCCGGCATTGCTCTTGAAGCTGAACCAGTTGCACGTGGCGGTGAACCCGATCCATCCGGCCGAACACCCCGGCGCCTTCACCTTTCCGATCGCCGGCGGGCAGCTTTCCCCGCAGCTCTCGGCCGGAGTGATGCAGGATGACGGCGCGCTCGAACTCCTCCAGCTCGGAGGGGGCCAGGTGTTCTGGCGGGAGCCGTGGGTGGACCTCGACGGCGGTGGCCTCAGCGCGGCAGTCGAGCTCGAGCCGGCACCTCCCTATCGCGGCAAGATCGGCCGGGTCGTGATCGCCTCACTCGACCTCTCGGCCGCCGTTGTCTCCTCGAATCCACCCCGGCGCACGATCGAAGTGACGGGCGCGCGACTGGCCCTCTCGCCTGAGGTAGCCGCGGAGCTGAACGAAGCCTTTGCGAAGGGAGAGCCAGTTTTCGCGGCAGGGGGCCCGCTGGGCACCCTCGCGTTTGTAGCCAAAGCGAGCTAGCGCGCGGCGGGTTGCCGCCCATTTGTCCTTGCGAAGGCGTCGGCGCCCCCCTACGATGGACAAGAGTGGTTTTCAGGGGGGTTCTCGCTGTTTTCCGGAGAGAGAAAAGACTCTCTCTTCAGTGCTGCCTGCTGGTAGCGGCGATCGTCGCTTTCGGCGGTTTGTCGCTGGTCCCGGCTTCGGCTTCTGGCGCTTCCCCTTGGTGGCATCTCGGCATGGTCATCCGTCCCAGCGATCTGAGCCCGCCTTCGGGCGAAGCGGAAATCATCCTCAGCGCCCTCAACCTCGGAGATGCTCCGGCTGGCGGACCGGCTGGCGCGGTCGTCCTCGTCGCTACCCTCCCACAGGGAATCACGGTCCTCCACGCCTCCGGCGTGGCCGGTTACCCCTACGCCCAGGCGGCGCCGGTCGAATGCGCCATCGAGGCAGGGCGTACCGTCTCCTGTGCTTTCGAGGGATCGCTCGTTCCCTACGACCAGATCGAAATCCGCATACGCGTCGAGCTACAGCCTGGGGAAGGGTGGACCGAGGAGGAGAATCGGTTCGCGGTGAGGGGTGGCGGGGCTCCGCCGGTCGTGCTCGAGCGCCGGCTTGCCCCTGCCGACGACGACGGCCCGCTCGGCATTGAAGAATTCGAGCTTCGACCGGAAGAAGCGGGGGGCGCCATCGAGGCACGGGCCGGGTCGCACCCGTACCAGGTGACGACGGGCATGAGGCTGACGCAGACGTCGGAGGCCCTGCCGACCGCCCTGCCGAAGGACCTGCGGTTGAGACTGCCCCCCGGGCTCCTGGCCGATTCGAGCGCTGTGCCCCGCTGCTCTGTCACCGGCTTTCATCAGGACGTCTGCCCCTTGAACACCGTCGTCGGCGTCGGGACCTTCACGGTCAACGATCAATCGAATCTGGGGGTCGCCAGTTTGGTGGCGCCGATCTTCAATCTCGAGCGGTCGCTGGGGGGACCGGCCCGCTTCGGCTCGCTTCCCTTGAGAGTGCCGGTGATCATCGACGCCTCGCTCCGAGCTGACGACTACTCGGCGGAGCTCCGCATCGGCAATATCCCTCAGATCGTCGGGTTCCTCGGCGCCACGGTGACGCTTTGGGGGGTTCCGGCAGACCCTCGCCACGACGACGCACGGGGATCCGACTGTCTGTTGGCGGCTCGTGAGCAAACCGAATACCAGTGCCACCGCCTCGAAGCCACCGATCCCCGCGCCATGTTGACCATGCCGACCTCCTGCGACGGCCCCTCGCGCAGCGTCGGCGAAGTTGTCCCGTGGACGGAACGCTCCTATCCCGCGTCGGTCGCCCGGGCTTTTCCGCGAATGACTGGGTGCGGTCGATTGCCCTTCCAGCCGTCTGCGACCGCGACGCCGACCGAATCGTCGGCGTCGTCGCCGAGCGGTCTGGATCTGATGCTGGGGGCGCGCGGAGTTGGGCTGGGGAGCCCCGAAGGACTCGCCGAATCGGCCGTGAAGGGAGTCGAAGCGATCCTCCCGGGTGGATTCACGCTCAACCCGTCCGCGGCGAACGGCCTCTTGTCCTGTGATCGTGCCGGCTTCGAGTCCGCGGCCCTTCACCGTGACGGGTGCCCTGACGCGTCGAAGATCGGCGCGGTCGCGATCGAGAGCTCGATCTTTCCGGAGCCGCTGACCGGCTCGGTCTATCTCGGCGGCGAGGCGGGGGAGCGCTTCGCCGGCAGTCTGGACCTCTACATCGTCGCGCACAATCTCACCCTCGGGCTCCTGGTCAAGCTGCGGGCCCGCTTGCGGCTCGATCCCCGCACCGGGCGCATTGCGGTGGTCGCCGACGAGCTGCCGCCGCTGCCGCTCTCCAGCCTGCAGCTGAGATTTCCGCCGGGCCCTCGAGCCCTGCTGGCCACTCCGCCCGAGTGCGGCGCCTCGGTGCTCGAGACCGTGTTCACGCCCCATGCGGACCCGGCCGCGACCGTGGAGACTCCCTCGCCATTGACGATTTCGAGCGGCCCTCGGGGCGGTTCCTGCCCAACTGCGGCACGGCCCTTTCACCCGTTCTTCGCCGCCGGCACCCTGAACAACGCTGCCGCGCTGTACTCGCCGCTGTACGTGCGCCTCAGTCGCACCGACGGCGACGCCGAGCTGGCCGGTCTCTCCCTCGCTTTTCCGCCGGGCCTCGCCGCCAGGCTCGCCGGAGTCCGGACCTGCTCCCCGGCGGCGCTGGCCGCGGCAGCGGCGAGGTCCGGCGCGGCGGAGGCGGCCGCTCCCTCGTGCCCGGCCGCAGCACAGATCGGCCGGACCCTGGTCGGGGCTGGGGTCGGCCCCGTCCTCAGTCACGTGCCCGGCACGCTCTATCTCGCGGGGCCTTATCAAGGGGCGCCGATCTCGGTCGCCGCCGTCACTGCGGCCCAGCTCGGTCCGTTCGACCTCGGCACCATTGTCCGGCGTTTTCCCCTCGGCATTGAGCTGCGCACCGGGCAGGCGAGCATCGAGTTCGGAGAGGCCCAGCGCCTGCCCTCCATCCTCAACGGGGTCGCGCTTCACCTTCGCGACTTCCGGCTCTATTTTGACCGCCAGGAGCTCACGGTCAACCCGACCAGCTGCGCGCCGGCAAGGTTGACCGGGTTTGCGTACGCGACCGACGGCAACGTCGGCCCCCTTGCCGAGCGCTTCCAGGCGGCCGACTGCGCCGGGCTTCGCTTCAAGCCCTCGCTGTCGCTCCGCCTTTCCGGCGGTCTTAGACGAAACGGCCATCCGGCTCTCCGCGCGACCATTCGCGCCGGCGCGCGCGAAGCGCGGATTGCCGCCGCCGGCTTCACCCTGCCGCCCGGCGAGCTTCTGGACTTCCACCACGTCGGCAACCTTTGCGCTCGCGGGATACCCGCCGCGAGCTGTCCGGCCTCTTCCCGGATCGGCTACGTCCAGCTTTGGACCCCCCTTCTGGACGACCCGCTGCGCGGGCCGATCTATCTCCGCGTCCCAGTGCGGGGGCTTCCCGCCCTGGTCACCGACCTGCGAGCCGGGCGCGTCAACGTCGTTCTTCATGGCCGTGCCGCCTCCGCCGCGGGGCGGCTGCAGGTCTTGCTGCGAGGCCTCCCGGACCTCCCTCTGACCGAGGCGTCGATCGCGCTCGACGGGGGGCGCCGGGGGCTCCTCGTCAACAGCGAAGCGCTGTGCGGAGCTCAGCGGCGTGCCCACGCCGTTCTCAGCGCCCACAGCGGCAAGTCGCGTCGTCTTCACCCCCGGATTCGGCTGCACGGCCGCTGCTGAAACTCTAGAAAACTGTTGTTCCCTTTCGGTCATACTCTGCTTTCACCACTGTGCTTCCAGCCCGCGCCCGCGCTCTCGCCACTCTCGCCACGACCCTGATCGCGGTCGCCGTCCTCGGGCTGATCGGCCTCGGGGTGGAGGATCGCCTCAGCCCCACCTCCCTGGAGATCGGCGGTACCTCGTCAGCTGGCGGCGAAGCCCTGGCCCATCAGCACTTCGGCGACTCCTCCCCCTTCGCGGTCATGCTGGGCGGGCCGGCGCCGGCGATCGAGCGCCAGGGCCGCCACCTCGCCACGGTCATCCGCCGCGACCCCGACGTCACCGTGATCTCGCCCTGGGACCCCGTGCCCGCCGCCCGCAAGCTGCCAGCGCCACCGCCTACGACGCCGCCGGGCACTCGCTCGACTGCCCTGCTCCTGCTCGACTTCCACGTTCCCCAGGCCGAGGCGATGCGCGACGTCGTGCCCGAGGTCGAGGAGGCGCTCGCCGCCAACGTCCGCCCGCCCGTGCGGGCGACCCAGTCGGGCTACGCGACCATCTCGCGTGCCCTGCAGGAGGAATCGCTGGCCGCCGCCGAGCGTGCCGAGCTCCTCGCCGCCCCGCTCTTGCTCCTCGTCCTGCTCCTCGTCTTCCGCTCGGTCGTCGCCGCCGCGATCCCGCTTGCCCTCGGGGCGATCACCGTGCTCGCGGGGCAGGGGTCCTCGTCTTCCTCACCTCGCTGATGCCGATCGACGCCCTCTCGCTCGTCGTCTGCTCGATGATGGGCCTGGCCCTCGGCGTCGACTACTCGCTGCTGATCGTCTCTCGCTTCCGCGAGGAGCTGGCGGCGGGGCGCGTCCCCCACCGCGCCGCTGCGATCACCCGTAGAAGCGCCGGTCGCACCACCGCGATCGCCGGCGCGACGCTTTTCTTCTCGATCTTCCTCTCGGCCTTCCTGCAGCCCGGCTCGCTGTTGATCTCCCTGGCTGTCGCCCTTGCCGTCGTGACGGCGATAGCCGTGCTGATCGCCTGGGTCTCCCTGCCGGCCCTTCTCACCCTGCTCGGCCCGCGCATCAACGCGGGTCGGATCGGCCGTTTCCGCCCCGGGGCCGGCGGCTCCCGCGTCGCCGCGGCCGCCTCGGCCGCGCTGCGGCGACCCGCCGTCGCGACCGTTGCCATCGTCGTGCCGCTGCTCCTGCTCTCCGCCCCCGCCCTCGCCTTCAACACCGGTTCCCCGGGAGTGGACGAGCTCTCGCCCTCCAGCTCGGCCCGGAAGGATTCGGAGGCGATCGCCGCCGCGGTAGGTGCCGGCTGGCAGGCTCCGTTCTTCCTCACCATCGCCGGCGAAGACGGGCCGCTCACCTCGCGCCGCGGCCTCGCCCTGCTCACCGCCACCCAAGGCCGGATCGACCGCCTTCCCGGGGTCGACGCGGTAGTCGGCCCGGCCGCGATCGTCGCCGCCGCCCGCCCTCTGCGCTCGCTCGGCACCGAGCTGGACCCGCGCCGTTCCCCCGCGGCCGCCCAGCTCACCCGCCTCGGCCCCCGGTTGCGACAAGCGTCGGAAGCGGTCTCGGAGATCCGCGGCGGCCTCGGCGAGGCCGCCGCGGGGGGCGGCCTGCTCGCCGCCGGCTCCGCCCGCGCGGGCGCGGGTGCCGAACTGCTCGCCGGTGGGCTCGACCGCGCGGGCGCCGGCGGCGAGCAGGCCGCCGGCGCCCTCGAACGCCTCGCCTCCGGCAGTAAGAGGCTGGCGGCGGGCCAGCGCCTCGCGTCCTCGACGGCCTACGAACTCTCGCTCGGGCTCGGCACCCTCCTGCCCAACCTGACCGCCCAGGGCCGGGACCGCGCCAGCCGTCTCGCCAGCCGGCTGCAGGCCGCTGCCGCGACCGATCGCTCGCTCGCGCCGGCCGCCCACGAAGCCGAAGTCCTCGCCTCCGTCCTCGCCGCCAACCGCGAAGAACTCGCCCGCCTGCGCGGCCAGGCGGCGACGCTCAACGGCGGCCTCGGCAAGCTCCAGTCCGGTGGCGAGCGGTTGCGGACCGGCTCCGCTCGCCTCGCCGCCGAGGCGCAGGGGCTGAGCGGCGGGCTGGGGAGGCTGGGCGGAGGCGCCGAAGCGCTCGCGGCCGGCCTCGGCCAGCTGCGGGGCGGCGCTGAAACGCTCAGCGGCGGGCTTGCCGAAGGCTCGGTGCGCGCCTACCCGCTCCAGCAGCGACTCGGCAGCGCCGCCCGGCGGGTGTCCGCGACGGCCGACCCACTCGCGCGCCGCCTCGACCGGCTGCGGCGCAGCTCTCGCCCCGCCTCTTCGACTCCGGCTTCCTCGCCGTCGCCGCGCTCGACGGCGCCAGGCCGGTGGAGCGCTCTCTCGCGGCCGAGGTGATCGCCGTCTCCGGCGGCGGCACCGCCGCTCGCTACCTGATCGTCCCCGATTCGGGCTTCAACACCCCCGGCTCGCGCGCGCTCGATTCGCGCCTGGGCTCCCTCGCCGCCGGAATCGACCGCCGCCCCCAGCTGAGCGCCGGCCTCGGCGGTGGCGCTGCCGTCCTCAACGACTACGGGTCGGCGACCAAATCCCGCCTCCCCCTCGTCGTCGGCTCGATCGTCCTCATCACCTTCCTGATGCTCGTCGCGCTGCTGCGAGCGCCGCTGCTCGCGGCCCTCGCTGTCGCCCTCAACCTGCTTTCGGTCGCCGCCGCCATCGGCGTCGTCACCCTCGCCTGCGAGATCCCCGCCGGCTACCCGCTCGGCGGGCATCCCTACATCGACACCGTCGGCGCCGCGGCGATCTTCGGCGTCACCTTCGGCCTCTCGATCGACTACGCGGTCTTCCTCCTCGCTCGCATGCGCGAGCACTACAGCCGCAGCGGCGACAACGCCGCCGCGATCCGCTTCGGCCTCGGCAAGACGGCAGGCGTGATCACCGGCGCCGCCGCGATCATGGCCGCCGTCTTCGCCTCCTTCGCCGCCGCGCCGGTCGCCACGGTCAGCCAGATGGGCCTCGGCCTCACCGTCGCCATCCTGCTTGACGCGACCGTGGTCCGCATCGTCCTGCTGCCGGCCCTGATGCTGCTGATCGGGGATCGCGTCTGGCGCACGCCGGCCTGGCTCGGGCGCATCCTGCCGAGTGCGCCCGTCCCACCCGCGCCCATCGCCACCGCGGAGGCGAGGAGCTGATGCGCCGCCTCCGGCCCGCGCTCTTCCCGGCCGTCCTTCTCGCCCTGGCGCTCAGCACTTCCGCGCAGGCCGGCGCGGAAGTGAGCCGCCCCGAATACGTCGCCCAGCTCGAGAGGATCTGCAAGCCCGACTCGGAAGCGACGCAGCGCGCGGTCCGCGGCACCCGTGCTGACGTGCGCTCGGAACGGTTCCGCCGGGCGGCGGCCAAGGTCGCGGAGGCGCAGCGGATCTTCACCGGCACGGTCCGCTCCATCTCCCGCGTCCCGCGCCCCGCCGAGGACCGGGACACCCTCGCCCGCTGGTTCTCCGCCTTGGAGCGCGAGGCCGCCGCCCTGGGGCGCATCGCCACCTCCCTGCGGGGCGAAGACATCGCCCGCTTCCAGCGCGTCTGGGCCGAGTTCATCCACGAGGGCAACAAAGCCAACAACGTCGTCGTCTCCTTCGGCTTCAATCACTGCGCCTTCAAGCCCTCGAGGTTCCAATGAGCCGCCTGCGCCTCCGCAGCCCCGCGCTCGCCGCCGCCCTTGTCGCCCTTCCCGTCGCCGCCCTGGCGGTTGGGCAGGCCGGGGCTGAGCAGAGCGGCCGCCCCGGCGTCGTCGTCTCCCTCGACGGCTCCATCGAGCCGCGCTACATCCCACGCCACCGCCCGGTGCCGATCTCTCTCACGCTTTCCGGCAGCGTGCGCGGAACCGACGGCGCGCCGCCGCCGCAGCTGGGTCGGATCGAGGTCGCCTTCGGTGCCCGCGGCGGCCTCGACACCACCGGCCTGCCGACCTGCCGGCGCGCCAGGCTGCGCAACGCCACCGCCCGCCAGGCCCTCGACCGCTGCCGCGCCGCGCTGGTCGGCCGCGGCACGATCGGGACCGAAGTCCCGCTCGACCCGGATCGGCCCCTGCACGCCCGCGCCGGGGTCCTCGCCTTCAACGGCCGCTCCGGGGGACGGCCGGCCGTCTGGGTCCATGCCTACGCCGCTTCCCCTCCGGTTTCCTTCGTGTTGCCCTTCTACCTGCGCCGCCTGCGCTCCGGCTCCTTCGGGATGCTGATCCGGTCGCCCGTTCGCCGCGCCCTCGGGCGCTGGCCGCGCCTGCGCTCCTTCGAGATCTCCTTCGGGCGCCGCTACCACGGGGCCGGCCGGCCCCGCAGCTACCTCAGCGCCCGCTGCCCGCTGCCGCCCCGGCTCACCGTCGGCTTCTTCCCCCTCGCTCGGGCCACCTACCATTTCGCTCCCACCCCGACCCTGAGCACCACCATCCTGCGCGGCTGCCGCGTAAGCGATTGACTTCCACCGGCATGTTCCTCGCCAGTGACAGCAAGTCCGCCGCCGCCGGCTCCGTGCAGCTCTTCGCCACGGCCGCCCGCCGCTACTGGCTGCAGGTCTTTCCCGCCGCCCGTTCCTGCCGGCGGCGCCTGCTGGCGCGCGCCGGCTCGATCCCCGACCCGCTGTTACGGGAGGACGCACTCGTCTCCCACCGGGACAAGCGTTCCAACTCCGAGGGTCTCGCCGCCTTCGCCGTTTTGGCGCCGGAATCGCTGCGGGCGGCGCTCGCCCGCAGCCTCGTCGCCTACCAGCTGATGCTCGACTACCTCGACGATGTCTCCGAGCGGCCTGCCGAGGACCCGGTCGCCAACGGCCTCTGCCTGCACAGCGCCTTCGAGGTCGCCCTCGATCCGGGCGCGGCCCACCAGGACTACTACGCCCTTGCCCCCGGTTGCGAGGACGGCGGTTACCTGGCGGAGTTGATCGAGACCTGCCGTGCCCCGCTGAGCGCCCTGCCCTCCTACCCGGCCGCCCGCGACTCGCTGCTGCGCCAGGCCCGCCTCTGCCGCCAGTCGCAGGCCCTCAACCACGCGCTGGCCTTTGGCCCCCTCGACGACCAGCTCGCCGAGTGGGCGGCGCGAACAGCGGAGGAGGCGGAGCTGGAGGCGGGGTTCGAGTGGTGGGAGCTGCTCGCCGCCGCCGCGGCCTCCTCGGTGACGGTCGGCGCCCTGCTCGCGCTCGCGGCTACCCCCGGTGCCACCAGCGCGGACGCCGATCGCATCGAGTCCGCCTACTTTCCCTGGATCGGCGGCCTCAACGCCCTCCTCGATTCACTGGTCGACCTCGACGAGGACCCTGAGGAGGCCAGCCACCTGCGCCGCTACGACTCGCTCGAGGTGGCTGCCGAGCGCCTCCAGGCGATCGCCGCCGGCGCGCGCCGGCGCGTTCGCGAGCTTCCCGACGCTCGTCTGCACGAGGCCATCTTCGCCGCTATGGGGGGGCTCTACCTGTCCCAGCCGCAGGCTTGGCGTCCGGGCGCCGAACAGGTCTCCCGCGCCGTCCTCTCTGAGCTCGGTCCCCTCGCGCGCCCGTCGATCGCGGTCCATCTGCTGCGTCGCGGCGGTCGCGGCAGCGGCGCCCTGCTCTCCTCCGGCCTGCGCTCCCGCGCCCGCTTGTGAGATACATATATTGAGTGGAGATGGCCGACGCGAGCGCAGAGGAGACGCGTTGCCTGCGAGAGGCGCTGCTCGACCTCTGCGTGGAGCGGGGCTACGCGAACCTGGAGCTGCGGGAGCTGCTGGAGCGGGCCGGCGTCGAGGAAGAAGACTTCCTTCAGCTCTACCCCGACCTGGATGCCCATTTCGCCTCGGTCCTGGGCGAGATCTACTCCGAGTTCTTCGCCTGCGCGCAGGAGGCGGTCGCCGGGCAAACCGGGTGGCGCGACCGGATGCGCGCAACCGCCTACTCACTCCTCCGCTTTCTCCGCCGCGACGATCGAGTCGCCCGCTTCGCGGCCATAGATGCCCAGGAGGCTGGCGAGCCCGCGCAGCGTCGCTTCCTGGAGACCTTCAACCGATTGGTGGACCTGATCGACGAGGGCAGCGCCGAGGCGGATGGCCCGGACTCGCCCAGCCGGGCCACCGCGCTGGGTGTCGGCGGCGTCCTCTTCGCGCGCCTCCAGGAGGCGGTCGCCGAAGGCGAACTGGGGCTGGGGGAGGAGGAGATCCCGGAGCTGATGTACGCGGCGGTCTTTCCCTATCTGGGCGCCGAGGCAGCCGCCGAGGAGCTCCGCATCCCGCCGCCGGCCGGCCGGCCGGACTAAGGGCCCCAGCTGATCAGCGGCGCCGCGCGACGCCGTTGGCAACGACGCACGCCTGGTCCGGCCCCACGAAGCCGACCAGGGTGATGTAGGTGGCGAGGGGGACCACCGCAGGCAGGCTCTGCCGACCCCGTTTTCGCAGCTGCTGGCGAATCAGCGCGTAGACCGTCGCCGCGACGGCCTCGGCGGCGACGGCCGGTGCCGCGGGATTCTCCTCTGAGGCCGGAGCCAGCATCTCGGCCAGTGAGTCGATCACCCGATCCCGGCGCAAAAGGGCTTGCGGGCCTGCTTCGTAGGCTCCGACAGTCGCCAGCTGCGCCATCGCCGGCTCGGCGACGAAGTAGGCGCACATCGCCTCGTAGAGGGCCCGGATGCCCTCCTGCCAATTATCTGTGCGCCGTGCCGCCGGCACCGCCGAGGCCATCATCTGCGCCCCGCTCATCTCGATCGCCGCCAGGACCGCGTCCCTTTTGTCCTTGAAATGCTCGTAGAAGGTGCTCAGCGAGATCGCCGCCTCGGTGGCGATGTCGCCGGTGTTCATCGCCCCGAAACCCTTCTCTGCCATGACCGTCGCGACCGCCCGGGCGATTCGTTCCGCGGGCGTGTAGCCGGCAAATCTCGCGCCCTCGACCGACCGCTGACGGCGCGGTTCCTCCAGTGCGGCCGGGGGTGGCTTCACGCTCATCAGCCAGCTCCAGAGTTCGGGGCCGAGCCTCACCAGCTCCCCCTCCTCGTGGCGGTAGAGACGCGTGTGGATGACCTTGCCGAGGCCGGCGACCAGGATCTGGACCAGATCCGGTGGTCGCTGCTTGCCTGAGAGCTCCGGGGTCAACTCGGCAGCCAGCTCGACAAGGGATCGGAAGCAGCGATCGACGACCGTTTCCCCCTCCCTGCCGACCGCGGGAAGCTCTACGAAGCAGACACGCGCCGCCGCCGGTTGAGCGGCCACGAGCTCGAGGAACCGCAGGAAGACGGCTTCGGGGGCGTTCTCGACGGCCGTCTGCCGGGCCTCCTGCAGCTCCCGCAGGGTCGGCTCCAGCACGGCATCCGCCGCCTGCGTCAGGCAGTCCCCCTTGTTGGCGAAGTGCTTGTAGAAGTCGCTGCGAGAGATCCCGCAGGCATCGATCACGCGGGCGACCGTCGTCGCTTGGTAGCCGCGCTCCGACGCTACGGCCATAACGGCTGCGAACAGACGCTCCCGCTGGTTGCGGAGGACCTCTTCGCGCGGCGTTCCGCTGCCCGGCGTCAGCTTGCGCGTCCTCAGCTCGGAGGTCCGGCCCCAAGGTGTGACGATCGAGCCAGTCGGTTGCTCGCTCGAGCCGACCTGTCCGTCCTTCGCGCTTTCCCCAGTCGCCCTCATCTGCCGGCCCTCCCCACGCCGGATATTGCTGCCTTGATCAAACTCGCGTTTGCTCGGCCGCTCTGCCATAACCGGTGACCCGGCCCCTGCATCCGGGCTGCCGGGACGATCTTCTCACTCGTCTCGGAAATTTTCCCCTAACCTTCAGAAAAGCCTACTTGTCTTTTGGCTTTCGATGTGGTTTATTCCCCGCAGTACCGCTCCAACTTGTCTTCGCCGATCATTTGGCGAAGACAGCGGTGGCGCGAGAACCCTGATCTCAATACGCCACCCGACGCCGGTCGGTGATTCGACAATGGTTTCCCTACTCATTGTCCTTCCGGTCGGCTGCAGGGTCGACCCCGGCGCGGAAAGCGGGCTTTCCCTGGCCCAAGCGCCCGGGGTTGCCCCTGCCTAAAGTCCCCTCATGCCAGGGCGGTTGGAGCGGGCGGGGATCGGAAGCGGACGAGTCACTAAGGAACGCGCGTACCAACTGGGGAGTGTCGGCGGGGTCCGGTGGCGGTGCTGGTAGCCGTCCTGCTGGGCTGCGGCGCCAGCGCCGACTGCAGGACGCGCACGCCCTCGGCGATCTCGCGCGTCGTCAGGCCGTCGACCAGCCGCCTCCTCGCCACGGTCGTCAGCCACGCGCGCGGGTCGCGCGGCGGATGCTCGGGCCAGACCCGCAGCGCCTCGAGCAGCGCCTCCTGGAGCGCGTCCTCGGCGGCGTCGAACTGCTCGCCTCGCCGCACCAGCCCCGCGAGCACCCGCGGGACGAGGGCGCGCAGCGCGTCCTCGTCCCGCGCCGACGTCGGCTCGTCGGCCACGACCCGGTCAGTCCTCGGACGACGACTTCCCGGACATGACCTCGCGCACGTCGATCCACTCGTACAGCGGCCCGCCGCCCGGGCCGGGCTCGGAGGAGATGTACGCCGCGATCTCGACCGCGCGCTCATGTGACTCGACGTCGACCATGTACCAGCCCGCCACGAGGTCGCTGGTCTCGGGCAGCGGGCCGTCGGTGGTGACCGGCGCGGCGTCCGGCCCGCCGTAGCGGACCCAGGTCTGCGCCGGCGTCAGCGCCTGCCCGTCGACGTACTCGCCGTTCTCCTGCAGCAGCGCTTTGACCTGCCGCAGGAAGGCCATGTGCGCTTCCACGTCCTCGGGCGCCCACTGGTCCATCGGCGGGAAGGGGTGGTGCGGCTCCGGGCCGCCGCTGTAGTGCTTGAGGAGCAGATACTTAGGCATGGTGGTCTCCTGGTGTCGGGGGGGGCCGCGCCTGTCGCGGCCTTCACTTGGTGAGCGGAGCCGGTCACGGCTTCTCGACATCGAATCTGGAGCTTGCCCTAGTGCGGGCGTCGACGGTGACGACCGTGCTGCCCTAGCGGTGCGCCGGGCCGACCTGCACGTCGAATCGCTCGCCAAGCGTGTCGAGCGTCTTGCGGTAGTGGGAAGCGTCCCAGGGTTGGGTCGCGAGGAGCGCGGTGGCTCCCGCCATCCGCCGGGCTCTTGGGTACCAGCGGTCGAAGTCCAGGCCGCAGTCGATCATGACCTTGGGCGGCAGCGCGCGGGCGATGCGGCCGAGGTTGTACATCGACAGCGTGATCGAGGCCCAGATGATCGCGGACCGCGATTTCGTGGCGAGGTCCTCGAGGTCGAGCTCGTACAGTCGCGCGGCGCGGAGCTTGCCGCGGAACATGAGGTGCGTCAAGTGGTAGCCGGCGAACGACGTGAAGGGCCCCGTGACGCTTGACCGCAGCTGGATCGACAGCACGTCGCCCGTGTCCGAGACGAAGGGCTCGTATGGACGTCGTGGCTGGGCGAGGTAGCCGGTGCAGTTCACGATCCAGCTGCCGGCGGGGATAGCCAGCGATCGGCCGTCGCGTAGGGCGATCGTAGGCCCGTCGGTCGTGTCGAGCACGTCATCGAGGTGTCCGGGTTCGATGCGTCGCACCCCGGCTCGTACGTCGGCGCACTCGGCGTCGGACAGATAGGCGCTGAAGAAGTTGGCCGGCTCGGCCGATGGGCTGATGCCGTAGGTGTCGGCAAACCACGCGGCGACGTCCTGCTCGTTGTTGCCGTCGAAGCGGAGAGCGACCTGGCGCAGCATCGCGTTGATGCGGGTGCCGCCGTACCAGCGTCTCGGGCCGGTCGGGAAGAACGTCTCGCGACGGCTGAACATGGTGCCCGAGCCGGCCACCATGTTCAGCTCGCGCCCAGGGCATTCCCGGCGCAGCATCAGGGCGACGTCCATGGCGGTCTTGCCGCTGCCGATGATCCAGACCGGGCTGCTGTCCTCGGGGCGCTTGTCGATCAGGCCCGACAGTGCCTCTGGAGTGGTCGAGCGAACGGCGGCGCTCGAGAGCGACAGCGGTGAGCTGGGCAGGACGTGGTTGCCGTACGCCTTGATCAACCGCTTGGTCGTCAGGGTCTCGACCCGCCCGTCCGGGCCCCCCACAGTTACCGTCACGGTGCCGCCGGCCTCGGCGTGCTCGATGTACTCCCAGCCGAAACGCTCCTCGAGATCCACTTTCGTGCGCGCCACGTCGACGCAGTAGCGCAGGTGGTCGAGCACCTCGTCGCGGGTTGCCAGGTGGCTGGCCGGCTTGCCCAGCTGCCAGGCGATGTTGCCGGCGGTGAAGATCGGGTGGGGCTGGTGCAGCCGGACGAAGTCGTAGGTGTCCACCCACATCCCTCCGGCGCGGGGGCGGCTGTCGAGGAGGACGACCCGGTCGCGCGGGGAGAGATAGCGGCCGGCGACAGCCAGCGCATTGAGCCCGGTGATGCCTCCGCCGACGATGATCAGCTCGCTGGGTTCTTCCACGATCTCCTCCCGATCCGCGACGATCCGAGTCCCGCAACGCTAACATAAGAAAAGAAAGTAGCGGCATAACTTTATGAAGGAGGAGTGCGGTGACGGAGCGCTCGTACGGCCAGTACTGCGGTCTTGCCCGGCGCGCTTGACCTCGTCGGCGAGCGCTGGACTCTGCTGATCGTCCGCGAGCTGATGTCGGGACCGAAGCGCTACACCGATCTCGCCGACGGCCTGCCGGGTATCGGCACCAGCCTGCTGGCCAAGCGACTGGCGAAACTCGAGAACGGCGGGGTGATCGAACGACGCCCGCTTCCCCCGCCGGCCGCCGCGACGGTGTACGACCTCGCGCCCGCCGGCCACGAACTGGCCGCGGCCCTGGGCCCATTCATCACGTGGGGCCTGCGCCACGCCGTCCGGGAGACCCCTGGGAACCGCCAGTTCAACGCGACCTGGTGCGTCTTGCCCTTCACCCAGCCCGCCGACCCGCTGGCGCTCGCAGGCATCGAGGCGACCTACGAGTTCCGCATCGGCGACACCTCCGCACTCCTGCGCGTACACGACGGACACGCCGAACTGCTCCCCCCAGGAACAGCCACACCGGACACCATGATCTCGATGGACCCCGGGACGGTCGCGGCCCTCGGCGCCGGCCGCCGCACGATCAGCGAGGCCGCGGCCGACGGCGCGATCACCGTCGACGGCGACCTCGACGCAGCCGCCGCACTCTTCGCCGCCTTCGAGAGCAGCGGCACCAGCCAAGAAACACGCACTCAAAGTGCGACTCTCACTGCCAAGTAGTTCACCGATCGCATCAGCGGCGGTTGGAAATGGCTCTAAAAAGCGAAGCCCCCGCTGTGCAGGGGCTTCTAGCGATGGAGCTAGGCGGATTCGAACCGCCGACCTCCTGGGTGCGATCCAACGGGGCCGCCGGCTGAGCCATAGCTCCAGAAATCTGCGATTAGCAGGGGATTAGTGTCTGTCTCCTAGCGTCTTCCGTCACGGTGTTTCAGCCGCGGATACGCAGGGATATGCGGCGATATGCAGGGAGTCGGGCACTCCTGGCGAGAAGTGCCCGAAATCTGCGCAGGGCGGTTGGAACGGGCTTTCGCTTCCCAAGGAAGCTTTGGTTCTGGCCCGTCTATCCCAAGGAAAACGCCTAAACCTTGGGATAGACGGTGGTACCGTTTGATGCCTGATGACTAAGACCGAGCTACATCAGCTTGTGGATGCGCTCCCCGATGAATCGCTACCCGCAGCGGCGATTCTCCTTCGACGCGCCCAGGATCCTGTTGCGGCCAAGCTGGACGCCTCTCCATTTGACGACGAGGAGCTGACCGACGAGGATCTCCGCGCCGTCAAGGAGGCGCGGAGCGAGGCAGGTATTTCTTGGTCAGATGCCGAGGCGGAGCTAAACGCTGGCTGAGCCGAGCGGATGGCGGATCGAGATCCGCCCCGCCGCCTTGAAGTCTCTCCGCAAGCTGGGTCGAAAGGACCGCGAGCGCATCAGCTCGGCAATCGGCCAGCTTCCCGTCGGAGACGTCAAGCGCCTCCGCGGGCCAGAGCGCCTGTGGCGACTCCGCGTCGGCGAGTGGCGCATCATCTTTGATCGTCGAGCTACCGAGAAGGTGATCGACGTCCTAGTCATTCGACCTCGAGGTCGCGCTTATCGGTGAGGGGGCGGATGGACTTCGTCTTAGCCCCAAGCATCGAGTGCATCCGGCCAGAGCAAGTGGACGCCGAGACTGCCGCAAAGCGCGTGCCAATCGGGATCCAGGGGTTTCCACTCGACCATCAGCACCGCCTTTACGGAGCCATGGAATTGCTTGAGGCGCTGACGGTAGATGAGTACCTGGCCCAGACCGAGGCGCAGCTGTCGCTCTTCGTTAGTCGTGGTGAGGCTCTTGACCTCGGCTATCCAAGCTTCCCCGCCATTGAGCCAAAGAAGATCCCAAGGAGGGTCTAGCGGCTGCGGTCGTCGGGGCTTATGGCCCATCTCGGCAACCTTCTCTGCGAGCAGGTTCTGCAGTTCCCGATGGCTCCGCAAACCCCGTTCGACTGCTGCCGGATCGACGGAAAACGGATCCCGCTCAACCTGCGGAACAGCTACGTCAACGGGGATGTATTCCTCGCCTGGTTCGCTGTTGTCGGGAGGGGCCGGAGAGGATGGAAAGGCAACCGGCGCGTCGTCGAGGAGGTCAGGCAGCTTCGGAAGCGCGTCTACTAGATCGAGCGGCATTTTCATCAAGTAGCCCTGGGCCGCCCGTAGTCCATCGGTTCGAAGCTGAAACGGGAAGTAGAGCGGTTTGCCGTGCTTTGCCTCTAGCTCGGCGAGAACATCGACTACTGACGATTCGAGACTTCGAACTTCGGCCAGGGTCAGAGGTTCATCTAGGTAAAAGGGACCGTGAAGCCCGTGCCATAGGCCTTCCCGTGGATACGGCTCGACTGGCGCACCGCTTGGCCCCGTTGAACGCGGCGTCCCCCAGACGGTCTCTCCTTCCCAAAAGCCACCCTGAGCTATCGACCAGGCGGTGATCGCCGTGCTGCTTTTCTCGTAATGAAGAACGATGTCCCCGTCCCGCACCTCTCGGACTAGCGCGTAGGTCGGGTTTTCCGCGCCGCTGTCGTCAAGGCGCGGTGCATGTAGATCAGCTCCCAGATCCGGCCGTCCAGTGATCTCCATCCAGTACCGCTCTAGGGGATTGCCTTGCCACCATCGGTGAAGATTCACCCCCCAACTTTATGCCCCGCCTTGTCATGACCGAACTGGCGAGCTGGACAACGGCTGAAATTTGCCTAAGAGCTTGTTGATTTGACCGGCGCCGGCTCCGCGACCGAAAAGGTGGGAGCCTTCGTTGCCTTGAGCTTAATCAGGCTCTCCCTCAGCCTCGGTTCGGCGGCAGATCGTCGCACTGGGCGACGGGCAACGGTGACGCTCTTCGCCTCCCAGCCGACGAGGCTTGCGAGGTCGGCGATAAGTAGGTCGGCGGCAAGCAGGAGCTGGTTCTGGGCGTGGCCATGAAGTGAGTTGCCGACTACGACCACGCAGTCAGCCGAAGAGGAGGAAACGGCGCGTGCTTCAGCCAAGGTAAGAGCTAGGTCCTCGACGTAGCCGCGAAAGGTGCGCCGTCGCTGTTTTTTGTAGCGGTCGGAGGGGATCGCGGATTCGATTGGCTCAAGCAGGGCATCCAAAGCAGACCTCACCGCCTCTCCTTCAAGTCGCGCCGCTTGGTCGAAATTGATACTTGGATGAGAGCGCAAGGTGCGCCGGCGCTGCTCGCGAAATTCCTCATTGGTTTCGTAGAAGCCAAGGATCCAAGCCTCGAGCTTGTAGACCTCGGTGTAGTCGATGTTGTTGGGATAGGGCGGCGAGAAGACGACAAGGTCGGCCTTGAAGTCGGAATCGAGGTGGAGTGAGGGGCGGCGACCGTCTCCTTCGAGAACACGAAAACTGGACTTGGCGTTCGGAAAACGACGCTCCCTTTCGAGATCTTGGCGAATCAGGTTCAGGCGCCGCCGAAACTCGGCGGCAGGGCCGACGACGGGCTTGCCCGGAGCGTGGCGCAGCGTCCTGCCATCGCGGCGGAGGCGAGAAACCGGCTCGACCGAGGTGGCAAGGGCGAGGAGCCCGAGGCGCCGGGCAAGGTTGTCGGGGAGGCAGAGCAAAGCATCGCGGATGGCGACGAGGGCGAGGACATGCTTCGGCTCGAAGTACTGGTCGGACTCAAAGGTAGATAGGGGAGGCGCTTCGCTTAGCTTGCTCGGCTTGGCGTTCGCGCAAGCGAGTACGGGATCGAGACTGGGTGGGTCGAAGTTGCGGTCGCTAGCGGCTTCGATCTTGGCGCGAGAGAGGAGATAGAGAAAAGGATTGCGCTCGATACCGGCACCGGTGAGGGCGAACTGAGGCCGCTCAGCTGCCCAATCGATGGCGCTGAGAAGCGTAGTGCCGCTGCCGAGAAATGGGTCGAGGAGGCTGAGGTTGGAGCGGTCGGAGAGGCTGAAGTCGCGATCGAGGCGGGTGAAGAGGTCACAGGAGAAGCCCTCCTTGAAATGAAACCAACGGTGGACCGGCTGTGCATGGTTCCCATTGGGGACGACGAGCGAGGCGAACTCTGCGTCGTCAACGACAGGCAGGTCGGCTTCGAGGCGCCCATAGTGGGCCGAGAGCTTGGCGGAAGGGCTCAGCCCTGACACACAGGCTCCATGAACATACGTCGGGGAGGGGCAAAGTCGGGTCGGGTGAGGATCTTGGAATCGAAGGCGATCTCCTGCTGCTCGTATTGCATCCCTTGCTTGCTGTCGATCTCCGTCGTGTCCGGCTTGAGGCCGCCACGGCGAGCGTCGAAGACGACGAGATAGCCGGTGACGATTTGTTCGGTCGAGCGCGGCTTGTCGAGGTCGAGGTAATTGGCGAGCTGTTTGGCGCCATCGGTTGCGACCTTGGTTCGGAATTTGCTGTGGGCGCCGATCTCACCTGGGCGCGGGGCACTGTCGCCCATCCACTTGATCTCGATCAGGGCGCGGCGGTTGGCGTGGGTGAAGGTGACCTTGATGTCGACCGGCTTGGTCTCATCGACGTTTTGCTCAGGCCGAAGCTCGACGCCTTTGGTCAGGCGCAAAGTCGCTTCGAGATAGGACTCGAGTGAACGGCGCATCCCCTTCTCGGGCTTGGGAAGGAACATGAGGCGGTGCCCGTCCCGCCAGAGTGCTTTCAGGTTGTGACCAGTCCCGTAGCGGGCGACGTTGGCGGCATAGTCGTCGAGAGCTTCATCGAGATCGGCGAAGGTCGGGGTGGCGTAAGCACTGAGGAAGTCCTCGGGAGTTTCGACCGGAACTTTCTCGCCGTCTATGAGGAAGAACTCGCCGACCGTTGGATGGAGGTGGTAGACGAAATCGTCGTCGTCGGCGGCAGTCGGATGGAGGACATCGGGACAGACGCCGAAGCGCTCGCCGGGCAGGAGGGCAACGGTGAGTCCGTCGCGATAGTCGGCGCCGAGGTCCTCGATCCGACTGACCTCTATGGCGCCATCGAGTTTGGCCAGGCTGGCCGGAATGCCGCCGTCCCTAGCGCAGAGAACGGTGACGCCGTCGCCGGCGGCCTCGGGCGCGACGTAGCGATAGACCTCGCGGACGCGAGCAATGAGCCCGCGAATAAGAAGCAGACCCTCGGAGCCGTGAGCCTTTTCGGCACGGGTCTCGGCATCGGTGGAAGCGATACGGGCGAGCTTGTCGCGGTTCAGGCGGGCGATGGCGAGGCCTCGGCGCCGGAGGAGTCGGGAGTCTCACTGGCGAGGTAGCTAAGCCAGAGCCGGGCGCGAGAGGAAAGTTGAGCTTCGCGGCTTTTGGCAGTGGGCTTCAACCCCTGCTCGGCGAGGGCCTCGTCAACCTGCTCAAGGTCTGCGAGTAGGTCGAGTAGGCCGAGCTTTTCAGGAAGTGCCCGGGAGGTACCGAGCGCCTCGGCGCGGGCAAGCTGCGGCTCGCGGTGTACCGAGCGTACGAGGGTCGGGAGCGAGAGTGAGGCGGCGGCGGCGAGGGCGGCGCGGAGGAAGGGTCGGCGGCGGCTGTGACCCGGGAGCGAATTCCAGGCCCGCAGCGCAGCGGCTGCAGAGCGGGCTGCAGTGAGGCGGGAGCCCTCGGCACCGAGTAGGCCGAGGCGAGCGAGGCTCTGGATGGCGTCGTCGAGGTCGGCACTGAAAGGCGTTGCGGTGGGGTCGGCGACGAAGCTATAGCCCCACTGCTCGGGGTCGCGGCCGGCAGAGAGACTGAGCAGGAACGCGAGGTAGGCAAGGGTGTGGACCTCCCCTTCGAGGGCAAGGTCGAACTCAGTACTCAGGCCCTCGATGATGAAGAGGGCGTCATAGGCGGCGGCCGGGGCGTTCACTCAGGGGGTGCCTTGCCGAGCTCTTCCTCGATCGTCGCGTAAGCGTTCTCGAAGAGCTCCTCGGATTCAGCCTGCACGTCGGAGAGGTCAGACCAATCGATCATGCGGACCACCTCCATGCTGGCGTGACCGCAGTCGCGGGCGAGCTCGCGCAGAAGCTGAGAGGCGTTGAGATTGGCGGTCATAACAATTCGGTTGGGGTCCTGGACGTACTGGGCGAACATGAGTCCCGCGCGGGACTCGTAAGCGACGTCGAGAGATCCCTCGGGGGTGTCGATGTAGAGGGTGGCGCTGCCGGCCTCTCCGACCATCTGCCGGGTGAGGGCCATACGCAAGGCGATGTCGACGAAGTAGCGCTGGGATTCCGAGAGTTGGTCGAAATCCTGTCGGTGGGTGCCCTCGACTTCGAGGTCGAGGCCGACGGTGGTGTTGGGCTTGACCTTGAGCGTCAGTTCGACATCAAGGCCGAGGAAGCTCTGGGCGAGCCCGGTAAAGAGCGGCAGGAAGTCGCCCTCGACCTCGCGGTAATTGCGGGAGAGAGAGGTCTGGACCCGGCGCAGTTTCTTGCGGCGATCTTCGCGCTGAGCGCGATAGTCATCGCGCCGGGCCGTGGCATCCTCGATCTCCGATTCGAGTCGCTTCTTGAGCTCGGCGACCGCGGTGCCGGCAACGACGGCAAGGTCGGGGAGGTTGTCGTTCTCGGCCTCGAAAGCGCTGACGGCGGTGGCGGCTGCGGTGGCTGCCTGGCGTGCCTTGTCGGCCTCTTTCTCGAGTCGGCGGAGGGCGGCGCGGCGCTGCGACGAGGCACGTTCGAATTTCTCCAGCCGCTTGCCAAGCTCCTTGGCTCGCCTCAATGCCTTTTTCTGTTCGGCGCCTAGCTTCCGGATCCGGGAATCGCATAGGGGGCAGGTGTCGTCGCTCAGCTTGCGAGTGACGGCGCGCTCGACCTCGGCCCCTTCGGTCCCGCAAAGCCCGCAGCGCGCCTGCTCGATCGTGGTGCGGACCAGCGGGTGGTCGGCCGGACTGGCGAGCAAGTTAAGGTGCTCGGCGAAAGCTTCCTCGTAAGTATTTCGGGCGGAGAGCTCCTCGGCCTTGGAACGCTGCAGCTCAAGAGTGGCGTCTTCGATGGAAGTAGTGGCCCGGCGGCTCGCCTCGTTAGCTGACTTGCGGGCCTCGAGCAGCCGTTCGTAATCGAGCGCGGGGTCGGAATCTTCCTCACGATTCGAGTTCTCGGTTGCCTCAAGATCGGTAAGCCGCTTGCGGGCGGTGGTGGCCTGGTACTGGAGATTGCGCGCCTGGGAGTCAAGGCGGTCGGCTTGCCTGCGCCAGGTATCGGCGTCTTCGGCGTCTTTGCCGGCGATCCCAAAGGCGAGGTAGAGAGCCTGAGCCACAAGCGTGTCCTCCCAGAAAAGGAGGCGGCGACGCTCGTCGAAGCTGAAGACGAAATGCTGGAGGAAGACATACTGGGCGAAGCTGGCGAGACCGACGTCGGCGATGAGCTGCTTGACGTAGCGGTCGTGGCGCGCACCGTCGCTGATCTTGGATTTTGGGGCGACGATGTCGCGCTCTCCGTCAGTGACATGGAGGGCGCGTAGGCCCTCGGGGTCGAACATACCTCGGGTGATCGAGTAGGTGTTGGGACCGACGGTAAAGCGCAATGAGATCTCGGCGGCCTCGCGATCTACCTCCTCGATGCGGCCTTCGAAGTAACGTTTGGCGTAGGGAATGTTGTGGCGGTAGTGCTCATCAATGGAGTCGAATCTGTCCTCAGGATTAGGAACCACCCCGGTGAGTCCATAGGTGACTGCATTGAGAAAGGTGGACTTGCCGAGTCCGTTTGCGCCGGCAAGGCAAAAAACAGGCAGGTCGAGGTCGAGAGTGAGCTCGGGGCGGTTGCGATAGAGCGAGAAGCTCCGCAGTTCGATCCTCTTGAGACTGGGGAATTGCATGGTGAGACCCTAACCCGGCGAGTGGATTGTCGGCGGGCTAGGGGCAAGCGTGGTGCGCGGCGACTGCAAGTGCTCGTCTGATTGCCCCTGGCGTTGCCCTCTCCTCCCGGCGGCGGGTGGGGCGCTGCGGCGTCCTCGCCGACAAGCTTTTGGGCTATTGATTTGTGGCCACCGGCCGTAGTTCAGCTCGGCGCCGACAGCTAGTCGGAATAATCCGAAATCGCCGCTAATCCCGGCGCATCGTCGCGATTTCAGGCACTAGTTGTAGTTCCTCACAACGTTGTTCATCCGGGCCTCCTTGAAGGCTGGGGGTGCGACCCACCCAGATCAAGGAGGACACCGGATGAAGATCCACGCTAACGCCCGCACCTGCCCGAACAGCCGCAAGCTGTTGGTTACCCGCATCGAAGAGGAGGGCTGGTCGCTGAGGGCGGCGGCCGAGGCCGCCGGCATCAGCGAGCGCTCAGCACGTAAGTGGCTGGGTCGCTGGCGGGCCGAGGGAGAGGCAGGGCTCCTGGATCGCGGCTCGGCGCCCAGGCGGGTCCCATCGCGCTTGTCATCCGATCGCCTGGAAGCGATAGAGGCCCTGCGGCGGCTGCGAATGACCGCGGCGGAGATCGCCGAGGTGCTCGGCATGGCGCTCTCCACGGTGTCCAGGTGGCTGGCCCGGATCGGGTTGGGCAAGCGCAGCCGCCTGGAGCCGCCAGAGCCACCCAACCGCTACGAGCGAAAGCGCCCCGGGGAGCTGATCCATGTCGACGTCAAGAAGCTCGCGCGGATCAGCACCCGGGGCGCCGGGCATCGGGTGACCGGCAACCGCAAGAGCCAGTTCTCCCAGGGCCCCGAGCACGAACGCAGGCGGGTGACCGGCTGGGAGTTCGTCCACGTCTGCGTCGACGACGCCACCCGCCTCGCCTACGTGGAGGTCCTGCCCGACGAGAAGGGCGCCACCGCCGCGGGGTTCCTGCGCCGCGCCGTCAACTGGTTCAAGGGCATGGGGGTCAACGTGGAGCGGGTGCTCTCAGACAACGGCTCCTGTTACCGCTCCGGCGCTCACGCGAAGGCCTGCGCCGAGCTCGGGATGCGCCACATCTTCACCCGCCCCTACCGGCCTCGCACCAACGGCAAGGCCGAGCGCTTCATCCAGACGCTCGCCAACCGCTGGGCCTACGGAGCCATCTACGGCTCCTCGGCCGAGCGCGCCGCGGCGCTGCCCGGCTGGCTCGATCACTACAACTTCAGGAGACGACACGGCTCCCTTGGCCACAAGGTGCCCGCAGCTCGGCTCGCCGAGTTGGAACAACGTGCTGAGTAACTACAACTAGTGCCTGAAATGGAGCGCAAATTCAGCAGCGGTTGGAAAGGGCTTGTGAAACCGAAGCCGCCCACATACAGGGACATCGAGCGATGGAGCTAGGCGGATTCGAACCGCCGACCTCCTGGGTGCGATCCGCGTCGGCCATGACTTGCGGAAGGCGCGAAAAGTGGCCGATTACCAGCAGGTTTGCAGTAGCGGCTCTTAGCGCCCGTCGTATTCGGATGCGCGGGGATTAGCGGCGATTAGCGGGGAGTCAGCCACTTCTGGCGAGAAGTGGCTGAAAAAAAGAAGGGCGGTTCGAAAGCCCTCGGGACGCCGATCTGTTGCCCAAAAAGGCCCTTTCCCGACCCAGGGGCGACGCCGCGTGCCCTCAGTACCCGCGGCGTCGCTTGGGCCTCTCGGAATCAGCGGCCGGTATCGCTACTCGACTCGTGGTCGACCTTTTCGCCGACGACGTTGAGGCCGCGGTCGAGCTGAACGTCCGTCTGACTGCCATCGGAGCTGGTCACCTCGACCTCGTAGTAGCTCTCCTCGTCGCCGACCTCGGTGCCGGTGACCTCGCCACCGCCGGTCGCCTGCAGAGCAGCGGCACTTGCCTGCTCCAGCGCCGAGCCGGTTATCGGCTTGGAGTCGTCGCCGCCGGTGGCGGCCGCAATGCCGGCGCCGCCGCCCGCGATCGCCAGAACTGCAGCCCCGACGATCAGGAGCTTGATGTGCTTCCTCACTTGGCCCTCCTTTGGTTGAGCATCGAGTGGAGCTTTGCGGAGGCGAATGAAATAGCTATGAAAGGACTCGGCGAGGGTCAGGCGGTCGGAATCTCGATCCAGACATCGGCGCCGCCGCGGTTCTCCAGCCCGGCGCGACCGCCGTGGGCGCGGGCAATCGTCTCGACGATCGCCAGGCCCAGCCCGGCTCCACCTTGGGTGCGAGCGACGTCGGCGCGGGTGAACCGCTCGAAAGCCTGGGCAACGAACTCCTCGGGGAAACCAGGGCCACCGTCGCCTACATGCATCCGCACCGCCCCCGGCGCCCGCTCGGCCCAGAGCCGGATCTCGCCGGTGCCGTGGCGAACTGCGTTGTCAGCCAGGTTGGTCAGTGCTTGTTCGAGCCGTCGGCGATCACCGCTGATAACCAGATCGAGGGCCGCCTCTTCGACTACCAGCCGCCGCCCCGATACGGCGAGGGGAGTGCGAAAGCGCTCGGCGACCGCGCTAAGGAGGTGAGCAACGTCGAGCGGTTCGCGCTCCAACACGAGTCCGCCTTCCTCCGAGCGGGCGACGACGAGCAAGTCCTCCGCCAGTTGCACCAGGCGGTCGACCTCGACCAGGCCGGCAGCGATCGCGGCACGCAGCTCCTCTTCTGATTCACCCTGTCGCAGCGCCAACTCGAGGCCGGTCTTGTGCAGCGCCAGCGGCGTTCGCAGCTCGTGGCTCGCGTCATCGAGGAAGCGGCGCTCGCGCTCCAGCGTCGCATCGATTCGCTCCAGCATCTCGTTCAGAGTTAGACCCAGCCGCCGCAGCTCGTCCTTGGCCGTAGGGATCGGCAGGCGCTCGCGGGGGCCGCTCGCCGAGATCTCCGCGGCGCGCTTGCGCATCGACTCGACCGGGCGCAGGGCCGCTCCTGCGGCGAGGTAACCGGCGAGGGAGGTGAGCAAAAGTGCCGCCGGGCCTCCGATCAGGAACAGTGCCGCGAGGTCGGCGAGGGTCTCATCCCGATCTCCGAGGGAGGTGCCGACGACCACGATCCGGGTTCCCGACTGCGTTTGCACCGGCACGGCGAGGAGGCGGGCGGTGGCGTCGATACCGGGCAGGCCGGAGCGGTCGAAGAAGGTGGGGGAGGACACTCGGGCGAGTTGGGGAGGGTCCAGAGCCTGGCTTCCACGAAGCTGTGGAGTCGAGTCAACGATCTGTCCGCTGGCGGTGAGGACTTGGGCAAAGCTCTCATCGGGCTCGATCAGGGGTGCCTCGTGAGACGCCTCCAAACCGCCGGACGTGCGAACCGGGGCCGAGGCTTCGCTCGCCCGCGAGCGCAGGCCGTTGTCGATCGATTCGTCCAACCTCGCTTCCAGTCGGAAATAGAGGAAGAGGCCGGTGGCGATGAGGACGAGTGCCATCGCCGCGGTGAAAGCGAGGGTGACGCGGAGGCGGATCGGGATCCGGCTCAACGCCCACCGTCCCGGCGCAAGCGGTAGCCGGCACCGCGCACGGTCTCGATCGACTCGACCCCGAACGGCCGGTCGATCTTCTCGCGCAGGAAGCGGATGTAGGAGTCGACCACGTTGGAGCGGTTCTCGTAGTCGTAGTCCCAGACGTGCTCAAGCAGTTGGAATCGTGAGAGCACCTCGCCGGGCCGGCGCATGAACGTCTCCAGCAGGGCGAATTCCTTGGCCGAGAGCTCGACCTCGGCTTTTCCTCGCCAGACCTGATGGGTGGCGGGGTCGAGGCGCAGCTCACCTACCTCGATGATCGAAGGGCGCTCGCTCTGACCGCGGCGGACCAGTGCCCGCAGCCGCGCGAGCAGCTCGGCAAAGGAGAAGGGCTTGGTCAGGTAATCGTCGGCGCCACGATCGAGCCCGGCGACACGATCCCGAATCGCGTCGCGCGCGGTCAGCATCAGGATCGGTGACCAGACCCCTGCCTCCCGCAAGCGGCGACAGACCTCAAGTCCGTCGATTCCCGGCAGCATCAGGTCGAGCAGGATCGCGTCATAGCCGACCGCTTCCGCTTTCCATACGGCCTCTTTACCGTTGGCGATGGCGTCGACCGCGAATCCCTCACGCTCCAGCCCGCGACGCAGCAGCCCGGCCATTTTCGCTTCGTCCTCGACGATCAGTACACGCATCGCAAGCGGCCAGGGTTCCCGGTGAAGATGAAAGCCAGGTGAAAAGCTCGTCTCTCACAAAACAATTAGGTGGCTCCAATCTCACATACAGGTGGCGGCCCTATGCGCGCCGCTCCGCTCGTGGCCGGCGACCATCGGCCGCGAGCCTGCCTGACAGGCGAGGCCGGGTGAAGCCCAACCCGGCGGGCGCCTGAGCCCTCGGCGCCTCGTCCATCCCGATTAGGTTTGGCGGGATGAGCGGTGCAGAGGCAAGCCTCGCAATCTCAGTCTTCCTCGCCTGCGCGGTCGAGGCGGTCGAGGCGTTCACGATCGTCCTGGCGGTTGGCAGTACGCGCAGCTGGTCCTCCGCGCTGTCGGGTGTGGGCGTAGCCACTCTCGTCCTCGCCGTGGTGGTCGCCGCTCTAGGCCCGGCGCTCACCGTCCTTCCATTCGATGTCTTGCGCCTTCTAGTCGGGGGTCTCCTCCTGGTCTTCGGGCTGCAATGGCTGCGCAAGGCGATCCTGCGGGCGGGCGGCGCCAAGGCCATGCATGACGAGGCCGCGATCTTCAAGCGTGAGGTCGCGGCTGCGAGCGCGGAGGCAAGGGACGAGGGGTTTGACTCCTATGCGTTCGCGATCTCCTTCAAAGCAGTCCTGCTCGAGGGGTTGGAGGTGGCCTTCATCGCCATCACCTTCGGCGCCAACCAGGACGACGTCCCGTTGGCTGCGGCCGCGGCGATCGCAGCGGTTATGGTCGTCGTCGCGGCGGGCCTGGCGGCGCGAGCGCCTCTCTCTCGTGTTCCTGAGAACGCGATGAAGTTCGCGGTCGGCGTCCTGTTGACCAGCTTCGGGGTCTTCTGGGGCGCTGAGGGCGCAGGTGTCACCTGGCCGGGCGAGGAGGGTGCCTTGGCGGCACTGGTGGTGCTGATTTCCCTGGCCTCCTGGCTGATGGTCCACGAGGTACGCAACGCTCGCCGCGATCTGGCTGAGGCGCGAGGATGATCGGACGGGCGGCCCGCGGGATCTGGGAGTTCATCGTCGGCGACGACTGGCGAGTCGCGCTTTGGGTCGTCTTGGCGCTTTCGGCCACCGCCTGTATCGCCGCGCTTGGGTGGGCCGCATGGTGGCTCACCCCGGTCGCGACGCTGGCGATCCTGCGCGGGTCGGTGAGGCGCGGCTCGCAGCCTCGACCACGCGGGTGAACTCGGTCAGCGTGTCCGGGCCGCGGCCACGAGCAAAATCAGGCCACCCAGCGCGAAGGGCCAGCCAGCCCTAACGAAGAGCCCGACGGCGAGGAGAAGGACTCCGAAAGTGGTGAGGGCCAGGCGCGCCGCTCGCGTGTCCCGATCCACTCGTCAATCTGCCCCGGCGGCTCCCGCGTCGATCGCAGCACCCCGACGTCTCTTGACGATGAAATAGACGACGAGGGCGACGATGGCAGCCACCACCGCGTAGTCGAGATAGTGGAGGTGTTCGCGCCATTCTTCCCAGTTGTCGCCGACCGCACGCCCGACCAGGGCAAGCATCGTCACCCAGGGGATGCAGCCGGCGAGCGTGAGGACGGAGAAGCGCCAGAAGGGCATCCGTGCGACGCCGGCCGGTAGGGAGATAAAGGTGCGGACGATTGGCAGCATGCGCGAGAAGAACACGGTGGCGTCCCCGTAGCGCTCGAACCATTCGTCGGCCTTGGCGAGGTGCTTCGGGTTGACGTGGACCAGCCGGTTCTTCTCCAGCAGGTCGAGCCGGCCGTAGTAGCCGGCGGCGTAGGCGATCCACGACCCGACGAGGTTGCCGAGCACACCCGCGACGATGATCCCGATCAGGGCCAGGTCGCCGTTGGAGACGCTGAAGCCGGCGAAGAGCATCACCGCCTCGCTGGGGATCGGGATGCAGGCCGACTCCAAGATCATCAGCAGGAAGACCGCCGGCAGCCCCGTCGAGCTGATGAAGTCGGTCGCGGCGTTGACGATCGGATTGAGGATGAAGTCGGTCGCGGAGGCTTGGAGGAGGTGTGGCATCGGGCGATCCTTCCGAGCGGGGGTTAAGTCCAGATGAGAGGTTCGGGAGCCTCTCGAGCCGCGCTTCTAAAAGTTCGGTGAGAACCGCACCTGTCTCATCTGCGGTTAATGACCGGCCTCCACTGTGCGGCGCCATGAACTCCGCGCAGAGCACCCCAGCCGCCGCCCTCCCTCTCTCTGACTCGGCCACCTCGCTCGGCAGAAAGATGCTGAACAAGGTCCCCGAGATCACCCTCTACTTCTGGGTCATCAAGATCCTCTGCACGACCGTCGGGGAGACCGCCGCCGACAACCTGAACGAAAACCTCGGCCTCGGGCTCAGCGGCACCAGCTACGTGATGGGCGCGATCCTGATCGGCGTCCTCATCGTTCAGTTCCGGGCACGCAAGTACGTCCCTGGGGTCTACTGGCTGGCGGTCGTCCTGCTCAGCATCGTCGGCACGCTGATCACCGACAACATGGCCGAACAGGGCGTTGCGCTGATGACGACCAACGTCATCTTCAGCTCGGCCCTGATCGCCACCTTCGCGGTCTGGTTCGCGTTCGAGCGCACCCTCTCGGTCCACACCATCTACACGACCCGGCGCGAGGCGTTCTACTGGCTGGCGATCCTCTTCACCTTCGCCCTCGGCACCTCCGTCGGCGACTACCTCTCCGAGACGCTCGAACTCGGCTACCTGGCCGCCCTCGGGATCTTCGCCGGGGCGATCGCGGTGATCGCCGTCCTCCACTTCGGCCTGAAGCTGAACGCGATCCTCTCCTTCTGGCTCGCCTACGTCCTCACCCGCCCGCTTGGCGCTTCGATCGGCGACTACCTCGCCTCGCCGACCGAAGAAGGTGGCCTCGGTCTCGGCACCAACGTGACCAGCTTCATCTTCCTCGGCGCGATCTTGGCCCTCGTTGTCTTCCTCGCGATCTCCAAGCGCGATGTAATCCGCTCAGGGCCTCTCCCTGCCGCAGCGGCTGGCTGGCCAGATGGGGCTCCGGCGGTCCTCGTCGTGCTCAACAAGGTCGAGGCGACCGCGGAGCTGCTAGCGGCGGTGCGCCAGCGAGCGGCCAAGGGCGCAGCTCATTTCTTCGTCTTGGTCCCCAACCCCGATCACCTGGCCTTCGATCGCAACAGTTCGGATACGAGCGACGGAGAGACACTGCTGGCGAAAGCACTGCCGCAGATCCAAGGGCCGGCGGGCAGCGCTGTATCGGGGCGCGTTGCGAACAGCCCCAACGCCTATGACGACGTCGTCGAAGAGCTCGAATCTCGCCCCTACGCCGAGATCATCATCGAGACGCCCCCGAGCCACATCTCCCACTGGCTGCACGTGGACCTGCCGCGCCGGATCGCCGAGCTCGGGTACTCGACGCAGGCGGTTGCGCCAGCGTCGTAGGAGCGGTAAACCACGAGATGAGGGACAGCATGAGATCGATCAACCGTCTCTGGAAAGTCAAGGCGATCCTGACGCTGGCGGTGTGCGGGAGCCTGATCGGCGGGGTGGCTGTCGCGTCGAGCTCGGCGCAGGCAACCGCGGTCGGCTCGATCCCCTCCGGTGCCGGGCCGGGCTGGCCGGCGATGGTCAGCCCGGGCGACTTCGTCAGGGAAGTGACCAATCCCTGGTTTCCGTTGAAGCCGGGCAGCGTCTGGCGCTATAAGGGCCTCAAGGAAGGAATGAAGACGGTCGATGTCGTCACTGCCACCCACCGGACGAAGAAGATCCTCGACGTCACCACCACCGTTGTCCACGATGTCGTCTCGGTCAAAGGCAAGCCCGAGGAGGTGACGAATGACTTCTACGCCCAGGACCGCTACGGGAACGTTTGGTACTTCGGTGAGGAAACCGAAGAGCTGAACGCGCAAGGGAAGCAGACCAGCACCGAAGGCTCCTTCGAAGCCGGAGTCGAAGGTGCCCGACCCGGAGTCCTGATCCCGGGTCAGCCGAAGGTCGGACTAGTTGGTCGCCAAGAGTTCCTCGAAGGCGAAGCCGAGGACCACTTCAAGGCTCCTCGACCTCAGGGCAAACGTCGCGGTCCCCTTCCTCTCCACCCGGAAGGCGCTGCGGACGAGGGAGTGGACGCCGCTAGAGCCGGCCACCGTCGACAACAAGTTCTACGTTCGCGGGGTCGGGACCGTCCGCGAGATCGCCGTCAAAGGCCCGGTCGAGAAGCTGGAGTTGGCCTCCTATGAGGCCGGCTGACGGGGGCTGAGGCGTCCGAGAGGCGCTCGCCGGGCACAGCAGCAGGTGTAAGATACTGTTAGGGTGCCCTAACGCAGTTTCCCCGGCACTACCCGAATGTCCTTCGCAGAAACGGCACTCCTCGGCGCCCTCGCGGGCTTCACCATCTACCTGGGCCTTCCGTTCGGTCGCCTGCAGCTGCTCGGTGATCGCGCCCGGGTTGCGCTTGCGATGTTCTCGGTCGGCGTCCTTGCCTTCATCTTCGTTGATGTCATGGAGCACGCATTCGGCATTGTCGAGGGTGCCGTCGAGGGCTTCAAAGGCAACTCCACCAGCCTCGGCCACGCACTCTTCCTCGCGGCGCTGCTTGGCGTCGGCTTCGCGCTTGGCTCGGCGGGACTGGCAACGATCGAGCGGCGGCTGCGTTCGATGAGGCCATTGCCGCCGATCTCCGGTGGCGCGGTCGACGTGCTTACCGCCGAGCAGGTTGCCCGACAGGACTCGGCGGCGCGGGCGCGGGCTTTGCAGATCGGAATGACGATCGCGGTCGCGATCGGGCTACACAACTTCGCCGAGGGCCTTGCTATCGGCGTATCGGCCAGCGCCGGAGACATCAGCCTCGCCACCGTGCTGATCGTCGGCTTTGCCCTCCATAACGCGACTGAGGGATTCGGCATCGTCGGGCCGCTCGGGGATGTACGACCCTCCTGGGGATGGCTTGGACTAGTCGGGCTCATCGGTGGGGCGCCAACCTTTCTCGGCGCGATGCTCGGCTACAGCGTCACCTCTGAACCGCTCGAACTCGCCTTCTATGCAATCGCAGGAGGCGCGATCCTCTATGTCATCGGAGAGATCCGAGGTGGGATGCGCCGCTACGGGCATCGCGAGTTGGGGCTGTGGCTGGTGGCCCTCGGTTTCTTCGTCGGGGTGGCTACCGATCTCGTCGTCGCCTACGGCGGCGGCTGATCGGCCGCGTCGCAGACGCTCTCATTTTCCCTTCATCTTCTGCGTTAATCGTCTTTCCATGCACGTCTTGGTAGTCGAGGACGAAGTGAAGATGGCCGCGCTCCTGCGCCGGGGGTTGAGCGAGGAGGGCCTGACGGTCGACGTTGCCGACAGCGGGGAGAAAGCCTTCGGCATGACCCAGGCGTCCACCTACGACGCGATCGTGCTCGATGTGATGCTCCCCGGCATCGACGGCTTCGAGACCTGCCGCCGGCTTCGCGGCGAGGGCGTGTGGACGCCGGTGCTGATGCTCACCGCCCGCGGCGCCTTGGAGGACCGGGTCGCCGGCCTCGATGGCGGTGCCGACGACTACCTGACCAAGCCCTTCTCCTTCGTCGAGCTGCTGGCCCGGCTGCGAGCGCTGGTCCGCCGCGGTGAGATCGAGCGCCCGTCGATCATCGAGGTCGGCGACCTGCGTCTCGACCCCGCGACCCTCGAGGTGTGGCGCGGGAAGGAGGAGGTCGACCTCTCGGCCAAGGAGTTCGCGCTGCTCGAGGTCTTCATGCGCCGGCCGGGCCTGGTCCTCACCCGCTCCCAGCTGCTCGATCAGGCGTGGGAGTACGACTTCGAGCACCGCTCCAACGTGATCGACGTCTATATCCGCTACCTGCGCCGCAAGATCGACGTCCCCTTCGGGATCAAATCGCTGGAGACCGTTCGCGGTGCCGGCTATCGCCTGCGAAAGGACGGAGGACGCTGAGCCGCCTCTCGATCCGGCTTCGAGTCACGCTCGTCTTCGCCGGGGTGATGGCAGTCGTGCTCGGCGCGGTCGGCGTCTTCGTCTACCTGCGGTTCTCCTCCGAGCTTGACGCGACGATCAACGCCGGTCTCCGCTCTCGCGCCAGCGACGTCGCCGCGCTCGTCAAGGAGGCGGACTCGGGCCTGCGCGAGGGTCGTCGCAGTCTCGCTGGCGAGAGCTTCGCCGAGGTGCTCAGTCCGCAAGGCGACGTCGAGGACTCCTCGCTGGCGGTGGGTGATCAGGTGCTGCTGTCGCCGTCGGAGCTTCGCCGAGCCCTGAGCGCGCCGATCTTCGTCAATCGCGGTCAGCTCCCCGGCCTGGAGGATGAGTCGCGGCTCCTGGCCGTCCCGGTGAAAGCCCGGAGGGAGACTCGCGTTGTGGTGGTCGGCACCTCAACCGAGGCTCGGGCCGAGTCGCTCACCGACCTGCTGCAGCTCCTGCTCCTCGGCGGCCCGGTCGCGCTGCTGCTGGCCTCGATCGCCGCCTACGGCGTGGCAGCCGGTGCCTTGAAGCCAGTTGAGGAGATGCGCTCGCAGGCCGCCGAGATCTCCGCCGCCGATCCCGACACGCGGCTGCCGGTGCCACCGAGCCGCGATGAGATCGCCCGCCTCGGCACCACCCTGAATGAAATGCTCGAACGGCTGGGTGAGGCCCTGGCGCACGAGCGGGCCTTTGTGGCAGACGCCAGCCACGAGCTGCGAACGCCTCTGGCTATCCTGCGCACCGAGTTGGAGCTGGCCCTGGCGGAAGGTCGCTCGCCACAGGAACTGCGTGACGCGATCGCCTCGGCGGCGGAGGAGACCGACCGGCTGACCCAACTATCGGAGGACCTCCTCACGATCGCGCAGACCGAACGTGGCGAGCTGCCGCTGAAGCTCTCCAAGGTGGAGATCGTGGAGATACTGAAAGGCGTCAGCCACCGCTTTTCCCGCCGCGCCGAGGCAACCGATCGAAAGATCCACCTCATCGGCGAGCCGACCGAGATCATCGCCGACCGACTGCGCCTGGACCAGGCAATCGGGAGCATGGTCGACAACGCCCTGCGCTACGGCGCCGGGCAGGTCACGCTCGAGGTCCACCAGAACGGCACGGGTGTCGAGATCCATGTCGTCGACCAGGGCGAGGGGTTCCCCGAGGGGTTCATCACTCGGGCGTTTGAGCGCTTCAGCCGTGCTCCGTCGAGTAGACGCGACGGCGGCAGCGGACTTGGGCTGGCGATCGTTCAGACGGTCGCCCAGGCCCACGGCGGCGAAGCGCACGCGGCCAACGCCGAGACCGAGGGCGCCGACGTCTGGCTCGCACTGCCGCTTCGGCGCGGATAGCGGGCGGCCTTCCTACCTGGGATCGGCGATGCCAGAGGCCCCCGCGCGCCACATCTGCCAAACGCTCGGGGATCGGGAGAGGCTGAGCTCGCCGATCTCCTCGAACCCAAAGCGGCGGTAAAACGGAATGTTGCTGCGCCGTTGGGTCTCCAGGTAGCACCCGATGCCGTCTGCGTCTGCCTGGCGCAACCCTGGTTCGATCAACGTCGTGCCGATTCCCGAGCGCTGGGCCGAGGGCTTCACGGCGAGGCTGTTGAGCCGCCAGTGAGGGTGGGCGGGGAGGCTGTCGTGGATCAGGCGCTCCCAGCGAAGGCCCTTGACGAAACTCGCGACCCCCTCGGGGAGGAGCGCCATTCCGGTTCGCAGCTCCTCGCCGACGCTCAGATCGGCGGTGCCCGGAGGAAACCACAGCGCTCCGCCGGCCGTATCACTCGTCGTCCATGCCGCCCCGCGGGGAATGAAGACGCGCCTGATCAGAGCCTCGTAGTAGCGCGGGACGGACCCGGCGCAGCTGCCAGCCCCGCGGGATCAGCCAGACCCAGATCTCGTCGTCGTGGAAGCCTTCGCCGAGCGCTCGCGCCGTGGGTGAGATCAGCTTCGTGTCTACGCGAATGGCCTCAGGGGGCATCGCGCGAGCATATGGCTGGAGATTGGCCTCGGTCGGGATGCGGAGGTCTGAGCGGTTCTCACGACAGTCTCATCTGCGTCGCCTACACCTCCGTAGGTCAAGCCCGGCAAAAGGAGACACAGATGAAGTCAGCAAGGCTCGTTTTCCTGGGGGTGTGCGTGGCCGCGGTTCTCGGCCCGCTCGCCGGTTGCGGCAGCTCCTCGACGCCGAGTGACGAAAGCACCGCAACCCCCTCGGCATCGAAGCACCACGAAACGGGCGGGTCGCCGAGCGGCGAAGCGGCGCCGCGCGAGGCGGAATCGGCGGCGACGGGCGACATCCCCGACAACCAGACCTTTCTCGTCTACCGCGACACTGCTGGCGGCTATGCGATTCGCTACCCGGAGGGTTGGGCTCGCAAGGGATCGGGACCCGACGTCACCTTTCAGGAAAAGGCCAACGTCATCCACCTGACGGTGGCCCGCGGTCCCTCCCCGACGCCAGCCTCGGTCCTGGCGCAACTCTCCAGGCTGAAGCGCACCGACCCCACGGTGAAGGCTGGCAAGCCCGAACAGGTCACGATCAGCGGAAGCCCGGTGGTCAAGGTCACCTACACCCGGGAGAGCGCCCCCGACCCGGTAACCGGAAAGCGCCTGCCGCTGACCATCGACCGCTACGTGTACGCGAGCGGCGGCAAGGTCGCGGTGCTGGACCTCGCGACGCCGGTCGGGGTCGACAACGTCGACGCCTACCGGATGATCAGCGAAAGCTTTCGGTGGCACGGCTAGAGAGCCTCTATCGCGAGCCCGAGGCCGAGCAGGCGCCGCCGCGCTGGCCGGCTCTGGAGATGCACGATGTCTTCAGGATCTATCGCTCCGAGGGCGTGGAGACGGTCGCCCTCCGGGGCGTCGACCTCGAGGTCGACGCGGGCCAGATGGTCGCGATCCTTGGTCCCTCAGGGTGCGGGAAGAGCACCCTGCTTGCCCTGGCCGCCGGTCTCGATCGCGTTTCGGCGGGCGACGTTCGCAGCTTCGGCGTCTCGCTGGTCACCCAGGGCGAGGCCGCGCTTGCCTCCTACCGGGCGCGAGGAATTGGCAGCGTCTTTCAGAGCGGCAATCTCTGGCCGGCCTTGACGGCGGAAGAGAACGTCGTCGCGACGCTCAGGCTCGGCGGCATCGAGGACGCCCGCGAGCGCGCCTCGCGGGCGCTTGAGCAGTTCGGGCTTGGGGAGCGCCGCCACCATCGGGCCGGGGCGCTCTCAGGTGGAGAGCAGCAGCGGGTCGCGATCGCAGCCGCGGTTGCCCGCCGGGCGCCGCTGATCCTCGCTGATGAGCCTACGGGCGAGCTCGACTCGGCGAATCAGCAGACGGTTCTCACCGCGCTGCGCAGGTTGCCTGCCGATCACGACTGCGCGGTCGTCGTCGTCACCCACTCTCGCGTCGTCGCCGGCGCCGCCGACCGTGTCCTCGAAATGCGAGACGGGGCGATGCGGGGATGAGGGCGACGGCCACCGCGACGTCGCTCTCGGCCTGCCAAGAGGTCTCGGTCACCTACGGTAAGGGAGACGCCGCCGTGCGCGCTCTCGCCGGTGTCGACCTGGAGCTGGCGAGGGGCGAGGCGATCGCGCTGCAGGGCGCCTCGGGCTCGGGGAAGACGACTGTCCTGCACGTCCTCGGCGGCCTCCTCGTCCCGAGCACAGGCAGAGTGCTGTGGAAGGGCCGGCCGCTCTCCTCGCTCGACGTCGCTGCTCGGGCGAAGGCGCGGGCAGGGGGAATCGCCTACGTCTTCCAGGGCTCCAACCTGATGCCTACCTTCAGCGCCGAAGAGA
Organism: uncultured Solirubrobacterales bacterium; assembly: GCA_963802935.1. Lineage (GTDB taxonomy): Bacteria > Actinomycetota > Thermoleophilia > Solirubrobacterales > 70-9 > VAYN01. Next base: position 77,395 of record CAWDKO010000005.1, on the reverse strand, counting down.
ACGTCGCCTTTGCGGCCTGGGTTGCCGGGCGCGCGGGACGGCCGGCGCGCCAGGGGCCGGGCGAGCTGCTGGCTTTGGTCGGCCTCGCGGGCAAGGCCGCCGCGCTGCCCGCCCAGCTTTCGGGCGGTGAGGCTCAGCGGGTCGCCCTTGCTCGGGCGCTCGCGCAGTCTCCGGAGCTGCTCCTCTGCGACGAGCCGACCGGCCATCTGGACTCCGACACCGCCGCGCGCGTCCTCGACCTGCTCGAAGCGCTGCGCGAGCGCTTCGGCTTCGCGATCGCCCTCGCTACCCACGATCGCAGCGTGGCCGCGCGCTGGGACCGTCAGGTCCGCCTCGCCGACGGTGAGATCGTCGAGCCGGTGCGAGCATGAGCGCCGCATTGCCACTCGCGATCGCACGGCTCACTCGCAGGCCCGCCCAGAGCGCCACCCAGGTGGCGGTCCTCGCGGCCGCGGTGGCGCTTCTGGGGGCGATGATCCTCTTCATCGGCCACTCGCTGCGGACGATGACGGCGTCGGCAACCCGCAGCGTGCCACTCGACTTGCAGGCCCCGGTCGCCGGCTACGGCCAGGCGCGCTCCCTTGCGGCCGCGATCGGCCGCCAGCCCGACGTAGCCCAGGCCTCGGCAGTGGCGAGTGCGCCGTTCGCAGGAGCTAGCCACAGTGGCGGCGGCGGGGTGACCGATGCCGGCGCGGGGGCAATCCTCGCCGTGCCGCCCGGGTACCTGCGCCACATCGAAGCCTTCCGGTTCCTGCGCGGGGGCCTGGCGCCGGGGAAGATCGTCCTCGACCAGCAGCTCGCGGCGACCCTGCGCGCTCGCGTCGGCGACAGCGTGCGCCTGCGCCTCGGAGACCACTCGCCGCCACGGCGGTTCGTCGTCGGCGGTGTCGCCCTGGTGAGCACCGCCGACACCCTCTTCCAGCCGCTCAACCCCCAGCTCGGCCCGGCCCCGGCGCAACCCCCGGCCAACATCGCGGTGCTTCCTCTCGCGACCTTCGCTCGCGCGGTCGCTCCCCGCCTGGCCTCGGTCACCGTCGCCAACCCGGCGGCCGCCTCCGTCCCGGGCACGCTGACCGGGGTCCAGTGGCAGGTGCAGGTGCAGGTCGACCGGGCCAGTCTCGGCGGCACGCCGAGCGCGGCTTTCAAGCGGGCGGGGCAGATCCGCAACTCACTCGAACGGACCTATCCGGGGAAGCTGCGGTTCGTCGACAACCTCTCCGAAGGGCTCGAAACGGCCGCCGGGGACGCGCTCTACGCCGAGGCCCTCTTCATCATGCTCGCGGTACCCGGGGCTCTCCTCGCTCTTGGGCTCGCCTACCTGGCCGCTCTCGGCACGGTCGAGCGCGACAGGCGCGAGATCGCCCTGCTGCGGGCGCGGGGGGCAGGCCGCAGGGACCTGCTGGCGATGGCCGCAGCCGAAGCCGGCATCGCTGGCCTGATCGCGGGCCTGCTCGGCGCTGGCATCTCGTTCGTCGCGGTGGCGGCGCTGATCGAAGGCTCGGTTGGGCTGACCCCGGCGCGGGCGGCCGGAACCGTCCTCGCCTGCGTCGGGCTCGCCGCCGCGGGGGCGTTCCTCGCCCGTCTCGGCGCCGGGCTGCGGGGGCGCTCCGAGCCGCTGTCCACGGCGCGGCGGGGTGCCGCCCAGGAACGGCAGCCTTTCTGGCGGCGGCTCTACCTGGACTTCGTCGCGCTGGCGATCAGCGGCCTGATCTACTGGCTCACCGCCAGCACCGGGTTCTCGGCGGTCGTCAACCCCGACTCGAACCCGACGCTCTCGCTCTCGATCTACATGTTCTTTGCCCCGGCGCTGCTCTGGGTCGGGGCGACCCTGCTGCTGGTCCGGTTGCGCGGCGCTGCCTTCGGTGCCCTCGCCGGGCGCCTTGGGAAGTCGAGCGGGGAGGGGAGTCGCCGCCGCTTCCTCCTCGCCAGCGCTTCACGGCGGGGCTCGGCGATCAATCGCGGCCTGATCCTCGTCGGCCTGCTGCTCGCCTTTGGGGTGAGCCTTGGCGTTTTTGCCGCCACCTACAACCAGCAGGCGGGGATCGACGCGCAGCTCACCCTCGGTGCCGACGTCACCGCGACCGCGCCGCCCGGGGTCACCGCCCGGGCTGAACTCCTCAAGCGGATCGAAGCCGTCCGGGGAGTCGCCGCGGCCTCCCCGGTCGACCACTCCTACGCCTACGTCGGCCCCGACCTGCAGGACACCTTCGGCGTCGACCCGGCGACGATCGGAAGGGCGACCACCTTGCGCGACTCCTACTTCCTCGGCGGCGGAGCGCAGGCGATGATGGACCGCCTGCGGGCCCACCCCGATGGGATCCTCGTCTCCAAAGAGACGATCACCGACTACTCGCTGAAGGCCGGCGACCTGCTGCGGCTGCGCGTCCTCGATCACGAAAGCGGCCGCTTCCGCATCGTCCCCTTCCATGTCGCCGGCACGGTGCAGGAGTTCCCCTCCGCGCCGCGGGACTCGTTTATGGTCGCCAACCTCTCCTACCTGCAGCGCGCCGACCGTGCGGGCGGGCCGAACGTCGTCTTCGCCAACGCCTCCGAAGACCCCGCAGCGGTGGCGGCCCGTGTCTCGGCGGCGACGCGGGGCTTCGGCGTCACCGTCAAGGACATCCGCCAACAGGCCGTGCAGACGGTCAGCTCGATCACCACCGTGGACCTGACCGGGATCAGTCGCCTAGAGCAAGCGTTCGCTGTGCTTCTCGCGGCGGCGTCGATGTGGCTGTTCGTCAACCTGGTCGTCGGCGAGCGGCGCCACGAGTTCGCGACGATGGCCGCCCTCGGTGCCCCGCTGCGCGACATCGGTGCCTTCGTTCGCGCCGAGGCGGTGGCGGTGCTCGGCGCCGCCCTGGCGCTGGCGGCGCTTCTGGGGTGGCTGTTGGCCGAAATGCTGGTGGCGATGCTCCAGCACGTCTTCGACCCACCGCCCGACCATCTCGCTGTTCCCTGGGGGTTCCTCGGCCTACTGGCCGTGGGTGCGGTGGGCGGCGCCCTTCTCGCTGCACTCGCTGCGGCCCGCTCGTTGCGTCGCCTGCCGCTTGGCTCGATCCTTCGCGAGGAGTAAGGCTCTCATCTGTCATTAAGGCCCGGCGCCAATGATGCCCGGCCGATGCACCCGATCTCTTACTTCCAGGCGATCGTCCTCGGCCTAATCCAGGGCATCGCCGAGCCGTTCCCGATCTCCAGCCTCGGCCACGGCGTGATCCTGCCCAAGGCGTTCGGTTGGAACATCCACCAGAACGACGACTACTTCCTGGCCTTCCTCGTCGCCACCCACTGTGCCACCGCGCTGGTCCTCTTTTTCTTCTTCCTCGATGACTGGAAGCGCATCCTCTCCGGCTTGTGGCGCTCACTGCGAGACCGCCGTATCGCGCCCGAGGACACCGACGCCCGCCTCGGCTGGCTCTTGGTCGTGGGGACGATCCCGGCCGGCATCCTCGGACTGCTGCTCGAGCACTCCCTGCGCTCGGTCTTCGCCTCACCCGAGGCTGCCGCCGTGTTCCTGACCCTCAACGGCGTTCTGCTGCTGGCCTTCGAGAGCTTGCGCAAGCGCCAGCCCACGCGCGGCGATGGCGAGGGCGACTCCGATCCGCGCATCGCGAAGATGAGCTTCCGCCAGGCGGCGGCGATCGGGACCGCGCAGGCTGCTGCGCTGATCCCCGGCATCTCCCGCTCGGGGATCACGATGGGCGGCGGCCTCGTCGTCGGCCTCTCAAACGAGGACGCCGCCCGCTACGCCTTCCTGTTGGCGACGCCGATCATCGGCGCGGCCGGGGTGCTGAAGCTGCCCGAGCTGTTCGGCTCCGCGGGAGATGGAGTGCGCGGGCAGGCGCTTGTTGGGGCACTGGCCGCGGCCTTCACCACTTACCTGGCGGTGAAGTTCCTGCTGCGCTTCTTCAAGACCAACCGCCTGACTCCGTTCGGCATCTACTGCATCTGCGCCGGGCTCTTCTTCACCGTCGCCTTCGCGCTCTGACGCTCACGTTGGCCTCATCGAACTTTTGGGCGTCGGGCCGCCTCATTTCATCTTGGTCCAATCTCGTCCGGCAACCATCGCTGCCCAACCCAAGAAAGGGGAAGTGATGAGCAAAGTGAGAAAACTGGTCCTGACGGTTGCCGCGCTGGCGGCGCTCGCGGTGGGCGGAGCTGCCTTCGCCCAGGCCCAGAACTCGGGCTCCTCGACGCCCGCGCCGGCCAGCAAGAGCGCCGAGGTGGGCACGCCGGGCGACCCCGCCGAGGCCCCCAGCGCCGAAGACCAGCAGGGCGAGGCCGGCACGCCCGGCGACCCGGCCGACGCGCCGAGCGCCGAAGACCAGCAGGAGTCCGACAACGGCCAAGCCGGTGAGGCCGAGGACGGCGGCCCCGAGGGCAAGGCCGAGAAGGCCGATACCGCCTCCGGCAAGGACTTGCCGGAGGGTCCGAACGATCAGCCGGACAGCCCCGGTCAGGAGGCCAGCGACTGACACCGAATCCGCTGCGCTGTTCCCCCCGGTCTGAGGCCGGGGGGAACAGGATCTAGATGGACTTCGAGACGATCCGGGAGCGCCGCGATCCGAGCAGCGACCGGGCTCTCGCAACATCTTTCTGGGATCAGGCTGCAATCTGGCTAGGTGCTTGACCCAAGCGCCGCGCCAGGTCGCGCTTTAGCCGCTCCTCGATGAAGTAGCGCGGCTGCACTACTGCGGTTAGTGCCTCCGGCGAAAGCACCGTGCTCAAGGCGGCGTCGTCCCAGTGGCGGGATCGGCGGAGGGCGTCCGCTCCCAGGATGGTCTCGACGAGCACCTGCGCATACCACTCGCGCACCTCGCGGGGACGACCGGGGCGGCGGCGGTGCTGGAGGATCGGCGCTTCCTCGGTATCGAGCTGGAACCCGCCTATATAGAGATCGCCACGGCGCGCATCGCGCACCACTCGCCGAAGGGCACTCGGAAGCCGAAGGTCTGCCGCGCCCCTTTAGGGAGGCGAAGGTGAGCAGCGGCCCGGCACCGCAGGCTGGGGAGCTTCGGCTCAACCCCGAATCGATCGGCTGGACCCGGCGGAGCTTCGGCCTAGCCCGCAGGCGGGGGGCGGGCGCCCGGTCCCTGTTCGGCCGGTCATGCACTTCGCGGTCGCCTCGATCGAGCCCGAGCTGCTTCGAGCGCTGATGAAGCGCGGTGGCGTAAGCCTCGACGGGGCGGAGTGGGTGGCCGGCGACGGACGCCGCACCGCCGTCGTCGGCGACGCCTTCCTCTGGGCGCTCGAAAGCATCGCCGCCGAGAGGCGCTGACCGGGGGATTCTGGCCCGCCGGGAAGCTGGGAGGCCGTGTGTGGCTGTCTGGGCGGAATCGGGACCGTGGCGAGGCCATTCACCCGAGGCGGGGCATCGTTCGCCGACGTCGGCTTGTGTGGCCTTTGTGCTGAGCGCCAGGCGTGGTTTCTGCGCTTTCGGGTAGAAGCGGAGGGCGGAGCATCGAATACTCGGGCGAACTGCAGCCGCCCGAAGATGAGGAGGCGGAAATGACCCTGACCGTAATCGCCATCGCGATCCTCGCAATTGGTGGCTTCTGGATCTTCGGCGGAGTGGCCCTGCGCGTCGTCGGCATCATCTTCGCCGTCGTCGGCTTGGTCAGCCTGATCACCCTCGGCGACCCCGGCGCCCTGCTGATGGTCGTGCTGGGGCTGGTGATGTGGCTCGCCGGCCACTGGCACTTCGCCTTGCGCCACCACGAATACAAGAGCCCGTTGGCGGAGCGGATCTTCCTCCAGGTGCTGCCGCCTCGCCTCGACCCAACTCGCAACTGGGGAACGCCGGTCGTCTCCGATATGCCGGAGCGTGTGCCCGATCCGGTGCCGCCCCGCCAGGACCGCTCGAGCTAGCCCTCGGCGATGGTGTAGTCCTGCGGGTCGGACTCCAAGATCTGACCCGGTTTCCAGGCGATCCCCTCCACAAGCGCGCTAGGCGTAGTCGACAGCGCGCCCGCCATCCTGATTACGACGTCGAAGTACGGCAGGGCTTTGCCGCTCTCCACCTTGCCGATCATGGCGGTGCTGACCGCCGAGCGATCTGCCATCACCTCCTGAGAGAAGCCGGCCTCCTCCCGAAGCCGCACGACGTTGCTGGCAAACCGGGCGGCGGCGGCGTCGGAGAAGGTCATGGCTGCTCCGGCTCAGAAACCTCAAACCCGCCGTCCACGACCACGGTGTAGCCGGGGTTCCAGCCGATGCCCGCGGCCAGCTCGTCCAAGGACACCGAGAGGCACCCGGCCAGCTTGACGGCGGTGTCGATACGGGGAAGACGCTTGCCCCGCTCCAGCAGGCTGATCTCGGTTCGGTGCAGGGAGGCCCGGTAGCCCAGCTCGGTTTGAGTCAGGCCGGCACGCTCGCGGCAGCGCTCCAGGTTCTCTCCGAAGCGGGCCTTCATGTCGGGGGTCGGGGGCGCGATCGAGGGAGTCAAAGTCCCACCTCCCACTCGGCGAAGACCTTGTCGCCGATCAGGTAGAAGCCCGGCACCGGGCAGACCGGCCGCTCGGGTCGATGCTGGCGCGGGGGGCGATCTTCGACCTCCTCGAATACGTAGCGGCCCGGAATGACCCTGGCGGGCCTCCACCGCATGCTTTTCAAAAGCTCGCGCATGGGGACCTCCAGCGCGGCGGCTACTCGCAGCAGTACCTCCACGCGGGGCATTCGCGCAGCGCGCTCGAAGTGGCCGGCGTCGTTTCGGTGCAGGTCGCCGCGCCACCCCATCTCTTCTTGTGAGATTCCGAGCCTCAGCCGGTGGTGCTTCACGGTGTCCCCGAAGCGCTGAAGGATGATGAGGCTGTCGTTCATTCGCGTGCCTCCATGCTGGGCTCGTCGGTTACTTCGTACTTGCCCCCCGCGAACCCGCCCGGCCGGTATCGCATGCCTGCGAGCAGCTCGGCCGGCTCGATTTCAAGGCCGCCCGCGAGCCTCACGATCGAGTCAAGGCGCGGCAGTCGATGGCCGCGCTCAAGTTCTGCGATTGCGGTCCTGTGCATGGAGCTGAGGTAGCCCAGATCTTCCTGTGAGAGATCGGCCCGCAGACGCTCCTGGATCAGGGTTGTCGCGAAGTGTTCGCTCAGCTCAGACACGGTCGCCTCCGTCTGCTGGCGAGCCCCCAGCGAAAGCACCTTCTGCTGCCTCCGCGCCCCTCGGGCGCGAATCCTCGGGGGCCGGGGCAACATGCGAGTCCCCCAGCTCTGGGATCTCCCGCACGCTCCCTGCGACGGGCCCCGACCCCCGAGGATTCGCGACTCCCGGTGTGGCGGGGCGAGTCATTTCTTCTTCGCCTCCACCAGCTCGTACTTGCGCGGTTTGGGTTGGACGAGCCGCACTCGCTCCCCCTCCAGGCGGGCGAGGCAGTTCGCCACCGCCCCCGAGGAGCGCTCGATCCCCTTGGCAACCGCGCTCGGGCTGTGGGGGGCGTCTTTCTTGTGCCGGCGCATGTAGGTGAGGACGAGCTTGTCCAGCTCCCCCGGCCCGAGGCGCCCGTTCTTCGAGGCTCCGGAAGCCCGTTTCGCCCGTTTGCCGGCCGGTTCCTTGTCTGACCGTTTCTTGCTCATGCTTGACCTCCTGGTTCGCTGCTTTCCGGGCTGCCCCAGGCGGCGATCGTGCGCCGTCCTGGGGTTGGCCCCGGGTCCTCATCCACATCCGGCTCGCCGTCGTCGGGCTCGACCCACTCGTTCATGCAGTGGATGGCTGAGCCGAGACGCCAGGCCGCTTTGCCGAGGCGCTCGCCCAGGTCGATCCACCTCTGCGAGAGCACCGGGTCCCACTGGCTGAGAAGGCGGTCGGTCTCTTCCCAAAGTTCCGCCATGTCCAATTTGAACTCTTCGATCCGAACGGCGGCTTCGACCCGCGCCCGTCGCCACGCCCGATGCTGAGGCGACTCGGGCAACTCGCAAACGGTCTCCTCCTCGCGGCGCTTGGCGATCTCCTTCTGACCAAGGTCCGCGAGGCTCCAGCACTGCTGTCCCCCTACCTCGCTTTGGGTCAGCGAGCCGGCGTGGCGTAGGTCTTCGAGACGGGGATGGAGCGCCGCGGCGGTTCCAGGGGTGGCCTCGAAGCCGAGATGCTCGGCGACGACGAGGACCGGGACCGCCTCGGTGCGCTCATGGCATTCCGCCCGATCGATGGCCTCGACGATGAGCACGTCGGTGACGGGGGTGTAGGGCTTCAGCGCCAGGCCCGCCGTTGCCAGCGGGCACGCTGGCGGCTGCCCGTCCGCGCGATGAGGGGAATCGACGGTTTTCAAGCTCGCTCGCCCGCCCTCGGGTCGAGGCCCGCCAGCACCTGCTCGCAGGTCTCGTAGCCACGCCGGAAAGTCAAAGTCGTTTCTGCGTCCTCGATGCTCTCCTCGGCGCCGGCCAAAACCAGCCCGGCTTCACCGTGAAGACGCTGCAGCACTTCCATCAGGTCGTGCGGCGGCATCGTCAGCTCGAACTCGGTGCGGCCGTCGTTCTCGTCCCAGCCGATGTCCTGCAGCAGCCGGAAGTCTTCGGCCAGCTCCAGCCCGAGCTGCTCAGCCTTGGCGGAGTCCTTTTCCCGCTCCAGCGCGTCGGAGAGATCGCCTGCGGAGCCGATGTGATTGCGGAGCAGTTCGTAGAGCCCGCCGCGCTGCCCGCTGTTGATCTTGATCGTGGTGCCGGGCACAGGTGCCCCTCCTTGTCGGTAGGGCACCGAAGCCGGACTGGATGCCGCCCCGGTGGGGCAACGGCAGTACCGTTTCTGGCGCATCGAAGTTTTCGGCTTCGGTGCCAGGCCCCGGGGCGTTAGCGCGCCGCCGGGGCCACTTATGTCTTGGCGTCGGCGAACGTAGCTTCATCGCCCCTGAGAAGCCAGGCGGAATAACCCGTAATCGCCGCTAATCCCCGCGCATCTACGCGATTTCAGCCACTAGTGGCTGAAATGGAGCGCCTTTTAGGGGGCGGTTGGAGCGTCCCCAGAAAAGTGAACACCCCGACGTGCAGGGGGTTCTGCTGATGGAGCTAGGCGGATTCGAACCGCCGACCTCCTGGGTGCGATCCAGGCGCTCTGCCAGCTGAGCTATAGCCCCGAGGGCGTGGCTGGGAAGTTGATCCCACTGCCTCGCAAGGGCAAGGATAACCGCATAGTCTTTGGCAGCCTCCCGGGAATTGGCTATGAGCATCCTCGACGACGCAATCCGAGAGCACCTGGAACTGAAGCGCGCCCACGGCGCGGATGATGTCGAGATCAAAAAGCTGGAGGACGAGGCTTTTGGGCCTCCGCAGCGGCCCGACGAGCCGGATCCGTTCGCCGAGGCGCCGACCGAGTTCCTCGTTGCCCCGGAGACCGGGGCGGAGGAGCAGGCTGACGACGGAGGAGGCAGGCGCGCCCCCAACATCGCCGACCTGCAGGAGGCGCCGGGGGCCCCGCAGGACGAGCAGCCCGCCGAGCCCGACGACGGCCCGGCGGAGGAGGAGCACCCCGCCATGGAGCACGAGGCGATCGCCGACTCTGGTCCCTCGACCGAGGAGCGGCACGCGATCGCCGACCAGCCAACCGAAATGTTCGACGTCGAGGGGCAGTTCGAGGAGGCGCCGACCGAGGCACCCGCGCCTGCCGACGAGGAGCTGGCCGCCGTCGAGCAGGGCGAACCGCGGATCGCCACCCCGGCCGAGGAGGACGAGCCGGCCGACGAATTCGACGAGTTCTTCAGCGAGCAGCGGCTCTCCGACGAGCTGAACCAGGCGCTCGAGGCACCGCTGCCGGATGAGCCCGGCGCCCCCGCGACCGAGGAGCACGCGGTCTTCGTCGACGCCGACGAGACCGAGGAGGAGTCCGGCGAGTTCGAGGCCACCGCGCCCGAGCCCGCCGACGAGGACGAGGCGCCCGCGGCAGAGGCCCCCGCCGAGCCCCAGCACGAGGACGTGCTCGAGGACACCCCCGAGTTCCTCGAGGAGTCGCCCGAGGACGACGACCTCTGGTTCGAGCAGAAGCCGCCGAAGGACATCGACTTCGGCGATTAGTTCGGCTGCTCGTGAGCACTCGGTAGGTTGCCGTGGATGCCCGACGATCTTGCCATCGAAGCGCAGGGCCTCCGCAAGTCCTACGGCGACGTTTGCGCTCTAGACGGAGTCGACCTGCGGGCGCCCACGGGCACGGTGCTGGGCCTGCTCGGGCCCAACGGCGCCGGCAAGACGACCGCGGTCCGCATCCTCACGACGCTGCTCCCGCCCGACGGCGGCAGCGCCCGCGTCGCCGGCCTCGACGTGGTCGGCGAGGCCGCGCAGCTGCGGACCCAGATCGGGCTCGCCGGCCAGTACGCCGCCGTCGACGAGAACCTGACCGGGGCCGAGAACCTGGAGATGGTCGGCCGCCTCTACCACCTGCCGAAGGGCGAGCCGCGCGCCCGCGCCGCCGAGCTGCTGGAGCGCTTCGAGCTCAGCGACGCCGCCGACCGCCTCGTCCGCACCTACTCGGGAGGGATGCGGCGGCGGCTGGACCTCGCCGCCGCCCTGGTCGCGCGGCCGCCGATCCTCTTCCTTGACGAGCCGACCACCGGCCTCGACCCGCGCAGCCGCCTCGCCCTCTGGGAGACGATCGAGGGGCGGGTTGCCGGGGGGACCACGGTGCTGCTGACGACCCAGTACCTCGACGAGGCCGACCGCCTCGCCGACCGCATCTCCGTGATCGACCGCGGCCGCGTCATCGCCGAGGGCAGCTCCGACGAGCTCAAGGACCAGGTCGGCGGCGAGTGGCTCGACATCACCCTCGAATCGAAAGCCGACGCCGAGGCCGCGGCGGCTGCGCTGGAGCCGGTCGCCGAGGAGCGGCCGGCGATGACCGACGGCGTGCTGCGGATGCCGATCCGCCAGCGTCAGGGCGCGATCGCCGAGGCTGTGCGTCGCCTCAATGAGGCGGGGATCGGGATCGACGACGTGGCGATGCGCCGCCCCACCCTCGACGACGTCTTCCTCACCCTCACCGGCCACGCGGCCGAGTCCGAGGACGACGAAGGCGACCGGGCGGGGGAGGAGGGCGAGCGATGAGCGGCCTGCGCTACGCCCTCTCCGACACCCTGGTGCTGGCCCGGCGCAGCCTCCTGCGCATCCCGCGCGCGCCCGACCTGCTGCTCTCCTTCACCGTGCAGCCGATCATGTTCGTGCTGCTCTTCGCCTACGTCTTCGGCGGCGCGATCGACACCCCCGGCTACAGCTACATCGACTTCCTGATGCCGGGGATCATCGTCCAGACGATGTCCTTCGGTGGCTTCGTCACCGCCCTCGGTCTCTCCGAAGATCTGCGCAAAGGCCTGGTCGACCGCTTCCGCTCGCTGCCGATGTCGCGCGGCGCGGTGCTCGCCGGCCGCACCCTGGCCGACGTCGCCACCAACACGGTCTCGATCGCGATCATGCTCGGCGTCGGCGTCATCGCCGGCTTCGGCTTCGACGCCCCCTTCGCCCACATCGCCGGCGGCATCCTGCTGCTGCTGTTATTCGGCTACGCCTTCTCCTGGGTCTTCGCCTTCGTCGGCCTCACCTCGTCCTCGCCGGAGGCGGCGCAGGCGCTCGGCTTCATCGTCATCTTCCCGCTCACCTTCGTCTCCTCCGCCTTCGTCCCGGTCGAGTCGATGCCCGCCGCGCTGCAGACCTTCGCCGAAATCAACCCCTTCACCGTCGTCGTCGACGCGATGCGCTATCTCTTCCTCGGCAGCCCCGAAGCCGGCAACAACGTCTGGGGCGCCGTCGCCTGGTCCCTCGGGATCATCGCCTTCTTCGCCGCTCTCTCGATCCGCAAATACAAACGCGCCGTCGTCCGCTGAGCAACCCTGGCAGCGCACGCCGTAGCCGCCTAGACTCCGTGAGAAGGGGCCATAGCTCAGATGGCAGAGCGCCTGATTTGCATTCAGGAGGTCGCCGGTTCGATTCCGGCTGGCTCCACTAGAACGGCCTTAATCGAACCAGGCCAAAACTAAGAACTTCCCGCCCACCGGCTTCTTCGACCGGCGACCGCGTATGTAGCCGGCGAGGGTGGATCGAGCAGGTAGGTCCGTCCGCCGGAGCCTGGCTGTAGGGGTTCTTCGTACCGGCGCAGAGTTCGGCGGCGCTGGCAGTCACGCTTCCAATCCCCCCGCCGCTTGAGGAAGTTTATGCTAACTCATTTGCAGGAATACGGTTGACGATCCCCCGTATTCCTCGACCCAAGCGCAAAGCACCGGAGGCGCGCGCCGCGTTGGTGGCGTTTGCGGCTGAGCATGCCCGCCGTGAGGCCGAGCTAGAGCGAGCCGCCGAGGCCCTGCGCGCTGATCGCGACAAGGCGATCCGCCAGGCATACAAGGACGGCCTGCCAATGTCGGACATTGCCGACGTGCTGGCGATCACGCATCAGCGGGTTTCGCAGATCGTCCGCAGTTAGGAGTCCGTCGGCAACGCCGCCAAGACGTGGTCGCAGGTGTCGATCACGAGCTTGGACTGGCTCAACATCTCCTGGAATTCATCCCAGCCGTTCCTGCCGACCGGCGCGATGCCGCTCGGCTCGCTCACGCAGACGACTCGGCACTCGCCGGAGGTCGTCTGTGGGCATCGTCAGCGCGATCGGTTCGCATCCCGCTGCTCAGCGGTGATGTGATCCGCATCCCTACCGCTCTCTTATATGGACGACCAGCAGTAGACGGGGCGCCCGCCCAGGGCAGAGCGACGGGCGCCCCGGTTCTTGCCAGGTCAGGCGGCCGCCGGGAGAGAAATGCGCCGCCTTCCCGTCCGGGGTGGCAAGTTCGATGGTGGTCCTCGAGGTCACGTGACGACGGCCGCGGCAGGTTTCCTCTCCAGCAAGCTCGTCGCCGGCAGCAGCAGGTCGACGAAGTCCCGTAGTGGCTGCGCGCCGGGCCAGTGAGACCGGGGAGCCAGGCGATAGACCCGTTCCGTGGCTCCCCGGACCGGGCGGGAGTGGACGAGCTCGATGACGCCTTCATCCTTCAGCGCTTTGAGGTGGTAGTGGCAGTCGCCAACCGTGACGTCGCCGAACTTGCCGGAGAACGTGGTCGCGCTACCCGGCCCGTCCGTCTCCAGAGCAGTCACGAGCCGCACCCGGAGTGGATGGCCCAGCACGGTTGCCAGCCGCGCGATTTCGGCGGCAACTTTGACGCTGACGGTCGCGCTCGTCAACGCGCATCGTCCAGTGACTCGGTTGCCTGCAGGACCGCGACGATTTCCACGTCGTCGGCGACGGTTGAGACAAAGGAGCGATGCAGGGCTCCGGCTTCCTGGGTGACGTGTGAAACCGAGAGGCTCCCGCAGTCCTCCAGTACCAGGACGTGGTAGACGATGGTGCTCAGGCTGACGCCGGGGAATGTCGGCAGTAGCTCCTTGGTGGTCCGGGGGGTCGGGTCTTCAGTGAGCACGCGCAGGATGCGGCGGCGCGTCCCGTGCATGAGGGCGCGTCGGCTCCTCGGTGCCAAGCGTTCGGCCAGGTTCATCGGAAGCGGCCGGGTCGTTTCCTGACCAGAGCGCCAAGCGTTGTCGGGTTGTGGCTGCATGGTTGACCTCGGTTGCCTCGGTGATTGCGACGGGTTTGCCGGACTGCTCAGGCATCGTTACGAGGAAACCGCAAGTGCGCTAGCCAAAACTTACTTACTGGGAATAAGGTGGGGGTCGTCTCGGTATGTACCGAGTCCGAAGACGACCCCCGCAGCAATCAGCCGCCCTTCTTGATCGAAGTAGCCGGGAACGGCTGACCAACCTTGGTCATCTGCACGATCACCCACCTCCTTTCGCCGATGGCGCATTCGGCTCAGGAGGTCGCGGCCAAGGGCAAGGACAGGCGCCGCCGCGGGAAAGCACGACGACGACACGCCCGCCACCCTGCGAGCAGTCCTGAGCCCTTGCGCCTACGGTTTAGTGAAGGCGTTTCCAGCAATCAATACTGGTCCATGCGAAAACTCCGCAATGTGCGCCCGATCCCAGTAAGCGACGCTGACCGGCAAACTTAGGTCAAGGAATCTGGAATAGTGATCCGCCATAAACCGCATCCCCTGGACTAGCCCCCCGTGACGACCAAGGCCGCCACCCCGACCCTGATTGATGACCGCATCCTCAAGGCACAGTCGCACCCGGTCCGCGCCGAAATCCTCAACATCCTGTCGGAGGGTCCGAACAGCCCGAGCCGGATGCATCGGCGAATGGAAACCGGCAGCCTCCAGGTCGTCTGCCACCACATCAAAGTCCTGCGCGAAGTCGGTCTGATCGAGCTGGTGCGGATCAAGGAGCACGGTGGCCGCAAGGAACACATCTACCGCGCGACCAAGCGGCAGTACTTCACCCTGGAGGAATGGCTGGCGGTGGACCCGAAGTTCCGGGATCCGGTGATCGGGACGATCCTGCGTCAGATTTCCGACGACACGGGGCGGGCGGCGGCCGAAGGACGATTCAGCGAGTTCCCCGACAGTCACCTGAGCCGATCGCCAATCGAACTGGACGCCGAGGGGTGGCTAGAAGTCGTGAAGGCTTTGGAAGTCGCCTTGGAGAGCATCCTGGAGGCGCACGCCCGGAGCAAGGAACGCGCTCAGGTCAGCGGTGAGGCGCTGATGGTGGCGCGCGTCGTAATGATGCAGTTCCCCATAGGGCGGGAGGACCCGAGGGAATGGGAGGACGACGAATAGGGCAGCACTGACACCAGAGCGACTGACTTATACCGGAGCGAAAACCGCACCGGAAAGCCATATGACGCCAGCGGCGTGATACTGATACCGGCCGTGCGAAGGGGCTTTCTGTGGAGACGCTAGCGGGGGCCGGGGCTGCCGTCAGTCTGCTCGCTGCGCTGACTTCGTTCATCGCGGCGGCGTTGGCGGCGTGGCGTGAACGCAGACGATATGAGCGCGCCGATGATGCAGGGCTTGAGTTTCACGCGCTGCGCCTGAAAGTCCGGGGCCCTGGGCGACTGGAGCGCGCATGGTCTCGGATCGAGGAGTGGGGGCGCGAGAATCCGGTCAGCCTGAGCCTCATCTCAGGAGTTTTCTTTCTGATCGTCGCGGTTCTACTCTCAAAGCTGTAACGACTCGGGGAGGCCGCGCACGAAAGTCGGCCTGCTAGCTCCATCGCCGTACTTGCTTGCTCGATGCCGCGCGCCGTATTGCCCCCGCCAAGCAGGCATTCGTTCGCTGTTCCCGCTGCTCGCGGTGGATCCGCCCGTCGGACGATCCACATGCCTTGTGGCGACCTGGCGGATTGGCCCTGATCGCCAGGGTCCACGTGCTCCCGGCGCCTACTTCGCAAAGGGTTCCCGAGACCCGCGGCGGGAGCCGAGTCGGCCTGCAGGTTGCCACCGCAATCGGAGTGTTTGTCGCCTGGCAGCGGATGTTCTGATGGCTCAAATCCGCCCTAGAGCGGAGGGCTCGCGCCGCTGAAATATGATCGCCGCGTGACATGCTGCTCGAAAGAGCCCGATAAAAGTGACGGTGACGTCGGCCGTCTCATTTTAGATTGGATCAAGAACGCGACGCTGCCCGAGGAAAGCGTCTACAAAGCTTTTGCCGAAGCGGAGTTCAAGAAACGTCTGCGGAGTTATCGGCGCCGGGGAAGAGCATGGCGGCTTGCACAGTTCCTCACTTGGCTAGCGATTGCGTTGCTCGGTTTGCTCGGCTCTGTCCTAGCTGCGGCTCACACCGGTAATACCGGACGCATCTTTGCCATCGTCGCAGGAGCCCTTGTAGGGATTCTGACGACCTTCTCTCACGCGGCACACCCGGGTCGGCAAGCAGACGGGCACGAAATCGCGCGGCTTAAGATGCGTGACGAAGCCTGGGCTCTCCTTCATGGAATTGATCCCTACGAAAAGGCGGAGGGTGAGAAACCACTCACCCCAGAGGAAGCATTTAAGACGTTCGTCAAGCAGATCCGCGCGATAGTCAAATCGAAGCGGGACGCTACGCGGATCAGCGACCTGTCGTAGGTCGAAGTAACCGTCCCAACCATCGAGAGGTGAAGAACAAGCGGCCCGCTCGCTCCGAAACGCGGTGCGAGAGATACCGCTTAGTTCCACTGCTCGGCGTCTAGAGTCCGCCGCATGCCGACCGGCATCAGCTGTCCGCAGTGCGGTGGGGGCGAGCTTCGCCAGATCACCCCCGGCTACTACGAGTGTCTCGGGCAGATCATCATCGGCGCGCCGCCGCCGGAGGCCACCCGGGCTTCCCCACCCCACGCCCATCGAGCGGCCGTGCGGCGCCCGCTTCCAGGTCGGCACCCCGGTCGCGACCCCGTCGTGCGCGTTCTGCGGCCTTGACTCGATCGGCACCTACGGGGACATTCCGGAGTCGGTCGACAGCGACCTCGCATCTTCCTAGCTGCGGATGGCGAGTACTGGCGCTCCACGGGTCGTGAGGAAACCTCTCCCTCGAACCCGCCGGCGCCGGCGCCGGCAGTTCGTCTTGCCCCGAGGGCGCCCATTCGAGCCGGTCCGCAGGAGAGGCCACATAGAGATCCCGAAAGCGTCCAGGTCAGCCGGCCAAGCGACCCCAAGCCTATTTCGACCGCAGCGTCGAGAACCCGTACAACCTGGTCAGGGCGGTCGCCACGATCCTCGCGGGCCTGGAGGCCGAGCCGCCTCCGTCGGCGTAGCCGGAGCCCGAGCGGCCCACGGTCCCGCCCCCCATCCAAGCGTCCTGCACTCGCCGGCGTACGAGTACCGCGAAGGCGACTCGGCCAAGCCCGTCCTTTACCCCGGGGGACGGGCTTCTAACCAGCTCGGTCCGGCGTACCGACGGCGAGCAGGTACTCCATCTCGAAGACGGCGCTGTCGGTGCCGCGGTTCCACTCGGTGCAGAAGCTCTCCAGCGCCTCGTCGAACTCGCCCTCGCGCCCCCCGGCCGTGGCATTGGCCCGGGTGGCGATCGTCGGCCCGTAGCGCGCCTTGAAGTGCTCGCCGTAATCGGCCGGACGCTCGAAGGCGGTCACCTCGAGGTCCGCCCGCTCGAGGGTCGCGAACTCGACCCGCTCGCCAAACAGCTCGCTCAGGTGTGCCTCCGATCCCCACAGCGGCGGCGGCTGCGCCCCCGGTGGCGGCGCCGGCGCGAACGGCCCCATCAGCCGGAAGAGGGCGCCGATCATCCCCTCCGGGGTCCAGTTGAGGAGGCCGATCGTGCCGCCGGGGCGGCAGACCCGGACCAGCTCGTCGGCGACGGCCTGGTGATGGGGCGCGAACATCGCCCCGATCGAGGACATCACGACGTCGAACGACCCCTCCTCGAAGGGCAGGCGCTCGGCGTCGGCCTCAGCCCACTCGAGCTCGACGCCCGCCGCTTCGGCGCGACGGCGCCCCGCCTCGAACAGCTCGGGGGTGAGGTCGCTGGCGATGACCTCGGCGCCGCGTTCGGCGGCCGGGATCGAGGCATTGCCGGTGCCGGCGGCGACGTCGAGCACGCGCATGCCTGCCTCGATCCCGCAGGCCTCGACGAGGCGCGGCCCGAGCGGCAGCAGGAAGGTCTCGACCATCGAGGGGTAGTCGCCCGACGCCCACATCTTGCGGTGGCGGGCCTTCAGCTCGGTATCGGCAGTGTCCGGTGAGTTCATCGAAATCCTCCTCTTGGTGGGTATGTGGTCGCGATCAAGCGATCAGGCTCTCCGCCCGGTGGGTCTCGGGCAGGTTCTGGTCGGCGTGGTAGCTGCTGCGGACCAGGGGGCCGGCGGCGACCGACTCGAAGCCGAGGTCGTAGGCGGCCTTCTCCAGCGCCGCGAACTCGTCCGGGTGCCAGTAGCGGACGACCGGCAGGTGGTTCTCGGTCGGGCGCAGGTACTGGCCGACGGTGAGGACCTGGACGCGGTGCTCGCGGAGGATGCCGAAGGTCTCGACCATCTCCTCGAAGCTCTCGCCCAGCCCGACCATCAGCCCCGACTTGGTCACCACCTCGGGCCCGCCCATCTCCTTTGCCATCCGCAGCACCCGGGCCGAGCGCAAGAACTGGGAGCCGCGGCGCGCCACCGGGTAGAGGCGTGGCACCGTCTCGACGTTGTGGTTGAAGACGTCGGGCTTCTCGTGGACGACCTTGGCCAGCGGCATCTCCTGGCCGCGGAAGTCGGGGGTGAGGATCTCGACCTTGCAGCCGGGTGCCTGCATCCGGATCGAGCGGATCACCCCGACGAAGGCGCTCGCCCCGTAGTCGGGCAGGTCGTCGCGGTCGACCGAGGTGACGACGGCGTGGCGCAGGCCCATCTGCTTCACCTGGTTGGCGACGCGCAGCGGCTCCAGCGGGTCGTTCCAGGTCGGCTTCCCCGTCTGCACGTTGCAGAAGCCGCAGCGGCGGGTGCAGACGTCGCCGAGGATCATGAAGGTCGCGGTGCCGCGCTCCCAGCACTCGCCGACGTTGGGGCAGTTGGCCTCCTCGCAGACGGTGTGCAGGTTGTCGGAACCGATCGTCGCCTTCAGGCGTCGGTAGTTGGGCCCGCCCGGCGCCGGAACTTTCAGCCATGGCGGCTTGCGGGCGCGCTTGAAAGGGATGGTGCCGTCGGCCGCGGCGGTGGTCCCGCCGGGCTTGGCACGGGAGCGGGTGACGTGAACGCGCTCGGCCGGCGCACCGGACGGCTCAGCCGACGCCGACGATGCGGCGCTCTCGGCCAGACCGGTCTGCTCGATCGTCTCGCTCATCGGGGGACACCGAGCGTAGCGGGCGGCAGCTCCAGTCCCAGATCGGAGGCCTCGGTGGCGACGGCGGCACGCCCGTAGATGTCAGCGAAGCGCGCCACGACCGTGTCTGCGAAGGCGCCGAGGTCCTGCTCGGCGCCGAGCTCGCGCGCCACGGAGGTCATCGCCACCCCCTCGATCCCGCACGGGACGATCCACTCGAACGGCTGCAGATCGTTGTTGACGTTGACCGCCAGCCCATGCGTCGTCACCCCCCGGCTCACGTGCACCCCGATCGACCCGATCTTGCGCCGCTCTGTTGCCGACGGGCCGGAAAGCGGACTATACGTCCGCTTTCCGGCCCGTCGACCTTGGACCCAGACGCCGGTGAGGCCGTCGATTGGGCCGGCGTCGACGCCGTGCTCTCCGAGCGCCTCGATCATCACCCGCTCCAGACGGCGCACGTACGCGTGGACGTCGTCGCCGTAGGGGCGCAGGGAAACGATCGGGTAGGCGACCAGCTGGCCGGGGCCGTGGTAGGTGACGCGGCCGCCGCGGTCGGTGTCGCGCACTTCAATCCCTTGCCGCTCGTACCACTCGCGCCCCATCGGCAGCTCCTCCGCGGTCGAGCGGCGCCCACGGGTGTAGACGGGCGGGTGCTGGAGCAGCAGGAGGACGTCCGGGATCTCGTCGCGCTGGCGCCTCTCCTGCAGCCGCAGCTGTGCCTCGCGTGCCTCCTCGTAGGGCACGATTCCGCAACGGACAACCAGGATCTCGGCGCTCACCCTTGAAATCGTTGCAGGACGCGCCCCTATCCTTGAGCTCCCCGTCGATGGTTCAGTCAAAGCCACTCCTGCCCGAATGGCTCCCGGCCGTTGCGCTCAGCTCCGCGCTGGCGGTGCTGATGCTCGTCTGGAGCCCGCCCGTCGGCGACCTCGCGGCGCAGGTCTTCCGCACCGAGCTCTTCGAGCAGGCGGGCCTGGCGATCTGGAACGGCAGCTGGTATGGCGGCCACTACACCCTCACCTACAGCGTCCTCTTCCCGCCGCTGGCGTCGCTGCTCGGCCCCCAGCTCGTGGGTGGCTTCTCCGTCGTCGCCTCCGCTTACTTCTTCGACCGCCTCGTCCGCGACCGCTGGGGGGCGGAGGCGCGCTGGGCGACCCTCTGGTTCGCGGCGGGAGTGGTGACGTTGCTCGCCGACGGTCAGCTCACCTTCGCGCTCGGGGTCGCCTGCGGCCTCGCCTCATTGCGCTGCCTGCAGACCGACCGCGGAGCGCTCGCGCTCGCCGCCGCCGCGGCCTGCGCCCTCGCCAGCCCGGTCGCCGCCGCCTTCCTCGCCGGCGTCGTCTTCGCCGGCGTGGCGGAACCGGGGCGCCGGCCCTCCCGCGCCGCGCTCGCGGTCGCCGGCCTGGCGCTGGCCCTCACCGTGGTTCCCAACCTCGCCTTCCCCGAGCCCGGCCAGTTCCCCTTCGAGTTCTCCTCCTACGTCGCGATCCCGCTCTTCTGCTGCGGCGCCCTCCTCGTCATCCGCGGTCTGCCCGAGGAGCGGCAGCTGCGTCGCGTCCTCGTCGGCTACATGCTGGCCGCGACCGTGATCTGGCTGGTCCCGAACGCGATGGGCGGCAACGCGGTCCGCCTCGGCGCCCTCTTCGGCGGCCCGGTGCTGGCCGCGGTGGTGCTGGCCCGGCGGCCCCGCGTCGCCACCTGGTTCCTCGCCCTCGCCCTCGCCGGCGGTCTCTACTGGCAGCTGACCGCCAGCGTCACCCAGATCGCCCGCAGCGTCGGCGACCCCTCGACCACGGCCGCGTACTTCCAGCCGGCGGCCGAGTGGCTGCGCGCCCACGGCGGCGAGGAGGCGCGGATCGAGGTGCCGCCAACCGCCAACCACTGGGAGTCCGCCTACCTCGCCTCGAGCTTCGAGCTCGCCCGCGGCTGGCTGCGCCAACTGGACACGACCCGTGACGACGTCTTCTACGAGGACGGCAAGCTCACCCACACCACCTACAGCCACTGGCTGCGCCGCAACGCGATCTCCTACGTCGCCCTGCCCGACGCGCCGCTCGACTACTCCTCGGCGGCGGAGCGGCGGCTGATCCTCAGCTCGCCCCCCTATCTGGATCTCCGCCACAGCTCCGAGCACTGGCGGATCTACGCCGTGCGCGGCGCCCAGCCGCTGGTGGCGCCGCTCGGCCCGGCGCGGGCGCAGCCGCTCTCGGTCGGGCGCCAGGGCTTCGCCCTCGCCGTCGAGCGGCCCGGTGATTTCCTCGTCCGGGTCAACTTCACCCCCTACTGGTCGATCGCCCGCGGCAGCGGCTGCATCCTTCGCCGCGGCGACTGGACCGTCGCCCATGCTTCCCGCCCCGGCGTCTTCCGCGTCGCCGCCGACTTCTCGGTTGCCCGCGCCTGGAACGCCTTCACCGGGGCGCGCAAGACCTGCTGAGGCGGCGCTCAGGCGTAGGTCGCCAGGCGCACCTGGTCGAAGCCGAGGACTTTGTTCGAGGCCCGGCCTTCGGTCTTCGCCATGACGGTCACCTTCGCCGCCTCGACCCCTTGATCGAGCAGGTCCCTGACCGCATCGGTCACGGTGACGATCCGCGTCTCCGGCTCCAGCTGGTGGGAGGGGCGCAGGTCGAAGGGGTCGGGTTCGGTTGGGATGTCGCAGTGCCCGACGTCGCCGAAGCAGCCGCCGTGGCCGAAGATGTAGAAGTTGCCGACGTAGGCGTGGTGGCCGGAGTCGGCGTCTTTCCCCACCCCCCGGGTGTCCATGAAGACCCGCGCCTCGTAGGAGGCGCCGGAGTGGTCGACCCCGTAGAAGATCAGATCGGCACGTTCGAAGGGCCGGTCCTGCGGCGGCAGCTCGATCGCGTCGGTGGTGTATTTCTCAACCACGGCCAGGCCGCTTTCGCGGCGGCGGTCGCGGCTGCGTAGTCGTAGCCGAGCTGGGTGATGTCGAGGGTCTCCCGGACCGTCATCGGGAACGGGGCGAGCGCCCGGTTGTGCAGGGAAGAGGGGACGCCTGCGCCGGGGTGTCGCAGCTGCCAGAGGTACCAGAGGCGGTCGATCATGCAGTGGTGCGCCCAGAACAGCGGGTCGTATGCGGCGGTGGGAACGCTGCCCATGGTGCCGCCGGTCCAGACGTGAACGCCACCGTGGACGCTCTCGAGCTGGTTCTGGAAGGTGAGGAAATCCGGGTTTGCCAGGATCGCGTTGATTTGCGCGACGGAGGGGAGTTCGTCGGCGTCGCCGGGGGAGCGGGTGGTTCGGGTCTGACTTGGGTTCACCCGGCCCGACGGCTGGATCGGCGAATCGTAAAGCGGGTTGTTTTTACCGTTCACTTTGCGCCGGGCGTAGGGGCCGGGGATTCCCTCCGCGTGGTTGGTCCAGTCCCACCAGGGCAGGGTCACGCCCGGCACCCGGTCCTGCAGGGCCTTCTCGAAGAGGTAGAGGTAGGCCCGGTGCCAGGGCAGGAAGAGCTCGTCGCCGTGGACGCAGGAGATCGGCAGCGGCAGTCCGTGGACGCCGGCCCAGCGCTGGTAGCCGCGGTCGTCGTCGATCGCCTGCGCCTCGGTGATCGCGCGGCGGAAGTCGGCCTGCTGGCCGGCGGTCATGCGCCTAGCGCTGCGGCGGTGGCGCAGCGCCCGTGCCGCCAGCGCCGGTGGGGCGGGGGAGACCGAGCTCACGCGTGCCTCCTCATGAGGACGGGATCTCCTCGCCGGCGGGGACGGCGACGGGCGATTCGGGCCCGCAGCTTCAGCCCCACGATCCCGCCGGTCGCGACGGCGATCGGAGCCAGGCTCAGGGCCGTCTCCTCGACTGGGATACCGATCAGGTGCGCGAACACGGCGCGCACCCTCTCAGATGGGCTCTGATTACACAAGCGTTTTCAAAAAGTAACTGTCGCTTCGCGTAAAAGTGACCTACAGAGCCAAGGAAAGAGGCTCCTCCAAGAGCGCGCGGATACGCGCGAGGAACTCGGCGGCGGGGGCGCCGTAGAGGATGCGGTGGTCGCAGGCGAGGGTGACGTAAAGCATCTGGGCGGTCGCGAGCTCGCCGCCGCGCACGACCGGGCGCTCCTTGATCGCACCGACGGCGAGGATCGCCGCCTGCGGGGTGTTGATCACGGCGCTGAAGTCGTCGATCCCGTACATGCCCAGGTTGGAGACGGTGAAGGTGCCGCCCGAGAGCTCGGGCGGGGTGATCTGGCCGTCGCGGACCTTCTGCGCCAGCGCCCGCGACTCGGCGGCGATCTGGCGCAGACCCTTACGGTCGGCGTCGAAAACGGTGGGGACGACGAGCGCGTCCTGGGCGGCGACGGCGACGCCGACGTTGACCCGCGAGTAGAGCTCGAAGCGGCCGTCGCGGTAGGCGCCGTTGGCCCGCGGGTGCTCGCGCAGCGCCAGCGCGCAGGCCTTGACGATCATGTCGTTGAACGAGGGCACCGCCTCGCCCTCGCCGGCGGCATCTTTCAGCCGTGCCCGCGCCTCCACCGCCCGCGACATATCGATCTCCGCTTCGAGGTAGAAATGCGGCGCCGTCGCCTTCGACTCCGACATCCGGCGGGCGATCGTCGACTGGAGCTTCGAGAGGTCTTCGTAGGTCGTTTGGCCCTTCGCGGTCTCAGGGGTGATGGGACCAGAGTCCAGGTCCGCGGGTCCTGCCGCGCGGGCATCCCCCACGGTGCTCGGGGCTAGACGCCCCTCCGCGCCGCGGGGCCCCCGCCCCCGCGTCACCCGCGGAAGCGGCCGCGGCCTGCTTCACGTCCTTCTTGACGATGCGCCCACCTGGCCCGGAGCCCTCGATGGAGGACAAGTCGATGCCTTTCTCCTTAGCTATGCGGCGCGCGACGGGCGAGGCTTTGACGCGGTCAGCTCCGTTGCTGCCATTGGACTCCGTCGCTTGGGCCGGCGCCGCGGTCTCCTGCCCATCTCCTGCGGGTGGCGGGGGGGCGGGGTGCCCCCGCGGCGCGGAGGCGGCTTGTCCGCCGAGCACCGTGGGGGATGCTGCTCCGACAGGATCCGCAGACTGAGGGTCCGAACCCTCGGCGTCTCCCACCCGCGCGATCGGAGTCCCGATCGCCAGCGTCTCGCCCTCCTGGGCCAAGATCTCCGTCAGCGTCCCCGCGACGTCGCTCTCGTAAGCCATGTTCGCCTTGTCCGTCTCGATTTCCACGATCTCGTCGCCGACAGCGATCTCATCACCCACCTTCTTCAGCCACGTGAGGATCGCCCCCTCCTCCATCGAGTCAGACAGGCGGGGCATGACGATGTCCGGCATTAGGAGTCCCTCCTCGGTGGATCCTCGCGCGGGTGGCGTGGGGTGGGGGTGTGTTCCGCCGCGCGGAGTCTGCGAAGGGCGAGGCCTGAACCCTGGGGGTGTTCCCATCCCTTTGCCCTGAGCAGATCGCAGCGCCAGGAAGGCACCCCCACCCCACGACAGGCCCCGCGCGTCGGGGCCATCAGAGCGACCCCTCGAGCGTGGCCAGCGCCGCCGACACCACGTGCTCCTCATGCGGAATCGCCGCCTGCTCCAGGCGTTTGGAGTACGGCATGTGGACGTCGGCACCGGTCACCCGCTGCACCGGCGCGTCGAGGTCGTCGAAGGCCTGCTCGGTGATCAGCGTCGCCATGTTGGCGCCGATGCCCCCGTGCGGCCACCCCTCCTCGACGATCACGGCGCGGTTGGTCTTGCGCACCGAGGCGAGGATCGTGTCGAGGTCGAGCGGGCGCAGGGTGCGGGGGTCGATCACCTCGGCCTCGACTCCGTGCTCCTCGGCAAGCTTCGCCGCCGCCTGCTCGGCCACCTGAGCCATCTTCAGCACGCCGACGATCGTGACGTCGGAGCCGTCGCGCCGCACCGCCGCCTCGCCGAAGCGCAGCACCTCGTCCTCACCCTCGGGCACCTCGCCGCGCACCCCGTAGAGGCTCTCGTGCTCGATGAAGATCACCGGATTGTCGTCGCGGATCGCCGCCTTCAGCAGCGCCTTGCCGTCGGCCGGGGTCGAGGGGCAGGCGACCAGCAGCCCCGGCACCTGCAGGTAGAGCGCCTCGAAGCTGTGCGAGTGGGTGGGGCCGAGCTGGTGGCCGCCCCCGCCCGGCATCCGGATCACCATCGGCACCCGCGCCTGGCCGTTGAACATGTAGGGGATCGCGGCGGCGTGGTTGACGATCTGGTCCAGCGCCAGCAGCGAAAAGTTGACCGTCATCAGCTCGACCACCGGCCGCAGCCCGCCCATCGCGGCGCCGACCCCGGTGCCGACGATCGTGTTCTCGGAGATCGGCGTGTCGCGCACGCGCCGCTCGCCGAACTCGTCGATCAGCCCCTCGGTCACCTTGAACGCGCCCTGGAAGACGGCGACGTCCTCGCCCATCACGAACACGCCCTCGTCGCGGCGCATCTCCTCTGCCATCGCGTCGCGCAGGGCTTCGCGCATCCGCAGCTCGGGCATCAGCCCTCGTCCTCCTCGGTGTTGATCGCCCGCTCCGGGGACGCCTCTTCGTCGCCATCGTCGGCGGGGGCGATCGGCTCGGGCTCGTCGCCGGCCTCGGGATCGGCCGAGATCCGCGACTCGGCGCCGTCCTGCGCGTCGCCCTGCAGCGCCGGGTTCGGTCGCTGCCCGTCGTCGGGCTGCTCCGCGTAGGCGGCGCCCGCCTCGGCAAGCTCGCGGGCCGCGTCGGGCATCTGCTCCTCGCGCTCGCCCCGGTGCGGCTCCGGGCTGCGCTCGTCGACCGCGTACCAGCCGCCGGGATCGCTGACCGCGTAGAGGTTCTCGTACATGGTGTCGAGCGGCGGCTCCGGCGAGCTCTCGGCGAACTCGACCGCGGCGGTCACCGCCGCCTCGGCCGCATCGCGCGCCTGCTGCACCTCGCGCTCGCCCAGCACCCCGGCCTCGACGCAGCGCCGCGCGAAGGACTCGATCGGGTCTTTCTCGCGCCACTCCTCGACCTCCTCGCGCTCGCGGTAGACCTCGGGGTCGGCGGCGGAGTGGCCGCGGTAGCGATAGGTGACGAGCTCCAGCAGGGTGGGGTGGTCTTCCTCGCGCGCCGCCCGGATCCCCTCGGCGACGGCCTCGCGCACGGCGAGGACGTCCATGCCGTCGGCCCGCGCCCCGGGGATCCCGTAGCCCTCCGCCTTCTTCGAGAGGTCGGTCTGGGCCGAGTGGCGCTCGACCGCGGTCCCCATCCCGTAGAGGTTGTTCTCGACCAGGAAGAAGACCGGCAGCTTCCACAGCGCCGCCAGGTTCATCGTCTCGCCGAAATTGCCGGTGTTGGAGGCGCCGTCGCCGAACATGCAGACCGTGACCGCGTCTTCTCCTTTGTACTGGGAGGCGAGGCCGAGCCCGGCGGCGATCGGGAGGTTGCCGCCGACGATCCCGTAGCCGCCCATGAAGCGGTTCGCGGCGTCGAAGATGTGCATCGAGCCGCCACGGCCGCCGCTGGTCCCGTCGACCTTGCCGAACAGCTCCGCCATCACCAGTTTCGGCTCGGTGCCGCGGGCGATCGCGTGGCCGTGGGTGCGGTAGGTCCCGATCAGGAAGTCTTCGTCGCGCATCACCGAGGTGGTGCCGACGATCGTCGCCTCCTCGCCGATCGCCAGGTGCAGGAAGCCGCCGGCCTTCGCCCGCTGGTACTGGCGCCCCGCCTCCTCCTCGAAGCGGCGGATCAGGGCCATGCGCGCGAGCAGCTCGTAACAGGTGGCGGCGTCGGGCAAGTCGGCCATCGAACTCACCTTAGCGATGCCCTCACGCCTAACTGACGGCCTCGGCGCGGGAGGCCCAATCAGGTCGAGGCGGCTTCGACCGCCTCCTCGAGCCGGTCGTCTCCCCAGAAGACCCGCTCGCCGACGACCAGCGCCGGCACGCCTTCGACGCCGAGGTCGCCGGCCCGGTCGGTCGCCTCGCGCAGGGCGCTCTTGACGATCTCGGTCTGGACCGCTTTCTCCAGCGCCCGCGGGTGCAGCTCGCAGGCGGCGGCCGCGATCATCACGTTGTCGGGGTCGGTGAGGTCGCGGCCGGCGGCGAAGGCCTGGCGGAAGGCGGCGAGGGAGAAGGAGACGGTGCGGCCGGTCTGCTTGGCGAAGGTCGCGACCCGCATCGCGATCAGCGTGTTGCCCGGCCACGGCTCGGGCCAGACGATCGGCGGCAGCCCGTAGGCGGAGGCGCGCCGCTCGATCTCCGCGATCCCCTCCGCCCGCGCCGGCGTCTGCGACCAGGAGCCGCGGCCAAAGCGCTGGAAGAGCCCGCCGAGCAGGACCGGCTGCCACTCCGGCTGCTCCAGCCCCGCTTCCGTGAACAGCCCACTGACCCGCTCCGCGCTCAGGTACGCGTAAGGGGAGCCGAGGTCGAAGTAGAAGGTGGCGCGCGCCGCCGTCAAGCGTGCGTGGCCCAGCCGTCGACGGCCCGTGCCGCTTCGAAGATCGCCTCGGAGATCGTCGGGTGGGGGTGGACGATCCGGGCCAGCTCCTGGTAGCCGCCCTCCAGCGCCATCGTCGCCACCAGCTCGGCGATCATGTCGCAGGCACGGTTGCCGACGATGTGGACGCCGAGGATCTCGCCGTACTTGGAGTCGGCGACGATCTTGACCAGGCCTTCTTTGTCGTCGTAGACGGTCGCCCCGCCGACGCCAGCGAGTTTGAGCTTGCCGGTCTTGACGTCGTTGCCCGCTTCCTTCGCCGCCGCCTCGGTGAGGCCGACGCTGGCGACCTGCGGGTGGCTGAAGGTGGCGCCGGGGACGAGGTTCTGGTCGACCGGGTGGGTCTCGGCCCCGGCCGCGTGCTCGACCGCGACCACGCCCTCGTCGGAGGCCTTGTGTGCGAGCGCCCTGGCGTTGACCAAGTCGCCGATCGCGTAGACCTTCGGGTTGGTGGTCCGCTGGTACGCGTCGACCTTGACCTTGCCGTTCTCCTCCAGCTCGACCCCGGCCTCTTTCAGGCCCAATGGCTCGGTGTCGGCGGCGCGGCCGCCGGCGACGCAGAGATAGTCGACCTCGGCCGACTCCCCGCCGTAGGTGAACTTGACCGACTTCTCGGTGGCCTCGACGTTCTCGACCGGGTTGCCGGTGGCGACGGTGATGTTCTGCTTCTTGAAGGCGCGCTCGACGACGCGGACCACGTCCTTGTCCTCGGCCGGGAGGATCTGCGGCAGCATCTCGATCAGCAGCACCTCGGTCCCGAAGCGGCCGTAGGCGGAGGCGATCTCGCATCCCGAGGCGCCGGCGCCGACCACGGCGATCCTCTCCGGCACCTCCGGCAGCGACCAGGCGCCCCAGGTGTCCACGACGCGGCCGCCGAACTCGACCCCCGGGATCGGCAGCGCCACCGAGCCGGTCGCGAGGACGACGGTGCCGGCCTCATAGGTCTCCTCGCCGACCTTGACGTTGCCCTCGGCGGTCAGCGAGCCCTCGCCCTCGATCACGGTCACCTTGTTTTTGTCCCAGAGCATCTTCACGCCGCCGGAGAGCGATTCGGAGACGGCGGCGCGGCGCTTGCCGACGGCGTTCCAGTCGAGCGAGACGTCCTTGGCGACGACGCCCAGGTCGGCGCTCTCGCGCGCCTCGGTGTAGATCTCCGCCGTGCGAAGGATCGTCTTGGCCGGGATGCAGGCGTAGTTGAGGCAGCGACCGCCGGCCTTATCGCGCTCGACGACGGCAGTTTTCTTGCCGAGCTGGGCGGAGCGGATCGCGGCGACGTAGCCGCCGGGCCCGCCGCCGATGACGATCGTGTCGAAGGAATCCGCCAAGGGGGTGAGCCTATAGAACGTCTAGTCCCGTGGAACGCGCTCCGGCATCTGGATCCGGGCCATCGCCTTGACCATGAAGAAGAAGAAGGTGCCGGCGACCGCCAGCAGCCCCAGCGTCGCGGCGAACTGGCCGAAGGTCGAGGCCTGCACGGCGAGCCCGAAGACGGCGCTGAAGATCAGGAAGACGAGGATCAGCTGGAAGCCGAGCACCGCCCAGTAGCGGGCGCGCCACATCCCCCAGGCCATCACGCCCATGATCAGCGCCGGCGCCGCCGCCTGGGCGAATTTCGGCTGCTCGCCGTCGACCTCGACCCCGGCCGCGTAGCCGGCCACGATCGAGAGCGCGATCAGGCCGGCGACGATGGCGCCGATCGTGACCACGGTCGGCCGCTCCCCCTTCGCCAGCGGCACCAGCGCCTCGCGCGCCGCCTGGTTGCGCTGCTCCGCCTTCGCGTAGCCGAGCGCCATCCGCTCGGCATCCGAGCCGCGCTGCTTGCGCTTCCGCGGGTGCTCAGCCACCGGGCGCCGCCCCCAGCGCGCGCCGCAGCTCTTCCGCGACGGCGGTCGGTTCGGCGGCGTCGCGGATTGCGCGCACGACGCAGAGCCGCCGCGCCCCCGCCTGCACCACCTGCTCGGCGTTGGACGGGTCGATGCCGCCGATCGCGAAGAAGGGATGGGGGGCGTGCTCGGCGGCGTGGGAGATGAGGTCGAGCCCGACTGCGGGGCGCCCTGCCTTGGTCGGCGTCTCCCAGATCGGTCCCACGCTTATGTAGTCCGGGGACGCGCTCGGCCGGCGCATATCTGCGTCCTCGCTCGCTCGCGTGCGGAGCACGCCACGCTCACTGCGTCCTTGATCTGCTTGGCCGATCGCGCCCCCGGTAGCTGCGATCTGCTCTTTCGAGTGAGTTGAGAGGCCAATAATTGCGTCGGGTCCAAGGAGCTCACGGGCCTCCTCCACCGATATGTCGTTCTGTCCCAAATGCACCCCATCGGCGTCGCAGGCCCGCGCCAGGTCGGGATCGTCGTTGACGATGAACGGGGCGCTGTAGGTGTCGCAGACGCGCCGGAAGGTCGCCGCCGCACGTTCGATCTCCGCCCGCTCCAGCTGCTTCTCACGCAGCTGCACGATGTCGACGCCGCCGCTCAGCGCAGCCCGCAGCAGCGCTTCGGCGTCCTCGCCGCCGGGCCGGGCGTCGGAGACGAAGTAGAGGCGCGCGGTGCGCAGGCGCTCCTGGCGCAAGGGGCCGACCGACTCGGGGGGAGCGAGGCTCATGGGCCGATTATGAACTCGTCGCCGCGCTTACGGCCTGCGCTGGAGGGGTAGCATCGTCTTGTACGGGAGCCCGCGAGGGCTGAGAGGGTGGCACCGAGGCCACCGACCGTCTGGACCTGATCCGGGTAATGCCGGCGGAGGCAATGGCTTGACCGAGAAGCGCAGTTTCGACGCGATATTCGTAGGTGGTGGGGCGATCGGCCTCGCCTGTGCCTGGCGCGCCGCCCAGCGCGGGTCGCGGGTCGTGGTGCTGGAGCGGGCGCAGCCGCCGGCCGGCGCAACCCGGGTTGCGGCGGGGATGCTGGCGCCGGTCGGCGAGCTCGCCTTCGGCGAGCCGCAGCTGCTGGAGATGACCCTGGCCTCGGCCCAGCTCTACCCGGACTTCGTCGCCGAGCTGGAGGCGGCGAGTGGGGAGCGGACCGGGTACACGCGCCAGGGCGCCCTCCACATCGCCCTCGATCGCGACGAGGCGGCGCAGCTGCGGCGCGTCCACGACCTCCAGCGCTCGCTGGGACTGGAAGCCGAGTGGCTGTCGCCACGCCGCTGCCGCGACCTCGAGCCGGGGCTGACGCCCTCGTTCAACGGCGGCGTCCACGCGCCTGGCGAGGCCGCGATCGATCCGCGGGCGCTGACCCAGGCGCTGCTGGCGGCGCTGGTCGCAGCCGGGGGAGAGGTGCGGACCGGGACCGAGGTGGTGAAGGGAGTCTTTGAAGGCGAGCGGTTGACGGGCGTGGTCACCGAGGGTGGGGAGCACAGCGATGAGCCGGGGGTGAGGGAGGAGCTGCGCACCGACGTGGTCGTCCTCGCAGCCGGCGCCTGGTCGGGCCAGGCCGAGTGGCTGCCTCCGCAGGCCCGCCCGCCGGTGCGTCCCGTCAAGGGCCAGATCCTCGAGCTGCGCGGGCGCGACGGCACCGCGCCCTGTGAGCGGATCCTCGCCTCCGAGCGCGTCTACCTGGTGCCGCGACCCGACGGCCGCCTGATCGTCGGCGCCACCTCCGAGGAGCAGGGCTTCGACTCTGCGGTCACCGCTGGCGGCGTCCACGAGCTGCTGCGCGAGGCCTACCGGCTGCTCCCCGACCTCGCCGAGATGGAGCTGCTCGACGCAACCGCCGGTCTGCGCCCGGGCACCCCCGACAACCTGCCGCTGGTCGGGCCCGGCGCGATCGACGGCCTGCTGCTGGCGACCGGCCACTACCGCAACGGCATCCTGCTGGCGCCGCTGGCGGCGGAGACGATCGCGGCGCAGCTCGCCGGCGGAGAGGCGCGGCAGTCCTTTGTCCCGTATAGCGACACAAAGGACTGCCGCACCCCCGAGGTGGCGCGATGAGGATCGAGCTGAACGGCGAGCCGCGGGAGCTGTCGGGGGCCGCGACGCTTGCCGACGCGGTGCGCGAGTCCGGCGCCGACGCGGAGGCCCGGGGCGTCGCGGTCGCGCTCGACGGCGAGGTCGTGTCACGCGGCGAGTGGGAGGCGACGCCTTTGCGCGAGGGCCAGAGCGTCGAGGTGCTGGCCGCGATCCAGGGCGGCGCCGAAACCTGGGAGCTGGGCGGGCGCCAGTGGTCCTCGCGCCTGATCGCGGGTACCGGTGGCTTCCGCTCGCTGGAGCAGATGGAGGCGGCGTTGACCGCGGCCGGGACCGAGATCGTCACCGTCGCCCTGCGTCGCATCGACCCCGCCGCCGAGGGCTCGGTGCTCGACACGATCGACCGCCTCGGCCTCTTTGCCCTGCCCAACACTGCCGGCTGCTTCACCGCCCGCGACGCAGTCCGCACCGCCCAGCTCGCCCGCGAGGCCTTCCAAACCGAATGGATCAAGCTCGAGGTGATCGGCGACGACCGCACCCTCTACCCGGATGCGGTCGAGCTGCTCGACGCCGCCGAACAGCTGGTCGCCGACGGCTTCACCGTCCTCCCCTACACCAACGACGACCCGATTCTCGCCCGCCGCCTCGAGGAGGCCGGCTGCGCCGCGGTGATGCCGCTCGGCTCGCCGATCGGCTCCGGCGCCGGCATCCGCAACCCCTACAACGTTGCGATCATCGCCGAGCGCGCCACGGTCCCGGTCGTGCTCGACGCCGGCGTCGGCACCGCCTCCGACGCGGCGCTGGCGATGGAGCTCGGCTGCGACGCGGTGATGGCCGCCAGCGCCATCTTCGGCGCCGAGGACCCGCCCGCGATGGCCACCGCGCTGCGCGGTGCCGTCGAGGCCGGCCGCGCCGCCCGCCGCGCCGGCCGCATCCCCCGCCGCACCCATGCCGAGGCCTCGACCCCGTACCAGGGCCTCCCCGACCTTTCCTGACGCGGCACTCAGCGCCCGTCTACCATGGGGCGCGCGCCCCTGTAGCTCAGCTGGTTAGAGCGGTGGCCTTTTAAGCCGCGCGTCGCGGGTTCGAGTCCCGCCGGGGGCACTAGGTTAGGCGCGTGCCCGCGCCAGGCAACCTCCAGGTGCCTCATCCTCACCGGGCCTCCCGGAGTCGGCAAGACGACCACGGCGAGCATCCTCGCCGAACGCTCGAGCCCGGCGGTCCACCTGGAAGCGGATGCGTTCTTTCGCTTCATCCGCTCCGGATACGTCGAGCCGTGGAAGCCGGAGTCCCATGATCAGAACGGCCTCGTGATGGAGATCGTCGCCGAGGCGGCGGCCTCCTACGCGGGGGCCGGCTACTTCACGATCGTCGACGGGATCGTCATCCCGCGATGGTTCCTCGATCCGCTTCGGGAGAGGCTGCGTGCCGCCGGCCTCGAGGTCGCCTACGTCGTTGGCCGGGCCCCGCTGTCGGTGTGCTCGGCCAGGCTCCGAGAGCGGGGAGAACCCAGCGGCGACCTCGGGGCGCTCGAGGGGCTGTGGTCCGAATTCGCGGACCTCGGCCCCTTCGAGGAGAACGCCGTCGACATGGCCGGCATCGGTCCGGCGGAGGCTGCCGACGCGATCGCGCGGCTGCTGGAGGAAGGGCGCCTCGCGGTCTGAGCGGCCCCGCGTCTGTGTTCTACTTCGGGCACTCTGTCCTGCGCGACGTCGACGACGGCGTCTCGGTCTTCGGCTCCGCGCGCATCCCCGAGGGCCATCGCTGGTACGAGCTCTGCCGCGAGACCGCCGCCTGCCTCACCGACCACGGTTTCACCGTCATCACCGGCGGCGGGCCGGGCCTGATGGAGGCCGCCAACCGCGGCGCCGCCGAGGCCGGCGGTCTCTCGGTCGGCCTCAACATCGAGCTCCCCCACGAGCAGCACGTCAACCCCTACGTCAACCGAGCCGTCGCCTTCCACTACTTCTTCGTTCGCAAGCTGATGTTCGTCCGCTACGCCCGCGCCTTCGTCATCTTCCCCGGCGGCTTCGGCACCCTCGACGAGCTGTTCGAGAGCCTGACCCTGATCCAGACCCACCGCATCCAGCACTTCCCGACGATCCTCGTCGACTCCGACCACTGGCGTCCCCTGCTCGAGTGGATCGACGACACCCTCGAGGACGAGGGCATGATCTCCGCCGGCGACAAAGAGCTCCTGCTCACCGCCGACACCCCCGACGAGGTCTGCGCCCACGTCCGCCGCGCTAGCGCGATGCAGAAAGAGCTGGCCTAAAGCAAACGACCCGCCGAAGCGGGTCGTTTGCGAGATTCGGGCTGCCGTCGAACTTAACGACCCCACCCTCACGTTCTTGCGTCGTAGCGCCCCGAGCGGGAGTCGAACCCGCCAGCCCACTTCGTGAGGAAAGCGAATGTCGCTAGTGCCGGAAGTGCCGGTGCTTCGTGAACACCATGGCGACGCCGCCGGCGTCGCAGGCCTCGATCACCTCGGCGTCGCGTTTGGAGCCGCCGGGCTGGATCACGGCGTTGGCTCCGGCCTGGATCGCCAGCTCCGGGCCGTCGGCGAAGGGGAAGAAGGCGTCGGAGGCGAGGGCGGAGCCGGCCAGGAGGGTTTCGGCCTCCGCGCCGCGGGCGTCGCGGCACTTCTCGACCGCGAGGCGGACGGAGTCGACGCGGCTCATCTGGCCGGCGCCGATACCGAGGGTGGCGCCGTCCTTGGCGAGCACGATCGCGTTGGAGCGGACGCGGCGGACGACGGTCCAGGCGAAGAGCAGGTCGCGCCACTGCTGCTCGCTCGGCTGCGTCTTCGTCACCACCTCCATGATCTCCCGCGGCTCGGGGTCGCCGTCGCGGTCCTGGATCAGCAGGCCACCCAAGACGCGTTTGACGTCGCGCTCGCCGGGGTCGGGCTCGCGCCGCTCCTCCTCGCAGAGGATCCGGATCGCCTCCTTCTGCTGCAGCACCTCCAGCGCCCCGTCCTCGAAGCCGGGCGCGTTCAGCACCTCGACGAAGTTCTCGTGCAGCTTCTCGGCCAGCTGGCGGCCGACCGGGCGGTTCAACGCGATCACGCCGCCGTAGGCGGAGAGCGGGTCGCAGGCGAGCGCCTTCAGGTAGGCCTCGAGCGCGTCGGTGCCGATCGCCACCCCGCAGGGGTTGTTGTGCTTGACGATCACGCAGGCCGGCTCCTCGAAGTCGTCGACCAGGCCGCGGGCGGAGTCGAGGTCGAGCACGTTGTTGAAGGAGAGCGCCTTGCCGTGCAGCTTCGAGACCCGCGAGAGCACGTGGCTGCGGGCGCCGGCCTCGGAGTAGAGGGCGGCGCGCTGGTGCGGGTTCTCGCCGTAGGAGAGGTCGAGCACCTTCTCGTAGGCGACCGCCAGGTGTTCGGGGAAGTCCTCGTACTCGGCCGAGAACCAGCGGCTGATCGCGGCGTCGTAGCGGGCGGTCTGGGCGAAGGCCTCGTTGGCCAGCCAGTGCCGGGTGGTGGCGGAGATCTCGCCGCCGCTCTCTTCCAGCTCGGCGCAGACGGCGTCGTAGGCCTCCGGCTTGACGATCACGGCGACGCCCTCGTGGTTCTTGGCGGCGGCGCGGATCATCGTCGGCCCGCCGATGTCGATGTTCTCGATCGCCACCTCCGGCGCCACCTCGTGCCCGGCGACGGTCTGCTCGAACGGGTAGAGGTTGACGCAGACGACGTCGATCGGCTCGATCCCCTCGCGCTCCAGGGTCGCCATGTGCTCCGGGTCCTCGCGCCGCGCCAGCAGCGCCGCGTGCAGCCGCGGGTGCAGCGTCTTCACCCGGCCGTCGAGGATCTCCTCCTGGCCGGTGAACTCGGAGACGTCGGTCACCTCGATCCCGGCCTCGCGCAGCGCCGTCGCGGTGCCGCCGGTGGAGAGGATCTCGACCCCGAGCGCCGCCAGCCCCTTGGCGAAGTCGGCGACGCCGGTCTTGTCGGAGACCGAGATCAGCGCCCGCCGCACCCGGATCGCGCCGTCGTTCACGGCCTCCTCACGGGTGTCTGCGGCTGGCTTAGTCATCGATCGTGACGACCCCCGGGTCGTCGGCGTCGATCCTAACCTTGCCCTGGGCGATCATGCGGATCGCCTCCGGGTAGAGCTGGTGCTCGACCGCGTGGATCGCCGCCTCCAGGACCTGGCGCTCGCGCCCGACCGGCACCGGCACCCGGCGCTGCAGGATCGTCGGCCCGGTGTCGATCCCCTCATCGACGAAATGGACGGTGACGCCGGTCTCCTGCACGCCCGCCTCCAGCGCCTGCCCGATCGCGTCGAGGCCGGGGAAGGCCGGTAGAAGGGCGGGGTGGATGTTGACGACGCGCCCGCGGAAGCGGGCGACGAACGGTTCGCTCAGCAGTTGCATGTAGCCGGCGAGCACGACCAGGTCGGCCCGGTGCGCTTCGACCCAGTCGGCCATCGCCGCGTCGCGGCCGAGCCGGTCGTTGTAGGCGTCTGCGGGGAAGACGGCGGTGTCGACCCCGGCCGTCGCGGCCCGCTCCAGCGCCTTCGCGCCGGGCTGGTCGGAGCCCACTCCGACCACCTCGATCGCCTCGCGCCCGTGCAGCTGGTCGAGGATCGCCTGCAGGTTGGTGCCGCTGCCCGAGGCGAGGACGACGAGACGGAATCCGCTCACGGTCGCATCTTCGCACCCCCGCTTTAAGATCAGCCCGATGAGGTTGGGGGTCCTTGCCGTCTTCGTGTGGCTGCTCGCTGCGGCTCCTGCCGCCGCGTACCCGGGCGTCCCGATCGAACCGCCGCTGGAGTACCTGGACCCGCCAAACCACCGCTCGCTGCCAGTGACTGGGGGCGGGCTGGACGTGACCTTCAGCTGCCCCTCGTACGCGGCCGGCGATCCCGGCAATTACGTCGTTCGCTTCTCCAACGGAGACGAACGGGGTGTCGACGGTCGCCTGGTCGCCACCGGCCGGTACTTCGCCGGGGAAGCCCTGGCGCAGCCCGGTCTCCAGGCGGCGACCTGCACCTCACACCTGCGATTGCCGCCAGCGGCCTACCCGGCCGCCCTCTATCTGGGCAGCCTCGCCTGGCAGGTCACCCGCACCTGCAACGGCTGCGAATACGGCTGGGAAGTCGGGCCGCCCGGCTGGGTCTTTCTCACCCCCAACGTCGAAGGCGCCGAGCTGACCGCTCCGACGCATCTATACGCCGGCTACCTCAGTCGCTTCACCTTCAGCGCCGCCGTCGATCTCAGTGGCGCTGAACTCGCCCTGCAGGGGATCGGCCGCAGGCTCGGCCCGCGCGGCTGGACCGACCTCGCACGCATTCCCTACCAAGGGGAAAATCCGCTGCTGGTCAAGCTGCCCGCCGGCCGCCACAAGCTGCGGCTGAACTTCTACGCTCCGGGCGTCAGCCAGGGACTGCCGTACCAGGAGTTCACGATCGTCAAACCCACCGGACCCTGGTCCACCGGGCCCCGCGACGAGGGCTGGTACTCATCTGGTCCTTCTCGCGTTGCTTCGGGGCCGGCGACCTTCGAGGTCACGGGGGAGGGCAGGGCCCTGCGCCGGCTCAGGGGCCCGCTGCAGGCTAACTGTGGGGCCCCGCTGTCGAGCGCGACCGCCACTGTTATTGCCCGCATCCGCTCGGCCCGCGTCAGGCCCGACGGCGGCGTCGTCGCGCGGGCGCTGAGCAGGGCCGAACCGCGCACCTACGTCGAACTGTTCGGCCGCTTGCATCACCATCGCTTCGCTGGCACGGTGACGACGACCTCCGACTCTTGCCGCGGCAAGTACGAATTCGAAGCGGTGCGGCTGAGAGGCGGAAAGCAACGTCAGCGCCGATGAGCGAGATGTCGTTTCTCGAGCGCATCGACATCGCGGCGCCGGTCATCCAGGCGGGGATGGGCGGCGGCCTCAGCCGCCACGAGCTCGCCGCGGCTGTCTCCGAGGCCGGCGGCCTGGGGACGATCGCGGTCGGCGGTGGGAAGGCGATCGAACGGGAGCTGCGGGCGGCGCGCGGGCTCACCGATCGGCCGGTCGCGGTCAACCTGCTGCTGCCCTTCGCGCGGCGCGACTGGTTCGAGGCCGCCGCTGCAGCCGACGTCGTCGTCACCTTCTGGGGCAGGCCGCGGCGCCGTACGCCCGGCGTCTGGATCCACCAGTGCGGGAGCGTGGCCGAGGCTCAGGTCGCCTGCGCTGCCGGCGCCGATGCGGTGATCGTCCAGGGCGTCGAGGCCGGCGGCCACGTGCGCGGCACCACGCCCGCCCTGGAGCTGTTGGAGCGTGCCCGCGCCGCCCTGCCCGCAGAGTTCCCGCTGCTCCTCGCCGGCGGGATCGCCGAGCGCGCCGACGTCGTCGCGGCACTCGAGGGCGGCGCGGCCGCGGCCATCGCCGGCACCCGTTTCCTGCTCTCGGAGGAGAGCCGCGCCCACCCGGAGTACCGGTGCCGCCTCCTCGACGCCGAGCAGACGATCCTCACCGAGCTGTTCGGCGCCGGCTGGCCGGCCCCGCACCGGGTGGTGGCCAACGAGGCGACCGCGCGCCAACTCGGCGCCGACCCGCGCGGCCCAGCGCTCAACCGGGCGCTCAACCGGCTCTCCGGCTTCGGCGCCCGCTACCTGCCCGCGGCGCCCCAGCTGCGCCTCGCCCGCGCGCAGCGACCCGGCAGCCGCCTGCTCACCCCGCTCGGCCCGACTGACGACGGTCCCGACACCCTGGTCGAAGCCGGCCCGCTCTACGCGGGCAAGACCGTCGCCCGGATCCGCAGCATCCGTCCCGCCGCCGAGCTCGTCGCCGACCTGACGCCCTGAGGCCTATCCCGGTAGGGCTGGAACGTCTTGTACTTTTTCGCGGCCAGCCGAAGTCCGCAGCCGCAAGCGCAACTCGAAAAAGTTAAGTGGAAGCCCTATCGGGATAGGCCTCAGCCGCTCAGCTAGCCGAGGGCGCGACAGATGGCGCGACCCTGCGCCTTGGTGATCGCCGTGGCGACTTTCGGCGGGCCCTGGCCGCCGGGAACGATCTGGGAGGTGGCGACGAAGACGACCGAGCGCTTCCCGTTCGGGCTGGCGGCGAGCAGGATGCGGTAGCCGGGGAAGGAGCCGGTGTGGCCGTAGACGGTGCCGCACCCGGTCCGGTAGCGGAAGATCCCGAGGCCGGCGCCGTTCTTCCCTGGTCCCGGCGGCGAGGAGGAGCCGGGCCGGAAGGGACGCTTCGAGATCCTGGGTCGCGGCGAGGACGGTCGGCACGTAGCGGCGCACGAAACGAGCGAGGTCGAGCGGGGTCGAGACGATCCCCCCCGAGGCCCAGGCGCCGGCCGGGTTGATCAGTTCGCTCACGTCCTCCGGCGGCTTCCCGGGCTCGATGTCGTAGCCGTGCATGAACGGCCGCGGCATCGCAATCGTGCGCGGCAGGCTGCTGTTCGGCATCTTCAGCGGCCCGAAGACCCGTCGCTGCAGCAGCTGTTCGTAGTTGAGACCGCTCGCCGCTTCCTCGATCAGCCCCGCGGCGATGTTGTCGGTGTCGGAGTACTCGTATTGGGAGCTCGGCGCGAACTCGAGCGGTAGGTCCCGTGCGTACCCGGTCAGTTCGAGCGGGGAGATGTAGGCGGCGGGGTCGGCGTTGAGCCGCTCGCCGAAAGCCGGGGTCGAGATGTACTCGGCGATGCCGCTGGTGTGCTGGAGCAGCTCGCGCAGCTTCACCCCTTCCGCCGCCGGCAGCACGCCGGGGATCGACGCTTTCAGCGTCGTCTCGAAGGAGAGGGCGCCGTTGCCGACCAGCTTCACCCCGATGTAGGAGTTGAAGGCCTTGGCGACGCTGGCGATCCGGAAGTGGTCGAGCGGGGTCGGTGGCCGGTCCGAGCGGACGTCGGCGACGCCGGCCCAGAGGTACTCGCTGTGCTGCCCGCGGTCGATCAGGACCGAGACGCCGGGTGGCCCCCCGGGAGCGTCGACTATCTGCTCGAGCGCGCTCTGCAGGCCGGAGTTCGGCGCTCCGCGGAACTTGGCCGGCGCGGACGCGGCGAGCAGCAGGCTCCCCAGCGCGACGACGCACGCCGCGATCCCCTCCAGCTTCCAGCGCTGCGCCATGCCGGGCCCCTAACTGCCCGCCGGCCCCGCCGCCGCCGTCTCGAGGGCGAATTTCCCGTTTGCCTCGTCGGGATCGCCCAACGGGTAGTGGCCGCTGAAGCAGGCGTCGCAGTGTTCGGCCGGGTCGCCCCCGATCGCCTCATAGACGCCCTCCATCGAGAGGTAGGCGAGCGAGTCCGCGTCGAGCTCCTCGGCGATCTGCTCCACGGTCCTTCCGTGGGCGATCATCTCCTCGCGGGTCGACATGTCGACGCCGTAGTGGCAGGGGTTGCGGATCGGCGGCGCCGAGATCCGCAGGTGCACCTCCTTGGCGCCGGCGTCGCGCAGCATGCCGACGATCTGCCGCGTCGTGTTGCCGCGCACGATCGAGTCGTCGACGACGACGATCCGCTGCCCGGCGACGATCTCCGGCAGCGGGTTGAACTTCAGCCGCAGCCCGTGCTTGCGCAGCTCCTGACCGGGCTGGATGAAGGTTCGCGCCACGTAGCGGTTCTTGATCAGGCCGTCGTCGCGGGGCAGGCCGGAGGCACGCGCGAAACCGGCCGCCGCCGGGTTGCCGGAATCGGGCACCGCGATCACCAGGTCGGCGTCGACCGGCGCCTCGCGCCAGAGAATCTCGCCCATCCGCCCGCGCGACTGCTGCAGGCACCTTGCCCTCGAGCCGGCTGTCGGGGCGGGAGAAGTAGATGTGCTCGAAGACGCAGCTGGCGCGGCGCTCGGTCTTCACGACCTGGCGCGTCTCCAGCCCGCGCTCGGTCAGCGAGACCATCTCGCCCGGGTGCACCTCGCGCATCAGCTCGGCGCCGATGATGTCGAAGGCACAGCTCTCCGAGGCGACGACGAAGCGGTCCTCGAGCCGGCCGAGGCTGAGCGGCCGGATCCCGTGCGGGTCGCGGAAGGCGACGATCGCGCGCTTGGTCATCACCACGGTCGAGTAGGCGCCCTGCAGCCGTGGCATCACGTCGGAGACCGCGTCCTCGATCAGCTTGCCGCTGTTGGAGGAGAGCAGGGCGGCGATGATCTCCGAGTCGGAGGTGCCGCGGAAGTCGATCCCGCGCTCCTTCAGCTCGCCCCAGAGCTCGACCGCGTTGGTCAGGTTGCCGTTGTGGGCGAGTGCCACCTCGCGCCCGTCGTCGCGCCAGACCGGCTGCGCGTTCTCCCAGGAGCCGCCGCCGGTGGTCGAGTA
Organism: uncultured Solirubrobacterales bacterium; assembly: GCA_963802935.1. Classification (GTDB taxonomy): domain Bacteria; phylum Actinomycetota; class Thermoleophilia; order Solirubrobacterales; family 70-9; genus VAYN01. The sequence continues at coordinate 37,269 of CAWDKO010000005.1, read as the reverse complement.
GCGCACGTGGCCGATCGCCATGTCGCCCTCCAGTGCCCGCAGCTTCTCCTCGTCGAAGACCTGGGAGACGAGGCCGCTGTCGCGCAGGGTGGTGAGGTGGCCGCCCTCACAGGTGGCGATCCCGGCTGACTCCTGGCCGCGGTGCTGCAGCGCGTAGAGCGCAAAGTAAGCGAGGCGGGCGACGTCGTGGCCGGGTGCGTATACGCCGAAGACGCCGCATTCCTCGCGCGGCGAATCGCCATCTATCGGCTGCCCCTGGGGCGGAGTCAAAGCGCGTGCTTCCTCGCGTTGGAAAAAGACGTGACGCGCAGGCAGACTGCCTACCCCGGCAGGGTAGCAGCGGGCTACGTCGCCCCGAGCAGCGCGTCGAGGGCCCGGTGGAGGCCGGCGACCGCGGAGTCGAGCGGGGCCTCGTCGCCGGCGGCGCGGGCGCGGATCAGGGCGCCCTCGATCGTCGAGACGACGAGGCCGGCGAAGGTCTCGGCCTCTCCCTTGCTCACGCCTTCGTCGCGCAGAGCGGCGGCGATCGGCGCTTCCCAGCTCTGGAAGGCCTTGGTGGCGGCAGCCGCCAGAGCCGGGTCCTCGGGCCGGGCCAGCGCCGCGGCGGCGACGGGACACCCGAGCCGCTCGGGCCGGTCCTTGACCCGGCGGCGGAACATCTCGCCGAACATCGTCAGGGTCTCGGCGAGGCCGCGCTCCTGGAGCGAGCGCTCGATCGCGGCGCGGATCTCGGTCCCCTCGAGTTCGGCCGCCTCGATCGCGAGCTGGCGCTTGCCGCCGGGGAAGTGGTGGTAGATCGAGCCGCGGGGAGCGTGACCGCGCGCGGCCACGTCGCGCAGCTCCATCCCGGCGTAGCCCTTCTCGGCCAGCAGCCTGCGGGCGCCGTTCAGCAGCCGCTCACGGCCGTCGCGACGGCCCGGCTGGATCGCTTCGGAATCGGCGATTCGCGTTATGCCCACGGACATAGTATAGTCGCCGCCACGATGTATGACCGTGGTCATAGAGCGGGCGTCGTGATCGCCTGCACCGGCGCTTTCCTCGCCTTCCTCGACACGACGATCGTCAACATCGCCTTCCCGGACATCGCCGCGTCCTACCCAGGGGCAAGTCGCGGGCTCCTCTCCTGGGTACTCGACGGCTACTTCGTCGTGATCGCGGCGCTGCTGGTCCCGGCCGGCGGCCTCGCCGACCGCTTCGGCCACAAGCGGGTCTTCCTCGCCGGCCTCGGCGGGTTCACCGTCGCTAGCCTGCTCTGCGCGGTCGCGCCCTCGCTGGAGACGCTGATCGCCTTCCGCGTTCTGCAGGGCGTCGGCGCGGCGATGATCGCCCCGACCTCGCTGGCGATCGTGCTCGACAGCTTCCCGATCGAGAAGCGGGCAACCGGGGTCGGCCTCTGGGGCGCCGCCGCCGCGGCCGCCGCCGCGGTCGGGCCGACCCTCGGCGGGGCGCTGGTCGAGCTCTCCGACTGGCGCCTGGTCTTCCTCGTCAACCTGCCGCTCGGCGCCGCCGTGCTGCTCGCCGGCCGCCGCCTGCTGCCCGAGCGCCCGGTCGCCGACAGCCGCCTGCCTGACCTGCCCGGGGCGCTGATGCTGGCGCTCGGCCTGGCCGCGATCACCTTGGGGATCGTCGAGGGCAACGACTGGGGCTGGACCGCCGCCGGCACCCTCGCCGCCTTCGCCGGCGGAGCCGTCCTGCTCGCCGGCGTCGTCGCCCGCAGCCTCCGCCACCCGCGCCCGATCGTCGAGCCGGCGCTGTTCGCCCACCGCTCCTTCGCGCTCGGCAACCTCGGCACCCTGCTGTTCGCCGCCGCCTTCTTCTCGCTGATCCTCGGCAACGTCCTCTTCCTCACCTCGGTCTGGGGCTACAGCGTGCTCAGCGCCGGGCTCGCCACGCTCCCTGGGCCGGCGATGACGACCGTCGTCTCCGGCCCTGCCGGCCGTCTCGCCGATCGCTTCGGCCACCGCGCCGTGGTCGTCCCCGGCACCCTCTTCTTCGCCGCCGGGGTGATGGTGCTGCGCTCGGCCGGGGCGGAGCCCGACTGGCTCGGCCTCTGGCTGCCCGGCGCGGTCCTGACCGGGATCGGGATCGGCCTCGCCTTCCCGACCCTCGGCTCGGCCGCCGTCCGCGACGTCGCCGACGACCGCTTCGCCACCGCCAGCGCCGTCAACGCGGCCTTCCGCCAGGTCGGTGCCGTGCTCGGCACCGCGATCCTGGTCGCGATCGTCGGCGACCCCGTTGGGCTCAGCGAGGCGCTGAGCGTCTCCGACTCCGCCTACCTCTTCGGCGTCTTCGCGGCGCTGGCCTCAGGCGCCGTCGCGCTCGGCCTGCGCCGGCAGCGAGCGCCAGGCGCGCTCGGCCTCGGCCAGACCGAGGGAGATGCTGCGGTCGCCGGCGGCGATCTCGACCGCCTCGCCCCCGACCTCGCCGAGCAGGGTCGCGCCCAGCGCCTCCAGCCGGGCCCGCTCGCCGCTGACAAGGAAGCCGCCGGGGCCCTCGCCGAATAGCGCCTCCTCGGGCTGGCAGCCGCGTTCGCGCAGCGGCTGCAGGTCGACCCGGCAGCCCACCCCGGCGCCGATCGCGCACTCGGCCAGGGCGCACGCGAGGCCGCCGTCGCTGATGTCGTGGGCCGAGGCGAGCTCGCCGCCGCGGACCGCGTCGCGAACCGTCGCGCAGGCGGCGGCGACGGCGGCCACGTCGGACCCGGGCAGCCCCGCCTCCAACACCCCCCGCTGCTTCGCCAGCTCCGAGCCGGCCAGGGTGGGGGCGAAGGGGCCAATCAGCGCGATCGCGTCGCCCTCCGCTGCGAAGGCGCTGCCGGCGACGCGCGCCGGGTCCGGCAGCTCGCCGACCATCCCGACGACCGGGGTCGGGTAGATCGGGCCGTCGGGGCCCTCGTTGTAGAGGGAGACGTTGCCGCCGACGACCGGGACGCCGAGCGCGGTGCAGGCGTCGGCGAGGCCGCTGACGGCGCGGTCGAGCTGCCAGGCCGTCGCCGGCTTCTCGGGGTTGCCGAAGTTGAGGCAGTTGGTCAGGCCGAGTGGCTCGGCACCGACGCAGGCGAGGTTCTGGGCGCACTCGAGCACGGCGTCGACCGTGCCCTCGTAGGGGTCGCAGGCGACCCGGCGGCCGTTGCCGTCGATCGAGACCGCGATCGCGTTGCCGGACTCGGGCAGCTGCAGGACGGCGGCGTCGGCCGACTCGGGCCGCCGCACCGTGCGCGAGCCGACCACCGAGTCGTACTGCTCGAAGGCCCAGCGCTTGGAGGCGATGCTGGGGGCCGCGAGCAGCGCCAGCAGCTCATCCTCAGCGGAGGAGCCCGGCGCCAGCGTCGCCCGGTTCCCGTAGATCCACCCCTCCGGCTCGGCCGGCTCGAGGTCATACAGCGGGCAGCCGTCGACCAGCGCCTCGACCGGCATCTCGCCGACGACCTCTCCGGCCCGCAGGATCCGCACCTGGCCGCTCTCGGTGACGACGCCGATCTCGGCCGAGCCGGTCTCCCACTTCTCGCAGACCGCCAGCACCTCCGACACCCGCGCCGGCTCGACCACCGCCAGCATCCGCTCCTGCGACTCGGAGACCATGATCTCGAACGGCTCCATGTCGGCCTCGCGCAAGGGCACCCTGGCGACGTCGATCTCGATCCCGACGCCGCCGGCCGAGGCCATCTCCCCGGCCGAGGAGGTCAGCCCCGCCGCCCCCAGGTCCTGGAGCGAGACCAGCAGCCCTTTGCCGAGCAGCTCCAGGCAGCACTCGAGCACCTTCGACTCCTCGAAGGGGTCGCCGATCTGGACCGTCGGCCGCTTCGCCTCGTCGCCGTCGCCGAGCTCGGCCGAGGCCAGCACCGAGGCGCCGCCGATCCCATCGCGGCCGGTCGAGGCGCCCATCAGCACCACCGCGTTGCCGACCCCGGCGGCGGCGGCGCGGACCATCTCCTCGGTCTTCGCCAGCCCGACGCACATCGCGTTGACCAGGCAGTTGTGCTCGTAGGGCTCCTCGAAGTAGATCTCGCCGCCGACCGTCGCCACCCCGATCGAGTTGCCGTAGTGGCCGATCCCGCGCACGGCGCCGTCGAGCAGATGGCGCGAGCGGACCGAGTCGAGCTCGCCGAAGCGGAGGCTGTCGAGGATCGCGATCGGCCGCGCCCCCAGCGCGAAGACGTCGCGGAGGATGCCGCCGACCCCCGTCGCCGCCCCCTGGAAGGGCTCGACCGCGCTCGGGTGATTGTGGGACTCGACCTTGAAGGCGACCGCGTAGCCGTTGCCGATGTCGACCGCGCCGGCGTTCTCGCCCGGCCCCATCACCACCCGCTCGCCCTCGGTCGGCAGCCGCCGCAGCAGCTTGCGCGAGTGCTTGTAGGCGCAGTGCTCGGACCAGAGCAGGCTGAACATCGCCAGCTCGACGTCGTTCGGCTCCCGGCCGAGCTTCTCGACGATCAGCCCGAACTCGGAGTCGGTGAGGCCGAGCTCACGGTGCTTGGCGACCTCGGTGGTCACGCCAGCGCCCCCGCCGCGGCGACGGACTCGAACACCCGCAGCCCGTCGGTCGAGCCGGTCAGCGGGTCTACCGCGTGCTCGGGGTGCGGCATCAGCCCGACCACGTTGCCGGCCTCGTTCGTCACTCCGGCGATGTCGCGCGCCGAACCGTTGAAGTTGTGCCCCGGCGCATAGCGGTAAACGATCTGCCCATCTGCCTCCAGCCCGTCGAGCACCTCCTCCGGCGCGTAGTACCGCCCTTCCCCGTGCTTGGCGGGGATCGACAAAGTTGATGAGTTGACGTCTTTTGCCCCGTCAGAGGGGTTCAACTCGTCAACTTTTCCCCCCGCGACGATCTTCACTTGGCGGCAGGTGAAGCGCAGCTCCTGGTTGCGGAGCAGGGCGCCGGGGAGGAGGCCGGCCTCGCAGAGGACCTGGAAGCCGTTGCAGATCCCCAGCACCGGTCCGCCGGCGGCGGCGAACCCGGCGACCGCCTCCAGCGCCGGCGAGAAGCGGGCGATCGCCCCGGCCCGCAGGTAGTCGCCGTAGGAGAAGCCCCCGGGGACGACGACCGCGTCGACGTCGCCGAGATCGCGCTCCTCGTGCCAGATCAGCCGCGCCTCGCCGGAGGCGACCGTGCAGGCGTGCAGCGCGTCCCGCTCGTCGCAGGAACCGGGGAACTGGAGGACTCCCCAGATCACAGGGTCTGGATCTCGTAGTCCTCGATCAGGGGGTTGGCGAGCAGCTTCTCGCAGAGCTCGCCGAGCCGCTCCGGGTCCTCTACCTCGAGCTCGACCATGCGGCCGACGTGGACGTGCTCGACCCCCTCGAAGCCGAGCGCCGGCAGCGCTCGCTCGACCGCCTTGCCCTGGGGATCGAGGATCCCCTCCTTGGGCCGGATCAGAACCCTGGCTTTCGCCACTAGAAGCTCGTCTCCGTGATCCGCTCGTAGGCCTCGACGTATTTGCCCCGGGTCTGCTCGACCACGTCCGGCGGCAGCTCCGGCGCCGGCGGCGTCTTGTCCCAGCCCCGCGCGCTCGCCCAGTCGCGCACGAACTGCTTGTCGAAGGAGGGGGGAGTTCGACCGGGCTGATAGCTGTCGGCCGGCCAGAAGCGCGAGGAGTCCGGGGTCAGCACCTCGTCGCCGAGGACGACCTCGGCGCCGGCGTGGCGGCCGAACTCGAACTTGGTGTCGGCGAGGACGATCCCGCGCTCGGCCGCGTGCTCGGCCCCGCGCACGTAGACCTCGATCGAGATCCGCCGCAGCTCCTCCATCAGCGCCCGGTCGCCGACGATCTCCGCCGCCCGCTCGAAGTCGACGTTCTCGTCGTGGTCGCCGATCTCGGCCTTGGTCGCCGGCGTGAAGATCGGCTCCGGCAGCTCGTCGGACTCGAGCAACCCAGGGGGCAGCTCGATCCCGCAGACGGCACCGCCCTCCTTGTATTCCTTCCAGCCCGAGCCCGAGAGGTAGCCGCGGACCACGCACTCGACCGGGTACATCTCCAGCCGCCGCACCCGCATCGCCCGTTCGGCAACCTCCTCCGGCACGTCCTCGGAGATGAAGTGGTTGGGGACGACGTCCTCGGTCAGGCCGAACCAGAAGACCGACATCCGGTTCAGCACCTTGCCCTTGTCGGTGACGGGGGTCGGCATCACCACGTCGTAGATCGAGATCCGGTCGGAGGCGACCATCAGCAGGTCGTCGTCCCACTCATAGATCTCGCGCACCTTCCCCGAGGAGTGGAGCTTGAGATCGGTAAGGGCCGGCATTAAGCCGATGCTAACCATCCGGGAAGCCGGACCACGGCGCGGCGGTTCCCTGCGATCCTGTCCGTCGTGGCGCTACCCCCCGAACCGAACAGCAGCTCGCTGGTGCAGACGCTGCGCTGGGCCTTCCGCCCACTGCCCTTCATGCAGGAATGCCGCGAGCGCTACGGCGATTCCTTCAGCGTCAAATTCCTCGGCTTCGAGCGCCCGATGGTGCTGATCTCCGACCCCGCCGCGATCAAGGCCCTCTATACGGAGCGCAGCCACGGCCTGCCGCCGGGGCGCGACATCATCCTCAAGCCGATCCTCGGCGAGCGCTCGCTGCTGCTGCAGGAAGGCGCCGAACACCTCAGCCGCCGCCGGCTGATGCTGCCGCCCTTCCACGGCGAGCGGATGCGCTCCTACGAAGCGGCGCTCGACGAGATCGTCAGCGCCGAGGTCGACTCCTGGCCACTGGACAGCGAGTTCCCGATCCACTCGCGGATGCAGGCGGTGACCCTGGAGGCGATTCTGCGGGTCGTCTTCGGCGTCTCCAGCGGCCCGCGCCTGGACCGCCTGCGGGGGATGCTCGCCGACGTGCTGCAGGAAACCGCCTCGCCACGGGCGCAGCTGGTCGGCCTCGCCACCCGGCGCTTCGGCGGCCGCGGCCCCTGGGCCAGGTTCGAAGGACAGCTGAAGGCGGTCGACGAGCTGCTCTACGCCGAGATCGCCGAGCACCGCGCCAGGGGCGGCCTCGAGGAGCGCGACGACATCCTCTCGATGCTGATGCAGGCCGAGTTCGAGGACGGCGGCACGATGAGCGACGAGGAGCTGCGCGACCAGCTGATGACGCTCTTGCTGGCCGGCCACGAGACGACGGCGACGGCCCTGGCCTGGACCTTCGACCTGCTGTTGCGCCACCCCGAGCCGCTGCAGCGCCTGCGCGACTCGCTTGAGACAGGGGAGGACGACTACCTGCGGGCGACGATCACCGAGTCGCTGCGCCTGCGCCCGGTGCTGCCGCTGGCCGGCCGCCGCCTCGCGACCGAGCTCGTCACCGACGGCCTCACCCTGCCGGCCGGCACCGACGTGACGCCGGCGATCTGGCTCACCCATACCCGCGCCGATCTCTATCCCGAGCCGTTCGCCTTCCGGCCCGAGCGCTTCCTCGAGGAGGGGCCGGACACCTACGGCTGGATCCCCTTCGGCGGCGGCATCCGTCGCTGCATCGGCGCCTCCTTCGCCGAGTTCGAGATGCGGATCGTCCTGCGCGAGGTGCTGACTCGCTGCGACTTGCGCAAGGCCAGCCCGCTGCCGGAGAAGACCGGCCGCCGCAACATCACCCTCTCCCCCAAGGACGGCACCCCGGTCGTGGTCACTGCCATCCGCCCGGCCCGCGAGCGCGAGCCCGTCACGGTTTAGCGCGTAAACCGGTGCGGGGAATTTACTTTCCGCGCACCATCGGCGAAACGTTTTGTCTTAGCGTGCTTCATCATGGAGGCGATGAGGCAGAGCTGGAGCGACGACAGGCTGGATGCCCTGAACGATCGGGTCGACGCGGGGTTCGCCCGCGTCGACGAACAGTTCGCCCGCGTCGACGAACGGTTCGCCGAGGTGGATAGGAAGTTCGAACTGCAGGAAGAGCGGATGGAACGCCGGTTCGAGCGCTTCGACGAGAAGATCGACCGGAAGATCGACGCCGCCGCCGCGGAGCTGCGCCGGGATATGAAAATGGGCTTCGACGAAGTCAACAGCCGCTTCGACGCGATGCAGCAGACGTTTATCCGCGTCGGCGGTGGCCTGATCGGGTGCTCTTCGCCTCCGGCGCCGGACTGATCGCCACCCAGCTCTGAGGGGCGCTACGCGCCGGACTTCGCCGGCGAGTAGGGGTGCTCCTTGGCCCAGCGGGCGATCGTGCCCGAGCCGGAGATCACCTCGCCGTCGTCGAGGACGAGGATCGGCACCTCGTTGGTGCCGCTGAGCTTCTTCACCTCGGCCCGCTCCTCGTCGCGGTTGCCCCAGGTCCAGGGCATCAGCCGGTAGCCGCCCATGGCCTTGATCTCGTACTCGTAGCCCGCGGCGTCGAGAGCCTTGCCGGCTTTCGCGCACGGATGGGCGAATCCCGGACCCACCTTCTTCTGTCCGCAGGTGTAGAGGATCACGCCGCCAGCCTACCCATTGTCCATCGGGAGCTCGCCCAGCACCTCGTCCGCGGCGCGTTCGCCGGACTGGACGGCGCCGTCCATGTAGCCATTCCAGACGGTTGCGGTCTCGGCGCCGGCCCAGTGCAGACGGCCGACCGGGGCGCGCAGGGCGCGGCCGTATTCGGTCCAGCCGCCGGTCGTCATCAGGCAGCCGTAGCAGCCACGGGTCCACTCCTCATCGGCCCAGACGCGCTCCACGAAACGCTCCGGCCGTGCTGCCCGCTCGCCGAAAAGGCGGGCGTGGCCGGCGAGGACGGCTTGGCGGCGCTCATCCGCGGGCCGCGCTCCCCACTGGCGGGCGAGCCGGCCCTCGAGGAAGCCGAGCAGCACGCCGGGGCTCCCGTCCGGCGGTGAGTTGTCGAAGACGACGCGGGCCGGGCCGGCGTCGCTCGTCGCCTGCCCCGACAGGCCCTGCTCGCGCCAGAACGGCTCCTCGTAGATCGCCATCGTCTTGATCACCGTGCCCTGCGGCATCCGCTGGGTGAGCTGGTCGCGCCGGGCCGGCAGCGGCGGGTCGTAGGCGATGCGCCCGGCCAGGGTGGGCGGGATCGCGACGATCGCCCGCCGCGCCCGAACCGACAGGCCGCCGAACTCGCCGCCTGGCCCGTCGGCGCGGAGGACGACGACGCCCTCGTTGTGCTCGATCGCCCGCACCGGCGCGCTCAGCCGCACCCCCTCCGCTCCCAGCTGCTCGGCCATCAGCTGCGCCAGCCGCTGCGAGCCGCTGTGGAAGCGGTCCTGCTGGGCGCCGCCGCCGGTCCCGACGAGGCTGTTGAAGCCACTGCCGGAGCGGGTGTAGAAGAGGACGTGGAGGAGGGAGACGTCGCCCGGCTGGGCTGCCCAGACCGCCTCGGTCGCCAGCTCGAAGAGGTTGCGGGCCGCCGCCGTGCGCGTGTTGCGCCGCACCCAGGTGGCGAACGTCTGACCGTCCCACTCGGCTGCCTTCGGCGCCATCCAGGGTTCCTCCAGCGGCACCCGCCGTGCCATCCGGTCAAGCCGCGCCCGCGCCCTTTCGAAGTCGGCCAGGGCGAGCGGCGATACCACCCGCGCCAAGTCGCGGACGAGGCCGAGGCGGGCGTCGGTCAGCGGCCCCTCGTATGAGCTCACCCTCCCTTTCATCTCGATCAGGTGGCGGCCCTGGTTATAGGTCGGGAAGGTGCCGACCCCCAGCTCGGCTGCGAGCGCGGCGATCCGCTCCTGGGTCGGGCCGATCCACTGGCCGCCGACCTCGATCACCTTGCCGTCGCCGATCCCCTCGTTGAGGAGGCGACCGCCGACGCGCTCGCGCGCCTCGATCACGAGCGGCCGCAGCCCCGCCGCGGCGAGCCGCCGCGCCGCCACGAGTCCGGCGAGGCCGGCGCCCACAATCGCGACGTCGGCCTCGAGTGACTCGGTCATCCCCGGCTCAGGCTCGCAGCGCTTCCACCCGCGCGAAGATCTCGGGCAGGTGGGTGAGGTAGGCGTCGTAGTCGAAGACGGCGTCGAGGTCGAGCTGCGGCGCCGCCTCGGCGAGCAGCTCGCGGAACTCGGTGCGGGTGTCCCAGGCGCGCTGGGCGTTCTCCTGGACCACCCGGTAGGCGTCGTCGCGGCTCATCCCGGAATCGACCAGGGCGGTAAGGGCGCGCTGGCTGAAGAGGGCGCCGTAGGTGAGCTCGAGGTTCTCGCGCATGCGCTCGCCGTGGATCGTCATCCCGCTCGCGACCTTGGTCGCCAGGTCCTGCATGTAGTCGAGCAGGACCGTCGCGTCGGGCAGGATCACCCGCTCGGCGCCGGAGTGGGAGATGTCGCGCTCGTGCCAGAGGGCGACGTTCTCAAGGCCGGCCTGCGCGTAGCCGCGCAGGACCCGGGCCAGGCCGGTCACGCGCTCGGTGCGGATCGGGTTGCGCTTGTGCGGCATCGCCGAGGAGCCCTTCTGGCCGGCGCCGAACGGCTCCTCGACCTCGCGCAGCTCGGTTTTCTGCAGGTTGCGGATCTCGGTCGCGAAGCGCTCGAGGCCGGCGCCGGCGAGCGCCACGGCCGAGAGCAGGGCGGCGTGGCGGTCGCGCGGCACGACCTGGGTAGCCACGTCCTCGCGCCCCAGCCCCAGCCGCTCCATCACCCGCGCCTCGACCGCGGGTGGGGTCGAGGCGTAGGTGCCGACCGCGCCGGAGAGCTTGCCGAAGGCGAGCTGGGCGAAGGCCGCTTCCAGCCGCTGCAGGTTGCGGTCGGCCTCGAAGGCGAAGCCGGCCAGCCGCAGGCCGAAGGTGGTGGGCTCGGCGTGGACGCCGTGGGTGCGGCCGACGCAGAGGGTGTCGCGGTGCTCCAGTGCCCGCTCGAGGAGCGCGTCGCGGTAGGCGCGGGCGCCGGCGACGACGATCTCGCCCGCCTGGCGCAGCTGCAGCGCCAGCGCCGTGTCGAGCACGTCGGAGGAGGTGAGGCCGTAGTGGATCCAGCGCCCGTGGTCCCCGACCGAGCCGGCGACCACGTCGACGAAGGCGGCGACGTCGTGGTCGGTGACCCGCTCGCGCTCCTCGACTGCCTCGACCGTGAAGGCGGCTTTCGCCCGCGCTTCCGTGGCTGCCTCGCGCGGCACCGTTCCCTCCTCGGCCCAGGCCTCGGTCGCCGCCAGCTCGACCTCGAGCCACGCCTGCATCTTCGCCTTGGGACTCCAGATCTCACCCATCTCAGGGCGCGTGTAGCGGGGAATCATCCGCCTGCACTCCTCGGGCGGGTGGCGGGGGGGAGGTGCCGAGAACGGAGCCGCCGCACCGCCCGCAGGCACCTCCCCCCCGACAGGCCCGCCCGTCGGGGCTCATACGTTGATGATCCTCGCTGCCAGGACCCCGGCATTTTTCGCCCCGTCGATCGCGACGCAGGCGACCGGGATCCCCGGCGGCATCTGCACCGCCGAGAGCAGGGCGTCGAGACCACCGAGCGACTTGCCGAGGATCGGCACCCCGATCACCGGCAGCTCCGTGTGCGCGGCGGCGACGCCCGGCAGCGCCGCCGACATCCCGGCGCCGGCGATGATCACCTTGAGGCCGCGCATCTTCGCGTTGGTGCAGTACTCGCGCACCATCTCCGGGTCGCGGTGGGCGCTCATCACCCGCACCTCGTAGCGGATGCCGGCGTCGTGCAGCGCCGCGCCGGCCGGCTGCATCTTCGGCTTGTCGTTCTTCGAGCCCATGATGATCCCGACCAAGGGCTCGTCGACGTTGATTTCCTCGAAGGCCTCCTCGACCGCCGGCATCGTCGTCGACTGCGTCGAGCCGACGGACCCGGTCGAACCGGTCGGCTGCGGCTCCTCTGAGATCTCGCTCACTTGCTTTCCTCTCTGACTGGGGATCTAACTGGGGACGCGCTCGACGGCGCGGGCGGCGATGTCGGTGCGGACCTGCATTCCGTCGAAGACGATCCGGCTGGCCGCATCGTACGCGCGATCGCGCGCCGCGGCCGGCGTCGGCCCGAGGCCGGTGAGGTTGAGGACGCGGCCGCCGGCGGTGACGGTCTCACCGTCGCGCTCGGCCGTGCCGGCGTGGGTGACCTCGGCCAGCTCCGCCGCCTCGGCGAGGCCGTGGATGACATCGCCCTTGGAGGAGGACTCCGGGTAGCCGGCGGAGGCGAGCACCAGAGTCACCGCCCAGTCCTCGCCGAACTCGGCGGACATGCCCGTGAGCCCGCCCGGCTCGCGGGCGGCGAGGAAGAGGTCGACCAGGTCGGAGCGCAGCCGTGGCAGCACCGCCTGCGTCTCGGGATCGCCGAAGCGGGCGTTGAACTCGAGCACCTTCGGTCCCTCGGCACCGATCATCAGGCCGGCATAGAGGACGCCGTGGAAGGGAGTGCCGCGCCGTGCCATCGCCGCCACCACCGGGCGGTGGACGCTGTCGACGATCTCCTCGACCGCAGCCGCACCGAAGCCGGGCACCGGCGAGTAGCTGCCCATGCCGCCGGTGTTCGGTCCCTCGTCGCCGTCGAAGATCCGCTTGTAGTCCTGGGCCGGCGCCAGCGGCACCACGTTCTCGCCGTCGCAGATCGCCAGCAGCGAGAGCTCCTCGCCCTCGAGCATCTCCTCGAGGACGACCGTCGTCTCCCCGAAGCGGCGCTCGGTGAAGAAGACGTCGACCGCGGCGCGCGCCTCGGCCTCGCCCGGGCAGAGGATCACCCCCTTGCCGGCGGCCAGCCCATCCGCCTTCAGCACCGTCGGGTAGGCGGTGGCGGCCAGGCGCTCCACCGCTTCCTCACGGCTGCGCAGCAGCACATGCGCCGCGGTCGGCACCCCCGCCTCCTGCATCAGCTCCTTGGCGAAGGCCTTCGATCCCTCCAGCTCGGCCGCGGCGGCACTGGGGCCGAAGGCCGGGATTCCCGCCTCGGCCAGGGCGTCGACGGCGCCGGCGACCAGCGCCGCCTCGGGGCCGATCGCGACCAGGTCGACCCGGTGCTCGCTCGCCGCCGCGACGATCGCCTCGACGTCGTCCGCGGCGACCTCCGGTAGGCACTCGGCGTCGGCCGCGATCCCCGCGTTGCCAGGCGCGCAGAAAAGCTCCGGCGAGTGGGCGGAGCGGGCGAGCGCCCGCACCATCGCGTGCTCGCGCCCTCCGCCGCCGACGACCAGGACCTTCAAGGACTCGGCGCTAGAGCGAGCCAGCGAGGTCGTCGGCCGACATCGCGGTCAGGGTCTGGCTGGTCATCGTCCCGCGCGAGCCGAGCTCGACCGAGACCTTGGCCATCGTTTTCTCGTCGGGCGCCTCGACCACGGTGACGAAGTCGTACTGGCCGAGCGTCGCGTACTGGGCCACGACCTTGGCCCCGATCTGCTCAACCTCTTTGTTCACCTCAGCGACCCGGCTGGGGTTGTTCTTGAGGGTCCGAACTCCCTCGGCGGTCAGGTTCGTGAGCATCAGATACGTCGGCATCTCGTCCCTCCAAGTCTCGATCGCGACTGTGGGACAAAGTTACTGCTTCCTGGTGGGGGAGGAGCGGGGTATCCCTCTCCCAGAGACCGTCGCGCAGCTGGGTCGCGCTCCGAGGGTACGGAGCGCCGCCGCAGGAGCCTCTGTGAGAGGGATACCCCGCTCCTCTCTCAACACGTAGCAGCAGGACGGTCCCAGGGTGCGGAAGCGCTTGAAAGAGCCGATGCGCCCAAGGTGCGGAGCTCTTCTAGAACCAGCGGGTCCAAGGTGCGGAATCTCAGCTGAAAAGGCGCCGACTCGCTCGAGCTTCTCTCACCAGCTTCCGAACCTCGAGCGTCTACCAAGGCGCCCATCGACCCTGGTCGTCGGGCGAATGCGATTGCAGGGAGGTCGTGTGCCCCTCCCACGGAGGCTCAGGCGCGGGGGTTCGAGCCCTCGCCGCGCGATCAGCTGCGCGACGGTCTCCGGGGGAGGGGCACACGACCTCCCTCACCGATGGCATTCCGAGCAGAAGCGTCAGTAACCGACCGGATGCCGCACTTCGAAGCCCTCGGGGTACGGGGGCTCAACATGCCAACGCGGCCCCGACACCCCGGCCGGGTTGCCTGCCGTGTCGAAGCGGAGGCCGGCGATCGTCATGTAGGTGTGGCCGGCGTTGGCGTAGATCGTGATCCACTTGCCGGGGCCGGGTTCGCCATAGCTCGCCAGCGAGCCGGAGACGAGCGGGGTGTTGAGGAGGCCGGCGCCGTAGAGGGCGAAGCTGACGGCGCCCGAGCAGTCGTAGCCGTAGGAGTACCAGGAGCCGTGGCCGCCGCCCCAGACGTAGGGGGTGTCGGCTATCGAGTTGGCCGCGGCGATCGCCGCCTTGATCGCCGCCGGCGCGCTCTCCGGCGCGCTGGCGAGGCCGGTCGGCTGCAGCACGGCGGTGGGGCCGGGGGTTTCGAGCCCGGTCGCCAGCGGCGCCAGCGCCCAGTCGACGTAGCGGGCCTTGCACTGGCCTTCGATCTCGTCGGCCTGTTGCAGTACCTCCTGCACGTACCACTCGGCCTGGTTGTGGGTGAAGATGCCGGCGCTGAGGCTGCCGCGCGACCAGATCAGCCGGGCCAGGGTCGCCGCCGAGTCGACCGGGTCGGCGCGCCGGATCTTGCCGTCACCGTCGCCGTCGACCGCGTAGGCGCGCCACTCTTGCGAGTCGAGCCCGAGCGGCCCGACGCTCTGCAGCTGCTCTTTGCCCATGCCGCGGCCGAAGTCCGACTCGAGGTGGGCGATCGCGGCCAGCGTCCAGACGCCCCGTTTGCCGAGTTCGTAGCGGGCGGCGGCGTCCTCGAAGGCACGCAGGTACTCGTGCGGGATCCGCTCGCGCCAGTCGGGGGCGGGGGTGCATTTGAGGACCTGCAGGCGCGGCCCGAGTTCGGCGGCGAAGTTCGGGGCCCCGACTTCGTCGGCGTAACAGCCGGCGTTGGCGAGCACGTCGGCGACGTACCAGTCGGCGTGGTTGTAGGCGAAGATCGCGCCGTAGGTGTCCTCCGGCATCCCGGAGGCGCTGAGGTAGTTGGCGGCGGCGTAGATCGCGTCTTCGGGGTTGTAGGGGTCGGCGACGGCGTCGCCGTTGGCGTCGACGCCGTAGGCATCCCAGGTCGCGGGCATGAACTGCATCCACCCGAGCGCGCCCGCGGAGGAGACGTTGAGGTTGGTCCCGAAGGCGGTCTCGATCAGGTTGATCCCGGCCAGGATCGCCGGGCCCTGCGGGCCGAGCTCGTACTCGGCCGCCGCCCGCTGGTACATCGGGATCAGGACCGGCGGCACACCGATGGCGGCGCAGCTGGAACTGGGGAGCGAGGGGATCGCCAGCGCCGTGGTCGGGCTCGGGGCCGGCAGCGCGCCGGCGGAGCCTTCCGGCGCGGGCGCAGCCTCCTCGTTGCCGCCGTCGGCCGCTTCCTCGGCCCCATCGCCGGCGGTGACTCCGCCGCTGGCCGGCGGGGTGGCCGGTTTGGGGCCGGGCGGTGGCGCCAGGGTCGTTCCCTGCTCCACCGGAGCCGGGGCGAACGACTCAGCCGGTTCTTCGAGCGTGGTTCCGGCACTGACCGGTTCGTCGGCGACCGCGCGGGCGGCGAATGGGGCTGCGAGGGCGACGGTGGCGGCGGCGGTCGCGGCGACCGCGCGGATCTTGTGGGTTTGGTTCATGGTCAGCCGAGCACGTTGGTGACGCGCCACTCCTCGCCTTTCCGCTGTTCCATGTCGAGCCGCAGCTCGCTGGTCAGGCCGACCCGCAGGAGCGAGACGCTGACCGGGTAGACGTCGCCGTGGGAGGGCGCCGGCACGACGTTGACCACCTTCGCCTTCGGCACGTCGACGTTGGCCGGCAGCCGCGGCGGCCGTTCGAGCAGCGCCCGCGAGAGGGCCGGGCTCGCCGTCTCGGCGAACGCTTTGCGCACCTGTGAGTCGGTTTCGCCGGTCTCGTAGAGAAGGAAGGCGCCGGCGAAGTCGCGGGCGACGGCGATCGCCTCAGGGCCGGCGGGAGGCCCGTCGACCTCGGGGCCTTTCGCGGAAGAGGACGACGCCGCGGCCGAGGGCGACTGCGTGGTGTCGGTGGAGCCGGAGCCCTCGGCGGTCGTCGATTTGACGATCGCCTTGGCGGGGTCGACCTCCGAAGGTGGCGACTCGGCCGGCTCGAAGACGGGTGCGGCTCCCTGCAGCGTCGGCTCGCTCGGCGCCGGCGCTTTCACCTCGACCGGAGCCGAGGTGGCCGCGACCCGGGTCGCGGCCGGGCCCGGCGAGCCGTTGGAAGCGACGAGGACCAGGCCGACGACACCGGCGGCGGCGGCGAGCAGGACGGCAGCGCCCGTAGAGAGAGCGCGACCCGGCGCGCCCATCGTCGCGGCACGATCCTGCAGGGGCCAGATCAAGCGTCGCTGAAAGCTGAATCCGACCCGCTCGAGGGCACCCCCGATCCCACTGCGGACGCTGTCCTGGGCTACCCAGACGGAGTCGGCGACAGCAGCACGACGCGAGTACGCACTCGCGTCTTCCGCATCGGATTTGCCGGGTCGCCGTCTAAACATCGCCTGTTCCGTAAAAGCTTATGTCGGATTCTCGCCGCCCAACCCTTAAACCCCGCTAAGTGATGGTCAGATCGCAGCCCTCGCCGCTACCGCCTTCTCGAAGGTCAGCTCGCCCTCGGCGGCATCGACTTTGACCAGGTCGCCTTCGCCGAACTCGCCCTCGAGGATCTTCAGCGCCAGCTTGTCGACCAGCTGCTTCTGGATCACCCGCTTCAGCGGCCGGGCGCCGTAGATCGGGTCGTAGCCGAGGTTGCCGAGCAGGGTGCGGGCGTCGTCGGAGAGCTCGATCTCGATCCCGCGCTCCCGAACCCGCCCGACCAGCTGGTTCACCTGCAGCTCGACGATGCGGCCGATGTCGGCCTTCGAGAGGCGGTGGAAGATCACGGTGTCGTCGATCCGGTTGAGGAACTCGGGCTTGAAGGTGCTCGCCAGCACCTCTTCGATCTGCTCGCGGATCTGCTCGTCGACCTGCTCGCCGACGATGCGGTCGCTGCCGACGTTCGAGGTCATGATCAGGACCGTGTTGGTGAAGCTGACCGTGCGACCCTGACCGTCGGTGAGGCGGCCGTCGTCCATGATCTGCAGCAGCGTGTTGAAGACGTCGGGGTGCGCCTTCTCGATCTCGTCCAGCAACACCACCGCGTAGGGACGCCGCCGCACCGCCTCGGTCAGCTGCCCGCCCTCCTCGTAGCCGATGTAGCCGGGTGGGGCGCCGATCAGCCGCGCCACCGTGTGTTTCTCCATGTACTCGGACATGTCGAGGCGGACGATCGCCTGCTCGGAGTCGAACATCAGCTCGGTCAAGGCTTTTGCCAGCTCGGTCTTGCCGACCCCGGTCGGTCCGAGGAAGAGGAAGGAGCCGATCGGCCGGTTCGGGTCTGAGAGGCCGGCGCGCGAGCGCCGCAGTGCGTTGGACACTGCCTCGATCGCCTCGTCCTGGCCGATCACCCGGTCGTGGAGCCGGTCCTCCATCTGGATCAGCTTCTCCACCTCGCCCTCCATCAGGCGGCTGACCGGGATCCCGGTCCATTTGGCGACGACCTCGGCGACGTCCTCCTCGGTCACCTCCTCGGTCAGCATCGTGCCGCCGCCCGCGTGCAGCTCGGCCAGCCGTCCCTCGCCGTCGCCGACGGTCTTCTCCAGCTCCGGGATCTCGCCGTAGCGAAGTTTCGCCGCTCGCTCCAGATCGGCCTCGCGCTCGGCCCGCTCGGCCTCGGCGCCGGCCTCCTCCAGCCGCGCTCGGGCCTCCTTGATCGAGTCGATCGCGTCCTTCTCGTTCTGCCAGCGAGCTTTCATCTCGCCGGAGCGCTCGCGCAGCTCCGCCAGCTCGGCCTCGAGCGCCTCCAGCCGCGCCTTCGAGGCGTCGTCGCTCTCCTTCTTCAGCGCCTCGCGCTCGATCTCCAACTGCTGGATGCGGCGCTCGACCTCGTCGATCTCGGTCGGCATCGAGTCGATCTCGATCTTCAGCCGCGAGGCCGCCTCGTCGATCAGGTCGATCGCCTTGTCGGGCAGGAAGCGATCGGCGATGTAGCGCTCCGACAGGGTCGCGGCGGCGACGATCGCCGAGTCGGCGATGCGGACGCCGTGGTGGACCTCGTAGCGTCCCTTCAGCCCGCGCAGGATCGCGATCGTGTCGTTGATGTCGGGCTCGCCGACGAGCACCGGCTGGAAGCGTCGCTCCAGCGCCGCGTCTTTCTCGATGTGCTTGCGGTACTCATCGAGCGTGGTCGCACCGACCGCGCGCAGCTCGCCGCGGGCAAGCATCGGCTTCAGCAGGTTGGCGGCGTCGACCGCGCCTTCGGCCGCGCCGGCGCCGACGATGGTGTGAAGCTCGTCGAGGAAGAGGACGATCTGGCCGGTGGCCTCCTGCACCTCGGCGAGCACGGCTTTCAGCCGCTCCTCGAACTCCCCGCGGTATTTGGCACCGGCCAGCAGCGAGCCGATGTCGAGCGCGATCACGCGGCGGTCGCGCAGGCTGTCTGGGACGTCGCCGTCGACGATCCGCTGCGCCAGCCCCTCGACGATCGCCGTCTTACCGACGCCGGGGTCGCCGATCAGGACCGGGTTGTTCTTGGTGCGACGGGAGAGGACCTGGATCACACGGCGGATCTCCTCGTCGCGCCCGATCACCGGGTCGAGCTTGCCGGCGCGGGCGTCGGCGGTGAGGTCGCGGCCGAATTTCTCCAGCGCCTGCACGCTGTCCTCGGGGTTGGGCGAGGTGACCTTGTGCGGCCCGCGCACCTCGGCGATCGCCCCCTCCAGCGAGGCGCGGTCGGGGAGGATGGCGGCGATGCCGGGGTCGCTCTCGGCCAGGGCCAGCAGCAGGTGCTCGGTCGAGATGTACTCGTCGCCGAGCTTCGCCATCTCCTTCTCGGCCCCGCGCAGCGCCTGTGCCAGGGTCGAGGACATCCGCGGTTCCTCGCCGCCCTCGCCCAGGGTCGGCAGTGCCTCGATCGCCTCGCGGGCCTTGCCCCCGATCGTGCCCGGGTCCTCGCCGAGCTTCTGCAGGATCGGCGCTACCAGCCCGTCCTCCTGGGCGAGCAGGGCAGCCAGCAGGTGCGCCGGGGCGATCTCGGGGTTATGGCCGGCGCCCGCGAGCTGCTGCGCCGCGGCCACCGCTTCCTGGGACTTGACGGTGAATCGGTCTGGCTGCATCAGCTCCCCCCCTCCTTGTCGGCGCCGCCCAGCTGCTCGATCCGGTGGCGCGCCTGTTTCAGTTCTCCGCTCAACTTCGCGACCCGCTCTTCCAGGGCCAGGACCGTCTCGACCCCGGCCAGGTTCAGGCCTTCGGAGGTCATCTGCTGGATCCGCTGCAGCCGCTCGACGTCGCGCTGCGAATAGAGGCGGGTGTTCTTCGGCGAGCGCTGCGGCGACACCAGCCCGCGCGCCTCGTAGATCCGCAGCGTCTGCGGGTGCATGTGGGCGAGCTCGGCGGCGACCGAGATCATGAAGACCCCGCGCTCGTCGTCGATCGAGATTTCCACCCGGCTGCGCCTGCTCGCGGCCATCACGCACCAGCCTTCCGCAGCAGCTCCGCGCGTGGGTCGGAGCTGTTCAGCGCCTCGGCCAGCTTCTCGGCGGCCTCCGCCTGCTCGTCGCTCAGCTCCTCGGGGCACCTCGATCTCGAGCCGGTAGCGGATGTCGCCGCGCCCGCTGCCTTTCGACTTCGGCGGCCCCTCGCCGCGCAGCCGCTGCACCGAGCCGTGTTTGGTCCCCGCTGCCACCTTGATCTTCTTGGTCCCGTCCAGGGTCGGTACCTCGATCGTGCCGCCGCGCAGCGCCTCCGGGATCGAGATCGGCACCGTCACCTCGAGGTTGCCGTCGTCGAGCCGGTCGAAGACCGGGGACGGTTTGACCCGGGTGGTCACGTAGAGGTCGCCGGGCGGGCCGCCGCGGGGGCCGGCCTCGCCCTTGCCGGCGAGCCGGATCCTCGCCCCGTCCTTGACCCCCGCCGGGATGTTGACTTTGTAGCGCTTGGTCTGCTGGGTAAGCCCGGAGCCGCCGCAGGTGGGGCAGGGGTCCTCGATGATCTGGCCGGCGCCGCCGCACTGCGGGCAGGGCTGGCTGATCGAGAAGAACCCCTGACTCTGAGCGTCGATGCCGCGGCCTTCGCAGCGCGGGCAGGTGACCGGGCTGGTCCCCGGTTTGGCGCCGCTGCCATGGCAGGTCTTGCAGCGCTCCGCCTTCGGCACCGTGACGCTGACCTGGCTGCCGTTGACCGCCTGGTCGAAGCCGAGCTCGATTTCGGTCTCGAGGTCGCGCCCCCGCACCTGCTGGGCCTGCGCCCGCCCACCCCCGCGCCCGCCGCCACCGCGGCTGAAGATCGAGGAGAAGATGTCGCCGAAATCGGCGCCGCCGAACCCGCCCTGGGCGCCGCCGGCTCCGGGACCGAACGGCCCGGCGCCGCCGAAGCCGCCGGGCCCGCCGAACCCCCCGAAGGCACCACCGGCGTCGTACTCCTTGCGCTTCTCGGGGTCGCCGAGGATGTCGTGCGCGGCCGAGACCTCCTTGAACTTCTCCTCGGCCTCCTCGTCATCGGGGTTGCGGTCAGGGTGGTATTTGCGCGCCAGTTTGCGGTACGCCTTCTTGATCTCCTCGTCGCTCGCCTTCTTGGAGACGCCCAGCGTCTTGTAGAGCTCGTCCGCCACCGTTCCTACTCGCTCACCACCACGCGCGCAGGCCGGATCAACTGCTCGCTGAGCCGGTAGCCCTTCTGCAGCGTCTCGACCACGAGGCCGGACTCGGTCCCCTCGACCGCCTGCGTCGAGAGTGCCTCGTGCCACTGCGGGTCGAACTTCTCCCCCCGCGGATCGACAGCCTCGACCCCGTGCCGGGAGAGCGTCTCTCGTAGCCCACCCAGAACCATCTGCACTCCCGCGACAAGACCCTCGCCACCCTCGGTCCCGGCCGCCTCCAGCGCCCGCTCCAAGTTGTCGACCGCCTCGATGACTTCCTGAGCCACCTCGATCTTCCCGCGAGCCTGCGAGGCCTGCACCTCAGCAGCCATCCGCTTGCGGTAGTTGTCGAAATCAGCCTTGGTCCGCTTCGCGAGATCCAGGTACTCGTCCCGCTCGCGCTGAGTGTCCGCCAGCAGCGCATCGAGATCCCGCTCGACCTCCTGCGCCTCTCCCGCGGGTGGCGGCGTAGGGGGGCCCACCCCCGAGGAAGCTTTAGCTACCGCAGGGGGTGGGGGGCCCCTGCGCCGACAGGGCCCGTGGGCCGGGGCTCAGTCGATTCATCGGGGACAGGACCCGCCGGCCGGGACTCCCCCGAACCCTGCTCCTCGTGACCCTGCGTCACTTGTCGTCACCCTCATCGACCACCTCAGCGTCAACGACCTCCTCGTCGTCATCAGCCGCCGCACCCTCGGCCGAATCGCCATCGGCCGCAGCGCCCTCCTGCGCCGCCGCATAGATCTGCTCCGACGCTTTCGTCATCGCCACCGTCAGCGCTTCCGTCTTGGCTTTGATCTCCTCGATGTCGTCCGACCCGAGCGAATCGCGCACGTCTTTGACTGCGGCCGTGACCTCCTCCTTGGTCGCGGCGTCGACTTTGTCGCCGCCGTCCTCGAGCGCTTTCTCCGCCTGGTAGGCGGCGTTCTCACCCAGGTTGCGGGCCTCCGCCAGCTCCCGCTGTTTGCGGTCCTCGTCGGCGTGCGTCTCGGCGTCGGAGACCATGCCCTGGATTTCCTCGTCGGAGAGGCCGGAACCGGATTTGATCTCGATTTTCTGCTCTTTGCCGGTCCCTTTGTCCGTTGCCGTCACATGGATGATCCCGTTCGCGTCGATGTCGAAGGTGACCTCGATCTGCGGGATTCCCCGCGGCGCCGGCGGGATGCCGGTGAGCTGGAATTTGCCCAGGCTCTTGTTGCCGCCGGCCATCTCGCGCTCGCCCTGGAGCACGTGGATCTCAACCGAGGGCTGGTTGTCGTCGGCGGTCGAGAAGACCTCGGACTTCTTGGTCGGGATCGTCGTGTTGCGCTCGATCAGTTTCGTCATCACGCCGCCTTTGGTCTCGATCCCGAGCGTCAGCGGGGTGACGTCGAGCAGCAGCACGTCCTTGACGTCGCCGGCCAGCACGCCGGCCTGGATCCCGGCGCCGACCGCGACCACCTCGTCGGGGTTGACCCCCTGGTGCGGGTCCTTCCCGGTCAGCTCTTTGACCCGGTCGCGCACGGCCGGCATCCGCGTCATGCCGCCGACCAGGACGACATGGTCGATCGTCGCGTCGGCGTCGTCGAGCGCCCGTTTCACCGGGCCGACGATCCGCTCCAGCAGTTCGCCGGTCAGCTCGTTCAGTTTCGAGCGGCTGAGTTTGAGATCGAGGTGCTTCGGCTGTCCCTCGACGGCGGTGATGAAGGGCAGGTTGATCTGCGTCTCCTGCGTCGAGGAGAGCTCGATCTTCGCTTTCTCGGCCGCCTCGTAGAGGCGCTGCAGCGAGTTCTTGTCCTGGGCGAGGTCGACGCCCTGGTCGCGTTTGAACTCGGCGACCAGCCACTCGACGATCGCTTTGTCCCAGTTGTCGCCGCCGAGGTGGTTGTCGCCGGCCGTCGCTTTCACCTCGAAGACGCCGTCGCCGATTTCCAGCACCGAGACGTCGAAGGTGCCGCCGCCGAGGTCGAAGACGAGGATCGTCTGGTCGGTTTTCTCTTTGTCGAGCCCGTAGGCGAGCGAAGCGGCGGTCGGCTCGTTGATGATCCGTTTGACGTCGAGGCCGGCGATCTTGCCGGCGTCCTTGGTCGCCTGCCGCTGGTCGTCGTTGAAGTAGGCGGGGACCGTGATCACGGCGCTGTCTACCGTTTCGCCGAGCTTCGCTTCGGCGTCGGTTTTCAGCTTCTGCAGGATCATCGCGCTGATCTCCGGCGGGCTGTACTGCTTGTCGCGCACTTCGATGCGGACATCGCCGTTGGGGCCGGCGACGACCTTGTAGGGGACGATCGTCTCCTCCTCTTTGACTTCGGACTCCTTGCGTCCCATGAAGCGCTTGATCGAGAAGATCGTGTTCTCCGGGTTCATCACCGCCTGACGTTTGGCGACGGTGCCGACCAGGCGCTCGTCGCTGTCGGTGAAGGCGACTACCGATGGCGTCGTGCGACCACCCTCGGCGTTCTCCAGGACAGCCGGCTCGCCGCCCTCCATCACGGCGACACATGAGTTGGTCGTGCCGAGGTCGATCCCGATCGTCTTGCCCACTTTTTCGCGTACCTCCAGGGGTTTCGTTGTCCAAGCCTAAGAAATCTAAGTGGCAGTATGGCAGATCGCACTAGATTTTAAAATCCACGCGGGTTTTCGAATATGAGCCGTATATTTGTTTCGCGGCAGGTTGCAGGGGGGGATAACGTGAGGCGCCTCGATTAATCAACGGATTAGGAGGAAGCCTTGAGCTACGCCCATAGAGCGACTCGCCTCAGTGTCTTGGCGCTGATCGCCGCCGCACTCGCACTTGCCCTCTCGCCCGCCTTTGCAGTGGCCGGCGGCAAAGGCCACGGTCATGGTCACCACCATCATCACGGCCACCACGGAAATCACGGCAACCACAACGGCAAGGTCGTGGGGACGATGACCCGCAACCTCTACCTCGGCGCCGACCTGACGCCGGCGATCCTGGCTCCCACGCTGCCGGCGTTCGTCGCCGCCAACGGCCAGATCCTGCGCGAAGTGACCGCCAACAACTTCCCGGTCCGGGCCGAGGGCCTCGCCGACGAGATCCTCGACGCTAAGCCGGACCTGGTCGGTCTGCAGGAGGTCGCTCTCTGGCGCACCGCGCCCCCGAGCCTGACGCCGGTCGTGACCGGGCCCCCGACCGCGACCACCGTCCGCTACGACTACCTGCAGGAACTGCTGGCCGAGCTCAACAAAGGGCCCGACCGCTACGAAGTCGTGGTCGTCCAGAACGAGTTCGACCTCGAGGCGCCCGCGGACGAGAACGGCGTGCCCGGCGACGGGCCGAACCCGGCGATCGCCGACGCCGAGATCAACGGGCGTCTGACGATGCGCGACGTGATCCTCGCCCGGCGCGGCTCCGGCGTGCAGACGAAAAACCCGCAGTCGGCCAACTTCGCCACCAACCTGGTGGTGCCGGTGGCCGGAGTGCCGGTGACGGTCAAACGCGGCTGGACGGCGACCGACGCACGGGTCCGCGGCAGCGACTGGTTCCGCTTCGTCAACACCCACCTCGAGGCGTTCCAGCCGCTCGTTCGCGCCGCCCAGGCCGGTGAGCTGGTCGCTCCGACTGGACCGGCGACGAGCGAATTGCCGGTCGTGCTGCTCGGTGACCTCAACTCCGACGACGACACGGTCGAAGGCGAAGACCGGCTCGCGTATGAAGCGCTGCTGGCGGCAGGCATGGTCGAGCGCAGCACCAACAACCCGCTCAGCTGCTGCCTCAAATCGAGCCTGCTGGAAGTCGGCAAAGGCGGCAGCGAAGCCGACTTCGACCATCAGGTCGACCACATCATGACCCGCGACCCCGCAGACGTGCTCCTGCACAGCTCCTCGGTGAGCGGCATCCAGCCCGTCAACGGCTTCTGGAACTCCGACCACGCCGGAGTCTTCAGCGCCTTGCGGTTCCCGAACTAAGCGAACGGGGTCCGGGGCGCCCGCTGGGCGTCTCGGGCCTCAGCCTTCTCCTGCAGTGGCGGCGACGAACGCGGCGACTTCCTTCGAGTCTTCCTCGTTGAGGATGCCGCCGGGCATTCGTCCCGGCTCGGTCGAGCTGTTGACCCCTTTTTCGACCGCGTTGAGGACGCGGCCTTCGGTGGCTTCGATGGTGGCTTTGGCGGTCGGTCCAGTTGGGGGACCGGACGGCGCCAGCAGTTCGTCGAGGTCGGGGCCGTAGTTGCCGTCGGTGCCGGCCGCGTAGAAGGAATGGCAGGTGCCGCAGTTGATCTCGAACAGCTCCTGCCCGCTCTTCAGGTTGGCGGCCACCTGCTGGTCGCCGGTCTCGGCGTCCCCCTTGGACCGGAACGCCAGCCAGGGGATTGCGACCGCGAGGACCAGGATCAGCAGGCCGAAGACGATGAAGGTGCGCTTGCTCATTTGGCGGCGCGCATACTACTGGCGGCTTTCCCGTCGCGTACTTGCTCGCGATGCCAGGGGCACATGCGGCGCAGCGCGCACTCCCCGCAGCGCGGCTTCGGGCGGCAGAGCTCGCGCCCGTGCCGGATCAGGTTCATATGCAGCTCGTAGGCGTCGGCGGGGTCGACGATCGCCAGCATCTCGTCGTGGGCGCGCTCAAAGGAGGCCTTCGGCGGGAACAGCCCGAGCCGTCCGCCGACCCGGTGCACGTGGACGTCGACCGGGATCTCGGGGATGTCCCAGGTGAAGATCAGCACGCAGGCGGCGGTTTTGCGGCCGACGCCCGGCAGCGAGAGCAGGAACTCGAGCGACTCCTCGCGCGGCGCCGTCTCGGTCCAGTCGAGGTCGGGGCGCTCGCCCAGCTGCTCGAGGATCGCCTGGATCCTCGGCGCCTTCTGCCTCGCCAGGCCGCCGGGCCGGATCGTCTCCTCCAGCTCGTCCAGGGGCGCGTCGCGCACCTGCTCCCAGGTGGGGTAGCGCTCACGCAGCTGCGCGAAGGAGCGGTCGCGGTTGCGGTCGTTGGTGTGCTGGGAAAGCACGGTCTTGATCAGCTCGGCGATCGGTTGCCCGTGCGGCTCGTTGAGCGGATGCCCGTACATCTCCCGCAGACGGTCGCGGATCGCCCGCACCCGTCGCTTGTCCGGTCGTTTCCAGGGCATTGAGCGGACCCTAGTGGGGCTCGAGCCGGATACCCCTCCTCACTCAACTTGCTCGGGTGGAGAGCCTCCGGCTGGCGCCTCTTGCGCTGGCGACCGAGAAGTACAAGCCGTTCGGAGGGGTATCCGGCTCGAGCTCAGACGTATGGTTCAGACCAATGAGCGTGGAGATCGAAGAGGGGCGGGTGCGGATCGATGGCGTCGAAGCTTTTTATCGCCGCGTCGCCGGCGAGGGGACGCCGACCGTCTACTGCCACGGCAACCCCACCCACGGCGAGGAATGGGTGCCGTTGCTCGAGCGCGGTGGGCCGGCGATCGCGATCGACATGCCGGGCTGGGGCCGCTCCGACCGCCCGGACCCCGCCCGCTTCGACTACTCGATGTACGGGCTCTCGGCCTTCCTCGAGCGCTGCCTCGAGGAACTGGGGATCGAGCGGCGCAAGCTGGTCGTCCATGACTGGGGTGCCCTCGCCTTGATCGGTGCCCAGCGCCGGCCGGACCTGGTCGAGCGGCTGGTCGTGATCAACGCGGTGCCGCTGCTGCCCGGCTACCGCTGGCACTGGGTGGCGCAGATCTGGCGCCGCCGACCGCTCGGCGAGATCGCCAACGCGACCACGACCCGCTCCTCGATGGCGCTGCTGCTCCGCCAGGCCAGCGGCGACGGCGGCCCGATGCCGACCGAGTTCGTGGACATGGTCTGGGGCGCCTGGAACAAGGGGACCAGCGATGCGACCCTCGCCCTCTATCGCCACGCCGATCCCGACCGCCTCGCTCTCGCCGGCACGGATCTGTCGAAGCTGAGCTGCCCCGCGCTCGTCCTCTGGGGCGAGCGCGACCCCTATCTCCCGATTCGCTTCGCCGAGGCCTACGCCGAAGCGCTGCCCGGTTCCGAGTTGGAGCTGGTTCCGGCCGTCGGCCACTGGCCCCTGATCGACGACGCCCGCTGCATGGAGCGGATCCACGCCTTCGTGTCCTGATTGCCGCCGTTAACGCGCGGATTACAATGGTCGGTTCCGTGTCGCGCGCGTTCGGACACATAGGAAGCCGCCTGCCCCAGGGCTGGGGCGATTTCGGGCGCCAGATCGCGATCCTGGTCGGCGTCGATCTCGCCTACACCTTCGTGCGCGGCATCGTCGACTCCGAGCGGGCGCTGGCGTTCGCGCACGGGCAGCAGGTGATGGACCTGGAGAAAGCGACCGGCACCTTCTTCGAGCCGGGCCTGCAGGCGTTCTTCCTGCCGGCGCAATGGGTGATCGACTTCGCCAACCAGGTCTACCTCAACGCCCAGTTCTCGGTCGCGCTCGGCTTCCTGCTCTGGCTCTACCTGTTCCGCAACGAGTCGTATTACTTCGTGCGCAACATGTTCGTGGTCGCGATGGGGCTGGCCCTGGTCGGCTACACGCTCTACCCGACCGCGCCGCCGCGGATGTTCCCCGAGTACGGCTTCTTCGACACCCTCAACGCCTACTCCGACGTCGGCCACGACTCCTCGCTGGCGAAAATCTTCATCAACCCCTACGCGGCGGTGCCGAGCATGCACTGCGCCTTCGCGATGATGATCGGCGCCACCGGCGTCATGCTCTGCCGCCACTGGATCTCGAAGGCCCTCTGGGCCTTCTGGCCGCTGCTGGTCAGCTGGGTCACGATCGTCACCGCCAACCACTACTGGGTCGACGCCGCGCTCGGCTGGCTGGTCGCGCTGACGGCGGCGCTGGTGGCGCAGCGGCTGCTGGCCCGAGCCCGGCCCGAGGCCTGGTCGTTCCGCACCAAGGCTCCGCGCGAGGCCGAGGCATAGCCCTCTTCCCCATCGTCTAGCCTCCTTGCCAATGGAACCTTCGGCGCCCCCCAGGGCCCCCGGCGGTCGGCGCAACGGCCGCGCGGCGAGTCGCAACGGGCAGGAGCTTCGCACCTACGCTCGCGAGCGGCTGATCGAGTCGAGGCTGACGCCCAACGCGATCTCCGTCGCCGGCCTCGTCGGCAACCTGATCGCGGCCGGCCTCGTCACCCAGCGCCTCTTCTTCCTCGCCGGGGTCGCCTTCGTGGTCGGCTCGGTGATGGACACGCTCGACGGGCGCTACTCGCGGATGTCGGGCAAGGGGACCCTGTTCGGCGCCTTCCTCGACTCGACCCTGGACCGGATCGAGGAGGGGATCGTGCTGGCCGCGGTCGCCGGATACTTCGCCGCCACCGGCGACGATTTCGCGGCGGCGATGTGCGTGGTCGCGGTGCTCGGCTCGCTGATGGTCTCCTACACCCGGGCCCGGGCCGAGGCGCTCGGGGTCGAGTGCAAGGTCGGGTTGGCGACGCGTCCCGTCCGGGTAGTCATACTCTCGATCGGACTGATCTTCGCCAAGGGTGCCGGCATCGCCGATTTCGAACTGCTGGCGCCGGCGGTCTATCTGATTGCGGCCTTGACGATCATCACCACGATCCAGCGTGTTTGGCATGTGCGAAACGAGCTTTCCAGCGATTCGACGGACGCCCGAGCGGGCGCCGGCGAGCAGGACGGCCTGTAACCAGAGAAGCCGCCGGGTGTGTTCTGCCACTCAGCGCGATCCAGGAGGACTTCTAATTTCATGAGTGAGAGCAACGGAGCAAACGGCAGCACGGCCAACGGCGTCGCCCGGACCGACGAGAAGGTCCGCGTCGCGATCGTCGGCGTCGGCAACTGCGCCAACTCCTTCATCCAGGGCGTCCAGTACTACAAGGACGCCGACCCGGGCGAGGAAGTCCCGGGCCTGATGCACGTCGAACTCGGCGGTTACCACATCCGCGACGTCGAGTTCGTCGCCGCCTTCGACATCGATTCCGAGAAGGTCGGCAAGGACCTCTCGGAGGCGATCTGGTCGGGCCAGAACGACACGATCAAGTTCGCCGACGTCTCCAGCCTCGGCGTCAAGGTCGAGCGCGGCATGACCCACGACGGGCTCGGCAAGTACCTGAAAGAGAAAATCACCAAAGCTCCCGGCGAGACCGCCGACATCGTCGGCATCCTCAAAGAGACCAAGGCCGATGTCCTCGTCTGCTACCTGCCGGTCGGCTCCGAGGACGCGACCAAGTGGTATGTCGAGCAGGCGCTCAAGGCCGGGGTCGGGTTCGTCAACTGCCTGCCCGTCTTCATCGCCCGCGAGGACTACTGGGACAAGCGCTTCCAGGAGGCCGGCCTGCCGATCATCGGCGACGACATCAAGTCCCAGGTCGGGGCGACGATCGTCCACCGTCAGCTCGCCCGCCTCTTCCACGACCGCGGCGTGCGCCTGGAGCGGACCAGCCAGCTCAACGTCGGCGGCAACATGGACTTCTACAACATGCTCGAGCGCGAGCGGCTCGACTCGAAGAAGATCTCCAAGACCAACGCGGTCACCTCGATCATGGGCCACGAGCTGCCCGACGAGAACGTCCACGTCGGCCCCTCCGACTACGTGCCCTGGCTGACCGACCGCAAGTGGGCGCACATCCGGCTCGAGGGCAAAGCCTTCGGCGACGTGCCGCTGACCGCCGAGCTGAAGCTGGAGGTCTGGGACTCGCCGAACTCGGCCGGCGTCGTGATCGACGCGGTGCGGCTGATCAAGCTGGCCTTGAACAACGGGATCGCCGGCCAGCTCGACGGCCCCTCCAGCTACCTGATGAAGTCGCCGCACAGCCAGCGCCCCGACGATGAGGCGCGGGAACAGACCGAGGACTTCATTGCCGCTAACGCTCGCGGCAAGAGCCCGGCTCCCGGCGAGACGAAGGTCTCCGCCTAGCCGGCACCGTGCCGGCCGAGCCGCTCTCGATCGTCCACGTCGCGCCCTTCCGGCGCGGCGTGGAGAACCCGGTAACCGAGTTCGTCGACCGCGTCTGTTCCGAGCTGGAGCGGCGTGGTCACGAGGTGTTTCGGGTGGGGACCGGCGAGCCGGTCAAGCGGCTGCTCAAGTCGACCCCACCGGACATCGTCCACGTCCACGAGCCATTCGCCCCCAGCGTCGCCTCGGCGGCGCTGCGCCACTCCTACTCGCTCAACGTCGCCACCTTTCACGCTCCCCAGGAGCGGGTGCTCTCGACCCAGGTGGCGCGGCCGCTGGTCGAGATCTTCTTCGGCCGCATCGACGCCCGTACCGTCACCAGCGAAGCGACCGCGAAGCTGCTCGACGGCTACTTCCCGGCTTCTTATGAGCTGATCGAGCCGGGCGGGGGAGAGCGTGACTGGGCCACGGTCGCGGACGAACTCGAAGCGATCTACCGGCGGCTGCTGTCTCGGCGCCACCCGGAGGGCGGCGACCCGGAGCTGCGGTCGCGGATCGCCGAGCGGCCGCTGATCGAGGTCGACCTGCACATGCACACCGACCACTCCGGCGACTGCGCGACCCCGGTCGAGGTGCTGCTGCAGACGGCGCGCGACCGCGGCCTCGGGGCGATCGCGATCACCGACCACAACGAGGTCTCAGGGGCGCTGGAGGCGCGCGAGATCGCCGCCTCGATGGACGACATCAAGGTGATCGTGGCGGAGGAGGTGAAGACCGCCGAGCAGGGCGAGGTGATCGGCCTCTTCATCGAGGAGAAGATCCCGAGGGGGCTATCGATGGCGGAGACGATTGCCGCGATCCGCGAGCAGGGCGGGCTGGTCTACGTGCCGCACCCGTTCGACCGCTTCCACTCGGTCCCCGACTACGAGCACCTGCTCGACATCGTCGAGGAGATCGACATCCTCGAGGTCTTCAACCCGCGGGTGGCGGTGACCGCCTTCAACGAAGAGGCCGAGCGCTTCGCCCGCAAGTACCGGATCGTCGCCGGGGCCGGCTCCGACAGCCACGTCGCTCAGGGACTCGGCAGCGTGCGGACCCGGATCCACGACTTCGAGGGACCGGCCGAGTTCCTCGAGGCGATGCGCGACGCCGACATCACCCGCAAGCACAAGAACCTGCTCTACGTGCAGGCGCTGAAGCTGCTGCAGACGACCGGGCGGCCGAAGGCGCCGAAACGGCGGGTGCCGGACGCAAAACCGGCGCGCGGGGGCAAGCCTCGCAAGCGCGGCTCGACGAGCAAGAGCTGATGCAGGGGCGCGGCGGGAAAGGAGCCGTGCCCGCCTCGTCAAAGAAGTCGCCGATGCCGATGCGAGGTACCGACAACGAGATCCGTGAGAAGTACCTGGAGCGGGCGATCCGCGAGCTCAACCAGATGAGCCGGGAGATCCAGGACTGCCCCCACTGTCCGCGCGGCAAGCTGATGCCGGTGCTCGGCTCCGGCCACCCGCAGGCCGACGTCTTCATGCTCAAGCAGGCGCCGATGGCCGCGGAGATCGAGGAGGGAGTGGCCTTCTACGGCCGTGCCGGCAACGCCCTGATGAAAAGCTTCAAGCGGCTCGGCATCGACCCGCTGGTCGTCTACGGCACCCTCTGCGTCAAGTGCCCGATCGCCGAGCCCGACCTCGCCGCCGGCGAGTGCGTCGCCCGCCTGGTCGAGGAGATGGCGATCGTGCAGCCGAAGATCGTCGTCGTTATGGGCGAGCCCGCCCTGCGCATCCTCAACAGCCTCCAGGTCCCCCTCTCTCGACCGGTCGAGGAGCGCGAGGGCGAGATCCAGGCCTTCACTCCCACCATCGACGCCCTCTACGTACCCGACATCGACATCTCCCTCGACGAGGAGGGGGCCAAGCAGCGCTTCTGGCGCGCCTTCAAGGTCTTGGGTGTCTGGTACGACGATTTGCCGCCGTACTGAGCGGGGGTGGAGAGGACCGGGTGTCCCTCCCACGTCACCTCGTTCTCGGTCAGGGTGGCCGACGTCGGAGACGAGGTGCCAGAGCTCCTGCGGTCTATGTGGGCTTCGGCGGCGATGGGCGGGGCACTCCAGCGATCCGCGCCTCAGCGTTTTCTAAAAGGCACAGAGCTGCGCGAGTGGTGTCTCAGGCAATTTACGTTTGACACACACACGTAACTTCTTGTCTGCAACGATCTGGCATCATGGCATTGACGATGGAGCGGGACTCGACCGACAAGCGGATCGACGATCTGAACCTCAAGGTCGACCAGGGGTTTGAGCGGCTCGACTCCGACATTCGCGCGCTGCGGGCCGAAGCGCGAGCCGAGTCCTCCGCCCTGCGGGGTGAGATCAGAAGCGAATCTGCCGCTCTGCGCGCAGAGATGAAAGCGGGCTTCGACTCGATGAACGAGCGTTTCGACTCGATCAACGACCGCTTCGACTCGATCAACGACCGCTTTGACTCGATGGGCGACTCACTGAGCCGACGTTTCGAAGCCATGCATCGGCTATTGCTCCAGTTTTGCGGTGGGTTGCTCGGCGCGATCATCGTTGCCGGGGCTGGCTTGATCGCCACGCAGCTTTGAGGACCCTCTAGGGAGCGGCGGCCTCGGCTACGGTGGTCATCGCCTCGACCTTGGCGCTGGCCAGGCCCCTGACGACGATGGTGTCGAGCGGGCCTTCATAGGCGGCGAGGGCGGACTGGGCCTCCTCGCGGTCGGCAGCGGCGACGCCGACCGTGCCCTCGGGCTCGCGGAGGCGGTCGAAATGGTCGCGGTAGCCCTTGTGCAGGTCGCGGTAGAAGGACTCCTCCTTGGCCAGGCGCTCGGTGGCGTCGGGGCCGACTGCCGTTCGGACATAGCCGAAGACCGGCGGTGCCTCGTGACCGGCCTCGCGGGCGCCGGCCTCGACCTGCTCGCGGGCGCCGGCGGCGAAGCCTGGGGTCATCCAGTTGAAGAAGACCCCGTCGAACTCGGCTCCACCCAGGGCGCACATCTTCGGCCCCATCGCGGCGAGGACGAGGCGGACTCCGGGCAGCTTCTCTCTCAGGTCCGGCAGCGACTTGCGCATCGTCGTCAGCGGCTTCTTCGAGAAGCCGGCGCCGACCCCGAGCCAGAGCCGGGAGCGGTCGATGCCGAGCCGCTCGATGTCGGCGGCGATCTGCTCCGGCGGCTGGCGGTCGAGGGCGATCACGGCGACGCCGAGGTCGACCTCGGGCGCGGCGGCGGCGAACTCGGCCAGCGTCTCCAGGCCCTTGGCGCCGGGGTGGTCGTTCGACCACATCGAGCGATAGCCGAGCTCGGCGCAGCGGGCGGCCAGCGGCCGCGCCACCTCGGGGTCGAGCCCGGCCGCGACGCCGAAGCCGCGGCTCACGTACCGCCTCCGCTGCCGGGCGCCCCCCCGGCCTTCTCGAGCAGGGCCACGCACTCGATGTGCGGGGTCTGGGGGAACATGTCGACCGGCCTCACCCGCGTCAGCCTATAGCCGGCCTCGACCAGCTGGGCGGCGTTGGGGGCGAGCGTGGTCGGGTTGCAGGAGACGTAGACGATCCGCTGCGCTTCGCACTCGATCACCCGCCGCACCATCTTCTGCGAAAGCCCCGCCCGCGGCGGGTCGATGACGACGACGTCGGGCTTGCCGGCCTGGACGAGCAGCGGCCGCACACCGGTGCGGACATTGGCGGCGAGGAAGTGGGCGTTGCCGATTCCGTTCAGCTCGGCGTTGCGCTCGGCGTCCTCGATCGCCTCGGGAACGATCTCCACCCCCCATACCTCGCCCGCCTGGGAAGCCATCGTCAGGCCGATCGTGCCGATCCCACAGAAGAGGTCGAAGACCTTCTCCTTGCCGCTCAGTCCGGCGTACTCGGCGGCGACCGCGTAGAGGCGCTCGGCCATCTCGGTGTTGGTCTGGAAGAAGGCGCCGGGGGAGATCTTCCACTGCAGTCCGCACAGCTCCTCGCGCAGGTACTCCTCGCCGAGCACGCCTGTCGGCCCCTCACTGTCACCGGAATCGTCCGCGACGATCGTGTGCAGGTCGACGGGCGGCTTCGGGAATCGCCGCCCGGCGGTCACCAGGCGGGTCTGGATCTGCCCCGTGCGCCGGCCCTCGCGGACGACCAGGTTGCGCAGGACGCCGCGGCGCTCGCGGCGGTCGAAGGCCGGCACCGATTCCAGCCGCGCCCACTCGCGGACCTCGTTGCGGGCGGCGTTGCCGGCCTCCGAGGCGAGGTGACAGTCCTCGACGTCGACGACCAGGTCCCAGCGGCCGCGCGCGTGGAAGCCGAGAATCGGCTCCCCGTCCTCGCCCGCGCCGAAGGAGTATTCGAGCTTGTTGCGGTAGCGCCACTGCTCGAGGGCGGGGACGATCTCCTCCAGCTCGAAGCCCTCGAGTGCGCCGATCCGGCGCAGCGCCTCGGCGACCTGGTCGCTCTTGTGGGCGAGCTGGCGCTCGTAGGAGAGGCCTTGCCAGGGCGCCCCGGGGCAGGGCTCGCCGCCGTGGACGCAACGGTCGGGGATGCGCTCGGCGCCGGCGCGCAGCAGCTCGACGGTGCGCGCCTCGGCGAAGCGCTTCTTCGCCTTCGTCACCTCGACCCGGGCGCGGTCGCCCGGCAGGGCGCCGGAAACGAAGACGACGAAGCCGTCGGTGCGGGCGATGCCGCGCCCGCCGAAGGCGAGCGAGTCGACCTCGACCTCGAGCAGCTCGCCGCGACGGGGGCCGCGGGCCGCCGGCTTCTCGCCGGTGGCCGGCCCCATCGTCAGCTCAGTTTCTTCCGCGCTCGTCGCGCCGCCTGGGTCGCCTGTTTGCGCACCGGCTCAGCCCGGCCGCCGACCTCTTTACGCGCCTGTTTGACCAGTTTTTCCAGCTCCCGCAGCAGCGAGTCGGTCTGTTTGCGACCGCGTTTGACCATGTCGGTGAGCATCTTCTCGGCGTCGCCGCGGGTCATGCGACCGCGCTTGACGGCGTCGTCGACGACCTCGTGCAGGCGGTCGCGGCTCAGCGTCACGCTCTGCTCGAGGCTCTCGCGGAACTGGGCGACGCTCTTGTCGAGTCCGGTGGTCGCTTTGCTGCTGCTGCGTTTAGTGGCTTTTTTAGCCGTCGCTTTTCTGGCGCCCGATTTTTTGCTGACTTTTTTCGGGGCTTTTTTGCTCGCTTTGGCTTTGGAGGCTTTTTTGGCTTTGGCGCCGGCTTTCGTTTTTTTCGATTTGCCGGACGCTTTTTTGTCTGCCATTTCGGTTTGTCTCCTGATCGCTGGGTCGCCGGGGGGACGTGCTGTTGGACTATCTCAGTTCCACGGGCTCGGCCGCGGCAAACCTCGCTTCGACCGGGGCGTGATCGGACAGGCGCAGCGCCCTGCCTTCAAGCGGCAGCTCGCGCCGCTCCGGCGGCCAGGGCTCCGGCGCCTCGCGCACGTCGAGCCGGCGCCCGAGCAGGTGGTCGATCGCCCGCGGCCCCGTCGGCCCCGTCAGGCCGAACTCCTCGCGCAGGCGCTCGAACACCTCGGGGTCCTCGGCCGGGCGCAGGTTGAGGTCGCCACCTAACAGCAACGGCGCGGAGCCGGCGAACTCGGTCGCGGTGCGGGCCGCGAGCAGAACGTCCGCGCTCGCCAGCTTCGGGGCGTCGTTGGTCGCGTGCAGGTTGGCGATGCAGACACCGGAGGCGGTGCGGGTGAGCGCCATCGAGCGCCGCTCCGGCGCTCCCTCGTGGATCGCCAGCTCGCGCCGCTCGGCGATCCCCCCGAGCCGGCCCGGGACGCGGACCAAAGTCAGGTTCGAGCCGCCCTCGCCGGAGGCCATCAGGTCGGGGTTCTGGCGCGCCAGCAGCCCCCGCAGCGGGCCGAGCGAGTTGCGCGAGGTCAGCGCTCGGTGCCACTCGGCCGAGCAGGCGCGCGCCAGCGGCGCCGCGAACCGCGGCGGGCACTCCTGCAGCAGGGCGACGTCCCAGGCCGCGCCGGCCAGCAGCGTCGCGAACTCGGTCGTGAGGTCGCGGTTGACCTGGACGTGGGTCTCGTTGCGCTCGTCGAAGCGCAGCAGCCGCGAGCGCCAGCTGCGCAGCGTCGGGTCGGGCGGGAAGTCCCTGCCATGGAACAGGTTCCAGGCGATTGCGGTGAACTCCACGCCCTAGAGCCTGCCCCAAAATCCCCGCGCACGTCTGGCGGCGTCGGACACGGCGCGGCGCGGCGTCCTCGGTCGGCCTAATAGCGCTGCTATTAGGCCTTCCTGTGTCCTTGCCCCGCTTGGTCCGGCACTCGCCAGCCGCACACGCGGATTTTGGGGCAGGCTCTCGTAGTATCCGCCGCTTG
Source organism: uncultured Solirubrobacterales bacterium (assembly GCA_963802935.1). Classification (GTDB taxonomy): domain Bacteria; phylum Actinomycetota; class Thermoleophilia; order Solirubrobacterales; family 70-9; genus VAYN01. Next base: position 1,628 of record CAWDKO010000005.1, on the reverse strand, counting down.
GAAAAGCGGGACTTCCTCACCGGCGAAGAGCTCGGCGCGTTCGAGCTCGGCAAGCTGCTCGATCGGGCGCTGGAGCTGAAAGCCGGCCGCGCGAAGCGGCTCGGTTCCGAGGCGCTGGCCGGGCGCAGCATCGCCCTCGTCTTCGAAAAGCCCTCGACGCGGACGCGGATCTCCTTCGAGGTCGGCGTCGCCGAGCTGGGGGCTCACCCGGTCGTCCTGCGCGGCGACGAAATGCAGATCTCCCGCGGCGAGTCGATCGCCGACACGGCCCGGGTGCTCTCGCGCTACGTCGACGCGATCGTGATCCGCTCCGGCTCCCACGAGGCGGTCGCCGAGTTGGCGGCGACGGCCGAGGTCCCGGTCGTCAACGGGTTGACCCCGTTGCACCACCCCTGCCAGGCACTGGCCGACCTGCTGACCCTGCGCGAGCGCTGCGGCGACCTCGACCAGGTCCGCCTCGCCTACGTCGGCGACGGCAACAACGTCGCCCGCTCGCTGGCGATCGTCGGCGAGCTGGCCGGGGTCGAGGTGGTGGTGGCATCCCCTCCCGGCTACCGGCTCGAGGAGGGGCACGGGGTGAAGCTGACCGACGACCCGCGGGCCGCCGCCTCCGGCGCCGACGCGCTTTACACCGACGTCTGGGTCAGCATGGGCGACGAGGCGGAAGCGGAGCGCCGCCGCGCCGATCTCTCCCCGTTCCGGCTCGACAGCGATCTCCTTGCGGCGGCGGACGACGGCGCCATCGTCCTCCACTGCCTGCCCGCCCACCCGGGCGAAGAGATCACCGCCGACGTCCTCTACTCCGACGCCTCCGCCGTCTGGGACCAGGCCGAGAACCGCCTCCACGCCCAGAAGGCGCTGCTGGAGGCGCTGCTCGCCGGCTGAGCGGCGGCGCTCCTCCTAAAGTCATGTATCCGGAGATCGAGCTCGGGCCGCTGACGCTGCAGACCTTCGGGCTGATGTTCGCCCTCGCCTTCATCGCCGCCGGGGCGCTGATCTGGCGACGGCTGGGGGAGATCGGGAAGCCGCCCGACTGGGCCTATGAGATGGGCTTTGCGGCGCTGATCGGCGGCGTCGTCGGCTCCCGCGTCTACTACCTGGTCCAGAACTGGAGCGACGTCAGCGACGATCTGCTCGGCAACCTCTTCTCCGGGTCCGGGCTGGTCTGGTACGGCGGCGCGATCGGCGGCGCCCTCGCCGTCTTTGCCTGGGCCTGGTACCGAGGCTTCCTCGGCCTCGCCCTGTTCGACCTGGCGGCGCCGGCGCTGGCGCTGGGCTACGCGATCGGCCGCTGCGGCTGCCAGCTCTCCGGCGACGGCGACTACGGCAGGGCCTGGGACGGGCCCTGGGCGATGTCCTACCCGGACGGGACGGTGCCGACCGAGGAGGCCGTGCACCCGACGCCGATTTACGAGACGCTGGCGATGGGCTTCGGCGCCTGGCTGCTCTGGCAGCTGCGGGACCGGTTCCGGGCGGGGATCCTGTTCGCGCTCTACCTCGTCTACGCCGGGGCCGAGCGCTTCCTGATCGAGTTCCTGCGGCGCAACGCCGACACCGCGCTGGGGCTGACCACGGCGCAGCTGGAGAGCCTCGCAATGGTTTTGGCGGGGGTGGTGTGGATCGGCGTC
>CAWDKO010000004.1:0-85099 GCA_963802935.1 uncultured Solirubrobacterales bacterium | reverse complement strand
TAGCCGAAGGTCGCCGGGCTGGGGTTGGGACGCTGGGTCGCGTAGACGACGGCGCCGGCGGTGTAGAGGAGGCCGCCGACGGCGACGAGCAGGGTGCCGGCGACGCCCATCTCCGACCAGAGCTCGGGGAAGGCGGCGACGGCGACCCAGCCGATCGAGAGGTAGATGATCGCCGCCACCCATTTCGGATGGTCGATCCAGACCATCTCGACGATCGCGCCGGCGATCGCGCCGATCCAGACGACGGCGAGGATCGCATCGGCGAGGGGACCGTCGAGGACCAGCAGCGCGAAGGGCGTGTAGGTGCCGGCGATGAGGAAGAAGATCATCGAGTGATCGAGCCGGCGCATCCACTGGCGCACGTTGGGCCTGGTCCAGTTGACGCGGTGATACAGGGCGCTGGTGCCGAACAGGGCCCAGAGGCTGACCGCGTAGATCGCCACCGCGAGCGTCGCCTTCGGCGTCTTCGCGAGCAGGATCAGCGCCACCCCGAACCCGAGCGAGAGGAAGAACGCCCACTCGTGCGAGACGCCGCGCAGCTTCGGCTTGACCGCGGCGATCGCGTCGCTCGCTCGCTCGCCCATCCGCTCTGCGCCCCTGCGCAGATCTTCGACCATGACCAAAGGCTACTCGCTACTTCATGCCGATATTGCGGACTTGTCACCATGTAGAGACGAATCGCGCGTGGTCGTACTCCCTTATTTGCGGGTTCCGACGCTGTTTCTGTCCGGTCCAGTAGCGATCCTGCGGAGTTACCCCTGAAAGTCGCTGCGAGAGGAGAAGTTCGATGTCCCAGACCGCCATTAGCACTCCCAAGAACGGTCTCAAGGGCCTCTCGATCGAACGCCGTTTTTCGACCGCCGGCGTGCATCCTTTCGACCAGATCGAGTGGGAGATCCGCGATGCGGTGATCGGGAACCCCGAGAGCCCGGCCTTCGAGCAGCGCGGGGTCGAGTTCCCCAAGAGCTGGTCCCAGAACGCGACCAACATCGTCGCCCAGAAGTACTTCCGCGGGCAGCTCGGCAGCCCCGAGCGCGAGAGCTCGGTCAAACAGATGATCGGCCGCGTCGCCGGCACGATCTCCAACTGGGGCCGAGAGGGCGGCTACTTCGCCTCCGCCGATGACGCCGACGCCTTCGAGATGGAGCTGACCGCAATCCTGCTCAACCAGAAGGCGGCCTTCAACTCGCCGGTCTGGTTCAACGTCGGCTTCGAGGAGACGCCGCAGTGCTCGGCCTGCTTCATCCTCAGCGTCGAGGACACCATGGAGTCGATCCTCGGCTGGAACACCAAAGAGGGCAACATCTTCCGCGGCGGCTCCGGCTCCGGCATCAACCTCTCCAACATCCGCGGCTCGATGGAGCCGCTGCAGAAGGGCGGCACCGCCAGCGGGCCGGTCAGCTTCATGCGCGGCGCCGACGCCTGGGCGGGGACGATCAAGTCCGGCGGCAAGACGCGGCGGGCGGCGAAGATGGTCGTGCTCGACGTCGACCACCCGGACGTCGAGCACTTCATCTGGTGCAAGGCCGACGAGGAGAAGAAGGCGGGGGCGCTGCGCGACGCCGGCTTCGACATGTCGATCGACGGCGACGGCTTCACCTCGATCCAGTACCAGAACGCGAACAACTCGGTGCGGGTCACCGACGAGTTCATGGAGGCGGTCGAGGCGGGCGAGGACTGGCACCTGACCGCGCGCACCACCGGCGAGTCGGTCAAGACCCTCGACGCGCGGGAGCTGATGAACCAGATCGCCGACGCCGCCTGGCGCTGCGCCGACCCCGGAGTCCAGTACGACACGATCATCAACCGCTGGCACACCTGCCCGGAGTCGGGCCGGATCAACGCCTCCAACCCCTGCAGCGAGTACATGCACGTCGACGACTCGGCCTGCAACCTGGCCTCGCTCAACCTGATGAAATTCCGCAACGAGGACGGCAGCTTCGACGTCGAGGAGTTCGAGCACGCGGTCGACGTCGTCTTCCTGGCGCAGGAGATCGTCGTCGGCTTCTCCAGCTACCCGACCGCGGAGATCACCGAGAACGCCAACCGCTTCCGCCAGCTCGGCCTCGGCTACGCCAACCTCGGCGCCCTGCTGATGTCGGACGGTCTTCCTTATGACTCCGAGGCAGGCCGCAACGTCGCCGCCGCGATCACGGCGCTGATGACCGGCCGCGCCTACCGCCAGTCGGCGCTGATCGCCGCCGGGGCGACGGGCCCGTACGACGAGTACGAGAAGAACCGCGAGCCGCACAACGGCGTCATGCGGATGCACCGCGACGCCTCCTACGAGGTCGACTCGACCGGGATCAAGGGCAACCTGCTCGAGGCCGCACAGCGGGCCTGGGACGAAGCGGTCGAGCTCGGCGAGGAGCACGGCTACCGCAACGCGCAGGCGACGGTGCTGGCGCCGACCGGGACGATCAGCTTCCTGATGGACTGCGACACGACCGGGATCGAGCCCGACTTCTCGCTGGTCAAGTTCAAGGAGCTGGTCGGCGGCGGGCAGATGACGATCGTCAACCAGTCGGTGCCGCTGGCACTGGAGGCGATGGGCTACTCGGAGGCGGAGATCGACCAGATCAACGCCCACATCAAGGAGAAGAGCACGATCGTCGGCGCCCCCGGCCTCAAGGACGAGCACCTGCCGGTCTTCGACGTCGCGGTCGGCGAGCGGGCGATCACCCACACCGGCCACATCGACATGATGGCGGCGACGCAGCCGTTCATCTCCGGGGCGATCTCGAAGACGGTCAACCTGCCGCAGAGCGCCACGATCGAGGACATCGCCGACGCCTACACGCGCGGCTGGAAGGGCGGGCTCAAGGCCCTCGCCATCTACCGCGACGGCTCGAAGACGGCGCAGGCGCTGCGCACCGACGCCCAGGACGAGAAGGAGGCCGAGGCGGAGGTCGCGATGGCCGAGCCGGTGCGCAAGAAGATGCCGCGCGAGCGCGAATCGATCACCCACAAGTTCTCGATCGCGGGCCACGAGGGCTACATCACCGCCGGCAAGTACGAGGACGGCTCGGTCGGCGAGATCTTCCTTACCGATATCGGTAAGGAGGGCTCGACGATGCGGGGGCTGATGAACGCCTTCGCGACGGCGATCTCACTGGGCCTCCAGTACGGGGTGCCGCTCGAAGACTTCGTGCGCAAGTTCAGCTACATGCGCTTCGAGCCCGAGGGCATCACCGGCAACCCGGAGATCCCCTTCGCCAAATCGCTGCCCGACTACATCATGCGCTGGGTGGCGAGCCGCTTCATCGAGGACACCGACACGCTGGAGGAGCTGGGGATCATGACCCAGGAGGTGCGGGCCAAGAAGGATGCCGAGACCTCGCAGCTCGGGCTCGGCATCCCGACCGACACGGCGGGCCCGGCCCACGGCGGCAACGGCAACGGCGGCGCGGCCGCCAAAAAGCCAGGCAAGCCGGTCGCCGCCGCCGAGGCGATGACCGACTCGCCCCCGGTGATCCCGGCGAAGATGCAGGGCCTCGACCTCGGCCCCGCCTGCGAGCAGTGCGGCGGCATGATGCAGCGCACGGGGTCCTGCTACACGTGCAGCTCCTGCGGCAACAACACCGGTTGCGGCTGAGCCGGGGCGCTCAGTCGACCGGCCGGTTGCCTTTCCGGCTCGGGAGCTTGTCGAGTCCCGGCCCCGACTGCTCGTCCGGGGCGAGCGGCGTCCGGCCGTCATCCGTCACTCGGGGCTGATCGAGCCGCGGGATCTGCGCGCTGTCGGTATTCGACGCGGCCGCCTCGGAGGCAAGCGGCGGAAGCGCGAACCTCCGGGAGAGATCGGCCGGCTTGTTGAGCATCCCGAAGCGGGGCCGGCGTTCGGGGGTGACCAAGAGCTGTCCGAACATCGCGGCGGTGCTCTGCTTCTCCATCTCCACCGCTCCAACTTTCAGTTTCGTCAGGACCGGGAGCGAAAAGGCGGCGATCAGCACCACAATCGAAGGGAGCGTCACCCCCGCAACCGTCGAGACGGAACCGTCCGCCTCGAGGACTGCGTAGAGGACGAGCCCGATGAGTACTGCGCAGATCGGATACGGCAGCCAGGCGGGCAGGGTCGTGTCCTCCTGACGCTCCAGCCGACGCAGGTTGCGCTGCGCGGTGAAGTACTCGACCGACGGGCGACCTGCCGCCTTCAGCGCCGCCGTGAAGTCGGTCCTGGCCTTGGAAAGCTCACCCAGGGCATGAAACGCGTAGCCGCGGGTGAGGTTGAGGCGCGCGTATTCGGGGCTGTTCTGCGAGACGCCCTCCAACCCGCGGTTACAGACGTCGATCGCGTCGTGGTAATGGTCCGCGTCGTGGAACTTCCGTGCGAGCTCCACATAGACGCGGCCCAGCGCACTGCTCGCCCGCGTGTTCTGGTCATCGCTTTCCGCCTTTCGCCGGTCGCCCTCTTCGCCTCCGGTGGGTATCGCCTGCACCAACGCCTCCTCGGCCAGCTCCCAACATCCGAGGCGCATATGGACAAGTCCCAGATGCAGCCACGCCCACATGTTGCGCGGCTCCAGGCCCACGGCCGCGGTGAAGGCGCGGACCGCGTCGTCGAGCTTGTCCTGCTCGGCCAACATGCTGCCCAGGTTCGCGTGGAGCGCAGCATCGGCCGGGTCCAACTGCACCGCTTTGCGGATCAGCATCTCGCCGTCGTCAAACAGTCGTCGCCGGTGGAAGAGGATCGCGACCTCCCGATAACCCGTCGCAGCCTCCTCGGACTGGAGGCGCTCGAACGCCTCTTCCGCGTCTGGATAGCGACGCTGGCACATCAACGAGATGCCCAGGGCCTGGTAGCCGATCGCCCCCTCCGGATCGAGGTCGATCGCCACCCGGACGACCTGCTCCGCCTCGACGTGATCGTCGCGTTTGCAGAGCAGGACGCTGAGGTCGCGATAGGCGACGGGATCCTTGGGGGCCAGCTCGGTCGCCTTCCGGTAGGAGGATTCCGCGTCCTCGTACCTTTCCTGCTGTTCGAGGTTGACGCCGAGATCGCGGTGCAGCTCGGAGTCTCCGGGAACCAGGTCGATCGCACGCCGGAAGATCGGCTCCGCCTCGTCGCAGCGGCTCTGGAACGCGAGTGAGAGCGCCAGCCCGCGGTGCGCCTCCCCGTCCTGGGGGTCCAACTCGGCGGCCCGGCGATAGGCCGCCTCTGCGCTCTCCAGTCGCCCCTCGTCGAGGAGGAGATACCCCATGGTGCGCCGGTAGGAGGTGCGCGTCGGATCCAGGTCGATCGCGCGCCGCACTGCCGGCACCGCCTCCGAGGACCGGTCCTGGCGGTCGAGATCGATCGCCAGGGCATGGTGGCCCTCGGGGTCGGCGGGGTCGAGTGCGATTGCCCGGCGGTCCGCTTCCTCCGCCTGCTCCAGACGTTCGAGCGACCGCAGCACAGCGGCCAACACGAGCTGATGCCGGCCGTTCTCCGGATCGAGCTCGATCGCCCGCCGCAGAGGAGGCTCGGCCTCCTCCGGACGTCCCTGCGTCACCAGATTCTCGCCGAGGCCGCGATGCGCGTCCGGGTCGTCAGGGTCGAGCTCGGTCACCTTGCGGAAGTAGTCCTCGGCCTTCTCGTGACGTTCCTGGCACGAAAGCGTGACCGCAACGCCCCGGAACCCCGCCGCGACTTCGGGGTCCAGCTCGATCGCGCGCCGGAAGGACTTTTCGGCCTCCTCGTGACGTTCCTGGCGCTCCAGGTTGACCCCGAGGTCGTAGTGGGACCGGACGTCCTCGGGGTTCAGCGCAGCCGTGCGCCGGTAGGAAGCCTCGGCCTCGGCATGGCGATCCCACATTCCGAGGACGAGGGCCAGCCCGCGGTGCGCGTCGGAGTCGTCCGGGTTCTTCTCGGCCGCCTGACGGTAGGAGCGCTCGGCCTCAGCCAGGCGATCTCGATCGACCAGCAGGTTCGCCAGCGTTCGGTGGTAGAGGCTGACGTCGGGCGCGAGCTCGATCGCACGCCGATAGGAGCGCTCGGCGCCTTCCGAGTCCCCGCGCCGCTCGAGATCTATGCCAAGGGACCGATGGGCCTCCGGGTCGTGGGGCGCCAGCTGGATCGCGCGGCGGTCGGCGACCTCGGCCTCCTCGTGGCGCTCAAGCGCCGTGAGGAGGACGCCAAGGGTGCGGTGCGAGAGACCGTCGTCGGGGTCGAGCTCGACGGCGCGGCGTAGGACGGGCTCCGCCTCCTCATAGCGACCCTGCCGTTCGAGGTTGATGCCGAGGTTGCGCTGCAGCTGAGGGTTCTCGGGTTCGATCTCGACCGCACGGCGAAAGGACAAATCGGCCTCATCGTGTTTCTCCAGAAAGGCGAGGGCCACCGCCAGGCCGTGGTGCCCGGCAGCGTCGTTGGGGTCGAGCTCGACCGCCTTGCGGTATGCCGCTTCGGCCTCCTCCTGCCGGTCACGGGCGCTGAGCAGGTTGCCCAACGTGCTGCGGTACAGCCCCGCCTCCGGCTCGAGCTCGATCGCGCGCCGGAAGGCGCGCTCGGCCTCGTCGTATCGGCCCTGCCGCTCGAGGCTTATTCCGAGGTTGCGGAGGGCACCCGGGTCCTCGGGAGCCGCCTCGCTCGCATAGCGGTAGGCATGCTCGGCCTCCTCGTGCCGCTCCTGGCGTTCCAGGTTGATCCCGAGACTGCGATAGGCGTCCAGGTAGTCGGGTTTCAGCTCAATCGCGCGCCTGACCGCTTTCTCGCCCTCCTCGTGCCGTCCGAGAGTGCCGAGCACCACGCCGAGGCTGCGCTGGTAGACCGGATCCTCCGGGTCGAGCTCGACCACCCTGCGAAACGCCGCCTCCGCCTCCTGGTAGCGGGCCTGGCGATCGAGGTTGACGCCGAGGTTGTAATGCGCTCTCGACTCCTCCGGGCTCAGCTCGATGGCTCGGCGCAGGGCCGTCTCCGCCTCGTCCTGGCGGTCGTGACGTTCGAGGATGACACCGAGGTTGTAGAAGACGAGAAAGTCGTCTGGACTAAGCTCGGCAGCGCGCAGGTAGGTCTCCTCCGCCTCCTCGTCACGACCCTGGAGGCTCAGCAGAACGCCCAGGGTGCGATGGTAGAAGCCGTTCTCCGGCGCCAGCTCGAGCGCCCGGCGGTAGGCGACCTCTGCCTCGTCGAGGTTTCCCTGGCGCTCGATACTGACGCCGAGGCCCCGGTGCAGTTCGGGATCGTCAGGGGCGAACTCCACGGCCCGGCGGAACGAGGCCTCGGCCTCCTCGTAGCGACCCTGATTGGCGAAATCCATCGCAAGGTAGTGATGGCTCTCGGCATCGCAGGGATCGAGCTCGACGGCGATCCGGTCGGCGGTCTCGGCCTCCTCGTGGCGTCCCATGCTGCTGAGCAGGTTCCCGAGCGTCCGCTGGAACAGGGGCTTATCCGGCGCCAGCTCGATCGCGCGGCGATAGCAGGCTTCGGCCTCCCCGAGGCGGCCACGGTGCTCGAGATTGACGCCGAGGCTGCGATGCATGTCGGCGTCGTCGGGCGCCAGCTCCACGGCGCGACGGAAGCAGGCCTCGGCCTCCTCGGATCGGCCCAAGACATCGAGATTGACGCCGAGGCTGCGATGCATGTGGGCGTCGTCGGGCGCCAGCTCCACGGTGCGGCGGAAGCAGGCCTCGGCCTCCTCGGATCGGCCCTGCCGTTCGAGGTTGATGCCGAGACCACGGTGGGCGCCAGCGCTCTCCGGATTCAGCTCCACGGCCCGGAGATAGGCGGCCTCAGCCTCCTCATGGCGACCCTGGTCGCTGAGGTCGATCGCGAGGTACCGGTGGCTCTCGGAATCCTCAGGCGCCAGCTCGATCACGCGTCGGTCGAGCTGCTCGGCATCAGCGTGGCGGCCGAGTCTGCTCAGCAGCGCACTGAGAGCACGGTGGTAGGTGGGGTCGGTCGGGTCCAGCTCGATGGCCTTGCGATACGCGGCCTCGGCCCCGTCATCGGCCCCGTCCTGGGCGAGGTCGTTGCCCTGCAACCACCAGGATCTCGCGTCTTTAGCGTCGTCGGGCATCGGTTCTCCCTGGCGAGCCCCTCCGTCGCCGTGCGCAACTATAGATGAATTACTCAGATGTGGATCTGGTATTAGTGGCGAGTCTCAGACCGCGACTCCCCACGCCTCAGGCCCACTCGGCGAAAGCCGAGCTGGCCGAGTCCCTAGGGAACGAGCACGACTTCGGCGTCGTGCCGGGGCGTCTCGGTGATGGCGCGGCGGAAGGGGCGCTCCGACCGCGAGCGGGCCGGGGTGATCTCATGGCGCTTGACCAGCTCGCGGAGGACGACCTGCATCTCGAACTGGGCGAAGGCGGCGCCGAGGCAGCGGCGGACGCCGCCGCCGAAGGGGATCCAGGTGTAGGTGCCGGGCGGGTTGTCGAGGAAGCGCTCGGGCAGGAAGCGCTCTGGCTCCGGGTAGATCTCGGGGTTGCGGTGGACGAGGTGGATGCTGGGGGTGACGGCGACGCCGGCGGGCAGCTCGTAGCCGCCGATCTCGACCGGCTCGGTCAGCTTGCGGATCACGGCGACGAGGACCGGCCGCAGGCGCAGCGTCTCCTGGATCGTCGCCGTCATGTAGGCGTCGTCGGTGCCGGCGATCGCCTCGGCTCGCAGGCGCTCGAGCTTGTCGGGATGGCGGGTGAGGCGCTCCATCGCCCAGGAGAGCGCGGTTGCGGTGGTCTCGTGGCCGGCGACCAGGAGCGTCAGCAGCTCGTCGCGGATCTCCGCCTCGCTCATCGGGCTGCCGTCCTCGTGCCGGGCGGCGACCAGCATCGAGAGGATGTCGTCGCGCTCTTCGAGATCCTCGGCGGCGCGGCGCTCGGCGATCTCACGGTGGATCAGGACGTCGACCCGGTCGATCCGGCGCCGGAAGGCGGGGATGCCGCGGATCCGGTCGGGGCCGATCAGGATCACCGGCAGCAGCACCGCCGGGTTGGTGGTGAGGTCGAGGAAGTCGCGCAGCGCCAGTCGCAGCGGGTCCAGGCGCTCCTTCTCGTGCACGCCGAAGACGGTCTCGAGGATGATCTCAAGCGTGATCGCCTGCATCCGCGGACGCAGCTTGTACGGGGTGCCGGTCGGCCAGCTCTCGATCTCGCGGGCGGCGATCTCGGTCATCTTCTCGCCGTAGCCCTGCATACGCTCGCCGTGGAAGGGCGGCAGCAGCATCCGGCGCTGGCTGATATGCGGCTTCTCGTCCAGCACCAGGACCGAGTTCTCGCCGAGGATCGGGCGCAGGATCTCGTTCCCCTCGCCGGCGTGGAAGACCCGCGGGTCGCCGGTGAAGACCTGCTTCACGGCCTCCGGGTCGGAGACCATGACCCAGGTCCCTTCGTGGGCGATCTGGAGCGTGAACATGTTGCCGAAGCGGGCTCGGGACTGCTCGAGCATCCACTGCGCCTGGCGCGACCAGATCGCCGTTTGCAGCGCCCGCGGCATCCGCGGGCCGGGCGGGAGGCCGCACACGACCGGGGCGGCTGCTGCCGCCGTCGGAATCGCCTCTTTGACCGCCGCCTCCATCGCGCTCAGACCACGGTACCCGGCCGGGCTTGCCGCTGGGTGTGACATCCGTCGCCCTCGATCGACGCGTGCGGCGATCGAGTCGAGCAATCGGCTGAAGGGAACGACGACCACCAAAGAAGCTGGTCCAAAAGAACGACAGCACCGCAGAGCAGCGAGCTTCGATCGCTTGGAGTTATGGTCGCTATAGCGACAAAAAGTCGCAGCGATCGGGGTGCCGCGAGTTTTGCTAGACCGGGCTAGTTGTCCCGCCCACACACCTTGTGAACAGCTGAAAGGCATCCGGGCCCTCCAAGACGCTTGTGGTTGACGCCCCAAGCAAAGGAGGACCCGGATGGAGATCCACGGTAACGCTGCTCTCGGACCAGCGGGACGGCTGGCGCTGGTGCAGGCAATCGAGTCGGGGATGACGTTGAGGGCGGCAGCTGCCGCCCTCAACGTGGCGCCCGCCACAGCCCATCGCTGGTGGCACCGCTGGCTCGGCGCCGAGGAGGAGCAGCGGCGCTCGGGAAGCTGGCTGGCAGATCGACCGTGCACACCTCAGCGCCAACCCAGGCGACTGTCGGCGGCCGAGGAGGAGCCGATCCTGCGGGCCCGCAGGCAGACCGGCCTCGGGCCCGGGCGCCTAGTGGGAATCTGCCGGCATCCGCGCTCGACGATCTGGAAGGCCCTGCATCGCCACGGGCTCTCCAGGAACCCACGGGGGGAGCGGCAGACCTATCGTCGCTATGAGTGGTCTCGCCCCGGTGCCCTGCTGCACATGGACGTCAAGCGCCTGGCCCGTTTCTCTGAGCCTGGCCATGCGGCCACCGGCGAGCGCCATGACCGCAGCCGCGGCGCCGGCTGGGAATACCTGCACGTCGTCATCGACGACCACTCCCGGCTGGCCTACGTCGAGCGCCATCCCCAAGAGAATGCCGCGACCAACGCCGGGGCCCTGGAGCGGGCAATCGCCTGGTTTGCCTCCCTGGGCCTGGACCGGCCCGAGGCGGTGATGACCGACAACGCGATGGTCTACCGCCACTCCCGTGCCTTCGCCGCGGTGCTGGCTGCCCACGGTGCCCGCCACATCCTCACCCCGCCCTATACGCCGCGCTGGAACGGCAAGGCGGAGAGATTCATCCAGACCCTGCAGCGCGAGTGGGCATACGCCCATCAGTGGCAGAGCTCAACCGAGCGGTTGCGCTCCCTGCCATCCTTCCTGCGCTACTACAACCGGCGTCGCCCGCACAGCTCTTTGGGAGACCGGCCGCCGATCAGCCGTGTTCACAACGTCTGTGGGTAGGACAGCTAGGGGAGGGCCTCGCAAGCCCTGCCGTCGTTGTCGCCGTCGAGACCGTGCGGGTCGCGATTCGGGTTGTGCTTCTCGAAGAAGCGCTGGGCCTGCTTCTGGGTCTCGAAGTCGGCGCAGTCGCGGTCATGGAAAGCAACAGCGGGCTGTGCGAGTGCGGCGACGATCAGGCCGAGAGCCAGGACCGAGCCCACGAGCCTCACGAGCGAAATTGGATGCACCTATTCCTCCAAGAGCTAGATAACAGTACGTACCCAAACCTAGAGGTGACGGAGAACCGAGGTGTTGGAGAGGCCGGCGCTGCTGTCGCCCGGTGGCTGAAAAAAGGCGCCACCCGATAGCCTCACGCCCGCCGATGCCCGAGCTGCCACGCCTCCCTTCGCGCGCCGAGCACCTGCTGCTGAAGCGCGTCCTCGGGCTCTCGCCGCGGACCCAGCGGCGGCTGTTCGGACCGCCGCCCAGCGTCGACGGGCAGACTCTGGCGAGCGACATCCACGCGTTGCTGAAACTGGCCGAGATGGCCGGAAACACCTCCTTCACCGGCGGGCTCGCTCCCGCCGAGGCGCGCGAGCACCTCAGGCGCGGGGCCATGGCCACGAGAGCCCACCCGCCGATCCCGATGGCGCGGGTCGAAGGCCTGCAGGTCCCGGGCCAGGCGGGCCCGATCCCGGCTCGCTTCTACGTCCCCGGCGGCCTCCCGGCCGCGGAGCCGGCTCCCCTCCTCGTCTACTGCCACGCCGGCGGCTGGGTGATCGGCGACCTCGACACCCACGACGGCGTCTGCCGCTTCCTCGCGGCGGCGGCCGGCGCGGCGGTGCTCGCGCTCGATTACCGGCTGGCGCCCGAGCAACCCTTCCCGGCCGCGGTCGAGGACGCCTGGGCCGGCTTCGCCTGGGCCGAGGCCAACGCGGCCCAGCTGGGGATCGACCCGGCTCGGATCGCGGTCGGCGGCGACAGCGCCGGCGGCAACATGGCCGCGGTGGTGAGCCTGCTGGCCAAAGCGGCAGGCGGGCCGATGCCGGCGATGCAGCTGCTGATCTACCCGCCGACCGACGCCGCCGGCGACCTGCCGTCCCGCAACCTCTTCGACGACGGCTTCATGCTGACCAAGAACGACATGGACAACTTCGAGCGCCACTACCTGCCGCCGGGGACGGACAAGACCGATCCGCGCGTCTCGATCCTGCTGGCGCCGGACCTGACCGGCCTCCCCCCCGCCTACCTCGCCACCGCCGGCTTCGACCCCCTGCGCGACGAGGGCGAGGCCTACGGGCTGCGGATGCGCGAGGCCGGCGTCCCGGTCGCCCTGCGACGCCATCCCGGCCTGATCCACGGCTTCGCCAACCTGACCGCGGTCAGCCGCAGCTCGCGCGGGGCGATGCTGGAGATCGCGGGCGCCCTGCGGATGGGCCTGGCGCCGCGTACCTGAAGGCCCGAGGCCCTACTCGTACTGGAGCGAGTCGAGTACATCAAGGCGGGAGGCGCGGGAGGCGGGCAGGATCGCCGCCAGCACGCCAGCCAGGGCCGCGAGGACGAGCAGCGCCGCGAGCGTGCCGACCGGGTAGGAGAGCGTGAAGCCTTCGTCCTTCAGCGGCTGCGCGATCAGGGCGGCGAAGACGATACCCAGGACCATCCCCAGAATCGCCCCGATCAGGGCCGTGATCACCGCCTCGTAACGGATCATCGTCCGCACCTGGCGGCGCGACATCCCGATCGCCCGCAGCATCCCCAGCTCGCGCCTGCGTTCGTGGATCGAGAGCGCCAGCGTGTTGGCGATCCCGAACAGCGAGATCACGATCGCCAGCAAGAGCAGGGCGACGATCAGGTTGACGAGGCTGTTCACCTGGTCTTCGCGGCTTTCCTTCAGTTCCTGCTGGTTCATCACTTCGGCCGTGGGGAAGGCGGCTTCGACGACCTTCGTCAGCCGCTCCTGCACCGCCGCCGCGTCGGCGCCGGGCGCCGTGACGACGAAGTCGATCGTGTCCTGGGTCTGGCCGAATTCACGGGCCAGTGCGCCCTGCGTGATCAGCATGCTGCCGAAGATGCCGAGTTTGGAGTCGAAGACCCCGACCACCTCGAAGCTCGGCCGCCTGCGGGTCTGACTCAGCAGACGGAAGCGGTCGCCGATCGCGAGGCCGTGGTCGGCGGCGAACGAGTCCGAGAGAACCGCCTCATCGTCGCTCAGGGTGCGGAGATCCGCCGGTCCCCCCTTTTCCCACTCGATATCGACCGCCCGTTCGATGTCGAGCGTGGGCGCCGTGAGGCGGGCGCCGCCGCCGCCGGGCAGGAGCTTCGCCTGCACCGAGCGGATCGTCGGCACCGCCTCGACGCCCGGCACTTTGCGAGCGAAGGTGGCGGTCCCGTTGGGGATCGGTGAGAAGCCGTCGCTGTTCTGGATCACCAGGCCACCGGCGAAGTTTTCGTCGACGACCTGGGCGACCGAGCTCTTCAGCCCGGCGGCGAAGACGGCGACGAAGGTGACCAGGGCCAGCCCGATCATCAGCGCCGCCGCGGTGACCGCGGTGCGACTCGGGTTGCGCTGGGCGTTCTCCCGGGCGAGGCGGCCGAGCAAGCGGCGCAGCCGCTCCAGCGGCCAGCCCGCGATCGTCGCCATCGGCGGCACCAGGCGGGGGCTGAAGAGGGAGACCGCGACGACGATGACCACCGCACCGCCGCCCATCAGCCCGGCGGCGGTGCCGGCGCCGGCACCGCCGAACAGACCGCCGAGCACCATCGCCAGCCCGACCAGGCCCAGCAGGATCGAGAGCGTCAGGTAGAGCAGCCGGCGGCGGCGAGACGGGGCGGGTCGGAAGGCGTGGAGAGCGGCGATCGGCGGCACCCGGGTCGATCGCAGGGCCGGGATCAGCGAGGAGACAGAGGTGACGAGGACGCCGACGAGCAGCGAGACCACGATCGTGCGGGACTCCATCACCAGACTGGTGGTCGGGAGGTCGATTTCGAAGGCTTCGAGCAGGGCGCTGAGCAGCTGCGCGATCAGGAAGCCACCGGCGATCCCGACGACCGCGCCGAGCAGCCCGATCGCGACCGCCTCGACCATCACCGTGGTGAGGATCTGGCGGCGCGAGGCCCCGAGCGTGCGCAGCATCCCGAACTCGGTCACCCGCTGGGCGACGGTGATCGAGAAGGTGTTGAAGATCAGGAAGGAGCCGACGAAGACGGCGATGAAGCCGAAGACGAGCAGGAAGGTCGGCAGGAAGCTGAGGTTGTCGCGGATTTCCTCGGAGCTGCGGTCGGCGCTTTCGGTGGCCGTCTCGACCTTGACGCCCGGCGGCATCTGGCGCGCGATCCGCCGTTTCAACGCCGCCGACGGGACGCCGGCGGCGGCCGCGACGGAGATCTGGTCGAAGCGGCCGACCTTGTGGGTGAGCCGCTGGGCAACCGGCAGCGTCACCTGGGCGATGCTGGCGCCGCCGAAGGAGGCGCTGCCGAGCTGGGTGAACCCGACGAGACGGAAGTTCCTGGCGCTGCCCTGGCCGATCAGCTCGATCTCTTCGCCGAGCTCGAGGCCGGCGCTGTCGGCGGCCGCCTTGTCGATCGAGGCTTCGGTCGGCCCCCGAGGCCGGTGGCCGTCGACGTAGGTGAGCGACTCGAGCCCACCCGGCAGCGTCGAGGAGATGAACTTCGGCGCGAATTTGTTGCCGATCTTCTCCCCTTCGGAATCGAAGAACCCGCCGGGAGTGAAGATCGCCCCGGCCGCGAGCTTGACGCCGGCGGTCTTCTGTACCGGCGGCAGCAGCGCGGCGCTGACCGTCGGGATTTCGCCGTTTTCCTGCTCGACCGGGTTCTCAGCGGTGATGACGACGCTGGTCCCGCTCAGCGACTCGCTGAAGATCTCGTCGAAGGCGGCGAAGATCGTGTCGGTGAGGATGTAACTGCCGGCGACGAAGGCAACCCCGATGACGACCGCGATGGTCGTCGTGAGCGCGCGGACCTTGCGAGCCCACAGGCTCTTGAGGCCGAGGCTAGTCAAGCTGCTTCATCAGCTCGATCACGTCGGCGGCGGAGCCGGGCTCGCCGTCCTGGACGAGCTTGCCGTCGCGGAGGGTGATCAGCCGGTCGGCGTGGGCGGCGGCGGCCGGGTCGTGGGTGACCATGATCACCGTCTGGCCGAACTCGTCGACCGCCTGGCGCAGGAGCTGGAGGACGCCGGCGCTGGCTTTGGAGTCGAGGTTGCCGGTCGGCTCGTCGGCGAAGACAACGGCCGGTTTCGAGACGAGGGCGCGGGCGACCGCGACCCGCTGCTGCTGGCCGCCGGAGAGCTCGGAGGGCCGGTGGGTGCGGCGGTCGTCGAGGCCGACCGTGCGGATCAGCTGGTCGACCCACTGCTGGTCGGGCTTGCGACCGGCGATCGAGAGCGGCAGCACCAGGTTCTCCTCAGCGGTGAGCACCGGCAGCAGGTTGAAGAACTGGAAGACGAAGCCGAGCTTGTCGCGGCGCAGCTTGGTCAGCTCGCCGTCGTCGAGGCCGGTGATCTCGACCCCGTCCAGTTCGACCGTGCCGCCGGTCGGCTTGTCGAGGCCGGCGAGGATGTGCATCAGCGTCGACTTGCCGGAGCCCGACGGTCCCATGATCGCCGTGAAGCGGTCGCGCTCGAAGGAGGTGCTGACCCCGGCCAGGGCATCGACGGCGGCATCGCCTTCGCCGTAGCGGCGGGTGAGGTCGGTGGCGACCACGACCTGTCCATTGACGCTCACTGCGGGCACCGTATCGAGATCAGTCAATAGCCTGCCGCTCATGGCATTGGCGGACCAGTTCGACGGCTTCCTGATCGACCTCGACGGGGTCGTGTGGGTCGGCCGCGAGCCGGTCCCAGGGGCGCCGGAGACCCTGCGGGCGCTGCTGGCCGCCGACAAGCGGCTCGTTTTCGTGACGAACAACCCAAGCCGACCGCCGGCCGCCTACGCAGAGCGGATACAAGGGATGGGAGTTGAGATCGATCCGGCCCAGATCGTCACCGCCGGCATGGTTGCCGCCCAGCTAGCCGCCAACGCCGCAGGGGCAGACGGAAGTGCCTTCGTAATGAGCCGGACGCCGCTGAAAGAAATGGTCGCTTCCACCGGCGTTACCGTGCTCGAGGGCGAGGCTGGACAGAACGCGAATGTGGTCGTCGTTTCGGGACACCGCGAGTTCGACTACGCAGCACTGCGGACCGCGAAGTGGGCGCTCGACCGTGGCGCTGCTCTAGTCGCCACCAGTCGCGACCCGACGATGCCGATGCCGGAAGGCGAGTGGCCGGGGTCAGGCGCCGTCCTCGCCGCGGTCGAGACTGCCTCCGGCCGAGTCGCCGAGATCGCCGGCAAGCCGGAGCGGCACCTCTTCGAGCTGGGGTTGGAGGCGATCGGGACCGATAGTCGCGTCGCGATGATCGGCGACCGGATCAGCTCTGACATCGAGGGCGGGCGGAGGGCGGGCCTCGAGACGATCCTCGTCCTCAGCGGGAGCGACGGACCCGCTGAGGTGGAGGCAGCCGAGACTCCCCCCGACCACGTCCTCGACGACCTCACCGGCCTCTTGCGATGAGCGCCGAGGCGGCGGCGGCGCCGATCGCCCGCCCCGGCGTCGCCTTCGCCGGCATCTTCGCGGTCACCTTCTGTGGCCTGCTCGCGGTCGGCGCGACCCTGCCGGTGCTGCCGCGCTACGTCGACGGCCCGCTCGGCGAGGGCAAGGTCGCGGTAGGGATCGTGATCGGCGCCTACGCGATCACCGGCCTGCTGATGCGGCCCTTCGCGGGGCGCCTCGCCGACCGCCGCGGCCGCCGGCTGACGGCGCTGATCGGCTCGCTGCTGATGGGCGTGGCCGGGTTCCTCTACCTGCTCCCCTTCGGCGTCGGCGGCCTGATCGCGGCGCGGCTGGTGCTGGGGATCGGCGAGGGTGCGGTCTTCACCGCGGGCTCGGCCTGGATCGTCGACCTGGCGCCGCTGGAGCGGCGCGGCCGGGTGATCGGCCTCTACGGGCTCTCGGTCTGGGCGGGGCTCAGCATCGGGCCGCTGTTCGGCGAGCTGATCAAGCACGGCGCCGGCTACAGCGCCGTCTGGATCTTCGCCGGGACGATGCCGCTGATCGGCGCCCTGGTCGCAACCCGCGTCCCCGATCCGTTCCGCCCGAAATGGCTCGAGCAAGAGCACCGCTCGCTGATCGCCCGCGAGGCGCTCCTCCCCGGCGCCGCGCTGGCGCTGGGCTCGACCGGGTACGCGGCGGTCGCGACCTTCGTCGTCCTCCACCTCGACGAGCGCGGCGTCGGCCACGGGGCGCTCGTGTTCGGCGCCCTGGCGACGATGGTGGTCCTGACCCGGGTGGTCGCGGGCGACCTGCCCGACCGGGTCGGGCCGGCGCGGGTCGCGACCGCGGCGGCCCTGGTCGAGGCGGTCGGCCTGGCCACGCTCGCCTTCGCCCACAGCCTGCCGGTGGCGATCGCCGGGGCACTGGCGATCGGCGCCGCCTTCTCGCTGCTCTACCCCTCGCTTTCCCTGATCGTCGTCAACCAGGTCTCCGAAGCGCGACGGGGTGCCGCGCTCGGCACCTTCACCGCCTTCTTCGACGCCGGGATCGGGCTCGGGGCACCCCTGGCCGGCGCCGCGGCGGCGCTCAGCAGCTATGAGGGCTCGTTCCTGCTCGGGGCCACGATCGCGCTGGGCTCGGCGGCGCTGATCGCGATCGCGATCGGCCCGCACAGCCGCGCCCTGGTCGCGGCGCGGACCCGCGACACGGGCTAGGTCTCAGCGCTCGCTGACCAACAGCGTCTGCAGGGCGCGTCCGATCCGGCCGCCCTCATCGCTGAGCACCGACTCGGCGGTGCCGACGCCGTTGGGCTGCGGCAGCGTGACCGCGTCGACGCAGACCCACTCCCCCACCGGCATCCGCTCCAGGTGGACGGTGAGGTCGACGTTGATGAAGAGGTAGCGGCGGTAGTCGAGGCTGGCGCTGACGCCGTTGCCGACGTCGGCGGTGACGAGGACGCGCTGCAGCGGCGTCGGCTCCTCGGCGGCGACGAGCGGCTGGCGCATCCGCAGCCAAACCTTGGCCGGCCCCGGCTCGACGAAGCCGCCCTCGAGGAACCGGACCTCCATCGCCGAGTGGTAGCCGAGCTCCTGCCCGGTGGGGAAGAACTCGACTTCGCCGGAACCCTGTTCGGGGCCCGGCGGCGGTTCGGCTGCAGGCACCACCTCGGCCGGGATCTCGACCGTGGCGGTGCGGATCCGCCAAGCGGAGGCGCGCATCAACGGCTCACCGTCCTCGTCGCGCAGCTCCGCCTCCAACAGCTGCACCCGCCGCCCCGGGCGCACGATGCGGGCGCTGACCCGGACCGGCGCGATCGGGACCGAGCGCAGGATCTCGCAGGTGACGCGGCCGACCTGGAAATCCGCCGCGTCCGGCAGCTGCTCCAGCGCCCGCCCGAGCAGCGCCGCCGGCGGGCCGGCGTGCTGGGCCCCGGGGTCCCACGGCCCGCGGGTCAGCTCGGTCGCGAGGTAGCGGTCGCCGTCGGGCTCGTAGAAGGAATCGGGCACGGCGCCATCCTAGGCGCGGCACGCCCTCAGCAGTCGCGGCTGCCGAAGTTCTGGGTCCAGACGTGGGCGCCGCCGTAGCCTTCGAGACTGCCGCTGCGAAGGCCGATGCCGATCTCCTCGAAGGGACCGAGGATGTTTTCGCGGTGGCCCTGGGAACGCATCCAGGAACGGAAGATCGAGCCTGGGTCGCCGAGTCGACCGCTGCCCCAGGCGATGTTCTCGCCGGCCCCGCAGGCCGGGTAGCCGAGCCTCTCCATCCAGTAGGTGAAGGGACGACCGCAGGCTTCGTGGCTGAACTCGCCGCAGCGGAGGATGTCGGCGGACTTGTGGGCGGCGGCCCGGTCCAGCACCGCGGAGGCGGCGTAGGCCGGAAGCCCGCGGCCGCGGCGGGCGAAGTCGACGAGGCAGTGCATGGCCCGCACCTGTTTCGCGACCGGAGCGGCGGGATTCGTCTGGTTTGGGCAGGCGGAGACGGGTGCGAGGAGCGGCTGCGGCGAGGCGACCGACGGCGGCGGCGCCAGAAAAACGGCGGCCGGCGCGGCGAAGAAGATCGCGAGAGTTGCCCTGCCTTTCACGCCACCAAGGGTAGGGAGCACGCGCCCCGCGGAGTGGCGCCGCACCCCCGGCCAGCTTGGAGCAAGGCGTACCCTAGATACAGAGAGACGAAAGGAGAAAGATGGCGACGAAGGTCGAGAAAACCGAGCAGGAGTGGCGTGAGCAGCTGACGCCGGAGCAGTTCGAGGTGACCCGCAAGGGCGGGACCGAGCGCGCCTTCACCGGTCCCTACGTGGAGGAGAAGAGCGAGGGGATGTACCGCTGCGTCGGCTGCGGCACCGAGCTGTTTTCCTCCGACACGAAGTTCGATTCCGGCACCGGCTGGCCCAGCTTCACCGAGCCGGCCAACTTGGAGCACGTCGAGCTGCGCCCCGACAACAGCCTCTTCATGCGGCGGACCGAGGTCGTCTGCAAGGCCTGCGACGCCCACCTCGGGCACGTCTTCGACGACGGCCCCGCCGACCGCGGCGGTCAGCGCTACTGCATCAACGGCTGCGCGCTGGAGCTGGAGAAGAAGTAATCGCCCGCGCCGGGCGGCGCTACTGCTGGACGGCGCCGCCGGCGCCGAGGTAGTTGAAGCGCACGGCCAGCGCCACCGCCTCGGTGCGGGTGTCGACCTCGAGCTTGCCGATCGCGTTGCGGACGTGGGTGTGGACGGTCGCCGGGCTCAGCTGCAGCCGCTCGGCGATCTCTTTCACCCGCAGCCCCTCGGCCAGGAGCTCGAGGATCTGGCGCTCGCGCGGCGAGAGCTCGAGCAGTTTCTCCACCTCGGAGGGCTTGCCGCCGGCGAAGTCGCCGCCGAGGAAGCTCCTCCCCCGGTGACCGCTTTGACGGCGCGGGCGATGTCCTCTGCCGGCGCCGACTTCAGCACGTAGCCGGAAGCGCCGGCCCGCAGCGCCAACGCCAGCAGGTCCGGCTGGGCGTGGGCGGTGAAGATGATGACTTTGGTCCGCGGGCGGGCTTTGAGGACCTCCTTGGTGGCCTCGATCCCGTCCCGTTTCGGCAGCTCGACGTCGATGATGAGGACGTCGGGTTCGAGCTCCTTGACGACGTCGACGACGTCGCGCCCGTTGCCGGCCTCGCCGACGATCTCGACGATGCTCGAGTTGGCCATCCGCGCCTTGATCGCCTCGCGGACGATCTCGTGGTCGTCGCAGAGGACAACCCGCTTCGCGTCCCGCACGCTTGAGCTCATAGCGGCGCGATTCTCTCAGGAGATCCGAATCGATGCAAAGTATTAGGTAGCGTGAATCCGCCGTCCCGTTCCTGCCTGTTCTCGATCAGCGCGATCATCGTCCTTCCCACCGCTACCGCCGTTCCGTTCAGGGTGTGCACTGCCTGCGTTGCTTCGCTATCGGCAGGGCGGTACCTACATCTGAGCCGCCGCGCCTGGTAGTCGGTCGTATTCGAGCAGGAAGTGAGCTCGCGGTAGCGCTGCTGGCTGGGGATCCAGGCCTCGCAGTCGTACTTCTTCGCGGCCGGCGCGCCGAGGTCGCCGGCGGCGACGTTGACCACCCGGTAGGGGATCTCCAGCTCGCCGAGGATCCGCTCCTCGATCGCCAGCAGGCGCTCGTGCTCGGCTGCCGAGGAGGAGGGCTCGACGAACGAGAACATCTCGACCTTGTCGAACTGGTGGACGCGGAAGATGCCGCGGGTGTCGCGGCCGGCGGCGCCGGCCTCGCGGCGGAAGCAGGTCGAGAAGGCGCAGTAGCGCAGCGGCAGCTGCTCGGCGGCGAGGATCTGGTCGGCGTGGAGGCCGGCCAGCGCCACCTCGGAAGTCCCGGTCAGGAACAGCTCGTCCTTCGGGATCTCGTAGATCTGGTCGCGGTCGCCGGGTAGGAAACCGGTCCCCTCCAGCGCCTCTTCGCGGACGAGGACCGGCGGCACCACCGGTTCGTGGCCCTCGCCGCGGACCAGCTCGATCGCGAAGCGGACCAGCGCCAGCTCAAGCAACACCAGGTCGCCCTTGAGGTAGGCGAAGCGGGAGCCGGAGAGACGCGCGCCCGCCTCCATGTCGATCAGGCCCAGCTTGGTGCCGATCTCGAGGTGGTCGCGGGGCTCGAAGTCGAACTCGGGGGGCGCGCCGACCTCCTTGAGGACGACCGCGTCCTCCTCGGTCATCCCGTCGGGGGCGTCGGGGTCGGGCAGGTTGGGAAGCGCGACGACGATCCGGTCGAGGTCGGCCTCGACCTGCTCCAGCTCCTCCTTGCCGGACTCGATCCGCTCCTTCAGCCCCTGCACGGTCGCCATCAGCTCGGCGGCGTCCTCCCCGGCCTGTTTCGCCTCTCCGATCTGCTTCGAGAGGGTCTTGCGCTCGGCCTGGGCGTTCTCGACCTCGGGCAGGAGCTGACGGCGGCGGGCGTCGAGCGCGAGCAGCTCGTCGAGCGGCTCGGCGGCGCCGCGGCGGGCGAGTGCCACCTTGACCCGCTCGGGGTCGGAGCGGATCAACTTCAGGTCGAGCATCTCGCTCCGGCGCTAGGGGGCGGCCTCTTCGCCGGGTCGCGGCGAAGATTCGGCTTCGGTGCCGGCGTACTCGGCGACGAACTTGGCGACGGCGTCGGCGTCGTCGCCGACGACGATGTTCTGGGGCATGATCGCGCCGGAGAAGCCGCCGTTCTGGATCGCGAAGAGAGCATCCTCATAGGTCTCCGTTCGCTGGTCGAGGTTCGGCCCCTGCACCCGCTCGCCGCGATTGCCGGTGCCCTGGGTGCCGGCGGCGCCGAGCGTGTGGCAGCCGGAGCAGTGGGTGGCGAAGAGGACGGCGCCCTCGTGGTTGGGGTCGTCCTGGGAGACCGAGATCCCTTCCTCGCCGAAACCGCAGGCCGCGAGACCGAGCGCGGCGGCGAGAACCATGCCTATGAGCAGTACGGGGCGCACGCGGCGCGCATCATATTGTCTGGAGCCGATTCCGATCGTCTGACGATGCCAGCGCCCGACCCAGCCCGTTTCCGCGCCGCGATGGCGGCCCTGCCGACCGGCGTCACCGTGGTCGCGGCCAGCGGCGCCGAAGGCCCCGCCGGAGCGACCGCGAACGCCGTCGGCTCGCTCTCGATCGAGCCGATGCTGATGCTGGCCTGCCTCGACCGCGGCTCCCGCACCCTGCTCGCCGTGCAGGCGGCCGACCGCTTTGGGATCAGCGTCCTCCACGCCGGCCAGGAGGAGATCGCCCGCGCCTTCGCCACCAAGGCCCCGGTGCCCGAGAAGTGGGCCGGCGTCGCCTGGAGCGAGCGCGACGGCGTCCCCGCGATCGACGACGCCCTGCTCTGGATCGCCTGCGACCTGCGCGACGTGATCGCAGCCGGCGACCACGTGATCGTCACCGGCGAGGTCCGCGCCCTCGAGACCGGCGCGGGCGACCCGCTCGTGTTTCACGACGGCGAGTACAGGCCGCTGGGTTAGCGATGGCGAGTTTGTTGCTCCACAGGCAACAAACTCGCCAAACGAGTCGGCTCTACGGAGCCCTGTGGCAGACGGCCTCGACGTTGTTGCCGTCGGGGTCGAGGACGAAGGCGCCGTAGTAGCCGGGGTGGTAGATCGGGCGCGGGCCGGGAGCGCCGTTGTCGGTGCCTCCTGCGGCGAGGGCGGCGGCGTGGAAGGCATCGACGGTCTCGCGGTCGGGCGCGGCGAAGGCGACGTGGGCGCCGCTGACGATGGGTCGCCCGCGCTCGCCGATCCAGAAGTAGGGCTTCGGGCCGTACTCGGTCTCCTCGCCGAAGCCGGCCGCAGCGCCGTCGAACTCCATCAGCAGCTTGACTCCGAGCGGCGCCAGCGCCTTTTCGAAGAAGGCCTTACTTCGCTGCAGATCGCTGACCTCGAGACCGACGTGATCGAGCATGGCGAGAGCCTACTGCTGCCACAATCGATCGATGGCCAGCGACTCCCAAAGATTTCAGGAGCCAGGCTGGTTCACGAAGCACGTCTTCAACCGGATGGTCGCCGGCCTGGCGAAGCTGGGGGTCAGCATCGCCGGTTCGACCGTGCTCGAGGTGCGCGGGCGCAAGAGCGGCGAGTGGCGGCAGACCCCCGTCAACCCGCTCGAGTTCGAGGGCAGTCGCTATCTGGTCGCACCACGCGGCCACACCCAGTGGGTGCGGAACATGCGGGTCAGCGGCGGCGGGCGCCTCGTGCGTGGGCGCCGGGTCGAGGAGTTCACCGCGACCGAGGGCCCCGTGGACGAGCGCCCTCCCCTCCTCCGGGCCTACCTGGAAAAGTGGAAGTGGGAGTCCGGCGCCTTCTTCGGAGGCGTCGGCCCCGACTCGTCCGAGGACGAGCTGCGCCGCATCGCCCCGGACCACCCCGCCTTCCGGATCACCAGCTAGGCCTGCACGCCGATAGCCTGCTCGCCGTATGGAGGCGATCACGCCACCGCGGGAGCAGTGGACCTTCGCGCAGAAGGCGATTGTGGTGCTCGCGGCGTTACAGCTGCTCTGGGCGCTGGCCGGGTTCATCGCCGAACCGAGCTTCCACCTGGGCGAGGATGCGCCGACCGAGCGGGTGCTGGGAGTCGACTTCAACGGCTACCACGCGCTGGCCGGGCTGCTGCTGTTCGGGCCCGCCTTCTACTTCGCGCTGAACCCGAAGTGGGCGCTGTACTACGCGATCTACGCGGCCGGGGCGCTGATCGTCACCGGCATCTGGGCGCTGTTCGACGAACAGCCCGCCTGGGTCTTCACCTTCCCCAACAACACCTCCGACGCGATCTTCCACCTCGCCACCGGCGCCCTCTTCGCCGCCGTGGCGGCGATCCAGATCGGTCTCGACCGGGGCCGGCGAAAGTTGATGAGTTGACCCCCGTATAAGGGGGTCAACCTGTCAACTCTTCTCAGAAGAGGGTGCTGGTGCCGGCCGCGCGCAGGGCGAGGAAGAGGATGACGCCACAGCTGACGGTCATGATCCCCATCTCGCGGCGGACGATCGCGAGGGCGACGGACTGCTGGGTGTCGGCGTCGAGGGATTCGAAGTCGGTCTCCCCCAGCTCGCGCTGGGCGGCGCCGGTGCGAGCTCCCTCGGCCAGGAACGAGACGAGCAGGGGGAGCAGCCCATATAGGTAGTGGAGGTCGTCGGATGCTTCGTGGTTGGTGAAGACGAGCAGACCGCCGAGCAGCACCTGCAGAAAGACCGAGGCCTGGGCGGCGCGCAGCAGGTACCAGAAGGGGATCGAGGGACGGCTGCGGAACCAGGCGACGCCGCCGACCGCAAAGGCGGCGAGGTTGAGCAGGATCACGGCGCAACCGACGACCAGGTGGACCTCTGGCACCGCTATCCGACCTCCGGCCTGGATATCCGCCTGGAAGGGTCGGGGTTCGGCTTGCTGATGCGGAAAGCCACTATGTAGCAAGTTGTCACAATGTGGGTGTATAACAGCGCCTACGGGCGTTGAGCGACGGTGGACGGAGCTTGGCGCCGACCGCCTCACATCCCCACCACTCAGTGCTCAAGACCTACCTCCCGATTCTCGTCTTCGCGGCTCTCGGCCTCACGGTCGGCGGCGTCTTCATGATGCTCAACCACCTGGTCGGGCCGAAGAAGCCGGTCAAGCCGACGGCGGCGAGCAGGCGCCAGGGCGAGCCGTACGAGTCCGGGATCCCGGTCGAAGCGATGAAGGGCTTCAAATTCGGCGTCAGCTTCTACCTGGTGGCGATGCTGTTCATCCTCTTCGATATCGAGGTCGTCTTCCTCTACCCCGTCGGGGTGATCCTGAAGGGCGCCGACAGCGTCTTCGTCCTGGTCGAGATGGTCACCTTCGTGGTCCTGCTGCTGGTCGCCTTCGTCTACGTCTGGCGCAAGGGGGCCCTCGATTGGAGGTAGAGCGCCGCACCCTCCGCTCCAAGCAGGCGAGCGCCCGCGACATGCTGCGCGGCGACCTCGAGGGCGATGACCTCGAGCGCTACGTCGAAGAACGGGTCGTCACCACGACCTTCGAGAAGATGCAGAACTGGGCGCGGTCGAACTCGATCTTCCCGCTCACCTTCGGCCTCGCCTGCTGCGCGATCGAGGCGCCGATCTCGATCGTCACCGCCCGCTACGACCTCGCCCGCTTCGGTGCCGAGGCCCTGCGCGCCTCGCCGCGCCAGGCGGACATGATCATCCTCTCGGGCCGGGTCTCGATCAAGATGGCGCCGGTCGTGCGCCGCCTCTACGACCAGATGCTGGAGCCGAAGTGGGCGGTCTCGATGGGCGCCTGCTCCTCCTCCGGCGGCATGTTCTCCAACTACGCCGTCGTCCAGGGCGCCGACAAGTTCATGCCGATCGACCTCCACATCCCCGGCTGCCCGCCGCGGCCGGAGGCGGTCCTCTACGGCTTCACCAAGCTGCAGCGCAAGATCCAGGGCAACCCCGACCAGGGCTGGCGGGGGCGCTACAACGCCGCCGGAACCGAGGAGTGGGCGCGCGGCGGCCCGCGCTCGGAACCGAGCCCGGAAGCGGCGGCGGCATACGAGGAAGCGCGGGAGCTGGCCCGTGCCTGACGCCCCCGGACTGGAGCTGATCCGGGGGGAAATCGAGCGCGACCGCCCCGGCGCCGTCCTCGCCACCTCCTTCGACCGCGAACAGGGCGCCCTGATCGTCGACCCCGAGCGGGTGCTCGACGTCCTCGCCTGGCTGCGCGACGAGCCGGGTCAGCGCTACGCATTCCTCTCCAGCCTGCATGTAGCCGACTACCTTCCGTCTGAACCCCGCTTCGGAGTCCACTACGAGCTGCTCAACCGCGACCGCGTCGAGCGCGTCCGCGTGAAAGCGATGCTCGCGGACCCTGCGGCTGCGGGTCCTGACACCGGGAGGGGTCCTGCGGGCGGTGCGGCGGCTCCGTTCTCGGACCCCTCCCCGCGCCACCCGCAGAGCGGCGTCTCCGATGGACAGGCTGATCCGCTGCCGGAGATCGACTCGTGCGTTGAGCTCTTTCCGACGGCCGAGTTCCAGGAGCGGGAAGTGTTTGATTTCTTCGGAGTGGTGTTCCGGGGGCACCCGGACCTGACCCGGATCCTGCTCCCGGAGGACTATGTGGGCTGGCCACAGAGGCGAGATTTCCCCGTGGGCGGGGAGCCCGTCACCTTCACCTACAACGAGCGGCGCTATGGCTGAGTCGAGCGCGGAGCTGACGGAGGACCGGACCGAAGAGGTGATGACGGTCAACATCGGGCCGCACCACCCGGCCACGCACGGGGTGCTGAGGCTGATCGTCGACCTCGAAGGCGAGGTCGTGCGCGAGCTGCGGCCGGTGATCGGCTACGTCCACACCGGGATCGAAAAGTCCTGCGAGGACAAGAGCTACTGGAAGGTCATCCCCTTCGTCGAGCGGATGGACTACGTCTCCTACTTCTTCCAGATGGAGGCCTTCTGTGGCGCCGTCGAGCGGCTTGTCGACCTCGAGATCCCGCCCCGGGCCAAGTACCTGCGGACGATCTTCCTCGAGCTCAACCGGATCCACTCGCACCTGGTCTGGCTGGGAACGACCGCGCTCGACCTCGGTGCGATCTCGATGCTCTGGTACTGCTTCCGCGAGCGCGACAAGATCCTCGACCTGTTCGAGATGGCGACCGGGCAGCGGATGCACACTCGCTACTTCCAGGTCGGCGGCGTGATCGAGGACATCCCGCTCGGCTTCGAGCAGAAGTGCCGCAAGTTCGCCGAGGAAATGCCGGTCCGGGTCGGCCAGTACGAAGCGCTGCTGGACCGCAACGAGGTTTTCCTGCAGCGGACCAAAGGGGTCGGGATCGTCTCCCGCGAGCGGCTGCTGGAGCTGGGCGTGACCGGGCCGCTGCTGCGCGCCGCCGGCGAGCCCTGGGACCTGCGCAAAGCCTTCGACTACCTCGCCTATCCGGAGATGGACTTCAAGATCCCGGTCGGCACGGTCGGCGACAACTACGACCGCTACCGGGTGCGGGTGGCGGAGATGGTCGAGTCGGCGCGGATCGTCTCGCAGGCGCTCGACGCGCTCCCCGAGGGCCCCTTCATCGCGGACGATCGCAAGTACGTGCTGCCGCCGCGCTCGGAGCTCTCGACCTCGATGGAGTCTCTGATCCACCACTTCAAGCTCGTCACCGAGGGCTACCGGGTAGCCCCCGGCGAGGTCTACTACTCGATCGAGGGGCCGCGAGGGGAGCTCGGCTGCTTCGTCCTCGCCGACGGCTCGGCGAAGCCGGCGCGGGTGCACTTCCGCGACCCCTCCTTCGTCAACCTGCAGTCCTTCCGCGAGATGGCCCTCGACAGCTACGTCGCCGACATGATCTGCAGCCTCGGCATGCTCGACCCGATCCTCGGCGGGGTGGACCGGTGAGCCCGGAGCTGAATCCGAACCTGCCGGTCGACCAAGCGGTCAGCGAGGGCCGCGTGCCCGGCCGCCGCGAGGAGGAGATCCCGGAGCTGCACGAAGTGGACTGCCCACCCGAGCTGCGGGAGCGGATCGAGGCGCTGATGGCGCGCTACCCCGACCGGCGCTCGGCATCGATCCCGGCGCTGTGGGCGGTGCAGGAGCGCTACGGCTGGTGCACCCCCGAGGGGATCCGCCAGGCGGCGGCGGTGATGCGCTTCACCCCCGCCTACCTGGAGTCGGTCGCCAGCTTCTACGACCTCCTGCACACCGAGCCGGTCGGGACCCACCGGGTCGAGGTCTGCACCAACATCAGCTGCTGGATGCGCGGCGGCGACGAGCTGCTCGACGCCTTCCGCGCCGCCACCGAGGGCGAGGACGACTTCTTCGTCACCGGCTTCGAGTGCCTCGGCGCCTGCGACATCGCCCCGATGGCGGCGATCGCGCAGCGCTACTACGGCCCGCTGGAAGCTGCCGAGGCCGGGATCGCGATCGCGCAGCTGAAGGCCGGCGAAGACGTCCTGCCGGAGAAAGCGCTGGATCGGCGGCCGCTGGCCGGCGACCTGCCCCACCCGGGAGAAGGCGCCGATGCCTGAGACGCGCGTCCTGCTCGAGCACGCCGAGGACCCGGCTCTGCGCACGATCGACGGCTACAAGGGCTACGGCGGCTACGCCACGATGGAGAAGGCCTACCGCGAGCTGGAGCAGGACGAGATCCTCCAGGAGCTCGAAGAGTCGGGCCTGCGCGGTCGCGGCGGCGCCGGCTTCTCGATGGGCAAAAAGGCCTCCTTCCTGCCGCGCGGCGAGATGGCCAAGTACCTCTGCTGCAACGCCGACGAGTCCGAGCCCGGCGCCTTCAAGGACCGCGAGCTGATGCAGCGCAACCCGCACCAGCTGATCGAGGGGATCGCGATCGCGGCGCTGGCCGCCGACGCCGGCCACGCCTTCATCTTCATCCGCGGCGAGTACGCGACGCAGGCGGACATCCTCGACGCGGCCGTGGCGGAGGCCTACGCGGCCGGCTACCTCGGGGAGAACATCCTCGGGACGCACCGCGACCTCGAGCTGGTCGTCCACCGCGGCGCCGGTGCCTACATCTGCGGCGAGGAGACGGCGCTGCTGGACGCGCTCGAGGGCAAGCGCGGCAACCCGCGCCTGAAGCCGCCGTTCCCGGCGGTGCAGGGCCTCTACGGCGGGCCGACCCTGATCAACAACGTGGAGACGCTCTCCAACGTGCCGCGGATCGTCGCCCACGGGGCCGAGTGGTTCAAGGGGTTCGGCACCGAGCAGTCGCCCGGGACCAAGGTCGTCTCGGTCTCCGGCGGCGTGCGCCGACCCGGCAACTACGAGGTCGAGCTGGGGATCCCGACCCGGGAGCTGATCTACGACCTGGCCGGCGGCCCCGAGCACGGCCACGAGATCAAGGCCTTCTACCCTGGCGGCTCCTCCTCGCCGGTGCTCACGGCCGAGGAGGGGATGGACCTTCCCTACAGCTTCGAGGCGATGGCCGAGGCGGGCTCGATGCTCGGCTCCGGCTCGATCATCGTCGCCGACGACCGCGTCTCGATCCCGCACATGGCGCTGCGCACGGCGCGCTTCTACCACCACGAGTCCTGCGGCAAGTGCGCCCCCTGCCGCGAGGGCACCAACTGGACGGTGAAGATGCTGGAGCGGGTCGTGCGCGGCGAGGCGACGCCGATGGACCTCGACATCATCAGCTCGGTCCAGGAGAACATCATGGGCCACTGCCTCTGCGTGCTCGGCGACTCGATGGCGATGCCGGTCAGCGCGATGGTCCGCAAGTTCCGCGACGAGTTCGAGCAGGTGATCGAGTCGGCCGGCCTCGACCCGCACGTGGTCGTCCAGGCCCCGCCCGAGGCCCTGGGGGCGGCGACGTGAGCGGCAAAGAGGTGACGATCGTCGTCGATGGGCGCGAGATCGCCGCGACCGAGGGCGAGATGCTCCACGACGCGGCCAAGCAGGGCGACGTCGAGATCCCGGTCTTCTGTTACGAACCGAAACTCGGCGAACCGGTCGGGGCCTGCCGCATGTGCCTGGTCGAGATCGAGGGGATCCCGAAACTGCAGACCTCCTGCTCGACCCCGGTCCGCGACGGGATGGTCGTCCACACCCGCACCGAGCAGGTCAAGCACGCCCAGAGCGCGGTGGTCGAGTTCCTGCTCGTCAACCACCCGCTCGACTGCCCAGTCTGCGACAAAGGCGGCGAGTGCCCGCTGCAGGACATCACGCAGGGCTGGGGCCCCGGGAAAAGCCGGGTGATCGACGAAAAGCGCCACTTCCAGAAGCCGATCGAACTCTCGCCGCTGGTCGCGATCGACCGCGAGCGCTGCATCCTCTGCTACCGCTGCGTGCGCTTCAGCCAGGAGGTCTCCGAGGACGACCAGCTGCAGCTGCTGGAGCGCGGCGACCGCAGCTTCGTCGGCACCTTCGACGACCGACCCTACGTCGCTCCCTTCCACGGCAACATCACCGACATCTGCCCGGTCGGGGCGCTGACCAACTACACCTACCGCTTCCGCGCCCGGCCCTGGGACATCGAGCAGGCAGGCTCGGTCTGCACGCTCTGCCCGAGCCAGTGCAACGTCAGCTTCACGGTCCGCGACGAGCAGGTGAAGCGGGTGATCACCCGCGACAACCACGAGGTCGACGACGGCTGGCTCTGCGACCGCGGCCGCTACGGCTTCGAGATGTTCGCGGCGGCGGAGCGGGTCGACGGGCCGCGCTTGCGCGGCGGCGCCGCGACGGAGTGGGAGACGGCGATCGAACGCGCGGCCGAGGGCCTGCGCGCAGCCGGCGGCAAGGTCGCCGCGATCGTCGGCGACGCCTCCAACGAGGAGGGCTTCCTGGTCCAGAAGATCGTTCGTGAGGCCCTCGGCTCGCCCCACGTCGACTCGCGCCCCTCGCGCGGACCGGGGCGCGAGCAGCTGGTCCGCCTCGCCCAGCCCGGGCTCTCGGCCAAGGTGAGCGAGATCGACGAGGCCGACGTCATCCTCGTCCTCGGCACCGACCCGCTGCACAGCTCGCCGATCCTCGACCTGCGCATCCGCAAGGCGATCCGCCGCAACGGCGCCAAGCTGGCCGTGGCGACCGAGCGCCCGACCGCGCTCGACGGCGGCGCCGAGGCGATCGCCCGCTACGCCCCGGGCGAGGCGGCGCGGTTCCTCGGCGAGCTGAGCGCAGCGCTGACCGAGGCCGGTGCCCCCTCCTCACTCGGTACCTCGTCGGAGGGGAGTGGAACGGCTGATGCCGCGGGCGCATTGTCCTCCTCCTCCGCAAAACGTTCGGAGGGGGCACCGGCCTCGGTCGCCGACACGCTGCGTGGCGCGGAGCGGGTCGTGATCCTCTGGGGGGAGCGGGTCGGGCGCGAGGAGCAGGCGGTTGAGGCGCTGCTCGAGGTAGCTGCCGCGCTCGGCCTCGCTGAGAAGGAGGGCGCGGGCCTGCTGGAAATCCCCGACACCACCAACGCCCGCGGCCTGCGCGAGGCCGGCTGCCTCCCCGACGCCGGCCCCGGCCTCTCCGAGCCGAACCCAGCTTTTTCACTCCACGGGAGCAAAAAAGCTGGGTTCATCGGAAAAGCGACCGAGGAGATCCGCGACGCGCTGGAGTCAGGCGAGATCGAGGCGCTTCTCATCTTCGGCGTCGACCCCCTTAGGGACTTCCCGGACACGCCGGCCTGGGAGTCCGCCCTCACCGCCGCGAACCACGTCGTCTGCTTCTCGATGCATGAGACCGCAACGACGGTCAAGGCCGATGTCGTCTTCCCCCTCGAGACCCACGCCGAGAAAGACGGCACCGTCACGCACCCGGATGGGCGCCTGCAGCGTGTGCGGCCCAGCGCTTCGCGCCCCGGAGACATCCGCTCGAACATCGCCGTCCTCAGCGAGCTCTCCTCAGCCCTCGGCCACGACACCGCCATCGACTCCCAGCCCTCGGCCTTCGCCGCCCTCACGGAGGCCGTTCCGTTCTACGCCAGCATCAGCGACTCCGACATCGGAGGCCGCGGCATCCGCTGGCAGGACACCCCCTCCGTGTCCGCCCTGCCGAGCGCTGAGGAGCCGAGCGCCGGTGCCCCCTCCGAGCGTTTTGCGGAGGAGGAGGGGAACGCGCCCGAGGCGTCAGCCACCCCGCCCCCCATCGACGAGGTACCGAGCAAGGAGGGGGCACCGGCGCTCGGCTCCCCGTCCCTCGCCCTGGGCACCTACCGCGACCTCTGGGCCGGCCCAATCACCGAGCTGAACCCGCCTCTGAAGTTCCTGACGCCGCAGCAGCGCCTGGAGATCTCCCCAGCCGACGCCGAGCGCCTGAACCTGAAGACCGGCGACAAGGTCCGCGTGGGCCAGAACGGCACCGGTGTCGAGGCCGAGGTCCAGATCAAGGAGCGCGTCAGCGAGGGTGTCGTGTTCCTGGCCGAGGGTGTGGCCGAGGGCAACGCGAACGGCTTGCTGAACGGCCGTCCGGTCCGGGTCGAGATCCGGAAGCTGAGCGAGGTCCCCTCGTGATGCTGCCGCTCGCCGAGACCGGCTTCGCCGAAGCCACCTGGATCATGGTCCTCAAGTCGCTGATCATCTTCGCCGTCGTCTTCGGCGTCCTGCCGATCCTGACCGTGGTCGAGCGCAAGCTGATCGGGCGCTTCCAGCACCGCTACGGCCCCAACCGGGTCGGCCCCTTCGGCCTTATGCAGCCGCTTGCCGACGTCGGCAAGTTGATCTCCAAGGAGTCGTTCCGGCCCGCCAACGCGATCTCGACCCTGTTCGTCCTCGGGCCGCTGCTGCCGGTGCTGGCCGGCGTGCTCTCGCTGGCAATCATCCCCTGGGGCGACGTCCAGGACGGCGTCGGCCTCTACGGGATCGACGTCCCGATCGGGATCCTCTACTTCTTCGCCGTCGGCTCGATCGCCTTCTACGGCCTCGTGCTGGGCGGCTGGTCCTCGGGCTCGAAATACAGCCTGCTCGGGGCGATGCGCTCGGCCGCGCAGCTGATCTCCTACGAGGTCTCGATGGGGCTGGCGCTGCTCGGCGTGGTGATGATGAGCGGCTCGCTCTCGCTGGTCAGCATCGTCCACTCGCAGGGCGAGGTCTGGTTCATCCTGCCCCAGTTCGTCGGCTTCCTGATCTTCATGCTCGCCGGCTTCGCCGAGACCAACCGCACGCCGTTCGACATGCCCGAGGCGGACGCCGAGCTGGTCCAGGGCTTCATGACCGAGTACGGCGGCATGCGCTTCGGCTCCTTCCTGCTGGTCGAATACATGGAGATCCTGGTCGTCTCCGGGATCGCCGCGGCGATGTTCCTCGGCGGCTGGATGGGCCCCGGCCCCAGCTTCCTCGACCCGATCTGGATGCTCGCGAAGATGCTCGGCCTGGTCATGGTCTTCATCTGGGTCCGGGCGACGCTCCCGCGCCTCCGCTATGACCAGCTGATGACCCTCGGCTGGAAGGTGCTGCTGCCGCTGGCGACGCTCAACGTCCTCGTCACCGCGATCCTGGTGGTGGTCACGTGAGCGAGGGCAACGGCTTCGACCCGAAGTCCGCCTCCTACCTCGACTCGATCGAGGTCGTCGCGGTCCAGCGCGGCCCCGAGCCGGGCGGCGCCCGCGGCGCCTACCGCGCCTTCGGCGAGACCCTGCGCGGTCTGAAGACGACGATGGCGCGGCTGATCGAGGGACCGCTGACGATCGAGTACCCGGAGGAGAAGACGCCGGTCTACCCGCGCTTCCGCGGCCGCCACAAACTGCACAAGTTCGAGGACACTGACCTGGAGAAATGCGTCGGCTGCTCGCTCTGCGCCGCCGCCTGCCCGGCCGACTGCATCCGCGTCGTCGCGGCCGAGAACATTCCCGGCGAACGGGTCTCCGCCGGCGAGCGCTACGCCGCCGTCTACGAGATCAACCTCAGCCGCTGCATCTTCTGCGGCTACTGCGAGATCGCCTGCCCCTTCGACGCGATCACGATGGGCCACGACTACGAGATGGCCGACTACGACCGCCAGAACCTGATCTTCACGAAGGAGATGCTGCTGGCCGAGCCGATCGAGCGGACCCCGCTGAAAAGCGAGGGCGAGTAAGTGGAAGCGGTGCTGTTCTTCTTCGCCGCGATCGGCGCGCTCGGCGGCGCCATCAGCGTGATCGCGATGCGCAACCCGTTCTTCAGCGTGCTGGCGCTGATCGTCCACCTGTTCTCGCTGGCCGTCCTCTTCCTGCTGCTGACCGCGGCCTTCGTCGCCGCGGCCCAGGTCGTCGTCTACGCCGGCGCGGTGATGGTGCTCTACGTCTTCGTCGTCGCCTACGTCGGCGGCGGCGGCGAGTCGGCCTGGGAGCCGATCCCCGGCCAGCGCCTCCTCGCACCCTTACTGGGGATCGCCCTCTTCATCGAGCTCTCCATCGCCGTCCTCTCCTCCGCCCTCCTAGCCTTGGGCACCCAAGGCCCAAAGGTCGACCCCGGATTTGGAAATCCGGAAGCCATCGGCCGCCTCCTGCTCGAGAAGTTCCTGCTGCCCTTCGAGGCTTCCTCGATCCTCCTCCTACTAGCCGCGGTCGGAGCGATCGTCCTAGCCGGCCGTCGTCGGGACGGGGAGACCCCCTCCGAACGTTTTGCGGAGGAGGAGGGCAACGCCCCCAAGGCGTCAGCCACCCCGCACCCCTTCGACGAGGTACCGAGTGAGGAGGGGGTCTCCCCGTCCCTATGAATGTCGAGTGGTACATCGTCCTGTCCTCGCTGCTCTTCGCAACGGGAGCCGTCGGCATCCTGATCAGGCGCAGCCCGATGGTGATCCTGCTCTGCCTCGAGCTGATGCTCAACGCCGGCAACCTCGCCCTGGTCGCCTTCAGCCGCATGGTCGGCAACCAGGAGGGGCAGGTGTTCGCGATCGTGGTGATGGTGATCGCCGCCTGTGAGGTCGTCGTCGGCCTCGGCCTGATCGTCGCGATCTTCCGTCGCAAGCTGCCGCTCAACGTCGACGACCTGCGGGAGCTGCGCGGATGAGCGCCACCGCCTGGGCCTGGCTGGTCCTGCTCCTTCCGCTGCTCGGCTCGATCGCGATCGGGCTCGGCTTCAAGGTGCTGCCGGCGAAGGTCGCCGGCGTCATCGGCACGGTCGCGATCGGGCTCGCCTTCGCCTGCGGGATCGGCGCCCTGCTCAGCCTGCTCGGCGAAGACCCGGAGGCGCGCCACCACGCCTCCTCGCTCTGGGACTACGCCAGCGCCGGCGGCCTCGACGTCAAGCTCGGCATCTTCGTCGACCCGCTCTCGGTCTTCATGGTCCTCGTCGTCACCGGCGTCTCGACCCTGATCCACCTCTACTCCTACGGCTACATGCAGTCCGACCAGGGCTACCACCGCTTCTTCAGCTACCTCAACTTCTTCGTCTTCTCGATGCTGCTGCTGGTCCTCGCCGGCAACTTCGTGCTGCTGATCGTCGGCTGGGCCTTCGTCGGTTTCGCCTCCTACGCGCTGATCAGCTTCTGGTACCGGCGCACGACCGCGACCCGGGCGGGGATGAAGGCCTTCGTGATCAACGTCGTCGGCGACATCGGCCTGGTCCTCGCCGCCTTCCTGATCTTCCGCGAACTCGGGACCTTCGACTACGGGCCGGCCTTCGAGAGGGCGCCGGAGGTCTTCACCACCAACGAGTGGACGATCACGGCGATCTGCCTGCTGCTGCTGGTCGGCGCCTTCGCCAAGTCGGCGCAGCTGCCGCTGCACACCTGGCTGCCGGACGCGATGGAGGGCCCGACCCCGGTCTCCTCGCTGATCCACGCGGCGACGATGGTCACCGCCGGCGTCTACCTGATCGCCCGCACCCACGTGCTGTTCGAGCTCTCCCCGACCGCCTCCGACATCGCCGCCTTCACCGGCCTGGCGACGCTGCTGGTCGCCGGCACGATCGCGCTGGTGATGACCGACCTGAAGCGGGCGATCGCCTACTCGACGATGAGCCAGATCGGCTACATGATCATGGGCGTCTCGATCGGCGCCTACAGCGCCGGCCTCTTCCACCTGATGACCCACGCCTTCTTCAAGGCGCTGCTGTTCATGGCGGCGGGCTCGATCATCGCCGGCGATGGCGAACAACCAGAACATCGACGACATGTCCGGCTTCGGCAAGGCGATGCGCTTCACCTCGATCGCCTTCCTCTGCGGCGCCCTCGCCCTCGCCGCCTTCCCCGGCACCTCCGGCTTCTTCTCCAAGGACGAGATCCTCGCCTATGCCGAGGCGCGCGGCGGCATGTACCTGATCTTCACCGTGCTCGGCTACGTCGGCGCCCTGATCACCGCCGTCTACACCTTCCGGCTCGTCTTCCGGGTGCTGCCGGGGACGCCCTGCAAGGAGGCGCAGGAGCTGATCGACACCGGCCACGTCGCCCACGAGGAGCCGCGCAACCCGGCCAGCGGCGAGCTCGAGGACACCGGCGTCGGCTTCCCGGGGGCCACCCATCATGTCGCCGAGGGATCATGGCCGATGAAAGCGGCGATGGGCGTGCTCTCGGTGCTGGCACTGATCGGCGGCCTGATCCAGGTCCCGGGCCTCGACGACGTGCTCACGAAGTGGCTCGACCCGGTCTTCGAGGCCTCGGCGCTGGCCCACATCCACCCCAGCCTCAGCGCCGACTGGATCGGCCTCGGCGTCGGCGGCGCCATCTCCGTGATCGGGATCTGGCTCGCCCACTTCTTCTACGTCCAGCAGCCGACCACGCCGGCCTACCTGATCCAGAAGCTGCGCCCGCTCTACACGCTGTTCGTGAACAAGTGGTACTTCGACGAGGCGATCGAGTTCCTCGTGGTGCGGCCGGCGCTTGCAATCGGGCGCTTCGCCAACCGCGTCTTCGAGCGCTTCGTCGTCGACGGCCTCATCAGCGGCACCGAGGGGACCGTGCGCGGCGCCGGCGGCGTCGTCCGCGCGGTCCAGAACGGGTTCGTCCGCAGCTACGCGCTGCTGTTGCTGGTCGGCTTCGCCGGCCTTGCCCTCTACTTCCTGCTGAGCAGCTCATGATCAACTCGCTGCTCTGGACCCCACTCGCGTTCGGCCTCGTCGGCCTTTTCCTGCCGAAGCGCGCCACCGGCTGGTGGGCGACGTTGGGCGCGGTCGTCACCCTCGGCATCGCGATCTCGATCGCCGCCGGCTTCGACTCCGGCAACTCCGGCCTGCAGTACACGGTCGACACCGCCTGGATCCCCGGCCTCGGCGTCGACTACAGCCTCGGCGTCGACGGGCTCAACCTCTTCCTGGTCCTGCTGACGGCAGTGCTCTGGGTCGGCGGCACCGCCTTCGCCGCCTTCCGGGAGCAGGACCGTCAGAAGCTCTTCTTCTTCCTGATGCTGCTCGCCGAGACGGCGACGCTGGGCGCGTTCCTGGCTCAGGACCTGCTGCTCTTCGTCCTCTTCTTCGACTTCATGCTGGTCCCGTTCTACTTCCTCTTCGGCTCCTGGGGCAGCGACCGCGAGGACGGCACCGACGGCCGCGGCGGCGACGCTGAAGATGATGATCTACACCCTGATCGGCTCGCTGCTGATGCTGGTCGGGGCGATCGCGGCGGCGATCATCTCCGCCGACGGCGGCCAGCTCACCTTCTCGATCGCGGCGATCCAGCAGCAGGGCCTCGACCTCGAGAGCCAGCGCTGGATCTTCTGGTTCTTCGCCGCCGCCTTCCTGGTCAAGATGCCGGCCTTCCTCCTGCACGGCTGGATGCCGGACGCCTACCGGGCGGCGCCGCTGCCGGTCCTGATCGTCTTCTCCGGGGTGCTCGCCAAGGTCGGCGCCTACGGCTTCCTGCGCGTCGTCCTGCCGCTCTTCCCCGACGCCACGATCGAGTTCCAGGAGGTGGTCCTGGTGATCGCCCTGGCCTCGATCCTCTACGGCTCGGTGATGGCCTTCACCCAGACCAACGTGCGGCTGATCGCCGGCTACTCGTCGGTCGCCCAGCTCGGCTTCATCACCGCCGGCGATCTTCGCCCTGCGCGCCGACGGGGCCGACGGGGCGATCCTGCAGATGGTCAACCACGGGCTGGTGGTGGCGCCGATCTTCGTCATCGTCGCGATCCTGGTCGAGCGCACCGGGACCGAGGACATCCGCGAGATGGGCGGGATGGCGCTGCGGGCGCCGGTGCTGGCGGCGCTGTTCCTGATCGTCGCCCTGGCCACCCTGGCGATGCCGGGCTCGGCCAACTTCATCGGCGAGTTCTACATCCTCAACGGCCTCTTCCAGGAGAAGATCGTCTTCGCCTTCATCGCGATCACCGGCGTGGCGATGTCGGCCTACTACGCGCTGCGCCTCTACCAGCACGACGATGCACAACCGCCCGGCACCACAACAGAACAACGGGATCGCCTCGCGCGAGATCGGCCTCCGCGACGCGGTCGTGCTGGCGCCGCTGGTCCTCTGCATCCTCGGCCTCGCCCTCTACCCGCAGCTGATCCTCCACCGCACCGCACCGACCGTGCAGCAGACGGTGGCGAAGGTGACGGGCGGCGACGCGCCGGAGGCTCAACTGGCAAGCGACCGGCCCTCCGTCCCGACCGTGAACTACGTGGCCAACGTGCTGGAAGATCGCCGATGAACTTCAACGAGCCAACCATCGATTACGCCGGCATCTCGCCGGTCATCGCGCTCACGGTCGGGCTCTGCGTCGTCCTGCTCTCGGCCGTCTTCAAGCCGCTGCGGCGGAGCGCACCGGGGCTGACCCTGCTTACCCTCGCCACCGCCGCCGGCCTGCTGATCTGGCAGTGGGGCGAGAACCTCGACCTGATCACCGGCGCCCTGCGGCTCGACGACCTGGCGATCTCGATCTCGCTGATCGCGATCCTGATGGCGGCGGCCTGCGTCCTGCTCTCGATCCGCGAGTCCGCCGTCGAGCAGGCCGGCTGCGGCGAGTACCACGCGCTGCTGATCGGCTCGGTGCTGGGGATGACGCTGCTGGCGCAGGCGCAGAACCTGGTCACCTTCTTCGTCGCGATCGAGATCCTCTCGATCCCGCTCTACATCCTCTGCGCCACCAACCTGCGCCGCGAGGGCTCGCTCGAGTCGGGGCTGAAGTACCTGATCGTCGGCTCGCTCGGCTCGGCGACGCTGCTCTACGGGATGGCCTTCCTCTATGGCGGCACCGGCTCGACCGGGTTCGACGGGATCGCCGACGGCATCGCTCGCAACGGA
Source organism: uncultured Solirubrobacterales bacterium (assembly GCA_963802935.1). Taxonomy (GTDB): domain Bacteria; phylum Actinomycetota; class Thermoleophilia; order Solirubrobacterales; family 70-9; genus VAYN01. The sequence continues at coordinate 46,769 of CAWDKO010000004.1, read as the reverse complement.
GTGCTCGGCGACCCGCTGATCCTGATCGGGATCGCGATGGCCGCGGTCGGCCTCGCCTTCAAGACCTCGATCGCCCCCTTCCACCAGTGGACCCCGGACGTCTACGAGGGAGCGCCGACGCCGATCACCGCCTTCATGGCGGTGGCGACCAAGGCCGCCGCCTTCGCCGTCTTCCTGCGCTTCTTCGTCGAAGCGCTCGGCCCGCAGCTGGAGGAGTGGCAGCCGGCGCTGGCGGTGCTGGCGGCGGTCTCGATCGTGGTCGGCAACGTCGGCGCGCTCGGCCAGGACTCGCTGAAGCGGATGCTCGGCTACTCCGGCATCGCCCAGGCCGGCTACATGCTGGGCGGGGTCGTGGTCGCCTCCGAGGCCGGCGCCAGCTCGCTCGTCTTCTACCTCGCCGCCTACGCCTTCATGAACCTGGCCGCCTTCGCCGTGGTCGTCGCCCGCGAGCGCGAGACCCCGTTCGGCGACTCGATCCGCGCCGTTCAGGGCCTGGGACGCGAGCGACCGCTGCTGGCCTGGCCGCTGACGGTCTCGATGCTGGCCCTGGCCGGGCTGCCCGCCACCGCGGGCTTCATCGGCAAGATCTACCTGATCGAGGCCCTGGTCGAGGGCGACTACACCTGGCTCGCTGTCTTCATCGCGGTCGGGACGATGATCTCGCTCGGCTACTACCTGCGGGTGGTGGCGGCGATGTGGATGCGCAGCGGCGGCGAGACCGCGCCGGGCGCGGCGCCCGCGATCGCCGGCGCCTCGCCCGAGGCCGACCCGGTCGACCCCGAGGCGGGCCGGCGCTGGTACCTGGCCGGCCCGGCGCTGCTGGCCGCGGCGGCGACGGTCTTCTTCGGCGTGATCCCGCAGCCGCTGGTGGAGTTCGCGGCGCGGGCGGGCGCGTCGCTCTTCGGCTAACGCCCTGCCTAGCACGGCACCGTCAGACTGCCGCGACCATGGGCGTCCTCCTCACCACCCTCGCGATCATCGCCGCCGTCGCCGTCGGCGTCTGGTCCGAGGGCCAGTGGCCGCAGGGGGCCGCGAAGGCCGCACGACGGGCGCTGGTGCTGCTGCTCTACGTGCTGCTGCCGCCGGTGATCTTCTTCAACATCGCCGCCGCCGAGATCGACGTCGGCCATGGGGTCGGGTTGGCGCTCGGCATCGTCGCCTCCTCGCTCGGCGCCCTCTTCGCCTGGTGGATGGCGAGCCGGGTGCTGAAGCTGAGCCGACCCCAGACCGGCGCCGTCGTCTGCACCGTGCTCAGCGTCAACACCGGCTACCTCGGCTACCCGCTGGCGGTGGCCCTGCTCGGCCGCGAGGAGCTCTCCACCGCGGTCCTCTACGACGTGCTGGTGACCGGGCCCTGCCTGCTGCTCGGCGCTTTCGCGGTCGGCGCCGCGTTTGGGACCAAGGCCGGAGAAACGCCGCGCCAGCGGGTCGGTGCCTTCTTCACCCGCAACCCGCCGCTGTACGCGGCGATCGCGGGACTGCTGGCGCCGCAGGCGCTGGCCCCGGACATCCTCGTCGACGCCTCCCAGGTCCTGATCGTCGCGATCCTGCCGATCGGCTTCTTCGCCGTCGGCGCCACCCTGGCCGAGAACGCCGAACACGGCGAGCTGCCGATGCCGCCGCCGCTGACGAAGCCGGTGCTGGTCGCGATCGTCACCCGGCTGGCGGTGGTACCGGCGCTGCTGATGCTGCTGGCGGCGCCACTGATCGACCTCCCGGCCGCCTACCGCCTGCTCTCGGCAATGCCTTCCGGGCTCAACTCGCTGGTCATCGCCCACGCCTATGGCCTCGACATGGAGATCACCGCCGAGGCGGTCACCTGGTCGACCGCGATCGTGGTCGGCGCCGCCCTCGTGTCACTCTTGCTCTGATGCTCCATCACGTCGGCATCGAGATCGCCCCGGCCGAGATCGAGCGCGCGGTCGAGCTGTTCGAGCTGCTCGGGTTCCAGCGGGTACAGCCGCCACCGACCCTGGCCGAGTTCATCTGGCTCGAGCGCGAGGGCACCCAGGTGCACCTGATGCCAGAAGAGCGTCCGACTGCCGCCGCCCGCGGCCACCTCGCGGTCGTCACGCCCGACTTCGAGGCGACGGTCGCGCGCCTGCGCGAGCACGGCTTCGAGGTCGTAACCCGCCGCGCACACTGGGGCGCGCCCCGCGCCCACGCGATCGCTCCTGGCGGGCACCGAGTCGAGCTGATGGCGGCGGCGCCCGGTTAAAGCTGGACGACGATCCCGAGCAGGGCGACGAAGATGGCTCCGCCGATGTACAAAGCCGCTCGCAGGGCCGAATCCATGCGGTCGTGGACCCGGTGCAGTTCCGTTTCGACCTTGCCCAATCGCTGGTCCACCTGTGCTTCGAGGCGGTTGAAGCGCAGATCGACCTCCGCTTCGAGCCGATTAAAGCGCTGGTCCACCTGTGCTTCGAACCGATCGAATCGCTGGTCGACCTGTTCGAAGCGCCGATCTACTTCCGCGAACCCGTCGTCGACCCGCCGGTTTAGGTGGTCGAGTCGATCGTCGGTCCAAGCTTCTCTCATCGCCTCCACGATGATTGCACCTTAGACAAAACGTTGCGGGCGTAGGAGGTGTCGGCGTAAATTCTTTGTGCCAACTTTCAAACGCCGAAGTCCGGCTCAAACCGCCCGCCCCTCACGCTTGGCGGCAAACAAGTCGGCGTCGGCGAAGCCGAGCAGGTCGTCGACGGTGACGCCGTCAGCCGGGAACATCGCGAAACCGCAGGTGGCGGTCACCGGCCATCGCTCGTCGCTGCCGAAGCCGCGGTGGCAGATCCGGTCGCGCAGCCGGGCCGCGACTTCCTCGGCCTCTTCGGCGTTCGCCTCAGGCACGATCACGGCGAACTCGTCGCCGCCCTGGCGGAAGACAGAGTCCTCGGCCCGCACCTCGTCGCTCAGCGCCGACCCGATCTCGGCCAGGAGCCGGTCGCCCTCGAGGTGGCCGAGGCGCTCGTTGACCGCCTTAAAGCCGTCGAGGTCGAGCAGGATCAGGGCGAACTCGCGCGAGTGGCGGCGGTGGCGGGCGATTTCCTCGGCCAGGCGCTCGTGCAGGCTGCGGTAGTTGCCCACCCCGGTCAGCTCGTCGCGCCGGGCCAGCGCCCAGAGTGCGTCATGGCTTGTGCGCAGGCGACGCGCCAGCAAGAGGATGCCGGCCGCGATCACGACCAGGCAGAGCGCCTCGACGAGCGCCAGCACGAAGGCCTGCCGCCGCGAGAAGGAACCCAGCACCAGCGGCAGCAGCAAGCCGGCGATGATCGCCCCCAGCCCGGCAACGAGGATGCCGGCGCCGAGTGGGCGTCTGCCAGTGGGGTCGGGTGCGGGGAATCTTGCCATCCTGAAAATTAAGTAAGTGACCGGACGATACCCGCAGGATATGCGGCCTGAACCAGCCCGTCCCTGGACACCACTACGATGCGCCGGTGCGCTATCCAGTCGAACAGTTCAGCGCCGAGGAGAGAGCGGTCCTGGCGCCGCATTTCACCAACCTCGAGCGGCCCGTTTTCGCTCTTGTGAACCTGCCGGAGACCGTCAAGGGGGCGCTTTTTGCCCGCTATTCGCGGTATTCCGGGACCGTGCGGCGCCTCTACCTGGAGGAGTTCGCGACTGACGCACCCGCTGGCGGCCGCCCCTTCGACGACGAGGAGGGGGAGCGCGCGGCGCAGCTCTACGAGCGCGTCTTCGTCGGCTACGGCGACGACTCGATCGCCCAGGTCGGCGGTGCCCACGTCGCTTGCGAGTGGGTCTCGAACATCCTCACCAAGCTGCTGCAGCGCGGACGCCTCGCCGCCTACCTGGAGCAGTCCACCCGCTACATCCCCTATGACGAGCCGCTGCCCGGCGACGGTGGCTACCGCTTCTACCGCGACCAGAAGCTGGGGCCGGAGTTCGCGGCGGCGATGGATGAGCTGTTCGCGATCTACTCGCGCTCGCTGCAGCAGGTCGAGGCCTGGGCGGCCGAGCGCTGGCCGCGCGGCGAGGGCGAGCCGGAGGGAGCCTGGCAGCGCTCGATCCGCGCCAAGGCGCTGGACCTGCTGCGTGGCCTGCTGCCGGCGGCGACGCTGAGCCACGTCGGCATCTACGCCTCCGGCCAGGCCTACGAGCAGCTGATCCTGCGGCTGATGGCCTCGCCGCTGCCGGAGGCGCGCGAGTACGGCGGCATGATCCTGAATGAGCTGCAGCAGGTGATGCCGAGCTTCGTCTCCCGCGTCGAGCGCCCCGACCGCGGCGGCGAGTGGGTCTCCTACCTGGAGCGCCGCCGCGAGCAGACCGAGAGCTGGGTCGCGCGGCTCGGCCTCGGCCGCCGCGACAGCGGCGAGGACGCGCCCTCGGTCGAGCTGGTCCACGTCGACGGCAGCGAAGAGGACCTGCTCGCCGCCTGCCTCTTCGAGGCCGCCGCGGTACCGGAGACCGAGGTGCTGGCGCGGATCGACGTGCTCGACCGCTCCGAGCGGGCGGAACTGCTGGCGGCGCTGGCCGGTGAGCGCGCCAACCGCCGCCACCGCCCCGGCCGCGGCTTCGAGGCGCTGCGCTACCGCTTCGAGATCGTCTCCGACTACGGCGCCTTCCGCGACCTGCAGCGTCACCGGATGCTGACCTGCCAGTGGCAGCGCCTGGGGCCCGACCTCGGCGCCGGGGTCCCCGACGAGGTCAGGGAGGCCGGCGCCGCCGGCGAGTTCGAACGCGGGCTCGAGATCTCGCGCGCCGAGTACGAGCGGCTGCTGGCGGCCGGCTTGCGCGAGCAGGCTCCCTACGCGCTCAGCCTCGCCTACCGGATCCGCTACGTCCTCGACCTCAACGCGCGCGAGGCGATGCACCTGATCGAGCTGCGCTCAGGCCGCGAGGGGCACCCGACCTACCGGGCGGTGGCGCAGGCGATGCACGAACGCATCGCGGCGATCCATCCGGGGGTCGCGGCGGCGATGACTCACGTAGATACCTCGGCGGAGCCACGGCTGGAGCGGATCATGAGCGAGATCCGGACGCACCGGAAGCGGGTGCGGGCGCAGGAGCAGACCGAGGCGCCGCCTGGGCTTAACCCTCTTGGCTGAGAGGGATCCGGGTAGGGGTTTCGCTTAACTTTTTTGAGGATCGCTGGGGGCCGTCCGAGGGGTGCCGGCATGCAAAAAAGTACAAGACGCTTCACCCCTACCCGGATCCCTCTCCCAGGGACGGGTTGAGACGGCGGCCAGCCGAGAGTTAGTCGCGCTGCTTGCGCTTGCGGGGTGGATCGCCGAGGGCGCGATCGGCTGAGGACTCTTCGTCGACGGAGGGGTCGGCGGAGGACTCTTCATCGGCGGCGGGGAGGACAGGGTCGTCTCCCTCGTCCGGTGAAAGTTCGTCAGCTGCTTTCTCTCCCGGAGTGGGCCAGGGGATGGATTCGCCGGCGGCCCAGGCGGGGGGTTTGCCTCCCGGGACGAGGCCGAGCAGGAGGAGGGCGAAGTAGAGGAACCAGACGAGGGTGAAGATGACCAGGCCGATCAGGAGGGCGACGCCGAGGGCCATCCCGAGCGAGGCCCAGAAGCGGCCGAGCAGGCCGGTGCGCATCGCCCAGAGGCAGGTGTAGAAGAGGGCAACCGCGAGGCCGAGGGCGCCGGCGATGCCGAAGCCGGAGACCGCCGCCGCGGTCGAGGCTTCGCTGCGCGCATTCGACGCTTCTTCGTCGGCGACCCTGGTCTCGGTGCACTGCTTCAGGGGCGGGCTGCCGGGGGCGTCGAATTCTTCGCCGAACTCCTTGACGCCGAGGTCCCTGCTGTTCGGATTCGCAATCCTCTTTTGCAGCTTTGACGGTGATACCCGGCTTCGCCTCCCCGTCGACGAAGGTCGTGGCGGCTTCGTTGCGGGCGGACGCGCTCAGACCGGTCGAGATCGCGAGGAAGAGCGGCGCGATCACGACCAGCCCGACCAGCTGACGACGGACCCGGTCGCTGCGCTCGCGCACGGCGCGGAAGAGGTAGAAGAGCGGCGCCGCGAAGAGGGCGAATCCAAGCGCCTGCAACAGGCTCGAGAGGGTGACGGCGGAGGCGTGCTCGTGGGTGGAACGGAGGATCTCCGCGTCACCGTCGCCGCTGACAGCCCCGCCGACCACCTGGGAGACGATCAGCAACGCCACCGCCAGGAAGGTGAGGAAGGCGACCGGCTTCGCCCAGCGCGACTCCCACTCCAGAACTGCCGCCTTGCTTTCCAACTTCAGCCCCTCTCGTGAACGTAGAACCGGGGCCAGCGCCCCTCGACCAGCCGCACGGGGCGTACGCTACCGCCCGACCGGAGATCTCACCTCACCGCGCCTCGGGCAGGGCATAGCGAGTTCCCCGCCGCAGCCCGCCCTGAGCCAATCTCCCTTCGGCGACGAGTTCCTGCAAGAGCCGCAGCGCGTCGATGCGATCGAGACCCGTTCTGGCCCTCACATCGGCATTGCTTACAGGCCCGTCCTCCGCCAACGAGCAAACGAGATCCTTTAGCTCCTCTTTCCCCAGCCGCAGGCCAGCCGGCGGTTCCAGATCGCCTTCGAGGCGATAGACGGCTCCCCCGCGTTCTCCCTGCTGCGTCAGGAAGCCAGCGTCTCGCAATCGCTGCAGCGCAGTGGTCGCGGCGAGGCGGTCGACGTGGACCAGCTCTCGAACCCGGGAGTTCGTCAGATCCTCGCCGCGAGCAGCGTGCACCAGAAGGATTCGATCCATTGGCTCGATCTCTCCGCGACTCTCGATCTCTCGAACCCAGGCCCGCTCCTGGGGAGTCACGCCACCACGAACGGGAAGCGCCACCACAACCGAATGACCCGTGTCCTCGAAGACGGGCGGATCCAGCAGCTCCGCCATCATCGAATCCTGCATCACATCGACGCCACGACCGGCGTCCTCAGCGAGGCGAAATCGCCGCATCACCGAGATGAGCTTCGGATTGCGAGCGGACTGCGCGTCACGGATGTTGTCAACGGTCACCGGTGCCGGCAGCGCCCCGGGAGACGAGACCGTCACCGTGCCGGGCCGAATCTCAACCCGCGATCCGCTCCCGCTTGCCTCGTAGGATCTATGGGCGACAGCATTTGCAATCGCCTCCCTCACGACCACCCGGGGCAGTCGCGGCAGCTCGTGCCTCCTCAACCCGAGAACGACGGACTCCGTCCCCAACTCCTGCATGACCTGCTCAGTCGCCTCGGCAACCTGGTGATGGATCGGTCCTTTGATCTCAATTCGCTTGTCGGGGTCGGTGCTCTCGACCTCGGGATACCGGCGGATCTCGATGAATGCCTTCGCCAGGATCGCGTCCGGCTCCGCCAGGAGATACAGAGCCCCGGCCACACTCAACCGATCCGAATCCGGAACCAGCAAGCCCTGCTCGGCAAGGCGCTCCTGCAGGTTGCTGTCGTCTTCCCAGCCAAAAGCCTCTGAGAGCTCGGCGAGCAGCTGGCTGTCGGTTTGCGCCAGAGACGTGCCGGAGTCGCTCAGCTCGAAGCTTTCCAGCGACCTCTCGGATATGAATCGAAACAGCTCAGAGTCGAATAGAGCTACGTTCATCGCGCCGCGGCGGACGAGGGCCCTGCCACTCGACGTCTGGGCAAATCCCTGGATCCTGCGCTCTACCGAGAAGACGATGACGGGGACCCCGTCTACCGACAACGCCTGTACGTCGTAGCGGCCGGGATTTCGGATCGCAGCCACAACCCTGTGGATCGACTCTTCCGCGCCCTGCGTCAGCTGCTTTCCCACAACCTCCCCCGAGTCGTCAACACCGATCAAGATCACTCCACCCTCTGAATTGGAAAAGGCCACAACGGCCTCCTGCAACGCTCGGGTGCCGATGCCGGTCTTTCTCTCCACATGGCCGTCCTCGGCTGAAAAGGCCTGGCTGAACTCCTCTCTGGAGATAGCTAGCGGACGAGGGAGGTCGCTTTCCGGATGGAAGAGGGGAAATGGCATACTTGCGAAGAGGTTTTCTAAAAAGCAAATATATCATTCTTTGAAAATTCTAATTTCAACTTTCAAGTTTGTCATAAAGTGTCGGCCAGCCGGAAACGTCGGCTGAGGATGCCGCCTCCCAGATCTCACACCCCCGTCGTCCAGCTCGAGGCCGGCGCCGGCCCGGAAAACCCGCCCTGCCCCGCCTGCGGCGAGCCGCTGTTCGGCTGGCTCTCGCCACGGCCCGGCCTGCGCGGTGCGGTCAGCCGCTGCGAGAGCTGCGGGCTCGGCGTCGCCGGCGAGCCCGGCGAGCCGGAGGAGGCGCTGCGGGAGCTGGGGGGCCGCGGCGAGCGCCCGCGGATCGCCAACCGGGTCAGCTTCGCCGCCTCGCTCGGCAGCGCCGGCTGGGCGGGGCTGGAGCCGGGAGCCCGCTACCTGTTCACGGTCGAGGCGGTGCGGCGCCTCGTCGCCCGCCGCGACCAGGTCGTGAAGTCGAGCCGCTGGGCGCCGGCGGCGAGCCTCACCGCCACCTGGCAGACGCTGCTCAACAGCGTCACCTTCGGCCACAACGTCGCCCTCGGCGCCCTGGGCCGCGGCGAAGGCGCAAAGGCCCCCCAGCCCTGGCAGCGCCGCATCGACGCCCTCGCCACCATCGTCCTGGCGATCCCAGCGCTCCTGATCGCCATCCCGGTCGAGCTGGCTGGCGGCCTAATGGGCCGCGGCGCCGTAATCACCCTCCGGCTCGACCTGCTCTGAACCGGGAGTGTCCGGTGGGGTGGAGCATCTGCTCTGACCGGGGCCGCCCCGGTAGGGGTGAAGCGTCTTGTACTTTTTCCGCTGCGGCGCCGGCGGACAGCAGATAGCTGTTTTCGGAAAAAGTTAAGCGAAACCCCTACCGGGGCGGCCCCGCTAGGACAAACCTTCTCTAGCCTCACGCACGAGCGTGACCGCCTCGGGGAAGAGGACGCGGATCGCGTCGCGCACCTGCATCGCCTGTTGGTCGGCGCTGCCCTCGAGATCGAGGCGGCCGATCGAGGCGACGGTCATCTCGACCGCCAGCTTGATCGCGTTGTCGGCCCAGGCGACGCGCTGGGAGGACTGCATCTGCTCCGAGAGCTCCTCCATGCGGGCGCGGAACTCGTCGGGGTCGCCGAAGAGGTTGAAGGGGCTGCCCTCCATGCCCCCATGTAAGCAGACCGGCGACACCGCCGGGTGAGAGTTCTGACATTGCGCGCACCACCGGTGCGCCGGCCCGCCCTAGCGTCGGGCCGATGTGGAAGCAAGGGGAACCGGAGCGAGGATCGGCGAGCGTCGAGCAGGCGGGGCTGGCCGCACTGGTGGCGCTGTTGCTGCTGATCGCGATCGCCGCGGTCGCCGCCGGCGGGGAGGTCGGCGCCGGCCGCGATCTCGCGGCGACGCTTGGCAAGCGACTCGTCTGCGGCCCGCGCCTTCCCGACTCCTGCCGCCACCACCCGCTGGTGCCGGCCTACGGCTGGCCGCTGGCGCGGCTGACCCGGGCGCTCGCCCCCCTGCCCGTGGCGCGACCGGGCCCATCCGGCCTGCCCCTGGCCCCGGTCGACTTCCGCCGCTGCCGCCGCGCCAGCTGCGCGGTCGCCGCCGGCACCCACCTGACCGCCTCCGGCCGCCGCACCACCGCTTTCACCGAGATCGTCGACCGGCGCCGTTCGCTCGGCTGGGTCGAGGTCGTCTACTGGCTCTACCGACCGACCCTGGGCTGGGAACGGCTCGCCCGTCGCGCCGGCCGCGGCGAGATCGAGGCCGCGGCCGGCGTCGAGGTGCTGCTCGGCGACGACCCCGCCCTCGTCCCCCTGGAGACCCTCCCCGGCCGCAACCACTACGAGTTCCCGCCCGGAGAACGCCCGCCCTGGCAGTGGCAGGTCGGCGGCCGCTACCCGGGCTGGTCGAGCTGATCAGTGCCCTCAGCGGCCAGCCGCGACCAAAAGCGGATCAGGGCGCGCTGCTGCCCGGCGCCAAGTTCTAGGGCCAGGCGCATGCCAGGTGGCAAGTCGGGAATCTTCTGCGCTTGGCGGACTTCGTCCAGCTTGCGCCGGTGCGCCTCCACCTGAGCAGTGGCCAATGGTCCGGGATCGGCTCCGAAGAAAAGCTTCACGCTTCCAGGGTCGCGCATCTCACGAAACTCACCGGTGGGTTCGGCGCGCCATTTCTCGAGGGCCTTGCGGCCAGACGAGGTGAGGCTGTAGAAGCGGCGGCGGCGACCAGTGTGCTCCCGCCGCTCGGCGAGCAGGCCCGCCTCCGCGAGCCGCTCGCATTCCGTGTAGAGCTGCGTGTGGGGCACAGCCCAGATGTTGAAAACGCTGACCTGGGCAAATCGTTTGAGCTGGTATGGCGTCGCCTCATCGGTCTGCTCGAGCATGCCGAGCACGACGAACGACGTTTCGGTCAGGCGCGGACTTGACATGCATTGAGAGTAGCGTTACGGTCTGAATGATTCGAATTGAACCATTCGAAAGAAACGATGCGTATTGCTAATGACAACAGCGTCGAGGAGCCCGGGGGAGTGAGCAGGAGAAGGCTGATGCGCTTCGCAGCAGCGGTCACGCTGATCACCCTCACGTCTGCCGGCGCCGCCTACGCCCTGCACATAACGGCCGGCAACATCGTCATCGACGGCGATGGTGGATTTGCCCCCAAAACGCTGCCGAGAGACCACAACGCTCCGATCGCTTTCTTCATGCACGGGCGGATCAGCACCCAGGACGGAACCCGGCCATCGCCGCTGCGGAAATTGGTGCTCGAACTCGACAGGCACGGCGCTCCAGAGACGCGTGGCCTGCCCAAATGCACGTGGGGAAAGCTCGTTGCAACGAGCACCAGACAGGCGCGCAAACTCTGCCCGGACTCGATCATCGGCACCGGCTTAGGCACGGCGATAGTCGAGCTCCCCGAACAGGCCCCGATCGAAGCCTCCTCACCCATCACCGTCTTCAACGGACCCGAGAAGCATGGCAACCCAACCGCGATCGGACACGCTCACCTCGACTATCCCTCGCCGACGACCTATCTGGTGCAGGCGGAGATCGAAAAGATCGACAACGGCCGGTACGGGTACAGGGTCGCGCTCGACTTCCCCAGGATCGTCAACGACTACGGCTCAGGCGTTTACGCCCGGATCAAGATCGACAGAAAATGGAAATACAAGGGGAAGACGCTCAGCATCGCCAACGCTCGCTGTACTGACGGTCACCTCCAGGCCAAGGTCCAGACCACCTTCAAGGACCGCACCTTCGTTCAGGGCACCGTCGTCAAACCCTGCGATATCCGGAAGTAGCCTGGCTAGGAGGTGCCCGCCGGCTGCGGCGGGCGGTCCGTTTTCCCTTCCTCCGCCTCTTCCTGGGCCTGACGAATCAAACCTCGCCAGTCCGTCGTGCGGAACACCAGCAGGATCGCCGTGAACCCGAGGACGACGGACCAGGCGGCCATCGCGATCTGGGTCCCGACCGAGAAGGAGAGGACGGCGGTGCGGGAGGGGCCGGTCAGGGTCGCGAGCAGGAGCGCCTGCTGGGCGCCGGCGCCGCCGGGCGTGAAGGGGACGATGTTGGCGATCGCCTGCACGCTCATCACCAGCATCACGCTGCCGACCGAGCCACCGATGCCGAAGGCCTCGAGGAAGAACCAGAAAGCGGCGAAGCGAAAGAGCCAGCCGATTCCCTGCCAGGCGGCGACCTCGCGCAGGTAGCGGCGTGGCTCGGTGAGGATGGCGACACCCTGTTTGACGCGGTCCCAAAAGCGCCGCACGCGGTGAGCAAGCAGGTAGATGCCGATCGCAATCGCCAGCAGCGTCGTGCCGACGACGATCGCGAAGACCTGCGGGTGCTCGACCCAGAAGGAGATCTCGAAGGCGGGCAGGTCGGGGATCCGCGGCAGCGGCGGCAGCAGCCCCTGGCTGATCGCGTAGAAGAGGACGAGGATGCCGACGCTGGTGTCGAAGACCGTCTGCACGAGGAAGGACGAGGTCACCGCCGGATAGGAGGAGCCGGGAATCTGGCGTTTGACCAGGAAGACTTTGGTCACATCGCCGGCGTGTGCCGGCAGGATGGCGTTGATCCCAGCCCCGGCCAGGTAGGCAGCGCTGAGGGGCAAGAAGGGGAGGCGCTGGTCCGGGTAGGCGGCGCGCAGCACGTTGCGCCAGGCCCAGGCACGGGCGAGCTGCATCGCCAGCAGGCAGAGCAGTGCGATCCCGAACGCGGTCCACTCGATGTCCGAGAGGTGGCGGAAGAATTCCGTCGAGACGTTGAAGAAGTGCTCGAAGTTGGATCCGAGATCGGCGAACGGCATCGCAGCTACACTAGCCCGCTCGTGCCGGAAGCCGACACGCACACGCCGCCCCCGATCGCCCCCCGTGACCCCGCCGACGAGGCGATGTGCGCGCGTGCCCGCGAGCGCTACACCGCCGACCGCAAGAGCCGTTTCCGCCGCCGCCGCAAACGCCACGCGCAGCTGCCCAACTTCATCATCATCGGCGGCCTCAAGTGCGGGACGACGAGCATCCACCACTACCTCGGCCTGCATCCGGAAATCCAGATGTCGAAGCCGAAGGAGCTCAACTTCTTCGCCCAGGAGCTGAACTGGGACCTCGGGCTCGACTGGTACGCGAGCCGCTTCGACGACCGCTTCAAGGTGCGGGGGGAGTCATCGCCGCACTACACGAACCTGCCCCGCTTCGAGGGGGTCGCGGAGCGCATCCACGAGCACTGCCCCGATGCCCGCCTGCTCTACATGGTGCGCGACCCAATCAAGCGCATCCTCTCCCACTGGGTGCACGCGACCGGCGCCGGATACGAGACCGGCGACCTGGCCGAGGTCGCTCTCGGAGCCCGACTCCTCCTACATGAACCGCTCCAAGTACTGGATGCAGCTGCAGCCCTATCTGGAGCGGTTCGAGCGCGAGCAGATCGAGATCATCACCCAGGAGGAGCTGCAGTCCGAACGCGAGGAGACGATGCGCAAGGCCTTCGCCTTCGTCGGGGCCGAGGCGACCTTCACCTCCGAGCAGTTCGACCGCGAGTGGGAGAAGTCAAGCGCCAAGGAGGGCGACAAATACCAGCTGATGGAGAAGCTGGTGAAGCTGCCCGGGCTGCGCTCCTTCGACCGCAACTTCGACCGCCTGCCCGAGTCCCTGCGCTGGCTGGTCGAGAAGGTCGTCCACGATCCCGACAAGCCGCCAGCGCCAAAGCCGAAGCTCCCCGACGACCTCTTCGAGACCGTCCGCGGCCGCTTCGGCGAGGACGTGGCGGGGCTGCAGAAGTTCGCCGGCCGCGAGTTCGCCGGCTGGCACGACTACTCCTGAGTAGGCTCAGCCGGCGTGCGGCGGCTACTTCCCGATCCGGGCCCGACCACGGTCGACGAGCAGCTCGACACCTACCGGCCCTGGGAGGAACCGCACGCGGAGCGGCCGCTGGTGGCGGTCAACTTCGCCGCCACGGTCGACGGGCGAGCGACGATCGGCGGCGTCTCCGGCCCGATCGGCTCCGACACCGATACCCACATGCTGGCCGGCCTGCGGACCCGCTTCGACGCGGTGATGATCGGCGCCGGCACGATGCGCGCCGAGCGCTACGGCGATATCGGCCAGCGGCTGATCGTGGTCGAAAGCGGCCCCCAGGGGCCGGTTGACCTGCCGGCGCTCCTGCGCTCGCTCCGCGAGGAAGGCGTCAGGGCGTTGCTCTGCGAGGGCGGGCCGACGCTGCACGGCTCGCTGCAGGCGGCCGGGTTGGTCGACGAGCTGTTCCTGACGATCGCACCGAAGCTGAACGGCGGCGAGAACTCCCCGACCCTGGTCGAGGGGGAGCTGCCACAGGTGGTCGAGCTCGATCTGGCCTGGTTGCTGGAGGAGGACGGCGAGCTCTTCGCCCGCTACCGCCGCCGCTGAGTAGACGACCGATCATCTAGCGTTGCGAGGCGAAACCCGCGAGGAGAGGAACCGATGGACTTCACCCCCAGCCCCCAGGTCAGCGAGCTGCGCGAGCGCGTCCTCGACTTCATGGATGCCGAGGTCTACCCGGTCGAGCGGGAGGCGATGGAGGCCCTCGACGAGGAGGTCGCGCCCGGCGTCCCCTACCCGGAGATCCTGGTCGGGATTCGCGAGAAGGCCAAGGGAGAGGGGCTCTGGAACCTCTTCATGCCCGACGAGCGGTTTGGGCCCGGGCTGAGCAACTGGGAGTACGGCCTGCTCTGCGAGGAGATGGGTCGCAGTCCGGTGGCCGCCTCGATGGCCTTCAACTGCGCCGCGCCGGACACCGGCAACATGGAGATCCTCGCCGAGCACGGCACGGATCAGCAGAAAGAGAAATGGCTGGAGCCCCTGCTAGAGGGACGAATCCGGTCCTGCTTCTCGATGACCGAGCCCGAGGTCTCTGGCTCCGACCCGACCCTGCTCCAGGCCAAGGCCGTACTCGACGGAGACGAGTGGGTCGTCGACGGCCACAAGTGGTTCACCTCCGGCGCGGTGGGAGCGGAGCTGGCGATCGCGATGGTCGTCACCGACCCCGACGCGCCCCCCTACGCGCGCGCCTCGATGATCTGCGTCCCCACCGACGCGCCCGGCTTTGAGCTGGTGCGGCCGATCCCGGTGATGGGGCACGACAAGGGCCCCGGCCACTGCGAGATCCGCTACACGGGCTGTCGGGTGCCGAAGGAGAACCTGCTCGGCGAGCGCGGCGCCGGCTTCGCGATCGCCCAGGACCGACTCGGGCCCGGCCGCATCCACCACTGCATGCGGGCGATCGGCACCGCCGAGCGGGCGCACGAGATGATGTGCCGCCGCGCCAACGAGCGCGTCGCCTTCGGCGGGCCGCTGGCCGACAAGCAGTTCGTGCAGGAGTCGATCGCCGCCTCGCGGATGGAGATCGACCAGGCCCGGCTGCTGACCCTGTTCGCCGCCTGGAAGATGGACACCGAGGGCAAGCGCGCCGCCCGCCAGCAGATCTCGGCGATCAAGGTCGTCGCCGCCAACATGGTGATGGACGTGCTCGACCGCGCGATCCAGATCCACGGCTCGCTGGGCATGACCGACGACACCCCGCTGGCCGCGCTCTGGCGCTTCAGCCGCATGCTGCGGCTCGCTGACGGGCCCGACGAGGTCCACAAGATGGTGCTGGCGCGGCGCGAGCTGAACCGCTGGGCCAAGCGCGACGAGGCGGCCGCGGCGGGGGAGTTGAACTCCAAACACCCCCCGCGGATGGTCTAGCTGCTCAGCCGCGGCCGTCGCCGGCGTCCCAGGTGCCGGCACCGACCCCGCGCAGCTCCTCCTTCATCACCTTGCCGGTCTCGGCCCGCGGCAGTGCCGGCACCACCTCGACGTAGCGGGGGACCATGAAGGCGGCCATCCGGCCCTGGCACCAGGCACGCAGCTCGGCCGGGTCCACCGCCTCCCCCGCGACCGCGACGACGGCGACCTTGACGTCCTCCTCGCCCAGCGGCGAGGGAACGCCGATCGCGCAGACCTCGGCGACCGCGGGATGACCGCAGGCGATCCCCTCCAGCTCCCAGGAGGAGATGTTCTCGCCGCGACGGCGGATCGAGTGCTTGATCCGGTCGACGAAGTAGAGGAAGCCGTCCGCGTCGGCGCGGCCGAGGTCGCCGCTGTGGAACCAGCCACCCGCCATCGCCTTGGCGGTCGCCTCCGGGTCGCCCTCGTAGCCGCCGGTGACCACGTCGGGGCCCGAGCCCGGCAGACGATTTCGCCGATCTCCCCGACCGCGGCCGGGTTGCCGTCGGCGGCGAGCACAGTCACCTCGAGGTCGGGGTTGGGCCGGCCGCACGAGCCCGGCGGCGTCTTCGCGCCGGGCTCGGGCAGGATCATCGGCTCGACCTCGGTCATCCCGTAGACGTCGTGCACGCGCAGGGCGAACCTGGATTCGAACTCGGCGACGAACTCCACCGGCATCGCGCCGGTGACCCCGGCGCGGAGTGAGTTGCGGGCGTCGTCCTCACGCGGCGGCAGCGCGTGCAGCAGTTGGTAGACGTTGGGGAACCCGATCAGCAGGGTCGAGCCGGACTCGGCCACCTGCTCCCAGAAGCGCGAGAGCGAGAAGGTCGGGTAGAGGGCGACCGTGCCGCCGCCGATCACGGTCGGCAGCACGGTGTCTACCTGGCCGGCGACGTGGTAGAGCGGCAACCAGGCGTGGAAGACGTCGTCCGTACCCAGCTGCAGCGCCCGGGCGACCCAGCCGGCGCCACGACAGAGCTGGTTGTGGCTGAGCTCGACCGCCTTCGAGCGACCGGTCGTTCCCGACGTGTACATCAGCTCCGCCAGGTCGCCCGGACGTGGAGCGGCCGGCTCCACCGGCTCGAGAGCGCTGACCTCCTCCCAGCCCGAGAGGACGAACTCGAGCGGCGAGCCGGCGAGGTCGGGCAGGTCGTCCATCCCAGCGGCGTCGGTGACCAGCACCTGCGCACCCGAGCGGCGCATCATCTCGGCGAGGATCTCGCCGCGGTGGGCGCGGTTGAGCGGGACGTAGACCGCCCCCGCGGCTAGCGTCCCAAGCCAGGCCCAGAGTGCCGCCGGGCAGTTGGGCAGGAAGCTGGCAACCCGCAAAGGGGCGCTCTGCGGGTACCGGCGCGCCAGCCAGGCCGCGAACCGGAGCGCCTCCTCCCAGCCCTGCCGATAGCTCGAGATCTCTCCCTCCCAGCGCAGGAAGGGTGCCGCGGGCGTGCGCTCGGCCCGCGCGGCCAGGAGCGCCGGCACGGTGGCCTGCTCGGCAGGGACCAGGTCCAGCAGCGGGTTGGCCGCGGCCGGCGCCAGTGTCCCGCCCGCGCTCATCGCAGCCCGGGGCGGTCCGGCCGCCAGACCACCGCGCCGGGCAGGCTGCGCGGCTCGCCGAAGACGATCCACTCGGCCGCCACCGGCCCGACCGAGCAGGCGGCGATCAGGCCCTGGCCGCTGAAACCACCGCAGGCGAACACGGTCGGGTCGGACTCGTAGGGACCGACGACGTACTCGCCGTCGGCGCTGACGGGGTAGAGGCCGGCCCATCCCGGCTCGAACCCGAGCCCCTCGACCTGGAGACGGCTGCCGACGCGCCCGCTGACCGCGTCCAGGGTCTCCCAGGCGACGAGCGCCTCGTAGGTATCCGGATCGGCCGAGGCGGCGTCCTCCAGCGCCGAGTAGGTGTGCATCCCGGCGATCATGCCGCCGCGGCCGTCCTGGCGAAAGTAGCCGGCCTGCTCCTCGCCCGGGATGTATTCCTGGACCATCGGCACCGGGTAGTCGACCGCCGGGGGCAGCCTCACCCTGATCACCTCGTTCACCTGGTTGACCAGCGGCAGGGGATGCCCGAGCAGCTCGCCCACATCCGTGGCCCACGGTCCAGCCGCGTTGACGACGACGTCGGCCTCGACCGGGCCGGCGTCGGTGAACAGCCGGTGGTGTCCGCGCACCAGCTCGTGGCCCTCGACCCGGGTGTGCTGGAGGATCCTCGCGCCCTCCGCCTCGGCCCGGGCGGCGAGAATGCCGCAGAGCTGCACGCCGTCCATACAGCCGTCGCGCGGGTTGTAGATCGCCGCGACGAGGTCGTCGGTGCGCAGGTGGGGTACCAGCTCCCGCAGCCGTGCCGGCTCGACGATCTCGGCGGGCTCCGCCCCGAGCTCGCGCTGCAGGGCGATCACGTCTTCGAACATCTTCACATGGGCCTCGCTCCTGGCCAGGCGCACGTAGCCGATCCGCGCCAGCCGCAGGCCGTCCTCGCGCTCGTACTTCTCGAGCAGCTCGCGAGTCCGCACTCTGACTTCGACCTGCAGCAGCTCGGTGCTGCTGATGTTGAAGACGCCGGCCGAGCGGCTCGAGGAGCCGGAGGCCAGACGGTCGCGCTCGACCACGGTCACCTCACACCCGAGCTCAGCCGCGCGCAGGGCCGTGTTGAGGCCGGCGACACCGGCCCCGATCACGGCAACCGAGGGTTTTTTCAAGTCGTCTCCTAGTGGGTGCGAGTCATCAGGAGGTCGCGGATCCGGATCCGCACACCTTCTTCGCTACCCCAGAGACGATAAGCCCCCAGCGACCCAGTGCCACAGCTGAACCGTCCCAGCCGCGGGAAGAACTCGGCCGGCTCGAGGCACTCCGGCGCCATCACGCCGGCCTCCTCCGGCCCTCCCTCCAGCATCAGTGCGATACCCGCCGCAGCGGGCACGCCGGTTGCCTCGTCCATCGTGGTCGCCCCAGCCGAGGCGAAGCGAACCCCCTCTTCGCCGGACCAGACGTCGAGGACGAGGCCGCAGCCGAGGTACTCGGTCGGCGCTCTGGCCTCGAGGTAGCGCCGGTAGAGCTCCGGCGCCGGCGTGCCGGCGCCGGCGGTTCGCAAGGCCTCCCCTTCGTCCGCCGAGGCACCCATCCTGGCCAGAGCCCAGTTCACGACCAGGCTGTCTTCGGGAACGATGCTGCCGTAGCTGCGCACCGCACCGATGCCGAGGAAGCGGGGGACGGTGACCTGCTCGGGGTGGCCAAGGCCGATCAGCAGCCGCTCCCCGAGTGGCTCGGGGAAGCTCGCCGTACGCAGGCTGAGCTCCTCCCAGGCGGGCATCGGCCCGCGCCTCCCGTCGGGCCCGATCGGGGCAAAGGTGTGCCAGAAGTGCTGTAGGGCAGCCCCGTTCAGGTCGGCGACGTCGACGACCCAGGAGAGGCTGACCTCGTCGGCCTCTCCCAGCCATTCGACGGCGGCCCGGATCAGGATGTTGGAGATACCCGGCGAGGCGCCCATGCCGATCAGCGCCCGCACCCCGGCCGCCTGCGCCGCTTCGTCCCGGGCCAGCATCTCCGCCGTCGCGCCGGGGTCGTCGCAGATGTCGAGGTAGTCGCAGCCGGCCTCGATGCAGATGTCGAGGACGGCGGCACCGATGCAGTAGTAGGGGCCGGCGAAGTTGACGACCAGCGCCGCCTCAGCGGCAAGTTCCCGGAGGCGGTCCGGCTCCCCGAACAGGTCCAGCTCGACCGTGCGCACACCCAGCTCCTCGCAGGCCCGTTTCTCCCTCTCACCCCAGCAACGATCGACGCCAAGCCAGCGACCGACCGCGCCGTCCCGGTTGGCAATCTCGAACATTGCCTGCGCCCGGGAACCGGCGGCACCGATCACGATCACATCTATGTTGGGCATCGCTCCCCTCAGTTCACTAACAAACGTTAGTAAAACGAGGATACGGGTCAAGTCAAGAACTCAAAAACAGCGCTGGCGGGGGGCGCGAACTGCTCAGGCCGAAGCGCCGATCATGCGGCTGATCAGCTTCCAACTGCGGTCGGCCACCTGCTGGATCTCCAGCGGTCCGTCGGGGTCGTACCAGCCCACGGTGCGATCGCACATCGACGCGATCGCGAAGGCGGCGATGCGATCGTCCCGCTGGTTGCTCCGCGGCGCGGAGATCTGGACCAGGGCAGTCAGCAGCTCGATATAGCCGCGCTGGACCCCGACCAGCCGCCGGTAAACGGGTCGCGGCAGGGCCTTCTTCTTGGTCGGGCCGTTGAGCAGTGCGTCGCTCGCCTGCGAGTGACGCGGGTACTCGAGCTGAAAGGTGACGTGGCCGCAGACGATCCCCTTCAGCCAGGTCTCAACCGGCTCCTCCTCCAGGGGCGCCAGCAGAGCCCGCATGAAGCGGCCCATGATGTGTTCCATCGCCGCCGCGAGAACCTGGTCTTTGGCGGCGTAGTGGTTGTAGATGGCGGGGGCCTTGATCCCGACCGCGGCGGCGATGTCGCGCATCGTGCAGGCCTCGAAGCCCTGTTCCGCGAAGAGGGTGATCGCCGTGTCGAGAATGCGGCGCTTGGTCTCCCCACCCTTGCTGGCGGGCTCGGGAAGGTCGCCCATCGGCAGGCCGGATTCGAGGATCTTCAGCCGCTCGGCGCGTGCGACCGCGACGATCGCCGCTCGCTTCTGCGTCGGTTTCTTCCCCACCACAGCTACCAGCTCCGCGATTCGGCGGCTCCGGTCGCCGCCTCCAGCAGATCGTCGACGTTCGGCGCCGCGGCGCGCTCTCGCGCCAGGCCGAGGTAGGTCGTCAGGTGGTTCTCGTAAAAGTCGTGACCGCCGGCGGGGGTCGTCGTCGTCCCCCTCAAGATCGGCGCCGCCATCACCGCCCAGGTTGCCTCGCGCATCGCGGCGACGAACTCCATCAGCTCGGCGGTCGCGATCTGCGCCTCACTCGTGTGCTCGTCGTAGGAGCGCAGCAGAACCTCGCGCAGCTCGGCGTCGAGACCGGCGGTGGCGCAGAAGGAGCCCAGCTCGAAGCAGGCCAAGCCGCGACCCGCGTAGTCCCAGTCGACGAGCCGCAGCCGCGAGCCGGAGAGGATGAAGTTCTCGGGGTAGGTGTCGTTGTGGCAGAAGACCGTCGGCAGGCCGGCGCCCTGCACCACCGACTCGATCCGCGAGACCAGCTCCAGCAGCTCGCCATGATCGGGGGGTGCCTCGGTGCCGTCGCTGCGCGCCAGCCGCGTCCAGAACCGGATGTCCTCGAACGGGGAGTGGGCCTTGAGCGAGGTCGGCAGGTCGTGCAGGCGACGCAGGGTGGCGCCGACCGTTTCCAGGACATCCCGCTCGCGCAGCTGCCCCTCGCCGAGCGTCGCCCCCTCGAGGAAGGCCGAGAGGACGTGGCCCTCGGGCAGCTTCGAGGCGATCGCCTCCGGGGCCAGACCGCCGGCGGCCGCCTCGTGCTGGGCCTGGATCGCCGCCGCGCGATCGACCGCGAAGCGCTCGCTCTGGGCGTTGGCGATCCGCAGCGCGTAGGTGACTTCCGGCGTGGCGGCGACGAAGTTGCGGTTGCTTGCGCCTCCGATGAGGACGGATACCTCGATGTCGCCGCCGGGGAAAAGGTCCGGGTCCCAGGAACTCAGCAGCACCTCGATCTCGCGACGGCTGCCCCTGTCGACGTCGGCCGCGAAGACGAGAGCGGCGCCGCGCTCGCCCCAGGGGTGGGCGTTGTCCTCAGCGCCCTCCGGCATCGTCATCCCCCACCGTGATCGCGATGTGCTGCAGCTCGGTGTGCTCCTCGATCCCGTGGATCGAGAGGTCGCGCCCGATCCCGGACTGCTTGAAGCCGCCGTAGGGCATCTCGTGCACGCTCGGGCCGTGGTCGTTGATCCAGACCGTGCCGGCCTGGATCTCAGTCGCCACCCGCATCGCCCGGTCGATGCTCGAGGACCAGACCGACGCCGTCAGCCCGTACTCGACCCCGTTCGCCATCTCGATCGCCTCCCGCTCATCCTCGTAGGAGACGATCGAGATCACCGGGCCGAAGACCTCGCGCTGGACGATCTCGTCCCCCTGCTCGCAGCCGGCGACCACGGTCGGCCTGTAATAGGCCCCGGGGCCGTCCTCGATCTCCCCTCCGGTGAGGACACTCGGCGCCTCCCCCCGCCGCCCGCTCGACGAAGCCATGCACGCGCTCGCGGTGCGCGACGGAGATCAGCGAGCCAAGCGGCGCGTCCGGGTTCTCATAGGGGTCCTGAGGCTCGATCGCGCTCGCCGCCGCGGTAATCGCAGCGACGACCTCCTCGCGGCGGCCGGAGCTGGTGTAGAGACGAGACGCGGCGGCGCAGTTCTGCCCGCCGTTGCCGAAGGCGGCGACGCGCATCGCCTTGACCAGGCGTCCGAGGTCGGCATCGTCGAACACGACTGCCGGCGCCTTGCCGCCCAGCTCGAAGTGAATCCGCTTCAGCGTGCGCGATGCCACCTCCATCACGGCGCGGCCGGTCGCGGTGCCACCGGTCAGCGAGACCATGCCCACGTCCGGGTGCGCCGCCAGCGCTTCGCCGGTGGCGGCGCCGCCGGTGATCACGTTGAGCACGCCGGGCGGAAGCAGGTCGGCACTCACCTGCCCGAACAGCATCGCGCTCAGCGGCGTCTCCGGCGAGGGCTTGAGGACGACCGTGTTGCCGGCCATCAGCGCCGGCGCGATCTTCCAGGCCGCCACACCCAGCGGGTAGTTCCACGGCGCCAGCGCGGCGACCACGCCGATCGGCTCGCGGCGGACGAAGCTGGTGATGCCCGGCAGGTACTCGCCCCCGGCGACGGACCCCATCGCGCGGCCGGCGCCGGCGTAGAGGCGGAACTTTTCGGCGGCGCTGCGGAGCTCGACCCGGGCCTGTCCCAGCGGCTTGCCGACGTCGATCGACTCCAGCTCGGCGAGCTCCTCGAGCCGCTCGTCGATCGCCGCCGCGAGCCTGAGCATCGCCCTCCCTCGTTCCTTGGGCACGGTCCGGCGCCAGCCGTCGAAGGCGTCCGTGGCCGCGGCGACCGCGGCAGCGGCACCAGCGTCCCCGGCCTCCGGAACCGTCGCAACGACCTCCCCGGTGGCCGGGTTGACGACCTCGATCCGCTCCTCCCCCTCGGGGTCCCAGGCCTGACCGGCGATCGTGCAGCGCAGGCTGCGCAGGTCGATCGAGCTGCGATCGCTCACCGCAGCCCCCACAGCTCGCGATAGGCGGCGACGAAGTCGACCGGCGCCCGGTATCCCTCGCCCCTCGGCGGCAGGTTGTGATCGCGGTCGCAAACCTGCTCGCCGATGCCGCTGTCGCCGCGTTCGGGATCCTGGCCGGCGAAGATCCGCGCCAAGCTCATCATCGCCGCGTACCCTTCCCAGGCGGTGGGAGTGCCGGTGCAGGCGTCCATCCCGGCCCGCTCGTAGATCAGTTCGATGCCGGGCTTCGACCCCTCGCCGCCCATCACCTCGAGCTCGTCGAGGCGGCCGGAGGCGCGCAGGGCAGCCGCCCCTCCGCCCCCGGTCATGACCGCGTCGTAGGCGGCGATGAACGAGTTTGCCTCCGGGTGCTGGTTCAGCGACTGTTCGATCTTCTGCTGCAGCGCCGGTCCGAATTCGGAGCCGACGAACTCGACCGTGTCGACGATTTCGCAGGTGTCGCACTTGGCGAACTCGTCGGTGATGCCGGGGTCGTAGGTCACCCTGGTCGAGTAGAGGTCGGTCTCGGCGGTGACGATCGTCTTCGCCTCACCTTTGGTCTTCGCGATTACCCACTTGGCCTGGGTGCCACCGAAACCGTGCGAGAGGTAGGTGACGAAATCCCGGTGCCCGGCGTAGCGGATCACATGACTCTCCAGCGCCGGCTCGCACTCCTGGGACTGGATCCCGACCACCTCGACCCCGGCGGCCTTGGCCTGCTGGAGCGCGGCCTTGACCGGCGGGCAGTCGATGTAGATGAGAACGATCCCGTCCGCCCCGTCGGCCAGCGCCCCTTCGATGCCGGAGATCTGACGGTTGGAGTCGAACTTGCCATCGAAGACGCTGACCTCCCAGCCGAGTTCCCGGCCGGCCTCCTCCATCGCCGCCGCGGCGTTGATCGCGGCCTCGATCGTCTGGCCGGTGGAGATCACCCAGACATTCTTCCCCCTGGGTGGTCTGACCGGACCACCACTGGGCCCCTCATAGGTCCCTTTGTAGAGGGAAGCCAGCTCCCGTTCGTAGCGGGCGACATCGCCACTGCTCGGCTTACCGTTCGGGTTCCCGCTTTCTCCATCACTGCCACCACAGGCCACGAAGCCCGTTGCGGCGGCCACCGTCACGGCGACCAAAACCAGGCGTCGCACGACCCTGCCACTCATCGCTTCCCCCACTTTCCCTTTCACCTCACACCTCCTGCCGGCGACCGAGACGAACGGCGAGGCCGACCCCGACGATCAGAGCGGCGCCGTTGACGTAACTGCTCACGTACTCGGGTGAACCGGCGAGGTTGAGTCCATTGTTGAGCACGGCGAGAAAGAAGATCGCCACCAGCGTGCCGGCGACGTTGTAGCGACCGGGCTTGATCGCGGCGGCGCTGAGGAATGCCGCGGCCAGCGCCGGCAGCGTGAAGGTCTCCCCCACCTTCGGATCGGCGCTGCCCGCACGCGCGACCTGCAGCACCCCGGCCGCCCCGCAGAGGGCGCCGGAGATGACGAAGGTCAAGCCCAGGACCAGCTTGGTGCGGATACCGACCAGCCGCGCCGCCTCGCGATTGGAGCCGAAGGCGTAGAGGTAGCGGCCGTAGGGCGTGTGCTCCAGCAGGTAGTAGACACCGACCGCCACCAGCGCCAGGAGGTAGGCGATCTTGGGCACGCCGAGCCAGCTGCTGGAACCGAATTCGCTGAAGCCGAGCGGGATGTCCCCGGTCACCGAGAGACCGCCGGTCTTCTGGTTGACGACGCCGGCGAGGATGATCGAGACGCCCAAGGTGGCGATCACCGCGTTGACACCGACCCGGGTGATCAGCAACGCGTTGACACAGCCGACGAAGAGGCCAAGGCCGATCCCGAGGGCGATGCCCACCGGCACCGAGATCCCGCCGGCGAGGGCAGTGGCGACGAAGACGGAGGAGAGGCCGGCGATCGCCCCGACCGAGAGATCGAACTCGTAACAGACCAGCGGCACCAGCGCCGCCAGGGCGACGATCGCGATCACCGAGTTGCTGCTGACGAGCGTGCGCAGGTTGGCGGCCGAGGTGAAGGTCTCCCCCGTCTCCGGCCAAACGCTGAAGAAGACCGCGGCGGCGATCAGGAGGACGAGGAACGCGTAGGCCTCGAGGTAATGGCGCAGCGGCCGCTGCAGGGTCATGCCGCGACCTTCGCGTTGGCGAGCCGGGCGATCGGCTCGGCCTCGAGGTCGCTCGCCACGGAGCTCGGCGACCGACCGTCCCTTGCGCAGCACGATCACCCGGTCGCAGATCCGCGCCAGCTCCTCGAAGTCCGAGGAGGCGACGAGCGCCGCGGCGCCGCCGGCGACGGCAGCGTGGATCAGCTCGTAGATCTCGGCGCGAGCCTCGACGTCGACGCCCTGGGTCGGCTCGTCGAGCAGCAGGACCCGTGGCTGTCGGCGCAGCCAGCGGGCGAGCACGACCTTCTGCTGGTTGCCGCCGGACAGGGACCTCAACGGAGCCGCCTCGGACTCGGCGGTAATCAGGAAGGCATCGAACAGGCCGAGTGCGTCGCGACGCTGGCGCCGGCGGTTGAGAGTCCCCCGGTGCCAGTAATCCGGGATCGCCGTCAGCGAGAGGTTCTCGCCGACGCTGAGGTCGGGAAAGGCGGCGTCGCGCTGGCGATCCTCGGGCACGTAGGCGAGCCCGGCCGCGATCGCATCGGATGGCGAGCCGATCTGCCGTCGCTCGCCGTCGATCCAGACCTCGCCGGACCGCGGCGGGTCGACCCCGAACAGGGCCCGGAGCACGGTCGAGCGCCCGGAGCCGATCAGGCCGCCGAGGCCGACGATCTCGCCCGCGCCGAGATCGAGGTCGAGCGGGGCGAGTCGGCCCGAGGCCAGCCCACGGGCGGCGAGAACCGAGCGGCCCTGCGGCCGGCCGCGCAGGCGCTCGATCTGCTCGACGCTGCGCCCCATCATCAGCTCGACCAGGCCATCGTGATCGAGCTGGCCCGGCTCGACGCTTCCGACGACCTGCCCGTCGCGCAGCAGGGTCGCCCGGTCGGCAACCGCGAACACCTCCTCGAGACGGTGGGTGACGTAGACGATCGCCTGGCCCGCGGCGGCGTAGCGGCGCAGGGCATCCAGGAGCAGGGTCACCTCCGGGGCGGGCAGCGCGGCGGTCGGCTCGTCGAGCAGGAGGACGCCTTCGGCATCCCCGTCCTGGTCCTGGAGGGCGCGGGCGATCGCGACCATCGTCTGCATCGCCGGGCTCAGCTCACCCAGCTCCCGGTCCGGGTGGGCGTCGATCTGGAAGCGCTCGAGCACGGCGGCAGCGCGCTTCCGGGCCCGGCGCCACTCGATGCGTCCGCCGACTCCCGTGTCGAAGCCGCGTCCGATCGCCAGGTTCTCGGTCACGGTCAGGTCCGGGAAGGTCGAGCGCCGCTGGTGGACGAAGTGCAGACCGGCCTCGCGCGCAGCCGCCGGAGTCATCGAGCGCAGGTCATGGCGCTCGCCGCGCACCACCAATTCACCGGCGTCCGCCGGCTCGACACCCGCGATCGCCTTGATCAAGGTCGACTTGCCGGAGCCGTTGCCGCCGAGCAGCGCGTGGACGCTGCCTCGCTTCAGCTCGATGGAGACGTCATCCAGGGCCTGCGTCGCGCCAAACGCCTTCGAGACATGCTCGGCCTCGAGCACGGTCACGGTCACGGTCTCCACCGTGACGTGACCCTCCCCGGTTGTAGATCACCAGCCCCCACCACTCGCCAGCCTAGACGAGTGGAGAAGTAGTCGATGGAAGCCTGAGTAGTTTGTTTTTACAGACGAGTACGTAAATTGCGCCGATGCTTACTGTTCGGGATCGCTACCCCGATCAGGATCCAGGCTGCTTGGTGCTCATCGACTCGGGCGTCTCAGCCCCGCCCCCGGGCGCCGGCACACTCGATCCGCTCGAGTTGGGCACAACCAGATGTTCCGGCGAGGCCGCCGGGGGCCCCGGGTCGCCAACCGTCCCGCCCCCGGGATCGCTCGCCTTTTCGGCGGGGCTTGCTCCGGCAGCTGCAGGAGAGCTCGTTGCGCTCTGCTTCCCTCCCCGCTTCCCGGTCGCCTCGCGATCGTCGCCCGAGCCGCTCTTCGCAGTAGCGGCTCGCGACTTGCGATGACGTTCTTCGCCGGTCGGACTTGCGTCTCTCTCTGCTTCGCTCTTTGCCGCGGTGACCCTTCTCTTACCGGCGGTGGGCTCCTTGCGCTCGGAGGCGCGGCCGTCTCTGGCGCTTTGTGCCGGCGCAGTCGAGGAGGTGGTTTCGGGCTGCTTATCGGTGCTCGTTCCCCCACAGGCGCAGAGCCAAAAGAGGCAGGCGGAGACGAGAACCAGACTGGCGAGGCGCCTGCTCGTGAAGGTCGTCGTGATCATGTTCACCGTGACTTCAGGTACCCGAGAGAAACGGAGGACCGGGCAAGCCCGGTCCTCCGAAACTCTCCAACTCCAGTCCCGCTAGCGGTAGATGCCGCCCCAGTTCTGATCGGAGAGGGCACCACCGCTGCTGATCGTGTAGACGCTTGCACTCTGGAACCCAGGGTGCGGATTGCAGTTTCCATCGGCAGGGACCGTCGTCTGCGCGGTCGTGCCGGCTGCCGTGTCACCCCTGGTCGAGACAGCACCGCCGGAAGCTGCGAACGGGAACCCTACGCAGTACGCGCCGGTACCGATTTTTTTTACGACCACGCCCGGGCTCCCCGAGATCAGTTCGCCGTTGCCTTTCACCTCGAGCGAAGCGACGGGCGTGGGCTGGGCATTCGCCGCCAGCTTGGTAACGCTCACCGCGCCGTTTCCGATCTTGGCGTTGGTGACCGCCTCATTGGCGATCTTGGCGGTCGTAACCGCGTTGTCGGCAATCTTGGTGGTCGTCACCGCGTTGTCGGCAATCTTCTCGCTCGTGACGGCGTTCTGCCCGAGCTTGGCGGTCGTCACGGCAGCAGCCTTGATCTTGGCCGCGGTCACGGCTTCTTTTTTGATCTTGCCGGTGGTGATCGAGTTGCCCTTGATTTCGTTGCTGCCGATCTTCTGCGCGGCAAAGGCGGTGGCGCCGCCCAGCATCAGGAAGACGGCGATCGACGACATCACGTTTGCGTACGTGAGCCGCTTGCGAATCTGCTTCACGAGAAGTTCTCCTTGCTTCGGGAACGGTGGACAAGAACGCCCTGTGCAAGCCGGGCGACCTACTCAGTTTTTCTCAACGAGCCTTTCAAGACCCAGGGAGACTGTCAAGCGGAACGGACGAGGTTCCCAGGCTCAGCCACCGCGGCGCTCAGCCTCGTCCGCCGCTTCGGCCAGGCGCTCGACCAGGCGGGCAAACTCCTGAATGCCCGGGTCGACCTTCCCGTAGCCGCCGGCGGCGTAGCGGGCGTAGACGCCCTCGAGGATGATCGCCAGCTTCCAGTAGCCGAGGGCGACGAAGAAGTCGAGCTCGGAGAGGTCGCGGCCGGAGCGCTCGGCGTAGCGCCCGATCAGCTCCTCGCGGGTCAGGAATCCGGGCGCCAGGTTGGCCGGCTGCCCCAGCGCGATCGTCTCCTCACCGCGGTCGGGCCAGTAGACCGCCAGCAGGCCGACGTCGGCGAGCGGGTCGCCGAGCGTGCAGAGCTCCCAGTCGACCACCGCGGCCACCTCGCCGGCGGGGCTGAGGATCATGTTGTCGAGGCGGTAGTCGCCGTGCACGAGGGTCGCCGGGCCCTGCTCGGGGATGCGGGCTGCCAGCCGATCGTGGACGGAGTCGATCGCCGGCAGCTCGCGCGTCTTCGACTTCTCCCACTGGCCCTGCCAGCGGTGCAGCTGGCGGGCGACGTAGTCCTCCTTGCGGCCAAGGTCGCCGAGGCCGACCTGGTCGGGGTCGACGGCGTGGATAGTGGTCAGCGTGTCCGCTACCCGCTCGCCGATCGCGCGCCGGTCGGCCTCGTCGGGGAAGGCGTCGGCCTCGGCCAGGCCGCGCAGGATCGGCCCCTCGACGAACTCCATCACGTAGAAGGGTGCGCCGTTGACGGCGTCGTCCTGACAGAGGCCGACCACCGGCGCGACCGGCACCGCGGTCGACCCGAGGGCGGAGACGACCTTGTGCTCGCGGCCCATGTCGTGGGCGGAGCCGAGCCGCTTTCCGAGCGGTGGCCGCCGCAGCGCCCAGCGGTTGCCGCCGGCGTCGCTGACGCGGTAGGTCAGGTTCGAGTGGCCGCCGGCGATCCGCTCGAAGGAGAGCGGCGGGCTGGCGCTGGGGACGTTGAGGGCGAACCAGGCTTCGACCCCGTCGCGGTCGATCCCGTCCGGCGCGTCCGCGGCGCCGGTGTCGCTGCCCTTATCCTCGTCCGCCATAGGGGCGCAAGCATATTCACGACGGGGCCGCCGTTTGAGCCCATCGCTTGCCAACCGGCTGCGGATCGGCTTCGCGATCGGTTTTGCCGTGCTGACCGCGATGGCGGTGATCGGGGTCGGCCGCTTCATCCAGCAACGGCAGGACTTCGAGGACGCGATCGCCCGTTCCTACCAGGTGGAGATCCTGGCGCGGGAACGGCTGGCGGACGGCGCGGGCTCGAAAGCGACCCGGGCCACGATCACCCGCGAGGCCGACCATCGCAACGAACTGCGCGACGAGATCTCCTCCGACACGCGCGACACCGCCCTGCTCGTCGCGGCCGGGCTGATCGCCGGCCTGACCGGCGCCCTGCTCCTGTTCAGCGGCCTGATCAGCTCGATGCGACGGCCGCTGGAGGAGCTCGTCGACGCCGCCGGTCGGCTCGCCGGCGGCGAGCGCAGCGCCCGGGTCGAGGTCGGTGGCCTGGCGGAGACGGCGACGCTCGGCGCCGCCTTCAACGAGATGGCCGACGAGCTGGAGCGGGAAGCGAGCCAGCGCGACCAGCTCGACCGCCTCAAAGACGAGTTCGTCCTCACCGCATCGCACGAGCTGCGCAGCCCACTGACCTCGGTCCAAGGCTTCGCCGAGCTGTTGATGCTGGACCGCGACTCGCTCACCCCGAAGCAGGTGGAGACGGTCGAGATCATCCTCGACAACTGCCGCCACCTGGTCCGCCTGCTCAACGACCTGCTCGACCTCGCCCGCAGCGACGCCGGGAGGCTCGGGATCACTCCGCAACCGACCGCGGTGGCACCGCTCATCGACGACGTGGTGCGGACGATGCGAGCGCAGACGGAGGGGGCGAACCAGACCCTGACCCAGCGGGTCGAGCCCGGTCTGCCGCTGATCTACGCCGAGGCCGACCGGATTCGCCAAATACTGGTTAATTTGCTTACCAATGCGCATGAGTACTCGCCCGTAGGGGCGTCTATCGGGGTCACGGCGCGGGTAGTCGGTGTCGAAGTGGAGATAGCCGTGACCGACGACGGGCCGGGGATTCCCGAGAGCCAGCTGGACCACATCTTCGAGCGCTTCGTCCGCGGCGACGCGGGCCTGACCCAGCGCGTCGGCGGCACCGGGCTCGGCCTGGCGATCTCGAAATCGCTGGTCGAGCTGCACGGTGGCACGATCGCGGTCGCCTCGACCCCCGGCGTCGGCTCGACCTTCAGCATTCGCCTGCCGGCGGCCGGCCAGCCCTCGGCGACCGGTCCCGACCGCCACGCGGCGGAGGCGAGCTGATGGTCCGGGTCCTGGTTGCCGACGACTCGGAGACGATCCTGCTGCTGATGCGGACGCGGCTGGAGATGGCCGGCTACGCGGTCGAGACCGCGGCCGACGGCCAAGAGGTCACCGACCGCTGGCACGACGGCGACCCCGCCCGGCTCCCGGACGTCCTCCTGCTCGACGCGATGATGCCGCGCAAGTCGGGGCTCGATGCCCTGCGCGAGCTGCGGGCGATGGGCGTCGAGACCCCGGCCCTGATCGTCAGTGCCCACCAGGACGCGACCGACGCCAACGCCCCCGGCGAGCTCGAAGTCAGCGGCTACGTGAACAAGCCGATCGACTTCGACCGCCTGCTCGAGCGAATCGCCGAGCTGACCAGCGACAGGGTTTGATCGTCGGTCTTCGGCGGCGGCCTCACGGACCCAGCAGGACGGCGGGAACGACGGCGATGCCGTCCGGCCGTCGGTAGGCCTCCTCGCCGGTCGTGACGATCACGGCGTCGAGCAGCGTCCTCGCCGATGCGGTCGCCAAGCCAGCGCAGATGGCGGCAGTCATCTCCGTCCACGTTCCGGGCCAGCTTCACCTCGATCGCGACGATGCGGCCATCGGCACGCTCGATGATCAGATCGACCTCGTGCTCGCCGCCGCTGGTGCGCAGGTGGGAGACACGAGCCTCGGCCGCCTGGGCGTAGACGCGGACCGAGAGCGTGACGAGAGACTCGAAGAGGGAGCCCAGCAGAGACCCGTCGCGAACCGCCAGGTTTGGGGGGGCTTTTCCCTCGAGCAGAGCATCGGCGTCGACGCCGAGTAGCCGCGCTGCCAGCCCCGGGTCGGCCAGCTGGTGCTTGGGTGGCATCGCCAGGCGGCGAATGCGATTGCGGGTCGGTGCCCAGGCGGGGACCGGATCCAGAATCCAGAGCCGCTCGAGGACGTCGCGGTAGGGCAGCGTCGTGGTCTTGGCCGGTTTCTCGCCCTGACCGCCGGTGGCGGCGTCGCGAATCGCCTCGAACGAGGCGGTGGTCGATACCGCTGCCGCATAGGCGGTCATCCATCGTCGCAGCGCCGCCGGGTTGCGCACCGCGTGACCGAGCTCGGGGAAGTCGCGGTCGACGATGCGGTCGAGGTAGCCATCGAGCTGGGCGCGCCGAGAACGCCCGGTAAGTGCGCGCAGACCCGGGAAGCCCGAGCACAGGATCTCTTCGACGTACTCGTCCAGACGCATGCCGGTCCCGCCAAGCAGGCGAGGGCGATCGCCGCTCAGCAGCTGGCGAAGGCCGACGGTGGGTCCGCCGTGCCCCCGCTCCGCCAAGGACAGAGGACGCATTCTCACGTCGACGATTCGACCCGCCCCCGAATGCGTGCCGAGGCCGTCGGGAGAGGCGGAGCCGGCGAGGAGGAACCGGCCTGGCTCGGCGCCAGCGTCGACCGCGCGCCGCACCAGGTCCCAGGACTCGGGCACGTGCTGCCACTCGTCGATCAGCACCGGCGGGGGAGAGGTGAGCAGCCGGGCAGGCTCGGCCAGGGCGAAGCTGCGCTGGGCGGGGTCGTCCAGGGAGTGGACGGTCGCCGCACGCCTGGAGGCGGTCGCGGTCTTGCCCACCCCCTTGGGCCCCACAAGGGACAGAGCCGGCAGAGCGGCGATCAGCTCATCGAGCTCAGTATCGACGATCCGCTGCCTGTAACCGCTTTGGGAAGCCGTTTCCATCTCTCTACACTACCAAAACGACGGCCCTTACGCTACCTAAAGGACGGCTCTTACGCTACGTTGACGACGCTAATCTCAGCTCTTCGCGATCTCGAGCCGGATCTCCTTGCCCTTGAGCTTGGTGCCGTCGAGGAACTCGACGGCACGCTCGGCTTGATCCGGAGCGACCTCGACGAAGGAGAAGCGGTGGAGGACGCGGACGTCGTGGATCGCCTCCTCGGGCAACACCGCGCCCTCGCGCAGCGCCCAACGCAGGTCCTCCTCCTCGATGCCGCTGCGCTCGCCGCGGTTGACGAAGAGCTTGACGCTGTCGCGCGCCGGCTCGTCCTCCTCAGCCGGGGAATCGGCTGCGGCTCCGTTCTCGCCGGCAGCGCGCTCGACCTGCTCCTGCCGCTCCTTGCGCTCGCGGCGCCGGGGGCGCGGCGCGTGCTCGAGCCGCTCCTCCGGCGTCTCCCACTCGCCGATCGAGGTTTTGACGTCGCGCTCGATGCGATCGATCTCCTCGCGCTGGGCGGGGGTGACGAAGGTGATCGCGCGGCCGGTGCGGCCGACCCGGCCGGTGCGGCCGATGCGGTGGACGTAGACCTCGGAAGAGTTCGGCACGTCGTAGTTGATGACATGGGTGACATGCTCGATATCGAGCCCGCGGGCGGCGATGTCGGTCGCGACCAGCAGCTTCACGCGGTGGTCCTTGAAGGAGATCATCACCCCGTCGCGGACGCCCTGGCTGAGGTCGCCGTGCAGCGCCTTCACGTCGAGGCCTTTGTCCTTCAGCGTCTTCTCCAGCTTCGAGGCGCCGATCTTGGTGCGGGTGAAGATGATCGCCTGCTCGGGTTCTTCGGTCTTCAGCAGCTCGACCAGGCGTACCGCCTTGTCTTTGGCCGGAACCTCGATGTAGGCCTGCTGGATCGCGTCGACGGTGAGTTTCTTCGGCGTGATTTTGATCGTCACCGGGTCGTACATGTAGCTCTCGGCGAGCTTCTTGATCGGCGGTGGCATCGTCGCCGAGAAGAGCAGCGTCTGGCGCCCGCTCGGGCACATCCGCAGGATTTTCTCGACGTCCTCGATGAAGCCGAGGTCGAGCATCTCGTCGGCCTCGTCGAGGACCACGTAGCGGGCGGCGGTCAGCACCAATGAGCGGCGCGACATCAGGTCCTTCATGCGGCCGACGGTGGCGACGACGACGTGGGCCCCGGAGCGCAGCTGCGACTGCTGCGAGCGGATCGGGGCGCCACCGAAGACGGCGACGATCTCGATATCGAGATGCTCGGCGTAGGAGCGCAGCGCCTGCGTCACCTGGATGCAGAGCTCGCGGGTCGGCGTCAGCACGATCGCCTGCACCTCTTCGTTCTCGGGATCGAGGTACTGCAGCAGCGGCAGACCGAAAGCGGCGGTCTTGCCGGTCCCGGTCTGGGCCTGCCCGATCACGTCGTGGCCGCCCAGCAGCTCGGGAATCGCCTGCTCCTGGATCGGGGTCGGGCATGGAAGCCGAGCTCGTCCAGCGCCTGCTGGATCGGCGCGGAGAGGCCGAGGTCGCGGAAGTCGGTCACTTGGCCGCCCCGGACGCGGAAGCCGAGGCAACTGAACTGGGATCCAGGAGGAGCTTGCCGCTGGTCCGGCGGGCGATCAGGTCTTCATGCGCCCGCGCGGCCTCGGAGAGCGGGTAGACCTCGCCGACGGTGACCTCGAGCTCGCCGGCGGCAACCGATCCCAGCAGCTCGCCGATCATCGGCGCCACCAGATCGCGCCGCATCAGCAGGTGGGCGAGCCAGAACCCGATCACAGCCTTGGAGCCGCGCAGCAGGGAGGCGGTCGAGACCTCGCGCTGTTCGCGCGAGGCGATGCCGAAGACGACCATCCGGCCCAGCGGCGCCAGCACCCCGAGCTCGGCGTCGAAGGAAGCGCCACCGCTCATGTGCAGGACCGCGTCGACGCGCTCGCCCCCGTTGGCCTCGCGGATCGCGGCGCCGAGGTCCTCGGAGCGGGAGTCGACGGTGGCGTCGGCGCCGAGGCCGGCGACGAGCGCGCGCTTCTCCGCGCTGGAGGCGAGGCCGATCACCTTCGCGCCGGCCCGCTTGGCGATCTGCACCGAGAGCGTGCCGGTGCCGCCGGCGGCGGCCTCGACGACGATCGTCTCGCCCGCCTCGATGCGGGCGCAACGGTTGACCAGCGCCATCGCGGTCAGGCCCTGCAGCAGCATCGCCGCGGCGCGATCGTCGTCGACCTCGTCGGGAATCGGGATCAGGAGCGCCTCGGGCGCCACCACCTTCTCGGCGTAGGCGCCGCTGCCGAGCAGCGCGGCGACGCGGCGCCCGTCGGGGGTGCGACCGCTGACCTCCGCCCCCGGGATCAACGGCAGCGACTGCTCGGCCAGGTAGTCGTTGCGGGTGGCGTGGGTGTCGGCGAAGTTGATGCCGGCGCGGGCGACCTCGACCAGGACCTCGCCCTCGCCCGGCGTCGGGTCATCGAGGTCGACGTACTCGAGCGTCTCGGGGCCGCCGAACTCCTGTATCTGAATTGCTTTCACCGGCCGCGGAGTCTCGCAGGGCAGACGCTAGTGCGCTGTCTGGTGACGCCGGCCAGTGAATGACGAGGGCCAGTCGCCGCCAGACAAGGACGCAGGGAGTCCGAATGGCAGCGCCATTTGGACGACTGAGGACGCCGTATGGCGGCGATCTGGGGCCGTCATTTGCGGTCGTGCGTCACCAGACAGTGCACTAGGCTGCCGTCCGCATGTCGCTCACGGTCGTCGGCTCAATCGCCTTTGACGCGGTCAAGACCCCGTTCGGGGAGCGCGATCGCATGCTCGGCGGCGCCGCCGTCCACTTCTCGCTCGCGGCCAGCTTCTTCACCGAGGTGCGCCCGGTCGGGCCGGTCGGCGACGACTTCGGGCCCGAGCAGTTCGCGGTGCTCGAGCAGCGCGGCGTGCTCACCGACGACGTCGAGCGGGTCGCCGGCGGGCGGTCTTTCTTCTGGCGCGGTCGCTACGAGTACGACCTCAACGTCGCCCACACCGAGGACACCCAGCTCGGTGTCTTCGGCGAGTTCGAGCCCAAGCTGTCCGAGGCTGCCAAGGCTGCCGACACGCTCTTCCTGGCCAACATCCAGCCGGACCTGCAGCGCCAGGTCCGCTCCCAGTGCGCGGCACCCCGCTTCAGCGGTCTCGACTCGATGAACCTCTGGATCGAGACCGCGCAGGACTCACTGCGAGCGGCGATCGCCGAGGTCGAGTGCCTTGTCGTCAACGATGCCGAGATCCGGATGCTGACCGGGGAGTCGAACCTGGCGCGGGCGGCGCGGGCGGTGATGGAGCTGGGCCCGCGCGCCGTCGTCGCCAAGCAGGGCGAGTACGGGGCGGCCCTGTTCACCGAGAACGGGTTCTTCGCGCTGCCGGGCTTCCCGCTCGAGGACGTGCGCGACCCGACCGGCGCCGGCGACAGCTTTGCCGGCGGCTTCTTCGGCTACCTCGACGGCCAGGCCGGCGAGCTCGACGAGGCGCACCTGCGGCGGGCGATGGGCTACGGGACCGTCCTCGCCTCCTTCAACGTCGAGGAGTTCGGGACCGAGCGGGTCTCCCGGCTCAGCCGCGAGGAGATCGACGAGCGCTTCGAGATGCTGCGCCGGATGACCCAGTTCGAGGGCCTCCCCGGTTCTTAACGGCCGGCGCAGGCGAACTGACAGAATGAGCGCCGCGATGGCGCCCGACTCCCTCTCAGTCAC
This sequence comes from uncultured Solirubrobacterales bacterium, assembly GCA_963802935.1. Taxonomy (GTDB): domain Bacteria; phylum Actinomycetota; class Thermoleophilia; order Solirubrobacterales; family 70-9; genus VAYN01. Next base: position 11,439 of record CAWDKO010000004.1, on the reverse strand, counting down.
CGACAACCGCACCGGCAAGACGTACGAGTTGCCGATCGAGGACGGCACGGTGCGGGCGATGGACCTGCGCCAGATCAAGGTCGACGAGGACGAATTCGGGATGCTGGCCTACGACCCGGCGTTCACCAACACCGCCTCCTGTCGCTCCGCGGTCACCTACATCGACGGCGCCGCCGGCATCCTCGAACACCGCGGCTTCTCGATCGAGCAGCTCTGCGAGCGCTCGACCTTCCTCGAGACCGCCTACCTGCTGATCTTCGGCGAGCTGCCGACCGGGCCGCAGCTCGACCGCTGGGTCTTCGACATCACCCACCACACCTACGTGCACGAGGACCTGAAGCAGTTCTTCCAGGGCTTCCGCTACGACGCCCACCCGATGGGGATGCTGCTGGCCGGCGTCGGCGCCCTCTCCACCTTCTATCCCGACGCGAAGCAGATCGACGACCCCGAAGAGCGCTACATGGCCGCCGTGCGGCTGATCGCCAAGGTTCCGACCCTGGCCGCCTTCTCCTACCGGCACAACATGGGGCTGCCCTACGTCTACCCGGACAACGAGCTCAGCTTCGCCGAGAACTTCCTCTCGATGATGTTCAAGACGACCGAAGACAAGCACGTGCCGAAGCCGGTGCTCTCGCGGGTGCTCGACGTCCTCTTCGTCCTCCACGCCGATCACGAACAGAACTGTTCGACGAACGCGGTGCGCGGGGTCGGCTCCTCCGGGGTCGACCCTTACTCGGCGGTTGCGGCCGGGGTCGCGGCGCTCTACGGGCCCTCGCACGGCGGTGCCAACGAGGCGGTGCTGCGGATGCTGCAGCGGATCGAGTCGACCGACAACATCCCCGACTTCCTCGCCCGCGTCAAAGACCGCGAGGAGAAACTGATGGGCTTCGGCCACCGCGTCTACAAAAACTACGACCCGCGGGCGCGGATCATCCAGCAGTACCTCGACGAGGTGTTCGAGGCGACGGAGTACAACCCGCTGGTCGAGATCGCCCGCGAGCTCGAGAAGCAGGCGCTCGACGACGAGTACTTCACCTCGCGCAAGCTCTACCCGAACGTCGACTTCTACTCGGGAATCATCTACGAGGCGCTGGGCATCCCGACCAACATGTTCACGGTGATCTTCGCCATCCCCCGCACCGCCGGCTGGATCGCGCAGTGGATGGAGATGCAGGAAGACCCAGAGACCAAAATCGCCCGCCCGCGCCAGATCTACACCGGCGAGCGCGAGCGCTCCTACGTCGCGGTCCCCGATCGCGACGGGCCGGAGAAAATCGTCGGCCCGCCGGCGAAACGGCCGAAACGGCCGCGGCGCGGCGCCTAGCGGCCTGCCCGTCGTGCCCCGCTGGAAGCTGACCGTCCGGCACGGCGCCGACGTCTCCCACCAGAGCTTCGACGACCTCGCCGAGGCGGTGGCGACGATGCGCGAGCGGGCGCTGGCGATCCGTGCCGGCGGGCCGGTGAAGACGGCCTCGATGCTGCGCGAGTTCAAGCCCGAGGACCAGGTCCAGGCGCGCCTGCAGCTGCAGGGCCGCGGGCTGCTGCGCAAGCCGGTCGCCGGCGTCGACGTGCGCGGCGACGGCACGTTCGTCCCCTACCGCGGTGGGGTAGGACGGGAGGAGCTGGACCCGAGCCGGCACGAGACGCCGTTCGATCTGGTGCGGGAGACTCTGGAGGCAGAGGCACGATGAGCGGCGCCGAGACCGAGATACCGAAGGGCAGCTACGCCGCCGGCGAGCGGGTGAAGCTGCCGGCCGGCGCCGGGCCGCCGTTCACGGTCTTCATCAACGGGATCGAGCAGACCGAGGGTGGCGACTACTCGATCGAGGGTGGCGAGATCGTCTTCAGCCGCCCGATCGTGAAGGAGAAGGTCGGCACCGGCCGCTGGCTGGCGATGTACCTGGGCCTGTTCGGCACCTACCGCAAGGACGAGACGATCGACCTCCAGTTCACGCGCAACGGCAAGGTCGAGCTGCTCTCCGACCTCCCTGTCGTCCCCTACCCCGAGGCGCCATGAACATCGGCTTCCTCCTGCTCGCCGACCACAGCGAGGCGGTCAACGGCAAGCTCTACCTCAACGGCGGCGGCTGGAACGTCCTGCGCCTGCCCGAGCTGCCGCACGAGTGGTCCTTCCACATCGGCCTCGGCATCGACGTCGCCTGGCACGAGACCAACGACCCGCACGAGCTCACGGTCAGCATCCAGGACCCCGACGGCGTCGAACTCGGCGAGGGCCTCACCGCCAGCTTCGAGACCGGCCGCCCGCCCGGCATGCCCCAGGGCCAGGAGCAGCGCCTCGTCATGTCGATCGGCGCCACCGCCAACTTCGAGACCGTCGGCCCCCACGCCGCCGTCGTCCAGGTCGACGGCGAGGAGCTCGGCCGCGCCCGCTTCTACCTGATGGAAGCCGCGCCCGAGGAGGGCCTGGTCTAGTTGAAGACGTAGAGCAGGAGGAAGGCGACCAGGGCGAAGCTGGCGGCGCCGGCGATCAGGGGCTTGTCGTCGACCACGATCGCGGCGGTGGAGCGGTCGTCGGCGCGGTCGTAGATCAGGTAGAGGTAGCGGAAGACGCAGTAGAGGACCGAGGGGATCGTCCACATCATCTCGTTGCCGATGATCGGCGAGTTGACGGCATAGATCGAGTAGCTGATCACGGTGCCGGTGGTGACCATGGCGACCATCTGGTCGAGGAAGGGCAGAGAGTAGTGCTCGAGGACGGGGCGGCTGCTGGTCCCCTCGTGCAGCTCGGAGACCGCCTCCTGGCGGCGCTTGGTGACGCCGAGGAAGAGCGCGAACATGCCGGTGCAGAGCAGCAGCCATTCCGAGGCGTGAGCGTCGACGGCGGTGGCGCCAGCGGCGACGCGGAGGATGAAGAGGCCGGCCAGGACCATCACGTCGACGATCACGATCTGCTTGAGGCCGAGGCTATAGGCCATCTGGGCGATCCCGTAGCCGACCACCATCAGGCCCACTTCCCAGTTGACCGCAGCGAAGGCGATCACGATCGCGACGATCGCCAGGCCCGGCGCGATCGCCTTGGCGGTTCCCTCCGAAAGCTCCCCCGCGGCGAGCGGCCGGAAGCGCTTCTTCGGGTGCTTGCGGTCGAGCTCGACGTCGATCAGGTCGTTGACGTAGTAGCCGGCGCTGGAGATGAAGCAGAAGGCGATGAAGGTGAGGAGCGCCTGGACGACCTCGTGCGACTGGTTGAACTTGCCGGAGAAGAGCAGCCCGGCGAAGACGAAGACGTTCTTGATCCACTCCTGCGGTCGCCCGGTCTTGATCGCCGCCCGCAGCGGCGAGCGCCGCGGCACCACCGGCTCGGGAGCCTCAGCCGCGCCGTCGGCCGGCACGGTCGGTTGTTCGGAGGTGATCGTTTCCATGCGGGGAGCCCCAGGGAGGACTGAATCCCACCAGGGCCGGGAGATCGAGTCGCGAAAGGGTAGCGCCGGAGGGTGTCATCCCCGGTCTTCGCCGGGCTCTTGGCACGAATCGCACCTCCGCCTCGATCAGACGGGCGAGCAACTCCCGCAACCGCAGCAGTGCCGGGGTCAACTCTTCCGTGCGCTTCCGGTGAAGGTTGAGAGGAATTCGCTCAACGCCAAGCCCTCGGCCAGGTTGACCGCGAGCGGCCGGCGGCCGTCTTCGCGCAGCTGTCGCCGCCGGGATGCCTCATTGGCCCGCCAGGGATCGTCGGCGCGAGGCTTGAGGTCGTCGCTTTGCGCTCGTCGTCGGCCATGGAGAAAAGGGTAGCCCGGTGCTTCACTAGATCGGGTCGATGAGGACGCCTGGGTTGAGGATCGCGGCGGGGTCGAGCTCGGCCTTGGCGGCGCGCAGGGCGGCGGCGAAGGGGGCGGGGCGCTGGCGGTCGTACCAGGGGCGGTGGTCGCGGCCGACCGCGTGGTGGTGGGTGATCGTGCCGCCGGCTTCGATCAGCGCCTCGGATACCGCAGCCTTGATCTCGTCCCACTGCTCGACCTCGCCACCGCGGACCGCCGGAGCCAGAACCGTGAAGTAGGGAGCTGGGCCGTCGGGATAGACGTGGGTGAAGCGACAGCTGATGCGGGGCGCGCCGGCGCCCTCGGCCGGTGCGCCACAGATCGCGGCCACCGCCTTGCGCGCCGCCTCCATCACGCTCGCGTGGAAGTCCTCGAAGCGGTCCCAGGTGATCGCCGTCTCGAACGTCTCCGAGAGCACCCCGCAGGCGACGAACGTATCCCGCAGGTAAGGCGCCAGCAGAAAAGCGCCGCGCCAGGCGCCTACCGAGTCGCCACTCTCGCCGCCACCGCCCCGAACCTCGCCCGGCGTGCCGCCGTGCTCGCGGGCGATCGCCAGGGCCAGGGCCATCGGCGCGTCGACCGGGTGGTGGGCGGACTCGAAGCCGAGGATCAACAGGTTCGCCTCGCCGCTGCCGGCGCCGGTCAGCTCCGCCTCGGAGGCGTCGAGCAGGCGGCAGTTGGAGGGGTGCAGGCCGGACTGGGAGATCTCGCGGACGGCGCCGGCGGCGGCGAGGAAGTCCGCGAACTCGACCCCGCAGGAGACCTTGTACTCGGGCCGCGGCCGCACCCGCACCCAGGCCTCGGCGATCGCGCCGAGGATCCCCTCGGAGCCGAGCAGCAGCCGGTCCGGAGACGGCCCCGCGCCGGAGCCGGGCAACCGCCGGCTCTCCCAGGTCCCGCGCGGGGTCACCGCTCGCACCGACTCGACGAGGTCGTCGACGTGGGTCTCCAGGGTCGCGAAGTGGCCACCGGCGCGGGTCGCGATCCAGCCGCCGAGCGTCGCGTACTCGAAGCTCTGCGGGAAGTGACGCAGGGTCAGCCCGTGCTCGCGCAGCTGCTCCTCCAGCCGGGGGCCGGTGGCGCCCGCCTGGATCCGCGCCGCCAGCGACTGCGGGTCGACTTCCAGCACGCGGTCGAGCCGGCGCAGGTCCATCGTCACCACCGGTCGCTCGCCCAGCCGCGGCTCGACCCCGCCGACGACGCTGGTGCCACCCCCGAACGGGATCACCGCCGCCCCCTCGGCCTCGGCCCAGCTCAGCACCGTCTCGATCTCCGACTCGTCGCGCGGGAAGGCGACCAGGTCCGGCGGGTTCTCGAACTCGCCGCGGAACCCCCGGACCACGTCCCGGTAGGCCTTCCCCAGCGCCCGCGATACCCGCTCGTAACGGTCGGCTGAGAAGAGGTCGCCGAGCCGCTCTGGCGCCCTCAGCCGCGCCGGCCGCAGCTCCACCTCCTCCAGCGGCACCGCCATCTCCGGCTCACCCCCGAACCCGAACCGCTCGCGGATCCCCGCCGCCGCCTCCTGCAGCTCCTTCTCGGACGGCGCCTGGTCCTCGTACCCCCAGCCCCAGTGCTTGAGCCTGCGCCCCGCGTCCACAGCGAGCTACTCGCCGGCCGGGTCGAGCGGGGTCGCGCCGGGGGCGATCCGCTCCGCAAAGCGCGGCAGCCCATCGTCGGGGACAGGCGCCCAGGGCGCGGCGTAGGCGACGAACTGGTGGGCACCCGGTCGGATGCCGGGATCATCGTCGAGCGTGCCCATGCGGATGCCGACCATCTCCGGGTTCTCCGGGTTGGTCGTGAACACATGACTGCCGCAGCGCGAGCAGAACGACTTGACCCAGCCCCCCTCCCCCGGGTCCAAGGAATCGAGGAGCTCCTCGCCGGCGACGGTCCGGTAGGTGCCGGGGGCGGTCAGGGCGTTGACCGAGTAGCCCGTCCCGGTGCGGCGCTGGCAACGCTTGCAGTGACAGTAGATCGCGCCGAGCAGCGGCTCGGAGATCTCGAAACGGACGCCGCCGCACATGCAGCCTCCGGTTACCAGTGCACGCCTTTCATCAGGTGCGCGAAGGCGACAGCCTCGGTCGAAGGCGCCTTTTCCCGCGCCTCGTCGCCTTTGCCCTTGGCGGCCTGCGAATCGGGGAAGAGCTTGTAGGCGGTGTTGAGGATCGAGTCGCTGGCTTTGGGGGCGATCGCGTAGAGCAGCTCGCCGAAGTTGCCGAGTCTGGTCGCCACCTTCTTCGGTTTCCCGACCATCGCCTTGGCGATCATCTCCGCCGCCTCCTCGGGGGTGATCGCCGGGAACATGTCGTACATCCGCGTCGGCGCAATCATCGGCGTGCGCACCAGCGGCATGTTGATCGTCGTCAGGTGGACCTTGTCGTCTTTCACCTCGGAGGCGATCACGCGGCTGAAGGCGTCCAGCGCCGCCTTCGAGGCGACGTAGGCCGAGAAGCGTGGCGGGTTGGTCTGGGTCCCGATCGAGCTGATGTTGATGATGTGACCCTGTTTGCGCGCTCGCATCGTCGGCAGCAGCGCCAGGATCAGGCGCAGGGCGCCGAGGTAGTTGAGCTGGATCGTGCGCTCGAAGTCGTGAAAGCGGTCGTAGGAGAGGGCGACCGAGCGGCGGATCGAGCGGCCGGCGTTGTTGACGAGGATGTCGACGTGGCCGTGGTAGCCGAGCACCTCCTCGGCCATCCGCTCGATGTCCTCGATGTCGGACATGTCGCAGCGGTGGATGTGGGCCGAGCCGCCGGCGGCGGCGATCTCGTCCCGGGTTTCCTCCAGCTTCTCGGCCGAGCGGGCGACCAACAGCACGGTGGCGCCGGCGTCGGCGACCTTGACCGCGGTCGCTTTGCCGATCCCGGAAGATGCGCCGGTGATGAGGACGATCTTGCCCCGCACCGCGCCCGAGAGCGAGCGGTCCTTGAACAGGTCGGGGTCGAGGTTGCGCTCCCAGTAGTCCCAGACCTTGGCCGCGTAGCTCTCCAGCCGCGGCACCTCGATCCCCGACCCCTTCAGCGCCTTCTGTGCCTCGGTCGAGTCGAAGCTGGTCGGGTAGTCGACGTAAGTGAGGACCGAAGCGGGAAGGCCCAGCTGACCCAACACCACCTTCAGGCCCCGCTTCGCCGGCGGGAAGAATTTCAGCGCCGTCCGCGCCAGCCCGGTCGCCGGCTCGGTCAGGTCGGTGTCCAGCCGCACCGCCATCTGCGGCGCGTCGGCCGCCTTGGCGAAGAGGTTGATCACCTCGCCGGCGGTGTGGGGATTGGGGTCGGTGAGGTGGAAGGCGCGCCCATCCAGTTTCCGTTTGTGGGCGATGTGGTCGATCGCGGCGGCCACGTAGTCGACCGGGACGATGTTGATCTCACCGCCTTCGATCCCGATCGTCGGCAGCCACGAGGGCGCCACCCGCCGCAGCCGCTGCAGCGCCTTGAAGAAGTAGTACGGCCCGTCGATCTTGTCGATCTCCCCGGTGCGTGAGTCGCCGACGACGATTCCCGGCCGGTAGACCCGCCAGGGCCGCGTGCACTCCTCGCGGACGAGGCGCTCGGACTCGTGCTTGGTGCGGAAGTAGGGATTGGTGTCGAGCCGTTCCGCCTCGTCGAACATGTCCTCGCGCCACTCGCCCTTGTAGAGGCCGGCAGCGGCGATCGAGCTGACCTGGTGGAAGCAGCCGGCCTCGATCGCGCCCGCGAGCTCGACCGCGTGCCGGGTCCCCTCGACGTTGGCGATTTCCTGGCTCTCGGCATCGGCGGTGATGTCGTAGATCGCAGCCAGGTGGAAAAAGTGGTCGACCTCGCCGCGCATCGCCACCAGGTCCTCCTCGGAGACGCCGAGACTGGACTGCGAGAGATCGCCGGCGACCGGCACGACGCGTGCCCCGTCGGCACCCCAGCTCGTGCGCAGCTCCTCCAACCGGCCGCGTGAGCCGGCTCGCACCAGCGCGTAGATCGTGCCCTCGCGCTGCAGCAGGCGCGCGACCAGATTGCGGCCGATGAACCCGGTTGCTCCGGTCACGAAGTAGTTCATCGCCTTCAGCCTACCTCGACCCGGAAGCTCGTTCCCTCGGTTCCATACACTCAGAAGCAGAAATGGCAGAGACGGCCACCGTGCAGATCGCGATGCCCGAGATGGGCGAGTCGGTGACCGAGGGGATCGTGCTCGAGTGGCATGTGGCGGAGGGAGACTTCGTCAACGAGGGCGACACCGTGGTCGAGGTGTCCACCGACAAGGTGGACGCAGAGGTCCCTGCCCCCATGGATGGCGTCATCACGAAGTTGATCGCGTCCGTGGATGAGGAGGTGCCGGTTGGGGCTCCGTTGGCTGAGATGGAGCCTGGTGAGGGATCGGGTGATGGACAGAGCGGTGCGGCCGCGGGCGCCTGTCGCGGCAGATACCGCTGTGGCCAACGGCGGGGACTCCCAGGGCGGCTCGGGCAACGGAACGCAGGACGTCAGGGCTACGCCCGTCGCGCGGCGAGCAGCTGAGGCGAACGGCGTCGACCTTGCTTCCGTTAGCGGGAGTGGCCCGGGGTCGAAGGTGACCAAGGACGATGTGCTGGCGGCTGCCGACGGTAGTGGGAACGGGACGCCTGCCGCCACGGCCGCCGGAGAGGCGAAGCTGTTGCGGGGGCCGGCGGCGATGCTGGCCAAGGCGATGGACGAGAGCCGGGCTGTGCCGACGGCGACGTCGTTCCGGACCATTGCGGTGGACACGCTCGATGCGAAACGCAAGGCGATCAACCTGGTGCTGAAAGAGCGGGGGCTGAAGGTCTCCTTCACGCACCTCGTCGCCTGGGCGATCGTGCAGGCGACCAGGGGATTCCCGGTGATGGTGCGGACCTTCGAAGAGCGCGACGGCAAGCCGCACGCGATCGAGGGCGGCGCCGTCAACCTCGGCATCGCCGTCGACGTCGAGCGCAAGGACGGCTCGCACAGCCTGATGGTGCCGGCGATCAAAGGCTCCGACGGGCTCGACTTCGCCGCCTTCCACTCCTATTACGAAGACCTGATCGCGAAGACGCGCGAGAACAAGCTCACCGCCGACGACTTCCAGGGCACCAACGTCTCCCTCACCAACCCGGGCGGCATTGGCACCGTCGCCTCGGTGCCGCGACTGCTCAGCGGCCAGAGTGCGATCATCGCCACCGGCTCGATCGCCTATCCGCCGGAGTGGCTGCACGCCTCGCCGGAAAGGCTGAAGCAGCTCGGGGTCTCGAAGGTGATGACGATGACCTCGACCTACGACCACCGGGTCATCCAGGGAGCCGAGTCGGGGGCCTTCCTGCGCCGGGTCGAGCAGCTGCTGCAGGGAGAGGACGAGTTCTACGAGAAGGTTGCCGCGGACCTCGAGATCGAGGCCAGCGGCATTTCCTCCGCCCATCCCACCTCGGCCTCGGCGCCTCCGCTCGCCGGCACCGCTACCGCTCCCACCAGCGCCGAACCGAGCACCGCTCCTGGGGAAGTCGACGAAGAGCTGCTGCAGGCGGTACAGGCGGCGACCTCGCTGCTCAAGGCCTACCGCACCCACGGGCACCTCGCCGCCCAGCTCGACCCGCTCGGCTCCGAGCCCAAGGGCGACCCGGCGCTGCAGCCGGAGAACGTGAATCTGACGCCGGAGCTGATGGGCCGCATCCCGGCCTCGATCCTGCGCATCGGCGTCCCCGGCGAAACCCTGCTGGAGGCGCTGCCGCGGATGCGCCAGACCTACTGCGGCACGATCGCCTACCAGTTCGAGCACCTCTCCTCGCACCAGCAGCGGATCTGGCTGCGCGAGATGATCGAGACCGGCGCCCACCGGCAGCCACTTACCGACGAGGAGAAACGGCGGCTGCTCGACCGCCTGGTCGACGTCTTCCAGTTCGAGCGCTTCCTCGAGAAGGCCTACCTGGGCCAGAAGATGTTCTCGATCGAGGGCCTCGACGTGATCGTCCCGATGCTCGACGAGCTGGTCACACTCTCGCACCGCAGCGGCGCCGAGGAGGTCGTCTTCGGCATGGCCCACCGCGGCCGCCTCAGCGTCCTCGCCCACAACCTCGGCCGCCCGGTCGAGTCGATCCTGGCCGAGTTCGAGGGCTCGAAGCGGATCGAGGCGGTGAAGGCAGTCGCGGGCATCCCGCACGGCGGCACCGGGGACGTCAAGTACCACTACGGCCACCGTGGCGTCTACGAGACCGCCGAGGGCGAGAAGATCTCGGTCCGCCTCTACCCCAACCCGAGCCACCTCGAGTTCGTCGACCCGGTCGTCACCGGTGGCGCCCGCTTCCTGCAGTCCGACTTCGACGGCGCCGAGCTGAAGCACGATCCCAAGCGCGCGGTTCCGGTGCTGCTGCACGGCGACGCCGCCTTCCCCGCCCAGGGGGTCGTCGCCGAGACGCTCAACCTGCAGTCGCTGAAGGGCTACAGCACCGGCGGCACGGTCCACCTGATCCAGGACAACCAGGTCGGCTTCACCACCGATCCGGAGGAGGCGCGCTCGACGCCTTACGCCGCCGACATGGCGAAGGGCTTCAACGTCCCGATCGTCCACGTCAACGCCGACGACGTCGAGGCCTGCTCGGCCGCGGTGCGGCTGGCGATGGCCTACCGCGAGCGCTGGGGTCGGGACATCGTCATCGACGTGGTCGGGTACCGCCGCTTCGGCCACAACGAGACCGACGAGCCCGCCTATACGCAGCCAACGATGGCGGCCAAGATCAAGTCCCACCCGCCGGTCTCCGAGATCTACGCCGAGAAGCTGATCGGCGAGGGAACGATCTCTCCGGAGGAAGTCGGCGAGGCCTCCGAGCAGCGCCGCGAGGAGATGTCGGCGGCGCTGAAGGGCCTGCGCGAGAAGATGGAGGCCGGCGATTACGAGGACCCGACCGTAACCGGCGCCACCACCAGCACCGGCGAACTGCTCGACCGCACTGCCAGCCCGCCGGTCGAGACCGCGGTCGGGGCCGAGAAGCTGCGGGCGCTGAACGAGGAGCTGCTGAAGACGCCGGACAGCTTCAACGTCCACCGCAAGCTGCGCCGCCCCCTCTCGAAACGAATCGAGGCGCTCGAGCAGGGCGGGGTCGACTTCGGCCAGGCGGAGGCGCTCGCCTTCGGCACGCTGCTGAGCGAGGGTGTCCACGTCCGCCTCACCGGCCAGGACACCGAGCGCGGCACCTTCTCCCACCGCCACCTCGTCCTCCACGACGAGAACACCGGCCTCAAGTACTGCCCGATGCAGAACCTCGAGGATGCCTCCGCCCCCTTCGAGCTCTACAACAGCCCGCTCTCGGAGATCGCCTGCCTCGGCTTCGAGTACGGCTACTCAGCCGCCTCGCCCAACGCGCTGGTCCTCTGGGAGGCACAGTTCGGCGACTTCGCCAACGCCGGCCAGGTGATCATCGACAGCTTCATCGTCTCCGGCGAGTCGAAGTGGGGCCAGACGAGCCGGCTGACGCTGCTGCTGCCGCACGGGTACGAGGGATCGGGCCCCGAGCACTCGAGCGCCCGCATCGAGCGCTTCCTCGCCCTCGGCGCCGAGGGCAACATCCGCATCGCCTACCCCACCACCGCCGCCCAGTACTTCCACCTGCTGCGCCGCCAGGCCCTGATCCGCAAGCCGCGGCCGCTGATCGTCTTCACGCCGAAGGGGCTGCTGCGGCTCGACCGCGCCACCGCGGGCCTCGAGCAGC
>CAWDKO010000003.1:0-163874 GCA_963802935.1 uncultured Solirubrobacterales bacterium | reverse complement strand
CCGCCTGATCTGCCCGGCAGCCGAGTCCTGAGATCCGTCGCGGAGCTGTGCGTTTGAATCCTCGATCTGTTTGCGGAGCTGGGCGTGGACCTCGCGGATCTCGTTTCGCAATTCGTGGCCGAGTCCCTCGATCGATGTTTCCAGGCGATCGAAGCGCCAATCGATCTGGCGAAACCGCTCGTCTGCCCGGCTGTCCTCCATCGTCCGCATTCTGTCACCGAAACTTTTTGTCTGCGGTCTGACGCCGAGATGCGCCGGTTTGCAGCGCCCTCAGCCCTGGTCGCCACGCTGCTCGAGAAAACGCTGAAACTCGCGGGCGATGCTGTCGGCCGAGGGCAGGTCCTCGCTCTCGTCGGTCAGCAGGTTGACCTGCTCGGCCTCGATCCGCGAGACCAGCTCGTCGATTTCCGGGTTGGCGGCGACGGCGCGGGTGATCTGCTCTTCGTAGTCGGTCGTTTCGTCCTCGAGTTCGGAAGCCTCGACGGCGATGCCGGTCAGGCCCTCGAGCCGTCGCAGCAGCGCCAGCGCTGCCTTCGGGTTGGGGATCGTGGCCACATAGTGGGGCACGGCCGCCCAGAGCGAGACAGAGCTGATGCCCGCCTGACGGCAGAGGTCATGGACGACGCCGGTGATCCCGGTCGGTCCCTCGTAGTTGGAGCGCTCCAGTTCGAGCTCTTCGACCATCTGGCGGTCGGAGGCGAGGCCGGTGATCGGCACCGGCAGGGTGTGGGAGACCTCGGCGATCAGTGCCCCGAGCGTGATCACTTGCTCGACGCCGAGCGCGTCGGCGGCAGTCGCGATCGTTTCCGAAAAGGTGCGCCAGCGCAGGCTTGGCTCGGTTCCATCGAGCAGGACCAGGTCGCGGTCGGCGGTCGGGACCGGAGCCGCGATCAGGTTGTTCGCCGGCCAGTCGAGCCGCCGCGTCTGTCCTTCCTCGAGGCTGATCGTCGGACGGGTGCTCTGAAAGTCGAAGTAGTCCTCGGGATCGACTTTGGCGATCAGCTCCGAGTCGAACGAGGCGGCGATCGCGCTCAGTGCCGTCGAGGCGGCAGCCGCAGCGTCGTTCCAGCCCCGGAAGGAGCAGACCATCAAGGGAGATCGCAGATGCGGCAAATCGCCTTGCCAGGTGAGCGAATCCACGCTTTGAGCGTAGACGATGGCGGCGGTCCGGCCCGCGAAATTCAGCGTATTCGAGCCCGCTTGGACTAGGTGTCCTACCCACAGACGTTGTGAACACGGCTGATCGGCGGCCGGTCTCCCAAAGAGCTGTGCGGGCGACGCCGGTTGTAGTAGCGCAGGAAGGATGGCAGGGAGCGCAACCGCTCGGTTGAGCTCTGCCACTGATGGGCGTATGCCCACTCGCGCTGCAGGGTCTGGATGAATCTCTCCGCCTTGCCGTTCCAGCGCGGCGTATAGGGCGGGGTGAGGATGTGGCGGGCACCGTGGGCAGCCAGCACCGCGGCGAAGGCACGGGAGTGGCGGTAGACCATCGCGTTGTCGGTCATCACCGCCTCGGGCCGGTCCAGGCCCAGGGAGGCAAACCAGGCGATTGCCCGCTCCAGGGCCCCGGCGTTGGTCGCGGCATTCTCTTGGGGATGGCGCTCGACGTAGGCCAGCCGGGAGTGGTCGTCGATGACGACGTGCAGGTATTCCCAGCCGGCGCCGCGGCTGCGGTCATGGCGCTCGCCGGTGGCCGCATGGCCAGGCTCAGAGAAACGGGCCAGGCGCTTGACGTCCATGTGCAGCAGGGCACCGGGGCGAGACCACTCATAGCGACGATAGGTCTGCCGCTCCCCCCGTGGGTTCCTGGAGAGCCCGTGGCGATGCAGGACCTTCCAGATCGTCGAGCGCGGATGCCGGCAGATTCCCACTAGGCGCCCGGGCCCGAGGCCGGTCTGCCTGCGGGCCCGCAGGATCGGCTCCTCCTCGGCCGCCGACAGTCGCCTGGGTTGGCGCTGAGGTGTGCACGGTCGATCTGCCAGCCAGCTTCCCGAGCGCCGCTGCTCCTCCTCGGCGCCGAGCCAGCGGTGCCACCAGCGATGGGCTGTGGCGGGCGCCACGTTGAGGGCGGCAGCTGCCGCCCTCAACGTCATCCCCGACTCGATTGCCTGCACCAGCGCCAGCCGTCCCGCTGGTCCGAGAGCAGCGTTACCGTGGATCTCCATCCGGGTCCTCCTTTGCTTGGGGCGTCAACCACAAGCGTCTTGGAGGGCCCGGATGCCTTTCAGCTGTTCACAAGGTGTGTGGGCGGGACAACTAGGCCGAAGAGCGCGCGCGCCGGACCAGTTGGGCGGCCATGAAGAGAGCGAGCGCGGCGAAGGCGATCTGCAGCGCACGTTCGGAGACGTTGTTGGCGATCGCGACGCCGGCGAGCACGCCGAGCGGGGAGAGGACGCCGATGACCAGTGCCTCGCGGATGCGGACGTTGCCGTAGGAGTTCTGGCGATAGGCGCCGACCAGCGCCACGATGACGATCATCAGCAGCGAGGTCGACTCGGCCTCGACCTGGCTGAGACCGAGGAAGATCGTCAGCGCCGGCACGAAGAGGACGCCGCCGCCGACTCCGACCAGGCCGCCGGTGAGGCCGCCGGCGATGGCGATCAGGACTGCCATCAGCTCGTTCATTTGAGGATCAGCTCGATCGCGATCGCGACCAGCAGGATCGCGAACAGGTAGGAGACGGCGCGCTGCGGGATCCGCTGCTGGATCGCGGTCCCGAGCACGACCCCGAAGATCGCGGGGATCGCGAGCAGCAGCCCGGTGGCGACGTGGACGTTGCCGTAGATGCCGCCCTGCGCGATCGTCCCGAGCAGACCGATGAGGGTGATCGCGGCGAGGCTGGTGCCGGTCGCGAGGCGCTCTCCGTAGCCGAACCAGAGGATCAGCAGCGGCACGATCACGGTGCCGCCGCCGACTCCGAAGAGGCCGCTGAAAAGGCCGGCCAGGGTGCCGATCGCCGCCAGCTTCAGGGTCTGGTGCGAGGGCAGCGACCCGGGCGTTGGCGGCATGCGGCGATACTAGATGCCGTGCCTCGCGAATTCGAGACGGGGGAGGGCGCCCGGGCGGCGCTGCTGGAGCCGCTGCGCGCCGAACCCTCCCGCGCCGCGATCCTCACCGATGTCGACGGCACCCTGGCGCCGATCGTCGAGCGGGCTGAGGATGCGGCGGTCCCGGCTGCGGCCCGGGAGGCGCTGGCGCGCCTGGGCGAGCGCTTCGGGCTGGTCGGCTGCGTGTCCGGGCGCCAGGCACTGGACGCGCGGCGGCTGGTCGGGCTCGACGGCATCGCCTACGCCGGCAACCACGGGCTGGAGCTGTTGCTGCCGGGCGACGAGGCGCCGCGAGCGGACCCGTCGCTGGCCGGTCGCGAGCGGGACGCGGCCGAGTTCATGGCCGGCGTCGACCCCGAGGTGCTGTCGACTTTCGGGCTGCGGCAGGAGGACAAGGGGCCGATCCAGGCGCTGCACTGGCGTGGTGCAGACGACGCGGCGGCGGCTGAGGGGCACGCGCACGAGATCTCCGTCGAGGCCGGCCAGGCCGGGCTCGAACCGCGCTGGGGGCGCAAGGTGCTGGAGCTGCGGCCGGTCGGCGGTGGCGGCAAGGACGCCGCGGTGGCGGCGCTGCTCGCCACAGACGGCGTCGACCGGGCCGCCTACGCCGGCGACGACCGCACCGACCTCGACGCCTTCCGCCGCTTGCACGAGCTGCAGGAGGAGGGAGAGCTGACGGTTGCGGTCTGCGTCGGGGTCGTCTCGCCGGAGGCGCCCCCGGAGCTGCCGGAGGACTCGGACCTGATCATCGACGGGCCCGAGGGATGGCTGGCGATCCTCGAGTGGCTGGCGGCGTAAAGCGTGCCGTACACGGATCTGCTCCGGGTCACCGTCTTCATCACCGGCGCCGAGGCGACCGCGCTGGGGGCGATCACCGCGGTCGGGGCCAACCGCACCGGCGAACAGAACCTGATCCTGATCGCGGTCGCCTGGTGGATCGCCTCGCTGACGATCGGCACCTACCTGGGTCGCCCGAGCCGCGCCGGCGAAGAGATGCGAAACGCTCTCTCCCGCGCCCGCACCGCCACCTCGCTGCCGCCTGAGAGCCCGGCCCGGATCGCCGCCGGCCGGCTCTGGCCGATCGGCCTGACCGCGATCGTCGCCGGCGCGCTCGGTCTCTTCTTCCCCGGCGTCGCCCTGGTCGGGGCCGGCTACGCCCTGATCGTCTCGCTCGCCTGGCACACCCGCGAGGCCGCCGTGCTCGCGGTCGAGCAGCGCGACGGCATCAGGTTCTACGTCGTGCCCACCTCCGCCCTGCGCCCGATCGAGCTGGTGCGCACGCCAGGGCTGCGCAGCGACCGACTCTCTTCTTTCTAGCGTCATCCGTTTGAGTGCTAACTTATATGGTCGATGCCGACCGTCGACCTCTCAGATCGGACTGTCAAGCGCCTCCTGCGACAGGCAGAATCTTTTGAGGATGGCCCTGAGCAGGTAATCGAACGACTCCTCGACGAGGTTGAGGCAAAGCAGGCTGCCGGGGAGCGAGCACATAAACTCAAACTTGATTCGGACCTCTTGAGGCAAGAGGGTGGACTTCTGCCGGAGGGGGAATACTGGCTTCCCATCCTCGAGGTCATTGCCGATGCAGGGGGCGCCGCAAGGGGGCGAGACGTGATCGACGCCCTGGAGAGTCGGCTCGGCCCCCGCCTCACCCCCCGCGACCACGACGTGCTGGAAATGGGAGAGGTGAGGTGGCGAAATCGCGCCCGCTTCGCGCGACTGCGAATGAAAGAACGGGGGCTGCTCGGCAGCGCGTCGCCGCGTGGCGTCTGGGAGATCACCGAGAAGGGATACGGCTTCCTGGCCGCAGAAGGAGGACAAACGGCTTCCCGAAGGGACGTACCGCCGTGAAGCGGGTATCGCGGATCTCGGAGCCGAATGACTTCGATAAGGAGGAGAGACGGGAAGAGCTCCGCGACCGACGCTCGCGGCGCCATCGACGAATGATCCTCGCGGTTGCCCTCTCGGTCGCTGCCGTGCTTGCCGCCTCGGGGGCAAGCACTCGGGCGCCGATCCTGCCCCTTGTGCTCGAGCTGCTGTGAGTCGAGGTGCCCGGCAACTACGTCTTCAGCAGCTTCGAGAACTCGCGCCAGCCGCGGGTGTTGGCGACGTCGGCCTTGGTCAGCCAGGCGCGGCGGGCGGTGGCGACCGCGTAGGCCATGTTGTCGAGCGTGTCGACGCCGTGGGCGTCGGTGTTGAGGACGATCTCGACGCCGGCGTCGACGGCGAGACGGGCGTGGCGGTCGGAGAGGTCGCGGCGGTTGGGGTTGCCGTTGATCTCGATCGTCGTGCCGGTGCGGGCGGCCGCCTCGGCCACCGCCTCGACGTCGATCCCGTAGGGCTCACGGCGGCCGATCAGGCGCCCGGTGAGGTGGCCGATGCAGTTGACCTGCGGGTTCTCGATCGCCTCCAGCACCCGCCCGGTCATCTTCTTTTCGGAGATCGAGAACGAGGTGTGGACGCTGGCGACCACCCAGTCGAGCGCCTCGACCAGATCGTCGGGGTAGTCGAGTGAGCCGTCGAGGCCGATGTTGATCTCCGAGCCGGCGAGCAGGCGGAAGCCCCTCGGACCACTGCCTTTGTTCCAGGCGCGGATCTCCTCGATCCGCTCCCAGAGGCGCTCGGGCGTGACGTGGTCGCCGAAGCCATGGCTGGCGGAGTGGTCGGTGATCGCCATGTAGGCGTAGCCGCGCTCGCGGCCGGCCTCCGCCATCTCCTCCAGCGTGTTGCGGCCGTCGGAGAGGGTCGTGTGGGAGTGAAGGTCCCCCTTGACGTCGTCGAGCGAGATCAGGTCGGGCAGCTTGCCCTCGCGCGCCGCCTTCAGCTCGCCGCGGCCCTCGCGCAGTTCCGGCTCGACGTAGGAGTAGCCGAGGCGCTCGTAGACGGCCTCCTCGGTCTCGCAGAGCTCGACCTCGCCGCTCTCGGTCTCGGTGATCCCGTGCTCGGAGACCGAGAGGCCGCGCGCCACCGCCTCTTCGCGCAGCTGCACGTTGTGGGCCTGGGAGCCGGTGAAGTGCTGCAGCAGGTTGCCGAAGGCGGCGGGCGGGACGATCCGCAAGTCGACCGAGATGCCGTTGTGGGTCTGGGCGCGGACGCCGTTGGCGCCAGGGGTGCCGGCCGCGGCGATCAGCGGGTGGGCGGCGAGGTGCTCGGCCAGCGCCGCCGGCTCCTCGGCGGTGGCGATCAGGTCGATGTCCTTGCAGGTCTCGGCCCAGCGCCGCACCGAGCCGGCGACCTCGACCCGGTTGGCGGCCGGGTGCTCGCGCAGCGCCGCCGCCAGCTCGGCGGCGATCGGGCGCACCTTCGAGAGCAGCAGCCGCCCAGGGCCCTCGCCGGGCTCGCCGAGGCGATCGAGCGAGGCCAGCACGTTCTCCTCCACCTTCGGGCCGAGGCCTTTGACCTCGCGGATCTGCTCGCTCTCGGCGGCGGCTTTCAGCTCCTCCATCGAGGAGATGCCGAGCTCGTCGTAGAGCCGCCGCGCCGTTTTCGCCCCCAGGCCGGGGACCCGGGTGACCTCGATCAGGGTCGGCGGGAACTTCGCCTTCAGCTTCACCGCGGCGGGGATCTCCCCGGTCTCCAGCAGCGCCTGGATCTTTTCCGCCAGCGTCTTGCCGACCCCGGGGATCTCGGTGGCGCGGCCGGCGGCGGCCAGCTCGGCGACCGAGACCGGGCTCTCGCGGATCGCCGTCGCCGCCGTGCCGTAGGCCTGCACCCGGTATTTGACCGCGCCGTCGAGCTCGTACAGGGTCCCCAGCTCCTCCAGCGCGGCGGCGATCTCGGCGTTAGTCATAGAGTCGAAGCATGCCTGACGCGTGTCTGGTGCTGCCGACTTACAACGAGGCCGAGAACGTCGAGGCGTTCGTCGAGGCGGCGCGGGCGAAGCTGCCTGCCTCCGCGCGAGTGCTGATCGTCGACGACAACTCGCCGGACGGGACCGGCGGGATCGCCGACCGGCTGGCCGCGCAGCACGAGAACGTCGAGGTTCTGCACCGGCCGCGCAAGGAAGGCCTCGGCCCCGCCTACATCGCCGGCTTCCGCCGCGCCCTCGCCGGCGGGGCGGATCTGGTGCTGGAGATGGACTCAGACTTCTCCCACGACCCCGCCTACCTGCCGCGGCTGCTGGAAGCGGCGGGGCGGGCCGACCTCGTGCTCGGCTCCCGCTACGTGCCGGGGGGCGGCGTCAGCGACTGGGGGCCGCTGCGCAAGGCGATCAGCCGTGGCGGCAGCGCCTACGCCCGGTTCGTGCTCGGGGTCGGCGTCCGCGACCTCACCGGCGGCTTCAAGTGCTTCCGCCGCGAGGTGCTAGAGGCGATCGACCTCGACGCGGTCCAGGCCCGCGGCTACGCCTTCCAGGTCGAGATGACCTACCGCGCCATCCGCGCCGGCTTCAAGGTCGTCGAGGTCGCCGATCGTGTTTCGCGATCGTCGCGCCGGGGACTCGAAGATGGATCGCGCGATCGTCGCCGAGGCGGTCTGGCGGGTACCCATGCTGCGATTCGGGAAAGGGGAGAGAAACCCCTTAAACCGGATCGGAAAAAGGGCGCTATACTTTTTGAAGTATTGAACCGCGAAAAACCTCGATTTGGGAGATCGATTGCCAGTGACCGGGAAATTGACTGACGTAACCGACGCCACCTTCAAAGCCGACGTCCTCGACGCCGATGGGCCCGTGCTCGTCGACTTCTGGGCTCCCTGGTGCGGTCCCTGCCGCGTCGTCCATCCGGTCCTCGAGGAGATCGACGGCGAGCGCGACGATCTCAAGATCGTCAGCATCAACGTCGACGAGAACCAGCAGACGGCGGCCAACTACGAGGTGCTCTCGATCCCGACGATGATCCTCTTCAAGGACGGGGCAATCGCGAAGAAAGTCGTCGGGGCGATGCCGAAGCGCCGCCTCGAGGCCGAGCTGGAGCCGGCGCTCGCCTAGCGCGGCGCCGCTCCCTCACGACCGATGCCATTCGTAGAGGTCCACTGGTACGAGGGTCGCTCCGACGAGCAGAAGGCGGAGATCGCGAAACGGATCGAAGCGGCCCTGATCGAGGTGGCGGGGGTCACGCCGGAGCACTGCTGGGTCAAGTTCTCGGACTCGGCGAAAACCGACTTCATCATCGGCGAGGCGGCCGAGTAGCTTCCGGTTGGGCCTGTGAGGGGAGGAACCTGGTCGTCCCCCGCGGGAATTCAGTCGCGCACCCTTCGGGCGCAGCTCCGGATGTTGGTGCGCGCCTATGGCGCGCAGAAGACAGATTGCATATCGCGGCCTTCGGCCACATTCCCCCGGAGGACGACCAGGTCCCTCCACCCACAGCCCCGCCGGGACGGCCGAAGGTTCAGATGCCGTTCCAGCTATGGCGAGGCCTCAGCCCCTGAACTTCGTGAAAGCTGCTGTGAACTCAGCGTCCGCCGGAGCTCGCTTCGTGGGAGGGATGTCGGGTACCCCCGTGCGGGAATGTCGCGAAGCGGCGGAAATGCAATCCGATTCCTGCCCGCCATAGGCGGGCACCAACATCCGGAGCTGCGTCCGATAGGACGCGCGACTGAATTCCCGCACGGGGGTACCCGACATCCCTCCCTCAAACGCGACTTACGGAGATCGTCAGCTCGCGGCCGTCGATCTGAGCGCTGGTGCCGTCGCCACGGTCGTAGGCAACCGCGGTGGCGAGTACCTCGCCGGCGACGTACTCCTCGTGGGCCCGGGCAGCCTCCAGCAGCTCCTCGTCGCCGCCGAGCGCGAGCTCGATGCGGTCGGTGATCTTCAGGCCCGCCTCTTTGCGGGCGATCTGGACGGCGTGGACGACCTCGCGGGCGAGGCCCTCGCGGTGCAGCTCCTCGTCGAGCTCGAGCTGCAGGGCGACGGCGTGGCCGGACTCCGCTTCGACCTCGTAGCCCTCCAGCGGCTGCAGGGCCAGGGTCACCTCGTCAGGGCCGAGCGTGTGCTCGTCGCCCTCGATGTTGATCCCGACCTCTCCCCCGTTCGCCATCACCCTGGCGACGTGGGCGGCGTCGAGCGCCTCGACTGCGGCCGCCACCTGCGGCATCCGCTTGCCGAAGCGCGGGCCCAGTGAGCGGTAGTTGGGCTTGGCCGTGTAGCTGACCAGCTCGCCCTCGTCGCTGACGAAGTCGAGCTCCTTCACGTTGAGCTCGGCGGTGACGAGGTCGGCGCGGGCTTCGATCGCCGCCCGCTCGGCGTCGTTGGCGACGATCACGGCGCGGCGCAAGGGCTGGCGGACCTTGGCTTTGGCCTGAGCGCGCGCGGCGCGGCCCAGCTCGACCGTCAGCCGCACCGCCTCCATCCCGGTCTCCAGCTCCGGGTCGGCGAAGGCGGCGTCGGCCTCGGGGTAGTCGCGCAGGTGGACCGAGTCGGGCGGTGCCCCGGCCTCGTCGCCGGCGCCGCCGGCCAGGTTCGCGTGGATCTCGTCGGCGAGGAAGGGGGTGAAGGGAGCGAGCAGGGCAGCGGTCTCCAGCAGGCAGTGGCGCAGGGTCGCGAAGGCGGCGCGGTCGCCGTCCCAGAAGCGGCGGCGCGAGAGGCGCACGTACCAGTTCGAGAGCTCCTCCACGTAGTCGGCGATCGCGCGGCCGGCGGCGGTGCAGTCGAACTCGTCCATCCGCTCGCGCACGGTCGCGGTGGTCGCCTGCAGGCGCGAGAGCGCCCAGCGGTCGAGGTCGTTGGCGGGCTCGGGAGCGCCGCGGAAGTCGGCCGGTCCCAGGTCATCGGCATTGGCGTAGAGCACCCAGAAGGAGTAGGTGTTCCAGAGCGTGAGCAGGAACTGACGCACCGACTCGCCGACGGTCTCGACCGAGAAACGGTAGCCCGACCAGGGCTGCTGCGCGGTCAGGTAGTACCAGCGGAAGGCGTCGGCGCCGTGGGCGGCGATCACGTCCCAGGGCTCGACCACGTTGCCGCGGCTCTTCGACATCTTCTGGCCGTCGGGGTCCTGGATGTGGCCGAGGCAGACGCAGTTGCGGTAACTGGAGGTGCCGAACAGGAGCGTCGACTCGGCCAGCAGCGTGTAGAACCAGCCGCGGGTCTGGTCGATCGCCTCGCAGATGAAGTCGGCCGGAAAGCGCTCCTCGAACTCCGCCTCGTTCTCGAAGGGGTAGTGGAACTGTGCGAAGGGCATCGCCCCGCTGTCGTACCAGGTGTCGATCACCGAATCGACCCGGCGCATCTTGCCACCGCAGCGCTCGCACTCGACGGTGACCTCGTCGATGTAGGGGCGGTGGAGGTCGTCGGGGACCTCGCCCCTGGCGCGCTCGCGCAGCTCTGCGACCGAGCCGGCGCAGAAGCGTCCCTCGCAGCCCTCTCCCGTGCACTCCCAGATCGGCAGCGGCGTCCCCCAGTAGCGGTCGCGCGAGAGCGCCCAGTCGACGTTGTTCTCCAGCCACTTGCCGAAGCGCCCGTGCTTGATGTGCTCGGGGTGCCACCCGATCTGCTCGTTGTTGGCGAGCAGCTGCTCCCGGGCCTGCGAGGTGGCGACGTACCAGCTCGACCTCGCGTAGTAAAGGAGCGGGGTGCCGCAGCGCCAGCAGTGCGGGTAGGAGTGCTCGTAGACCTGGGAGCGGAAGAGGTACCCGTATTTGTCCAGATACTCGATCAGCGCCTGGGTGACCTTGGGGTCCTTGACGAAAGCGCCGCGGAACCCCTCGACCATCCCGGTAAACGGCCCCGTCGGGGTTGACGGGGTTGTAGAGGCTGAGGTGATCGGTCGGATCGAAAATGCCGTTCTCCGCAGCGACCCGGTAGTCGTCCTCTCCAAACGCGGGCGCGACGTGGACGAGTCCGGTGCCGTCGTCGGTGGTGACGAAGTCGCCGGCGATCACCGGAAAGCCCCGGTGGGATCGATCTCCCAGCTGGAAGATCGGCCCCGAGTACTCCCGGCCGACCAGGTCCCGGCCCGGGAAGCGCTCGAGCACCTCAGCCTCCTCGCCGAGCACCTTGTCCACCAGTGCCCCTGCAAGGGTCAGCGTCTCCTCGCCAAGGCGAGCGCGTACGTAGGTCACCTCCGGGTTTACGGCGACGGCCTCATTGCCTGGAAGCGTCCACGGCGTCGTCGTCCAGACCAGCAAGGACTCTTTGAGGCGCGGCTGGCCGTCCTCGCCCAGCAACGGGAAGCGCACGTATATGGAGGGGTCCTCGACGTCCTTGTACCCCTGCGCGACCTCGTGCGAGGAGAGCGCGGTCCCGCAGCGCGGGCAGTAGGGGACGACCTTGTGGCCCTCGTAGAGGCGCTCGTCGTCCCAGAGTTTCCGCAGCGACCACCAGACCGACTCGATGTAGTCGTCCTCGAGGGTGACGTAGGGGTCGTCGAGGTCGATCCAGAACCCGATCCGCTCGGTCAGCCGGTTCCACTCCTCGACGTACTCGAAGACCGACTCGCGGCAGCGGCGGTTGAACTCGGCGATCCCGAGCTCCTCGATCTCCTGCTTGGAGGAGATGCCGAGCTGCTTTTCGACCTCGAGCTCGACCGGTAGCCCGTGGCAGTCCCAGCCCGCCTTGCGCGGCACCCGGTAGCCGCACATCGTCTTGTAGCGTGGGTAGACGTCCTTGAAGACGCGGGCGAGCACATGGTGGGAGCCGGGGCGGCCGTTGGCGGTCGGCGGGCCCTCGTAGAAGCTCCAGACCTCCGCCCCCTCGCGGTTGGCGAGCGAACGGGCGAAGACGTCGCCCTCGCGCCAGCGCTCGAGCACCCGCTCCTCCAGCTCGGGGAAGGACTGCTTGGGATCGACTGGGCTGAATCCGGGCACGAGCAGCGGATTCTAGGAGCGCAGGCTCGCCGGACGAGCGCGGGGTACGCTCAGCGGTCAATGGGCTCCTACGACCTCAACGGCAAAGTGGCGCTGATCACCGGCGCGGCCCGCGGGATCGGCTTCGAGACCGCCCGGCAGATGCACCTGCGCGGGGCCTCGGTCGCGGTCCTCGACCTCGACGCCGCCGAGGCACGCGAGGCGGCCGAACGGATCGGACCGCGGGCGATCGGGATCGGTGCCGACGTCACCGACCACGGTGCGATGCTGGCCGCGGTCGCCGAGGTGGTTGAGAAGTTCGGCGGGCTCGACGTCGCCGTCGCCAACGCGGGGATCGCGCCGCCGACCACGGCGACGGCGCGAACGATGCCCGAGGAGGAGTGGATGCGGGTCCTCAACGTCAACCTGATCGGCGCCTGGCACACCGCCCGGGCGGCGTTGCCCCAGATCTCCGAGCGCCGCGGGCAGCTCATCTTCATCGGCTCGATCTACAGCTTCTCCAACGGTCTGCTCGCCAGCCCCTACGCAGTCTCGAAGGCGGGGGTTGAGGCGCTCGGGAGGGCGCTGCGGACCGAGCTTTCGCCGTTCGGGGCGAGCGCTGGCGTCGTCTACTTCGGCTGGGTGGAGACCGACTTGGTCCGGGACTCGCTCGACCGCCGGGACAGCGGCCGCGGGGGGCGCATGCTGAGCGAAATCCTCCCGGCCTTCCTGCTCAAGCGGATCTCGCCGGAGGATGCCGGCGCGACGCTCGTGCGCGCGGTCGAGGAGCGGGCGCCGCGCGCCTTCGCCCCGCCCGTCTGGCGCTACATCTCGGCCCTGCGCGGTCTGCTCAACCCGCTGCTCGACCGGCGCGTCGATCGCGACGCCACCGTCGCCGCGATCGTGCGGGAGGCCGAGGAGACGGCAGGGCAAGGGTCCGCCTGACCGCGGGCGCCCGCTAGGCTCCCCGCCCGATGCCCCTCTACGACCTCAACGGCAAAGTGGCGCTGATCACCGGCGCGGCCCGCGGGATCGGCTTCGAGACCGCCCGGCAGATGCACCTGCGCGGGGCCTCGGTCGCGGTCCTCGACCTCGACGCCGCCGAGGCACGCGAGGCGGCCGAACGGATCGGACCGCGGGCGATCGGGATCGGTGCCGACGTCACCGACCACGGTGCGATGCTGGCCGCGGTCGCCGAGGTGGTTGAGAAGTTCGGCGGGCTCGACGTCGCCGTCGCCAACGCGGGGATCGCACAGAAGCAGTTCGCGACGGTGCGGGCGATCTCCGGCGAGGAATGGGAGCGAGTCTTCGAGGTCGACCTGCTCGGCGTTTGGCGCACGGTGCGCGCGGCGCTGCCGCAGATCGTCGAGCGCAAGGGCCAGATGGTCGTCATCTCCTCGGTCTACGCCTTCGCCAACGGCATGGGCAACACGCCCTACGCCGTCGCCAAGTCCGGGGTCGAGTCGCTCGGGCGGGCGCTGCGGATCGAGCTGGCACCGCACGGCGCCAGCGCCACGGTCGCCTATTTCGGCTGGGTCGACACCAAACTGGTCCGCGACGCGATGGACCAGGAGTCCTCCGGTCGGATCAGAGAACTCAGTCCCGAGTGGCTGCTGAAGCGGATCACGCCCGACGAGGCCGGTGCCGGCCTCGTCCGCGGGATCGAGGAACGCGCCCCGCGCGTCTTCGTCCCCAAGTGGTGGCGCTACGTCTCCGCCCTGCGCGGCATCGTCAACCCCCTGCTCGACCGCCGCATGGAGAGCGACGCCAAAACCCAGGCGGTGATCCGCGACCTCGACGCGGAGACGGTCGACGCGGCAAAAGTTGACGAGTTGAACCCCCTGTAGGGGTCTCAACTCGTCAAGAGTTCCGGGTCAGCCGCTCCAGGAGAGAGATCACCGACTCATAGGGCTCGCCGGTGGCGCGCTCGAGGCCGATCTCGCAGGTTCGGTTGTTGGAGAGGCGGGCGTCGAAGGAGCGGCCGGAGAGCTCGGCGGCCTGCGGGGCCGTCGCGGCGGCGGTGAGCTCGGGGTGGGAGATGCCGCGGTCGCCGGCGAATCCGCAGCAGCTGGCGGAGGGCGCGACGTAGACGTCGTCGGCGAGAGCGTCGGCGAGCGCCTCGAGCCGGTGCGCGAGGCCCATGTGGCGGGTCGCGCAGGTTGGGTGGACGGTCGCTGAGCCGACCTTCTCGCCGACCTCGAGCCAGGGCAGCAGGCGGTCGTGGGCCCAAGCGACCGAGTCGAGGATCTCGAGTTTGCCGAGGCGCTCGGCGTTCTCCTCGTCGAGCACGCCGTCGCCGGGCTCGGCGATCGAGCCGGTGCAGGAGGCGGCGTCGACGACGATCGGCAGCGCCCCCTCGCCGCTCCAGACCCAGAGCCGCTCGACCATCTCGTTCGCCTTGTGCGCGTGCGCCGCGCCGAACCCTTTCGAGCTCCAGGGCAACCCGCAGCAACTCCCAACAACGTCCCCCGGAATCCACACCGGCAGCCCAGCCCGCGCCGAAACCTCCACCAGCGCCTCGACAACCCAGGGTCGACGGGACTCAAAGCGGCCAATATCTCCGCTTTGAGGCCCATCGGCGGCGGAACCGAAGATGCGGTTGGTGCAGGAGGGGATGTAGACGGCGGCGGCGCCCGTATGGAGGGTCGGTGGCAGCTTGCCGGGGGCCGGCTTCGGGAGCGCCTGGCCGCGCTTGGTGCGGCGCGCCAGCGGGCCGCCGAGGCGGAGGCCGGCGCGCGAGGCGCCCTCGACCGTGCCCCAGCGCTTCGCCGTCGCCAGCGCCGCCCGTTCGGCCCGCTCGGTGTGCCTCGCCTTGCGCATTTCCTTGACCAGCTGGCCGGTGTCGATCCCGACCGGGCAGGCGAGCTGACAGGAGCCGTCGGCGGCGCAGGTCTCCATCGCCTCGTACTCGAATTCCTCCAGCAGCGCCTTCTGCACGGGCGACCCGGCCGGCTGCCGCGCCATCTCCCGCCGCAGCACGATCCGCTGCCGCGGCGTCGTCGTCAGGTTGCGGCTGGGGCAGACGGGCTCGCAGAATCCGCACTCCACGCAGGTCGTGGCCGACTCCTCGATCGGCGGCTGCGTTTTCAGGTTGCGCAGGTGGACGCCGGCGTCGCGATTGAGGACGACGCCGGGGGAGAGCACGCCGTCGGGGTCGGCCAGCTGCTTCACCCGCCACATCAGCTCGGTCGCCTTCTCCCCCCACTCGCGCTCTACATAAGGGGCCATGTTGATCCCAGTCCCGTGCTCGGCCTTGAGCGAGCCGTCGTACTTGTCGACGATCAGCTCGACCAGCCCGGACATGAAGGCCTCGTAGCGCTCCAGGTCCTCCCGCTTGGCGAAGTCCGGGGTCAGCATGAAGTGCAGGTTGCCGGCGGAAGCGTGCCCGGCCACGCCGGGGAGGAAGCCGTGCTCGCCGAGCAGCGCCTGCAGGTCGCGAGCGCCTTCGGCGATCCGCTCCGGCGGCACGCAGACGTCCTCGACGATCAGCGCCGTGCCCGGCAGCCGCAGCCGCCCGATCAGCCCGTGCAGCCCCTCGCGCACCCGCCAGGCGAGCTCGATCGCCTCCGGCTCGCGGGTGAAATCGATCGGGCGGATGGTCTCGCGCGCGGCGAAGATCTCCTCCGCCTTGGCGACGTAGGCGTCGAGCGCCGCGTCGTCCTCGGCGCCGAACTCGACCAGCAGCACCGCCGACTCCGGCGGCAGCTCTTTCCACTCTTCCGGCGCCCCGACCATGTTCCAGGCGGCGGTGATCAAGGCCGGGGCGACCATCAGCTCGACCGCGGTGGCGCCGGCGTCGACCAGCTCGCGGACCGGGTCGATCGCCTCGTCGATGCCGGGGAAGTGGACCCAGGCGGTGGTCGTGCAGGCGGGCAGCGGCACCGTCTCGAAGACCGCCTCGGCGACGAAGGCGAGCGTGCCCTCGGAGCCGACCACGAGGCGGCGGAAGATCTCCAACGGTTCGTCGGCGTCGAGGAAGGCGCAGAGCCGGTACCCGGTGGTGTTCTTGATCGCGAACTTGCGGCGGATGCGCTCGCTCAGCTCGGCGTCGGCACGGATCTCGTCGCGGATCGCCTCCAGGCCGGCGACCAGCTCCGGCTCGGCCGCGGCGAACTCCTCGGCGGCACCGGGCGCGGCGGTGTCGATCGTCGTCCCCGAGGGCAGGACCAGGGTCAGCGAGCGCACGGTCGAGTAGGAGTCCTTGGTCGTGCCGCAGCGCATCCCGCCCGAGTTGTTGGCGACGACGCCGCCGACGCAGGCGATGTCGGTGCTGGCCGGGTCGGGACCGAGCTTGCGCCCGTGCGGGGCGAGCACCCGGTTGGCGTGGCCGAGCACGGTGCCGGGCTTGACCCGGGCGCGGGCTGCCTCGACCTCGGCGCCACCCTCTCCCGGCACCCCGGCCTCGATCGCGACGCCGGCGAAGTGGCGGCGCACGTCGACGAGGATGCCGTCGCTCTGACCCTGGCCGTTGAGGCTGGTGCCGCCGGCGCGGAAGGTGACCGGGATCCCCTTCTCGCGGCCGTAGGCGAGGACCTTGGCGACGTCGCCGGGCCCGCGCGCCATCACCACCGCGCGGGGGAAGAGCCGGTAGGGGCTGGCGTCGGAGGCGTACTTGACGAGGTCGCCGACGCTGACGAGGACCCGATCCGGGCCGAGCAGCGCCTCCAGCTCCCCGCGCAGCGGCTGCGCGACGCCGGCGGCGAGCTCGTCCGGGGCGCGGTCGGGCGCCGGCTCCTCGACCTGCGGGGCGAGCGACTGCGGGCTGCGCTCGAGCAGGGCCATGGATGAAGTCTCCTAGAAGAGCGCCATCCCCGGCGTCACCGGGACTTCGACCAGCTCCGGCTGCGAGGAGGCAAGCGCGGTCGCGAGCGCGTCGTGGACGCCGTCGCGGTCTGCCGTGCGGTGAGCCTTGATCCCGTATCCCTCAGCGACTGAAGCAACGTCGAGCTTGGGCAGGTCGAGGCCGGGGGCGCCGCCCACCCCCTCGGCTTCGGCGAACCACTTGAGGATCCCGTACTCCTGGTTCTGGAGGACGAGGAAGGTGACCGGCGTCTTGTAGGCGACGGCGCTCCAGAAGGCGCTGATCGCGTACTGGGCCGAGCCCTCGCCAAGCACGCAGACGACCGGGCGGTCCGGCTGCGCCAGCTGCACCCCGACCGAGGCGGCGAGGCCGAAGCCGAGGCCGCCGCCGGCGGCGAAGTAGTAGCTGCCGGGACGCGAGAGCCGCAGCTGGTTGCGCAGCGCCAACGTGCTGGTCGGCGACTCGAGCACGACGATCCCGTCCTCGGGCAGGACCTCGCCGAGGGCGGTGTGGACGGTCGAGGGATTGAGCGGGTCGGTCGGCGGGATTTCCTGCGGCTGCTGGTTCGGCTCCGGCACCGGCCGGCTCGACTCCGGCACCGCCTCCAGCAGCGCCTCCAGGGTCAGCTTCACGTCGGCGACGATCGCGTCGCCCATCGGCGCCCGCACCGCCTCGTCGGGGTCGCTGGTGATCGCCACCAGCTTCGCCCCCTCCGGCAGCAGCCGGCCGGGGATGTGCGGGTAGTAGGGGAAGACGGAGCTGCCGACGACGAGGATCAGGTCGTGGGCCTCGAGCGTCTGCGCGACCGGGCCGATCGCCGGCGGCAGCACGCCGCGGAAGTTCGGGTGCCCCTCGGGAAAGCCGAGCCGGTTGCCGCCGGTGGCCGGAGTCGCCCAGACCGGCAGGCGCTGGCGCTCGGCGAGGGCGACGCCGAGGTCCCAGGCCCCGCTGGCGTCGATGTCGGGGCCGGCGACGAGGACCGGGTTGGCGGCGGCGTCGAGCTGCGTGGCGAGGGCGCGGACGGCCTCCGGATCGGCCAACGCCCGCGCCGTGACCCGGCGCTCGATCGCGGCCTGGGCGTCGTCGGCGTCGACCTCGACCCCCCAGTCGTCCATCGGCAGCGAGACGAAGACCGGGCCGCGCGGCGGCAGGCCGGCGAGATGGGCGCCGTGGGCGAGCGCCAGCGGCACGTCCTCGGCGCGCGGCGGCTCGTAGGACCACTTGACCAGCGGGTGCGGCATCCGCGTCGCGTCGCGGTTGGTCAGGTTCGCCTGCAGGGTGATCTGCGCGCGCGCCTGCTGGCCGGCGGTGATCAGCAGCGGCGAGTGGTTGGCCTGGGCGTTGAAGATCGCCCCCATCGCGTTGCCGACGCCGGGCGCGGTATGGAGGTTGACGACGGTGGTCTGGCCGGAGGCTTGGGCGTAGCCGTCGGCCATCCCGACCACCACCGCCTCCTGCAGACCCAGCACGTACCTGAAGTCGGCGGGGAAGTCGGCGAGCATCGGCAGCTCGGTCGAACCCGGGTTGCCGAACATCGTCGTCATCCCGTGGGCGCGGAAGAGGTCGAAGGCTGCGTCGCGAACGGTCTTCATTGGTACGGGAACCCTATCCGTCGAGATTCAAGGCCGGCGTGGGCGCCTGTCGATAGGCCGAGGGTGAGGGACCGACCGACCAGCCTCCGCCACGGCATCGAGCGCGCCGGCCTCGCGATCGCGCTGATCTGCGCGGCCCTGCTCTGGGCGGTGTCGACGGCTTCCGCCGGCCCGCTCCTGACCCGCAGCGTCTACGCGCCCGGGGAAATAGTCCCGATCCCGGCCTCGATCCCGCACGAAGCGGGCGACATGGTCGACAAGCGGATCCTGCCCAACCTGCGCTGGATCGCCCAGCGCTACCCGATCTACGTCACCGACGGCTACTCGGGGCCGCTCCCGAACGGCGAACACGCCGGCTGCGACAACTGCCACACCCGGGGCTCCGACCACTACAACGGCCTTGCGGTCGACCTCGTGCCGGTCGGCGGCGGGACCAAATGCGACGCGACCTGGACGCCGATCACCCGGCTCGCCCTCTGGGCCGAGCCGAAACCCGGCCTCCCCGCTCCCCCCTTCCGCTGGGTCGGCTACGACGGCGACGCCGGCCACGGCTGCGGCCACCACCTCCACCTCTCGTGGAACCACGCCGTCGTCGCCCAGTTCGAGCTCGCCGAATGGGTCGAAGTCTTCCCTGTCGGCCCGCTCCCCCAGGGAACCGAGAAGCCGCCACGCAAGAAACGGCCGGCGGCGCCCAAGCCCCCGCCCGGCCCCTCCGGCGGCATCTCCACGGTCCGCACCGGCGGCCTCGCCCCGCGCATCGACTGAGCGCAGGGCCCGTGCGGCAGAGGTTTGTTCCGCATAGCGACACAAACCTCTGCCGCACCCTCCATAGGATGCGGATGTGCGCGTCCGACCAGCGATCGTCCTCGCCTTCGCGGCGATCTTCGCCTCCGGCTGCGGCGAACGCGACGACTCGACGCCGGTCGCCTGCCTGCAGGGGTCCGGCCCCTATCTGGCAGCGCTGGAGCGAGCGCCCGGAGCGGTGAAGCTGGCGGGAGGGACGCCGATCAGCGAGTGCCTGACCGAGAACCAGCAGGGCGGCGAGCTGGCGACGGTGGGTGAAGCGATGGTCGAGGTCGCGACCCTGCTCAACGGCGAAGCGCGGACCGAGCCGGGGACCGCGGCGGCGCTGCGGCTCGGGTATCTAATCGGGGCCGCCGAGCGCGGGTCCGACCGCACCGAAGGCATCCACGCCGACCTCCTGCGACGGCTCACCGTCGCCGCCCGCTACGCCCCCGGCAACCAACCGCTTCCCCCGGCCTTCGTGCGCGCCTACCGCCAGGGCTTCGACGCAGGCCGCGCCGCCGGCTAAAACCGCAGGCCGATGGGCCTATTTCGGGCCTATATGTCCCGTTTTCGGCCCATCGGCAGGCTAGGGCGAGACGATCACGAGGCGGCCGTCGGCGAGGCGGTAGGCGGTGCCGACCGGTTGGCCGCGGCCGCTGGCACGCCGGCCACCGGAGGGGTCGGGGAGGACGCGGACCTTCGCCCCGGCGGCGGCTCGGCGCTGGATCTCGCCGCTGTCGGGGTCGACGGTGAGCGTCAGGCCGGCGATCAGGAAGGCGACGGCGAGGACGATCCCGATGTCGAAGAGGTTGACGAGGCCGTCGAGTGGGTCGCCGGCGTCGGCTTCGATCCTGCCGTGACGGCCGAGCCCGACCCGGCTCATGCGCCGACTCGCTCCGCCGGCGCCGGCCGGGGCGCCGGCGAAAACCCCTCGGCGCCCTGCTCGAGCGCGGTCAGGTCCTCCGTGTACATCCGGGTCCGGGCCAGGGTGAGGGCGAAGGCGACGGTGCCGACGAGCAGGCCGATCACAGTGGCGCCGAAGGCGTCGCGCAGGTTGTCGGCGAGCATCGCGACGTCGCCGCGACCGAGCGCCGCCAGTCCCGGCGCCAGCGGGATCAGCGTCCCCATCAGGCCGATCGCCGGGCCGGCGCGAACCAGCAACCGGGTGCGATCGAGCCGCCGCTGCACGGCGAGCTCGTAGCGGGTCAGCGCCCGCTCGGTGCTGACGGCGCGGTCCGGTCCCGACGCGGTCGCGATCTCATTCAGCGCCACGGCCGAGATCGCCCCGGGGGCGCTGTACGCGTAGTAGCCCGCGTGCCGCGGATCGGCGATCGCCCGCGCGGTCAGGTCGCTCAGATCGACGTGGCGCGAGCGCACGCGACGGCGCCAGAGCTCGGCGCCAAAGCGCCCGAGCTCAAGCGCGCAGAAGAGCAGAGCGAGGATCGCGGCGATCAGGACCGGCACCTGCAGCGCCGTGGCGATCTCCGCCAGCGCGTCGCCGAGGTCGATCGCCGCGGCGGTCATGGCGAAACCCCCGCGACGGTCTGCGGGCGGCCGGCCGACCCTCCCGCAAACGGCCGCGATCGGCGGCGCTCCACCCAGACGCCGAGCAGAGCCAGCAGCACCGCCGTGGCGCCGATCGCGAGCGCAGTCCGTGGTCCGTCGCCGGCCCCGGCGCCGCGCAGGCCGGGAGCGCCGAAGAAGGGGGTACCGCGCGATCCCACGAGGACACCGGTGACCTCGCCGCCGTGGCCACCCGAGCCGTCGCCCTCGGAGGCAAGTGCGCGCGCGGCCGCAGACCCTCCGTCGCCGTCTCCGGCCGCACCGGGCCCGGCATCCGCCGTGCCCACGACCGCCGGCGCCGCGGCCGCAACCTCGGCGGAGCTCGGTTCGCGCTTCGCGATGCCGGCGGGCGACCTCGCGTTCTCGCCGCGCCGCGACTTACTCCGGTTGCTCGGGCGGGCACCGTCGTCGCCGATCACCCGGGCCCCGCCCGGCGTCTTCCCCCTGCTCTGCGGCTTGGGGCGGCTGAACAGCGGCGCGCCCCTGCCCCCGCCGCCGGCGATCACTCCCGCGCCGAGCCTGCCGCCTTCACCACCCTGCCCTGGCTGCTGCTCGGCCGGCGGCACCTCGATCGCCCTGGGAGCGACCGGGATCGGCCACACGTTGCCGGTGTAGGCGGTCGTCGAGTAGGCGGTCATCCAGATGCCGTTCAGGTCCTGGCTGCGCTTCCAGCGGATGTGGCCGTCCGGCTGCTGCAGAGATTCCATGTAGTCGAGCGGCTCCTCGGTCGCCTCGCCGGAGCCACTGCGCCAGCCTTCGGGGTTCTCGCCGACGGCCCAGATCGCCTGCGTCGCCCAGGCGGTCGAGGCGACGTTCGATTCGGGGTTGCCGGGGAATTCGGGGAAGCCTCCGTCGGGGTTTTGGGCGCCGCGCAGGTAGGAGATCCCCTCCCGTACCGCCGCGCTCCCGGCGCGTCCCGCGGCGACCAGCGCCTGGATCGCGGCACCGGTCATGTCGACTTCGTCGCGGGCGCTGCCAGCGCTCCAGGCCCAGCCGCCGTTGTCGTGCTGCGCGGCTTCGATCCAGCTGGCGGCGGGTTGGATCGCGGCCTGGGCTGTCGGCTCCCCGACCGGGGCGAGGGCGAAGATCGCGAAGATCGTGTCGTTGACCCCCGGCTGCCCGCCCGGCACGTGGGGGAAAGACCCGTCGGGCCGGGCGCGGGCGAGCAGCTCCCGCACCAGATCGACCCCGCCGAAGTCGTGGGAGTTGGTGCCGGAGGCGTTGACGACCATCAGTTCGCGCTCGAACGTGGTCGTGCAGGCGATCGGCGCGCACTCGCTTTCCTCGATCCCCTGCCGGTAGTGGGCGACCAGGTAGGCGTGGGCATCGACCCCCCCGGGTCGGGCCTGGTCCTGGGGATTGATCCCGGCGGCGGCCAGGGCCAGGGCGGTCCAGGCGCTGGTGATCTGGCTCGGTTCCCCCGATCCGCCGAAGCCGCCGTTGCCCTGCTGGGCCTCCTGCAGGTAGCGGACGGTCCTGTCCAGGGTCGCCTGGTGGGCGGGGCTGACCGCCGCGGCGGCGGTCGCGAGGAGCAGTGCGCTCAGCGCCAGGATCGCGAGTAGGCGGGACACGGCTAGCGCGGCACCTGGACCCTGCCGAGCGCGGCGCTCGAGCTGCGGCCGAGGACGTCGGTGACGGTGAGTCGCAGCCGGTAGCCGGCGCCAGGGGCGAGGCGCACCGTTGCCGGACCGCCGCTGCGGCCGCTGGCCCTGCCCACGTAGCGGGCGCCGGCGCGGCCGAGCGTCAGCGAGGAGATCGCCCACCTCCCGACTCCGGGGCCGGGGTCGAGCACGCGCCAGCTCACCTTGACCAGGCCCTGGGCGAGGCGGCTGCGGTCCAGGCGCAACAGCTGCAAACGCAGCTTCCCGGCAGCGGCCACGAGCGGCCCTGGCGCGGGTGGAGCCTGGCCGCCCGGAGCGACTTGTCCGCCAGCGGCGGGCGGGGTCCCGCCCGAATCCTCGGGCCCGGCCCCTTCTTCTTCTTCTTCGGTTTCCGGCGGCGGCGGAACCCGCACCAGGTCGTCTGCCGGCAGCGGCGGGCATTCGCTTGAGACGGACTCGTACACGCAGACGTCGAGGCGGTTGGAGCGGATCGCCGTCTCCTCGCCGCCGGCACCGAAGGCCGTCGCCTTGATCCGGTACCAGCCCGGCTCGTCGAAGTCGACTTCGGCCAGACCGTCCTCGCCGGTCACGGCCGTCGCCGAATCGCCGTTGTCGATTGCCTCGAAACCGCCTGGGCCAACCACCACCGGCGCCACCTCCGCCCCCTCGAACGGCTCGGCGCCGGTCCGCACCGGCGAGGACGGCGGCGAGCCCTCGTTGTACCCGTCCCAGGAGTCGACCTCGACCGCGAAGGGCTGGCCGAGCTCGACGCTGGCGGTCAGGGTCACGGCGCCGGCGCCGTAGTCGGCCGGGTACAGCGCCAGCCGCGGCTTGCCGGCGAAGGCGTCGTAGGCCCACAGCACCTCGTCGCCTTCGTCGAGCTGGTACTGACAGCCGCCGACGCTGGTGAAGACGTTGTTGACGACCAGGCCCCAGTACTCGCCCTCGATGTCGTCCTGCCGATCCGGCCCCCAGCGCTTGATGAAGTAGTCCTCGAACGGTTCCGCGTACCACTGCCCGTCGAAGTCCTGGCCGAGGATGCTCATCGCGTCGACCGAGGCAGCGGTCGGGGTCGGCCCCGGCAGCGGGTTCTGGTTGTTGTTGAGGCCGTTGCAGCGGCGCCCGGCTTTGGGTGCTTTCGTGTCCGACGCCGCCCTGACGTTGTGCCCGTCGGTCAGGATCGGCCCCTCGAAGAGGGTTTCGGTCCGGCCCTCGACACGGACGTTGACGGTGGTCGGTGCGGCCGCGACCGGCGACACGCCGACGGTGACGATGGTGGTGGCGACGGCGAGCGTCGCGAGGATGGTGCGCATCTGCCTCAGCCCCTTTCCGCGAGGGCGGTCGACGGTTGCGGATCGGAGGGAGGTCTCCTGGCTTCCGAGCCTTCCCGCCGCGCCTTCCCGGCCCTTGGGCCAGTGGCTGCCGCGTGGCGTGCGGCGGGCATCTGCTCGGTCACAGTGGCGGGCCCGCGCCGGTCTCTCACCGGCTTCCCCGTCCACCGATCCTCGGTTGGCGGCCAGTCTAGCCGACCCCCGAGAGGCCGCCCTGGAGCGGCCCCCCGGAGTGGAATCAGCGCTATTCGTAACTCAGGTAGATCGTGTCGCCGACGTTGATCTGGGTGCTGCGGTTGGCCTGGGTCTCCGCCGCGCCGTCGATCGAGATGTTCCATTTTTCGGCCGGGACCGCCGGGTAGCCGTTGACCTGGGTGATCGCGCCTTCGCCGCTGCCGGGAAGGAACCCGGTCACGCAGCCGGTCGGGGTGGTGGCCGCGACCGCCGCGTTCAGCACCGTCGCCAGCGTCGTCGTCGTCGCTTTCGGAGCCAAGGTGACCGAGCAGACCTTCAAGGCCGAGACGCCGTCGTCGACGATCAGGGCCAGCGAGGTGGTTTCCGCTTCGCCGGTGGCGAACTGGGTCACGCCCTTCCACTGCGGGCCTTTGCTCGGCGTCGGCGGGGTGGCCGTGAAGCCGCCGCTGCCGAGGGCGCGGACCGCGTCCTGGCTCGCATACTGGTCGGCGCTGCTGCCGCCGGGCAGGTATTTGAAGCCGCCGCCTTTGCTCAGCTGCTGGGAGATCAGGAACGTCAGCGGAGTCTCGCTGGCTTCGCCGGTGAATTCGGCAGCCTGGGGGTCGATCCCGCAGGCTTTGAGGCCGTCCACCACCCAGGCGTTGGAGTTGGTGTTGATCCCGAACGACGATTTGAAGGCACCGGTCGAGCCTTCGAAGATCGAGACCAGGTATTTCTTCGCGTTGACGATCGTTTCTTCGCCGCTGGTGACTCCGGCCGCGCAGAGCGCCGCCATCGCCGCTCCGGTCATGTCGGGTTCGGACGGTTTTTCCAGCGCCGCCGGGTTGCCGGCGGCTTTTTCCCAGGTCCAGCCGCCGTCGGTGTGCTGGTTGGCTTTGACCGCGGCGACCGCCTGGTCGAGGACGACTTTCGGCACCCGCACGACGCCGGTGGTGGTCTTGGCGCCGGCCAGCGCCAGCAACCCGAACACGGTCGCGTTGAAGGTCGAGCCGTAGTAGCCGGGGCTCGCCGACTGGTAGTAGGAGGCGACCTTGGCGATCAGGTTCTGCCGTTTGGAGACGCGGGCGGGGTCGATCCCGGCCGCGTAGGAGATCAGCGCGGCCCGCTCGAAGTCGGTCGCCGGCGGTTCCCCGCCGGGCCAGGTCGGGGAGCCGACCAGCCCTTCGTACCAGCTGCGGGCATCGGTCGTTTCGCCGCCGCCTTTGTTGACGTCGGCGGGGGCGACGCCCGCGGCCGCGAAGGACGTCAGCGCCCAGTCGCCGCCGAAGCCGGCGATTTCACCGCCGGCTTTCTGCAGCCCTTTCAGGTATTCGACTCCTTTGGTCCGTGAGGACGTGATTTCCGCCGGGGTGGCTTTGGCCGCCGGCCATGGCGGGCGCGAGCAGCGAGACGATCGCCGCGGCGATCAGCGCCGGCCGCCAGTTCAAGTGACGCATCGATGGATCTCCTTCTGGTTTGGGGACGGTCGAGCTCTCCGTCCCCGGCCACACAGGAGCGCCGAGGATGAAAGACCGCCGTCCGTTCGCGAAACAGTGGGTCCTTATGTCTGCGTCAGGCGGCGAGCATTCGGACTCGGGCTGGAGCCATGCCGGCTCGCCGCCCATCACCGTTGCGCGTCAGTCCCGGGTTCTCACCGGGTTCCCTCGACCGCTTGACATTTTCAACCTAAAGGCGCGAGCGGCGGCAGGGAAATTCCACTTGGCCGGATCTCCGATAGGTTGGCCGCCTCAAACCAATCCACGGATCGGTGGACGGGGAAGCCGGTGCAAGACCGGCGCGGGCCCGCCACTGTGACCGAGAGACAGCCCGCCGCACGCCATGCGGCAGCCACTGGCCGAGAGGCCGGGAAGGCGCGACGGGAGAGCTCGGAAGCCAGGAGACCTCCCTCCGATCCCTCCGTCTAGCCCTCGAGGAAAGGGGTTCAAGGATGCGATCAGTCTCAGTCCGACGTACCTTCGCGCTCTGTGCAGCTGTGTTGTCGCTCGGCGTGCTTCCGGCCACCGCCATGGCAACGTCGAGCGAAGCCGAAATCGACAGCGCGATCGAAAAAGCGGTCGAGTACGCCGCCTCCCAGCAGGAAGCCGCGACCGGGGGGTTCCCCTCGACCTTCGGCGCCGATCTGATGACGACCTCGCTGGCCGCGGCAGGGGTCGATGCCGCCGAGTTTCGCGTCGGCGCCGGCGATCCCAGCCTGCAGGACGACCTGCTCGGCGAATACGGCTCCTCCGAATGGGGCGACGACCCGCCGTTGGGCCTCGTCACCGATTACGAGCAGGCAACGCTGATCGCCTTCGCCGCCGGGCTCGACCCGGCACGGCTCTCGGCGGTCTCGAACCAGCCGGCCCAGGTGGCCGCTTTCTGGAGCGCGACGACCGGCAGCTTCGATGCTCCAAGCGCCAACTCCGCCGCATTCGGGATCCTGGCACTGAGGACCACGCCGCTGCCACGGTGGGCGCTCGAGCCCGTGGTCTCGTTCCTGCGACGCAACCAGCACGACGACGGGGGCTGGACCTACGCGGCGGCGCTGACCCCGGCCGCCAGGGCCAACCCCAGCGAAGAGGACATGACGGGGGCGGCGATCGCGGCGCTGTGCGAAGCCGGCGTCCCGGCATATGACCCCGCCGTCGGCGTCCGCCCTCGACTTCCTGCGCAGCCGCCTGATCGATGCCAGCGGCGGCATCAAATACCTCTGGGGCTTCCCCGCCGACTCGCCCAACGCCGACACCAACGCCTGGGTCGTCAGCGGGCTCAACGCCTGCGGCATCGATCCCCAGTCGCCGGCCTGGACCACCTCGGCGGGCAAGACCCCGGTCGACTACCTGCTCTCGCTGCAGGTCCCAGCCGGGCCGGGTGCCGGGGCCTTCGGCTACGAAGACGCCATCGCCGCCAACTTCTACGCGACCCAGGACGTGCTGCGGGCGATCGCCGGTGGCGCCTTCACCGCCGCGCCGCAGAGCGTCCGCACCCCGCCGGCGGTGGCGGCGGGAACGCCGGTCCCGCATCTGCTGGCGATCGAGCTGGCGACCGGGAACGTGCGGATGTGCAAGGTGACCGCGCCGGCCGACGCCCCCCTGACCGCGGTGCTGGCGGCAGCCGAGGCCGGCTCTCAGCCCACCGGGTGCGTCACCTCGTTCGAGGTCGACGGCGGCGAGGTGGTCGCGATCGACGGGGTCGCCGCGGAGAACGACGACGAGGCCTGGCTGCTGCGGCTCGACCGCGGCGCCGCGGCGCTCGCCGCCGGGCAGCCGGTCGGGTTCGGCGACGTCGTCTCGCTGCGGCTGGGCCAAGACCTGGAGACCGGCGTGGGCGCCGCGGGAGCGCCGGGGCCGGCAGGCGCACCGGGTGCCGTCGGGGTACCCGGACGAGGGCTGCGCGGGCGGCAAGGCAAGCGCGGGCGACAGGGCAAGCCGGGCCGCAACGCCACGTTCAAGTGCAAGGTCCGCAAGGGCAAGGGCGACGCCAAGCGGGTCCGCTGCACCGTCAAGCGTGGCGCGAAGCGGCGTTAGCTAGTCCGTGGAGACCGGGCGGGGCTCGGCACCGAGCTCCGCCCGTGCCTTCTGGGCGAGCCTGACGGTCGCCTTGCGCAGGCCCTCGGGGCCCTCGATCGGCTCCTCGTAGTCGACCCGCACCCCGGCCTCGCCGTCCGCGGTCTGGACGACGAGGTCGAGGCCGGTGCGGTCGGCGTCGACGCAGCGGGCGGCGGTTGCCTCGGGGCGGCCACCGAGCGCCTGCGCCATCTCCAGCAGGGCGTCGTCGTGATCCTCGTTGAGGTGGGCGATGGCGCGCTCGGCGCCGCGGCTGACCGGATCGTCTGGCTGCATAGTTAGGGCACCCTAATGCAACCGCCCGGGAGGCGGCCGCTCGACCTCCAAGACCGCGCCGCCGGCCGCCGGCGAATACGCTCCCTGAACCGAAGAACTTCCGATGGAGGCAGCCTTGACCGAACAGCTCTGGGGTGGCGAGACCACCAAAGCCGTCGACAACTTCCCCGTCTCCGGCCAGCCGGTGCCGGTGCCGGTCGTCCGCTGGCTCGGCCGGGTCAAGGCCGCGGCCGCCGAGGTGAACGGCGAGCTCGGCCTGCTCGACGGGGACCTGGCGGAGCGTATCGCCGAGGCCGGCAAGGCGGTCGGCGCGGGCGAGCACGACGACCAGTTCCCGGTCGACGTCTTCCAGACCGGTTCCGGCACCTCCTCGAACATGAACGCCAACGAGGTGCTCGCCAACCTCGCCGGCGACGGCGCCCATCCCAACGACCACGTCAACATGGGCCAGTCCTCGAACGACGTCTTCCCCAGCGCCGTCCACCTGGCGGCCCTGGACGAGGTCCAGCGCGACCTGCTGCCGGCGATGGGCGCGCTGGAGGCGGCGCTGGAGCGCAAGGCGGAGCAGTTCGCCGACGTGGTCAAGGCCGGCCGCACCCACCTGATGGACGCCGTACCGGTCACCCTCGGCCAGGAGTTCGGCGGCTACGCGGCCCAGGTCCGGCTCGGGATCCAGCGGGTCGAGGCGACCCTGCGCCGGGTCGGCCAGATCCCGCTCGGTGGCACCGCCACCGGCACCGGCCTCAACACCCACCCCGAGTTCGCCGCCAAGGTGCGCGAGCGGCTCGCCGCCGACACCGGCCTCGCGATCTCCGAGCCACTCGACCGCTTCGAGGCGCAGGGCAACCGCGACTCGCTGGTCGAGCTCTCGGGCGCGCTCAAGGTCTACGCGGTCTCGCTCAACAAGATCGCCAACGACCTGGCGCTGATGGGCTCCGGCCCCCGCGCCGGGCTCGCCGAGCTGCGGCTGCCGGAGCTGCAGAAGGGCTCCTCGATCATGCCCGGCAAGGTCAACCCGGTGATCCCGGAGGTGGTGATCCAGGTCGCCGCCCAGGTCATGGGCAACGACACCGCGATCACCGTCGCCGGCAGCCAGGGCCAGTTCGAGCTCAACGTGCGGGTGCCGCTGATCGCCCGCAACCTGCTCGACTCGATCAAGCTGCTCGCCTCCGCCTCGCGCCTGCTCGACGGGAAATGCGTCGCCGGCCTGGAGGCCAACGAGGAGATGACCGAGCGCCACGCCGAGGCCACCCTGGCGACGGCGACCGCGCTCAACCCCCACATCGGCTACGACCGCGCTGCCGACATCGTCAAGGCCGCCGCCGAGTCCGGCCGCTCCCTGCGCGAGGTCGCACTCGAGCAGGGCGTCGAGCCCTCGGTGCTCGAGGAGGCACTCGACCACCGCCGAATGGCGCGCCCTCACGAGTAGCCCCTCCGAACTTTGGGTGGCTATAGGCCCCCAAAGTTCGGAGTCGTCAGCTGCGCGGGTCGTCGAGGAGCAGCTAGCGACGAAGTTGGCGCTTCTGCTTCTTGGCCCGCTTGCACTTGGCGGCCTTGGCCACCCGTTTGCCGTTGCATTTGCCGCCGTTGCTGCCGCGCGGGCCACGGTTGCCTTTCGGCCCGACCTGGCCTTGGGGGCCGGTGGCGCCGATCGGGCCCTGGGGGCCGGCCGGGCCTGAGGCGCCCACCGGACCGGTCGGGCCGGGGTTCCCCGCGGAACCCTGGGGGCCGGTCGGGCCGGGGTTCCCGCCGGGGCCCTGGGGCCCCGTCGCGCCGGTGCTCCCTCCAGGTCCGGTGGGACCGGTGCCGCCGCCGAGTCCCGTCGCGCCCGTGCTGCCGCTGGGGCCCGTCGCCCCGGTGCTGCCGCTTGGTCCGGTGCTGCCGCTCGGTCCGGTGGGACCGGTGCTTCCGTCCGGACCAGTAGGCCCGGTCGCACCGGGCGGGACCGGGACGACCGCGTTCGACGTGGCCTCGACCTCGCCGTCGGTCCCGGTCGCCGTCACCCGGCAGGCGACCTGGGTGCCGAGATCGGGGGCGGTCAGTTCATAGGTTTCGGCGGTCGCGCCGGGGACCGGTTCGCCCGCGCGCAGCCACTGCCGGGCCAGCGCCGGGGTACCGCTCCAGCTGCCCAATGAGCAGGAGAGCATCTCCCCCACCACCGGGCTGCCGCTCAGCTGCGGCGGCGCCGAGTTCACCGGCGTGTCGGCGAGCACGGCGCGGGCGCGCAGGTCCGGGTCGCCGGAGTTGTCGCTGCCGTCGGCCACCCAGACGTCGCCGTCGAGGACCGCGAGCGAGGTCATGTTGCCGCTGCCGCGCTGGTCGCTTACCGGAATCGTGTCGAGCGTCGCCTTGGTCGCGGTCGCACCCGCCGCCAGTGCGACGACAGCGGAGCGCACGATCGCGGCATCGCCGCGGGCGTTGGCGCCGGTGCCCGCCGACTCGACCCCGAGCAGGTCGCCGTTGAAGGCGAGCGCGAGGTCGCGCAGGCGCCGTTCGCTGGAGAGCGGCAGCAGCACCTGGTCGACGGTCGGTGAGGGACCGGGCACGATCCGGAACACCGGCACGTTGCCGGCGGTCGGCGCCACGTCGGCCGAGGCGTAGACGCGAGTCCCGTCGGCGCTCGCGGCGACGCCGGAGGCGTTGTTGACCCCGGCCAGGTCGATCGTCTGCACGACCGCGCCGTCCTCGTCGAGGCGGGCGACGTCGGTAGTGCCGCCGCCGCTGACGGCGAGCCACCAGCCGCCGCCGGGCCGGGCCGCCACGTCCTGGACGATCGCCGCCGCCGGCAGCCCCGTGATGTCGAACAGCTTGCGCGCCGGTGCGATCCCCGGCTCCCCCACCGTCACCTCGAAGAGGCCGCGTTCGGCGCTGTAGCGGGGGACCATCGCCAGCGTGCCGGCGCCGGTCGTGCCGAGCCCGCGCACATCCGCCCAGGGCTCGTCCTCGGTCCGGATCAGCGGCCGGTCGGTCGGCAGTTTGTCGGCGGTGGTGATCCTGAAGACGCTGTAGGCGGCCTCCTCGTCGGCGGTGATCACCCGCTTGCGAGCCGGCAGCGCCACCGCGCTCTCCGGCCGGTGCCCGCCCGGCAGCACCGCCATGAAGCGCGGCGCCTGCTTGTTCGAGATGTCGAAGACCGAGGTCGAGCGCGCCCGCTCGTTGGTCACGAACAGCGTCTCGCGGCCGTCGATCGTCGCGATCTCGACGCCCTCCGGCTCGGAGCCGGCGTCGTCGTTGCGGTTCTCAGCGATCAGGCCGTAGTCGGCGAGACGGCGGTCGTATGCCGGACCCCCGTTCGCCAACACGGTGCCCCCCGGCGTCCAAATGGTGAAGTCGCGGGTGCCGTTTTTGGTGCCGCCGTCGAGGTCGTCGTTCTCGTCCTCGTTGGCGGTGACCAGCGCTTTGCCGTCGCCGGTCCACTTGACCCCGTCCGGCTCGCGCTCGCGGGTCACGAGCTGGTTGAAGCGGAGGAAGCCGTCATTGAAGGGGTCGAGGTCGAAGGTCTGGGTGCCGGTCGACCAGACGTCGAGGACCGTCGCGCTCGGCAGGTCGACGATTGCGACTGCGTCCTGCTCCTGCAGCGTCACCGCGGCCTGGTTGGCGGCGTTGACGTCGACGAACTCGGGCTGCGGGTCTTCTGCCTCGTCGTATTCGCTCGGCGACAGGGCCGGAAGCGACACCGGGGTGGCCGTCCACAGCGTCGGGTCGGCGTTGGAGAGGTCGAGCGCCTCGACGCGGCCGTCGGTGAGCGGGTCTTTCCCGTTCTCGATCGCCGCCGCGCCACGGGTGCCGCTGGGCGAGACCGCGACCGAGTCGATGCCGTCCCCGACCGCGATCGTGTGGGCGAGCACCGGGTTGGCCGGGTCGAGCAGGTCGTAGACGCGGATCTCGTCGCCCGCCGTCGAGGCGGTCTGGAAGCCGACCAGGACGTAGCGGTTGCTGACCGCCGCGACCGAGGTGGTCGTCTCGCTGGCGGCACCCAACACCACGGTCGCTTTCTGCACCGGGGCGTCGATGTTGGTGATGTCGAAGACGGCGAGGCGCCCGTTCGCTTCGCCGCCGAAGTCGTTGTCGGTGGAGATCAGGAGGTTGCCGTTCGGCGTCACGTCGAGGATCTCGGGAACGCTGTTCGGGACCGCCGGCACGAAGCCGGGACGGATTTCGAACGCGGTCCCGGCCTGCGCCGGCACCGCGACGGCAGCCGAGAGGACCAGGGCGAACAGGGATGCGAGAGCGACGCGAACACGGGAAGGAATCGACACCTATGGCCTCCTGGAGAGTGGACGCCGCCAAGCTAGGCGCCCCTCCGGGGAGGGATGTGATCAGCCGGTATTAAGTTGGAGACCAGGCGGTGACGAGCCTGTGACTTTCTCGTGACTCAGCCCTGCAGGGTGACGAAGCGCTCCTCGGTCAGCTCGAGGACGGCGAAGGCGGGGCCCTCGCGGGTATTGCCGGAGTCCTTGACGCCGCCGTAGGGCTGCTGGTCGGCGCGGAAGGTCGGGACCTCGTTGATGAGGACGCCTCCGAACTCGAGGGTGCGGCCGGCCTCGAGGCCGCGGCCGATGTCGCGAGTGAAGACACCGGCCTGGAGGCCGAACTTGGAGTCGTTCGCCAGCTCCAAGGCCTCGGCGAACTCGGAGTAGGTGTCGATCGTCGCCACTGGGCCGAAGATCTCCTCGCACCAGACCTTGGCGTCTTTGGGCGGCGAGGAGAGCAGGGTCGGGGCGAGGCAGCGCCCCTCGTCGACCAGCTCGCCGCCGCTCAAGAGCTCCGCTCCGGCCGCGACCGCCTCGTCCACCCACTGCTTCACCCGGTCGCGGTCGCCGGGGGTGATCAGCGGCCCGACGTCGGTCCCCGGGTCGAGCGGGTGCCCCCACGCTCAGCCTCTCGACGTTGGCGACCAGGCGCTCGGTGAAGGCCTCGGCGACGTCCTCCTGCACGAGGATGCGCTGGATCGAGATGCAGCTCTGGCCGGCGTGGGAGAAGGCGTGGATCTGCGCTTTGTCGGCAGCGGTCTCCCAGTCGCCGTCGGAGTGGACGATCAGCGGCGCGTTCGAGCCGAGCTCGAGGTTGACCTTCTTGTGGGGGACGCGACTGCGGATGTCCCAGCCGACCCCGGCCGAGCCGGTGAAGGTGATCGCCCTGGTCAGCTCGTGCTCGACGATCGCGTTGCCGACCTTGGAGCCGGGACCGGGGATGACGCTGAGCCAGCCCTGCGGCAGGCCCGCCTCGGTCAGGATCTCGGCCAGCTTCAGGGCCGAGATCGGCGTCTGCCCGGCGGGCTTGAGGACGATCGCGTTGCCGGCGGCGATCGCCGGGCCGAGCTTGTGGGCGACCAGGTTGAGCGGGAAGTTGAAGGGGCTGATCGCGCCGACCACCCCGTAGGGGACGCGCAGCATCACCCCGAGCTTGCCGGCGCCGGCAGGCGAGGCGTCCATCGGCACCGTGCCCCCGGTCAGCTTGCGCGCCTCGACCGCGGAGAACGTCAGCGTGTCGACGCAGCGCTGCGCCTCGACCGTGGCGGTCTTGATCGGCTTGCCCGCCTCGGCGGCGATCGTCAGCGCCAGCTCCTCGACCCGCTCGCCGACCAGCTCGGCGGCGCGGTCGAGCGTCGCGGCGCGCTCGTGCTGGGGGAAGTCGGCCGACTCGAAGGCCTCGTGGGCGGCGGCGACCGCGTCCTCGACCGTGGCCGCGTCGCCGTGGGCGACGCGGCCGACGGCGCTGCCGTCGTAGGGGCTCGCGACCTCGTCCCACTCGCCGGTCTCGATCCACTCGCCCGCGGCCAGCAGCTTGTGGTCGACCGCCTTCACCGCCTGCGTTGCCATCTCCGGGACCCTCCTCCGTCGCTTCAGCC
The DNA here is from genome assembly GCA_963802935.1 of uncultured Solirubrobacterales bacterium. Classification (GTDB taxonomy): domain Bacteria; phylum Actinomycetota; class Thermoleophilia; order Solirubrobacterales; family 70-9; genus VAYN01. Next base: position 130,565 of record CAWDKO010000003.1, on the reverse strand, counting down.
CAGCGTAGCGCCCGGCCCTTCTCCGCTCCGGTAGGGAATCAGGATGAAGTCGACCAGCGCCTCCGTGGCCTCCGGCAGACGCTCGATTTCCCCCGCGGCGACATAGCGACCGATCAGGGAGACGGCCCCTCCGAGCAGCAGGTCGGCCATGTCGTCGGGCAGACCGGCCCGGCCTGGATGGCCGTCCCGGAGAGCTGCTGCGAAGCGGTCGAACATCCGCTGCTGCCGCTCCCAGGCCCCCTCACCCGCACGGTAGACCTCGACGGCGATCAGGTGTGCAACCTGCGGGTTTGCAGAGAGCAGCCGCAGCGCCGCCGACACTCCCAGCCGGACCCGCTCGTCCCAATCCCCGATCCCGTCGACGCTGGCCCTCACCTCCTCGCAGAGCCATTCGCTCGCGACGTCATAGGCGGCGAGGAAGCATTCCTCCTTGCTCGAGAACTGGTCGTAGAAAGCCGCCCGCGAAACACCGGCGTCAGCGGTGAGCTGCCCGAGCGTCAGAGACAGGTAGCCGTAGGACGGGAGAAGCCGCAACATCGCCGCCAAGAGCCGCAGGCGCTGGTTGTGGGCGACGAAGGACCGAGGCAACCCGTGGCGCCCGGCGGGAAGCCTTGCCACGGCGACCTCGACGGGGAGGCCGTCGAGGAAGCGATCCCTCGAACGCCCCGACTTCCGGTTCACTCGACGAGGCTCGGGGTCGGTCGAGCCGACCAGCCTGCGCGTTCCTCTTGCATTCCCTTCATGCGGCTCCGTTCTGCCTGGAAACAAGGAGGGATATAAACAACTGAGTTCGGTTTTGTCAAGATACGCACATGGTATTTGTGCACTCAACATCGCCTCTGACTCTGCCACCTGCACGATCACGCGTAGCGAGGGCCACGCCGCTCGCGCCCGCCGCCCTTCGGCAGCCGAACTCGGTAGACATCACCGCGGATCCTTAGGAATAGGTGGCCCTTGGCACACCAATCCAAGCCCGCTCTCAATGCTGGGTAAAGGCCTCCACCAACGGCTCGTAATCGCCTTCGTTCCAGGCTTTCCTGGAAGTCCCGACGGCGAGGCAGCTGACCGTGCTCGAGCACGAGACTCCGGTCAGGGTGTTGATTTTCTTGCCTTCGATTTCCGGAGTCGGCTGCACCGACCATTCTTTGCCGTTCCAGAGCTCGACCAGGGTGTGTATTTTGCTGGCGACGTACAAGGGGGGGTTTCTCTCGGTCACGTAGGAGCCGGCCGCGATGCAGTACGTCGGCGACTGGCAGGTGAGATCACCGAAGGCAATCGAACCGAGCGCTCCGGCCGGCACCGCCGGCGTCGCGAGCGTCCATTTGCTGCCGTCCCAGGACATCGAAAAGGGAACGCCCGACTGGGGACCGGTGCCCGTCGCCACGCAGGAGGTCGCCGAGGCGCAGGAGACCTGTTCGAGGGCGACCGAGCCGCTGCCTTCCGGACGGGGCGTGGTGAGCAGGGACCATTTCGTCCCGTCCCAACGCTCGCTCAGCGGGTTGCTGCCGGCGGTTCCGACGGCGATGCAGTTGGTCGAGGAGGAGCAGGACACGTCCTTGAACTGACCTTCGGACCCACTGGGCGCCGGTGGAGATTGCAGGGCCCATTTCGTCCCGTCCCAGTACTGGGCCATCGGAAGGTAGCCTTTTCCTTCAGTCCAGTAGGTGCCGACGGCGATGCATGAGCTCGCCGAGACACAGGAGACGCTTGGCGCCTGGTGGGAGTCGCCCGCCGGGATGACAAAGGAGCTGTTCGTCCAGTAGGTGCCATTCCAGGTTTCGGCCGAAATGCCCCCGCCGGCCGTCGCGCCGACACCAAGGCAGAAACTGGTGATCGGGCAGGAGACCCCCTGGAAGATAGTCCGGCTGCTGCGGCCCTTTTCTTTCCATTTCGTGCCGTCCCACAGCGATGCGAAGCCACTTGAGATCGCCATGCAGTAGGTCGCCGAGGCGCAGGAGATCTTGTTGAGGTGCAGTTCGGGGGCTTTGGGGAGAGCCGTCACAACCGACCACGAGCTTCCGTTCCATCCCTCCACCAACGGCTCGTAATCGCCTTCGTTCCAGGCTTTCCTGGAAGTCCCGACGGCGAGGCAGCTGACCGTGCTCGAGCACGAGACTCCGGTCAGGGTGTTGATTTTCTTGCCTTCGATTTCCGGAGTCGGCTGCACCGACCATTCTTTGCCGTTCCAGAGCTCGACCAGGGTGTGTATTTTGCTGGCGACGTACAAGGGGGGGTTTCTCTCGGTCACGTAGGAGCCGGCCGCGATGCAGTACGTCGGCGACTGGCAGGTGAGATCACCGAAGGCAATCGAACCGAGCGCTCCGGCCGGCACCGCCGGCGTCGCGAGCGTCCATTTGCTGCCGTCCCAGGACATCGAAAAGGGAACGCCCGACTGGGGACCGGTGCCCGTCGCCACGCAGGAGGTCGCCGAGGCGCAGGAGACCTGTTCGAGGGCGACCGAGCCGCTGCCTTCCGGACGGGGCGTGGTGAGCAGGGACCATTTCGTCCCGTCCCAACGCTCGCTCAGCGGGTTGCTGCCGGCGGTTCCGACGGCGATGCAGTTGGTCGAGGAGGAGCAGGACACGTCCTTGAACTGACCTTCGGACCCACTGGGCGCCGGTGGAGATTGCAGGGCCCATTTCGTCCCGTCCCAGTACTGGGCCATCGGAAGGTAGCCTTTTCCTTCAGTCCAGTAGGTGCCGACGGCGATGCATGAGCTCGCCGAGACACAGGAGACGCTTGGCGCCTGGTGGGAGTCGCCCGCCGGGATGACAAAGGAGCTGTTCGTCCAGTAGGTGCCATTCCAGGTTTCGGCCGAAATGCCCCCGCCGGCCGTCGCGCCGACACCAAGGCAGAAACTGGTGATCGGGCAGGAGACCCCCTGGAAGATAGTCCGGCTGCTGCGGCCCTTTTCTTTCCATTTCGTGCCGTCCCACAGCGATGCGAAGCCACTTGAGATCGCCATGCAGTAGGTCGCCGAGGCGCAGGAGATCTTGTTGAGGTGCAGTTCGGGGGCTTTGGGGAGAGCGGCTTCCGGTGCCTGAGCCCAGGTCGGTGTAAGGATCTCGGCCACGGGCAGATCACCGTGTCGCGACTGATAGGCGAAACCTACCGCGACGCAGATGCCCGGCCCGACGCACGAAATCGCTTCCAGAGATGGCTGATCGCCGTCCGGCAGCGCCGGGAGCTGTTCCTGCCAGCCGGCTCCGTTCCAATGCTGCCCGAATTTTGCGGAAATCACGTCACAGGAAGAAGTGCTCCCGCAGGAGATGTCCTCTATCGAGCCTACGCCACTGGACTCCAGCGTCCATGAGGTTCCGTTCCACGAACTCGTGAACCCTCCGCCCGTACTTGCCCCCGATGCCATACAAAAGCTCGCCGACCGGCAGGAGACTCGCAAACTGCCGGGAGGACCGGGTAGAGAGGGTGAGGACTTGACCGACCACGAGCTTCCGTTCCATCCCTCGACCAGTGGCCCTACTTCGCCTTCGTTCCAGGCTTTCTTGGAGGTTCCGACGGCGAGGCAGCTGACCGTGCTCGAGCACGAGACTCCGGTCAGCGAGTTGCTTTTTTTGCCTTCGACTTCCGGAGTCGGCTGCACCGACCATTCTTTGCCGTTCCAGAGCTCGGCCAGGGCGGTCCGGTTGGGGCTGGCGATCGAGTAGCTGCCGACCGCAACGCAATAGGTCGATGTCTCGCACTCGATGTCTTCGAACCGGATCTGGCCTGACGCGCCGGCTGGCATCACCGGAGTCGCGAGCGTCCATTTGCTGCCGTCCCAGATCAGTGAGAACACCACTGATTTGGGCCCGGTGCCGGTCGCCACGCAGGAGGTCGCCGACGCGCACGAGACCTGTTCGAGATTGGCCGCGCCGCTGGCTTCCGGTCGCGGCGTGGTGAGTCGGGTCCAACTCGTCCCGTCCCAGCGCTCGCTCAGCGGCTCGCTTCCGGCATCCCCGACAGCGATGCAGTCGGTCGCCGAGGTGCACGAGACGTCCCTGAACTGATCCCCGTAGCCATCGGGCAGGGCCGGCGACCGGAGCTCCCAACGGGAGGTCTTGACGGTTCTGTCCTGGCCGTAACTGGTACCTGAGCCAGTGGATACCACCAAGCGATAGTGATAAACGGTTTCGGGCTCGGTCGCGATCTGCTTTGCGACCTCGACGTCGGAGACGCCTGAGCCGATGCCCTGAGGCGCGGCTGGAACGCTTTGGCCATATTCGGAAGTCGTCCCGAATTCGAAGCGGAAGGTCGCGGCTTCCCCGCCCGGATTGGCGATCCCGCTAAGGACCGCGCTGTGGGGCTGCAACCCAGACGCCGGCAGGGTCACCGCATCCCTGGCTGGGGGACGCAGGTCGAGCAGCGGCTCGTGCTGGCCGTCCTCTGAGTTGTCGATCCAGTCCAGACTTCCTTCCTCGACCAGTTGCCCCTTGATCGCTTCAACGTCGGCTTTGGAGCTCGGATTGGCTTCGCTGGCGAGAATGGCGGCCGCGCCGGCGACATGCGGAGAGGCCATCGAGGTTCCGGCCGCTTCACGATAGGTCCCGCCGATCCAGGTCGAGTTGATACAGCTTCCCGGTGCAATCAGATCGACCGCCGGTCCCCAGTTGCTGTAGGACGCGATTTCGTCGTCCGGACCGTAATTAGAAGTCCCGCCGACACATTTTACTTCTTTCCCAAGGTGACCAGGCAGTCCGTCATAGTCGCTGAGAGCGGAAACCGTGATCACGTTGGGAAGGCCAGCCGGGGAGAAGTTGGTCGCATTTTCGTTTTTATTACCGGCCGCGACTACGTATACGACGCCGGCTTTCACCGATTTTTCGATCGCTTCTTCCATCGCGGTCAAATAGCCGCCGAATGCAATGCTCATATTGACCACCTCGATCTGGGTGGCATGGCCGGTTACCCATTCGATTGCTGCGAGCGTCGAGCTGAGGTCCACGCCGGGCCCAGGGCCGACTTTGAGTCCCCAGAGCCGGGCGCCCGGTGCGACCCCTACGACGCCGATCCCGTTGTCGATTGCTCCGATGGTCCCCCCGACGTGCGTCCCATGACTATAGGTGTCTATGCCCTGTTCAGCGAGACACTGTTCCGCTTCGACGGTGCAGTCAGCACGCCCGGCAACATTGAGGTCGGGATGGGTGTAGTCGATACCCGTGTCGATCACCGCGACGTCGGCATCTACCCGTACGTCGTCGACTTCGTCAATGTCGAGGGACAACAAATTCGGGGCGAAAATTCGTTTGAGCCCATTTGGAACCGATTGGTTTTGCACCGTTCCTTCGCGGTCCGCTATGACGTACTTGACACGAGGGTCTTCGCGCAGGGATTCCACGTCGGTCTCGAACAGGTCGGAGGCCGAGTAGCCCTTGATCGCCGAGCGGTAGACGAAGCCCAAATCGCCGTCACGGCTCTCGGTCTGCGCCTCGGCGACCACGCCCGGGTGATCGACAGAGTCCTTGAGGACGACGATGTAGTGGTTGGGGATGCGGGGGTCGTCGGGATTGGGCTGCCCAGAAGCGGCCCAGGCCGATGTGCCGGCACAAATCGAGATGATTGCGGCCATCAACGAACCTGCAGCGAAGAACGCGCGGGCGCGCCGAACGGCGGCGGCTCTTGCACCTCGATCACCCATCATTTCTCCCTGGTGAGTATTTGGACAAAGTGTGTTACCGCAGCGACTGTCTCAGAATCTCCGACCCGGACGCATGACAATGTGACAAATGCGATGTGCTGAACTTGTCAATCTGGAGCCTGCTGCCGCTGGAGGTGGTCGTGCAGCCGTAGCGCGATCCCGAGCTCAGCGGTTGCCGACCTGCAGGATCTGCCGATCAGCCGCTCTATGCGCTCGATCCGGTTGCGGATGGTCGGGCGGCTGACCCCCATAGCGGCTGCGACCGACGAAACGTTCCCCCCCGCATCGAAGTAGACGCTCAGCGTTTGTCGCAGCGTCTCGCCGCCGTCGCAGTCCCCGGCGAGCGGGTCCAGGTAGAGGCGGCGCAACGAGGTGCGCAGGAGCTCGTTGTCGAGAACGGCAGCGATCAGCGCCGCCTCCGAGTAGCGCACCGCCCGCTCTTCGCCGCGGAGGGCGACCGGCAAGACGGCAAGCGCCTGGCGGTGGGTGAAGCGCCAGCCCGGCAGGTCCGCGGCCGGCTCGCCGAGCGCGAGCGCGATGTCGCGGTGGGGCTCGGCGCAAGACCGAACCAGGGCGGGATCGAGGGGCTCGCGGGTACCGAGCCAGGCCCAGGCGATCGCGTCGCCTTGGTCGACGAGGAGGGTGCGGCAGTCCAGATCCGTGACGAGGGTGCGGATCTGCTGTTGGGCACCCTCGCCCCTCGCGACGATGCCAAGGTGCCAACCCCCGAAGTCGTAGCGCAGATCGCTCGCGTCGACCGGCTCGCCGGCGAGCAGCCGCTGCACGCGCTCGGCTAAGCGGCCCTCCCGTGAGAAGTCGATATGGCTCTCCAGCTCCCGCGCGTGCTCCTCGCTGATCGCGACCAACAAGCGGTCGATCGCGGCCGAGATCACCGCCAAGAGCCTGCGCAGCTCGGCCGCCGAGAGGCCCCCGCCGCGCTCCACCTCCTCGACCAGGAAGTCGACCAGCAGGGCATGACCAGCCGTGTAGCGGCGAAGGACGGTGTCGAGCCCGACGCCGCTGCGAGCGGCGAGCCGGGCCTGGGCGAGCAGGGCCGGGGGGACCAGGGGGAGGCGATCCTGGGAGGCCTCGATCGTGGCGAGGCCGAAATCGACGCCCGCTGCTGCGGCGGCGCGCAGTCCCTCGAGGTAGGCCAGGTCGCCGACCTCGGTCGGATCGGCGACCCCGTAGACGCGGGTCAGCAGCGCCCCCTCCATCTCCGCTCGCCGCTCTTGGAGGCGGGCGCGAAGAGCGGCGCGGGCCTTGGCCGAGTTGCGGCGGGCCGGCGTGGCGAAGAGGTCCCCTGCCGTCGGCCCGCTCAAGGGCGAGCTAGCGGTGAGATGCGCTCCGCGCCGCGCGCCGCTTTGCCTTCGCGCCCTTCCCACACCCGCTCGCCCCCACCACCGGCCTGGTCTCACTCGAGCGCCCGTTCTGGCCCCCCAGCACCGCCTCGGCCCTGTTGGTGGACTTGCAGAGGTCGCGCGAGTTGACGATCAAGCCCTTCTGGCCCCCCTGCATCTCCAAGACGAACTCCGAGACCGGGGCGTCGGGGATCTGGGCGAAGGTCGAGCGGATGCCGCCGCCGACCGAGTCGATGCGGCTGGAGAGCTCGACTTTGATCGGGCCGCTGAGGGCGACCACCAGGTCCGGCAGGGGGTGGCTGGAGGCCCTGAGGTAGACGGGCCCCCTAAGCGGCTGATCGAGCAGGGGCGTGGTCGCCCTCGCCTTGCCGTAGATCGAGGCTTGCGGGCACTCGGCGCCGAAGCCGGCGCCGGCATTGAACTGCACCCTGGTGCAGATCGTGCGGATGTGGGCCTGTTCGAGGAAGGCGGATTTGGGCAGGGTGACCGCGGCGCTTGAGAAGTTCGCATCGCCGGCCCTGGGCCTGACCACTGCTCGAAGCGCCGGGAACTGGCCGCGCCTGGTGCCGCCCTTGAGCTTGATCGAGAGCCGTGGTTTGAAGCCCAGGCCCGAGCAGCCGGTGGCCTGGAAGCCGTCGGAGGGGTTGGCGCTCTGGCCGTTGGTGGCGGTGAGCGTTGCCTCTATTTCCTTCGGCTTGCAACCGGTCGGGTTGAGGGTGAAGTTCGGGCGGTCGACGTCGACGTGGAGGGTTCTGTAGGTGACCGGGACGCCTTCGAGGATCTGCGGCAGCGGGTCGGTGGTGATAGTTGCCACCGCGCTCTTGGGGTCGACCGCGATCGTCGCTCGGGTCACTACGGTGCCGAGGTCGAAGGGGCCTGCCTGGGCGGGGACCACGGCGATCACCGAGTAGGGGGCGCCTTTGTAGGGGCCGGAGAGGTAGAGGGCGGTGGGGGACTTGCCCGGCTGGGGGACCCAGAGGGGGGCTCCGCCGAGACCGGTGGCGGCGGTGACGTCGCCGACCCGCGAGGCGGCGGGGCAGGCTCCGCTGGGGGCAACTGCCTCGGGGCAGAGCTCGACTCCGCCGAGCTTCGCCAAAAGGCCCTGCGGCAGGGTCACCGAGAGGGACTGGGGGTTTGCTTCTCCGTCTTCGCGGGTCAGGGTCATCGCGAAGGGCGAGAAGGCACCGGCAGCCGGGTTGAGGGTGCCGGCGCTCAGCTTGGGATCGAAGCCGCCCTTGCCGCAGCCGACCGTCACGCTCATCGGCGCTTTGCCCTGGGCCGGTGCCCTTCCCGACCAGGGGGCGAAGCTGAAGTCGGTCAGGTAGGTGCCACAGCCTGGGGTGGACAAAGGAGCGCGGGGGCCGCCGAAGACGTTCAGCTTGAGGCCCGCGACCGGGACCTGCGGCAGGCCGCCGAGACCGGCGACGCCGTCAAAGACGGTGGTCAGCTGTCCGGTCACCGGGTTCGCTTCGATCCTTGCCGGCAGCTTCAGGTGCACGCCCATCTCATCCGCGACCACCCAGAGGCCGAAGAGCTGCCCGGGCTCGGGGGTGCGCTGGTAGACGGAGCCGTGCAGGGTGTCTTCGAGGGCGGGGACGTCGGCTTCGATCGAGCCGATCTTCGCCGCGGAGGGGCAGTTGGCGGCGACGTTGAGGCCGTAGCCGACCTGCTCGGCGCTGCAGGCCACCAGGCCATCGCCCGCCGCCGGGTTGATCGCGAAGCCCTCGGGCAGCGTCACCCGGGCCGACTTCAGGGTCGAGGTCGAGAGGCCCTGGGGGCTTTCGTCCTGGGGGACGGTTAGCTCGGTGTCGAGGCCCGTGGGGGCGGCGGCTTCGGGGTTGCTCAGCGCCGTGGTGAAGCTCGGTTCGAAGTTGAGGTTGCCGCAGCCGGAGATCGGCGGGAACGGGGCGCTCATCCTCGAGGGCTGGCCCGGCAGCTGGTAGCTGCGCGCGCTCACCTTCACTTCGCGCGCCAGGGAGCAGTCGGTCGGGTTGGAGAGGAAGGGCACCTCCGGCGTGCTGACCGAGCGCCCGGCGGCCGGAGCCCCGCCGTGGATCGCCTCTTCGGGGGTGATCCGTTCTTCGTCGTGTTCTGCGGCGGCCGGCACCCCCCAGATCGTCGTCACCGCTTCGGAGAGGCCGGTCGCCGCGGAGACGCCTTCGGCGGTGGCGATGACGCTGTAGTCGGTGGGGTCGATGCGCAGGTTGACGAAGGTCGGGTAGGCGGCGGCGATGAAGCCGAGGCGGGCGACGACGTCGGTGCCTTTGGGCGCGACCATGTTGTAGACGGGCTCGTCGAAGACGTTTGCGAAGGGCTGGGTGGTCCGCACCGAGGTCATCCCCACCTGCGACTCAAACGGGCAGGCGCTGGTTCCGGGTCCGCTGCCGAGCTGCTCGGCGCTGCAGCGGGGGACCGCCTGGGGGTTGCCGATCACCCCGGGCGGCAGCTTGACCTCGAGGTTCTGGATGTTGGCGTAGGGCGAGTTGCCGTTGCGGGTCAGCTTGACCGCGATCGTCATGTCGGCGTGGGCGCCGGCCTGTTTGTCGCTGAGCGAGGCGGAGACCGATTCGACCGCGAATTTGTCGGCTTCGCCTTCGGCGAGCGCGGGCGCGGCCCAGACGCCCAGCAGGGCGAGCGCCGCGGCGGCGGTCGCGATGGCGCTGCGCAGGGCGGCGCTCATCGCCGGCCTCCCTTCTTCTCGGCCCCGGCTCGGGGCTTGGCCTGCTTGCGGTTGCTCTTCTTTTTGGCGCAGCGGACCTTGCCGGCGCGCTTGACCTGGCGCTTGCCCTTGCCGCAGCGGGGCTTCAGCTGCCCTCGCCTGGGCCCCGCACCGGCGAGGCGGCGGCGAGCAGGGACGGCGGCGGCGTCAGCTTGGGACGGCAGCCTTCGCCCTGACAGTCGGGCGGCGAGGGTTCGGGGAAGCCGCCGCCGACGCGGGCGTCGTAGATCGAGGCCGTCTGGTCGGCATCGGCCCCGACCAGCAGCTCGGAGCTGAAGAAGAAGACGTCATCGCCGCTTTGGCTCACCGCCCAGAGGTACTCGTCGCGCTGGCTGCGAGGCGAGGAGATCAGCGCCAGACAGCCCTGGGGCCGGGTGCAGCTGCCCACCCCCTGGGCCTCCCACTCATAGACGTCGGTGAGGCCGTCGCGGTCGCCGGGGAGGAGCGGCTCACTCGACTCGAAGAAGGCGCGCTTGCCGTCGGCGCGCAGGTTCTCCAGCCAGGCCTGGGAGAAGAAGAGGGCGATGTTGCCATCGCGCCTTTCGGTCTGCAGGGTCGCGTCAGAGCTCGGCGGAGCGCCGGTCGGGTTGCAGGAGAGGCACCGCAGCTCCCCGACGGAGTCATAGCGGTAGATCTGGGCTTTGCCTTCGGTCTCATAACCGGTGAGCTCGGCCCTGGATTTGAACAAGAGGACGCTGCCGTCGGGGGTGGCGCGGGCGGGAACGACGCCATAGCGTCCCGGGAACTGGGGGTTGGCGGCGATCACCCAGAGGCCGAGGCCGTCGACTTCTTCGATTCCCGAGATCAGTTCCCCTTCCGCGTCACGGTTGGTAACCGCCGCGACGAAGCTCAGCTGTCCTTCGGTGGAGAGGTAGAGGTTCTGGGCGGCGGACTGGGGTTCATCGCCGTTGGGGTTGGGCCCGGCGAGGACGCTCGGGGAGAGGAAGTAGGCGGCGGTGCCGCCCTGGGCGAGGAAGACCGGGGTGACGTCGCCGCTTGCCGAGAAGTCGATCGTCGCTTCGGAGCTCGCGTCGAAGGCCTTCAGGTCCCCGCCCTGCAGGTAGAAGACGCGGGCACCGCCTTCGGCGAGGCCGGCGAAGGTGAGCCCGGCGCCGATCGCGAAGGTCTCGGAGTTGCGGTAGCGCAGGTAGAGTGCGTCTTTCACCTTGAAGGCGACGCCTTCGCCGTCCAGCGAAGTGCCCATGAGAGCGGCGTCTTCGTCGGCCCCGAAGGGTTCGTCCCCCGGTTTCAGCGAGACCACCTTGGTTTCCCGCTCCCCGCTGATCGGGTTGGGGACGCGATCGTAGATCGCATCGGTGCCGTCGGGGGCGGCGTCGGGCTCCAACTGCACCGCCGGTTTGTTGCCGCCGGAGGTGAAGATGACGTGCTCGCCGCCCTCGCTGATCAGCTGGCCCGCCGCCAGGGGGTCGATTTTTCCGAGGCTGCCCTGGCCGACCGGCTCGGAGTGGCCGTCGGGGAAGCGCAGGTAGCTCGTTTCTTTTCCTTCCAGCACCGCCGTGCCCGGGACCTGCGCGAGCCAGAAGCCGTAGCCCTGGTCGGGCGAGGTGCTGCCGGCGATGACCTGGGCAGTTTCGGCGCCGTTGGGGCCGATCGAGGCGGTGGCCCAGCCGCCGGAGGTGCGGGTGGAGAGATAGGGGTCGCCGAGGAAGGAGCCGGTCCCGCCGTAGGCCGGCAGCGAGCCGCCCTCGACCTTGAAGGGCAGCTTGTCCCCCGCGGGGGAGACCTGGCGGGTGGTGAAGGTGTTGTTGTCGCGGACGACGCCGAGCGGGGCGCGGCCGTTGGTGTCGGGCGGGGTCACCAGCTCATAGGCGCGGCAGTCGGGCAGAAGCGCCGAGGGGCCGCTGCGAAGCAGGGCGTTGGGGCAGGGGGTGGGTTCCAGCGGCGGGTTCGGGTAGGTGGCAAAGCTCGCCACTTCTTCGTCGCTGCCTTCTTCGTTTTCAGCGAAGACGCGCAGGCGGTAGCCGGTCCCCTCCTGCAGGCCGGTCGCGATCGCCGAGACTTCGACGTCGCCGTTGCCGGCCGGCAGCGTCCCTTCCTCGGCGAGGATCGCCCCGGCGAAGCCTTCGGCTTCGAAGCTCTGCTCGGTCGTGTATTCGAGGGTGTAGGTGGTTTCGAGGTTCCCGGAGTTGATCTGGGCCACCAGTTCGGCTTCGTCCTGGCTGACGTTGGCGGCGGCGGGCGATTTCACTTCCGGCGCGCCGACTTTCTTTTCCTTGAAGGCAAAGGCGTGGCCGGTGCCGGTTTTGTGGGAGGGGACGAAGAGGTAGCCCTTGTTGGGGCTCGAGGGGCCGTTGTCGACGCCCAGCTCGGCCCCGAAGTTCGGCTGCAGGCTGAAGTCGATCCTCGCCAGGTATTTGCCGGCTGCGTCGAATTCGTAGAGGTTGCGGTTTTCGGTGTCGAAGACGAAGACGTGCCCGGTGGCTTCGTCCACCGCCACCGAGAGCAGGCTGCCGATGTCCCCTTCGGGCACCGAGGAGTCGCCGATCGAGCCGACTTTTTTATATTCGTCATTCGGCGGCGAGCCGACCACCTGGGTCAGGTCGAAGACGTCGACCTCTCGAATGGAGCCGCCTTCGGAGGCCACGTAGAGCCGTTCGCGGGCGGCGTCCACCGCCACCCCGACGCCGCCGGCCGCACCTGCCGCGAACGTTTTCCGGACTATCGGGTTGCCTTCTGCGGCCGATCCGTACTCGACCGCCGTTCCCCCGAGGTTGGCGAACAGGTGGTCGTCGTCGGCGTTGATCGCCAGACCGATATAGAGCGAGCCACTCTGCGCCACCAGGGCGGGCGGTTCGCAATAGTCGATTTTGCCGGCAGCCGGTTCATAAGGGACGCACGGCGTGTAGCGGAAGATCTGTTGCTGCCCCGTTCCTTTGTTTTCGACGACCACGTAGAGGACGCCTTTGCTGTCGATCGCCAGCGACAGAGGTCCGAAGGGGGTTTTCAGCTCCTCGATGAAGACGCCGTTCGGATCGAAGACGTCGATTCGACCTTCGCTGCCGTTTTCTTTTTTCCCGTAGCTGGCGACGTAGACGTCGCCGTGGAAGTCGGTCGCCACCGCCCTCGGGTCGGCGAAGAAGCTGGGGGGGTGGGCGCTTGGAGGCGCGGTGGTCGGGCAGCCGGGGTCTTCGACGGGATCGAGCGCTTCGGCTTTGCAGCCGCCGATCAGCGAGAGCTCAGGGTCGAAGACCCGTTCGCCTTCGGCGGCCAGGGCGCTCGGGGCCAGGACCAGCACCCCGACGATTGCGCAGAGCACCACGAGCAGGCGAGCTGCACGGGAGAGTCGGTGCTCAACCGTCGCGCTGTCGCCCCACATCCTTACCGTGCTGTCGCTCTGCATTCCTCGTCCCTTTCACTCACTCGTCTCAGGCAGCGGTCTCGTGCACCGGGGCGGGAAGATCCCGCCCCGGTGAGCTGTGTGTGACTACGGTTCGGGCGCGGTTACGGCCCAGGTTCCCCAAGCTTTGGCCGATGCTTCTTTGGCGCTTGGAGAATTGGAGGCTTGAATCGTGTAGAGAAAGGTCGCGCCGGTCGGGTAGAGCCTGGGGAAGAATTCATTCCCGGCGAACCCGGCTATCGGACTTTCCCCTTCGATCAATTCCAGTTCCGCGTAGATACAAACGTGACCTGGGGGCGCCGTCGGTTCGGCAGCTTCTCCGAGGCAGGTTTTCGCGGGCACAAATCCCGCGCTCGTCAATTCTTCCCCTGCGGGGTTCACGTAATGCAATTTTTCAGGCGCTTCGGTGAGCGGGATGTTGAATGACAGGGAAAAGAACTGCGTGGAAACTTCGTCCCCAACAGACTTGAGGGTGCCAACAGCCCAGGCTCCCGTCTCGGTCTCCCCAGCAGGCAGCGTTTTGGTGAAGCCGGTCTGGCCCGTCGGGCCGGTCGCTCCCGTCGCTCCGGTTTTCCCGGTTGCTCCCGTTGCTCCATTCGAGCCATTGCTGCCGTTCGACCCGGCCGCGCCGGCGTCGCCCTTGGCCCCCTGCGGGCCTGCGGGCCCTGCCGGTCCGGCCGGACCCGGGTCGCCCTTCGCGCCCTTCGGCCCGCGCGGGCCCTTCTTCGCCTTCGCCGAAGCGGTGGCCTTGCCCTCGCCGGAGCCGCCGTTGGCGGCGATCGCGCCGCCGCTGAGTGCGGCGACCAGCGCGACGACGGCCACGATCAGGCCGGCGCCGCCGAGGTGCTCGCGGAGTCTCGAAAGCATCAAGTCTTCTCCTTGTCCCGTGAGCCCCTCTGCCGGCCGCTTCCCTTAGCGGCGCTTCCCTGAGGCTCGGTTGTTTGTCCCTGTGGTGCGGTTCCCTATCGCTCGGGCATACCATTGGCGTACCGAAGCGACGACGCCGATGATAAACACCCCGTCACGTCTTTGTCAAGGTACGCACTTGGTATATGTGCGACACGGACGGGAGCAGGCGAGCCACGGCCACCCGGCTCGCCACCTGCTGGGCTCGGCCTAGGAGGCGGCCCTGCGCCGTCGCTCGCTGGGGGCCGCGGCCGGTTCCGGTTCCGCGGGCACCGTCACCTCGGCGGCAGCCGGCCGCGGCGCGTAGAAGGCGAGCAGGTAGCTGACCAGGTGGGGGATCTGCTGGCGAAGGTCGCGGGCCCGGCCGTGCAGGGTCTCGCTGGCGACGCGGGTCGCGATGCCGCCGACGACGACCTGGTCGATCTCCACTGCCAGGCTCGATTTCTCCCCTGCGCCCGGAACCGCCGAGCGCAGCAGGGTGCCGTAGCGGCGCAGCCACTCGTGGTAGCGGAGTGCGATCTCGCGCCCCGCGCCCGGCGCCTCGACGAACAGCAGCCGCGTCAACGCGGGCTTGGCGGCGAGCATCGCCAGCCCCGCCCCGAGCGCCGTTTCCACCCGTTCTTCGAGGCTCATCCCCCGCTCACAGCGCTCTTCGAGCACCGCCAGCAGGCGCTCGTGGCAGGCCTCGTGGGCAGCGGCGAAGCACTCCTCTTTGCTGCCGAAGTTGGCGTAGAAGACGGTGCGGGAGACGGCGGCGGCCTTGACGATGTCGGCGACCGACATCGCTTCGTAGCCATGCTCGGCGACGACTCGGGGCACCGCATCGACCAGGCGCTGACGCTGGTCCGCGGCCACCTCCTCCGGGGCGAGGGCGTGCCTGCCGCGCGGGAGGCGGCGGGGCTCGGTGGCTTTCGTCCTGGCTCGCGCTCTGGCCATCGGGGAAGGCTGTGCAAACGTTACAAGTACAGCTTAGTTCCTAAATACTCGGAGGGTCAACCTGCGGTCGAGAGGTCGCGACTCCTGGACGGCGAAGATGTTCTCTCCCCATGCGCCTCTTCCGCCAACGCCTCTTCGGCGTCCTCGCGCTCGCATTGACGGCCGCCCTCCTCGGCCTCGCGACCCTCGCCGCCGCCGCCCCCGCCGCCGTCAGCTGGGTCGTCCACGGCCGCGGCTTCGGCCACGGGGTCGGGATGAGCGCCTACGGCGCCTACGGGTTCGCCAAGCACGGCAAGAGCTACCGCTTCATCCTCGGCCACTACTACACGGGGACCACGATCGGCACCCTCCCCGGGCCGCGCGTCGTCCGCGTCCTGCTCGACATCTCCGCCGCCGACGTCGGCTTCAGCCGCGCCACCAGCGCCTGCGGCGTCGCGCTCGACCCGGGGCGCAGCTACCAGGCCCACCGCAGCGGCGGCGCGGTCGTGCTGCGCAGCTCCGGCGGCAAACGGCTCGCCAGCTGCGGGCGCAAGCTGCGCGCCGCCGGCAAGGGGACGATCGAGATCGCCGGCTACGGCAGCTACCGCGGCGCCCTGGAGACGGTCCCGACCGAAAGCGACGCCGGCTCGCTCAACGTCGTCAACGCGCTCGCCCTCGAGCAGTACGTGAAAGGGGTGATGCCGAACGAGGTGCCGCCCTCCTGGCCGGTCGAGGAGCTGAAAGCGCAGTCGCTGGCGGTGCGCTCGATCGCCCTCACCGGCGCCGTCGGCGGCAACGGCTTCGACCTCTACAGCGACACCCGCAGCCAGGTCTACGAGGGCCTCGAGAGCGAGTACCCGCAGACCAACGCCGCCGTCGACGCGACCCGCGGCCAGGTCGTCATGTACGGGGGCGAGGTCGCGGAAACCTTCTACTCGGCCTGCTCGGGCGGCCACACCGAGAGCGTCGTCAACGTCTTCGGCACCGCGATCCCCTACCTGGTCGGCGTCCCCGACCCCTACGACTACTACTGCCCGCTGCACAAGTGGACGCTGGAGTTCAGCGGGCCGGAGATCAGCGAACGCCTCGGCGCCTACCTCGACGGGCGGCTGAAGAAAGTCGTCGTGACCAGGCGCGGCGTCTCGCCGCGGATCCTCAGCGCCAGGCTCGTCGGCACCGGCGGCACCACTACCGTCAGCGGCTCCCAGCTCGAGGTCGCGCTCGGCGGCTACGACACCTGGATGAGCTTCGAGAAGGTCATTGGGCAGTAATCTGATAATCTGATGTTGTGAAACAGCTCAGCGCCACCGATGCAGCGCGGCGGTTTTCCGATGTGCTCGACAGCGTCGAGTCCGAGCGCGAGTCCTTTGTCGTAGTCCGCCACGGTCGTCCTGTGGCGACTATCGGGCCGGCGCATGCCGGGACTGGCCGGGCAGCAAAGGAAGCGTTGCGCGCTCACCGCGCCGATCCCGGATGGGCCGCCGAGCTGCGTGAGCTGCGCGAGTGGGTCGGCCCTGCCGATACGGACCGCTGGCACGACTGATACTCGACACCACGGTGCTGATCGATGCCGAGCGCGAGGGCATCGGGGATCTCGACGAGCTGATCGGCGACGAGGACGACGTCGCGATCGCGGCGATCAGCGTCGCTGAGCTGGTTGTGGGAAGCGAGCTGACCGATGGAAAGCGCCGGGCGGAGCGCGAAGCGTTCGTCGAGGCGGTGCTGGGAGCCTTCAGTGTCGAGGACTACAGCGTGGACGTTGCGCGCGCTCACGGTGCCCTTCTCGCTCACACTCGCCGCGGCGGCCGACCGCGCGGCGCGCATGACCTGATCATCGCGGCCACCGCCCGCGCGCGTCGGCGCGAAGTCGTAAGTGCCGACCGGGATGGCTTCGCCGAGCTGCCCGAGGTCGTCCTGCGAGAGGTTTGAATCACCCGTCCGGGTAGGGCTGGACCGGGATGCCGTGGCCTTGTTGTTGGCCTGGGGTCTCGCGCATCCCCAGCTCGTAGGCGCCGCCGGCCGCCAGGGTCAGCTCGCGCGGCGGCAGGCCGGGCCGCTCGACCGTCAGTTCGAGGTCGGCGACGGAGCAATTGACAGTGTTGTGCTCGGGCCCCGCGGGGTCGGCGTAGACCCAGCCGACGAAGTCCTTCTCGGGGGCGGAGACGCGACCGCGGACGAGCACGTCCTTGCCGGGGAGGACGAAGGAGCAGGCAGCAGGCGCCTCCTCGATCGAGGCAGAGCGGATCGCGCCGAGGCCGCCGAGCCGGTGCGGCTTGCCTTCCAGCATCAGCATCCCCGAGGGGATCCAGGGACTGGTGCGGGAGCCGAGCTTGACCCGGGCGGCTCCGGCGTCGAAATAGGTGTCGGGCGCCTCGACGAAGCCGGTGCCCTCGAGCCAGACCCAGCGCTCGGCGTGCTCGGTGCCCCAGTTGTGGCCGATCATCCCCGGCCAGGCGGAGACGTCGACCTGCTCGCCGTCCACCTCGAGGCGGCCGTCGAAGTGGGTCAGCGGCACCGGCGCGACGAACTTGGTTTTCGGCAGCGGCGCCCTGTAGAGCCAGTCGGCCGGCAGGTACTTGCAGGGGTCGGCGTCGGTGGCGAAGCTGAAGGACCAGGAGGCCTTGACGGCGTCGGTCGCGACCGAGCCCTCGGCCCGGCCCGGCCCGATCTCCGCCCCATCGACCCGGATCCAGCCCCCGTCCGGCACCGCGAGCTCGGTGGCCGGCACCGTCACCTTGGTCGCGCGCGGCCCCTCCGCCTCGCGGTCGAAGAGGACGAACCAGATCGAGGCGTTGGGCTCGGCCCTGGGCCGCTTGTGGACCGTGTGCCGGATCCAGATCCCGCGGCCGCCACCCGGCTGACAGGCCTTGATGTAGAAGCTCTCGTAGTGGCCGGCCTTGCCGGCGACCTGGGGAAACCTGGCGCCTTCGTTCATTCGCTGACTCTAGCCCGCGGGTTGATAGCCGCGCAGCCGGGTTCATGCCCCGGCAACAACCTCCATCATTGCCTGCGCGACGTACCGCCTCTGGCCACGCATTCCCTTATCGTCCTCGCGCAGCACCCCTTGCTCCTCCATACGACGGAGAAGGCGCAGCGCGGTAGGGCGGCTAACGCCGAGACGGCCCTTGATCGACCTCGTGGTGACGACCGGGTTCTCGCAGATGAGGTCGACAAGGGCCAGGGCGTTCGGAGTTCCCATGGTCGCCGCGACCTGTCGGTATTGCTCCCGCAGCTCGATGATCCGCTGAGCGCGTCGTACCGCGTCGCCGGCCTGGGTCTGTACAGCCGCCAGGAACAGCTCGACCCAGGGAAGAGGATCGCCGGTCTCGTGAATTGCCTGGAGCGCGTTGTAGTAGTCCTGACGGTGCGCCTCTAGATACGCGCTCAAGTAGAGAAGGGGTGCGGTGATCCTGCCGCGGGCGACAAGGAAAAACACCAGCAGGAGGCGCCCCAGGCGTCCATTGCCGTCGAGGAACGGGTGGATCGTCTCGAACTGGGAGTGCAGGAGTGCGTTTTGTACCAGCAGGGGCATTTCTGGCTCCTCGTGGGCGAAGCGCTCCCAGTCGGTGAGCAGCTTCGCCAGCTCAGCGGGCGGGGGCGGCACGAACTGCGCGGTTTCGACCGTCGATCCGGGCGCTCCGATCCAGTTCTGGCTCGTGCGAAGCTCGCCGGGGGCAAGCTCACGACCGCGGACCCCATCCAGCAGGCGACGGTGCATCTCGCCCAGCAGGCGGATGCTGAGCGGCAGCTTGTCGAGCCGCTCCAATCCCCAGCGCATCGCCTCCACGTAGTTAATGACTTCCTCGACGTCAGCGCTAGGAGCGCCGTCAGCCACATCCGATTCGAAAACCTCGGCCATGCTCGCCTGCGTACCCTCGATTCGCGTCGATGAGAGAGCCTCCCGCAGGAGGTAGGGCCGGATCAGGAGGTCTGGGTTTGGCAGGAGCCGTCCAACACCAGCGAGCTGCCCCAACTCCCCCTCAGCATCACCCAGCAGCCGCACCGTGGAGGCCGGTAACTCCAGCTTTCGCGGTATTGGTGCAGGGAAGTAGGCGACATAGCCGTGACGGCCCGGGGTGCGACGTGCACTGCCGAAGGGGGTCGACTGGTGCCTCGCGAGCTCCATCGCGGGAATTCTACTTGACCGTAACGAAAACTAGTAAAAACGTTAGGGACACTCTAGAACCCTAACGTGGCCGTTAGGGTCGGCCGGGTAGATGTCGCTCAGACCTTGATCGTGATCACGTCGCCGTCCTGGACGACGTAGTCGCGGCCCTCGATCCGCAGCAGGCCCTTGTCGCGGGCGCCCGAGTAGCCGCCGCACTCGACCAGCTGCTCCCAGCCGACCACCTCGGCTTTGACGAAGGCTTCCATGATCTCGGTGTGGATGGTGCCGGCCGCCTCGAGCGCGGTGGCGCCACGGGGCAGCGGCCGCGCGACGGCCTCCTTGCCCTCGCCGGCGGTGAAGAAGACGAGCAGGTCGAGCAGGTCGTAGGCGGCGCGGACCAGGCGCGCAAGGCCCGAGCCCTCGACCCCGTATGACTCGCGCATCTCCTCCGCTTCGGCCGCGTCGAGCTCGGCCAGCTCGCCCTCGATCCGGGCGCTGACCGCGACCACGCCGGCACCGATGGCGTTGGCGTGGGAGACGACCGCCTCCGGTGGCTCGGCGTCGCCCTCGTCGACGTTGGCGACGTAGAGGATCGGCTTCGTGGTGAGGGCGCCGAGGTCCCTCGCGGCGTCGGGGGCGGCGTCGGGGACCGGGACCGTGCGCGCCGGGCGGCCGGCCGCGAGCGCCTCGTGCACCGCCTGCAGCCAGCCGTGCTCGGCGATCGCCTCGGCGTCGCCCGACTTCGCCTGCTTGGCGACGCGGCCGAGTCGGCGCTCGACCTGGTCGTAGTCGGCGAGGACCAGCTCGGTCTCGATCGTCTCGATGTCGGCCAGCGGGTCGACGCGGCCGTCGGGGTGGGGCACGCCGGAGTCCTCGTGGCAGCGGACGACGTGGCAGATCGCGTCGGTCTCGCGGATCGAGGCGAGAAACTGGTTGCCGAGCCCCTCCCCCTCGGAGGCACCCTTGACCAGGCCGGCGATGTCATGGAAGAAGATCGTCGCCGGTTCCAGCTTCGAGCTGCCCACCGTCGTCGCCACCTGCTGCAGCCGCTCGTCGGGCACCTCGGCGACCGCCACGTTGGGCTCGATCGTCGTGAACGGGTAGTCGCCGGTCTGGGCGCCGCCCTTGGTCAGCGCGTTGAACAGCGTCGACTTGCCGGCGTTCGGCAGGCCGACGATCCCGACCTTCACAGCGAGAGCGGGACGATCAGGCCGAGCGCGACGCCGAGCAGGGCGCCGGCCAGGACGTCGGACGGGTAGTGCATCCCCAGGTAAGGGCGGCCGAGTGAGAGGGCGAGGGCGACGACGAGGGCGCCGGCCGTCGCCGGGTCGACCCGGACCATCGCCGTCGCCACCGCGAAGGAGGAGAGGGCGTGGGCGGAGGGGAAGCTGAGCGAGCTGGGGGCGCCGCCGAGCGGCGGCAGGCCCTCCAGCACCGGGCGCGGGCGCCGCACCAGCAGCTTCAGCCCGTAGTTGAGCCCGATCGCGATCGGGCCGAGCGCGGCGCAGATCAGCCAGCTTTCGCGCCGGTCGGAGTCGAGCAGGGCGAGCACGAGGCCGAGCACGACCCAGACCAGGGCGTTGTTGCCGGCCTTGCCGAGGGCCTTCGCCGCGGACTCGAGGCCGGCGGAGTGGCCGTGGGTGCGCATCCAGCGCAGCAGCTTCAGGTCGGCGTCCTTCATCGGCGCAGCAGGATGTCAGAAACCCGCCGCCCCGCAGGCGCGGGCACCGTCACAATCACGTCATGACCTCGGTCCCCGGCTACGTCCACACCCCCGGCAACCACTGCGGCTCGACGGCGCTGCGCAACCTGCTCGCCTTCCACGGGATCGAGCTCAGCGAGGAGATGGCCTTCGGCCTCGGGGCCGGCGCCTGCTTCTACTACCTGACGCTGGAGGACGCCTCGCCGAGCCGCTGGTTCAACGGTCGCACGGCGCGGCTGGAGGAGAGCTTCCGCGACCTCACCGGGACGGCGCTGGAGATGCGCACCTTCGCGGAGGGCGACGGCGACGCCTGGGAGGCGGCGCGGGCCGAGGTCGACGCCGGCCACCCGGCCCTGCTGCTCACCGACATCTACCACCTGGACCACTACGGCAACTCCGCCCACTTCCCCGGCCACGCGGTGGTCCTGGCCGGCTACGACGAGGAGGTGGCGCAGCTCTCCGACACCGGCTTCGAGCAGCTGCAGACGACGCGGCTGGAGAACCTGGCCCGGGCACGCCACAGCGGCCACCCGGCCTACCCGCTGGAAGGCCACATGTTCACGGTCGGCGCCGCGGTCGACCGCGCGGCGCTGGAGGCGGCGGTCCCGCGGGCGATCGCGAAGGCGGCTCAGGAGATGGTCGAGCCGACCTGGGGCGAGTTCGCCGGTCTGCCCGCGGTCGAGCGCCTCGCCGCCGAGGCCGGCTCCTGGCCCGAGATCGCCGAGGACTGGCAGTGGTGCGCCCGCTTCGCCTACCAGGTGATCGAGCGGCGCGGCACCGGCGGCGGCGCCTTCCGCCTCATGTACTCGCGCTTCCTCACGGAGGCGGGCCGACCCGAGGCGCCGCTGGCCGCCGAGGCGGCGGCGCGCTGGACCGAGCTGGCGGAGGCGTTCCGGCTGGCGAGCGAGAGCGAGACGCCGGAACCGAATCTCTGGGCGACCGTCGACGCGACCGCAAAGCAGGTCGCCAAGGCCGAGGCCCGGCTCTGGCAGACGCTTTACGACGCCTCCGACAACCAGGCGGAGGAGTCATAGGCGCTTCCCGGCGCCCGCGATAAATCGCTGCGACTTTTTGCCGCTATAGCGACCATAAGTCGCAGCGATTGCCGACCGGATAGCTCCCGTTTACCGCCGAGCCACCGGGGGTACCACCGCCCCATGACCATTGCCGCAGCAATTCTCCTGATTGCCGTCGGCGCGATCCTCAAGTTCGCGACCAACGTCCACGTCCAGGGGGTCAGCATCGACACGGTCGGCCTGATCCTGATGATCGCCGGAGCCGCCGGCCTCGTCCTCGGGTTCCTCCAGGACGCGATCTGGTCCCGCCGCCGCCGCGAAGAGGTCCCACCCGGCCCCGCGGTCGAAGAACGCCGCGAAGTCCGCGAGCCGCCGAAGTACTAGCCGTTTGCCCTGGCCCAGCCGCGCGAAGTACGCGAACCAGTTGCCGGAGTGCTCCTCGTAGCTGAGGTCGGCCTCGGCCGCCTGGCGTTTGAGGCTCGCCAGGGTCGTGAAGTGCGGATCCCCGAAGAGCTCTCCCACGACAAGGCGGCCGCTGGGCCTGAGGACGCGGCGGATCTCGCGCAGGGCGGCGGCGGTGTCGGGGATCTCGCCGAGGACGGCGGTGAGGACGACGGCGTCGACCGAGGCGTCCTCGTAGGGGAGGGCGGTGGCGTCGCCCTGGGTCGGGACCAGGTTGGTGAGGCCGCGCTCGCCGGCGCCGCGCATGACGTGGTCGAGGAACTCCTGCTGCAGGTCGAAGAGCTCGAGCTTGCCGTCGGGGCACCCACTCGGCGAGGTCGAGCGAGTAATAGCCGGTGCCGACGCCGATCTCCAGCAGGCGCTCGCCGGGCTCGGGCCGCAGCACCGAGCGCAGCCGGTCCCTGCTGATGACGGGGTGCGGGGCTTCGACCCAGAAGCGCTGGCCGTAGGGGCAGGCCGAGGGGTTCTTGCGCCACCAGAGGGCCGCCGCCAGGGTCGCCCCGGCGGCCGCGCCCAGCAGGAGGCGGGGGCGCATCAGTCGGCGGACCCGAAGCCGACCCGGTGCTCGCCCGAGTCGATGCGCAGGAAGGCGACCTTGCCCAGGTAGAGGGAGATGACGCCGTCCTCCGTGTGGAGGTCGTGCCAGCCGCCCTTCTCGAGCTGCTTGCGCAGGTCCTTGAGGTCGCCTTCGGCGAGGCGGGCGGAGATGACCTGCCCGCCCTCGAAGCCGATCTCGACTCGCTGTGCCTCTGCCATCAGTGTCCTCCCGCGGGTTCGACGATCTCGGTCAGGACCCCGCCGGTCGAGCGAGGGTGAAGGAAGGCGACGCGGCTCTCGCGGATGCCGACCCGCGGCTCGGAGTCGATCAGCTCGATCCCGGCGGCGGCAAGCTTCGGCAGGGTGGCGTCGATGTCCTCGACCGCGTAGGCGACGTGGTGCAGCCCTTCGCCCTTGCGGGCGAGGAACTTGCCGACGGCGGTGTCGGGCCCGAGCGGCCGCAGCAGCTCGACGTGGCCGTCGCCGACGTCCAGCAGCACCGCCTCGACCCCCTGCGACTCGACCGTCTCGCGGTGCGCCAGCTCCATCTCGAAGCTCCGCTCGTAGAGGGCGATGGCCGCCTCGATGTCCTCGACGGCGACGCCTATGTGATCGATCCTTCCGAACAAGGCGGCCAGTCTATGCGGCCGGCGGCAGCTCGTCGCCGCCGTTGCCGTGCTCGACCCGGAGGATCTCCGCCATCGCCGCCAGGCCGACCTCGAGCTGCTCGGGCGTCGGCTCCTTGGTCGCCCAGTGGCGCTGGATCTCCCGGCCGGGAGTGTGGAAGGCCTCGGCCAGGGGATCGCCGTGGTGGCGGTCGCTCCAGGCGAACATCTCGACCGCGATCGAGGCGCCGCCGAGGCCGACGAGCGCCCGCGCGGCCGGGCCCGGGCCCTCGACCAGCCGCTCCAGCATGACGGTGCCCCCGGCCGAGAGCAGCATCATCGGCAGCATCAGGTTGGAGCCGCAGCGGTCGTGCTCCTTCGGCACCGCGGCGACGTCATCGACGCCCTGCTCGTAGGCGGCGATCGCCTTGTGCTCGACCCCGTGGTAGGCCGCCAGGTCACGGTCCGCCAGCGCCACCAGCGCCGGCACCACGCCGATCGCCTGCGCCAGCCCCTCGCGCGCGGCCGAGGCCGGGCCGCGGCGACGCAGCAGCCCGGTCAGCCCCAGCGTCAGGCCGGCGGCGGCCACGACCCGCCAGTCCTCGAAGGGGAGGCGCGCCGCCCGCAGCCGCCGCCGCGCCAGCGGCAGCACCGCCATCGCCTCGGCCAGCTTCAGCGGCCCGCGCAGGCCGGGTAGACGGGTCACGAGTTTGGGCGCGAGCTCCGGCTTGCGCTCGGAGGCGACCTCGATCTTGCCGTCGCCATTGCGCACCGCCGCCGCCCAGTGGGTCGGCCCGTGGATCAGCAGCCCGTTGCGGAGCGCCATCCCTCCCAATCTCAAACGCCCGGCGTCCTTTGAAGCCATACCGCCACCTTAGGGCCTATCTCGGCAGGGGTGGAACGTCTTGTACTTTTTCGCTGCCGGCCCCCCATCGGCAGCCACAGGCGCGGCTCGAAAAAGTTAAGTGAAACCCCTGCCGGGATAGGCCCTGAACCCGACTGTGGAATACAGAGGGCGCCGAGTCCAGTCCCACTCGACGCCCTCTCCCCCCTGTGCTAAGTCCCGGCCGAAGGCCCCCAGTCCAGGCCCTCGGCCGGTATGTCGGCTCTCCCTGGCTCTAGCTTGGAAAGCCGCCCATTGAAACCCCGAGATCTTTAAGAAGTTGCGGCCGCTACTTGGGCTTGCGAAATCGCTCCCGCAGGGCGTCCAGCCGCCGAGCGAGCTCGGCCTCGAAGCCGCGGTCGGTGGGAGCGTAGAAGCGGCGATCCTCGAGCCCTTCGGGGAGCAGCTGCTGGTCGCTGACCCCGCCCGGCTCGTCGTGCGCGTAGCGATAGCCGGCGCCGCGGCCGAGCGACTTGGCGCCGGGGTAGTGAGCGTCGCGGAGGTAGTCCGGCGGCGTCTTGGCGCCGTGCTCCCGCACCTCGGCGCGGGCGGCCTCCAGGCCCTTGTAGGAGGCGTTGGACTTGGGGGCGAGGGCGAGGTAGACGGCGGCCTGGGCGAGGTTGAGCGCGCACTCGGGCAGACCGACCCGGTCGACCGCGCGGGCAGCGGCGTCGGCGACCAGCAGCGCCTGCGGGTCGGCGTTGCCGACGTCCTCGGAGGCGAGGATGACCATGCGGCGGGCGATGAAGCGCGGGTCCTCTCCCCCCTCCAGCATCACCGCCAGGTAGTAGAGCGAGGCGTCGACGTCGGAGCCGCGGGTCGCCTTGATCCAGGCGGAGACGAAGTCGTAGTGGCGGTCGCCCTGGCGGTCGTAGTCGAGCGCCTTGCGCTGCAGCGCGTCCTCGATCGCGGCGACGTCGACCGCATCCGATTTCGACCCACCTCCAGTGGGGTCGAGGTCGGATGCGCGCTCGACCGCCCGCTCCAGGGCCGAGAGCGCCACGCGCGCGTCGCCGCCGGAGCGCTGGGCCAGCATCTCCAGGGCGGCGTCCTCGACCGGCGGCGGCGCGGCCAGGCCGCGCTCGGGATCGCCAAGCGCCCGCCGCAGCAGCTCTTCCACCTGCGCCGGCTCCAGCGGCCGCAGCTCGTAGACCTGGCAGCGGGAGAGCAGGGCCGAGTTGACCTCGAAGTAGGGGTTCTCGGTGGTCGCCCCGATCAGCGTCAGCAGCCCTTCCTCGACCGCCGGCAGCAGCGCGTCCTGCTGGGCCTTGTTGAAGCGGTGGATCTCGTCGAGGAAGAGGATCGTCGGCCGCCCCGACCCCTTCCTTCGCTCCCGCGCCCGCTCGATCACCCCCCGGATCTCCGCTTTCCCAGCATTGACCGCCGACTCCTCCTCAAATGCCCCCTGTGCCCCCGCCGCGGCAATCCGCGCCAACGTCGTCTTCCCCGCCCCCGGCGGCCCGTAGAGAATCGAACTGTGGGGCTTCCCACTCTCGATCGCCGTCCTCAGCGCGGACCCCTCGCCGAGCACGTGCTCCTGCCCCACCAGCTCGTCCAGACTGCGGGGGCGCATCCGCACCGCCAACGGCGCATCAGCAGCTATCTCGGCTGGCTTGGAGGCGGCTTCCCGCCCGGTATCGAACAACTGGTCGTCCACTGGAGCCTGAGTATGAGGGGCGCGAGGGAGGGGTCGCCGGAGCCTCCCCGCTGTTGCTCCGCCGACCCCTCCCTCGCGCCCCTCCCACATACCGCTCTAGAATCGACCTCATGGCTACCACCGAGCTCAAACCCGCCGCCCTGTCAACTCTCGAGTCGTTCAACCCCGCCACCGGCGAGCTCGTCGGCACCGTCCCGACGATCACCCCGGAGGAAGTCCAGGGAGTAGTGGACGACGTCGCCCGCATCCAGCCCGCCTGGGCCGAGCTGCCGGCGAAGACGCGCGCCGCCTACATGCGCCGCGCCGCCGATGGCCTGCTCGACGACATCGACGAGGTCGCCGAGCTGCTGGTGCGCGAGCAGGGCAAGCCGCGCGTCGAGGCCTACACGATGGAGCTGCTGCCGACCATCGACGCCCTGCACTGGTGCGCCAAGGCCGGCCCGAAGATCCTCGCCGACGAGAAGGTGCCGATGAACCAGGGCTTCACGCTCTCGAAGAAAGCGCACTTCTCCTACGAGCCGATCGGCGTGGTCGGGGTGATCGCCCCCTGGAACTACCCCTGGTCGATCCCCTTCGGCGAGGTCGCGATCGCGCTGATGGCGGGCAACGGCGTCGTCCTCAAGCCGGCCAGCCTGACGCCGCTGCTGGGCGAGCGGATCGCCAAGGTCTTCGAGAAGGCGGGGCTGCCCGAGGGCCTGGTCCGGGTCGTCCACGGCGGCGGCCGCGTCGGCGACGCGCTGGCGCGCTCCAGCGTCGGCAAGGTCTTCTTCACGGGTTCGGTCGAGGTCGGGCGCAAGGTCGGCGAGGTCTGCGCCGCCGAACTCAAGGGCTCGGTGCTGGAGCTCGGCGGCAAGGACCCGATGATCGTCTGCGCCGACGCCGACCTCGGCAACGCGATCTCCGGCGCCGTCTGGGGCGGCTTCGCCAACGCCGGCCAGACCTGCTCGGGGATCGAGCGCGTCTACGTGGTCCGCGAGATCGCCGACCGCTTCATCGCCGGCGTCGCCCGCGAGGCCGAGAAGCTGCGGCTCGGCGACCCGCTCGAGTGGGAGACCGAGATCGGCCCGATGACCTCCGACGGCCAGTACGAGATCGTCGTCGACCTGATCGAGGACGCGGTCGCAACCGGCGCCACCAAGCTCTGCGGCGGCCCCGCCGACGTCCCCGGCCTGCCCGGCAAGTATGTCGCCCCGACCGTGCTCACCGGCGTCACCCACCAGACCCGGATCATGCGCGAGGAGATCTTCGGCCCGGTGCTGCCGATCGTCGTCGTCGATTCCGAGCAGGAGGCGATCGAGCTCGCCAACGACTCCGAGTTCGGCCTCGGCGCCTCGGTCTGGACCAAGGACCGCCAGAAGGGCGAGCGGATCGCCCGGCGGCTCGAGTCGGGGATGGTCTGGATCAACGACCACTCCTTCAGCCACGGCGCCTGCCAGTGCGCCTGGGGCGGCGTCAAGGACTCCGGCCTCGGCCGCTCGCACTCCAAATTCGGCTTCTACGAGTGCGTCAACATCAAGATGAACGCCTGGGAGCCGGGCCTCACCCGCGACTTCTGGTGGCACCCCTACGACAGCACCCTTGGCGAAGCGGTGCGCGCCTCGGCGAAAGCGCTCTACGGCAAGGGTGCGGCCCGCACCGAGGCGCTGCGCGAGGGCGGCGGCGCCCTGCTCAAGGTCGGGCGGCGCACGCTGAAGAAGCGGCGCGGCTGAAGCCGGCCGCGCGAGCTCAGGGGGGACAGGTCTCCCAGAGGCCGAGGGAGTGCTGCCGAGCCCAAGCCTCGGCAGAGACCAGCTGGCGCGCATAGCGGACGTTGCGCAGCCCGTCCCTCCTGTTCGGCGGATCGATGTCGGCCACGGCAGCCCCCTGCTGCAGCATCAGCTGGTTGACGAGACGTCCGTCGGCCCCAAACAGGTAGACGAGCTCGCGACCGGACTTGTCCATGCGGCGTTCGTCGTGTGAAAAGTGCACCCAGGGGGTTTGCGAGAGCAGCTCGTCCAGGGCGGCACGGGCAGAGGCATTGCCCAGTTCCCCGCGCTCGGGAGCGTCGATCCCGATCAGCCTCAACTTCCGGCGCCCCGCCCAGTTCTCGAGCCGGACGGTATCCCCGTCGGGTACGCCGATGACTCGCCCTGCCCCGGTTCCACTCGGGGCCGCCACCACAGTCGGCGGCGGTATTTCGTCCGGGGCGGTCAGCTCTTTTGCCCGCCCGTCGAAGCCGGGAGGCCACTCGGCGGTCATCGTGTTCTCGGCGCCGTCGAGGCCGATCGTGGACAGGAACGCCGGCCTCAGGTCGAGCCAGAACCACGCGCCCTCCAGGTCGGCACCGTTGAGCGCCGCGCGCTCGAGGTGGGCGCCGGGCAGCGAAGCATCGACGAGGCTCCCCTCCGCCAGGCACCCGCCCCGCAGGTTCGCGCCGCTGAGTTCCGCGCCCGAGAGGTCGGCCTCGAGCAGCCGCGCTTCGTGCAGGTCGGCGCGCCTCGCCACGGTGTCGTCGAGGTCGGCGCCGGTGAGGTCGGCGTTCGAGAGGTCCGCCGCTTCGAGGTTGGCGTCGCTGAGGTCGGCGTCGGCGAGGTCGGCTCCGCTGAGGTTGGCGTCGACCAGGGTCGCGCTGTCGAGCTGGGCGCCGGCGAGGTTCGCTCCTTCGAGGTTCTTCCCGGACAGGTCGAAGTGCTCCAGGTGCTTCTCGCGCAGGTCGATGCCGGGCATGTCCCGCTTGAAGCCGAGCATCGCCTGCAGCGCCTCGCGCTGTTCGAGCGGCCGGCGCATCTCCGCCACCCCCCAGACCGCGAAGGACAACAGGCCCGCGACCAGGAGGCCGATCCCCAGTTCGCTCCACGCCTGGCGGCGGTTCTCGTTGGTCGCGTTCGGCGCGGCCAGGGCGATGAAGACGCCGAAGAGGGCGATGGCCCCCAGGAGAAAGCCGGCAGATCCCCCTAAGAATGGGCCCCGGAAGATGAAGAGGATCCCCAGGACGATCACGATCGACAAACCGAGCACAAGGACATGCCACAGCCGGGTGCCCGCCATCTTTCCTTCAACGGTCTTGGCTCGCTCTTCCAAAGTCACCGGCCTAACCTAAACGGACGAATGTTGAGTAATCCATCTCTCATTCGAGAACAGGCGATTTCGCCGTCCCATCAGAATCCCCGGGCGTGAGCTCGGAGAAGACGCCCAGGGAACCGGCTTTGCGCCTCAGCGGCCTGCGCCGCGACTACGGCGAACGGACGGCGCTGGACGGGGTCGGGCTGGAGCTGATGGCCGGCGAGTCGCTGGTCGTGGTCGGGCCGAACGGGGCGGGCAAGACGACGCTGCTGCGGATCCTGGCAACGCTGCTGCGGCCGAGCGGCGGCGAGGCGGTCGTGCTCGGCTGCCCGCTGCCGGGCGAGGCTTGGAAGCTGCGCGGGCGGATCGGGTACCTCGGCCACGAGCCGCTGCTCTACCGCGACCTCAGCGGGCGCGAGAACCTGCGCTTCCACGCGCGGCTGCACGGGATCTCCGGCGGGGCAGCCGAGGCACGGATCGCATCCCTGCTCGCGGCCGCCGGGATGGAGCGCCGCGCCGATGAGCGCGTCGCCGAGCTCTCGGCCGGGATGCGGCAGCGGCTGGCGATCTGCCGCTGCGTCCTGCACGAGCCGGAGCTGCTGCTGCTCGACGAGCCCGACTCCAACCTCGACGCCGAGGGGCGCGAGCTGGCCCGGGGCCTGATCGGGCCCGGCAGCGAGCGCACCCGCGTCGTCGTCACCCACGACCCCGATCGCCACCTGCCCGAGGCCGACCAGGTGCTGCGGCTCGGGATCGGCGAGGCGGCGGCGGTCTCGTGACCGCGCGCGCCGTTCCCGGGGCGGTTCTCTCGTGACCCCCTCCCGCGTCGCCTTCGCGGCGATCCTCGCCAAGGACCTGCGCTCGGAGCTGCGGACGCTGCAGTCGCTGCCGGCGATGGCCCTGTTTGCCGTCACCGCCTTCGTGATCTTCCGCTTCGGCCTCGACCGCACCAGCCTCTCCGGCAGCCTCGCCTCCGGCGTGCTCTGGGCGACGCTGCTGTTCGCCGCCGTGCTCGGGATCAACCGTCTCTTCGTCGCCGAGCGCGAGGAGGGCGGCTTCGACGCGATCCGCCTCGCCCCGATCGACCGCAGCGTCGTCTTCGCCGCCAAGGCGGCGGCGCTCCTTATCTACCTCCTGGCGCTGGAGGCGATCGCGGTGCCGATCTTCGCCCTCTTCTTCCTCGACTCGGCCGCGGGGCTGGCGCCGCTGGCGCTGGTCCTGCTGCTGGCCGACCTCGGCCTGGCGGCAACCGGCACCCTGATCTCCTCGATGGCGGTCAACTCGCGCGCCCGCGACCTGCTGGTGCCGCTGGTGCTGATGCCGCTGGTCGTGCCGCTGATGATCGCCGCCACCGGCGCCACCGAGCCGCTGCTCGAGCTGGGCGGTCCCGCCTACGACCGCTTCGGCACCTGGCTGATGGTGCTCGGGCTATACGATCTGATCTTCGGCCTGGTCGGCTATGCGGTGTTCGACTTCCTCCTCGAGGACTGACCGGGCCTCGTCCCTCATCCCCGCTAGGCATGTACGGCAAAGGACTGAGACCACTCTCGATCGCCACCGTGGCGATGCTCGCCCTGTCGCTTTCGCTGGTCTTCTTCTACGCGCCGCTCGACGGCGACCAGGGCTTCATCCAGAAGATCTTCTACCTGCACGTGCCGCTGGCGATCGTGGCGCTGGTCGGCTTCGTGGTCGGCGGCATCTTCGCGATCGCCCACCTGCGCAGCGGCAACCGCAAGTGGGACGCGTATTCGTACGTCGCCATCCACATGTCGGTGATCTTCGGCGTCGCCGTCCTCATCACCGGCGCGATCTGGGCCAAGGCCTCCTGGGGGCACTGGTGGGTCTGGGACGAGCCGACCCTGGTCAGCTTCCTGATCGTCTTCCTCATGTACGCGACCTACTACCCCTTCCGCTACGCGATCGAGGACCCCGAGCGCCAGGCCCGCTACGCCTCGGTCTTCGCGATCACCGCCGGCGCCTTCGTCCCGCTCAACTTCATGGCCGTGCGGATGGCCGAGAGCCTCGTGCACCCGCGCACCTTCGCCACCGCCAACGGCGGCCTGCCGGGCGAGATGATGCTCGTCTTCCTCTGCAGCCTGGTCGCGATGGCGCTGCTCTGGGTCACGCTCGTGAAGTTCGAGCTCACCGCGAAGAGCGCCTCGGGCCAGGTCAAGCGGCTGCGCCGCGCCCTCGACGCGCCGGCTCCCGGCGCCGGCTCCCGGATCGCCCCGGAGGTGAGCTGATGCTGGACCTGCTGCCCCTCGCCGCCCCCGCGCTGCCGCTCGACGAGGCCGGCAAGTACGTCGCCGGCGCCTACGTCGTCTTCGTGATCCTGCTGGTCGTCTACGTCGGGATCATGGCCGCGAAAGTGCAGCGGATCGAGCGAGAGCTGCGCGAACTGGCGAGCTTCGCGGAGCACCGCGCCCAAGGTGAGGAAGCCGCCCCCGGACGCGAGAGTGAGACGCCATCCATATCTGATTCTTTGGCGTCTCACGGAAGCAGAGGAGGCGGCGCTGGATGAGTGAGCTCTTGGCGCTCGGCGTCTCCCACAAGACCGCGCCGCTCGACCTGCGCGAGCGACTCTCGCTGACCGAGGGCCGCGCCGTCGGCGCCCTCAACGAGCTGACCGCCGCCAACGGGATCCACGAGGCGGCGGCGATCTCCACCTGCAACCGGACCGAGCTCTACCTGATCGTCTCCGACCCGGTCGAGGCCGAGTCCACAGCCCTCGGCGTCCTCACCCGCCAGGCCGAGATCCGGCCGACCGAGCTGCTTGGCCACCTGTACTCGCTGCGCTCCTCGGAGGCGGCGCGGCACCTGCTGCGGGTCACCGCCGGCCTCGACTCGATGATCGTCGGCGAGGCCGAGATCCAGGGCCAGGTCAAACGCGCCTACGAGCTGGCGCTGGTCGAGGGCGGCACCGGGCCGATCCTCAACCGCCTCTTCCGCGGCGCCCTCGCGGCCGGCGGCCGCGCCCGCGAGGAGACCGGGATCAGCGAGAAGGGCGTCTCGATCCCCTCGGTCGCGGTCGAGCTGGCGCGGCGCGCGCTCGGAGATCTCTCCGACCGCCGCGTGCTCGTGGTCGGCGCCGGCGAGACCGCCGAGCTGGTCGCCCGCGCCCTGGTCGCCCGCGGGGTCCGCACCGTCTTCGTCGCCAACCGCCACTACGACCGCGCGATCGGGCTGGCGCAGCGCTTCGACGGCAGCGCCGTCCGCTTCGAGGAGCTGCCGGATCAGCTGACGCAGGCCGACATCGTCGTCACCGCGACCAACTCGCCCCACCACATCATCGAGCGCGACGACCTCTCCCAAGTGATGGCGGAGCGCGGCGAGCGGCCGCTGCTGGCGATCGACATCGCGGTGCCGCGCGACATCGAGCCGGAGTGCCGCGAGATCGCCGGCGTCAGCGTCCACGACATCGACGACGTGCAGAAGATCGTCGAACGCAACGCCAGCGGCCGTGAGGCTGAGGCGAAGCAGGCAGAGCGGATCATCGAGGCCGAGCTCGACCGCTTCGAGCGCTGGCTCGCCTCGCTCGAGGTGGTGCCGACGATCTCCGCGCTGCGCGAAAGCGCCGACGAGATCGTGCGCCGGGTCCTGGCCGAGAACGAGGGCCGCTGGGAGCAGCTCAGCGAGGCCGACCGCGAGCGGTTGGAGGCGATGGCGAAGGCGATCGCGTCGCGGCTGCTGCACGAGCCGACCTTGCGGATGCGGCGGTCGGCGGGCAGCGACGATGCGTATGCCTATGTCAGTGCGTTGCGCGAGCTGTTTGGGCTCGATGTGGAGACCGAGCCTGAGGAGGGTGGGGCCAGCGTCACCGAGCTGCCGAGGAGGAATCCCGGTAGGGGTTCCACTTAACTTTTCCCGAACCTCCATTGCGGCTGTCCGCGAGCCCTATCGCGGAAAAAGTACAAGACGTTCCACCCCTACCGGGATTCCTCCTCAAAGACCCGCGACACTCCTCCTTCTAGATGATTCGGATTGCCACTCGTGGGAGCAAGCTGGCGCTGACTCAGGCGGGGTTGGTGGGTGAGATGCTCGGGGGGGCGGAGTTGGTGGAGGCTTCTTCGGACGGGGAGCCGGGGGATAAGTCGCGGTTTGTGCGGGGGGTGGAGCGGGTGCTGTTGGCGGGTGAGGCGGAGGTGGGGGTGCACTCGGCGAAGGACCTGCCGGGCGAGATGGCCGACGGGTTGGAGATTGGCGGGGTGCCGGCGCGGGAGGATCCGGCGGACGTGTGGGTCGGGGTCGGGGACTCGCTCGACGACGTGCCCGAGAGGGCCCGGGTCGGGACCGCCAGCCTGCGGCGGCGCGCGCAGCTGCTGGCCATTCGCCCCGATCTGCGGGTGGAGGAGCTGCACGGCAACGTCGACACCCGCCTGCTCAAGCTGGCCGAGGGGGAGCTCGACGCGATCGTCCTCGCCGCTGCCGGCCTGCGCCGGCTCGGCCGCGAGGGCGAGATCGGCTTCCGGATCCCGGTCGAGACGATGGTGCCGGCTCCGGGACAGGGGACGCTCGTGCTCCAGGTGCGGGCCGACGACGAGGCGGCCCGCGACGCCGCCGGCGCCGTCTTCGACCTCGACGCCGCCCGCGAGCTGACCGCCGAGCGCGCCGCGGTGCGCCTGCTCGACGCGAGCTGCGCGACGCCGGTCGGCGTCTTTGCCCGAATTGACGGGGAGCGCCTCGAGATGGTCGCCTTCGTCGGCCTCCCCGACGGCAGCGAGTGGCTGCGCGACAACGTCGAGGGCGACGCCGCCGAGCCCGCCGCGGCCGGCGTCCTCCTCGCCGAGCGCCTGCTCGGCGCCGGCGCCCGCGAGCTGCTCGACCGAGCTGAGCATTTCGGAGACGGCTGAGATGACAGCGCTGCGCTTTAGTCCCGCCATGCGGGAACAAGGAACAGCGATTTGAGCGCGCGGCGCGGAATCGTCTACCTGGTCGGTGCTGGGCCCGGTGACCCCGGCCTGATGACGGCGCGGTCGCTGGAGCTGATCGCGAGCGCCGACGCGGTCTTCTACGACCGGCTGATCCCGCCGGGCGCGCTCGACGGCGCCCGCGAGGACGCCGAGCTCGTCTACGTCGGCAAGCAACCCGAACAGCCCGCCGATGGGCCGATTTCGGGAGATATAGACCCGAAATCGGCCCATCGATCCCGAAGTTCGGTGCCGCAGGGGGAGACGAATGCGCGGCTGGTCGAGGCGGCGCGGGCCGGCAAGAGCGTCGTCCGCCTCAAGGGCGGCGACCCGTTCGTCTTCGGCCGCGGCGGCGAGGAGGGTGAAGCGCTGCGCGCCGCCGGGGTCGAGTTCGAGGTCGTGCCGGGGGTGACCGCGGGCGTCGCCGCCACCGCCTACGCCGGGATCCCGGTCACCCACCGCGACGACGCCTCCGCGGTCGCCTTCCTCACCGGCCACGAGGACCCGGAGAAGGCAGAGTCGGCACTCGATTGGGACGCCCTCGCCCGCTTCCCCGGCACCCTCGTCTTCTACATGGGCGTCAAACGACTGGCCGAGAACGCGGCGGCGCTGGTCGCCGCCGGGCGCGACCCCGAGCAGCCCGCGGCCGCGATCGAACGCGGGACCTGGCCGGGGCAGCGCACCGTCGTGGCGACGCTGGGGACGATCGCCGAGACGGTCGAGCGCGAGCGGATCGGCGCCCCGGCGCTGATCGTCGTCGGAGCGGTCGCCGCCCGTCGCGAGGAGCTCGCCTGGCTCGAGCGGCGCCCGCTGCACGGCCACCGGGTCGTCGTCACCCGCGCCCGCGCCCAGGCCAGCGGCCTCGCCGCGACCCTGCGCGACCTCGGCGCCGAGGTGGTCGAGCTGCCGGCGATCCGGATCGAGCCGCGGCTCGAGAGCGCGGAGGTGCGCCAGGCGGTCGAGTCGATCAGCGAGTACGCGCTGGTCTGCGTGACCAGTCCCAACGGCGCCGACCTGCTGTTCGAGGCAATGGCATCGTCAGGCGGAGACACGACGGATACTGGGAAGGCAGGGAAGAGCGCGCAGGGGTCGCCCACGAGCGCCGCGGCGCTCGACGCACGAGCCCTCGCCGGGGCGACCATTGCCGCGATCGGTCCCGGCACCGCCCGCGCCCTCGCCGACCATGGCATCCGCGCCGACATCGTCCCCGAGCGCTTCGTCGCGGAGGCACTGGTCGAGGCGCTGGCCGGAGTCGAGGTCGCGGGCCAGCGCGTGCTGGTCGCCCGTGCCGCCGAGGCCCGCGACATCCTCCCCGACGCCCTGCGCGAGCGCGGCGCCGAAGTCGACGTCGTCCCCCTCTACGAGACGGTGCGCGAGACTCCCGACGAGGCCGCAGTCGAGGCCGCGCAGAGCGCCGACTACGTCACCTTTACCTCCTCCTCGACCGTGACCAACCTGACCGAGGCGCTCGGCGACCGCTTCCCCCGCGGCGCCCGCGTCGTCTCGATCGGCCCCGTCACCAGCGAAGCCGCCCGCGCCGCCGGCCTCAGCGTCGACGTCGAAGCCGAGCGCCACGACGTCGACGGCCTCCTCGCCGCCCTCCTCGCCGACGCCGCAAGGTGAAACCGATGGTGCGGCAGTCTTTTGTGTCGCATAGCGATACAAAAGACTGCCGCGCTCCCCGGTAATGAGCTTCGGGGCGCCGCACCGGCATTTCGCTCGCACCGAGTCGACCAACGACCGCGCGCGGGAGTTGGCCGCGGCCGGGGCGCCGCACGGCACCGTCGTCACCGCCGCCGAGCAGACCGCGGGCCGCGGCCGGCAGGGCCGCACCTGGACCGCCCCCCCCAACAAAGCCCTCCTCTACTCGGCCCTCCTGCGCCCGCTCGACGAGCGCCACCTAACGCTGCCGCTGGCCGTCCCCCTCGCCGTCTGCGCCGCCGCCGAGGAGCTACGACCGGGAATCGAGTGCCGCCTCAAGTGGCCGAACGACATCTGGCTCGAAGAACGCAAGCTAGCCGGCATCCTCATCGAGGCCCGCCCCCAGGACGGCTGGGCCGTCATAGGAATAGGCCTGAACCTCTCGATAGCTACGGAGGAGTTCCCACCCGAGCTCCGTGACAGGGCGATCTCCCTCTTCGCTTCGGGTGACGGTGGTGCCTCGCCCTCCGATCCGAGTAGGGGCGGTATGGGGAAGGGTCGCCGGAGCCTCCC
Organism: uncultured Solirubrobacterales bacterium; assembly: GCA_963802935.1. Taxonomy (GTDB): domain Bacteria; phylum Actinomycetota; class Thermoleophilia; order Solirubrobacterales; family 70-9; genus VAYN01. The sequence continues at coordinate 94,538 of CAWDKO010000003.1, read as the reverse complement.
CGCTGTTGCTCCGCCGACCCTTCCCCATACCGCCCTCCTCGCAACGGAGTGTCCTAAATCGACACCTGAACGACTGGGTCGAGGCGGACCAGCCAACGGTTCTTTCGGCCTGGCGCAACCGCGACGCCCTGCGGGGCCGCGAGGTCGCCTGGGACGGCGGCTCAGGCGTCGCCGACGGCGTCGACGACCGGGGCTTCCTGATCGTCCGCACCGTTGCCGGCGACCGCGTCGCCCTCGGGGCCGGCGAGGTCCACCTGCGCCTCTGAATCCTCTGACGCCCTGGCCGCCTTCGCCCTGCCACCCCGCGCGGCAGCCTGGGTGCCGTCGCCCTGGCCGCCTTTGCGTTTGCGCTTTTTGCGCCGGCGCTTGCCGCCTTTGGGGAAGTTCCGCAGCAGCTCGCGCGCGACCCCGGACGGTTTCCGCGCCATCCGCATCCGCGCCCCGCGCAGCACCTCCTCGCCCTCGGGCGTGTGCGAGACGGCCGCCGCCAGCAGCGCCACCGCCAGACGCCGGTCCTGTTTGCGGGCCGCGTGCACCAGCCGCCGCGCGTTGCGCCCGTGCGCCCGCCCGGAGGAGTTGACCAGCAGGCCCAGCAGCCGCTTCGTCTCCGGCCAGCGCTGCACCGCGTACTCCTCGTGCAGCTCGCGCGTGTAGGAAGCGAGCCGCCAGACCCACGCCTGCGCCTGGTCCCGGCGGCCGATCCGTTTGTCGACCAGCGCCTGCAGCAGCGTCTTGGTGCCGGCCCGTTTGTCCTCGCGGCTCCAGGTGCCGACGATTTCGATCGCGTCGTCGAAGGCCTCCGGGTCGCCGAGGTCGGCGATCTCCCCCAGCGCTTTCAGCCGCAGCTGCGCGTTGCGGTTGCGCTGCACGCAGGTGAGCAGGAAGCGGCGGCGCAGCTCCTTGGTCTTGTCGTTCTGCAGCATCGCCCGCGCCCGGCGCCAGCCCTGCGTGTTGACCCGCGCCCCGGCCAGCGCCGCCCAGGCGTGCTGCTCGGGGTAGTCGAGGTTCTCGACCGCGATCCGCCAGATCTCGCGTTCCAGCACCTCCATCCGCTTCTCCTCGACGTCGGAGACGGGGACGATCCGCCGCTCGACCCGGACCCGGCGCCCGCGCCCGCGCCGCACCGGCCCGACCACGATCGCGCCGCCGCGGTAGACGTCGCGGTCGAGCAGGCTGTGCAGGGTCACGATCGACTCGTCGTGGGTCGTCGCCGGGTGCACGAAGTCGATCACCAGGCCGGCCTCCTTGCCCTGAGCCCGCCGAGTCACGCGGCCGACCCGCTGCTGGTAGATCCGCCGCGAGGCGGTCGGCGCCAGGTGCATGCAGATCGTCGCCCGCGGCGAGTTCCAGCCCTCGGCCAGCAGCATCGCGTTGCAGAGCACGTCGACGTCGCCCCGTTCGAAGCCCGCGAGGATCTCCGCCAGCTCGCGCTTCGGCGTCTCCCCGGAGACCGCCTGGGCGTTGATCCCGGCGTTGCGGAAGGCTTTGGCGACGTTCTTCGCGTGCTGGACGCCGGCCGTGTAGAGGACGCCGGGGACCTTGCGGAAGCGGGTCTTGTAGAGGTCGGCGATGGCGACGTTGAAGGGCTCCTGGTCGAGCAGCGCCGCCAGCTCCTCCTGGTCGAAGTCCTGGTCGACCTCGCCTTTGCGCAGCGGCACCTTGGCGATCGTCCGCACCCCCGGCCCGGGCGGGATCCGCAGGCAGCGCAGCGGCGAGATGACGCCGCGGCGGGCCGCCTGGGCGAGGTCGAAGCGCGAGGTCTGGGTCGGGAAGAGGTCGGCGACGTGGCGGGCGATCAGCGCCCCGGTCGCGGTCATGCCGATGAAGACGGGACCGTTCCAGGCGCGGATGCAGGCGCTGGTTTTCTCGCCCAGCGCGGTGTGGGCCTCGTCGCAGATCACGATCGAGTAGGCGTCGGAGACTTTCTTGTGGTTGCGAACGAACCACTGGTAGGTCTCGACCGTGATCGGGCCGTCGGGGTCGTCGCGGCCGTCCATCAGCGGCGGCCGCAAACGCTCCTTGTAGCCGCGGTCGGAGATCTCGCCGATGAACTGGTCGACCAGGTTGCGGCGGTGGGTGAGGATCAGCACCCCGCCGGTCTTGCTGGCCTCGATGAAGCCGACGGCGGCGACGGTCTTGCCGGCGCCGGTCGCGTGCTCGAACCAGAAGCGGCGGGCGGCGCCCGGGTCCTCCGGCGCCTCCTCCACGACCTCCTCGTCCTCGGCCGCCTGTTCCTCCCAGTCCTGCGGCTCCTCGTCAGGGGCCAGCTCCTCGTCCTCGGCGGGCAGCTCCTCGTCGTCGTCGGCCAACTCCTCGTCCTCGAGCTCCTCGTCCTCGTCGTCTGCCCCAGCCTCCTCAGCACTCTCCACCGGCGGCGTCTCGGCCGCGGGAGCGCTCGCCCCGTTGCCGTTGCCGTTCTCCTCGACCGCGACGACCTGCTGCTCGGCCATCAGCTCAGCCAGGGTGCCGGAGAGCGCGTCGACCTGGTGCGGGTTCAGTTCGGCGCCGTCGCGCAGCTTCGGCGGCTCATCCGCGAGGAAGCGCTCGAGCCCAAGCAGCAGGGAGAAGTCCCGCCGCCACTCGATCGAGGGGGACTCGGCGCCGGCGTCGAGCTCGGCCAGCGCCGCGTCGAGGGCGCGACGACGGGCGGTGCCGGGGGCCAGCGCCTCCGGCTTCTCGCCGTCGAGCAGGAGCGGCTCGCGGGCAAACTCCGCCGCCCGCTCGATGTCGGCGCTTGAAGGAACTGCCGCAGCCGCGGCAACGTCGCTGGTCTTGGCCATAGAAGGCTTCTGGGGTCCGCCCCCGCCGAGCACGAGACAGCCGGCTGGAGGCAAGTGAACGAGGGCTGCGAGGAGTTCGTATCCCTTTCTCCCCGAGATCTCTAGCGGTCCGCATACAGCGAACCGAACGTACGTATTGTAATCACGGATTCGATGACCAAGGGACACACGCTGCGCATAACGGTTCTGGCGCTGGCCCTGATCGCCCTCGCCGGTGGCGGCTGCGGCTCCTCCGGCGGCGGCGACCTCGGCGGCAAGCCGCCCGACTACGAGCGGGTCCTGGCGGGTTCGCCGCCACCGCTGGCAGCGCTGCACGAGCAGGCGAACGAGCTGCTGCCGGGGGGGATCGAAGCGTACGAGGAGCGGATCGCCGCGCTGAAGGGATATCCGGTCGTCGCCAACGTCTGGGCCTCCTGGTGCGGGCCGTGCCGATACGAGTTCCCGACCCTGCAGAAGCTCTCGGCTCGCTACGGCAAGCGGGTCGCTTTCATCGGCGTCAACTCCGAAGACGATGCCGGCGCCGCGAAGACGTTCCTCGAAGAGGAGCCGGTTCCCTACCCGAGCTACACCGACTCCGACAAAAAGGTCCTCGATTCGCTCGGCGGCCGCGGCGGCCTCCCCGACACCGCCTTCTACGACCGCGAGGGCGAGCTCGTCTATCTCAAACAGGGTCCCTACACCGAGGACGCCGAACTGGAAGCCGACGTGCGCCGCTACGCGCTCGAAGGCGGATAATCGGGCGATGGAAGCGTTCGTCGTCATCGCCCTCGTCGGCTTCGCGCTGCTGCTGGCCGAGCTGCTGCTGCCGACCGGTGGGGTGTTGGCGGCGCTCGGCGCGGCGGGGCTGGTTGCCGGCGGCGTCGTCGCGCTCGACTCCAACAGCGACGGCGCCGACGTGATCGGCCCGGCCCTGATCACTCTCGGCATCCTCTCCGCCGTCAGCTTCTACTTCGTCGCCCGCAAAGTCCTCGCAGCCCACCGCGACCAGCCGGTGCGGACCGGCACCGAGGAGCTGATCGGCGCCAGCGCCGAGGCCCGCTCGACGATCGACCCCGAGGGCAAGGTCTGGCTCGAGGGGACGCTGTGGGGGGCGCGGCTGGCGGACGGCGGCAGCCCAGCTCAGCTGGGGGATAGAGTCACCGTCGAGGCGGTCGACGGGCTGACGCTGGTGGTGCGCCCGCAGCCGCCGGCCGCGCAGGCGAACGAAGGAGGCAGCTGATGGAAATCGCGCTCGGAGTAATCGTCGTCCTCCTCTTCTTCGCGCTGATCGCGGTCGGGATGTCGGTGCGGGTCCTGCGCGAGTACGAGCGCGGTGTCATCTTCCGCCTCGGCCGCCTGATCGCGACCAAGGGGCCCGGCCTGATCCTGCTGATCCCGCTGATCGACCGCATGGTCAAGGTCGACCTGCGGACGGTGACCCTGAACGTGCCGCCGCAGGAGGTGATCACCCGCGACAACGTGCCCTGCCGCGTCAACGCGGTCGCCTACTTCCGCGTCGTCGACCAGAACCGGGCCGTGGTCGAGGTCGAGAACTATCTGCTCGCCACCTCGCAGATCTCGCAGACGGCGCTGCGCTCGGTGCTCGGCAAGGCCGAACTCGACCAGCTGCTGGCCGACCGCGAGCGGCTCAACGAGGAGCTGCAGAAGATCATCGACGAATCGACCGAGCCCTGGGGCGTGAAGGTGACCGCGGTCGAGATCAAGGACGTCGAGATCCCCGAGCAGATGCAGCGGGCGATGGCGCGCCAGGCCGAGGCCGAGCGCGAGCGGCGGGCCAAGATCATCAACTCCGAGGGCGAGTTCCAGGCCGCCCAGAAGCTCACCGACGCGGCCGACATCATCAGCACCAACCCGGCCTCGCTGCAGCTGCGCTACCTGCAGACGCTGCTGGAAATCGGCAGCAACCAGAACACCACGGTCGTCTTCCCGCTGCCGATGGACGTGCTCGAGCCGTTCGTCGGCAAGGGCGCCGCCGGGCGCGCCGCCGGCACCGAGCGTCCACCGCGGCCGACCGCGGTGCCGGAGCCGCCCGAGGTGGACGAGCCGGACCCAGACGACCTCCCCCCCTCCCGGTCCTGAGCGCGCCCGAGCTCCGCATCGACCAGCTGAGCGGGCTGAGGACGGTCCTCGCCCCCGGCCGCGCCGAGCGTCCAGACCAGTTCGCATCCGCCGCAGGCCCAACCGATCCCGCCGAGGCCGAGGCCAAGGCCGCGAGCTGCCCCTTCTGCGAGGGCCGCGAGGACCGCACGCCGCCGGAGCTCTACGCGCAGCGCCCGGACGGCGGGGCGGCCAACAGCCCCGGCTGGAGCACGCGCGTGGTGCCGAACCTCTACCCGGCGCTGGGCGGAGAGGCCGGTTCGGAGGGTGGCGATCCGCCCTCGGCCGGCGGCAGCCCCGGCGCCGAAGCGGGCGCCTTCGCCAGCAGCGGCGACCCGCTGCTGGCCTCGCGCCGGGCGGGCGAACCGGACCTCTTCTCCTCGCGGCCGGCGAGCGGTGCCCACGAGGTGCTGATCAACTCGCCCCGGCACGTGACCGCGATGGCCGAGCTCGACGGTGAGCAGTTCGCCGCCGCCGTGGCCACCTGGCGCGAGCGCATGCGCGCCCACGCCGGCACCTCCTACGTACAGCTGATCGTCAACGAGGGCGGCGGCGCCGGTGCCTCGCTCGAGCACACCCACGCCCAGCTCTACGCGCTGCCCTTCGTGCCCGCGTCCGTCGCCCGCGAGCGCGAGCGGGCCGGCGCCTACGCCGAACGCACCGCCGGCAGCGGCCTGCTCAGCGACGTCCTCGTCGAGGAGGTGCGGCGCCAGGAGCGGCTGGTCGCGATCGACGAGGAGGCGGCGCTGATCTGCCCCTGGGCCTCGCGCTCCCCCTTCGAGCTGCGCGTCGTCCCCCGCCGCGAGTCGGCGAGCTTCGCCGAGGACGACGCCGGCGTGGCGATGATCCACACCGCCCTGCGCACCCTCGCCGCCCGCTTCGACGGCTCGCCCGAGCTCAACCTCTGGGTCCGCACCGCCCCCAGCGGCGCCGAGCGCTTCCACTGGCACGTCGACATCGCCCCCCGCCTCACGATCAAGGCCGGCTTCGAGCTCGGCACCGGGGTCGACATCAATATCTACCCACCCGAGCGGGCGGCCGCCGACCTGCGCGACTGCCTGCCCGGCTAGAGGCCGGCCTACTCTCGAGCCGCTTGCCGGGAGGCTTTCGCGGAATCGTCAGCAGGCGGAGAGGCGAGCAGCTCCCTCCCCGCCCACAGTAGTAACGCGGCGAGAAGCGTCGCCAGCACCGACAGGACTACGACCCGCACCCAGCTTTCGGGCCGAAGGATGTACCGACCAAACGCAGCGGGCTTGGAGACGGCCTGTCGCAGACAGCGCCTGCGTTCGAAGTGCCGTTTCCGTCGCAGGTAACCCTCAACCGTTCGAATCGACCGGTAGTGGCGAATCGTCGGCACGATCTCCCACACGCGCTCCGTTGACTTTCTGACCAAGCCCTCTGCGGCAAGCAGCTTCATTGCCTGCCATGACTCCGTCTCCGACAGGGAGGACTTGTTCATCAGATCGGCTACCGAGAGCAGGGGGTCCCTCTGGCGATCTCGATTGCGGTAGTTCATCCAAGCCTCGCGGAGCGCGATTTGAAAGGCCTCGAGGATCGAGCTTCCCGGCTCCGCTCGATGAATAGCTCGAATGCCCAGCACTACGCGATCGCCGTCGAGATCCCCCAGTCTCCGCGGTAGGCGGCGTGCCTCCTTCTTGGCGTTCGTCGTGTCTCTCCAGCGCACCAGCTCGCGCTGCACCGACTCGACCTTGGGCCATTCCCCGGTTTCTTCGAACAGCTCGACCCCTGCCGCGAGAAATCGGTCGCGACTCACGCCTCGCCCTCCCCGCCAACCGCACGCAGCCCGCGATGAATATTTCGGGGACGACCCCGCTTCCGAGCCGGTGGCGGCTGCTCCTCGCTCGCGGCGCGGTGAAAGGCACCGACCGCGTCCCGCATCCTTTCGGCGAGATCGACCACTACGACCGGCCTCGGGGCGGTGGGATGGCGCACCGCCGTAATCAGCTCCTGCTCCGAACAAGCCACTTGGAACGCCAGGTATTCCGGATCGATAATCAGATCGAAGCGGTCCTCTGCACCGAGCTCGCGAGCGGCATCGATGATCCGCACGTCCTCCTTTCTCCGGACCAGATCTCGCCAAGCCGCGACCATCCCTTTGGGAGCGAGGTGCTTGCGGGCCGCCGCGAAGACAAGGAGGGTCACCAGATCGGCGAGACCATAGGCAGCGGTGTCTTCAGGGATATCCAGGCCGCTCTTGATCCAGCTGTTCAGCGTGGCACGCGAGATACCACAGAGGCTGAGAATCCGGGCCTGCTGTACCCATGCGATGTCGTCTGGGGGAGCATTCATAGTGCATCATTTATTCGCTAAAAACGATTTGCTAGTACCCAAATATGGCACACCCCTCTCGGGGTGACAACCCACCGACCCCTCTGCAATGCGGGTTGGGGCTTGTAGGGTGCGTCCGTGCCGCCCAACCCGCGACCGATTCCGCGCTTCATCGCCGACACGACCCAGGAGGGGATCCCGCACGGGCGCTTCGCCGAACGGCTGGCGAAAGCGTTCGCCGAGGCGGTTGGCGGGATCGAGGACCTGCCGGAAGGGGCGGCGCTGCCGGAGCAGATCGACTGGTTCCCCGAGCGCGCCTGGGGCGGTCGCGTCTGGATCCCCTGCTCCGCCCACACCGAGAGCGCCGAGGGCAGGCTGGAGCTGTTCGGCCACGTCTCCTACGTGCAGCCGCCCGGCGAGGGCCCCTCCGACTTCCAGGCCAGGGCCGACTTCACCGACGTCCTCGCCGAGGACAACCAGGACTGGCGCATCGACCTCAACGACGACGTGATCGGCCGCTGGCGGGGGGAGAACGGGCGAGCCGGCGCGGTCACCCTCGTCTGGGGCCGCCCACTCGTGCGCAACGCCGTCGCCGCCAGCGCCGAGCTCGAGGCCGAGACCGTCGATCAGGAGGAGATCTCCAAAGATCGCTTCACCCTGATCGCCCTCGACGCCCTCGAGGGCTACGGCGACGAGATCTTCATGCAGGTCAAGCTCTGGAGCCGCCGCGCCGACGAGCTCGCCTCCGAGTCGCTCTACGGCTAGCGGTATCTACGATGGGGTCTCGGCCCCGATAGCTCAGCTGGATAGAGCGATCCCCTCCTAAGGGATAGGCCGCTGGTTCGAATCCAGCTCGGGGCACTCAAGGCCGGCAGCGAGGACCCCGCCCAGGCAGACAGACCAGATCGCGCCGATGCCCGTCAGGTGCCAGGGCCAGTCGAACAGGTTCGTCGCGAGGAACAGCACCGCGCCGGGCCCGAATAGCCAGGCCGCCGGGGGCCCCCGGACGCGCCAGACCGCGGCTCCCACCGCCCCGAACAGGCAGAGGACCAGGGCGAGGCCGACGATTCCCAGCTCCAGCCACGCTTCGAGCGGGAGGTTGTGGGCGTAACGCACCGCGGTCATTCCCTGGTTCTGCGCGGAGACCAGCTCGAAGGTCTCGGCCCCGCTTCCCAGCCAGGGACGCTCCTGGGCCGTCTCCACCGCGGCAGACCAGGTGTGGCCGCGGCCGTGGCTCACGTCGACCCCCAGCGCGCCGTTGTCCTGGCCCGGAGCGATGGCGACGGCGACAACGGTCAAGAAGGCGGCGACCGCGGCGGCGCCGAGCATCGCCGAGCGGGGTCGAGCGATTCTCCGGGGCCCGGAGGGCACAGCGGCATCGCCGGAGGCCGGGATCGCCACGGCAGCGAGCAGGAGCAGGAGCGCGAAGCCGAGCTGGAGGCGGCTGCCCGAGAGGGCGACGGTCGTCAGCGCGAGCGCTGCCGCGAGCCCGGCGGCGATCCGCAGCCGGCCGCTCCCTCGCACGATCGCCCAGAGCAACCCCGGGAGGGCGATCACCTGCAGCAGGGCCAGGGCCGGGGGATACTCGAACGGCCCGGCCGGGCGCCAGGAATCGTCGAGGAGCAGCGCGAGCGGCTCCTCGTGGAGCGCCATGGCAACCAGCCCGACGGCGCTCGACGCCAGTGCGGCCAGGGCGATGCCGGCGGCGAGCACGCCGGGGCCGGTGCGAGAAGCGAGCGCACCCGCGGCGACGGCGAGCGCCGCGTACCCGGCGAGGGCAAGCGCCCAGCGCAGCGCGTCGATCGCCGGGCCCGCGCTCCAGATCGCGCTGAGGGCGCTGAGGGCGGCGAGCGCCAACAACAATGCGACGGCCGGCTTGCCCACGAGCCCCGAGACCGTCCCCGGGGCAGCCGCTACGGCGGCGAGCAGCGCGGCGCCGGCCAGCCCGGCAAAGAGGAGGCGCGAGTCCGTTCCGAACCCTCCCCCGGCGGCGATCGCCGCCCCCGCCGCAACCGCGATCGTCGCGGCGAGCAGCGGGGTGGCGGCACGCGGAGGTCGGGGCGTCGTGCTACCCGTCAGCTGCCGCCGGCCGCCCTGCAGCGCTTCAGCGCCGCCGCGTGCTTCTTCGCCGCCTGTTTCCTGATCCTCGCCGCCGCTTTGCGGTTACCGGCTTTCTTGGTCTGCTGCGCCTTGCGCAATGCCCGGCGATGGGCGGCACCGGCGTCCTTCGCGCAGTTACCTCCCCCGCGGGAGACGGGTGGCGGCGTCGCGGAGGACGTCGCGGCCTGGGATCCGGGGTTCTGGGGCTGGCCCGTGTCGGTCCCGGGCCGGACCATCGCGATGTGGAGGTCCGTGACCGGCGGCGGGATGTCGACCGCTTTGCTCGTCACCTGGGGATAGCCGCCGGCAGTGACGACCACCCGGTACCGGCCTTTGACCACGTCCCACTGGAAGCGGCCGTCGGACGCCGTGACCTGCGGGTTGACGTTCGGCGCGATCCCGGGATCGGCGGAGAGCACGTTGACGAACACGCCGGACCCCGGAGGGCTTTCGCGCTGGAGGCGGACCGTTGCTCCGGAAATTGCCGCAGCAGCCCGCGCCTGCTCGTCGGATTTGCTCGCCCCTTTGGCTTCGTTGAATTTCTGCTGGTCGTAGACGACCCCCTGCGGATCGATCAGGACGACCTCTCCGACCATCACGATGAAGTGCTGGGTCACCCCTTCCTCGGTGGCGTCGTACTCCAGCTGCAGCGCCCCGTCTTCAAACGGTTTGAGGCAGAACGCCGCCTCCAAGACATCTCCGCCTTTGTGGACCATCGTTTTGACCTGGCCCTGCAGGGAGAGCGTCACGTTCGAGAGCGTCGCGCTTCCGGGGTCGATCGGGAAGCTGACGACGAACGGCATGCAGCCTTCGCCGTTGAGGGCTTTCTGCACTTCGAAGCTGGCCATGGTGAAGGCGAACAGTCCGCTCTCGTTCACCTGCTTGTTGACTTTCACTCCGGACGGCGCGCTGCCGCTGGCGAGATCGGGGGACACCGGCGGCACCGGGGCGGTGCCGGCGTCGAAGTAACCCCAGGTCCCGTAGAGCGAGTCGCTCGTGCCCTGCACCTCGAGCTGCATCGACATCTGCTGGCCGACGTAGCCGCTGAGATCGATGTCGATGCCGCGCCAGCCCGTCGTCTTCAGGTCGGTGCCCGAGGAGAAACCGCCCTGGACCACGTCGTTGACCAGCTGGCCGTCGTCGTCGAAGACTTTGACTCGCAGCCGCAGCTCGTCGAAGCCGCTGTAGTCAAAGGTGAACATGTCGTAGTTGACCGTTATCAGCGGCTCCGCGGCATCGACGACGAACTCCTGCGAGACCTGGAAGATGTGCTCGCTGGCCTGCCTTTCCCCAGCGTCGTGAAACGGGCCCGCCAGGCGCAGCATCTTGTCGCCGTCGAGCGGCGAGACCGTGACGGTTCGCGTACCGTCGCTGTCGCTGATTTCGAACTGGTCCGGACCGTCGACCACACAGATCCCGTAAGCGTCAGGCGCGTCGCAGCCCGGGCACCTCCGAGCCTTTGCCCCCACCCGGGCCGTAGACGACGTCGCGGTTGGAGTTGAGCGTCTTCGCGCTCCAGTGGTCCAGCCCCTGCTCGAAACTGCGGTTCTGGAGACCGAGACCGACCGCGAGCGCCGCCGCGGCCAGCAACAGTAAGGCTCCCAAACCCGCCGACGACGCCAGCGCGAGCTTGCGTCGGCGCCGTGGGACGGCACTCAGGATCTGGGCAACGGCACGAGCGACTCGCATGGGTCTCCTCCCACTGTGGTTCGTACTTAGCGACTAGCAGCGGCTCCGAACGAAGACCCACGGACAAAGACACGTCGGCAACCGATAGGCGAAGAAACCCTAGTGAAAAAAACTGTTCCTTGCTTTCAGTTCGGGTGAACGTGCGGGGTGCGTGTGCACGCTTTCTCCCCACGCGGTGCAACTTTTGACCATGCGGCGCGGTTGTAGCGAGAGTGCAGCGGATGAATCGAAGGAGTCAGTTGCCCTGCGCGGCCCTGGGTCTGCTCGCTTGCGCTGCCTTCCTGGCGCTGGCCCTCTTTGGGCCGGGGGACGCCGAGGCGCGGACGATCCACTTCGAAGGACGGAAGGTCGAGGCGCCGCGGGGGTGGCCGGTCTACCGGCTCAGCGAGCGGCCGGAGATGTGTGTGCGGATGGACCGGCCGGCGGTTTATCTGGGAACGCCGGGGGCGAACCAGCGCTGTCCCGCCGCGGCTGCGATGGGCCGGAGGCGGGCGATCCTGGTCGAAGGGCGGAGCGCGGCGCGCGCCGGAGCCTCGGCGCTTTCCGCCCGGCTGCAGCCGCAGGCGAGCGCCTCAGCCGGGGGCAGCGTCTTCACCGGGCTCGGGTTCGACGCCTGCACGGCTCCGTCCTCGCAGGCGATGGCCGCCTGGAAGGAATCGCCCTACCGGGCGGTAGGCGTCTATATCGGCGGGCTCAACCGCGGCTGCTCGCAGCCGAACCTCACCTCCAGCTGGGTCAGCCGGCAGGTCGAAGCGGGTTGGTACCTGATCCCGACCTACGTCGGCCTGCAGGCGCCGACCAGCGCCTGCAGCAGCTGCGCGAAGATCAGCTCCAGCCAGGCGACCGCGCAGGGCAACGCGGCCGCCAGCGACGCGGTCGCGCAGGCGGCCGCGCTGGGAATGGGGCCGGGCAGCCCGATCTACAACGACATGGAGGCCTACACGCAGACCTCGACGGGCACCAGCGCCACCCTCGCCTTCCTCGAGGCCTGGACCGAAAAGCTGCACTCGCTCGGCTACGTCTCCGGCGTCTACAGCAGCAGCGGCTCGGGGATCGAGGACCTGGTCGACCAGATCGGCAGCGGCTACAACCTCCCGGACCACCTCTGGTTCGCCAACTGGAACGGTGAAGCGAGCACCACCGACCCATACATCCCCTCCTACGCCTGGAACGAGCACCAGCGCATCCACCAGTACCGCGGTGGGCACGACGAGCGCTACGGCGGCGTCACGATCAACATCGACAACAACTACGTCGACGGGTCGACGGTCGGCAACGTGGCGGCGACCGCCGCCAACGAAGACCCGATCGGCCGCTTCGACGTGATCGGCTCCCCCGCGCCGGGGCAGCTGCGGGTGCGGGGCTGGGCGCTCGACAGGAACGCGCCGACGGAACCGCTGGCGATCCGCGTTTACGTCGGCGGCCGGGCCGGCGCGCCGCGCGCGCTTCCCCACGAGCTGGGGGCGGTGGCCGGGGTCGGGCGCACCGACATCGGCGTCAAATACCGCGCCGCCGGCCCCAACCACGGCTTCGACAGCGCCTTCGCGACGACCAAGTCCGGCGCGCAGCCGGTCTGCGTCTACGCGCTCAACACGGGGCCGGGGAAAGAACCGGCTGCTCGGCTGCAAGGACGTCGCGATCCCGGTCGCGGTCACGATCGCCAACCCACGCGCGACGAGAGCCGGGGTACGGGTGCAGCTCGCCTGCGAGTGGCCGGAAGGGACGCTGTGCCCCGGCCGACTGGCGCTGCGCACCCGGGTGAGAATCGCCGTTCCCGGCAAACGCGGGCGCCCGGTGCGATTGAAGACCGTCACCCGCTCGCTCGGCAACCGCCCCTTCCGGCTCACCGGCAAACGCGGCCACGCATTCACGATCCCCTACAGCGCCGGCGGTCGCGCCCTGCTGCAGCAACGCGGCGAGCTGCGCACGCAGCTGATCGCGGCAATCCCCGGCGGCCGCCGGATCGTCGTGGTCCACGTCGGCAGCTGATCGCACCAGCCCCGTCCGGCGTCACTTACTGGCGCTACAGCAACAGTAAGTGACGCCGTTCAGGCCTCGTCGCCGAGCGCCTCGCGCAGGGACGCCAGCTCCGCCCGCAGCTCCGCGAGTTCGCGCTCGAGGCAGGTGAGACGGTCCTCGGCCGGGACCAGGTCGGGCTCGGAGGCGGCCGTTTCCCCTGCCTCCCCGGCAGCGTCCGCCTCGCCGAGCCCGCCCAGCAGCTGCTCGTAGCGCGGCTCCTTCTGGCCTGGCCGGCGCTCGTGGCGGACGACATAGCCGCGCTCGACCAATCCCTCCAGGGTCGCCTCGACCGCGGCCAGGTCGGCGAAGCCGTGCAGCCGCTCGCTGCGTTGCTTCAGCTCGCCCGGGGTCTGCGGCCCCCGCAGCATCAGCACTCCCAGCAGCATCAGCTCGCCGTCGTCGACGCCGAGCGCCTCCGACAGCAGGTGGCGGTACTTGCGCGCGCGGCTGCCGGCCCCGCTGGCGAGCCGGGTCCAGCCGCGCAGTGCCAGCCGCCGCAGCGCCTCGCTGACCATCGCCTCCTCGTAGTCGACGACAGGCTCCCGGTTCGTCGACTGGTTGCAGGCCAGCCGCAGGGCGTTGAGCGAGAGCGGGTAGGCGTCCGGGGTCGTGCGCTGCTTCTCGATCAGGCAGCCGACGACGCGGATCTCGATTGCGTCCGGCTCCATCCTTCCGCCTCAGCCGCGGTCGGGCCGCTCTGGGTAGATCTCGTCGATCGTGACGAGGGCGCGATAGGGAGCCTCCGCGGCGGCTTCTATCTTCTCGGCGCCACCGGCGAGCCGGTCGACCACGGCGACGACGCCTGCCACCTCCAGCCCCTCCTCGCGGATGCGCTCGATCGCGTCCGCGGTCGAGCCGCCGGTCGTGACCGTGTCCTCGACGACGAGACAGCGCATGCCCGGCTCCACCGGGCCCTCCACCCAGCGCTGCAGGCCGTGCTCCTTGCGCGCGCCGCGCACGAAGAAGGCGACGAGGTCCTGACCGGAGGGGACGGAGATCGCGGCGCAGGCCGGCGGGATCGCGGCGGTCGCCGGTCCGCCGACGGCGGCGGCGGCGAGGTCGGCGGCGGCGGCGGCGGCGATCAGCTCGCCCGCCGCGCGGAAGCCGGCCGGGCGCATCAGCGTCCGGCGCGCGTCCACGTAGTACTGGGCCGTCGCCCCGCTCGCCAGCGTCACCTCGCCGAGGATCAGCGAGTGCTCGCGCAGCTCGCCGAGCAAGGTCTCCTTCGCCATGTCCAGGTCGCTCACCGCGCGCATCCTAGGCCGGGAGACGCGACGCCCGACTTGTGGCCCCTATAGGGGCCCAAACTCAGGCAGTGCTCAGCGACTCGCGGAAGCCCTGGCGCCAGCTCGGGTGGGCCGGCTGCCAGCCGAGCTCCCGCTTCGCCTTTGCGTTGGAGGCGCCGCGCATGACGACCGCGGCGCTCGCCAGGTCCGAGCCCGCGACCAGCCGCGCCATCCAGAACGGGACCCGGCGCGGCGGCTTGGCGCCTAGCGCCTCCGCGTAGAGCGGCAGCCACTCGCGCTGGGGCGCCGGCTCGTCGTCGACGACGTTGTAGATCCCTGGAGTGCCGCGGTCGAGCGCCGCCACGACCGCGGCAGCGGCATCCTCGACGTGCACGAAGGAGAACATGCCCGCGCCGGTGCCGACGATCGGACTGCGGCGCTTCAGCGTTTCCTCCGCCTGCGATCCACCACGGCCGAAATGGGTGCCGGGGCCGTAGAACCAGCCGAAGCGGAGGACAACCCCCTCCAGACCCTCGGCCCCCGTTACCTGCCGCTCGAGCTCGACCAAGGCGTCGCGACCGGCGGCGAAGCGACCCGGCGGGTCGACGAAGAGCCGCGCCTCCTCGTCCTTGATCCAATCGCCCTCGGGCTCGTAGAAGAAAGCGACGCTCTCGGCTACCAGCCGCCGCGCCCCCGACGCCTGCGCCGCCGCGACCAGGTTCCGCGTCCCCTCGCTCCGTACCCGGTTGGTCGCCGCCAAATAGTCCGCTTTCGGCTTGAAGCGCGGCGGCAACGCGGTCAGAGCGTGGACGACCGCCTCCGGCTTCGCCGCGCCCACCGCCTCCCGCACGGCGGCGGCGTCAAAGACGTCACAGACAACCGCCTCGGCCCCGGCCACTCGAATCTCCTCCGCCCGCTTCTCCCGCCGCGTCATCCCCGTCACCTCGTGCCCAGCCGCGAGCAGTTGCCGCAGCAACGGCCGCCCCAGCGCCCCACTCGCTCCGGCGACGAAGACCTTCATTCCGCGCTCCGGCTCATGCCCTAAAACCTACTCCCGGAGAGCCGGCGATCTACCAGATGAAGATGTCTTCCCCGTAGTTGATGCGCTCGTAGATCTCCGGCTGATCGGCGATGAAGGTGCGCAGGCAACCGTGGCTGGCCGGGTAGTCGGGAACGGATTCGTAGCCGTGGACCGCGTAGCCACCGTAGAAGTACCAGGAGTAGTACATGCCGTGCGAGTTGTAGCCGGGTTCGGTACGGATGAACTCGTAGTGGCCGGTGACGGTCGGCGTCGAGGACTTGCCGGAGGAGATCGGGTAGATCGCGACCGGCTTGTCGCCCTTGGCGAAGACGAGCACCTGCTTCGACAGCGGCGCCTCGACGTGCTGCCCGGCGCCGGGGTAGCGCACGTGGTAACCGCCCCGACCCGCGAAGACGCTCTTCACCAGGCCCTTGCCGGCCCGCATGCTGCGGCTCTTGTCGTTGACTTTGCGGTAGGCGAGCACGCCGCGCGCGGTCTTGCCGCCGAAGCAGCGGCCGCTGTTGGCGATGTAGCCCAGCTTCCGCATCCCCTTCTTGAAGCCGACGACGACGTCGCCGCACTGGCCCTGGTGCAGGGACGGGAAGCTGACCTTCCAGCCCTTGCGGGCGGTGCTGTCGCCGCCCAACTCCCGAGTCGCCTCGTGCGTCGCGCTGACCGCGTACTTGCCGTTCTCGCGGACGAGGACCGCGGTGCGAAACGCTCCCGTGGCACCCTTGCCCCTGCCGACGGCGAGCGTGCGGCTGAACAGCTCCTTGCCGTCGAGGAAGACATCGACCCGGACCTTCTGCCCGGCGACGTAGGGCACGACGGTGCCGAAGACCGGAACCTTCGAGTAGATCTCGGCACGGCCGTCCTTCAGCGTGCCGAGCCTGATCTTCACCGTCGGGTCAGCGGCCATCTTGGGCGCGGCGGCCTGCTTGCCGGCATTCGCGGCGAGCGCGGAGGCAGGGACCAGAAGCAGCGCCGCGAGGGCGCAGAGGCAGGCGAGACGACGACTCACCGGCCGGATGCTACTGACCGAGTAGGGCGACGGAGTTGTTCAGCATGTGCAGGAGGATTCCGGGGACGATCGAGCCGGTTTTCTCGTAGAGCAGGCAGAGCACGAAGCCGAAAGCGATCAGCGGCGGCACCGCGGTCACCCCGGTCAGCGCGTGCAGGGCACCGAAGACGAGGCTGGCGATCAGCGCCGCCCCGACCCGCGGCAGCTTCTCCCGCAGGCCGCCGAAGAGCATCCCGCGGAAGCAGATCTCCTCGCTGATCGGCGCCGCGATCGCGATCAGGAGGATCTGCACCGGGAGCGAGCCGAACGCCTCGGCGATGTCCTCCTGCTTCGGTTCGACGATCAGCGCCACGTAGAGGAAGACGAAGAGCAGATAGCCGCCGACCGTGGCGGCCATCCACTTGAACGCCGAGCGGTCGAAGCGGCGCACGCCGAGCCGGGCGAGGATCTCCCCCAGCGTGGCCGCACCCCGCTGGGCCGCGATCACCATCGGCACCAGCAGGAACCCGAGCGCCGTCGCGATCTGCAGGCCGACGTTGCCGAAGGTCGTCAGCTCGCCGTCTTCCTGGCCGACCACGGCGAAGGGGATCCCCATCACGATCCCCGAACCGATGGCCAGGACCACGCCCAGCAGCGCCGCCCCCGGGCCCCAGTTCGAGTAGGGGAAGCCCGACGGGCCCTGCCTCTCTTCCGTCGGCACGGCTAAGTTGGCGTCCATGTCGCCGGCAGTTTCCCAGGTCTCGCGCTCGACTCGGACCCGCTTGCGGATGCTGCGGCGCCTGCTCGTACTCACGATCTTCGTCGTCGTCGCGGCGATCGCCCTAGCCCAGTTCACGGCGCTGGAGCGGGTGGCCACCGGCATCCTCGCCTCGACCGCGGTGCTCGCGGCGATCGTCGGCTTCGCCGCTCAGCACACGCTCGGCAACCTGGTCGCCGGCGTCCAGCTGGCGATCTCCCAGCCGTTCCGGATCGGCGATCGCATCAGCTTCGACGAGAACGACGGGCGGGTCACCGACATCACCCTCGCCTATACCTATGTCGACCCCGGCGACGGCAGCTCCGTGGTGATCCCCAACCAGCTGTTGGTCGAAGGGGTCGTC
Organism: uncultured Solirubrobacterales bacterium; assembly: GCA_963802935.1. Classification (GTDB taxonomy): domain Bacteria; phylum Actinomycetota; class Thermoleophilia; order Solirubrobacterales; family 70-9; genus VAYN01. The sequence continues at coordinate 77,196 of CAWDKO010000003.1, read as the reverse complement.
CACAACCACTCGACCGACGACACCGTGGCCTGAGCACCCGGCACGGCGACGCCCGCGAAGTACCCTCTGCTCGATGACGCAGCGCACTCGGCGGCAGCGACGCCGCGGCGGTATCGGCAGCAAGCTCCTGCTCGTCTTCGGGGCCGTCTTCGCACTGGTCGCGATCGCCGCGATCGCCGTCACCTCGTGGGTGCTCGACGTCGCCGCCGACGCGCCCTCGCTGTCCAGCTGCAAACCGATCGACCGCGGCGGCAACTCGGCCATCTACGCCGCCGACGGCACCAAGCTGGGCGTGATCGCCTCCGACGAAGCGCGCACGCCGGTCGCCCTCGACCGGGTCCCCAAGAAGCTGCAGCTGGCGACGGTGGCGATCGAGGACCAGCGCTTCTTCGAGCACGACGCGCTCGACTACGAGGGGATCCTCCGCGCCGCGATCAAGAACCTCGAGGCCGGCGAGGCGGTCGAGGGGGGCTCCACCATCACCCAGCAGCTGGTCCGCAACCTCTGCATCGCCGACCCCGAGCGGACGCTGGAGCGCAAGATCGTCGAGGCGGAGCTGGCGATCGAGTACTCGGAGCGCCACTCGCGGCGGGAGATCCTCGGCCAGTACCTCAACATCGCCTCCTATGGGACGATCGAGGGCAGCACCGCGGTCGGCGTCCAGGCCGCCTCGAAGATCTACTTCTCCAGGCCGGTCTGGAAGCTGAGCCTGCCGCAGGCGGCGCTGCTGGCCGGGCTCCCGCAGGCCCCCTCCGAATACAACCCGCTGCTTAACCCCGGGGCGGCGCGCGAGCGGCGCAACCAGGTGCTGCGGCAGATGGAGAAGCTCGGCTTCACGACGCCGGAGCGCGCCGAGGCGGCCGAGCGGGCAGGTCTCGGCCTCGACGTCTCCGAGAAGTACTTCGAGCACCGCCAGCCCTACTTCTTCGACTACGTCGAGAACGAGCTGATCGACGAGTACGGGGTCAACACCGTGCGCCGCGGCGGGCTGAAGGTGCGGACGACGGTCGACCCCGACCTGCAGCGGGTCGGCCTGGAAGCGATGCGCTCCGCCCTCCCCTACTCGACCGACCCCTCCTCGGCCCTGGTCGCGATCGACCCCCGCGACGGCCACATCCGGGCGATGGTCTCCAGCTCCCACTACGGCCAGAGCCAGTTCAACCTCGCCGCGCAGGGGCACCGACAGCCCGGCTCGACCTTCAAGACCTTCGTGCTGACGACGGCGATCAAGCAGGGGATCGATCCCTACTCGACCTACTACACGTCGAAACCGCTGAGCCTCGATCTGCCCAAGTGGGGCCACTGGGAGGTCAGCACCGCCGACGAGGGCTACCAGGGCACGGTCAACCTGCAGCAGGCGACGGTCAGCTCCGACAACACCGTCTTCGCCCAGCTCGACCTCGACGTCGGGCCGGAGAGCGTCGCGCAGACGGCGAAATCGATGGGGATCGTGAGCGAACTCGACGGGATCCCGGCCGAGGGCCTGGGCGGCCTGCGGATCGGCGTCTCACCGCTGGAGATGGCGAGCGCCTACGCGACCCTGGCGGCGGGAGGCATCCACCGCGAGCCGGTCTCGATCGAGCGGGTGACGTTCCCCGGTGGCAAAGCCGACCGACCGCAGCGCGCGGCGCCGGAACGGGTGCTGTCCGAACCGGTCGCCTGGGAGGTGACGCGCCTGCTGCACGACAACATCACCGAAGGGACCGGGACCGCCGCCTACACCGGCTGCGCCGGCCAGGCCGGCAAGACCGGCACCACCGACGAATACACCGACGCCTGGTTCGCCGGTTACCAGCCGAACCTGGCAAGCGCGGTCTGGGTCGGCTACCCGGAGTCCAACGACACCTCGATGACCAGCGTCCACGGGATCACCGTCTTCGGCGGCACCTTCCCGGCGGAAATCTGGCACTCGCTCTACTCGGTCGGCGGCATTCCCTGCGAAGAACTCGAGGAACCCGAGCGGGAGATCAGCTGGGCGCCCTACTACGGGCATTTCACGCAGGCGAGCCCGAGCGACACCGCGGCTGGTGGTGGCAGAGGCGACGAGCCGCCGCCGCCCGGCAGCGCCGCGGTCGGCGGCTACGACCCGAGCGAATACGACCCCGACGCCTACGCGCCCGGCGCCGGCCAGGAACCGGCGCCGCTGCCACCCCCACCGCCTTCCCTCGGGGGCGGTCAGGGCGCCGGGGAATGACTCGCCGGAGCAACAGCGGGGAGGCTCCGTCGAGCCATTCCCCGGCGCCCCACACGACGTGAGCATCTCGGCGGGGGTCGCCTTCGCCTTGATGTGGGTGGGATTCGGGGCCTACCTCGGGGTTCTCGCCGCGGCGCCGCTGCTCGGGCGGCGGCTCGTCTGGGCCGCGATCGTCGTCGCCGTAACGGCATTCGCCGTCGCCCCGGTCCTGCTCTCCCATGACGTCTACAGCTACGTCGACCATGCCCGGCTCGGGGTCGTCCACGGCCTCGACCCCTACGTCCACCCACCCCTCGCCGCCCCCAGCGACCCCGCCTTCGCCGCGGTCGAGTGGACCGAAGCGACCAGCGCCTACGGGCCGCTGTTCACCCTGGCGACCTACCCGCTCGCCTGGCTGCCGGTGGGCGTCGCGGTGGCGGCGTTGAAGGCTGTCGCGGCGCTCTCGGTCCTCGGCCTCGCCGCACTTGTCAGCCGCATCGCCGCCTGGCGCGGCCTCGACCCGTTCCGCGCGGCGGCCTTCGTCGCCCTCAACCCGCTCGTCCTCGTCCACGTCGTCGGCGGCGCCCACAACGACGGGCTGACGATGCTGCTCGCGATGCTCGGCGTCGCCGCCATCCTCAGCTCCCGCGAGCTCTCCGGCGGAGCCGCCCTTCTCGCCGCCGTCGCAATCAAGCTGCCCGCAGCAACGCTCGCCCCCTTCGCCCTGCTCGGCGTCGGCCGAGACGCCGTAGGGGCGGATGGACTGGCCCTCGAACGGGCGGATACTCAAAGTGCCGGTCTCATTAGACCGGCACTTGTCCGGGCGAGGGACCTCCATCCGCCCCTACGGCCTGTTCCTCGTTGGAGCCCTGCTGGCCCTCGTGGCGATCGCTGTCGCCGCCTATGCCGCCTTCGGCTGGGACTGGCTCGGTGCGTTCGGGCTCGCGGGGGAGAACCAGGGACGAACCAGCCACATGAGCATCCCGATCACCCTCGCCCGCCTCACCGGCCTCGAACCCGACGCGGTCCGCATCGTCGCCCTGGTCCTCTTCCTCACTCTCGTCCTCGAGCTCCTGCTCTGGACCCGGCGCGGCTTCGACTGGATCCGCGCCGCCGCCTGGACCGCCGCCGGCCTCCTCCTAGCCACCTCCTGGCTCCTCCCCTGGTACCTGATCTGGCTCCTCCCCCTCGCGGCCGTCTCGAGAGATAGACCGGTGCAGCTCCTAGCGCTGGCACTGACGGCGTATCAGCTAGGCGCCCGCATCCCCCTCTAAGGGTGCGGCAGTCATTTGTCCCGCATAGCGCTACAAAGGACTGCCGCACCCTGCTCTCTCGAAAGAAGCCCGCCGCCATCAGCCGACGGGGCTCGCAGGAGGGGCGGGTACCCCTCGAAACGTCTTGTACTTTTTCGCGACGAAGCTCCGGGCGACAGCCAGCGCCGCCCCGCGAAAAAGTTAAGTGAAGAGGGGTACCCGCCCCTCCTGCGAACCACCACCGCCTAAAGCGGCTGCTGCGCCTCCGCCTCTTCCTCCTCAGGCGACGCATGCAGGATCCCCGTGTGAATGCTCCATCCCTCGCGGCGCCCCATCGCGGTGACGATCCCCACATAGATCAGTTCGCCCACGGTCATCACACCGCGGACCGCGATCGCGACCAGGGAGGCGAGGGCAAAGCTCTTTCCGGGCAATGCCGCCTTCAGCGCCCAGGCGAAGGCCGCGTCTTTGACGCCCAGCCCGGCCGGCGCGACCAGGGTGATCAGCGCCGCGAAGTACCCGATCGCCTGGGCGGAGGCGACCAGGAGGATGTCGTTGAAGGGGATGTAGGTGACCGAACGGGCGACGCAGTAGATGCCGAGCCCGACGAAGAACCAGTTCAGCGAGTAGTAGACGATCAGCGCGATCACGCCACGCACCGGCACCACCGCCGGCAGCGGCTCGCGGCCGAAGGCCCCCAGAGCCTTGTTGGCCAGCGGCCCGAACACCCGTGGGTGCAGGAGACCGACCGCCACAGGGATCAGCAACAGCACTGCCCAGCGCCACGGCTCCCCCTGCAGGTCGGGGTGCTGAACGATGAAGTAGGCGGCGACGACGATCGCCGAGGTGGCGGAAATCGCCTGTTCGTAGACGATGCTGGCGATCGTCAGGCGTCGCGGCACCCCGGCCCGTTCGGAGAGCAGCGCCCGGCCCAGCACATAGAGGACGCTGCCGGGCACGTAGCGGGCGAGCAGCGGCTGGCCCCAGGCGACCTGGGCGCGGCCGAACCCGATCGGGTGGCCGAGGAAGCGCAGGATGAAGTCCCAGCCGAGCGCGCTGAAGACGAAGAAGAAGGGCAGGATCACGATCGCCGGGACCAGCCAGCCGACGTGGAAGTGGACGCCCTCGTCCTGGATCTCCGCCCACTGGTCGATCACGGTCAGGACCAGGAAGCCGAAGATGAGGACGACCAGACCGACCTGGAGAGCAAGGCGGACCTTGCGGCTGCGTGGCGGTCGCGTCCCGAAGCGTGCTCCCGCCTCGCCGACGCGGTGCAGAAATGGTTGGCGGCCCTCCACTGGGGCGCACCTTAGTGACCGGGTCGGTTTGGGATAGTCAGCGGATGGGCGAGTTCGAGCTGCTGGCACGAGTGCGCGAACGCCTCCCCCCGCCCGGACCGCGGGTCCGGGTCGGCAGCGGCGACGACGCCGCGGTCACGGTTCCGGGCGGGGCCACCGCGACCTCGGTCGACGCGCTCGTCGAGGGCGTCCACTTCCGCCGTGACCGGGCGACCCCGACCCAGATCGGGCGCAAGGCCCTCGCCACCGCACTCTCGGACCTGGCGGCGATGGGAGCGGAAGCCGGCGAGGCCTACGTCGCCATCGGGATCCCGCCCGACCTCGACGAGCAGGCCTGCCTGGAGCTGGTCGACGGGATCGCGGCGCTGGCGGCGGAGACCGGGACCGACCTCCTCGGCGGCGACGTCACCAGGGCGCCGGTGCTGACCCTCGCCGTCACCGTGGTCGGCCACGCCCAGTCCCCTCAGCAGCTGATCGCGCGTGCCGGTGCCGAGGCCGGAGACGCACTCGTCCTCAGCGGCGAGATCGGCGGGGCCGCCGCCGGCCTGCTGCTGCTCGAACGCCCCGAGCTGGCCCAGGCGGTCCCCGACCAGACCGCCGAGCACCTGCGCCGGCGCCAGCTCGATCCGGCGCCGCGCCTCGGCACCGGCCGGGCCCTGGCCGCGGCAGGCGCGCGGGCGATGATCGACCTCAGCGACGGCCTCGGCGGCGATGCCTCCCACCTCGCCAGCGCCAGCGGGGTCGGCCTGCGGATCGAGGCCGGGGCGCTGCCGCTGGCCAACGGGCTGGCCGAGGTCGCGGCTGCCGCCGGGCGCGACCCGCTCGAGCTCGCCACCTCCGGCGGCGAGGACTACGAGCTGCTGGCGGCGCTGCCGCCGGAGCGGCTGGCCGACGCCGCGACGTCGGTCGGGCGGGCGGCGGAAACGACGCTGACGCAGATCGGCGAGGCCTGCGCGGGCGGGGGGGTCGAGATCAGGCTGCCTGGCGGGGGGACTGTGACGCCGAGTGGGTTCGACCAGCTCCGTTGAGGAGCGGGTTGACGCCGATCAGGAGCTCGCGCACGCCGCGACGCTGCAGCATCGCCGTGGCGACCCGCGAGGGATCGGGCTTGTAGAGGCCGGACTCGACCAGGCTTTTCAGCTCCAGCGTTTGCATTCGATCCCTTTATCGGCCCGACCCCTCAGACCCTTAGTTCTGGGTACTCGCACATGCGTCCAATTGACGGCGCGCACTACCCTTTAAGCGTGGCTAACGGGACGGCCCGCATTCTTCTCGTCGACGACGAGCAGTCGATTCAGACTCTCTTGAGCTACCCCCTGCGCAAGGACGGGTACCACGTGACCTCCGCGCTGGACGGCGGCGAAGCCCTGCAACGCTTCGAAGAGGGACGCTTCGACCTCGTCATCCTCGACCTGATGCTGCCCCGCATCGACGGGGTCGAAGTCTGCCGGCAGCTGCGCTCGCACAGCCAGGGCCCGATCATCATGCTGACCGCCAAGGGCAGCGAGACCGACAAGGTCGCCGGGCTCGAGGTCGGCGCCGACGACTACATCACCAAGCCCTTCTCGATGCGGGAGTTCCGCAGCCGCGTCAAAGCGGCGCTGCGGCGCTCGCGGATGGGCGGGGAGACGCAGGCGGAGGAACTGATCGAGTGCGAGGGGCTGACGATCGATTTCGACCGCCGCATGGTCACCCTGAACGAGGAGGAGGTCCGGGTCACCTACGTCGAGTTCGAGATCCTCGGCGCCCTCGCCCGCTCCCCTGGCCGGGTGCTGACCCGCGAGACCCTGCTCGAGCACGTCTGGGGCGACTCCGAGTACCGCGACCCCCGCACCGTCGACGTCCACATCAGGCACCTGCGGGAGAAGCTGGAGAGCGACCCCAAGCAGCCCGAGTTCCTCTTCACCGTGCGCGGGGTCGGCTACCGCTTCAAGGAGTAGCGGCGGTGCGACGGCTCAGGCCTCCCTTTGTAGGGGGTCGCATCACGATCACCTGGATCGTGATCGCGGCCGTAATCGCCGAGATCATCTACCTCTACACGGTCGCGATTGGGATGGCCGCCATCCACGATGGCTCGGTCAAGGTCCAGATCTTGGTCGGCGGCGCGATTGTGGGCCTGCTCGTGATCCTGATCGGCCGAAGCTTTGTCCGGAACTACACCAGCAACATTAGGCGGCTCCAGGAAGCCGCGCGCAAAGTCGCCGACGGGAACTTCGAAACGACGATCCCGGTCGCCTCGGTCGGCCCCCTCAGACCGCTCGCCCGCACCTTCAACGAAATGCAGCGGCGCCTGGCCGAGCTCGACAGCGCCCGCAAGCAGTTCATCGCCAACGCCTCGCACGAGCTGCGCACGCCGATCTTCAGCCTCGGCGGCTTCGTCGAGCTGCTCGAAGAGGAGGACCCGAGCCCCGCGGAGCGCGAGGAGTTCGTGCGCACGATGCGGCAGCAGATCGAGCGCCTGACGAAGCTGACCGCGGACCTGCTCGACCTCTCCCAGCTCGACGCGGGAGCGATGGTGATGCGGGCCCGCGACGTCGACCTCGGCGCCTTGGCGCGGGAGGTGACCCGGGAGTTCGGCGCCCGCGCCGACCTGCGCGGCTCACGGCTGGAGCTGCGCACCCCCGACCGCCCGGCGATCGCCTTCGGCGACCCTGATCGGGTGCGGCAGATCATCCGTATCCTCCTCGACAACGCCCTCACCCACACCCCCGAGGGCACCAAGGTCACCGTGACCACCTACTCCGTCAACCGCCGCGCCGAGCTGACCGTCTCCGACGAGGGGTCGGGGATCCCGCAGCGCGTTCAGAACCGGATCTTCGAGCGCTTCTACACGGCCGACAAGGCCGGCGGCTCGGGGCTGGGGCTGGCGATCGCCAGCGAGCTCGCGCAGCGCATGGACGGGCGGATCACGATCAGCTCCAGCCGCCGCTTCACCGCCTTCACCCTCGACCTGCCGCCGGCCGAGATCGGCGCCGAGCCCCGCCCCGCCGGCCCTCTCGCCAAGGCCCCGGCGTGAGGCCGCGGGCGGCGCTCGCGCTGCTGCTCAGCCTCGCCCTGCTCGCCGGCTGTGGTTCCGGTGACGGTGGCGGGGGTGGCTCGATCGCACAGGCGCCGGGCTCCCAGCCGGCCCCGCAGGTGATCGTCCAAACCGCCGGTGGCGGTTTCGACCCGGCGCGGATCTATCGCCAGGCCTCGCCCGGCGTGGTCACGATCCACACGATCTTCGAGGAAGGCGGTGGCGAGGGCTCGGGCTTCGTCCTCAACGAGGACGGTGAGATCGTCACCAACGCCCACGTCGTCACCGACGAACTGGGCGGTCCCCGTAAGCCGGCCAAGGAAGTCTTCGTCGAGTTCGCCGACCGCAACATCGTCGAGGCGGAAATCGTCGGCTTCGACCCCTTCGCCGACGTCGGCCTGCTGAGGATCAAGCCCGATGGCTTCGACCTGCACCCGCTCGAGCTCGGCAACGATGCCGACGTCCAGGTCGGGCAGCCGGTGGTCGCGATCGGCAGCCCCTTCGGCGAGCAGCAGTCGCTCTCGAGCGGGATCGTCTCCGCGACCGACCGCTCGGTCGGGTCGCTGACCCAGTTCCAGATCGAGGGCGCGATCCAGACCGACGCCTCGATCAACCCCGGCAACTCCGGCGGGCCGCTGCTCGACGCGGCGGCGCGGGTGATCGGGATCAACCAGCAGATCGAGTCCAACTCCGGCGCCAACGACGGTGTCGGCTTCGCGGTGCCGATCTCCGCGATCAAGCGCTCGGTCGCCCAGCTCGCCGCCGACGGCAGCGTCGAGTACGCCTACATCGGGGTCTCCAGCCAGGCGCTCTACCCGCAGCTCGCGGCCAAGCTCGGCCTCGACACGACCTACGGCGGCCTCGTCGCCGACGTCGTCCCCGGCGGGCCGGCCGAGAAAGCCGGGCTCCGGGGCGGCGGCGACAGACTGCGCTTCCAGGCCGGCGAATACACCACCGGGGGCGACGTGATCCTCGACGTCGATGGGCGGAAGATCGTCGAGCCCGACGATCTCGCCCGCGTCGTCGCCTTCCGCGCGCCCGGCGAAAAGGTCACCTTGACGGTCCTTCGCGACGGCGAGCGGGAGCAGATCGAGGTCACTCTGGGCAAGCGCCCGGACAGCCCCGAAGGCGGCTAGCTGCCGCGTCGCCGCCGGGGCGTGTAGAACTCCGGCCTTGCTTCAGGAAGTCGCCCTCGGCCAGAAGTCCCTCACCGACTACACCCACATAGTCGGCAAAGACCTGACCGAGCGCATCCGCGAGCTGGCGGAGCCGCTCAAGGGCAAACGGGTGCTGCACGTCAGCGCCACCGCCTTCGGGGGTGGGGTTTCGGAGATCCTCTACACGATCGTGCCGCTGATGCGCGACGTCGGTCTCGACGCCCACTGGCACGTGATCTTCGGCAAAGAGGAGTTCTTCAACGCGACCAAGCTGCTGCACAACTCTCTGCAGGGGGCGCCGGAGACGCTCAGCGACGAGCAGTGGAAGGTCTTCGACGAGATCAACGCGATCAACGCCGAGGGCCTGGAAGGCGAGTGGGACGCGGTGATCGTCCACGACCCGCAGCCGATCGGCCTGCGCCGCGGCGCCCTGGACAAGGGCAAGCGCTGGATCTGGCGCTGCCACATCGACCTCTCGACGCCGAACCCGGCGCCGATCGCGCGCCTGCTGCCGCTGATCGAGGAGTACGACGCGACGGTCTGGCATCTGCCGGACTACGTCCCCGACGGGGTCGACCACGCCAACGGCGTCAACATCATCCCGCCGGCGATCGACCCGCTCTCGCCGAAGAACATGGCCTTCTCGCCCGACGACGCCGCCTTCGTCTGCAAGCAGTTCGGGATCGACCCCGACCGGCCGCTGATCACCCAGGTATCCCGCTTCGACCCCTGGAAGGACCCGATCGGCGTCATCGACGCCTACCGCGAGATCACCGAGCGGGTGCCGGAGGCGCAGCTGGCGATGGTCGGCTCGATGGCGAGCGACGACCCCGAGGGCCGCGAGTACTTCCAGAAAACCTACGAATACGCGGACAACGACCCCGACATCAAGATCCTCAGCAACCTCAACAACGTCGGCGCGATCGAGGTCAACGCCTTTCAGTCGCAGTCCGACGTCTGCCTGCAGAAGTCGATCCGCGAGGGCTTCGGCCTGACGGTCACCGAGGCGCTCTGGAAGGGGCGGCCGACGGTGGCCGGCAACGTCGGTGGCATCCCGCTGCAGATCGAGGACGGAGTCGGCGGCTTCCTCGTCAACTCGCCCTCGGAGTGCGCCCAGCGCAGCCTCGAGATCCTCGCCGACCCGGAGCTCGGCAAGCGTCTCGGCCGCGCGGGCAAGGAGCACGCCCGGCGCGAGTTCCTCTCGCCGCGCCTGCTGGGCGACTGGCTCGGGCTGCTGGGCGACCTCGATACCTGAGGCCCGAGGCGACCATTTAACCTCTGCGGCGTGGACTCCTCGCCGCTGATCATCGTCTCGAACCGGGGGCCCGCCCAGTTCGAGCGTGACGAGGCGGGCGAGCGCACGGTGCGGCGCGGCGGCGGCGGTCTGGTCACCGCTCTCTCCGGCCTCGTCTCCCACCGCGACGCGCTCTGGATCGCCTCGGCGATGACCGACGAGGACGTCGCCGTCTCCGAGGAGAACGACGGCAGGCCGATCGAGCTGGGGCTGGACGGGATCGACTACCGCGTCTGCCTGGTCGGCAGCGATGCCGAGGCCTACGACCGCTTCTACAACGTGATCGCCAACCCGATCCTCTGGTTCATCCAGCACTACCTCTGGGACCTCTCCAACGCGCCGGACATCCGCCAGGAGGAGCTCGACGCCTGGGACTTCGGCTACCAGGCGGTCAACCGCGACATCGCCGGCGCGGTCGTGCGCCAGATCGAGGGCGAGGAGCGGCCGCTGGTGATGCTCCACGACTACCACCTCTACACGGCCCCCGGGATGATCCGCGAGAGCCGTCCCGACGTCTTCCTCCACCACTTCGTCCACATTCCCTGGTCACAGCCGGACAGCTGGCGGATCCTCCCTGGCCGGATCCGTGAGGCGCTTTTCCAGGGGATGCTGGCCAACGACATCATCGGCTTCCACACTCACGCCTACTGCCTCAACTTCCTGCGCTGCTGCGACGAACTGCTGGAGGCCGACGTCGACTACGTCAACCTCGAGGTGCGATACGGCGGTCGGCGCACCCTGGCCCGCGCCTACCCGCTCGGGATCGACGCCCAGCGGCTGCAGCGGGCGGCCGACTCGCCCGAGGTGGCGGAGGCCGAGCGCGAGGTGCTGGAGCGACGGCGCAAGCACCTGATCATCCGCGTCGACCGCGCCGACCTCTCGAAGAACGTGCTGCGCGGGTTCACCGCCTTCGACACCTTCCTCGCCCAGCACCCCGAGTTCCGCGAAGAGGTCACCTTCATCGCCCACCTGCAGCCCTCGCGCCAGGACGTGCCCGAGTACGCCGAGTACCTGGAACGGATCGAAGCGCTGGTCGCGGTCGTGAACCACAGCCACGGCACCACCGACTGGATGCCGATCGACCTGAAGATCTACGAGAACTTCCACGACGCCGTCGCCCGCTACAAGCACTTCGACCTGCTGATGGTCAACTCGATCTTCGACGGGATGAACCTGGTCGCGAAGGAGGCGCCGGCGGTCAATACCCGCAACGGGGTGCTGATGCTCTCCGAGAACACCGGCAGCCACGAAGAGCTCGGCGACTGCGTGCTCTCGGTCAACCCCTTCGACATCCAGGAGCAGGCCGACGCGATCTACCGCGCCCTGACCATGGACCCCGAGGAGCGCCGCCTGCGCTCCGAACGGCTGAAGGAGATCATCGACTCGCGCAACCCGGGGGACTGGGTCGACGACCAGTTGCGCGACATCGAGGAGCTGCGCTCGCAGGTCGTTTAGGGGCGAAGGCGACCGGCTCGGGGGGAGAACCCGGCCGGGCCGGCGCCTTGGGCCGGGGTGGGCGCGGTTCGAATTCGCTGGAGGGCTCTCGGGAAGGTCGTCGCCGTGGCCGGGGGCGGGCTGCTCGCGCTGCAGGTACTTCCGTCGCTGCTGCGGCCCCCTGAGCCGGCGCCGCTCGGGGCCGACGTGGGGCTGCCGCGGGTGGAGGTGCGGTCGGAGCACAAGCCGGCGGTGGGGCCTGTTCGGTCAGAGCCGGCGCCCCGGAAGCGAGCGGAGTCTCGGCGAGAAAACCGGCGACCAAAGGATCGACCTGCGCTTTTTGCTTCCCACGGAACGAAAAAGCGCAGCTCGACCTCGAGGCGTGCGTCTGCCCCCGGGCCGGGGCCCGAACCTGCGCGCGCCCCCGGCTCGGCGCCGGCCTCCGCGCCGGCGTCCGGCCCACCTCCGGTTCCCGCGGCGGCGCCCGAACCCGTGCCTCCCTCGCCACCCGGCGACGGATCGCTTGAGTTCATGCCGCACTGAGCGAGAATTCCGCCGCCGCTATAGTCCTTCGCCGCCTTGGCCGCACCACGTGAATACGAGCTCGTCCTGATGCTGGACCCCCAGCTGGACGCCCCTGCCCGCGACGCGCTGGCGCAGGACGCCCGCGGTCAGATCGAGGCCTCGGGCGCTCTCAAACACGAGAACAGCTGGGGCCTGCGCAAGATGGCCTACGAAATCAACCGGCGCACCGAGGCCGACTACCGCTGGTTCCGCTTCGAGGCGCCCAGCGAGCTGCTCGACTCGCTCGACCACAACCTGAAGATCGCCGACGGCGTCCTCCGCTTCCGCATCTTCAAAGTCGATGCCGACGCTCCGGTGATCGTGCCGCCGGCGGTCGGTGCCGCACCGGGGCCGCGCGAGCGCAGCGCCTCGGGAGCCCGTGAGGATCGCGGCGACTCCTTCGACGACGCCGACGAGTAGAAACGCGTTCCGCGCCGCTCTTTGCGAGGAAAGCCCCCCGGGAGGGGGAGGGCTCACGCCGCTGCCGCTCTTAGACTGGAACTCAACAAGCGATCTTCAGAGGAGTGAGTTCATTGGCAGCTTCGAACGTAAACGTGGTGGTCATCACCGGGAACCTGACGCAGGGCCCTGAACTGCGGCACACCGGCGGGGGCACCGCGGTCTGTGAGCTGCGGGTGGCAGTGAACAGCCGGCGCAAAAACGGTCAGACGGGCGAATGGGAAGACAAGCCCAACTTCTTCAACGTCACCGTCTGGGGCGCGCAGGGCGAGAACTGCGCCAACTACCTGGCCAAGGGCCGCCCGGTTGCGGTCGAAGGCCGGCTCGACTGGCGCGAGTGGGAGGCCAAAGACGGCAGCGGCAAACGGCAGGCCGTCAGCATCGTCGCCAACACCGTCCAGTTCCTCGGCTCCCGCGACGGCTCCGGTGGTGGTGGCAACGGCAACGGTGGTGGTGGCTTCACCCCGCCCAGCGACGTGCCCGCCGACACCTCCGACTTCGACGGCGCCGCCGCGCCCTCGGCCGGCGGTGGCGGTTCCGAAGACGACATCCCCTTCTAAGGGGCTCTTTCCAGCTGGCCCCCAGGGCGCCGCTCTGCGGCGTCCTGGCTTCAATCTGTAGCATCCCGCGCCGATGGCCAGAGCAGCTAGAGAGTCGACCTCGAACGGAAACCGCCGCGGCGGGCGCCGTGGCGCCGAGCGAGCGCGGCCGCGCAAGTACACGCGGGTGAACGCCGAGGTCGTCGACTACAAGGACCTCAACCTGCTGCGGCGCTTCCTCTCGGACAAGGGGAAGACGCGCGGCCGCCGTGTCACCGGACTTTCCCGCCGCCACCAGCGACAGCTCTCGGTGGCGGTGAAGCGGGCGCGCGAAATCGCCCTGCTTCCCTACGTCGGAGAGCGCTGATGGCCGAAGCCATCCTGCTCCAGGACGTCGAGTCGCTCGGCGAGCGCGGTCAGGCCGTCGACGTCGCTCCCGGCTACCTGCGCAACTACCTGATCCCGCGCAAGCTGGCCCAGCCGGCGACGCCAGGTGCGCTCGAGGAAGCCCAGCGCCGTCTCGAGGCCGCCGAAAAAGCCGCCGCGGCCCGCGCCGAGCGCGAAGCCGAGGCCGCGGGCCTGCTGGGCAAGACCGTGCTCACCATCCACCAGCGCGCCGGCGAGGACGGCAAGCTGTTCGGCTCGGTCGGGGCGAAGGAGATCGTCGACGCCCTGCGCGAGGCCCGCGACCTGCGCATCGAGAAAAAACGCGTCCGGCTCGAGCAGCCGCTGCGCGAAGTCGGCACCTTCATGGTCGAGATCGAGCTCGCCGACGGCACCGTCGCGGCCGTCAAGACCATCATCTCCGAGGAGAAGTAAGTCTCCTCCAGCCAGGCGAACGGTCCGTGGGGAGATACCTGCGGGCGAGGCATCCTCCTTCGGCCAGGTGTGTGGTCCGTGGGCAGGTACCTGCCCACGGACCGCCCACCAGCGCCGGGATGGGCTCGGCCGAGTGGCTCCATAACCGCTCGCCAGCGTCTGGGTAGGCTCAGACGATGGGGGCGCGACTGCCTAAGAGGATCAGTCGCCGGGCTAAGGCTCGGACCAGGTTGGGTTGGGCGAAAGCGGAGCATGCGACGGTGGGGCTCGCCGTGGTCGCCTTGGGCGCGGCCGGCACCGTCATCGCCGGGCAGTTCAGCCGGCTGCTGAATCGGCGGCGGCACGAGCGCGAGGACCACGAGCCGCTGATCGAAGCGGCGCCCGCCGCGGCGATCGACACGGTCGGCGTCGCGGTCCGCGGCTACACCGAGGCACCGCGCAGCGAAACCGTCCTCTTCAACCTGCTCGGCGGCTTCCTCGGCGCTTTCGCCCTGGTCCGCCTCTCGACCTGGGGCATCCGCGACAGCTGGTGGCCGTTCCGCAACGTCCGCGTCGGCGGCCGCCACATCCACCACTTCGTCCCCGGCATCATCATCGCCTTCGGCTCCGGGACCGCCGCGCTGCTGACCGAGAACGACGCGCTCGAGCAGCGCCTGGCGATCCCGATGGGCGCCGGCATCGGCCTCACCTTCGACGAGGCCGCCCTCCTGCTCGACCTCCGCGACGTCTACTGGACCCGCGAGGGCCTGCTCAGCATCCAGCTCAGCCTCGGCGCCACCGCGATCCTCAGCATCGCCATCCTCACCCTCCGCATGCTCCGCCGCGGCGAGCAGCGCCAGGAGCAGGCCGGTCTGATCCCGCCGACGTAACCGAAGTGCAAATTCTTTTCGCCGGGTTTTGCACGCAAGTGCAACGTGCCCGCCTGGGGCCTGGGTTAGCGTGAACCAAAGAGGGTTCTGCCGCCGCGGCGGGGCCTTAACTAGACACCCATGCCGCAGCCAACCTCTAACTACGTGCCGCCGCAGAACATCGAGGCGGAGGAATCCGTCTTGGGGGCGATGCTGGTCGCGGAGCCGACGCTGACCCGGGTGATCGACGAGGTCAAGCTCAACGCGGCCGACTTCTATCTCGACCGCCACCGGGCGATCTTCGAATGCGTCCACGATCTGTACGCGGCGGCGAAGCCGGTCGACGAGCTCAGCGTCAGCGAGGCGCTGACGCAGCGCAACAAGATCGAGGAGGCGGGCGGCAAGCACTACGTGTCGGAGCTGGCGGCGAAGGTGCCCGGCCGCCGGCAACGCCAAGCACTACGCGGAGATCGTCCAGCAGAACTCGCTGCTGCGACGACTGCTGGGCGCCGGCCAGGAGATCCAGGGCTGGGTGAACGAGCGCGCCGGGGAGCCGCGGGAACTCTCCGAGCGGGCGGAGAAGCTGCTCTTCGAAGTCGCCCACAAAGAGCAGGCGAGCGACTTCCGCATCCTCGGCGACATCCTCCACGACGAGGTCGACCGGCTGGAGAAGCTCTCGACCGGCGAGATGGAGATGACCGGCACCCCCGCCGGCTTCCGCGACGTCGACGCGATCACCGGCGGCTTCCAGCCGGGCAACCTGATCATCGTCGCGGCACGGCCGGCAATGGGGAAGAGTGCCCTGGTCGCCAACATCGCCGAAAACGTCGCGGTCAAGGGCAACATGCCGGTCGCCTTCTTCTCGCTGGAGATGTCGGAGGTGGAGCTGGCGCAGAGGTTCATCGCCTGCCGGGCGCGGATCTCGGGCGACAAGCTGCGCAAGGGCCAGGTCTCCGAGCGCGACTGGCCGAAGGTGGTCCGGGCCTGCAACGAACTGGAGGAGGCGCCGCTCTGGTTCGACGACTCCTCGGACCTCGGCATCCTCGACCTGCGGGCGAAGGCGCGGCGGCTGCACGCTCAGGAACAGGATCGCGGCGGGCTCGGCCTGATCATCCTCGACTACATGCAGCTGATGCGCTCCGACGACCACCGGGCGAACCGGGTCGAGCAGGTCGGCCAGATCAGCCGCGGGCTGAAGATCCTCGCCCGCGAGCTGGAGGTGCCGGTGGTGGCGATCTCCCAGCTCTCGCGCGCGCCCGAGCAGCGGACGCCGCCGAAGCCGCAGCTCTCCGACCTGCGCGAGTCGGGCCAGATCGAGCAGGACGCCGACGTCGTCGCCTTCCTCTACCGCGAGGACTACTACCGCGATCCCGAGGACGAGCCGGACGGCCTCGCCGACCTGATCATCGCCAAGCATAGGAACGGCCCGATCGGGACCAGGAAGCTGGTCTTCCTCGACCGCTTCCCGAAATTCGCCAACCACTCCGGCCAGGAAGCGCCGATCGAGCAGCCCGCCGGCGAGGCGCCGCCGATGGCCGACGACGTCGTCGCGGGACCTGACTTCTGATGCCGGCGATCGCCCGCTCGGAACCCTTCCGCGAACAGGCCTGTCCACTCGGCGTCTGCGACGGCTCCGGCTGGATCCTCGGGCCCGAAGACGTGGCGCGGGCGTGTGAGTGTCGCGCGGAGCGGCTGAAACGGGGACGCAACCGAGGCATCAACTCGGTCATCCCGGCGCGCTACCGGGGGGTTTCGTTCGACCGGCCGCCAGTGACCGAGATGCCGGATACGGCCGTTCAGCGAGTGAAGAAATTTATTCGGAGCGTCGATGAGAATCTCGAGACCGGGAAAGGGATCTGGTTCAGCGGTGACGTTGGAACCGGAAAGACCACGCTGGCCATGCTGATCTCGAAGGCAGCCCTGGAGAAGGGGTATTCCGTCGCGATCTACTCGATGCCGAAGCTCCTTGCGCGGATTCGCAGGACCTTCGATAGCCAACCAGGGGCTGACTCCTATTCCGAGTTCTTCGAGAAGCTGACCTCGGTCGATCTGCTCCACATCGATGACGTGGGTGCCGAGCGCCAGACCGAGTGGGTGCTGGAGCAGTTCTATTCCATCGTGAACGAGCGCTACGAGGCCCAGCGGTCAATCATGTTCACGACCAATGCCGACAATCTGCAGAGCGCGGACGACAAACCGGGAGGCCTCTTCAGGGTTGAGGATCAGATCAAGCCTCGAACCTTTTCTCGGCTCACCGAGATGTGCGGGGATCCCGTCTTGATGTTCGGCGAGGATCAGCGCGCTCGCCAGGTCCCAGAGGACTACTAGAGGTCCGGCGCAGTCCCGCGCAACGCGTCCCGTCCCGATCCCCGTCACAATCCCCAGCGGCTCATGCCAGGCGTGGTCATAGTCGGTGCCCAGTGGGGCGACGAGGGGAAGGGCAAGATCACGGATCTGCTCGCGGAGGGGGCAACCACGATCGTGCGCTTTCAGGGCGGCAACAACGCCGGCCACACGATCGTGCGCGAGGGGCGGGAGTTCAAGTTCCACCTGATCCCCTCCGGCATCCTCTACTCCGAGAAGGCCTGCGTGATCGGCAACGGCGTGGTCCTCGACCCGGCGGTGCTGCTGGGCGAGATCGACGGGCTCAAACGGCAGGGGATCGCCGTCGGCAACCTGCGCATCTCCGCCAACGCCCACCTGATCATGCCCTACCACGTGCTGCTCGACACGGCTGGTGAGACCAAGCTCGGGAAGCTCTCGATCGGCACCACCCGGCGCGGGATCGGCCCCTGTTACGCCGACAAGGCATTGCGGCTGGGGATCCGGGTCCAGGACCTGCTCGACGAGAAGATCCTGCGGGCGAAGATCCGGGCGGCGCTGGAGCCAAAGCAGCAGGCCCTGCGCGAACTCTCGGTCCAGCGCCGCAAACTGCGCAAGGAAGCCGGCGAGGAAGCGGAGAAGGACGAGATGGTCGCCGGCGTGCCGGACCCGCGCCTGGACCTGCACGGGATGACCGAGGAACACGTCAACTTCGGCCACCGGCTGGAGCCCCACATCGCCGACACGGCGAAGCTCTGCTGGGACGCCCTCGACAGCGGCGAGACGGTGATCTTCGAGGGAGCGCAGGCGGCGCTGCTCGATCTCGACCACGGCACCTATCCCTTCGTCACCTCCTCGAACCCGATCGCCGGCGCGGCCTGCGTCGGCGCCGGCGTCGGCCCCACCGACATCACCGAAGTCTGGGGCGTCGCCAAGGCCTACGCGACTCGGGTCGGCGCCGGCCCCTTCCCGACCGAGCTCGAGGACGAGGTCGGCGACCAGATGGTCGAGCAGGGCCGCGAGTTCGGGACCACGACCGGCCGGCGACGGCGCTGCGGGTGGATGGACCTGATCGCCCTGCGTTACGCGGTGCGACTGAACCGGATGGACGCGCTCGCGATCACCAAGCTCGACGTCCTCAGCGGCCTCGGCCCGCTGCGGGTGGCGGTCCGTTACCGCTCCAAGGAGGGCGCGATCCTCGACAGCTTCCCTTACCACCAGTCGATCCTGCACTCGGCCACACCCGAGTACGAGGAGCTGCCGGGGTTCGACGAGGACATCGGCGCCTGCCGCGAGGAGGCCGACCTACCGCAGGCCGCGCGCGACTACCTCGGCTTCATCTCGGAGTTCGTCGGCGTGCCTATACGCCTGGTCGGTGTCGGACCGGACCGCGACCAGACCATCCGGGTCAGCTCCTAGGCGCCTGACCGGGCTTAGGGCAATTCGGTCGGCGACAGCGCGCCGACCTTCCACTCGCCGTCTTCCTCGAGCATCTGGATGAAGTAGTCGGTGCCGTCGGTGCCGTGGTAGAGAGCGAGGCCACGATCGCGCTCGACGCGCAGGCTGTCGACGCCGTCGCTCAGCGTGTTGGCGCGGGAGGACGGCGGAGTCCCTCCGGCGAGCGCACCGAGCAGCTCCGCACAGTCTTTGCCTTGCAGCTGCGCCGCGCGAGCGCCGACCCCTTCGATCGGCTTCCGCGCGGTGGCGGCCATCTGGTCGCACACCGTGGCCCAGTCGCCGCTCGCGCGAGCGTCCAGGAAAGTCGCCAGCGCCGCGCTCGCCGCTTCGAGTTCAGCCGTGTCCGCCTCCTCGCCGAATTCCTGGACGCTGTTGTCGCCGCCGGGCGTGTGGAAGCTCGCGCTTCCCTTCTGCGTCGCAGTGGCCACAGAGCCGGTCTCGCCCTCGCCCGAGTCGTCGCCTCCGCAGGCGCCGAACCCGGCCGCCAGCAACATCGCAAACGCGGTCAAGAGCAGCAGTTTCGCGGTCCCCCTCATAGCCGCCCGGATTCTATGCAGAAGGGGTCGTCTGCTCTACAGTCAGAGTGTGGCTTCCAGCAAACGCGCGGCCAAGCTGAACGAGCGGCTGCCCCGGGGGAGACACGGCTTGCCGAGGGAGGCGGTGACCGAATCCCAGCGCAACCGCATCCACCAGGCGATGATCGAGGTCGTCTCCGAGCGGGGCTACCCGGACACGCGCGTGGTCGACGTGATCGGCGTCGCCGGCGTCTCCCGCAAGACCTTCTACGAACTCTTCGACAGCAAGGAGGACTGCTTCCTCGCCGCCTACGACGTGCTGCTCGGCAACCTCCTCAGCGACACCGCCGGCGGCTTCGAGTCGAAGCAAGGCGCGCCTTGGGCCGAGCGCGTGGCCGCCGGCCTCGGCGCCCTCTTGGACCACCTCGCCGAGCATCCCGACGAGGCCCGCTTCGCGATCGTCGAGGTGCTGGCGGCCGGCCCCAAGGCCCTGGCCCGCCGCGACGCGGCGCTGCGCCAGTTCACCGGCTTCCTCGAGTCGGGCCGCACCGAGACCTCGGTCGAGCTGCCGGGGATCACCTCCCTCTCGCTGGCCGGCGGCGTCAACGAGCTGCTCTACAGCGAGATCCTGCACGGCGCCGCGGCCCGCCTGCCGAGCCGCCTGCCGGACCTGATGTTCTGGATCACCCTGCCCTTCCTCGGAGCCGAGGGAGCCGCCGCCGAGCGCGAGCGGGTGCGCCTCTCAATGCTCGAGGACTGACCGCTGCGACCTGCACGAAGGCGCTCTTTTTCAGCGGTTTAGGGGTTTAATCAAGTGCCAGGGTGGTAGTTTGAGCCGCTGGAGGGACAAGTTCCACGCAAGCTTTCGACGGCATCGGCCCTGGACGGGCAGGCCGCAAAGGAGAGACATAGGGATATGCGCAAGCACCTGCTTCTAACCATGGCCCTTGGGGCCCTGATCGCGGTCACGGTGGCCGGCGTCGCAATGGCGGCAAAAGACACCATCGTCCGCGCGGGCGACCTCGAAGTCATCATCGACGGCTCCAGCGGCGTGACGCCGAAGGCGCTCTCGAAAACCAAATACACGCCGATCAAGTTCACCGCCGCGGGCAGCGTGAAAAGCCTCAACGCGGCGGAACCGCAGCCGCCGGCACTTAAAGAAGTCCTGCTCGACACCAAGAACGCCGCGGTGACCACCAAAGGCTTCCCCGCGTGCACGAGCGCCAAACTGCAGGCTCAGTCCACCGCGAATGCCAAGAAAGTTTGCGGCGATGCGATCATCGGCACGGGCAACACCACCGTCTCGGTGAAGTTCCCGGAACAGGCGCCGATCCCGGCGAAGAGCCCGCTCCTCGTCTTCAACGGCGGCACCTCGGGTAGCTCGACCACGTTCTACATCCACGCCTACCTGACCCAGCCGATCGTGACCGCGATCGTGACCACGGTGAAAATCAAGAAAGTGGGCAACGGGATCAAATCCGTCACCACGGTTCCGAAAATTGCTGGTGGCAGTGGCTCCGTGAAGGATTTCTCGCTGACGATCGACAAGAAATACACCTACAAAGGCAAAAAAGTCAGCGTCCTCAGCGCGAAATGCGTCGGCGGCAAGATCACGGCTGACGTCCAGGCCAAGTTCTACAGCGGACCCGCAGTGAAAGCACAGGTTCTGCGGACCTGCACCTCGAAGCCGTAGGTAGTCGCTTGCAGGCCTCACAGAGGCAAGAGCTTGAGAAGGGCGGCCATCTGGCCGCCCTTCTCTTTGGGCTATTTGTTACTGGCTACCCGCCCGGCTGTTCGAACGTCTGCTGATAGGTGGTGGCTGGGCCACTGCCGTAGATCGGGTTCAACGGAGGCTGCTGAATGCAAGGCGGCGCGAGCGACGAGCTGGTACCCGACTGGCCGCCAAATGCGTACTCCTTCAGAGCATTGAAGAAAGTATCTACTTCTTTGGCTTCGCCTTTTTTCGTCCGCTCTTTAAAAGCCGGATTGTTGGGCGTGTCCGGATCAAGAGTGGCGTTGATACCGGAGCTGCACTGGCGGGTGTCAAAGCTCGGGAGACCTGAGAGCAGATCCTCGGCCCATCCGGGCGGGCTATAGGCACTGTTGCGGTTGGTGACCAGACGGTTGGGGTAGGTCGCGAGCGTTTCGGGATTGATTGGGCCCATCGCGCGGAGGTAATTCAGCTTTTCTCCTGCCGCGTTTTCGACCGGCAGTTCGCCGCTGAAGGTGGCGGCGAAGTTGCCGAACAAGGCGGCCAGCTCGCGCCGGTAGAGGCTGAGACCGGTGAGCAGCGGGTTGAGGTTGCGCAGGAAGGGGTCGACGGCGCGCAGCAGCGGCGGGAACTCGTCGCGGAAGAGCCGCCGCAGGGCCGGGAACCCGGTCGGGGCGCGTTCGATCACCGTCGAGAGCCCTTCGAAGAAGCCTTTCGCTTCCGGCGCCAGGTTGGCGAAGGCGATCAGCGTCGGCGAGAGCTCTTCGGCGGCGGGAACGAGCTGCTTCATCAACGGGTTGGCGTTGAGAGCGAAGGCTTTGAGGCGGTTGAGGGTCAGCCTCGACTCGTCCTGGAAGGTGGGGAAGGCGCGGAAGAGGGCTTCGATGTCGCGGTCGCGGCGGGCGGTGGTCTGGAAGACGGCGTTGGAGCTCTGGATCAGGTCGGCGAGCTGGCCCTCGCGTCCGCGCAGGGCGCGGAAGGTGACGGCCCCGTTGCTGAAGAGCTGCTCGACCGCGAGGCGCTGGGTGTCGAGGACGCGGAAGAGTTTGTCGAGCTCGGTGAAAGTCGGTTCGAAGGAGCCGATCGCGTAGGAGAGGCTCTGGCCCTGGCCGGCGATCGCGACAGCCGATTCCTGCATCCAGCTCTGGAAGGCGGCGCGGGTATCGGCGTCGAAGGTGCGGAAGATCTCGTCGAGCTGGACCGATTCGGCGATGTTGGCCTCGGCCAGGGTGCCACCGTCCGGCAGTGCCGGAGCCTCGCTCGAGCCCGGGGTCAGTTCGATGTAGGTCTCGCCGAGCAGGGTCTTGGTGCGGAGGATGGCCCGGGTCGAGGTCGGCAGCGGGCCGTACTTGTCCTCGATGTCCACCGTGGCCAGCGCCTGGCGTCCGTTCGGCGCCAGCTCGATGCTGCGGACTTTGCCGACGTTGACGCCGGAGATACGGACGTCCGACTGTTCGGCCAGCTGGGTCGCCTCGTTGAAGGGGACCTTGACTTCGTACGGCTTGGCGCGGAACGGGGTGGGGCCACCGAAGGTGACCCAGAGGAAGAGGAGGATGCCGAAGCAGGACAACGCGAAGCCGGCGATGACGAGGAGCTGGGCAGTGCTGGGGGCGCGCTTGCTCATTTTTCTTTGTATTCGCAGGTTCCGCTGGTGGTCGGGAACGAGACTGGGATCTGTTCTTTGCGCGGCAGGTTGATCGTCTGCAGCAGAGCCTTGAGGAAGGGGCGGGTTTCGGCGAATCCGTAGCCAAGATCCGCTCCCGTGCAGGAGATCGAAACCAAACCACGCAGCACCGGGCCACCCGCATCCTGAAGCCGGAAGGCCGAGTTGAAGTTGTGGTTGAGCCAGGGCAAGTAAAAGAGGTAACTCTCGCGCGCGCCTTTCGGGTTGTAGGCAAGCTCGTTGAGGAAACTGTTGAAGCCGCCGAGCGCGTTGCCGAAGCCGCGCACGCTCTTGTTGAAGGGGCCGGAGGCTTCGTTGGCGTGAGTGAGGACGGGGCGGATTTCGCGCGTGAAGGGGCGGATCTGGTCGCGGATCGGCGCGGTCGTCTGCCGGAACATCTGCGCGGTCGCTTCGAAGGCGGGTTTGGAGGCCTGGGCCTGCGGAATCAAGCCGGTCAGGGCCGGGAAGGCCACGTCGGAGAAGCGCTTGGAGCTGGCGAGGGCGGAGTTGCCGGCCCGCAGCGCCGCCGGAAACTCCTGCAGCGATTCCTGGATCGCCCCCTGCTGGTTGGCGAAGTCGCCGAGGGCGGCGTCGGAGGCGGTGACGAAGCGGCGGATCTCGGCGTCGCGGCGGCCGAGCTCGGTGGTCAGCTGGCCGAAGTTGTGGATCACGTTCGCCAGCTCGACGTGGCGGGCGGCGACAGCCTTGTTGAGCTTGGCGACGTAGTGGACGAAGGGACCGAAGCGGCGGAAGGCGTTGGAGAGCTGAGTACCGCGGCCGCCGATCCCCTGGGCGCCGCCGGCGACCAGCAGCTGGAGATACTGGCGGGTGTCGCCGTCGAGGGTGGCGAGGAAGGCGTCGAGGTTGGTGTTCGGTTCGGTCTGGGTGAGCGTGAAGTGGGCGCCGTCCTCGATGCTCTTGGCGCCGCTGCCGGGATCGACCTCGACGATCATGTCGTTGAGGCCGGTTTTCGGCCGCAGCAGGAACTGCGCGTTGGGGTGGATCAGCTCCATGTACTTGGGCTGGATGTCCATCCCCACGACCGCGTGGCCCTCTTCGAGATCGGCCGAGGTGACTTTGCCGATTTCGATCCCGGCGATGTCGACCGACTGCCCCTGGCCCGGCGTCACCGCCTGCGCGGTCGAGAACTCGGCCGTGATGTGGTCGAATTCTTCGCCGACCGCGGGGATCCAGGCCGGCAGCGAGGCTTTCTGCTGGGTGAAGATCGCGAGCGTCATCACGACGCCGACAACGGCGAGGACGATGATCGCGATCGTGTCCTTGCGCCGCCCGCGCGCCTGGCGCGAGAGCCAGGCCCGGAAGTGGCGCCAGCGGCTGACACCGGGTTCGCGCTCGGTCACGGGTTCACCTCCCCGGGGGAGGGCGAAGCCGGTCCGACCTGGCCGAGCGGGCCGTTGACGTCGGGAACGGGCTGGGTGTGGCAGCGCACGTCGGGCTTGAACGGCGGCCGCCCGCCCGGCTGCGGCTGCGTGCCGAGCGGGGCTTCGATCGTGTTCGAGTAGTTGATCTGGTCGCTGAACGTGTCCTTGTTGCCCTGCGGGTTCGGTTCGCCGACCAGGACCGGCCCGCCGCCTGCCTGGGCGCGCAGGTAGGGACCATTTCCGTCGAAGCTCTGCGTCGCCCCCGCGAGGTCGGCGGCGACATAGAGGAATTCGCGGTAGTTGGGGGCGCCGGTGCTGAAGCGGTCGTCGATCACCTGGTTGGCGGTCGGGACCATGACTTTGGTCGTGCAGAGGCTGAGCCGGTTGAGCTGGGGCAGGGCGATCGCCTTGCCTGCCTGGGCGGCGCCGGCGAGACCCGGGGTCGATTCGGCGAGCAGCCTGGCGACGCCGCCGCCCTCTTTGCCGGAGAGCAGCGGTCGCACCTGGGCCAGCCAGGGTTTGGAGGCCGAGATCAGGCTCGGCAGCTGGGCCACGGCGGGGGTGAGCTGGATCGCGAAGGTGCGGAGCGGCGGCAGGGTGCGGTTGAGGCTGACGAAGGAGGCGCGGGCGGTCTTCAGGGTCGGTGCCAGCAGCTGGACCGTGGTCGAGAGGTTGGCCGACTGGGCGGCGAGGGCGCCGGTGAAGACGTTGAAGTTGTCGATCAGGCCCTGCAGGTCGGCCTCGCGGCTGGCAAAGGCGCCGAAGGTGCGGCCGGCGCCGGCGACCAGGCGCGAGAGGTCGCGCTGCTGGGTGCCAAGGAAGGCGTCGGTCACCTGGGCGCTGTAGCGGCCGGCGTCGCCGCCGTACTTGAGCGCGTCGTTGAGGCCTTCGGCGCCGGTGCGGCCCTTGACCTCGGGCAGCTGGGTGGCGTCTTCGGCAGCAGTCGGTTCGTGCGTGTAGGCGGTGCCGAGCCCTTCCAGCAGGCGGCTGAGGTCGGCCCGGACCGGCGACTGCAGCGCGGTCAGCACCTCGTCGATCTGGACCGCGGTCGAGGTGCGGCTGACCGGAATAGTGCCGCCACCGTCCATTTCCGGGGCGCTGGGGCTGCCGGGGTCGAGGTCGACGAAGAAGTTGCCCTCGAGGAAGATCCGCGGGCGGACCGCGGCGAAGGCATCGTCGTGGATCGGGCGGCCGGTCGCGTCGACGGTGAAGGAGATCGTGGTCGCGTCGCCGTCGCGCTCGGAGGAGATGACTTTGCCGACTTCGACCCCAGCGATCCGCACCGGCGAGTTCTTGGCGATGTTCGCCGAGTTGGAGAAGGTTGCGTTCAGTTCGTAGCCGTAGCTGGTGAAGGGAACGTGTTTGGTGAATGCGAGGTAGGGCCCGATCGTGAAGATGAGGATGAAGACGACCGCGATCGCGGCGTTGCTGGGCCGCCACTTGAAGCGGCTGTCGGTCGCGCCCTGCCTGGTGTCACGCTCGGGGAGGCGGCTCATTCGGTCTCCAGCCCTCGCGTAGTGTTGCCCCAGACTTCGGGCGCGTTGCCGATCACGGTTTTGCCCGGCACATACTTCTCGTTGCCCGCTTCGCAGCCCCGCTGCTGACCCGGCGCCCCGGTCTGCGGGTACGGATTGAAGTGCAGGTGGTTCGCGCGCTCGGGTCCGTTCGCCGGCACCGAAGCCTGGCCGCTCTCAGCATTGATCCCTTCCGGAGGGGCAAAAGAGATGAAGTTCAGCCAGCTTCCCGCGGCATTCCCCTCGCTTGAAGCATTCGCCACCTGCTGGAAGGTGAGCGTGAGGTAGTTGCATTTGGTCTGGGCCGGAGCCAGGAAGCGGAGCGCCGGCTTCAGCACGTTGTTGGTGTCGATCAGCAGGTCAAGGCCGTTGAAGACGCCGGGGGCTTCCTGGAAGGCGACCAGCGCTTCCGCGGTCGGCAGCAGCTGGTTGTTGAGGACCGGCGAGGCGTTGAGCGCCGGAACGCCGGCGTGGAGGGCGTCGGCGATCACCGGCGCAGTTTCGCCGATGGCTTTCGCCCCCGGCTTCAGAGCGGTGAAGAAGCGGGCCGAGTTGCGGAAGAACGGGCGCACCGCCGGAAGGTCGGCGTTGACCGCGTCGAGCGTGGGCGGACCTTTTTCGATCGTTTCCTGGATGTAGGGGCGGGAGACGCGGGCGAAGGCGGCGAAGGTGCGGTCGAGGGCGACGAAGAGGCTGGCCTGCGTCTCGGCGACCGGGGCGACGGTCGCCGAGAGGTCCTCGAGCGCTTCCCAGAAGCCGGCGAAGTCGGTGCTGGGTTCGGCGATCGTGCGCAGGGTCGCCTGCGAGTTGACGACCAGGTTGCGCAAGGCGCCGATCCCTTCGTTCAGCTGCGGGCCGCGGCCGGCGAGGGCGTTGCCGAAGCCGGCCTGGGCCTGGCGGATCGCCTTGCGGGTCGGTTCGTCGAACATGTCGAAGAACTGGTCGATGTCGACCGGTTCCGGCGTGTAGGCGGTGAGCGGGATCGTGTCGCCGGCGGCGAAGTCATCGGGGGAGTCGCCCGGGGTCAGCTGCAGGAACTTGAGCCCGAGCGCGGACTTGGGCCGGATCGTGATCGTCGAGTCGACCGGCAGCGGTTCGACGCTCTGGTCGAGCGTCAGCGTCAGTTCGGCGGCGACGTTCCCGTTCTCGAGCTGGACCGGCACCACCTCCCTGACCACGCCGACGCGGACGCCACCGACCCGCACCTCGTTGTTTTTGACCAGCGCGTTGGCGTTCGGCACCCGCGCCTTGAGGTCGTAGGTGGTGACGAACGGGAGGCCATTGTTGGCGTTGTAGGCCAGGAAGACGGCGACGATCACGACCAGGACCGTGACCGCCCCGACCAGGACCGGGCTGCTCGCTACTCCGCCGATGCCGCTGCGATTCCTCATGGGCCCAGGAGGTAGTCGAGGAGCGGTTCGGTGCCTGCGGTCTGCGAGGCCTCGCCGAGGCCAGCGTCGCCTTCGACGCTGTCGGCGCGACCGAGGCTGGTGGCCGGGCCATTTGCGCCTTGGGGCGCGAAGGTTCCCCCGGTGCGCGCTTCGGTTTCGCCCTGCAGCAGGCGCAAGAGATCGGTGCCACTGGTGGACGCGGATTCCCCCACGAAAGGACCGTTGAAGCGGGCAGCGCAGCCCCCTCCCGAGTACCCCCCAACCGTTGCTTCATAGTCGAGACACGTGCTGAGCGTCACTCGCGTGCGGCCGAAATGCCCGTACTGGTCGAAGCCGTTGGTCGAGGCGGTCGAGTTGTAGATCAACGCGACCAAGCCGTCCCAGCCCTTGGTCTTCTTGAGGCTGACGAAGAGCCGCGCCAGTTCAGTCGTCGGCGAGACGCCGGTCTTGGCCAGCTGGGCCGTCTTGCGGACGAGCGGGTCGGCTTCGGCGAAGACCGGGCCGGCCGCTTCGCCGGTCTCGCCGAGGCTCTTCAGCGCCACCGTGGTCGCTTCGGAGAAGGGGACCAGGGTCTGCGTCGCGTCGGTGAACGCGGGCGCCGCCTTGCCGAGGTCGGCGAAGACCGGGGTGGCCGCCTCGGAGAAGCCTTCGAGGCTGCGCATGGTGAGCCGGAACTCGCGCAGGAAAGTGGGGAACTTGCGCAGCGACGCTTCCAGTGCCTCGCCGCGCTCGGAGCTCGCCTGCGCGGCGGCGCCGGCATTGGCGAAGAAGCCGGCGACGTGGCTGCGCTCGCGGGCCAGCGGGGCGAGGATCTGGTCGGAGTCGGCGGTCAGCTGGGCGAGGCGGTCGCGCTGGGCGGCGAGGATCCCGAAGATGCGGTCGACGTCGCGCAGGACCGGGTTGGCGCGCTTGACCAGGGTCTCGATGTCCTCGCCGCGACCGGCGAGGCCGGCGCCGAGTTCGTTGAAGATGAGCCGGAAACGCTGCGCGTAGGGCAGCGTCTGGATGTCGTTGATCAGGTCCGGGTCGACGCTGGTTCCGCTGCTGCCGAGCGGCAGCAGGTGCTGGCCGGCACCATCCTCCCCGTCGGGGATCTGCTTCAGCGGCGGCGGTGCAGGCGAACCGGGGGCACGCGGCAGGGTGGTGCGGCAGTCGATGAACTTCTCGCCGATCAGCGACTGCGGGCGGATCTGGCAGGTGGCGTCCTGGCGGAAGTCCTGGAAGCCGGGGTCTTCGATGTCCATCACGATCACCGCCTTGCCGGGGACGGAGACGGGCTCGCCGTTGCGGAAGGCGACGGTGTCGCCCGGCATCGTCACGTCGACGGATTCGATCGTGCCGACGTTGGCGCCGGCGACGCGAACCTGCTCGCCTTTGACCATGAAGCCACCGCTGTCGAAGATCGCGCGGACTTTGTAGCCGTCGCTGCTGCCGTTGCCGCCGGAGGCGATGAGGACGACCGCGACCACGGCGCCGACCACCAGCCCAGCCGCGATGATCGTCCGCCTGCTCATGGTCCGGGGGGCGCGTCGGCCGGGTTGCATTCGGAGCTGCTGACGCTGCTGCCGGCGTGGGGCGGGTTGACGAAGGGGTTGGAGCCGTCGGGGGCGGACTGGGTGCCGCCGCCGGGGCAGCGCCGACGGGTGCCGGCGAGCGGCGCGATGTCGTCGAACTGTTCGCCTTTGGCGATCGGTTTCAGTTCGCCGCCTTCGTAGGAGAAGAGGTTCTGCATCGACGTCGCGGCCCGCAGGTAGTGGCCGTTGCCGTCGTAGTAGCCGGCCGCGAGGCCGAGCTTGCCGAAGCCGTTGAAGAGGTCCGGGGTGTAGGCGCGGATGAAGTTGAGGTTCGGCTGGAAGGCCGCGATCGCTTCTTCGGAGTGCGGGAAGGTCCGCGAGGCGCGCTGTTCCACGGTCGGCAGCATCGCCAGCAGTTCGGCGGTGTCGTTGTTCGGGCCCGGGCGGGCGACGGTGAGGCGCAGGTTGCGCGTGAAGGGGATGAATTTCGAGAGCACCGGCTGCAGTTCGGCGAGGAAGGGGGCGAGGTTCTTGGTCGCGGGCTTCGCCGTGTTGATCAGCGGGTCGAGGTCGTCGAAGGCGGCGCGGAGGTTGACGAAGGTGGTGTTGGCCTGGCGCATCGTCGGCGCCAGGCGGCGCAGGGTCTGGTCGAACGCGACGTTCTCGGAGGCGATCGCGTCGAAGGCGGTGTTGGCGTTGCTGAAGGCGCTTTCGAGCTCGTTGCCGCGGGCGGCGACGGTGGTCGCCAGCTTGCTGGAGCTGACGATGAAGCGCTCGAAGAGGCGCTGGTCGGCGTTCAGTTCGCCGACGAAGGCGCCGGTCCGGTTCAGCGCCGGGCCGAAGTACTTGTAGGCGTCGTTGCCGGCTTGGCCCTGGTATTTGAAGATCTGCGAGTTGCCCTCGATGAAGTTGGCGAGGCCGCGGCGGACCGAGGGCGGAAAGGTGTTGAAGAACTGGTCGATGTCGATCGGGGTCGTGGTCGAGGCGAGCCCGAACTCGGCCCCGTCGTCGAGCTCGGGGTTGCTGTTCGGCCCGGGGCTGATCGAGACGTAGTGGTTGGCGACGCCGGAGAGCGAGGTCGCGCGGATCACCGCGGTCGAGCCCTCGTGCAGCTGCTGATCCACTTCGACGTGGATTTCGGCCAGGTTGTCATCGCTCAGTTCGATGCTTTCGACCGAACCGACCGGGGAGCCGCCGATCAGCACCTGGTTGTCGGGCACGAGCTGGCCCGCGTTCTGGAAGAGGAGCGTGTACTTGTGGCCCCCGTTGCCGCCAAAGAGGACGACCGCGAGGGCGATGACGAGCGCCGCGAGGGCGGCGATGACCGCAATTCGAGCGGGAGTGACCCCTCGGCTCGGGGCCGAGCTTTTCTCCTCGCCTGAAGAATTTGCAGCCACGGGTCGTTGCTTGTTCGTTCCCCGGCCTCCGACCCGGTGGAACGGGCGGCAGAATCGTATCCGAGCCACCCGCCGCCAAGAGCGCTGCAAGCGGGGACTTAACTGGAAGTCAACGGGGAGCTTCAGCGCCTTTCAGACCTCGAACTTGGGCAGCGCCCGCTGCATCCAGCGCGGCAGCCACCAGACCCGGTCGCCGATCAGCAGCATCAGCGCTGGCAGCAGCACGATCCGGACCACGGTGGCGTCGAGGATCACGGCCACGGTGAGGCCAATCCCGAGCTGGCTGACGGTCGCCAGCGAGGAGCCGGCGAAGGCGATGAAGACGGCCATCATGATCGCGGCGGCGCCGGTGATCACCCGCGCGGTTTTGTCCAGCCCGAACTCGATTGCGGCGGCGTTGTCGCCCTCGCGGTCGTAGTGCTCGCGCATGCGAACCAGGAGGAAGACCGCGTAGTCGATCGAGAGCCCGAAGACGATCCCGAAGATCATCACCGCCCCGACCGCGTCGATGTATTCGCGGCCCCCGAAGGGGAGGTCGGCGGGCAGGTTGGAGAGCAGGGTGAGGATGCCGAAGGCGACGCCGACGGTGAGCAGGTTGAGGGCCACGGCCAGGGCCGCCAGCAGCAATGCCCGGAGGACGAGGACGAGGACGAGGAAGGTGGCGATCGTGATCGCGGCGACGACGATCGGGATGATCTCCCGGGTCACCCGGCTGTAGTCGTTGAGCTGGGCGGCGCCGCCGGCCACACCCGTCTCCAGCCCCGTTTCCTCGGCCAGCGCTTCAGCGTCGTCGTTGAGCCGGTTGTTGAGGGCGATCGAGCCTGGCGTGTTGAACGAGTACTCGGAGACGACCAGCATCGAGGCGGCCTGACCGCCGTGGTCGAGGTCGATCGTTTCGCTGGCCGCTTTGCGGATCCCGGGGGGAGCGCCGTCGAGAGCGGAAAGCACGAAGTACCCGGAGTTGAAGATGCCCGGGGTGGCGCGGCCGATCTGGCGGGCCTGGTTGCGGATCCGCTCCCTGCCGGCCAGCACCTGCACGCTTCCTTCCTCGAGACCGCTCTGCAGCGGCGCGGTGCGTTCGACGGCTTCGGTGAGGCCGGCTTCCAGGGCCTCGGCGCCGCCGCCGAGCCGGTCGATCCCGCCGGCCAGCGCGACCGCGCCGTTGCCGAGCTGGGTGAGACCATCGCTGAGGCGCTCGGATTCGCGATGCAGCAGCTCAGCGCCGTCCGCCAGCCTCTTGCTGCCGGCGGTGATTTCGCGCAGCCCATCCGCGAGTTTTTTGGCCGCGTTGGAGAGTTTCTTCAGGTTGACGAGAGTCGACTGCAGGTAGGCGGTGGCTTTTTCCGAATTATCGACGTCTTCGAGGAGCCGGGCCTGGAGCGCTTCCAGTTCGGCGGGCAAGCCGGAATAGCCTTCGGCGTAGGGGGCGGCGGTGACCGGGTCGGTGCCGCTGACCGCGGCGAGGGCCCGGCGCACGGCGGCGAGGGCCGGACCGTAGTTGGGGTCGCCTTTGCCGACCGTCATCCCATCCAACTGCTGCAGCGCCGCCTTCAGCTGCGCGTCGGCTTCCTTGGCGGGGGCGAGCAGGCGCGGCAGGGTCGAATTGGCGTCCTGCTTCAGCGACCTCTCGAGCTGGCGCGCGGGGTTGAGCCCGAGGGAGCGGAGGTTGGCGCCGCCGAGGGCTTCGGCGCCGAAGCGCAGCTGCAGGGCGCCGAGCGCGGCCAGTTCCTGGGCCTTGACGAGCCGGTTGGCGCCATCGGCGAACCGCTCCAGCGCGTCGACGGCCTGGCCGCTGCCGGAGGCGGCCTGGCCGAGGCCGCTGGCGATCAGCTGCGCGCCCTCGCCGGCGCGGTCGGAGCCGAGTGCGAGCAAGCCGGCCCCGTCGCTGGCTTCGGCGATCCCGTCGCGCAGCTGCCCGACCCCGCCGGCGGCGGTCCCCAGTTCGCGGCCCAGGCGGCCGAGCTGTTTGACCGGGCCGATGTTGCCGTCGGAGGCGAGGAACGCGTTGCCGGTCTCCTGCAGGGGTTTGACGCGCCGGGCGATCTGGCCCGGCCCGACCACGAGCCGCACCCCGGGCGCCTTGGCGAGGCGGCGCTGGAAGCGGTCGAGCGCGTCGAGGTTCTCGCTGTCGGTGATCGTCCCCTCTTCGGTCGCGGCGACCACCACGAAGGGTGCTTCGAACCCGGGCGCGAAGACCTGGCCGACCAGTTCCGCGTCCTTGCGGGTCTGGTCGTCGGGCGGCAGCTGGTCGGGACTGGGCGGCCCGGTCTTGAGCGCGATCGCCGGGGCGGCGAGAACCAGCACGACGCCCCCGATCACGGCTGAGACCAGGACCGGGCGCCGCAGCGCCGCGTTGACCAGCGCCATCAGCCGCGAGCGGCCGTTCGGGGCCGCTCCGATCCGCCAGCGGTCGACGTTGGGACCGAGCAGGGCCAGCACCGCCGGCCCCACGACCGTGGCGATCGCCACGGTGAGGATGACGACCATCGCCAAGGTCCCGGCGAGGGACGCGAGCAGCGAGCCGGGGAGGATGAAGATCGAGACCAGCATCGAGAGCAGCAGGGTGCTGCCGGCGAAGATCGTCGTGCGACCGGCGGTGCGGCGGGTGACCCAGGCAGCCTCGGTCGGGCTCTTTCCGCCGGCCAGCTCCTCGCGGAAGCGAGAGACCATCAGCAGCGCGTAGTCCACGCCGAGCGCCAGGCCCATCATCGAACAGACCGTGAGGGCGAAGGCGTCGATGTCGAACCAGGAGGTCGCGAAGACGAGGATCCCGCGTGAGGCGAGCACCGTCAGCGCCCCGAAGACGAGCGGGATCGCCGCCGCCACCGGCGAGCGGAAGACAAGCAGGAGCACGATCAGCAGGAACGGGAAGGCGATCAGCTCGCCGCGCTCGCTGGCCGTGATCGAGCGCTCCTGCAGCGCGCGGGTGATCGTCGCGGCGCCGGTCTGCGTCGCCCGCACGGGGGGGTGGATCTCCTCCGCGAGGATCTCCTCCAGCCGGGGCACGGTCTCGTTGACCCCCTCTTTGATGTCGACGTGGAAGTCGGCGATCACCAGCGCTTTGTCGGGGGTGGGCCGAAGCTGTTCGACGTTGCCGCGGTCCCAGGGCGAGAGCGTGGTGACCTGGGGGTCGCGGCGCAGGGCGCGAATCAGCTCCGGCCCCTGGCGGTCCAGCGCCGCCTCCGGGCCGCGGAGGAGGATCGCGAAGGGCATCGCGTCTCCGAAATGGCCGCGCAGCAGGTCGGAGGAGCGCGAGGAATCGGTGCCGGGGATGTCCAGCGTGGTCGGGTTGAGCCTCTCCTCGACCCCCATGCCGATCGCACCCAGTCCGACCAGGACCACGGCCGCCACCAGCAGCAGGGCGCGCGGATGGCGCAGCGTCAACGGTGGGCGCGGACCCGAGTCCGCGTCTCCGGAATCCGGTTGACCCCTGCTCCTCCTGCGTCGCACGCAGGTAGTTTGACTGGCGGAGGGACGGTAGGGAGCGAACAGACGCGGAAGACTCTGTTAAGAGGGCCGCAGAGAAGGGCCGCACCCGCGCGGCCGCTAGCCTGTTGAAAGGGGCAGGGATGAGGAGCAAGCTGCTGAAAGCCACCGCGATCGCCGGCCTTGCCGGTCTGCTCGCGAGCGCCAGCGCCCTCGGGCTGCAGAGCTCGATCGAAGGGGTGACCGTGAGCGTCACCGCCAACGTCTTCCCGCGCGAGCTGCCGGCCAAAGGCAACGCGCCGGTGAAGCTGCGCAGCGTCGTCCGGATCAAGTCCGACACCAGCGAGGCGGCGCCGGCCCTGAGCAGGATCGAGTTCAACTTCGACAAGCACGGCTTCGTCGACAGCAAGGGGCTGCCGGTCTGCACGCAGGCGAAGCTGGCCGGGACCACGCCGCAGGTGGCGCGCAAACGCTGCGCCGGGGCAATCGTCGGCGAAGGGACCGGGCGGGCGGAAGTTCGGCTTCCGGGCCAGGCGCCGCGGGAAATCAGCTCTCCCCTCACTCTCTTCAACGCGCCGCCGCAAGGCGGGATGCCGAGCCTGATCGCCCACGCCTACGAGACGATTCCGGTCCCGCAGGCGGTCCTCGTCCCGCTCCCGGTCAAACGGATCAGCAACGGCCGCTACGGCTACCGGATCGAGATCGAACTGCCCGAGATCGCCGGCGGCTACGGCGCCGCCACCCTGGCCTCGGCGACGGTCGGTAAAACCTGGAAACGCGGGGGCAAAACGGTCGGTTACGTCAACGCGCAGTGCGCCGGCAGCCGGCTCCAGGTCTACGGCAGGCTCAGCTTCGCCGGCGGCGGCCTCATACCCGGGCACCTTGACTTCGCCATGTCGCGCGGCGGGTTGAGCAAGCGGGCCGCGACGCTCTGCCTCGCTCTGGCGGTTACCTGCGCGATGCCGCCAGCGGCCGAGACCGCGCTGGTGAAGGTCAACAGCCTCATCCTTCACGCCGACGGCGATTTCCAACCGCACGCCCTGCCCCGTAATAAGTACGCCCCGATCGACTTCCACGGCTTCTTCGACATCGCCGCCAAAGGAGGCGGTAAGCCGGTGGCTCTAGAGGAAGCGGTGATCGACTTCGATCGCGACGGCCGACTCAGCACCAGCGGGCTGCCGACCTGTCCGCCCGAGCGGCTGGCTGCGAGCAGCGTCCGCGAAGGGCGTGAAACCTGCGGCGGGGCAATCGTCGGCACGGGCCGGATCGAAGCGTTCATCGAGCTGGCCGGCGGTGACTTCGTCGAGGGGAGCTCGGCGCTGACGATCTTCAACGGCCCGCGCCGGGAAGGGGAGCCGACGGTGGTCCTGCACGCCCGCACGACCGTGCCCGAGACCCAGACCTTCGCGATCGTCGTCCCGATCGAGCGGCGGCCCGGCGGCTTCCGCTACCGGGCCAGGCTCGCCGTCCCCGAGATCGCCGGCGGGCGCGGCGCGATTACCCACCTCGAAGTCGAGATCGGACGCCGCTTCCGAAGCGACGGCAAGCGCCGCAGCTACGTCTCGGCCCGCTGCTCCGACGGGATCCTCCACACCCACGGTCGCTTCGTCTTCGCCGACGGGACGGTCATCGACGGCAGCGTCGAAAAGGCCTGCACCCCCCGTTAGCCTGCCCGCAGGGCCAGATTCCTATACTTGCCGGTCCCCGGGCCGTTAGCTCAGTTGGTAGAGCAGGAGACTCTTAATCTCAAGGTCGTAGGTTCGAGCCCTACACGGCCCACTCGCGCGGCGTCCTATTCGCTCAGGGTGCCGCTGCTGCCACCAAGGCCGCCAAGCGGGTTTTCGAGGCCTTTTTTGCCCTGCCCTTCGGATGCTTTCTCGATTTCGGCGAATTGTTTCTGAAGTTCGCGGGCGCGAGCTTCGATTTCTTCCGCTTCGTTGTCGAGGTTTTCCCGTTCGAACTTGGTCTGGGCGGCTTTGGTCGCTTCCTGGATGAGTTTTTCGGCCTCGTCGTATTCGAAGGCGAAGTAGCGGTAGAGCGCGAGCGTCGAGATCGCGCCCGCGCTCGGTCGTTTGTCGACGACCAGCTGCTGGGCCTGGGCGGCGGCGTCGATGTTGGCTTCGATTTCGGCCGGCGTGCGTGAGGTCTGGGCGAGCCGGAAGAAGGTGCCGGCCATCAGCTGGGCGCCGCTGGGGTTCGGTTCAGCGGTCGCCTCTACGTATTCCTCCCAGGTCGAGCCGGCTTCTTCGAGCTGCACCCGCGCTTCCGGGGTGAGCTGAGATTCACCGGTTTCCGGATTGATCACCGAGAGCTGGTTGGCGGCGTTGGTCCGCGCTCGCGTCAGGCTCAGCAGCAGCTGGGCGTTTTCCGGGTCTTTTTTCAGCTCGCGTTCGAGCCGCACGGCCTGATCTTCGAACTGCTCGGCGGCATTGGAGATGGAGTCCTCGGCGCTGAAGAGGTCGCTGAGCGGGGCGGGGCCAATCACCAGGAAGAGGCTGAGGCCCATCAGTAGGGCGAGGATCGCGTAGACGACCCTGACGACGTTTTTGCGTTTTCCGCGGATGTCGAAGAGCATCTTGTGCTCGCCGTCGTTCGATGCCATCAGTTCCTCACTGCTCCTGGGTCGAGGGCTTCGCTACCCCTCCTGCCACTCCCGGCCGGCCGAATGCCCGTGCGAGCAAGATACTCAACTCGTATAGAACAAGCAGCGGAACCATCTCAATGAGCATCGTCACCGGGTCGACCCCGGGCAGCGCCGCGGCCAGGATCGCGATCACCAGGTAGGCGTAGCGGCGGTTTTCACTCAGCTGCTCGACGCGGACGATCCCGAGCCGGGTGACGGCGATTATCGCCAGCGGCATCTGGAAGATCAGCCCGCAAGCGATCTCGGTCATCGAGAAGAAGCTGTAGTAGTCGCGCGCCCGCAGCTGGATGTTGAACTCGGAGTCGTTGAAGCTGAGCAGGAAGTTGACCGCGGCCGGCATCACGACGAAGTAGGCGAAGGCGATCCCGGCCAGGAAGAGGATCGGGAACATCAGCAGGATCGGCAGCACCACGCGGCGCTCGGCGGTGCTGAAGGCGGGCAGGACGTAGGCGTAGAGCTGGTAGAGGACGAAGGGCAGCGAGAGCACGGCCGCTCCGTAAACGGAGATCGTCAGCGTCGTCGTGAATGGCTCGGTGACGCCGAGGGTGAGGAGCTGGCGATCGTCCGGCAGCGGGCCGTTGGCGATTTCCAGTAGCAGGTGGTTCTGCCAGAAACAGAGGGCGAGGGCGGCGGCGAAGACGGCGATGCAGACGATCAGCCGGCTGCGGAGCTCGTCGAGGTGCTCGACGAGGGTGAGGCGATCCTCGTGGGAGACCGCCTTTACGCGGCGGGCCATCGCCGCGCCTCAGCTGGACTTGTTGCGGACGACCTCGGCCTCGGCGGGCTGGTCGCTCGAAGCCTCCGCCGGCGGAGTCTCCGCGGGCGCGGCGGCCTCGATCTTCGGCTTCTCACGCTCGTCGTGATCGTCGTCGTCGTGATCGCCGCCGATCGAGCCTTTGAACTCGCGGATGCCGCGGCCGAGCGAGCGGCCGAGCTCAGGCAGCCGTTTCGGGCCGAAGACGAGCAGGGCGATGACGAGGACGATCGCGATCTCTGGAAGTCCGATGTTTCCTGGCATCTAGCCAATGGTAACGGCAGCAAGGGGCGGCTGGATCACATCGCAATCGCGCAATTAGATACCCGGTAGTTGGGTTTCTTTAGGAAAACCGGGAAAGGTCCGGATCAAGTGGGGTTGAAAGGGGTTCGATAGGTATCGGGATGAGGGAGCAAGGCCAAAACCGGACGCAGCCGGCAAAGGAGCTGCACATCTGCCCCGGGTGCGGCTCGGACCTGGTGCAGCCGACCTGCTGGGAACAGACCGGCGATCGCTCTCACTGGCGGATCTGGCGGCGTTGCCCGGAGTGCGAGTGGTTCTGCCAGGGGGTCCACGGCGAGCGTGAGATCGACGCCTTCGACGAGCAGCTCGATATCGGCGCCCACGCGCTGGCCGACGAGCTGCGGGCGCTGGAGCACGCGAACATGGCCGACATGGCCGAGGCCTTTGTCGCCGCCCTCGCCGCCGACCTGATCGCCGCCGACGATTTCGCCTGACGGCGCTCAGCTGTAGCGCTGGACGACGCCGTCGGCGACGAGCTCGAGCAGCTGCCGCTGTTCCGGCGCGAACGCGGGCCGGGCGAGCCTTCGCTTCGCCGCGGCCACCATCTCCAGCGCCCGGGCCCGGACCCGGTCAAGGGCGCCGGTCGCGGCGATGCGATCGCAGAGCGCCTCGGCCGCGGCGGGGTCGAGGCCGTGGAGGTCGGCTTCGCGGACCTCCGGATCGGTGGCAGCGGCCTCGATCAGCGGCAAGGTGACGGTGCCGTCAAGCAGATCGGTGCCGCGGGCCTTGCCGGTGCGCTCCGGCGGGCCGGCGACGTCGAGCACATCGTCGAGCAGCTGGAAGGCGAGGCCGATCTCGGCTCCGAACCCGCCCATCTGCTCGTCGTCGTGCCCGAGTAGGCAGGCGCACTCGAACAGCTTCGCCGTCTTCAGCCGGCAACGCTCGAAGTAGCGCTGCTCGGAGATCGTCAGGTCGAAGGCGTCGTGGCGCTGCGCCAGCTCACCCCGGGCCAGCGCCACCGAGGCGGAGGCGAGCAGGGCGACGGCGCGGGCGTCGCCAGCGGAGGCGAGCAGGGCGAAGGCGCGGGAAAGCAGCAGGTCGCCGGTGGCGAGGGCGCGGTCGCGCCCGGAGCTGGCGGCGACCGTGGGGTGGCCGCGGCGCAAGGGCGCCTGGTCGAGCACGTCGTCGTGGACGAGGGTCGCCATGTGGACCAGCTCGATCGCCGTCGCGGCCCGGACCGAGGCAGCGCCGCCGGCCTCGCCGGCGCAGAGCAGGACCAGCATCGGTCGCAGCCGCTTGCCGCCTGCGGCCAGCGTCGCGGTCGCATCCGCTGCGAGCCGCTCGCCGTGGCCCACGACCGCCTCCCGCAGCTGCTCCTCGACCTCCCCCAGGCGCGAAGGCAACCAGCGGCTCGACGCGTCGAGCACCGCCGTCACCGGCGGCGGCACGGCCGAGCGGCGGGTCAAGAGTGAACGCCGCTGTGGATCGCGATGATGCCGCCGGCGAGCACCGTGTAGCGGACGCGCTCGAACCCGGCCCGGTCCATTTTCTCCGCCAGGCCGTGGGGGCTGGGGAAGCTGCGAACCGATTCCGGCAGGTAGGAGTAGGCCTCGGGCTCGCTCGAGAAGGAGCCGAGCAGCGGCACGATGCGGTCGAACCAGAGCGAGTAGAAGACCGAGAGCGGCGGCCTCCTCGGCTGCGTGATCTCGAGGATGACAGCGCGGCCGCCGGGCTTGAGGCACCCGCCACATCTCGCCGAGGCCGCGGTCGAGGTCGGCGAGGTTGCGGACGCCGAAGCCGACGGTGACGGCGTCGAAGCGGCCGGCGTCGTAGGGAAGCTGGAGCGCGTCGGCCCACTCGAAACGCAGGCCGGGGGCCTGCTGCGAGGAAGCCTTCTCGCGCGCGAGGTCGAGCATCGGCTCGGAGAAGTCGCAGCCGACCACGTGGCCGTCCGGGCTGACCCGGCGCGAGAGCTCGAGCGCGAGGTCGCCGGTGCCGCAGCAGATATCGAGCGCCGAGTCGCCGGCGGAAAGCTCGGCCGCGCTGGCCGCGCGCTCGCGCCAGCGATGGTGCAGCCCGGCGGTCATCACCTCGTTCAGGAGGTCGTAGCGACCGGCGACGCGGTCGAACATGCGGTTGACCTGGCCCGCGAACTGGGCGGAGTCCCGCGAGGGTCTAGTCGAGCGAAGCGAGGAAATCGGCCATCTCTTCCAGCTTTTTGGGCGGCAGGGCGCGGAAGGAGGGCATGATACCCGGCCCGATTTCCACCGAGCGCAGGATCGCCGCGCGCGGTACCCGCGCCGCGATGTGGGTCAGGTCCGGACCGAGCGAACCGCCGTTCTCGCCGATCTTGTGGCAGGCGAGGCAGCCGGCGCCGGCGACGGCCTCCTTGCCGGCCTCGTACTGCGGCGCGACAGCCATCTCGATCTCGGTCGGCGAGCCGCCGGTGGCGCCGAGGAAGGTGAGGTAGCCCATCGCGATGATCGTGAGGATGCCCGCCGTGGTGGCGATCGGGCGGCGCTCGGGGCGGCGCTCGGGGCCACGGTCGTAGAACGGCAGCAGCAGCAAGAGGACCATGCAGACGGTCGGAATCCCGATCGTCGCGATCGGGACCAGCTCCGGCGGTTTGATCACGCGCAGGACCTCGAAGAGGAAGAAGAAGTACCACTCGGGCCGTGGCACGTAGGTAGTCGAGGTCGGGTCCGCCTTCGGCCCCTGCTCGGCGCCGAGGATCAGCGACATCGCGATCACCACGGCGACGACGATCAGCGCCATCGTCGAGTCCTTCAGCACCGCGTAAGGGAAGAACGGCTTCCCCTTCTTCTTCAGGAGCTCGTACTCCTCCAAGTATTTCTGCTTGTCCTGCGGCTTCATGCGCGGGGAGCGGCTCCGTTACCGCCGCCGTTGCCCTCGACCCCGGCGTCGAGCTGGGCGACCGGGGCGGCGACTTTGGGCTTCTCCGCCCGCACCCATGGCGGCGCCGTGGTGCCGAGCTTGACCACCAGGTAGAGGTGGGCGCCGATCAGGGCGATGATCGCCCCCGGCACCAGCAGCATGTGGATCGAGTAGAAGCGGGAAAGGGTGGTGGCGCCGAGCTCAGGGCCGGCCCGCAGGAAGTCGCTCAGGTACGGGCCGACGACCGGGCCGGTGCCGTTGATGTTGATGCCGACGACCGAGGCCCAGAAGGAGCGCTGGTCGAACGGCAGCAGGTAGCCGGTGAAGGCCATCGTCATGGTCAGGATCAGCAGCACGACCCCGATCACCCAGTTGAGCTCGCGCGGGTACTTGTAGGCGCCGAAGAAGAAGGTGCGGCCCATGTGCAGGAAGACCAGGATCACCATCAGGCTCGATCCCCACTTGTGCATCCCGTGCACCAGCGCTCCCAAGGGCACCTCGTTGTTGATGTGGGCGATCGAAGCGTAGGCCTGGGTGGTCGACGGCGTGTAGAACATCGCCAGGAAGACGCCGGTGACGGCCTGAACGATGAAGGCGAAGAGGGTGGCGGAGCCGAGCGTGTAGAACCAGTTGGTCCCCTTCGGCACCTTGCGGTAGAGCATCCCGGTGAGAAAGCCGCTGGCGCCGGTGCGCTGGTCGACCCAGGCGAGGACGTCGACCGGGGCCTCCTTGGCCTGGCCGGTGAGTTTCTGGACGTGGGTCTGCCGCTCCGGCGGAGAGGTCTTCAGGTCCTGCGGGGCTTGCCCCTTGGGATCGCCGCCGGTGCCGGGCTTGGCCGGTTTGCGCAACGGCGCCGGGACGACTTTGTCCGGGATCTTGGGCAGCGAGATTTTCGGCATCAGGGTGCTGGGAAGGTGGAGGGGCGCGGCGGGTAGAGGTATTCCCAGATCCCACCGGTGAACTCGCCGGGGTCACGCGCGCGCACCGGCTCGAGCTGGGAGGTGACGCTGTAGCGCGGGCCGACCTCGACCTGGCCGCCCCGGACGCGGGTCTGGAACTGGTCCAGCGGGCGCACCGGCGGGCCGCCGATCCGCTTCCCCTGGAAGTCGTAGACACCACCGTGGCAGGGGCAGATGAAGTTGCCGGCGGCCTCGACGAAGCGGACCGGGCAACCGAGGTGGACGCAGCGGTTGGAGACGGCGACGAAGGAGTTCGGGTCCTCTTCGAACTGCTCGGAGCCTTTGCGGATGTAGGCCGTCGTCTTGCCGGCGTCGCCGATTCCCTCGGTCTCGGTGAAGACGACCTGACGGTAGGTCTCCTCGGTGAAGTCGTTGAGGGGGCCGACCGCCTCCCAGCGCTCCTTGCCGCGGTGGAAGATCGGTGCGACCGCGAAGCCGACCGCAGGCAGGATGATCGCGGCGCCGGCGACGCCCCCGAGACCCTGGGCGGCGATCGTGAAAGCGCGACGGCGAGTCATCGACTCGCCCTCGAAGTAGCCGGGCGGGTCGGGCTTCTCCCGCTGCTGCCGGGGAGCCGTCTCGGCCCCGTTCATCTTGTCCGCGTCGTCAGCCACAGTCGCTTCAGAGGTTCGGGAACGGAGTTTATTGCGTTGGCGGATAAACCGAGTCGTAGCCACCCCAACCCCCTACCGCTACCATCACGCGCCCGCTGTTTTAGGGATATGGGATGACGAGCGCATACAGCCAGGGAGGCAACGAATGAGAGGCCACGCCAGAGTTCGCAAGACCTTCGCCACCACGGTGGCGCTCGTCGTGGTCTTCGGCGCGACCGCTTTCGCGGCAACCTCACCCGAGCAGACCCGCGAAAGCTACGTGACCGCGGTCGAGCCGATCTGCAAGAAAAACACGAAGGCCAACGAACAGATCCTCGACGGCGTCCGCAAGAAAATCCAGCAGGGCAAGCTGAGAGTCGCCGCCGGCCAGTTCGCGAAGGCCTCGACGGCCTTTGGTAAGGCGGTCAAACAGATCAAGGCGGTGCCGCAGCCGGTCGCCGATGCGGCGAAGCTGGGCAAATGGCTGACGGCGCTCGAAAAAGAGACGAAGCTGCTGAGCGACATCGGCAACGCGCTGAAGGCCGGCAACAAGTCGCGGGCGCAGTCGCTTTCGGTGCAGCTCACCCACAACAGCAACGTCGCCAACAACCAGGTGCTCGGCTTCGAATTCGACTACTGCCTGATCGATTCCTCGCGCTTCAGCTGAGCGCGGGCAAGCCGGCGATCTGGCGCGCGGCCGCCCGCCAGAGGTCCGGGATCAGGCCTGGGTCGCCTTCGGCATGCAGCTGCGCGCAACGCCCGATCAACTCGCTGAGGATCGCAACCGCGCGCTCGTCGCCGAGCGCCGCGAGCCGGTCGAGGCCGAGCGCGTAGAGGTAGTCGCCGGCGAGCAGGGCGAGGTCGGGGTCGTGGCCGGCGAGCAGGCGCGGCTCGCCGTAGTGGAGGAGGTAGCCCTCGTG
This sequence comes from uncultured Solirubrobacterales bacterium, assembly GCA_963802935.1. Taxonomy (GTDB): domain Bacteria; phylum Actinomycetota; class Thermoleophilia; order Solirubrobacterales; family 70-9; genus VAYN01. The sequence continues at coordinate 35,041 of CAWDKO010000003.1, read as the reverse complement.
GACCGCCTCGACCACCAGCGCGTACTCCGCGGGCGCACCCTCCGTGCGGGGGCCGGAGGCGGCGAGGGCCCCGAGGCTCGCCGCTGCGGCCGGCTCGACCACGTGCGGGGATACCGGTGTCTCCTCGTCCCGCAGCTGGACGGCGAGCTCGCGCAGGGCGGCGGCCGGCTCACTCATCCCAGTGCCTCCCGCAGCGACTCTGCGGCGGCCTCGAGGGTGCGGTCGACGGTCGCCTCGTCGTGCGCGAGCGAGACGAACCAGGCCTCGAACTGCGAGGACGGCGGGTAGACGCCGCGGTCGAGCATGGCGCGGCAGAAGCGCGCGTGGGCCTCGGTGTCGCAGGCGCGGGCGGCGGTGAAGTCGCGCACCGGCTCGGGGCTGAAGAAGAGGGTGATGAGGCCGGGGGCGGAGGCGACCTGGAGCGGGCGCTCGGCGGCGAGAGCGGTCAGCCCAGCGACGAGGCGGTCGGTGAGGGTGACGAGGCGCTGGTAGGCGGCGGCGTCGAGCTGGTCGAGCGTGGCGAGGCCGGCGGCGACGGCCAGTGGGTTTCCCGAGAGCGTGCCCGCCTGGTAGACGTCGCCGGCGGGGGCGATCCGCTCCATCGCCGCGCGCGGGCCGGCAAAGGCCGCGGCGGGCAGGCCGCCGCCGATCACCTTGCCGAGCACGGTGAGGTCGGGTTCGACCCCGTAGAGCTCCTGGGCACCCCCACGGGCGACGCGGAAGCCGGTGATCACCTCGTCGAAGACGAGCAGGGTGCCGGCGGCGTGGGTCGCCTCGCGGAGAAACTCGAGGAAGCCCTCCGCGGGCGGGACCACGCCCATGTTGGCGGCGACCGGCTCGGCGAGAAGGGCGGCGACGGAGTGCTCCTCCAGCGCTCGCGAGACCGCCTCGCGGTCGTTCCACGGAACGACGACGGTGGCGGCGGCCTGGGCAGCGGTGACGCCGGGGCTGCCGGGCACGCCGAGGGTGGCGAGGCCGGAGCCGGCGTCGGCGAGCAGGCCGTCGGAGTGGCCATGGTAGGCGCCGGCGAACTTGACGACGACCTCGCGGCCGCTGACCGCGCGGGCCAGCCGCGCCGCGCTCATCGCCGCCTCGGTGCCGGAGCTGGTCAGGCGCACCATCTCGGCGCTGGGGACACGGGCGACGACCTCCTCGGCCAGCGCCACCTCGGCCGCGGTCGCGGCGCCGTAGCTGGTCCCCCGCTGCGCCGCTTCGATCACCGCCGCCACCACCGCTGGCTCGGCATGGCCGAGGATCAGCGGCCCCCAGGAGCCGACCCAGTCGAGGTAGCGCCGGCCGTCGACGTCGACCAGCTCGCAGCCCTCGCCGCGCTCGACGAAGATCGGCTCGCGACCGATCTGCCGCATCGCCCGCACGGGCGAATTCACTCCCCCCGGAAGGGCCCTCACCGCCCGCTCGTACAACTCGGAGGACATCGGGGCTGGCTAGATGCCGGTACCGGCAGGGGTGGAGCGTCTTGTACTTTTTCCGCAGCGAGTTCGGCGGACAGCCGCAACCTGTCTTCGGAAAAAGTTAAGCGAAACCCCTGCCGAGACCGGCACTACGAGTGCTCCGCTTCCCACCGCGCGTACTCGTCGGTGAAGTAATGGAGGCGGATCTTCTTGTACTCGGTCGAGGAGTAGAGCGTGGCCCGGTCGTCCGGTCCCATCCCACACTCCGCGGCGATCGAGTCGAGGATCGCGTCGCACTCCCCTTTGGAGCGGCCGTGGGCCATCGTGAAGACGCTGTAGGGCCAGTCCTCATAAGTAGGCCGCTGGTAGCAGTGGGAGATGCCGCGGTAGGAGGCCATCCGGGTCCCGGTCTCCATGATCTCCTCCTCCGGAACCTTCCATACACCCATCCCGTTGGCTGAGAAGCCGGCGCGGCGGTGATAGAGGATTGCCGCGACACGGCGGAGGATCTTGCGGTCGACCATCGTCCGCAGGCGGTCGAGCAGCTCCTCGGTCCCGATCCCGAGCGCGGCGGCGGCCTCGTCGTAGGGCCGCTCGACCGCGGCCATCGGTCCCTGCAGCGCCCTGATCAGGGCGATGTCGTCCTCGTCGTAGGGCTGCGCCTCGAGCTCGCGCGGGGGCGCCGCCTCGACCGCGGCGGCGAGCGCGTCGGTGCCCTTCTCCATCTCCAGGTTCATGTTGATCTTGAACAGGGTCAGGGTCGGCAGCTCGCGCATCGACTCGGCGCCCGTCTCCTCCATCAGCGCCTCGAGCGTGCCGGCGAGGCCGAGCGCGGAGTCGGGCGGGGTGGCGATCGTGAACCAGAGGTTGAAGTCGTGCGTGCGCAGGTAGTTGTGGGAGACGCCGGGGTGGGCGTTGACGATGCGGGCGGCGCGCTGCGGGTTCTCGCTGTCGACTTTGGCCGCGACCAGCATCGACTCGTAGCCGAGCGCGCGGGTGTCGAAGATCGGCGTGATCTCGCGGATGATGCGGCCGTCGAGCAGGCGCTGGGTGCGGGCCAGCACGTCGTCCAGCTCCAGCGCCGCCTCCGAGGCGACCAGCGCAAACGGCTCGGGGTCGATCGGGAAGCTCGACTGCAGCAGGTTCATCAGCCGCTTGTCGGTCTCGTCGAGCGGGATCGCCGAACCGTCCTTGCGCGAGCGCGCCTTCGACTGCGGGACCTTCACCGAAGCCATGCGGCTGCCTCCTTCGCGTAGTAGGTGACGATCGCATCGGCGCCGGCGCGGCGGATCGAGGTCAGGGTCTCCAGCACCGCCGGCCGCTCCTCGATCCAGCCGTTGGCGGCGGCGGCCTTCAGCATCGAGTACTCGCCGGAGACGTGGTAGGCGGCGACCGGGGCGCCGGTCGCGTCCTTGACCCGGCGCACGACGTCGAGGTAGGCGGTCGCGGGCTTGACCATCAGCATGTCGGCGCCCTCCTCGAGGTCGAGCTCGGCCTCGCGCACGGCTTCGGCGGCGTTGGCCGGGTCCATCTGGTAGCCGCGGCGGTCACCGGAGGAGGGGGTCGACTCGGCGGCGTCGCGGAAGGGACCGTAGAAGGCCGAGGCGTACTTGGCGCTGTAGGCGACGATCGGGACGCGGGAGTGACCCTCCTCGTCGAGCTGGAAGCGGATCGTGCCGACCCGTCCGTCCATCATGTCGCTGGGCGCGACCGCGTCGGCGCCGGCCTCGGCGTGGGAGATCGCGATCTTGGCCAGCAGCTCGACGGTGATGTCGTTGTCGACCTCGCCGTCGCGGAGGAAACCGCAGTGGCCGTGCGAGGTGTACTCGCAGAGACAGACGTCGGTGATGACGACCAGCTCGGGGTGGGCCTCCTTCAGCGCCCGCACCGCCATCTGCACGACGCCCTCGTCGTCGTAGGCGCCGGATCCCGACTCGTCCTTGGCGGCGGGGACGCCGAAGAGCAGGATCGCGCCGACGCCGGCGGCGGCAACCTCGCCGGCCTCCTCGACCAGGCCCGAGATCGAGAAGCGCTCGATCCCCGGCATCGAGGGGACCTGCTCGCGCACGTCCTCGCCGGCGACGACGAACATCGGCTGGATCAGGTGCGCCGGCGAGAGCTCGGTCTCGCGCACGAGGCCACGCAGGGTGTCGGTGCGGCGCAGGCGGCGCAGGCGGGTCGCGGGGAAGGGCATCGGGGTCGATTCTAGGGAGGAGAGGGTGGATACCCCTCCTCTCTCAACTTGCTCGGGTGGGTCGCGCTCGGGAGTCCCAGGTTCCGGTGACCGCGAAGTACAAGCCGTTCGGAGGGGTATCCACCCTCTCCTCCCAAGTACCGTTCCCGCCGATGGAGCGGACTGCAACGAAGGCACTGGAAGCTCTGGAGCTGGTCAAGCGCTACGGGGACAGGGAGGCTCTGAAAGGCGTTGACCTGGCTGCCGAAGCCGGGGAGCTGGTGGCGATCATCGGGCCGAACGGGGCGGGCAAGACGACGCTGCTCTCGATCCTCGCCGGGATCGTCAAGTGCGACGGCGGCGAGGTGCGTGCTCCCGAGGGCGGCGTCGGCTGGGTGCCGCAGCAGGCGGCGCTCTACCGGCGGCTGACGGTGGAGGAGAACCTGCTGCTGTTCGCGCGCCTGGAGGGCCACGACGACCCGGCCGCCTCGGTCGAGGAAATGCTGGAGCTGACCGGGCTCCGGGAGCGGCGCGAGGAGATCGTCGCGCGGCTCTCCGGTGGTAACCAGCAGCGGATCAACATCGCGATCGGGCTGCTGTCGCGGCCGCTGGTGCTGCTGCTCGACGAGCCCAGCGTCGGCCTCGACCCGCGCCAGCGGGCGCGGCTATGGGAGTTCGTCTCCGGCCTCGCCGCGGCGGGGACCACGGTCATCTTCTCCACCCACGACATCCAGGAGGCCGAGCGCTACGGCCGGCGCGTCCTCGTCCTCGCCGATGGCGAGTCGCTCTTCGACGGCTCGGCCGAGGGGCTGCGCGAGGCCGTGCGCAGCGAGGCGCCCGAGTCCGCCGACAGCGACTTCGAGACCGCCTTCGTCGCCTACCTCCACCACCGGGGGCACTGAGCCGTGCGCTGGCTGCTGCTCAAGGACCTGCAGATCCTGCGCCGCTCGCCGCTGCAGGCGGTGCTGCTGGTCGCCTACCCGGTCCTGATCGCGCTCCTCGTCGGCTTCGCGATCTCGCGCGACCCGGAGAAGCCGCGGGTCGCCTTCCTCAACGAGGTGCCGAGCGACACCCGGGTCAGCGTCGGCAAACAGCAGCTGGCGGCGACCGGGGTCAGCGACCGCATCTGCTCCCGCGTCGAGTGCGTCCGCGTCAAGGACCGCGACGAAGCGGCGGCGGAGGTCGAGTCCGGCGAGGTGCTGGCGGCGCTGATCCTGCCGGAGGACCTGGTCGACCAGATCAACTCGCTCTCCACCCTCACCCCCGGCACGCCGCGGGTCGAAGTGCTGGTCAACCAGGAGGACCCGGTCAAGGCGCAGCTGGTCAACGAACGGATCACGACCCTGCTGGCGCAGGCGAACCTGGCGATCGCGCGGCGGATCGCCGCCGAAGGCGGTCGCTATCTCAAACTGCTGATCGAGGGAGGGCAGTTCCGGATCGGCGGCTTCACGGCGCAGATTCTCGGCCTGCGTGCGGCGGCCCAGATCCTCACCGCGCTGGAACCGGCGTTGCCGCGCGGGCCGCTGCGGATGTCGCTCGCCGAGGTCGCGCGCTTCGCCAGCCGCGCGCGCGACAACCTCGACGTCGCCGGACCGCTGATCGAGCGCCTGGCGCAGCCGATCGAGGTCAAGAAGGAAGTAGTCAGCGGCTCCTCGCCGCCGCTGGAAATCTTCGCGATCGCGGTCGCGGCGACGCTCACCCTGGCCTTCGTGATCGTCCTCCTGGTCGCCGGTTCGTTGGCGCTGGAGCGCGAGGAGAACGCCTTTGCCCGGCTGACCCGGGGGCTGGTCTCACCGCTCGAACTGCTGGCGGAGAAGGTGCTGCTGGGAATGGCGGTCGGGCTGGCGGTGACGATCCTGATGCTCGCCGGCCTGGCGATCTTCGTTCCCCTGCAGTGGGAGCGGATCGGGCTCTGGCTGCTGGCGATCCTCTTCGGCGGCGCGGCGTTGGCCGCCGCCGGGGCCGCGCTCGGCGCGGCGGCGCGCGAGGTGCGCGCGGTCTCCCTGCTCGCCTTCATGGTCACCCTGCCGGTCGCCTTCCTCTCGCTGGTCCCCTCCGGGGCCGTCGGGGCGGGGATCTTCGACCTGGTCGAGATCGTCACCGCCCTCTTCCCCTTCAAGCCGGCGCTGGAAGCGATGACGGCGGGGCTCGACTCGGCCGGGCCCAACATCGGCCTGCCGCTGTTGCACCTGGCGATCCTGACCGCCGCCTACGGACTGCTGGCGCGGCTCGCCCTGAGGCGCTTCGCGGCGGTCTGAGCAGCCGGCGTGCCGCTGGTCGGCCTAGAGCTGGTTGCGCGATTTCGTGTGGTAGCGGTGCGGCGCCGCCCAGCGCTCCCCCTGCGATCCGGGCGACTGCGGAGACCGACCTGCTCCGGTCGAGTTCCCCCACCGGCCGGGCCAGGCTGACCAGGCGTCGTCGAAATTCCTCCACTCCAGGTCATCCAGCACCTCGCCGTTGCCGTTTCCCTCGTCGCCGAACTCGGGGATCTGGTCGACCGGCCTGAAGTAGTTGGCGTGGGAATCGCGGGCGACGTAGATGACCGGGCGTCCTTTGCGGCGCTCGACGTTCCACCACATCCGCGAGCCGCCGGTCTGGTGCTGGGAGGCGGTGACGCAGACCGGGACGTCGTCGCCGTAGCCGACCTGGACGAACTCCCAGTCGCCCTCGTGGTCGCCGGCGACCAGAAAGACCTTCGGGTTGTGGAGGTACCAGAGCCAGTACTGGACCCAGGCGAGGCCGCCGCCCTCGACCTGGCGGCGGTAGCCGACCCCGCCGTACTCGCCACGGAGCGCCTCCTCCTGTTTGTCCGGGTCGGGCGGGAAGTTCATCCGCCCACCCGCTTTCGGCAGCGAGGCGAGCGAGACCTTGCCTCCGTCGGACCCGTCGTTGCCGACGATCCTCGCGCCCGCGGCTTCGACGCTCTCCACCGCAAGGGGCTGGAAGCGCTCCCGGGAATCGAGGACGAAGATCGGGTCGTGGAGCTTCGCGGGCATGGTCAGGCGCGACGCTAACACTCGAACCGAGTTATGCCAAAACGAGTGGCTTCGCCGTCGCTGCCAGGATCGCGGTACGTCGCTGGATCAGCTCCGCGTCGAGGGAACCGGCGATGAACTGCTCCGGGCTCAGGCCAGGGGCGAGCCTGTTGCGGGCGAGCTCCTGCACCTCGAGCTGGTCGATCTGGGCGAAGCGGCGCTGTGCTGCCGCGACAGCGGCGAAGGCGAACTCCGAGCCGTTGACGGCGAGACAGCCGTGGCGACTGAGGTAGGCATCGACTTCTGTCAGCTCACCGCCCGGAGCGAGTCGACAGCGGATGCCGGCCAGGCGTCGCAGCTCGTAGTTGGGCTCGGTGGTCGAAAGAAGACGCAGCTGTGCGGCGGTGGGGTAGGCGACGAAGACCGCGACCGTCGTGCCCGGACTGCGCTGAAGGGTCGCCGGGATCGCCCCGTGCGGCGAGATGTGCGCGGAGTAGACGACGTCGAAGTCCTCCAGCTCGGCCCGCACCAGCGGGAGCGGCAGGTCCGGCAGCGCTGCCAGCTTGCGCGCCAGCGCCTCGGGGGCGGCGTTTGAGCCGTAGGCGAGCAGCGGCTCGCGGCCGCTGAGGTCAAGGTCGGCCGGTAGCTCCAGGGTCTGGGCGCCGAGCTGGAGGAACGAGGCCGCAGGGATCTCGTACGGATAGGCGTTGGCGCGGCGCAGGCGCTCTCGCATCTCCTCCGACTTCGACACCTCGCCCAATCTCGCAGATAGGGTCAGCGGACCATGCGAGTTCTCTTCATCGGCGACGTCGTCGGGGGGGCCGGTCGCCGCGGGCTGCGCGAGACGATGCCGGCGCTGCGCGAGCAGCACGCGCCCGACCTGATCATCGTCAACGGCGAGAACTCGGCCGGCGGCGTCGGCATCACCGAGCGCACCGCCAACGACCTCTTCGGCATCGGCACCGGCGTGATCACCACCGGCAACCATGTCTACCGCCACCGCGAGGCCTACGGGTTCCTCGAAAGCGAGCGGCTCGTGATCCGTCCCGCCAACTACCCGCAGGGGAATCCCGGCCGCGGCTTCACCGTGGTCGAGGCGGGTGGGATCAAGGTCGCCGTGATCAACCTCAGCGGCGCCGTCGGGCTGCGCGTCGCCCGCTCGCCGTTCGACACCGTCGACGGCATCCTCGACCAGCTCGGGGGTGACGCCGATGCGGTCGTGGTCGACTTCCACGCCGAGGTGACGAGCGAGAAGGTGGCGATGGGGTGGCACCTCGACGGACGCGTGGCGGCGGTCTTCGGCACCCACACCCACGTCCCGACCGCCGACGGACGCGTCCTCCCCGGCGGCACCGCATTCATCTCCGACGTCGGCATGACCGGGTCCAGGACCAGCGTGCTCGGGGTCAAACCAGAGCAGGCCCTGGCCTCGCTGATCACCCAGATGCCGACCCGGTTCGAGACGGCCGAGGAGGACGTGTGGGTGATGGGAGCGGTGGTCGAGGTCAACCAGAAGGGGCTGGCTGACTCGTTTACCCAGGTGATGGTTCCCGCACCGCCGGTGGGGTAGGGAACCGGCACCCCCTTCCACTTAACTTTTTCGAGGAACGACCTGCGGCTGACGCCCGGAGGATGGCGGCGAAAAAGTACAAGACGTTCCAGGGGGTGCCGGTTCCCTACCTACGACCGAGACGCTCACCAGGAAGAGCGGGTAGAACCAGACGATGTAGAGGTAGAACCAGTGCTGCATCGTCAGCTGGAGAGCAATCAGCAGGGCGACCGAGAGGGCGGCGACCTGGACGAGTGACTTTTCGCGAGGACGGAATGCGAGGAGGAGCGCCAGCGCGGCAGCCGCTCCGAGGATCGCGATACGCAGCGGCTCCAGTGAGGGGCCTGACCCCACAAGCTGAACGGAGAGTCGCGGCCGGACTGGTAACCGATAGTTCTGGCGTACACCGTGCTCAGCCCCGGGTCGATCGCCGGCCACAGCATCACGACAATCGAGACCACGCCGAAGGCAGCGATGAACGCGAGGCGCCTGTGTCGGTGGATGAGGGAGTCCGAGAACGAATACCTCGCCCGCAGGATTCCCTCATCCGCCGCCCTATACGTCACGAACATCGGAACCAGCAGCACCGGTGCGAACTTCGCGAAAGTGGCTAGCGCCAACATCGCCCCTCGTGCAACCGGCCTCGCCAGCACCAACAGCGTGGCCACAAGGAGGGCTGCGACAAGGGTGTCGTTGGAGTTCGACTCGAGGGCGAAGGCGGTGTAGGGGTAGGCGGCCCAGCCGAAGGCGAGGATCGCGGCGAGGCGGCGGCCGACGGGGCCGGGGCGGATGCGGATCCCGAGCAGGATCAGGAACGCGAAGGTGGCGAGGTCGAAGAGGACGGCGGCGCCGTGGGCGGCGGGCAGGTCGTCCCAGCTTCCCGACCAGGGCCAGATCAACTCGGTGGGGACGTAGGCGTAGTAGTTGACCGGGCCGTAGGTGTCGCCCTGGGAGACGTCCTCGGGGAAGTTGTCGTAGATCGGCTCGCCTTGGGTGACGCGGTCGGCGCCGACGACGCTGGCGTAGCCGACGTCGATCGCGCCCGAGTCGGCGAGGTTGAGCCCGACCCGGAAGCCAAGCAGGAAGAGCGCCGCGACCAACAGCCAGGCGGCGGGCCAGACCGGCCGCAGCCCCTCGCCGCGGCCGCGGAAGCCGATCCAAAGCGCCCGCGCCAGGAGGTAGAGCAGGACCGGGTACTGGAGTGGGACCGAGAGACCGATCTCAGCCCGGTTGAAGAAGAAGTGGGAGACGCCGAAGCCGAGCAGGACCAGGAGGTCGAGGTTGGCGATGCGCCAGGGCCGACGCCAGTCGATCAGGCCGATCAGGAAGAGGGCGCAGAGCGGCAGGAAGACGTAGGGCGCGTTGAGCTTGTGGCCGAAGGAGCCGGAGTAGCCACGGGCCATCTTCCAGGCCACCTGGTAGCCGGTCCACGACTCCCGCACCGCGCCGCTCTCGGGATCGACGATCACCAGCGCCACCTGCTCGCCGGCAGCGAAGTAGGCGACCTCCCAGTTGCCGTCGACCATGTTCGCGACCGGCGCCAGCGGCCCGTTCTTCTGCCGCTGGTCGTGGACCTTGGAGTCGCCATTAGCGATCCGGATCGCATCAGCTTCCGAAACAGACGCGACGGCGATCCCCGGCAGCAAGCAAACCGCGATGAGTGCGAGTGCCGCAGTGGCGACGAGTGGAGCGATAGGGGGTCCGAGAACGGAGCGACTGCACCGCCCGCAGGACCCCTATCGCTCACACCGACGCCAATCCGAAGTGCTCGTACACAACGGGGGCTACATCCCGCAGGGTCCATTGGTCTCGCTCGGCGGCCGACTTCGGCCCGCAGCCGACGAAGAGCAGCGGGCCGAGCGAGTCGCCGGCGTGCAGGGAGCCGTGGCTGCCGCCGCCGGCGTGGGTGACGCCACCCCAGTCGACGGCCTCGAAGCCCGGCGCCAGGGAGACGACGAAGTCGCCGGCGTGGGGCGCGCTCAGCGCCGACCAGACTCGCGCCAGCGGGTCCGGGTACTCCTCGCTGCCGAGGCGGCCGTCCTCGATCGTCGCCGCCAGCACCGCGAGCTCGCCGTCCACCTCCCAGCTGCCGCCGCGCAGATCGGCGATGTTGCCGCCGGGTCGGAAGCGCAGCGTCTCCCCACCGCGCTCGACCACCGCCCACTCACCACCGGCCGGCGGGCCGGGCTCGAGGCGCCGGATCGGCAAGCCGTCGGCACCCTGCAACCAGCAGACCAGGTCGACCCCCTCGATCACCGTCAGCTTCGCCGCCACCGCCGCCGGCGCGGCCGCCTCGCCGTCGCAGGGCAGCAGGTAGACGTGGGCGGCGCGCCCGGTCGGGCTGACCGCCAGCTGCGCCAGCTCGGGCCGGTCGTCGGAGGGCTGCAGCACCGACCACTCGTGGCCCAGCAGCTCGGCCAGCGGCAGGCCGCGGTGGACCGGGGTCTGGGCGTGGTCGGCGAGCAGGATCAGCGCATGCTCCTCGAGGAAGGCGTCGAGATCGCCGGCGGCGTCGACCAGCTTCGCGAAGCAGTGGTCGGCCTTGGCGATCGACTCGACGCTCGCCTCGGGGCCGTGGCGGTGCGAGTAGTTGTCGTTGTCGGGCAGCGAGAGGAGAAGGAAGTCGAAGCCGTCCTCCTTCATCAGCTCGGCCGAACAGCAGGCCGCGTAGCCGTCGCGGCTGCCGGGGATCGAGGTCGACTTGCAGGGCACCTCGCGGCTGGCGTAGAGATCGCCGTAGAAGAGCTCGGCTGGGCCCCAGGTGTGGTGGCGGAACTTGAGTTTGGTCGCGTCGACGGCGCGGCGCATCAACCCCTCCAGCGAGACCTGGTGACGGTGGCGGCCACGGTAGATCAGGAACGGCGTGCAGGCGGTGCGCTTGCCGGCGTCGTCGAGGCGCTCGAAGATCGTCTCGACCTCCGGGCTGAGGTGGGCCAGGTTCATGTTGTAGACGAGGTCGTAGAGGGCGCGGAAGACGCCGAAGGCGCGGGTCGCCTCGAGCGAGGACCCGTACTCGACATAGCGACGCTCGAGCCGGTGGTACCAGTTCATGCCGCTGATCCAGTGCTGCTCGGCGCCGACCCCGGTGACGATCTCCGAGCAGGCGACGGGGGTAACCGAGGGGAAGCTGGAGACGCAGTCCTCGATCAGGACGCCGCGCTCGAGCAGCGCCGCGAAGGTCGGCGCGCGCGCCTCGCCGATCGCCTGCCGCAGCATGTCGGTGCGGAGCGAGTCGACATAGGTGAGGACCAGCTTCTTGGGCATGGGCCGAATGATCCTCGACCGCCGCGGTCGGCCCGCAGCTAGCTGTCCCGCCCACACACCTTGTGAACAGCTGAAAGGCATCCGGGCCCTCCAAGACGCTTGTGGTTGACGCCCCAAGCAAAGGAGGACCCGGATGGAGATCCACGGTAACGCTGCTCTCGGACCAGCGGGACGGCTGGCGCTGGTGCAGGCAATCGAGTCGGGGATGACGCCCGCCACAGCCCATCGCTGGTGGCACCGCTGGCTCGGCGCCGAGGAGGAGCAGCGGCGCTCGGGAAGCTGGCTGGCAGATCGACCGTGCACACCTCAGCGCCAACCCAGGCGACTGTCGGCGGCCGAGGAGGAGCCGATCCTGCGGGCCCGCAGGCAGACCGGCCTCGGGCCCGGGCGCCTAGTGGGAATCTGCCGGCATCCGCGCTCGACGATCTGGAAGGTCCTGCATCGCCACGGGCTCTCCAGGAACCCACGGGGGGAGCGGCAGACCTATCGTCGCTATGAGTGGTCTCGCCCCGGTGCCCTGCTGCACATGGACGTCAAGCGCCTGGCCCGTTTCTCTGAGCCTGGCCATGCGGCCACCGGCGAGCGCCATGACCGCAGCCGCGGCGCCGGCTGGGAATACCTGCACGTCGTCATCGACGACCACTCCCGGCTGGCCTACGTCGAGCGCCATCCCCAAGAGAATGCCGCGACCAACGCCGGGGCCCTGGAGCGGGCAATCGCCTGGTTTGCCTCCCTGGGCCTGGACCGGCCCGAGGCGGTGATGACCGACAACGCGATGGTCTACCGCCACTCCCGTGCCTTCGCCGCGGTGCTGGCTGCCCACGGTGCCCGCCACATCCTCACCCCGCCCTATACGCCGCGCTGGAACGGCAAGGCGGAGAGATTCATCCAGACCCTGCAGCGCGAGTGGGCATACGCCCATCAGTGGCAGAGCTCAACCGAGCGGTTGCGCTCCCTGCCATCCTTCCTGCGCTACTACAACCGGCGTCGCCCGCACAGCTCTTTGGGAGACCGGCCGCCGATCAGCCGTGTTCACAACGTCTGTGGGTAGGACAGCTAGCGGAGGACGCGGAGCCCGGCGTGCTTGCGGCGGGCTCGGCGCTGACGGGAGATCCCGAGCCAGGCGAGAGCGGCGATCACGATCAGGACCAGCGGCGGCAGCAGCAACGCGGCGGCGATCACGATCAGGGCCGCCAGGGCGACGAGGAAGGCGAGCGCTCCGGCGCCGCTGCCCTCGCGGCGGCTGGCGCCGTGGACGATCTCGCTGATGACGACGCAGGCGAGGATCGCGCCGGCCAGGGCGAGGATCGCGCCGAGGGCGCCGTCGAGCAGGAAGCCGGCAATGAGGCCGATCGCCGCGGCCAGCACCGTCATCCGCCCGAGCGCGGAGCCGTGGGTGCCGGCGGTGCCGGCGAGCATGCCGATCGCGATGCCGATGCCTGCCTCGGTGAGAAAGTCCACGTTCGAAAACCTAACCTCCCTGGCGCCGCGGCGTCGATCCGCCACACTTCCCTGCATGAGCGAGGTGCCTCCACCGCCCCACCGGCGTCGTGCCCACACCAGCACCCGGCGACCTCGAGCGCTACGCGGGGCTGTTCGCCGAGCGGACCAGGGTGATGCGCTCCTCGGCGATGCGGGACCTGATGGCGATCACGGCGCGACCGGAAGTGATCTCGCTCGCCGGCGGCCTCCCCGACACCTCGACCTTCCCGCCGCAGAGCTTCGCCGCGCAGATGACCCGGATCGCCCAGGAGTCGGCCGCCGAGGCGCTGCAGTACGGCCCGACCGAGGGCTTCGAGGAGACCAAGGACTGCATCGTCGAGGTGATGGGCGCCGAGGGGATGCTGGTCGACCCCCACGACGTGATCGTCACCACCGGGGGCCAGCAGGCGATCGACCTCGTCTGCAAGACCCTGGTCGACCCCGGCGACGTCGTCATCTGCGAGGCGCCGACCTACCCCGGCGCGGTGCCGGTCTTCTGCAGCTACCAGGCCGACGTGGTCCAGGTCGAGTGCGACGAGGACGGGATGCGGGTGGCCGAGCTCGAGCGGCTGCTGGAGCGGCTGCGCAAGGAGGGGCGACGGCCGAAGTTCGTCTACTCGGTGCCGAGCTTCCAGAACCCGGCCGGGGTGACGATGTCGCTGGAGCGGCGCCGGCGCCTGGTCGAGCTGGCGCGCCTGCACGAGCTGCTGGTGGTCGAGGACAACCCTTACGGGCTGCTGCGCTACGGCGGCGAGCCGCTGCCGCCGCTCTACCAGCTCGACGGCGGCGACTTCGTCCTCTACATCGGCACCTTCTCGAAGATCCTCTCCCCCGGCATCCGCCTCGGCTGGGCGGTGGCGCCGCCGCCGGTGATGGAGAAGATCGTGCTCGGCAAGCAGGCGGCCGACCTCTGCACCTCGACCCTGACCCAGTACTTCGTGCACGAGTACTTCGCGGAAGGGCGCTGGCGCCAGTACGTGGCCGACCTGGTCGAGATCTACCGGGGCCGCCGCGACACGATGATCGCGGCGCTGCGCGAGCACTTCCCGGCGGCGGCGAGCTGGACCGAGCCGGAAGGCGGCCTCTTCATCTGGGCGACGCTGCCGGAGTACATCGACACCGGCGACCTGCTGGCGAAGGCACTGCGCGCCGACGTCGCCTTCGTCCCCGGCCAAGCCGCCTACATCGACGAGCGCGGTCGCAACTCGATGCGGCTCAACTTCTCCGGCGTCAGCGACGACGAGATCCGCGAGGGGATCCGCCGCATCGGCGTCGTGATCGCCGAGCAGGTCGAGCTCTACCGCGCACTGACCGGCGAAGACGGCGGGTCCGGCGTTCCACGGGCGGACCAGCAGGTCGTGGCCGAGGAGAACGTGCTGCCGTTCCGCAAGACGGGAGAGGCGGGCGGATGAAGGTCGCCGTTCTCAAGGGCGGCCGTTCGCTCGAGCGCAACGTCTCGCTCCGATCGGGCGCCCGCGTCGAGGACGCGCTCGAACGACTCGGCCACGAGGTCGTCGCGCTGGACGTCGGCGCTGACCTGGTCAAGCGCCTGAGCTCGGAGCGGCCCGACGTCGCCTTCGTCGCCATGCACGGCGTCGGCGGTGAGGACGGCACCGTGCAGGAGCTGCTGGAGATCCTCGGCATCCCCTTCACCGGCCCCGGCGCCGCGGCCTGCGCGCGCTGCATGGACAAGTCGCTGGCCAAGCACGCGATTCGCGAGGCGGGGCTGCCGACTCCCGACTGGTTCGCCTTCAACTCGACCGCGTTCCGCGGGCTCGGCGCCGCCGACGCCCTCGGCCGACTCGAGCAAAGCCTCGGCTTTCCGCTGGTCGTGAAGCCGAGCCGGGGCGGCTCTTCGCTCGGGGTCAAGTTCGCTGGCGCTCCCGGCGAGGTGCCCGAGGCGCTGGTCTCGGCCTTCAGCTACGACGACCGGGTGCTGCTGGAGCGCTTCGTCGACGGGCGCGAGGTGGCGGTCAGCGTGCTCGGTGAGGAGGCGCTGCCGATCGTCGAGGCGATCCCGGCCCAGGGCGATCGCTACGACTTCGAAGCCCGCTACGAGATCGGCCGCACCCGCTTCGTCTGCCCGGCCGACCTCGACGAGGCCCAGCGATCGGCGATCGGCGAGGCGGCGGTCGCCGCCTACCGCGTCCTCGGCTGTTCGGGCTTCGCCCGCATCGACCTGATCCTCGGGGCGGACGGCCCCCAAGTGCTCGAGGCCAACGCGATCCCCGGCCTCACCAACACCAGCCTCCTCCCGCAGGCAGCCGAGGCCGCCGGCATGTCTTTCGAGCAGCTGGTCGAACGGATTCTCGACCTCGCCCTGCACCCAGCTGTCGCTTAGAAGCCGTCGGGACAGGGGTGGAACGTCTTCTACTTTTTCGCGGCGGTGCATCGGGCGACAGCCTGCGGCGACCCGCGAAAAAGTTAAGTGGAACCCCTGTCCCGACGGCTTCTCAAGAGTCGCCCTGGGCGAAGTCTTCCGGCGTCACCTCGTCGAGGAACTCTTTGAATTTGTCGACCACCTCCTCGGTGTCCTCGACCTCGTGCTCGAACTCGATCGCCGACTCCTCGATCACGTCCTCGGCGGCGAAGATCGGGGCGGAGACACGGACGGCGAGGGCGAGGGCGTCGGAGGGGCGCGAGTCGATCTCGACCTCGGAGCCGTTGATCGAGACCGTGATCGAGGCGTAGAAGGTGTTGTCGCGGAGCTCCGTGACCGAGACCCGCTCGCATTTGGCGTCGAGCTGCTCGAGCAGGTCGGAGAGCAGGTCGTGCGTCATCGGGCGCGGCGTCGAGGCGCCTTGCAGCTTCATCAGGATCGCCGCCGCCTCGGGGTGGCCGATCCAGATCGGCAGGAACCTGTTGCCGTCGACGGTCTTCAGCAGCACGATCGGCTGCTTGCCGACCATGTCGAAGCTAACGCCATAGATCTGCATCTGCTGCACGAGAAAAGGCTCCCGACCGTGGTGGACGGCCAAGTATAGGTCGGGCCGAGTGGGCGATCCTGGATTCGAACCAGGGCACCTCGTCCTTATCAGAGACGCGCTCTAACCAACTGAGCTAATCGCCCGCGGCCGGCGATGATAGCGGCGGCGGGCTTACCGGTCAGGCGCTGGCTCGGCGCTTGGGCTTGCGCAGCCCGCGGGCGAGCGCGTGCGCTTCCTCGACGTCCTCGAAGCGCAGCTCGACCGCGATCCCCTCGCCCTTGGCGCGGACCGTGACCTCGTGTCCCAGCGCCTCCTCGAGGGCGTCGCCGGCGGCCTCGAGGGCGGCCGCCTCCTCCGGGTCGACCGGGGTCCGCTTCGGCTTAGCTTTTGGCTGGCTAGCCAGCCGAACTCTGTGCTCGGTCTCGCGCACCGACCAACCGCCCCGTGCCGCGTCCCGGCCGAGGCGCCGGCGGACGTCGTTGCCCTTGACGCCCAGGAGCGCCTTGCCGTGCCCCTCGCTGAGGTCGCCGGCCTCGAGCAGCTCCAGGGTCTCATCGGGCAGCTCGAGCAGCCGGATCAGGTTGGAGACGGCGGGGCGGCTGCGGCCGACCCGGCGCGCCAGGTCCTCTTTGCTGAGGCCGAGGTCCTCGATCAGCGCCGCGCAGGCGCGAGCCTCCTCGACCGGGTTGAGGTCCTCGCGCACCATGTTCTCGATCAGCGCCGCCTGCAGCCGCTGCGCTTCGGCCTGGTCGCGGATCACCGCGGGCACCTTCTCGAGGCCCGCCTCCTGGGCGGCGCGCCAGCGCCGCTCGCCGGCGACCAGCTCGTAGCTGCCGTCGGGGAGGGGGCGGACCAGCAGCGGCTGCACGATGCCGCTGGCCTCGATCGACGCCGCCAGCGCGCTCAGCGCCGTGGGGTCGAACTGCGTCCGCGGCTGATCGGGGTTGGGTTTGATCAGCTCGACCGGGAGCTCGCGCAGATCGCCGGCGTCGCCGGCCGCGCTCTCCGGCAGGATCGCCGCCAGGCCGCGGCCGATGCCGCGCCGGGTACCGCTAGCCACGGCTGACGAGCTCCTTGGCCAGCGCCCTGTAGGCGACGGCGCCGCGGGAAGAGGGGGCGTGCTCGGTCACGGGCAGACCATAGCTCGGCGACTCGGCGACTCGGACGCTGCGCGGGATCACCGTCTCGAAGACCATCGCGGGAAAGTGCTGCCGCAGCTCCGACTCGACGTCCTGGGCCAGCCTGGTGCGCTCGTCGTGCATGGTGATCAGCAAACCCGAAACCTCGAGCTGAGGGTTGAGCTCACGCCTGATCATGCCCAGCGTCTCGAGGAATTGGACCAGGCCCTCCAGCGCCAGGTACTCGGCCTGGACCGGGACTATGACCCGGTCGGCGGCGGTGAGAGCGTTGACGCTGACCGGGCCCAGCGCCGGGGGGCAGTCGAGCAGGGTCGTCGCGAAGCGCTCGCGCACCGGCCCCAGGCGGTCGCGCAGGCGCGTCTCGGAGCCGTCGATCCGCGGCAGCTCGACCGCGGCGCCGGCGAGGTCGCGGCTGGCGGGGACCAGCCAGAGGTTGTCCGGCCCCGCCGGCTTCGCCGCCTGCGCGACCGAGACGTCGCCGGTCAGGCAGTCATAGGAAGAGGGATGGGACTCCCGCTCACCGCCCAGCGCCACGGTGGCGTTGCACTGCGGATCGAGGTCGACGAGGAGCGTCTGGGCCCCGTCGCGGGCCGAACACGAGGCCAGGTTCACGGCCGTGGTCGTCTTGCCGACGCCACCCTTCTGATTCGCCACCGCGTAGACAATGCCCATGCCGGAGCCACCCTAGTTGCCCGCGCGCGGGGGCGAGAGGTCGGATAGCCTGCGCCCCGTGAGCGAGAGCGCCGATTGGCCCCAGGAGCCCGCTGAGCGGGTGCGCGAGCTGGTCGAGGGGGTTCTGGACGAGCTCGAGCTCGACGGTGAGGTGGAGATCGACGAGGGGGACGACCAGATCGCGGCCACGGTCGAGGGCAGCGACGACTACGGCCTCCTGATCGGCAAGCGCGGGCAGACGATCGACGCGCTGCAGCTGCTCTGCTACCAAGCTGCCTTCCGCGGCCTGCGCGAGCGCAAGCGGGTCGTCGTCGACGCGGCCGGATACCGCGAGCGGCGGCGCGAGACCCTGGAGGGGCGAGCCGACCGGGCCGCTGAGCAGGCCTTGAGCGGTAACCACGCCGTCGAGATGGACCCGATGAGCGCCCAGGAGCGCCGCGTCGTCCACGAGCGCCTCAAGGAGCGCGCCGGGATCGAGACCTACAGCGAGGGCGACGAGCCCCGTCGCTGCGTGATCGTCGCTCCGCTCGTCGCGGAGTGAGCACGGACCCCAGCGCCGGCCTCGACCCTCGCGGGCGCGAGGCGCTGAAGAAGGTGCTCGAGCTGCTCGCCGAGGAGCGGGCCTCGGTCAGCTCCGTGGTCGACAGGCGCGCCTGGAAGGTGCACGTCGCCGACAGCCTCACCGGCCTTCGCGTCCCCGAGCTCGGCTCGGCCGGGCGGATCGCTGACGTCGGGGCCGGCGCCGGCTTCCCCGGCCTCGCCCTTGCCGTCGCCCTCCCCGCCGCCGAGGTCGACCTGATCGAGTCCATCGGCCGCAAGTGCACCTTCATGGCCCGCGCGATCGAGGCCGCCGACATCCCCAACGCCACCGTCCGCAACACCCGCTCCGAGGACTGGGCGACCGCCGAGGGCCGCGAGTCCTACGACGTGGTGACCGCCCGCGCCGTAGGCCGCCTCTCAACCCTAGCCGAGCTCGCATCCCCACTCCTGAAGCCAAATGGAGTCCTAATCGCCTGGAAGGGCAAACGCGACCAGGACGAGGAAATACAACTCGTGAACGCCAGTCCCCAGCTCGCGATGGTTCAGGAGCTGGTGCTGGACGTGGGAGACGAAGCAGGCAGCGAACACCGCCACCTCCACGTCATCCGCAAGGACGGCCCCACCCCAAACGATCTCCCTCGTCGAGCGGGAATGGCCAAGAAGCGCCCCAAGGGCTAGCCAAGCTAGGCGAATAGAAAGGACCGCGGTTCCCGCTACGGCACCTGCTGCTTCGGCCTACGGAGAAGAATCCTGCGGCGGGCGCTGTGGAGGAGGGGTCGGGTACCCCTCGGAACGTCTTGTACTTTTTCGCGACCGGGTCCGGAGGCGCCAGCTTCAGGCGATCCGCGAAAAAGTTAAGTGCAGAGGGGTACCCGACCCCTCCACTACCTACCGCCGCCGCTTCTTCTTTTTCGGCGGAGGCGGTGGCGGTTTCGTCGCCGCAATGGCCGCGGCCCCTTCAGGCGTAGCCACGTCCGGCACCGGGATGATTTTTTGGATCACGAACTGCTGCCCGATCGTCCAGACGTTGGTGGTGATCCAGTAGAGGATCAGCCCCGCCGGGAAGCTGATGATGAAGGGGACGAAGATCAGCGGCAGCACGAACATCAGCATGCGCTGGCTTTTGTCGGCGGTCACCGCCATGACCAGGCCCGAGATCAGCTGGGTGCCGACGTAGATGATCAGCAGGGCGATGAGGACGCCGCCCTCGGCCTTCGCGGTCAGGTCGGGGATGAAGAGGAAGCTTTCGCCGAAGAAACCGGCTGCATCGCCCTGCGCGACCGCGAACTCACTGCAGGTCTTCGCGGTCTGGCCGCAGATGTCGAACCGCAGGTCGTGCTGGAGGACGTAGAAGAGGGTGATGAAGACCGGCAACTGCGCCACCAGCGGGATGCAGGAGGCAAAGGGGTTGACTTTGTTCTCCTGGTAGAAGCGCATCATCTCCTGCTGCATGCGCTGTTTGTCGTTTTTGTATTTCGCCTGGATCTCTTTGATCTGCGGCTGCAGCGCCTGCAGCGCCCGCATCCCTTTCAGCTGTTTGTAGGTGAGGGGGATCAGCAGGGCCCGCACGAACACGGTCAGAGCGATGATCGCCCCACCCCAGGAGAGGCCCGAGTCGTGGAAGAAGACGAGGACCTTGTCGGCGATATCGACCAGGAACTGCGGCGCCAGCTGGAAAGCGAGCGGCAGCATCAGACCTCGGCCTCACCGTGGTAATCGGCGGGGTCGACCGGGCCGACCCGCAGCGTGAACTTCTCCGGCACGGGGTCGAAGCCGCCGTGGCTGAAGGGGTTGCAGCGCAGCAGGCGCCAGGCGCCGAGCAGGGATCCGCGTGCCGTGCCGTGCCGCTCGATTGCCTCGACCGCGTAGGTGGAGCAGGTCGGCTCGTAGCGGCAGCGGCGGGGTCGCGAAGGCGAGATCCAGCGCTGGTAGGCACGAATAGGGGTCAGCAGCACCCGTTTCACGTGGAACGCCCCCCTGCCAGCGCCTCTTCGAGGCTCTTGGCGACGCCGGGGCTGCCCTCCCGCTCGATCAGATCCCCGATCTCCGAGCGGGCGACGATGACGAAATCGTGGCGCTCAGGCAAACGGTCGGAGAGGCCCCAGAAGGCCTCGCGCAGCGCCCGCTTGACTTTGTTGCGCTCGACCGCGCCGCCGACCTTGCGGCTCACCGAGACGCCCAGCCTCACGTCCTCACGCTCCTCGTCACGACGCGGAAAGGTATAGAGGACGAGGTAGCGGGTGGCATGGGATGAGCCGTCGCGGTAGACGCGGTCGAACTCACCGCTTCGCGAGAGGCGCCGTCGCTTCGACGCCATCTAAGGAGTGAGGCGCTTCCGCCCTTTGCGCCGGCGCCGCTTGAGGATCGCGCGGCCGCCGCGGGTGCTCATGCGCGCTCGAAAGCCGTGCGTCTTGGCGCGCTTCCGCTTCTTCGGCTGGTAGGTGCGCTTCATCGGGGCAGGAGTATACGGACGAGGGCCGGGATGGCACCCGTAAATCTTTTCTACGGGATTTGCGACTCGCCCTCTCTGCGTGCCCAGGCACGCCGCTATGGTCGCCGTCCAGGTGCCAGATGACTCGTCCCGACAAGATCTCGACGCCCTTTGGCGGACTACCCAGGAACGGCTGCGGGCTTCCGTCCCCGAGTCGACCTACCGCCTCTGGCTGGAGCCCTTGCGGGCGCTCGATGCCCGCGGCGACACCCTCCACTTAGCCGCCCCGGAGGGGATCCGAGCCTGGGCCGAGCGGCGCTACTCGGCGCTGATCGCCGCAGCACTGGCCGATTCGGGCTCTTCCCTGCGGCAGGTGGCCTTCGTAGATGGTGGGTCCGGCGAGGAGAGCGGGAACGTCCTCGAGGGCGTCGAGCTGAACCCCAGCTACACCTTCGACCGCTTCGTGATCGGCAACGGCAACCGGCTCGCCCACGGGGCCGCCCTGGCCGTCGCCGAGGCCCCCTCGGAGGCGTACAACCCGCTCTTCCTCCATGGCCCGCCCGGCCTCGGCAAGACCCACCTGCTGGGCGCGATCGCCAACTACCTGCACGCCAACGCGCCCGGTCTCAGCGTGCGCTACACGACCGCGGAGTCGTTCACCAACGAGTTCGTCGGCGCGCTCAAATCGGCCGGGTCCGAGGGCTTCAAGTCCCGCTACCGCGACATCGACGTGCTGTTGATCGACGACGTCCAGTTCCTCGAGGGCAAGCCGGCGACCGAGGAGGAGTTCTTCCACACCTTCAACGCTCTGTATGAGTCCGGCAGCCAGCTGGTGCTCTCCGCCGACCGCATCCCCAGCGAGCTCTCCACCCTCGCCACGCGCTTGCGAGACCGATTCGAGTGGGGGCTGGCCGTGCCGATGGAGCCGCCGAACCTGGCGACGAGGCTGACCGTGCTGCGACGGCTCGTGCAGGAGGCGGGTGTCGAGATCGCCGACGCCGACGCGCTCAACGAGCTCGCGAACCGGATCGACGCCAACGTCCGGCAGCTTCACGGCGCCCTCACTCGCGTCCTCGCTCACGCCTCCCTGATGGCACGGCCGCTCAGCACCGAGCTGATCGCCGAGGTGATCCCGCGGGGGCGCAGCGCCCAGGCAACTTCGGTCGAGGAGATCCAGCAACGGGTGGCCGAGGGCTTCGGCATCTCCCGGGCCGAGCTCGTCGGCAGCAGTCGCGCCGCGACGCCTTTGCGCGCACGCCAGATCGCGATCTTCCTCACCCGTGAGCTGACCGACCTTTCCCTTCCCCAGATCGGCCGCCTCTACGGCGGTCGCGATCACTCCACCGTCCTCAACTCCCTACACCGGGTCGAAGCGGGCATCGATCAGGACGCGGGCCTGGCCGAGCGAGTCCAGGAGTTACGCCGAGCAATCCACAATCCCGCCGGCGAAGGGTGCTGACGGCCGATGGCGCTGCAAGAATCGAGCCTTTCCCACAGGCGCCTCCACAGGCCCCGAACCGCGTCGCCATGCCGTTTTCTCCGCCACCCCGACATTTTCCACACGACCTAACCCAACTTAAGAAGGCATCGATCACTTGAAGCTCACCACCAAACGCGAAGATCTTGTCGCCAAGCTCTTGATCGTCTCCAGAGCTGTTTCCACCCGCGCCGCGACGCAGGCCCTCTCCGGCGTTCTCATCACCGCGGCCGACGGTCGCGTGACCCTCTCGGCCACCGACCTCGATATGGGACTGGAGACCAGCGTCGACGCTGACGTCGCCACCGAGGGCTCGGTCCTCTTGCCGGGCCGGCTGCTGGCCGAGGTGGCGCGCTCGCTCGGCGACCCCACGGTCGAGATCGAGTTGCGCGAGGCCGAGCACGACGTGGAGATCCGCAGCGGCAGCTCGAGCTTCCACCTGCGGGTCCTTCCCGCCGAGGATTTCCCCAAACTGCCGGCGCCAGGCGAGCAGCCGGCCATGAAGATCCCGGCCAAAGAGCTCGGCGCCAGCATCGAGTTGGTCGCTCGAGCGGCTTCCCGGGACGACATGCGCCCGGTCCTCACCGGCGTCTTCGTCACCGCCGCCGGATCCGAGATGACGATGGTCGCGACCGACTCCTACCGGTTGGCGGTGAAAAGGACCGAGCTGGAGAGCGAGCTCGGCGGTGAGCTGGAGGCGAACATTCCCGCCCGCGCCTTGCGCGAGCTCGGACGCATCCTCTCCAGCGAGGGCGCGGAGGAGGCAGCGGTCTCGCTGCTCCCCAACCAGGCTGTTTTCCAGGCAGGGGCGATCGTCCTCACGACGAGGCTGATCGAGGGGCAGTTCCCTAACTTTCGACAGCTCCTGCCGGAGTCCTACGAGCACGACGTGCGCCTGCCGCGCGGCGATTTCCTCGACGTCACCCGCCGCGTCAGCCAACTGGCCCAGCGCAACGCTCCGCTGCGGCTCGCCTTCGCCGCCGGCGAGCTGACCGTCGCGGCCGAGACCCCTGACGTCGGCGACGCTCACGAGACGATGCCGGCCGCCTTCGAGGGGGAGCCGCTGGAGATCGGCTTCAACCCCGAGTTCCTCAAGGAGGGGATCGAAAGCGTCGAGGGCGACGAGGTGCTGCTGCGGCTGATCTCGCCGTTGCGCCCCGGTTTGCTGCAGCCGGTCGAGGGAGAAGACTTCCGCTACCTGGTGATGCCGATCCGCCTCAACGTCTGAGGGTGATGCCGGCTGCTCGTCACCGCGATCGAAGCGAGGCCGGTGCGCAGTCTCGAACGGGTCCGGGTCGAGCTGGAGCCGGGCATCGTCAGCGTCGTCGGCCCTAACGGCGTCGGCAAGACCAACCTCGTCGAGGCCCTCTACTTCGCTCTTACCGGGCGTTCGTTTCGCACCTCCGACCGCCGCGACCTGATCCCGTTCGGCGCTTCGCTGGCGCGATCGGAGGCGACGGTGCGTGACGACGATGGCCTCGAGCGGCGCCTGCTCGCTTCGGTCAGCCGCACCGAAGGGCGCCGACACCTGCTTGACGGCAGCCCGGCCGACCCCGCATCGATCGCCCGCAGCCGACCGCCGGTCGCCGTTTTCGCCCCCGACCGCCTGAGCCTGATCAAGGGACCGCCCTCAGAGCGCCGTGCCCACCTCGACGCCTTTGCCGGTGCTCGTTGGCCATCCCGCCTGGAGTTGCGCAAGCGCTACGGACAGGCACTGGCGCAGCGCAACGCGTTGCTATCCCGCCTCGCCGGCGGATTTGGATCGGCGCCCGAGCTCGATGCCTGGGATGCCGCCGTGGCAGAAACGGCCGCGGCGTTGGTCGCCGCGCGCGCCGAGGCGGTCGAGGAGCTGTCGGCACCGTTCACGACCGCCGCCGCTGAGCTCGGTCTCGAAGGCGAGGCGACCCTCGAGTACGCGCCGCGGGCGGAGGGCAGCACGGAGGAGATCCGGGCTGGGCTGGAGCAGAGGCGGGAGCAGGACCTGCGCCTGGGTCGGAGCTCCTGGGGCCCGCACCTCGACGAGCTCAAGCTCTCCACCTCCGGCCGCTCGCTGCGTCGCTACGGCTCGCAGGGGCAGCAGCGCGCGGCGCTACTCGCGCTCCTCTTCGCCGAGCGCGAGGCGCTGCAGGCAGCCAGGCGGGTTATGCCCCTGCTCTTGCTCGACGACGTCATGAGCGAGCTCGACCCGGGTCGCCGCGAGCGACTCGTCGAGCGACTGGACGGTGACGGTCAGGCCCTGATCACCGCTGCCTCGGAGGAGTCGGTGCCGCCCCGCGCCCTCGCCACGCTGGTGCGGATGCCGCCACCCCCGATCGAGAGCGCGGCCGCCGCATGAGTCACCGCCGTGCACCCCGCCAGGCCTCCTCCGCGATCCGTGCGGCCCGTGACCGCGCCGCACCGCGTACCGGTCTGGCCGCCGTCCAGGGGGGCTGGGCGGAGGCGGTCGGCGAGCAGCTGGCGGCGGTCGCGACCCCGGTCTCGGAACGGTCCGGGACGCTGACAATCGAGTGCGCCGACTCCGTCTGGATGCAGGAGCTGGACCTGATGCAGGAGCAGATCCTGGAGCGGCTGCGCGAGCATTTGGGGGAGCGGGCTCCGGAGGCCCTGCGATTCCGCGTGAGCCACGCCCGCCCGAAGCCTTAGTTTATGCACGATTTGCAGGTAAATTGTTGCAATTTGCGGGGTCTTCCGGAGTGCTCGGGTGGTATTCTTATGGCAACTCGCGTTATGCCCCGATCTGTGTGGAGCGAGCCTCCAGGCGTCGGGGTTTTCTGTGTCAACCGGAAGGGACTCATTGCCTGACAAAAAAGCCAAAGGCGCCGGCTCCGACTCCTATGGCGCCAAGGACATCACCGTCCTCGAGGGACTGGAGGCGGTGCGCAAACGTCCCGGCATGTACATCGGCTCCACCGGTCCCCGCGGCCTCCACCACCTGGTCTACGAGGTCGTCGACAACTCGGTTGACGAGGCCCTCGCCGGTCACTGCGACAGCGTCCGCGTCGTCCTCCACCCGGACAACAGCTGCACGGTCGAGGACAACGGCCGCGGCATCCCGGTCGAGACGATGGCGAAGGAGGGTCGTCCCGCGGCCGAGGTCGTGCTGACCGTCCTTCACGCCGGCGGCAAGTTCGGGGACGGCGGCGGCTACAAGGTCTCGGGCGGGCTGCACGGCGTCGGCGTCTCGGTTGTGAACGCGCTGTCCGAGCGCCTGCACCTGGAGATCAGCCGCGAGGGCAACGTCTGGGAGCAGGACTACGAGCGCGGCAAACCGATGACCGAGCTGACCAAGGGCGCGACGACCAAGGAGCACGGGACCAAGATCACCTTCCTGCCTGACCTCGAAATCTTCGAAGACGAGATCGAGTTCGACTTCGAGACGCTGGCCGAGCGCCTGCGCGAGACGGCCTTCCTGACCCGCGGCCTGAAGATCGAGCTGATCGACGAGCGCGGCGCGACCAACAGCGTCACCTTCCAGTACGAGGGTGGGATCGAGGACTTCGTCCGCCATCTCAACGAGAACAAGGACGCCGTGCACAAAAAGGTCGTCTTCTTCGAGGGCGACAAAGACGAGGGTCAGGTCGAGGTGGCGATGCAGTGGAACTCCTCCTACCAGGAGTCGATCTTCAGCTTCGCCAACAACATCAACACCCACGAGGGCGGCTCCCATCTCTCCGGCTTCCGCGCCGCCCTGACCAGAACTCTGAACGCCTATGCGCGCAACAAAGCCCTGCTGAAAGAGAAGGACGACAACCTCGCCGGAGAGGACGTGCGCGAGGGACTGACCGCGGTGATCTCGGTCAAGCTGCACGACCCGCAGTTCGAGGGACAGACGAAGACGAAACTCGGCAACCCGCCGATCCGTGGCCTGGTCGAGGAGACCGTCAACCGCAAGCTCAGCGAGTACTTCGAGGAGAACCCGGCGGACGCGCGCCGGGTGATCAGCAAGGCGATAGATGCGGCCCGGGCCCGTTCGGCCGCGCGCAAAGCGCGCGACCTCACCCGCAAGTCGGCGCTGGAGAACTCGACCCTGCCCGGCAAGCTCGCCGACTGCACGGTCAAGGATCCGACCCTGGCTGAGATCTTCGTGGTCGAGGGCGACTCCGCCGGCGGCTCGGCGAAGCAGGCACGCGACCGCAACACGCAGGCGGTGCTGCCGCTACGAGGGAAGATCATCAACGTCGAGAAGAGCCGCATCGACAAGTGCCCTCGCCAACAACGAGATCCAGGCACTGATCACGGCGATCGGGACCGGTGTCCACGACGAGTTCAAAATCGAGGACGCCAGGTACCACAAGATCGTGATGGCGACCGACGCCGACGTCGACGGCGCCCACATCCGCACCCTCGTCCTCACCTTCCTCTACCGCCAGATGCCGGAGCTGATCGATGCGGGCTACGTCTACATCGCGAAGCCACCGCTCTACCGTGTGAAACAGGGCAATCAGGAGACCTACCTGGAGCGCGAGTCCGAACTGGAAGAGCTGCTGCTCCGGGACAAGCTGGACGAGTTCGGGGTGATGGACGCCAGCGGCGAGACGCGGAAGCTGAACTCGAGCCGCTGGAAGGCTTACATCCGGCGTTCGAAAGAGTACGAGGGCTGGGGCTCGTCCCTGCAGGCCGAGTTCGGGCACGAAGTCGTGCGCTTCCTCGAGGAGTCCAACCTGCTCGACGAACAAGCGGTGACGGTCGGCGCAGCGCGGGACCTGATGCAGCGCGAGGCCACCGAGCGGGAGCCGTTCGACACCGAGGTGCTCTCGAGTACCAACGACCTGCTCGTGGTCAAGGCGGTGGAACGGCGGAGCGGTCTGGCGAGGACGCACCGGCTCCCCGCCGAGCTTTTCGCCCACCACGACTACCGTAAATTCGTCGAGGTCCACGAGGCACTGCTGAAGCAGATCGGCCGGCCGCCGTTCGAGGTCAGCCGCGGCGGCAAACAGTCCTTCGCCCTCTCCTTCGAGGCGCTGCGCGGGGCGGTACTGGAGCTGGCTCGCCAGGGCGTCCAGCTGACGCGCTTCAAGGGACTCGGCGAGATGAACGCCAAACAGCTGCGCGAGACGACGATGGACCCGGCCTCGCGCACTCTTGCCCGGGTGACGCTCGAAGACGCGACCGCCGCCGACCAGATCTTCTCGATGCTGATGGGAGACCAGGTCGCGCCGCGCCGCGACTTCATCGAGGCCCACGCGAAAGAGGTTCGGTTCCTTGACGTCTAAGAACAGGTTCTACGCGATGGAGGGAATGCGCTGATGGCGCTCGACGCCCTGACGGGCAACATCGAGGACCGCGGTCTCGAGAAAGAGATGCGCTCGTCCTACCTCGATTACGCGATGAGCGTGATCGTCGGGCGGGCGCTGCCCGACGTCCGCGACGGGCTCAAGCCGGTGCACCGCCGGGTGCTCTACGCGATGCACGACATCGGCCTGCAGCCGACCCGGCCCTACCGCAAGTGCGCCTTCATCGTCGGCGAGGTGATGGGCAAGTACCACCCCCACGGCGACTCGGCGATCTACGACACGCTGGTGCGGATGGCGCAGGACTTCTCCCTGCGTTACCTGCTGGTCGACGGCCAGGGCAACTTCGGCTCGATCGACGACGACCCGGCTGCTGCCATGAGATATACCGAGGCCCGCCTCGGCCGCCTGGCAACGGAGCTGCTGCGCGACATCGACGCCGACACCGTCGACTTCGGCCCCAACTACGACGAATCGACCCAGGAGCCGCTGGTCCTGCCGGCCCGCTTCCCGAACCTGCTCGTCAACGGCACCTCCGGGATCGCGGTCGGGATGGCCACCAACATCCCGCCCCACAACCTGCGCGAGGTCGCCGCCGCGGTCAACGCCTACATCGACGACCCGGCGATCGACATGGCCGGGCTGATGGAGCACATCAAGGGCCCCGACTTCCCCGGCGGCGGGATCATGAGCCGGGAGGGGATCCGCGATGCCTACGCCTCCGGCCGCGGCAGCATCAGGGTCCGCGCCCGCGCCCACGTCGAGCCGATGAAGGGCGGCAAGGAGTCGATCGTCGTCACCGAGCTCCCGTTCACGGTCAAGAAGGGCGGCGACGGTGGCCTGATGACGAAGATCGCCGATCTGGTCCGCGACAAAAAATTGGAGGGGATCTCCGACCTCCGCGACGAGAGTGACGAACGGTCCGGGATGCGGCTCGTGATCGAGCTGAAGCGCGGTGGCCCGCCGGCCAAGGTCGTTCTCAACAACCTCTACAAGAAAACCGCGATGCAGACGACCTTCGGCGCCAACATGGTGGCCCTGGTCGACGGCGTTCCACGGACGCTGAGCCTGCTCGAGCTGATCCACCACTACGTCGACCACCAGCGCGAGGTCGTCACCCGCCGCACCCAGTACGAACTGCGCCGGGCCGAGGCGCGCGCCCACATCCTCGAGGGGCTGCTGGTCGCGCTCGACAACCTCGACGCGGTGATCAAACTGATCCGGGCGTCCGACGACCCGGACGCCGCCCGCGACGGGCTGATGTCGCAGTTCGACCTTTCCCAGCCGCAGGCGCAGGCGATCCTCGACATGCGCTTGCAGCGGCTTACCGCGCTCGAGGCCGACAAGGTTCGCGCCGAGCATGCCGACCTGATGGAGCGGATCGGCGAGCTGCGCGCGATTCTCGGCGACGAGGCGCGGGTGATGGGACTCGTCAAAGATGAGCTGACCGAAATCGTCGAGGCCTACGGCGACGAAAGGCGGACCGAACTCGCCCACTTCGAGGGGGACGTCGGGATCGAGGACATGATCGCCGACCAGCAGATGGTGATCTCGCTGACCGCCTCCGGCTACGTCAAGCGGCTGCCGCTGGCCACCTACCGCCAGCAGCACCGGGGCGGCGTCGGGGTGATGGGGATGAACCTCAAAGACGACGACTACATCGCCCACCTCCACATCAGCTCGACCCACGACTTCCTGCTCTTCTTCACCAACCGCGGCAAGGTCTACCGGCTCAAGGTCTACGAGCTGCCGGAGGGCTCGCGCAACGCGAAAGGCAGCTCGCTCAACAACCTGCTGCCGCTGCGCGAAGGGGAGAAGGTGATGGCGGTGATCCCGACCCGGGACTTCAAGGAGAACAAATACCTCGCTTTTGCCACCGCCAAGGGCCAGATCAAGAAAACCGAGTTCCTCGCCTACAACACGCCGATCCGCGCCGACGGGATCATCGCGATCAAGGTTCGCGACGGCGACGAGCTGGTGCAGGTACGGCTCACCTCGGGCGAGGACGACATCCTCATGGTCTCCCACTCCGGCCACGCCTCGCGCTTCTCCGAGGAGCTGGTGCGGACGATGGGCCGCGACACCAGCGGCGTCAAAGGTATGAACGTCGCCGGCAAGGACAACCGGGTGCTGGCGATGGACGTCGCCCGCAACGACACCGAACTGTTCGTCGTCACCGAGAACGGCTACGGCAAGCGCACTCCGGTTTCCGACTATCCCGTCAAGGGCCGCGGGACCAAAGGCGTGCTGACCGCGAAGCTGACCGAGAAGAAGGGCGGCCTCGCCGGCGCCCTGATCGTCGGCGAACACCAGGAGCTCCTCTTCATCTCCCAGAACGGCATGGTCCAGCGCACCTCCGTCAGCGGCATCTCCCAGATGGGCCGCTCGACCCAGGGCGTGAAGGTGATGAACATCAAGGACGACGACCAGGTCTCAGCGGTGGCGTTAGTCGTGGAATCCGAGGGGGACTCGACTCCCGAGGAGCCGGACAACCAGGTGGCGATGGATGGAGCCGGTGGCTAGGTGGGAGCTGTTGCCCCCTCCCATGGAGGCCGTCGCGCAGCTGGGTCGCGCTCCGCGGGTTCAATCGCCGCCGCCTGAGCCTCCCTGGGAGGGGGCAACAGCTCCCACCCAACACACGCTTCCCCACTACGCCGGAGAAGTACCCCCCGTCGCCTGAACCCTTAGCTGTGTCTCCCCTCAGCTGTGGCTGGAGGGACGGTGCCCCTCTCCATGAGGCTCAAGCTGAGGCGCTTCGCACCCCCAGAGCGCGACCCAGCTGCGCGACGGCCTCAGGGAGAGGGGCACCGTCCCTCCTCCCAACGCTAAGCAGCCGCAGGAAGGTACTGCTGCCAGGCGCTGGGGATCTTCGGACTGGCGACCTGGATGAACACCGTCGCCGGCGGCGCCTTGGGGGAGTTCTTGGGGTGCATGTGGATCTCTTTGGGGAGGCGGTTGCCCTTGCGGCGGTTGCAGTTGGCGCAGGCCGCGACGATGTTCTCCCAGACGGATTTGCCGCCGCGGGAGCGGGGGATGACGTGGTCGACGGTGAGGCCGGACTTGGTCGAGCCGCAGTACTGGCAGGTCCAGGAGTCGCGGGCGAGGACGGCGCGGCGGGTGATCTTGCGGCGGTGGGCCTCGCGGGGGATCCGCACGTAGTTGGTAAGGCGGATCACGTCGGGCCGCTCCATCGTCATGTGCTCGGAGTGCAGGGCCGCCCCCTCACGCTGCTCGAGAAGCTCTGCTTTTTCCTTCAGCAAGAGCACAGCGGCTCGTCTCAACGTGCAGACGTTGATGGGCTCGTACGTCGCATTGAGCACTAGAACCCGTGCCATATGCCCGCAGATTGTAAGCGGGTCGCGCCCTGGCCCCCTCGCTGAGGGCCGCTTTCGTGCCTAAGCGAGCGGGTAGGAGCCCAGAATCCGCACCGACTCGGCTTTGGTGCGGAGAGCCGCGATCGCCTCGGCGACGACCCCGTCGCTCTCCGCCCCCTCGAGGTCGCAGAAGAACATGTAGCGGCCGAGGCCCTGCCGCATCGGCCGCGACTCGATCCTGGTCAGGTTGATCTCGCGGTCGGAGAACTCGCGCAGGGCGTTGACGAGGGCGCCGGGGTGGTCTTCCCCGAGCTCGGAGAAGACCAGCGCGGTCTTCCAGGCGCCGTCACCGCCGGCCTCGGTGCCGGCGGGTGCGATCCAGACGAAGCGGGTGACGTTGTCGCTCTCGTCCTGAATTCCCTCGTGCAGGATCGCGCAGCCGTAGAGCTCGGCGGCCGCGCGAGAGCCGATCGCCGCCCAGGGCCGGACCGACTCGGCGACCATCCGCACCGCGGCGGCGGTGCTGCTGACGCTGCGCAGTTCGACCCCGGCCAGCTGCTCGCGCAGGAAGCGGGCGCACTGGGCCAGCGGCTGCTGGTGGGAGAGAACGGCCTCCAGCCGATCGAGGGGGACGTCCTCGCGGGCGATCAAGTGGGCGCGGACGGCGTAGTCGTACTCGCCGACGATCGTCACCGCCTCGGCCTCGAAGGCGAGGGTGTCGAGGGTGCCGCGGACCGATCCCTCGATCGAGTTCTCGAAGGGGACCAGGGCGCGCTCGGCCTCGCCCCGCTCGACCGCGAGGATCGCGTCGTGGATCGTTGCCGTCCGCAGCGACTCGAAGTCGCCGCCCGGCGCCGCCTCGCGCAGCGCGTCCTCGGTGAAGGTGCCGGCCGGGCCGAGATAGGCGATTCGCATCGCGCCTACGCTAGTCGTTTATTCGAAGACGACGGTGAAGCTGGCTTCGTTGTTTTCGGAGATCTGCTCGCCGGGCACGGTGTCGACCTTGACTTCGAGCGTGACTTCGCCTTTCGGCGTCGGCGTCAGCGGGATCGAGACTGAGGAGACTTCTCCCGCCCCGATGCTTTCGATGCTGCCTTCGAGTTCGGTGCCGCCGACGGAGGCCGAGACACCGACGCCGTTCTCGGTCGATTCGCCCTGGTTTTCGACTTCGACTTCGACTTCGACGGTTTCTTCGGCCGAGACCGTGACCACTTCTTCCCCGAGTTCGGTGCCGTTGACGCTGACCCCGCTCAATTCCAGCCCGTGGATCCCCGGCGTCGCGGCTCCGCTGGAGCCGCTGATCGTGCCGAGGGCGGCGCTGACCGAGTCTTCTTCCAGCCACTCGGTCCCGTCGGGCAGGAAGACGCTCTCGGGCACGTCGCTTCCTTCGATTCCGTTGTCGGCGAGGACGCCGTCGATTTCCGGGCGCACCACGGTTGCGTAGAGAGCGTCGGCGGCGAGCAGCTTCTGCATCTGCCGCGCGATCCCGGCGACCGCTTTGTCGGCGCCGGCATCGCCAAGCGCGGTCGGCATCTTGTCGGCGATCTCGGTCATCGCGCTGCTGCGCAGCTCGTAGGTCAGCTCCAGCGCGTTCTGAGCCCGCGACATGTCGCCGGGGGCATCGAGGCCGTCGATTCGCGCGGCGTAGTTGTCCATTGCGCTGCGGTCGGCGTTGACCTCGGCCGTGAACTCGGTCACCGAGAGCGCACCCGGGTCGGCGAGCTTGCCGAAGAAGTCTTTGCTGGTCTGGTCGGTCTCGGCGACGATCTGGCTGACGTCCTCGGCGTAGTCGCTGAGGGCGCGGTTGGCGCGCGCGTCAAGGCAGCCCTTGACGCCGAGCACGAGCAGGATCAGGACGATCAGACCGCCGCCGAGCGCCAGGCCCCGCCGCAGCATGATCTGCTGGCGTTCCGGTCGGCGTTTCGGACGCGCCCGCCGCTGCGGCGGGCGTGCTGCTGAATCCTCCAAGGGGCTGCTCTCCAGGCTGGTTGGGTGGCCGGAGAGTATGACCGTTAGGGGGGTCGCTGCGTCAAGAGATCCAGCAAACGGTGGGTTTTTCCCAGCTCGGCGGAGAGAGGAGAAATGGCTCTGGCAGCGAACTTGAAGGAGCTTTGGTCGGTTCCCTTGTCCTCAACCGCTTCCTGATCGAGCGCCGCATCGGCAGCGGCGGCTTCGGCGTCGTCTACGAGGCCTGGGACGGTCGCCTCGAGCGCCCGGTTGCGGTCAAGGCGATCGAGCAGCGGGGCGAGGCGGGGCGCCGGGCCCTGCGCGAGGCGCAGGCGGCCGCCCGGCTCAACCACCCCGGCATCGTCACCCTCTATGAGATGGGCGAGGAGGACGGCAACGCCCTGCTCGTGACCGAGCTGGTCGAGGGCTCGACCCTGGCCCGGCTCGCCCACGCCGGCGAGCTCTCCGACCGCGAGATCGGCGAGATCGGCGCCGATCTCTGCGAGGCGCTCGACCACGCCCACTCGCGCGGCGTCGTCCATCGCGACATCAAGCCGCAGAACGTGCAGGTGACCGAGGGCGAGCGCGAGGGGGAGCCGCGGGCCAAGCTGATGGACTTCGGAGTCGCCCGCCTCGCCGAAGACGCGCCGCTGACCGCGGCCGGGGACGTGATCGGCACGCTCGCCTATATGTCTCCCGAGCAGGCGGAGGGACGCCCGGCCGGGCCCGAGGCCGACGTCTACTCGCTGGCGCTGACGTTGTACGAGTGCTGGAGCGGGGAGAACCCGCACCGCCGTTCCAATCCCGCCGCCACGGCGCGCGCGATCGGCGCCCGCACGCGAGCGCTGCGGAGGCTGCGCCCCGACCTGCCGCGCGAGCTGAGCGCCGAGATCGACGCCTGCCTGGCGCCGCGGCCGAACCACCGGCCCTCGCTGGAGCAGCTGGGCACGGCGATCGAGGACTCGCTCGACCTGCTCGCGGACGACACCCACGCCCCGCGCGGCCACCTCGGCTCGCGTCTTGCCGCCCTCGGCCTCGCCGCCGCCCTCGGCCTCTGGCTCGCGCTAGGCCACGGCGCCGTGCTTCCCTGAGCCGGCACTCTAGGATTTTCCGATCGGCGTCCTACGCAACCTCGAGTCCCGCATCGAAGGCCTCGTCGAGGGAGTCTTCAGCCGCGCCTTCAGCTCCGAGGTGCAGCCGGTCGAACTCGCGCGCAAACTGGCGAAGGAAATGGACGCGCACAAGACCGCCTCGGTCCAGCGCGTCTACGTGCCGAACGAGTACACGGTCTACCTCTCCAAGCAGGACCGGTCCAAGCTCGAGGGGTATGAGCGCTCGCTCGAGCAGGAGCTCTCCGGCTATCTGCTCGAGCATGCACGGCGCCGTGGCTACGACCTGCTGACCCGGCCCGCGGTCGGGTTCGACACCGACGAGCGGCTGCGCCTGGGCGAGTTCGGGATCCAGGCCCGGCTGGTGAAGCCGCCCGCCCATGAGGGCGAGGCGCCGCAGCAGGGCGAAGAGGGGCACACGATGGTCTACTCGGCCGTGCGCGAGCGCGATCGCAGCCGCCCGAAACGGCCCGAGCAGGCGGTCGGCGCTCTCGTCTCCACCCGCGCCGTGGTCTCGTTGACGGATCGCCGCTACGTGCTGGACGGTCCCAGGGCGACGATCGGGCGTTCGAAGTCGGTCGAGTGCGTGCTCTCCGACCCCAACGTCTCCCGCCGCCACGCCGAGCTGCGGCGCGCCGAGTCGGGCGATTGGCAGATCGTCGACCTCGGCTCCACCAACGGGATCAAGGTCAACGGCCGCCGCGTCTCCTCGACCCGGCTCTCGCCCGGCGACGAGGTGATTGTCGGCACCACGACCTTCCTCTTCGACATCGAGCAGTAGCCGAACCGGTGGCGATCTGGACCCGTCATTAGGGTTCTGGCGTGGAATACGACCCGATCTCGGTAGCGTTGAAGTTCGGCTTCCTCGCTGTCCTCTATTTATTCGTGCTGGTGATCGCGCGCAGCGCCATGAAGGATCTGCGCCGAACGGTCTCGCCCGCTCCCGACGCGACCGGTTTCCACGCCGCGCCTGCCTTCGCCGAGGGCCCCCGCGGCGCCGACGCCTGGCTCGTCGTCGAGCGCGGCGGCGGCCTCGAAGCCGACGAGCGCTTCGACCTGATCGGGGGCCTCTCGATCGGCCGCTCGAAGGAGTCCGACGTGCAGATCGAGGATCGCTACGCCTCCGGGCTGCACGCCCGCGTCTTCGAGCGCGGCGGCCGCCACTTCGTCGAGGACATGAACTCCACTAACGGCACCCTGCTCAACGGCGCCACCCTGCAGGGCGAGGCCGAGCTGATCGACGGCGACACGGTGCAGATCGGCGACACCGTCTTCAGGCTCGAGGTCGGCTGATGGCGCTGCGGATCGAGGACCAGGCCACGCGCACCGACACCGGGCGTCAGCGCAACGCCAACGAGGACTCGCTCTTCACCCGCTCGCCGGTCTTCGTCGTCGCCAA
>CAWDKO010000002.1:0-10232 GCA_963802935.1 uncultured Solirubrobacterales bacterium | reverse complement strand
CATCTCGGAGATGCCTTTGCGCACGGTCGCCGGGGTGATCCCATGCTCCTCGTTGTAGGCGAGCTGGATTACCCGGCGGCGGTCGGTCTCGCTCATCGCCGCCCGCATCGCGTCGGTCTCCCTGTCGGCGTACATCAGCACCCGCCCGTTGACGTTGCGGGCGGCGCGGCCGATCGTCTGCACGAGGCTGGTCTCGCCGCGCAGGAAGCCCTCCTTGTCGGCGTCGAGGATCGCGACCAGGGAGACCTCGGGCAGGTCGAGCCCCTCGCGCAGCAGGTTGACGCCGACGAGGACGTCGTACTCGCCGAGGCGGAGGTCGCGGACGATCTGGATCCGTTCCAGGGTGTCGATCTCCGAGTGCAGGTACCGCACCTTGATCCCGTACTCAAGCAGGTAGGCGGTCAGGTCCTCGGCCATCTTCTTGGTCAGGGTGGTGACCAGCGTGCGGTCGCCGCTCTCCGCCACCTTGCGGACCTCGTTCATCAGGTCGTCGATCTGGTTCCGCGTCTCGCGCAGCTCGATCTCCGGGTCGATGATCCCGGTCGGACGCACGATCTGCTCGACGATCCGGGTCGATTCGGCCCGCTCGAACGGCCCCGGCGTCGCCGATACCATGACCAGCTGCTTCACGCGCTCGAGGAACTCGTCGAACTTGAGCGGCCGGTTGTCTATCGCCGAGGGCAGCCGGAAGCCGTAATCGACCAGGGTGGTCTTCCGCGACCGGTCTCCCTCGTACATCCCGCCGATCTGGGGGATCGTCTGGTGGGACTCGTCGACCATGACGACGAAGTCGTCGGGGAAGTAGTCGATCAGCGTGTGCGGCGGGCTGCCGGCGGGGCGGCCGTCGAGGATCCGCGAGTAGTTCTCGATCCCCGAGGTGAACCCCACCTCCTTCAGCATCTCGAGGTCGTAGGCGGTGCGCTGGCGCAGCCGGTGCGCCTCCAGCTGCTTGCCTTCCTCCTCCAGCTCGGCGGTGCGGGCGTTGAGTTCGGCCCGGATCTCCTCCACCGCCCGCTCCAGCGTCTCGTCCCGAGTCACGTAGTGGGAGGCCGGCCAGACCGAGACGTGGTCGATCGTGTCGAGCACCTCGCCGGTCAGCGGGTCGAAGTGCTGGATCCCCTCGATCTCGTCGCCGAAGAGGGCGATCCGGTAGGCCGACTCGGCGTAGGAGGGCATGATCTCCAGCACCTCGCCGCGAACCCGGAAGGCGCCGCGCCCGAGCACCTGGTCGTTGCGCTGGTACTGCATCTTCACCAGCTTGCGCAGCACCTCGTCGCGATCGATCTCCTCGCCGACTTTGAACAGCTGCATTTTTTCGTTGTAGACCTGGGGCGAGCCGATCCCGTAGATGCAGGAGACCGAGGCGACGATGATCACGTCGCGCCGTGCGAACAGCGCCGCCGTCGCCGCGTGGCGGAGGCGGTCGATCTCGTCGTTGATCGAGGAGTCCTTCTCGATGTAGAGATCCTGGGCGGGGACGTAGGCCTCGGGCTGGTAGTAGTCGTAGTAGGAGACGAAGTACTCGACCACGTTCTCGGGGAAGAACTCGCGGAACTCGTTGCAGAGCTGCGCGGCCAGCGTCTTGTTGTGGGCGATCACCAGGGTCGGCCGCTGCACCGCCGCGATCGTCGCCGCCATCGTGAAGGTCTTGCCGGTGCCGGTGGCGCCGAGCAGGGTCTGAAACCGTTCGCCGGCCGCGAGCCCCTCGGCCAGGCCGGCGATCGCCTCTGGCTGGTCGGCCGTGGGCGTGTAGGCGGGGTTGAGTTTGAACTCCGGCACGGCGAGTGACGATAGCGGGGCGACTTACTCTCGCTATGCGAGAAGAACTCGTCCCAGCCGCGTGGCTGAAAGACTCCGTCGTCGATGAACCGCTCGCGCCTCGCACTCGCCGCCTTCTTCACCTTCATGGGGACGATGCACTTCGTCGCCCGCCGCAGCTTCGAGGCGATCGTGCCGACGGCGATCGAGGCGCGGAAACGGGAGGCGGTGGCGATCAGCGGCATCGCCGAGATCGCCGGCGCGTCGATGGCCCTCCACCCCGCCACCCGGCGCTTCGGGCGTTGGTGGCTACTCGGACTGCTGATCGCGGTTTTCCCGGCGAATATCCACATGGCAGTCAGCCCAGAGCAGATAAAGGGGCTGGACCTCGACAAGGTTCCGCGCTGGGCACTCTGGGCGCGGCTGCCGCTGCAGCCGCTGGCGATGCTCTGGGTCTGGCGCGCAACGCGCGTCTAAGCGACCTCTCTAGAACCCCCCGCTTCCAGTCGTTACGAGAATGTGTCGTTTTGGCTGTAGATCTTTCGTGTTCTAAGACAGAAGCTTTCGTCATGGACATGAAACGCCAGCGCTTTGCCGCGAACATGAAACGGGCGCGTGTGAAGCTCGACATCTCCCAGGAAGAACTCGGCTTCCGCTGCAAACTCAACCGCACGACGATCTCCCACTACGAGCGGGGCAGTCGCGGACCCGGGGTCGACGCCGTGATCAAACTGGCAGCGGGCCTGAATATCACGCCCGGCACCCTCTTCGAGGGCATCACCTGGTTGCCCGACGAGGAGCGCTTCGAGGTCGAGGCTCCCCCGGCGGAGTCTTAGGGCAGCAGTTCTTCCAGCAGTTCGCCGGCCGGACCGAGGAAGCTCTGGACGTTGCCGAGGATCGAGTCGGCGTTGTTGATCAGTTCGATCGCCCGGTCGAGCGGGATCTCTTCGACCGTGGCACTCAGCGGGCCGCCGACCAGCGGGCTCAGCGCACCGGCCTCTTCGGCGTCCTCGATCGCACGCAGCAGGCCCGCGCGGATCGCCCGGGCCAGTCTCTCGTCATCGATCCCGTAGCGCTCGCTGAAGCGCTCGCGCGCCTCCGGCGTCGCCAGCGCCCGCGCCAGCTCCTCGCGCGAGACCCCGAGCTGACAAGCGGCGCCGTCGAGAGCCGAGTTCGAGAACTGGTTGGCCAGTTCACCCAGGCCCTGCGGATCGCTCCAGGCCCGCTGCTTGCAGGGGTCCTGGGTCTTCTGCGGCGTGTAGGACGACCCGCCGGCCGCGAGGTAGACGCCGACCAAGGTCAGCGCCGAGACGATCGCCGCCCCGACCAGCACCTGTGCCCGCAGAGTCGGGTTCACAGCTCCACCCGCCGTGAGAGGCCGATCGGAATCAAGGCCAGCAGGCCGAGCAGGGCGCCGAGCAGGAACGAGGGGCTGAAGGCATGGGTGGCGCCGCGGTCAAGCTGGTCCTGCAGTTCTTCGCGCAGGCCGACCACTTCGGCTCGCCCCTCGGGGTCGTCCGGCAGCGGCTCGAAGGCCGGCCCGATCGTCGGCACTTTCCCCTTCTCGCCTTCGAGCCGGTCGCCGAGCTTCTGCGCCAATTCGATCTTCAGCAGCGGATTGACCCGGGAATCGAGAATCACCGCGGTGCCGGCGTCGACCGCGTCCTGGCGCTGCTCGGCGATGTCGGCGGTGAAGATCGGCGTCAGCGCCAGCAGCCCGATCACGACGCCCGCGTGGCGCGCGGAAATCGTCCAGCCGCCGTGGATCGCCTGCGGAGCGCGGCCGCCGAGCGCGGTCTCGGTCAAGGCCGAGAGCACCAGCGAGAGCCCGATCCCGACCAGAACCTGCGGCGGCAGGGTCAGGGCGACCTCTGCCTTGGGCAGGAAGGCGAGCCCGGCGAGACCACCGGAGACGAGGATCGCCCCCGCCGCCGCTCGCGCCTTGGCGCTGGGAACGAGCGGGCCGATGCGGCTGCCGAGGACCGCCGCCAGCGGCATCACGGTGACGACGAGCGCGGCCCCGATCGGGGTCAGGCGCCAACCCTCGATCAGCAGCAGGACGAGCAGGAAAAGGGCGGCGGCGATCGCCGCGGAGACCATCGCCAGGGCCAAGTTGGCCCAGAGGTGCGGGCGGCCGGTCCGGCGCAGCTC
This sequence comes from uncultured Solirubrobacterales bacterium, assembly GCA_963802935.1. Classification (GTDB taxonomy): domain Bacteria; phylum Actinomycetota; class Thermoleophilia; order Solirubrobacterales; family 70-9; genus VAYN01. The sequence continues at coordinate 6,323 of CAWDKO010000002.1, read as the reverse complement.
GTTCTCGAGGATGCCGGTTGCCGCCTCGTGTTTGGCCACAGCCAGGATCGGCACCGCGGCGGCCAGCGCCACCGGCACCTGGATCAGGAAGATCGACTGCCAGGAGACCAGCTCGGTGAGGAGGCCGCCGACCGCTGGTCCGAGCGCCGCCCCCGTGGCCCCGGCGCTGGCCCAGACCGTCGCCGCGCGCCGCTCCGAGCCGACCGTCGCCGGCAGCAGCTCCAGCGCCGCCGTGACCGCGGCTGCCCCTCCCAGCGCCTGCACGCAGCGGGCCAGGATCAGCGTCGAGAGCTCGTCGGCCAGGCCGCAGGCGAGCCCGGCGCCTGCGAACACGGCGAGGCCGACGGCGGCCGTCCTGCCCGGCCCGACCCGCCGCGCCAGCAGCGCCGCCGGCACCGCCGCCAGCGCCATCACGAGGTTGAACGAGATCAGTACCCAGGTGACACCGGCGACGCTGGTGTCGAGGTCGCGGTAGATGTCCGGCAGCGCCAGGACGACGATCGAGGAGTCGGCCAGGACCAGGCCGACCGCGAGGGCGAGGGCGGCGACGCGCGGACGCGGGGCATCTCCCATCAGTAGCCGAGCTCCTGCCCGTACTTCTCGCGGTAGGTCGCGCGCTTCTCGAGCACCTCTTCGACGTAGGCACGCGTTTCCGGGAAGGGAATGTCGGCGACGGTGAGGTCGCTGCCACCCCACTCTTCGGCGTTGCTGGGACCGGCGTTGTAGGCGGCCAGCGCCGCCGCCTCGTCACCGTCGAAGCGGTCGAGCAGTTCGCCCAGAAGGAAGGTGCCCGTAGCGGATGTTGATTTCAGGGTCCGAGAGGTCGTCGATCCGGAACGAGGTGCCACCGCTGAGGCGCTCGATTTCATTCGCGGCTTCCGGCGTGATCTGCATCAGGCCGCGGGCGCCGGCGCTCGAGGTCTGGTCGCTGAACTTGGACTCCGAGTAGATGACCGCGGCAATCAGCGCCGCGTCGACGTCCTTTTCCCGCGACTGCTGGCGGATGATGTCCTCGTGGCGCAGCGGTAGGGTCAGCTCCTGAATCGCCTGGTCGAACTTGCCGCTCACCACCAGGATCCCGGCGGCGAGGCCGACGACCACGGCTGCCCCTCCGAGTGCAACTCGGCGTCCTCTCATCGCCGCAGCTTCTCGATCAGCACGGACAGCGCCCGCTCGAGGTCCTCGACCGAGCCGTCGTTCTCGACGCGGTGCTCGGCCCGTTCCGCCTTCTCCTCCTGAGCGAGCTGACGCGCCTCGCGCTCGTCGACCAAGGCGTGGCCGCGGGCCGCGGCGCGCTGGCGGCGCACGTCGTCCTCGGTCACCACCGCCACGGTCGTGTCGAAGGCCTTCTCCATCCCCGACTCGAACAGCAGCGGCACCTCGATCACCGCGACCTCGGTCTCGGTCGGAAGCGAGGCCAGCCAGCCGCCGATGCGCTCGCCGACCAGCGGGTGGATCTGCTGCTCCAGCCAGGTCAGCTGATCCGGGTCGGCGAAGACAATCTCACCGACGCGGCTGCGGTCGACCTGGCCGTCAGGGGCGACCTCCTCGCCCCAGCGCTCGACCAGCCGCCCGACCAGCGGTTCAGAGTCGAGCAGCTCGTGGACGACGGCATCGCTCGACAGCGTTGCGGCCCCCAGCCGCGAGAAGGCAGCCAGCGACTCGGACTTCCCGGCCGCGATGCCACCGGTGAGGCCGATCGTCAGGGGCATCGCCGTCTAGGAGTCGGCGGGTGCCTCAGGCTCAGCTGCCGGCTCGGCCTCATCGGCCTCCGGCTCGGCGGGCGCCTCGGGCTCCACCTCGGCGGGAGCCTCCTCCGCAGGCGCCTCGTCCTCAGCCACCTCAGCAACAGACTCCTCCGCAGAGACCTCGTCCTGAGCCTCCTCAGCAACAGGCTCCTCCGCGGCATCTTCGTCAGCTGCAGGCTCCTCTGCTGCGGGAGCCTCGTCCTGCTGCTCCTCGGAGACTGCCTCGGTCGGTGCCAAAGCCTCAGGGGCATCTCCCGCGGGTGGCGTCGAGGGTGGCTCGTCGCCCGCAGCTTGCGAGGACGACGAGTCATCCTCGGCGACAGGGCCCGCGGGCTGATCGCCCTGTCCTTCGGCGTCATCGGCGGCCTCTTGCAGCTGCTCCCCCAGTCCCTGCATCGGCATGTTCTGCCCCTCAACTCGCTTGATGCTGAGAGAAAGCCGCCGCCGCTCTTCGTCGATCTCGAGGATCTTCACGTTCAGGTCGGTGCCGGGCTCGACCACTTCGCTCGGGTTCTCGACGTGGTGGTCGGCGAGCTCGGAGATGTGGACCAGACCCTCGACGCCGGGGAGGATTTCGACGAAGGCGCCGAAGGCGACGACCTTGGTCACCGCGCCCTCGAGCACGTCGCCCGGTCGGTGGGTGCTGATCACCCGCTGCCAGGGGTCCTCCTGCGTCTGCTTGAGGCCAAGCGAGATGCGCTGGCGGTCACGGTCGATGTCGAGCACTTTGATCCGCACCGTGTCGCCGATCGCGACGACTTCGGAGGGGTGGTTGACGTGGCTCCAGGAAAGCTCGGAGATGTGGATCAGACCGTCGATCCCGTCGAGGTCGACGAAGGCGCCGAAGTCGACGATGTTGGAGATCTTGCCTTCCACGACCTGGCCCGGCTCGAGGCGCCCGAGGATCTGCTCGCGGACCTCCTTGCGCTCCTCCTCCAGCACCGCCCGGCGCGAGAGGACGACGTTGTTGCGGGAGCGGTTGAGCTCGATCACTTTGCACTCGAGCGTTTGGCCCATGAACTCGTCGAGGTTGTGGACGCGGCGGATGTCGACCAGCGAGGCGGGCAGGAAGCCGCGCACCCCGAGGTCGAGGATCAGACCGCCCTTGACGACCTCGATCACGCTGCCTTCGACCGGTTCGCCGGAGTCGGCGGCGACCTCGATCCGGCGCCAGGCCTTCTCGAAGCGGGCGCGCTTCTTGGAGAGGATCAGGCGTCCCTCGGCGTCCTCCTTGGTGAGAACGAGGGCGTCGACCTCCTCGCCCAGCTCGACCTCCTCGTGCGGGTCGACCGACTTGCGGATCGAGAGCTCGTTGGAGGGAATGACGCCCTCGGCCTTGTAGCCGATGTCGACCAAAACCTCGTCGTTGTCGATGCGGACGACCTTGCCGTTGACGACGTCGCCCTCGTCGAAGGAGACCATCGTCGCCGCGTAGTTGGGCACGATCTTCCCGTCGATCTGCAGCAGCAGGCCGTTGGAGCCCTCCACAGGCGTAGCGCTCGGCGCAGGCGTCATGGTCTCGGTCGCGGACACGGCCGCCCATCATGCCAGAAATAAACCGGCCACCTCCTCTGCTCCGGGCCGGCCGCACTCATAGTCACCGGCGATCTTGCGACCGGCCCTCCGCGTCCGGGGGTGCCGGGGCAGATACGCTGCAAACTCCATGCCCGTCAGAGCCACCAAGCGCGGTGAGGAGCGCACGCCGCTGGACGGATCGCACGACGTGTTGATCTGTGGGGCCAGCTTCGCCGGGCTGGCGATCGCCCGCGAGCTGGCCGGCTCCGGGGCCGATGTGATGATCGTCGACCGCTACGAGATCGGCGAGCGCCAGACCTCGGCCTGCGGCATCCCGACCGAGTGGCTGCGGCGGTTGGGACTGATGGATTGCGAGCGCCAGCGCTTCGACACGCTGGTCATGCACACCCCCCACGGGGAGGCGCGCTACCGGCTCCCCTGGACCTTCTCGACCTTCGACTACCGCGAGCTCTGCCAGCTGCTCTGGCGCGACTGCGACGCCAGCTTCGAGACCGCGAAGGTGAACGGGCGCGCGGCGCCCGCCAACGGTGGCGGCGAGATCGCCGTTGACAGCGACCGCGGCGTCATCTCCGCCCCGCTGGTCGTCGACGCGCTCGGATGGCGGCGCATTCTCGGCCGAGGCGACGGCCACCAGCCGCCGGACGCGCCGCTCTCGCGTGGCCTCGAGGTGCATCCCGCCGGCGCCAGCGACGACCTCGAGATCTGGATCGACCGCCGCTACGTGCCGGCCGGCTACGGCTGGTCCTTCCCCGCCCACGACGAGCTCCGCATCGGGATCGGCTCCTTCGACCCCAGGTTCCACGTCAAGGACACGACCGTCCTGCTCACCGAGGACCTCGGCAAGGAGCCGAACGAGTACCAGGGCAACTGGATTCCCCACAAGCTGCGGCGGGCAACCGAGGGCGGCGTCTTCTTCGCCGGCGACTCGGCCGGCCACTGCCTGCCGCTCAGCGCCGAGGGGATCCGGACCGCGCTCTACTTCGGCATCGCTCTCGGCCGCGAGCTGCGCGGGGTGGTCGAGGGACGGCAGAGCCGCGAGCAGGCCGCCGCGAGCTACGCCGAGTTCCACGACTCGCACGAGTGGAAGTTCCGCTGGATGCTGCGGGTGCAGCGGCTGATCCCGCGGATCCCGCCCCGGATCCTCGGCCCGGCGATCCGGCTGATGGGCTCAAAGCGCTTCATCGACTGGTCCTTCGCGCACTATCTGAACATCGCGCCGCCGGACTTCGTCCCCTCAGCGGACGACCAGGACCGTCCCGACCAGAAGCAGCGCCGAGCCCGAGCAGGCGCTCGGGGCTGAGCGCGACCTGGTCCAGGCCGAACAGGCCGAGGCGGTCGATCGCGACCGAGGCGGTGAGCTGGCCGGCCACGGTCAGCGCGGCGACGCCGCCGGCGCCGATCGCCGAGACCGCGAGCAGCGCGTTGGTGACGTAGATGGCGCCGAGCAGGCCGCCGACCAGGTAGTACCAGCTGACGTCGAAGGTCGAGCCGAGGCCGCCGGCCTTGCCGCTGAGGAGGACGATCGCCGCCAGCGCGACCGTCCCCACCGCGAAGGAGACCAGGCCGCCGCCAGTCCGCCCGTCGCCTTGCCCAGTTCGGCGTTGATCGGCGCCTGCAGGGCGATCAGGCCGCCCGCGACCGCGGTCAGGACGACCGCCAGGCCCCTATCCATGGCGGTGGGCGGGGCTGCGCGTGATCTTTGGTCTCAAGCGGTGTTGCATGGACATGACGAGAGGCGAGTGAACCGCCCTGCTGTCATATCAGTACCGCAGGAAGGGAACCGCGCCCAGAGCCCAGCCAAAGACAGGCCTAAGCGATGTCTCCACCGCCGGCAGAACCGTCTCGCCTCCCGGATCTTCCTCGGGCCGGCGCTGCGCACGCAGCCCGACCGGCGGCTGGTGAAGCTGGTCCGCGAGGGCTACGAGGCGGCCTTCGAGGAGATCGTCCGCCGCTACCGCAAACCGCTCGACCGCTTCGCGGCGGCGATCGTCGGCAACCACTCCGAGGACGTCACCCAGGATGCCTTCTCGAAGGCGCTGCTGGCGCTGCGCGGCTCCGACAAGGAGATCGAGCTGCGGCCCTGGCTCTACCGGATCGTCCGCAACACCGCGCTCAACGACCTGCGCGACTCGCCGCCGGCCGTCGAGGAGCTGGGCGAGGCGATCGCCGGCGGGGCCAGCGCCGCGGTCGAGGCCGAGCGGCGGGAGGAGATCACCGAGTTGATCGAGCGGCTGCGGGCGCTGCCGGAGCCGCAGCGGGCGGCGATCGTGATGCGCGAGCTGGAAGGACTGAGCCACGAGGAGATCGCGGCGGCGCTGGGCGTCAGCGGCGGCGCAGCCCGCCAGGCGATCCACCGGGCGCGGCTGACGCTGCGCGACGGCCTCGGGCTGCTGGTGCCGCTGCCGCTGCTGCGGATGCTCTTCGACCACGGCGCCGAGGCCGCCGCCGCGGGAGGAGCGGCAGCCGCGACCGCGGGCGCAGCCTCCGCGGCCGGCGGTGGAGGGGCGGCGCTGGGCGGGCTCGGCGCCGGCGGCGCCCTCAAGGCCGGCGTGGCGACGGTCCTGGTCGCCGGCTCGGTCGGCGCCGGGGTGGCGATCCACCAGAACCGCGACGGCAACGGAACGGAGCCGGCGGCTGCCTCGGCCGCGCAGGCACCAGGCAGCGGCGAGCTCTCCGGTTCGGCCGGATCCTCCGACGGCTCGAGCTCGGCGCCATCGACGGGGTCGGGCGACGATCGCGGGGGCGGCGGACCTGGCCGGGGAGACGACGATCGCGGAGTCGGGGACGACAACCGCCGCGGCCGGGACGAGCGAAGCTCTGGAGACGACAGCGACGACTCCTCCGGGCGAGGTCGCGGACGCGGCCGGGGAGACGGCTCCTCCGGCCACGGAGGCGAGGGTCCCGGCCGAAGCGGCCACTCGGGCTCGGACGACTCGGGTGGGAGCGGCTCCGGCGAGGGAACTTCGGGGGGGAGCCATTCGGGCCACGGCTCGGGCGGCGGCAGCTCCAGCTCGGGCGGCGACTCCGACAGCAGCGGTC
>CAWDKO010000001.1:0-603516 GCA_963802935.1 uncultured Solirubrobacterales bacterium | reverse complement strand
GAGAAAGTGGAGGAGGGCTGGACAGACTTCGACGTCGCGATCGCGACCCCGGACATGATGCCGGCGGTCGGCAAACTCGGCCGCGTTCTCGGCCCCCAGGGCAAGATGCCGAACCCGAAGGTGGGCACGGTCACCGACGAGATCGACAAGGCGGTCAGCGAATCGAAGGCGGGCAAGATCGAGTACCGGACCGACCGCCAGGCTATCGTCCACCGGCGATCGGCAAGGCGAGCTTCGACCAGCGACAAGCTGCTCGACAACTACCGCCGTGATCGACGAGATCGTCCGCGCCAAGCCCTCGGCGGCGAAGGGCCGCTACATCCTCTCCTGCGACGCTGACGACGACGATGGGCCCGGGGATCCGGGTCGACGCGGCAAGGCCGGCGACCGCGAGGCCGGCGCGCTGCGGCGACCGCCGAGAGCCGAGGCCGCAGGAGCCGGCGACCGCCTAAACTGCCCCGCCGCGCGACCCCGAGACCACCGGCGGGGCACAGCCCAGAAGCCCGGTGCAGGTGAACGATGAACCGAGACGAAAAGGCAACAAGCCATCGAGGAGATCGCCGCCCAGATCGAGGGCGCCGAAGCGATCTTCGCGGTCGACTACCGGGGCATCAGCGTCCCCCAGGCGGCCGAGCTGCGCGCCAAGCTGCGCGAGGCCGACGCCAGCTTCCGGGTCGTCAAGAACCGCCTGACCAAACTCGCCGCCGAGAAGGCCGGCGAGGAGCGGCTCGCCGAGCTGCTGCAGGGCCCGACCGCGCTGACCTTCGTCCGCGGCGACACCGCCCGGCCGCGAAGGCGATCTCGACCTTCAACAAAGAGCACGACGTCCTCGCCTTCAAGGGCGGCTTCATGGGCGAACTCCTCCTCGACGAGGACAAGTTCAAATCGATCGCCCGCCTGCCCTCGCGCGAAGTGCTCGACGGCCAGCTCGCCGGCGTCGTCGCCAGCCCGCTGACCGGCCTGGTCCGCGGCCTCGGCTCGATGATCCAGGGCCTCGCCCTGCAGCTCGGCCAGATCGCCGAGAAAGGCCTCGTCTCCGGCGAGGCCCCCAGCCCCGCCGCGGGCCTGTCACGCCCGGAGGACCCAGCTCGTCCTGCGGAGCGAAGCTGCCTCGGGCGAGGACCGCCTACCGCGCCACCCGCGGATGAGACGGAGGAGGCAGCCGCCGAGGAGGAAGCCCAGCTGAGGAGGCCAAGGCCGACGAGACTTCTGAGCAGCAAGAGACTTCAGACGACGACAAAAGGAAGAGGAGTAAATGGCAACCAAAGATTTCAACTGAGGACTGGATCGAGGAGCTGAAAGGCATCTCGGTGCTCGAGCTCTCCGAGCGGATCAAAGCGCTCGAGGAGGAGTTCGGCGTCTCCGCGACCGCCGTCGCCGCCGCCGCACCGGCGCTGCCGGCGCTCCCGCCGGTGACGGCGACGGTGGCGACGAAGAGGCCTCCACGGTCGACGTCGTGCTGACCGAGGTCGGCGGCCAGAAAGTGCCGGTGATCAAGGTCGTCCGCGCCGCGACCGGGCTTGGCCTGAAAGAGGCCAAGGCGATCGTCGACGAGGCCCCGAAAGCGATCAAAGAGGGCGTCGAGCGCGAGGAGGCCGACAAGCTCAAGGCCGAACTCGAGGAGGCCGGCGCCACCGTCGAGCTCAAATAGAGCGCTGTCTCCGCGCGGATCCCAGGCAGGGAGCCAAGCTCGGCGGCCGAGTCGCCGGTGTGTTATTTTTCGCGGTCGCGCGCCAGTTGTCCGTCCCCTGCCCATATCTGCGCTGTATCCACGTCCCTCTGACCGCCTGAGGAGTCGCCGACTTTGGCACGTTCCAACGCTGCCCCCGTAACCCGCAGGAGTTTTTCCCGACTACAGAACCCCCTCGAAGTCCCCCACCTGATCGATATCCAGCGCCGCTCCTTCGAAGAGCTGACGGATCCGAAGAACGGTGGGCTGCGGGAGACGATCGACGACATATCCCCGATCGAGGACTACACGGGGAACCTCGCCATCGTCTTCGGCGAGTTCAAATTCGAGGAGCCGCCGCACACGATCGAGGAGTGCCGCGAGAAGGACATGACCTACTCGCGGCCGCTGACCGCGACCGTCGCCTTCCAGAACAAGGAGACGGGGGAGATCCGCGAGCAGGCCGTCTTCATGGGCGACTTCCCGTGGATGACCGAGCGCGGCACCTTCATCATCAACGGCACCGAGCGCGTCGTCGTCACCCAGCTCGTGCGCTCCCCCGGCGCCTACGTGATGGCGCCGAAGGACCCCGAAAAGCAGGTCTTCATCGCCAACCTGATGCCGGCCCGCGGCTCCTGGCTGGAGCTCGAAGTCGACAAAAAAGGCAAAGTCTTCGTCCGCATCGACCGCAAGCGCAAACTGCCGGTGACGGTGCTGCTGCGCGCGATGGGCTACGTCGAGGACGAGCAGCTGCTCGACATGTTCGACAACTCGGTCTACCTGCGGCACACGATCGAGGCCGACACCGAGGCGACCCGGACCGAAGAGGGCGCCCTGATCGAGCTGTTCAAAAAGCAGCGCCCGGGCGAGCCGCCCTCGGTCGACGCCGCCAAAGCGCCTGCTCGAGCAGCTCTTCTTCGACCCCAAGCGCTACGACCTGACCCGGGTCGGCCGCTACAAGCTCAACGCCCGGCTCGACCTCGACATCGACCTCGACACCGGGTCCTCACCCACGACGACATCATCGCCCTGGTCAAGGAGCTGGTCAGCCTGCCGAAGCTGCTCGGGATCCCCGAGGAGATCGACGAGGAGAACCCGATCAAAGACTACGCCGCGGAGGCGATCACCTACCCGCGCGAGCCGGTCAACGAGCACCTCGACGAGTACGAGCACTTCGGCAACCGGCGCCTGCGCACGGTCGGCGAGCTGATCCAGGAGGCCTTCCGGATCGGCCTCTACCGGATGGAGCGCGTCGTCCGCGAGCGGCTCACCACCGAAGACGCCGACGCGATCACGCCGCAGACGATCATCAACATCCGCCCGGTCGTCGCGGCGATGAAGGAGTTCTTCGGCTCCTCGCAGCTCTCGCAGTTCATGGACCAGACCAACAGCCTCTCCGGCCTCACCCACAGGCGCCGGCTCTCGGCGCTCGGCGCCGGCGGCCTGACCCGTGAGCGGGCCCCGATCGAGGTCCGCGACGTGCACCCGACCCATTACGGCCGGATGTGCCCGATCGAGACCCCCGAGGGTCCGAACATCGGCCTGATCGGCTCGCTCGCCTCCTACGCCCAGGTCTCCGAGCACGGCTTCGTCACGACCCCCTACCGGCCGGTCGACGACGGCGTCGTCAGCGACGAGATCGTCCACTTCGACGCGACCCAGGAGGAGGACAAGGTGATCGCCCAGGCGAACTCCGAGTTCGACCCCAAGACGCGCAAGCTGAAGGGCCCGCAGGTGCTGGTCCGCGCCGGCGAGCAGGAGTACGCCACCGCGACTCCCAAGGAAGTCGACCTGATGGACGTCTCGCCGACCCAGATCTGGTCGGTGGCGACGTCGCTGATCCCGTTCCTCGAGCACGACGACGCCAACCGCGCCCTGATGGGCTCCAACATGCAGCGCCAGGCGGTGCCGCTGCTGAAACCCGATCCGCCGCTGATCGGCACCGGCATGGAGCGCCGCGCCGCGATCGACACCGGCGACGTCGTCCTCGCCGACAACGCCGGCGAAGTCACCCACGTCGACGCCGAGCGCATCGTCGTCACCAGCGGCTCGAAGAAAGACGAGTACCCGCTGCACAAGTTCATGCGCTCGAACCAGGGCACGATCATCCACCAGCGGCCGATCGTCAACACCGGCCAGAAGGTGAAGGAGGGCGACGTGCTCGCCGATGGCTCCTCCACCGGCGGTGGTGAGATCGCCCTGGGCAAGAACTGCCTGGTCGCCTTCATGTCCTGGGAGGGCTACAACTTCGAGGACGCGATCATCCTCTCCGAGCGCCTGGTCAAGGACGACGAGACTCACCTCGATCCACATCGAGGAGTACGAGATCGACGCCCGCACGACCAAGCTCGGCGACGAGGAGATCACCCGCGACATCCCCAACCGCTCCGAGGAGAGCCTGCGCAACCTCGACGAGCGCGGCATCGTCCGCGTCGGCGCCGAGGTCGTCTCCGGCGACCTCCTGGTCGGCAAGGTGACGCCGAAGGGCGAGACCGAGCTGACCGCCGAGGAGAAGCTGATCCGCGCGATCTTCAAGGAGAAGGCGCGCGAGGTCCGCGACACCTCGCTGAAAGTCCCGCACGGCGAGGGTGGCGTCGTGATCGACGTCCTCACCTTCAGCCGCGACGACGGCGACGACCTGCCGCCCGGCGTCAACGACCTGGTCCGCGTCTACGTCGCGACCAAGCGCAAGATCGCCGAGGGCGACAAGCTCGCCGGCCGCCACGGGAACAAGGGTGTGATCTCGAAGATCGTGCCCGAGGAGGACATGCCCCACCTGGCCGACGGCACCCCCGTCGACGTCATCCTCAACCCGCTCGGCGTGCCGAGCCGGATGAACATCGGCCAGATCCTCGAGACCCACCTCGGGTGGGTCGCGGCGAACGGCTGGTACGACGACGGCTCCGAGTCCTACAAGGAGGCCCACTCCGACGAAGGCGACGGTCGCGTCTACGTGGCCACCCAGGTCTTCGACGGGGCGACCGTCGAGGACGTCGACGAGGCCCTGGTCTCCTGGAACGACGAGAACGCCGACCGCGGCGTCGACCTCGGGGTCGACAAGAGCGCCCGTGCCGGCGCCCGCGCCTCCGGCACGGCCCAGCTCTACAACGGCCGCACCGGCGAGCCCTACGAGGGCAAGGTCACGATCGGCTACATGTACATCCTCAAGCTGCTGCACCTGGTCGACGACAAGATCCACGCCCGCTCGACCGGGCCCTACTCCCTGGTCACCCAGCAGCCGCTGGGCGGCAAGGCGCAGTTCGGCGGTCAGCGCTTCGGCGAGATGGAGGTCTGGGCCCTCGAGGCCTACGGCGCCGCCTACACGCTGCAGGAGATGCTCACGGTCAAGTCCGACGACACCGTCGGGCGGGTCAAGGCCTACGAGGCGATCGTCAAGGGCGAGAACATCCCCGAGCCCTCGATCCCGGAGTCCTTCAAAGTGCTGTTGAAGGAGATCCAGAGCCTCTCCCTCGACGCCAACGTGGTCTCCGAGGGGACCGACGTCGAAATCTCCGACGAGGAGGACGACCTGCTGAAAGCGGCCGAGGAGCTGGGGATGGACCTGACCGGCGTCCGCGCCGACGGCAACAACGGGGCCGCGGACGAGCAGGAGGAGCAGGTCGTCGCCGAGGGCGAGGCTGGAACTGATGGTGATGGTGCCGGAAAAGCCGAGGAGGCCGCACCGGCCGAGGTGGAGGACTGATGATCGACATCAACAATTTCGACGCGATCGAGATCGGTCTCGCGTCTTCGAAGAAGATCCGCTCCTGGAGTTGGGGCGAGGTCACGAAGCCGGAGACGATCAACTACCGAACCCTGAAGCCGGAGAAAGACGGGCTCTTCTGTGAGCGCATCTTCGGTCCGACCAAGGACTGGGAGTGCTACTGCGGCAAGTACAAGCGCGTCCGCTACAAGGGGATCGTCTGTGAGCGCTGCGGCGTCGAGGTAACGCGCTCCAAGGTCCGCCGCGAGCGCATGGGCCACGTTGACCTCGCGTCGCCGGTCTCCCACATCTGGTTCTTCAAGGGCGTTCCGAGCCGGATCGGTTACCTGATCGACATGGCTCCGAAAGAGCTGGAGAAGGTCCTCTACTTCGCGGCGTCGATGATCACCTGGGTCGACGAGGAGGCTCGCGACAAGGACATCGGCAAACTCGAGAAAGAGGTCAAAAAAGTCGTCGATTCCTACGAGTCCGAACAGCAGAAGCGGACCCAGGAACTGAACGAGTCGCTGGAGCGGCGGGTCAAGTACCTCGAAGAGGGCTCCCAGGACAAGTTCGACGACGAGGACCACATCTGGGCCGACTCGCTGAAGCTGACCGCGGCGCAGCTGCGCAAGCTGAAGGACGACGAACGGGCCAAAATGATCAAAGAACTGCGCAAACAGTTCGACGCCGAGATCGCCGACACCGAGGCCTACCTCGAAGAGGCGGGCGAGCGGATGCAGGAAGTCTGGAAGATCTTCACGGAGATGAAGCCGAAGGACGTCGTCAACGACGAGACGGTCTTCCGCGAGCTCAAAGACAGGTTCGGCTCCCCGTTCGGGTGGGGCGAGTACTTCCGCGGCGGCATGGGCGCGGAAGCCGTTCGCGACCTGCTCGAACAGGTCGACCTCGAGGCCGACTGCGAGGAACTGGAGCAGATCATCAACAGCTCCAAAGGCCAGAAACAGGCCCGCGCCGTGAAGCGGCTGAAAGTCGCCTCGGCCTTCCTCAACTCCGACAACCAGCCGGCCTGGATGGTCCTCGACGCGGTGCCGGTGATCCCGCCGGAGCTGCGCCCGATGGTCCAGCTCGATGGTGGCCGTTTCGCGACCTCTGACCTCAACGACCTCTACCGCCGCGTGATCAACCGCAACAACCGGTTGAAACGGCTGCTTGACCTCGGCGCCCCCGAGATCATCGTCAACAACGAGAAGCGGATGCTGCAGGAGGCGGTCGACGCGCTGTTCGACAACGGCCGCCGCGGCCGCCCGGTCACCGGGCCGGGCAACCGCCCCCTGAAGTCGCTCTCCGACATGCTCAAGGGCAAGCAGGGGCGCTTCCGCCAGAACCTGCTCGGCAAGCGCGTCGACTACTCCGGCCGCTCGGTGATCGTCTCCGGTCCGAGCCTGCGGCTGCAGCAGTGCGGCCTGCCGAAGCTGATGGCGCTGGAGCTCTTCAAGCCATTCATCATGGCCCAGCTCGTCGAGCGCAAAGCCGTCCAGAACATCAAGGCGGCGAAGAAGATGGTGGAGTCGATGATCCCCGAGGTCTGGGACGTGCTCGAGGAAGTCATCCACGAGCACCCGGTCCTGCTCAACCGGGCACCGACCCTGCACCGCCTCGGCATCCAGGCCTTCGAACCGATCCTGGTCGAGGGCAAGGCGATCCAGGTCCACCCGCTGGTCTGCCACGCGTTCAACGCCGACTTCGACGGCGACCAGATGGCGGTCCACGTGCCGCTTTCCGCCGAGGCCCAGGCCGAGGCGCGGATCCTGATGCTGTCGGCCAACAACATCCTCTCCCCGGCCCACGGGGCGCCGCTGGCGACCCCGACCCAGGACATGGTCCTCGGCATCTACTACCTGACCTACGGTCCGGACGAGGAGGAGCTGGCGAAGGCCGACGAGGCGCTGAAGGCCGGCAAGGGCCGCAACGGCTCCGGCCCCAAGGTGAAGACGTTCCGTTCCGCCCAGGAGGCCGAGCTCGTCTACGAGAACGGCGGCTGCAAACTGCACGACCGGGCCGAGTACCGGCGGGCGGGGAAGGAACACTTCCTGACCACGGTCGGGCGGATCATCTTCAACGAAAGCATCGAGCGTGCCCTCGCCGAGGCGCTCGAGGACGACTTCGATCCGGAGCAGTACGAGTTCGTCAACCACTCGCTGAAGAAGAAGGACGTCAACGAAATGGTCTCCAACCTGGTCGAGGCCTACGGCGCGCCGCCGGTCTCACAGGTCCTGGACGCCTTCAAGGACCTCGGCTTCCATTACGCGAGCCAGGCCGGCATCACGGTCTCCAAGAACAACGTCGTTTCGCCGCCCGAGAAGGCGGAGATCCTCGAGCGCTACGAGAAGGAGACCGAAGCGATCGTCGGCCAGTACGACGACGGCTACATCACCGCCGAGGAGCGCCACGAGGCGGTCACCGCGCACTGGAACCGCGCCACCGACGAGGTCGCGCAGGCGATGGAGGACAACCTCGACGAGCTCAACCCCATCTTCATGATGGCCAACTCCGGTGCTCGCGGCTCGTTCAAACAGATCCGCCAGCTGGCGGGGATGCGCGGCCTGATGGCCAACCCGAAAGGGGAGATCATCGAGCGGCCGATCAAGGCCAACTTCATGGAGGGCCTCTCGGTCCTGGAGTACTTCATCTCCACCCACGGCGCCCGAAAGGGCCTCGCCGACACGGCGCTGCGCACGGCCGACTCCGGCTACCTGACGCGGCGTCTGGTCGATGTGGCTCAGGACGTGATCGTGCGCCAGGAGGACTGCAAAACCAAAGACCACATCGAGATGGTCCTGCGCAAGGACGACGGCTCGCTCAACGACAACCTCGTCGGGCGCCTGGCGGCGAAAAAGCTCGAGACCAAACGCGGTCGCGAGCTGCTCAAGCGCAACCAGGAGATCACCCTGCCCGACGTCGAAGCGATCGCCGAGGCGTTCGACGACGAGGAGACCAGGATCCCGGTCCGCTCGGCGCTCAAGTGCGAGGCGGAATCCGGCGTTTGCCGCTCCTGCTACGGCGTCGCTCCGGCGACCGGCTTCACGGTCAACATCGGCGACGCGGTGGGGATCATCGCCGCCCAGTCGATCGGCGAGCCCGGCACCCAGCTCACCATGCGCACCTTCCACACCGGCGGTGTCGCGGGCCAGGACATCACCCAGGGCCTGCCGCGCATCGTCGAGCTCTTCGAGGCGCGTAAACCGAAGGGCTTGGCGCAGATGGCCGAGGCCGACGGCAAGGTCAGCGTCGACGAGACCGACAAAGCGCTGAAAATCATCGTCACCGAGTCCAGCGGCGAGGAGCACTCCTACAGCTTCCCGTTGCGGACCCGGCTGCACGTCGCCGACGGCGACAAGGTCGAGGCCGGACAGCAGCTGAACGAGGGCTCGCTCTACCCGGCCGACCTGCTGGCGATCCGTGGGCGTACCGACGTCGAGGTCTACCTGGTGCAGGAGGTGCAGAAGGTCTACCGCGCCCAGGGCGTCGACATCAACGACAAGCACATCGAGATCATCGCCCGCCAGATGCTGAAGAAGGTGCGGATCGAGTCGAAGGGCTCGACCAGCCTGTTGCCCGGCCAGCTCGAAGACCGCGGTGCACTCAAACGGCTCAACAAAAAGACCAAGGAAGATGGCGGCACGGCGGCCAAAGGCGAGGAGGTCATCCTCGGGATCACCAAGGCCTCGCTGGCGACCGAGTCCTTCCTCTCGGCGGCCTCCTTCCAGGAGACGACCAAGGTGCTCACCGACGCTGCCCTCGAGGGCAAACGGGACAGGCTCGTGGGCCTGAAGGAGAACGTGATCATCGGCAAGCTGATCCCGGCCGCGACCGGCCTCAAGCACTACCGCACGGTCGCGATCGAGCCCGCGGTGCCGATCGAGCCGCCGAGCGACGAAGACCTGCTCGACGAGGACGATCTCGCGGCCGAGCTCGGCGTCGACGGCGTCGAGGCGCCGGTCGAGAGCTTCGGGCCTTCGTTTGCGGAGGAGCTCGAGGAGCTCGCGAACGAGATCGAGTCGACCACCGACGAGAGCAAATAGTGGGAGAGGGGTAGGGCACCCCTCTTCACTTAACTTTTTCGCGAGTCGCCGCCGGCTGTCGCCCGAGGCACGGTTGCGAAAAAGTACAAGACGTTTCGAGGGGTGCCCTACCCCTCTCACGCGAAGCGCCCCGGTGGTCGACTCGACCTCCGGGGCGCTTTTGCTGGCGGGACGGCTTCGATCGCTGCGAGTTATGGTCGCTATAGCGACAAAAAGTCCCAGCGATCGGGGTTTCGCGGGTCCGCCAGTGCCTTCTACTGGGAATAGAAAAAGCCGGGGCGTGAGCCCCGGCTTTTTCGTGGTGGTGGTTGATCTCTTGACTAGCCGGCGAGGCAGTAGGCGTAGCCGGTGATGGTGCCGTTGCTGCCGCTGTTGTTGCGGGCGTCGATGTGCCAGCCGTTGCCGCTCCGGTAGGAGGAGGCGAGGTGGATCGTGTAGAGGCTGGACCGGCCGCCGCCGCTGATCACCGTGGTCCCGGCGGGGCAGGCCACCGAGGTGCTGGCGTTGCTGTTGGCGGCGATCGCGGCGTCGTTCGACACCTGGACGATCGGCGCCAGCTCTGCTGCCCGGACCGAGCTGGTCTGCAGCTCGCTCGGGCCGACGGCGTCGGCCGCGATCTCGCTGGAGCCGACCGAGTCGGGGCCGAGGTCGTTGGCGGTCAGGGACTGGTCGGCGACCTCCGAGGAGGTGACCGAGTTGGGGCCGAGGTCGGCCGCGGTCAGCGAGTCAGGTGCAACCTCGGGCGAGGAGACGGCGTTCTCGGCGATCTCATCCGCGCCGACCTGGTCTTTGGCGATCTTGGCCGCGTTGACCGAGTCGTCGCGGAGGTCCAGGGTGCGGACCGTGCCGTCGACGATCTGCGGCGAGCGGACGCTGTTTTTGGCAACGCCGGCGGCGATCGCGCTGCCGGTGAGGGCCATCACGAGCGCCACGCAGGCGACGATCAGGGCGGGGGAGGGACGGTATGAACGGGTCTTGCTGGTCATCGGAGAGTTCCTTTCGTTGGGTTGGTAAATCCGATGGATCCAGCTTCGAATCGATTGGCGTTTTGCTCTACGGACCCCAGGGGTGAACCTCTTCACCCCTTCAAGGGCGGTGTACGTTTAGGAACAGAGGATGTTTCGAGGGGGAGCCGAGAAGAGAAGAAGCCGGAGAGGGAGCGTCGGGTTGGGCGCGCTCTGCGTGGCGGTGACTCTCTCTGTCCTGTCTGTGCCGGCTCTTGCCGGCTGGGCGAAAGACGTCATCCCCCTGCCCGATCCCCTCTGGGTCACGGTCGATCCTGACTTCTCCCCGCAGGCGCTGTCCCGGACCGACCGAGTTCCGATTTCCCTCAGTGTCGCCACCACGATTCGGGCCCGTGGCGGCGTTATCCCTCCGGCGCTGGAAGAGCTCGTCTTCGAGTTCGACAGGAACATCCGCATCGACGGTCGGGCGCTGCCGAAGTGCGAAGGGCCGTCCCTTCAGATCTGGCGCTCGCTGGCTGAGATCAAGCGGCTGTGCGGACGCGCGATCGTCGGCGCGGGGCGGGCTGGCGCCGGGATTGCGTTTCCTGGCCAACCGCCGGTCCCCGCCGCACTGGATGTTGTCGTCTTCAACGGCAGCGCCGGGAAGAGCGGCACCACCCTCCACGCAGTGGGCGAGATGACCGATCCGTTGAGTGCCGTGATCGTGATGCCGATCGAGATGAGGAAGTCGCGAAAAGGCACGGAAGCGATCCTCACGGTCCCGAAGATCGCCGGCGGCGCCGGTTTTCTCCTCGATCTCGAGCTGACCCTGCGCCGGCGGCTCGGTGGTCGCAATGCCATGGATGGCGTGGCCTCGCTCCGGTGCCCCGATGGCACGTTCGCCCTGAAGATGCGGGCGCGCTTCGCGGATGGCGCACAGGTACGAGGGGAATTCCTTCGCAAGTGCCGGGCCAAGGCGTAGTTGGCTGAGTAGCCAGTTCTATAGATTTCACCTATGGCTACTGCTGAGAAGGTCTGCATCGTCGGCGCGGGGTCGTCCGGGATCGTTGCCGCTCAGGTCCTGCAGTCGCGCGGGATCCCCTTCGACTGCTTCGAGAAGGGGTCGTTCGTCGGCGGCAACTGGCGCTACGAAAACGACAACGGGATGTCGTCGGCGTATCGGTCGCTGCACATCAACACCTCGCGGCGGGTGATGGCCTTCAAAACCCTGCCGATGCCCGACCACTTCCCCGACTACCCGGATCACTTCCAGATGGCCGAGTACTTCGACGAATACACGGATCACTTTGGCCTGCGGGAGAAGATCAGCTTCCACACCGAGGTCGTCGGCGTCGAGCCGGTGGACGGGGGGTGGGAGGTCACCGTCGAGGACGCCGACGGCAAGCGCGAGAGTCAGCGCTACCGCGCGGTGCTGGTCGCCAATGGCCACCACTGGGATCCGCGCTGGCCCGAACCGGCCTTCCCGGGCTCCGATCAGTTTGAGGGTGAGCAGACGCATGCCCACCACTACCGCGAGCCCGACGTTTTGCCCGGCAAGCGGGTGCTGGTGCTCGGCATCGGCAACTCCGCGGTCGACATCGCGGTCGAGTCCTCGCGGATCGCCGACAAGACGTTCCTGGCGACCCGCCGCGGCGCCTACGTCATCCCCAAGTACATCAACGGCAAACCGATCGACGAGCTCTCCAACCCGATCACCTCGATGTTGCCCCTGGCGGTGCAGCGTTTCTTCGCCACGCGTGCGCTCGGCGTCGCCTCCGCCGCCGATCCAACCGCCTATGGCCTGCCGAAGCCCGACCACAAGCTCTTCGAGGCGCACCCCACCGTCTCCTCGGAGCTGCTGCCCCGGCTCGGCCACGGCGACATCGCGGTCAAGCCCAACATCGACCGTTTCACCGGCGGCCGCAGCGTCCGCTTCGCCGACGGCAGCGAAGAGGAGATCGACCTCGTCGTCTACTGCACGGGCTACAAGATGACCTTCCCCTTCTTCGCGCCCGAGGTCTTCTCCGCGCCCGACAACCGGCTGCCGCTCTACCGCCGCGTCGCATCACCCGAGCGTCCCGGTCTCTACTTCATCGGCTTCATCCAGCCGCTCGGCCCGATCATGCCCCTCGCCGAGGCCCAGTGCGAGTGGGTCGCGGACCTGCTCGCGGGCCGGGTCGCGCTACCGGCGGCGGCGGAGATGCGGCGTGAGATCGAGAGCGAGGAACGGAAGATGCGGAAGCGCTACGTCGCCTCTAAGCGTCATACGGTCGAGGTCGACTTCTATCCGTATCTGCGCGAGATCCAGCGCGAGCGAAAGCCGGCTGCGCAGCCGGCTTGACGACCCTGGTCCGCCCGCCCGGCGGGCAGACCGGCAGCGGCATCGCGGCACCGCCTCCGTGCGGGCCTCGACGCGGGCCGCGCGGCAGCTTCGGGCGCGGACGGCGCTTGAAGCCGCCATCGGAATCCTCTGACGCCCCCTCCGGCTCGGGTGTCTGCTTGCTCGCCCACCAGACGAGCCAGAGCGATCCCAAAACGGGGATCTTCAAGACCACCAAAAGGAAGAAGATCGGCCAGAACCCGGTCACCTTCGTCAGTGTAGCCCGCTCTAGATGCCGCGAGCCCAGGCCGCGAGCGCTTCGGTCTGCGCCTCCTCGAGCCCGAGGTGCGCTTCGGTCGGGACCAGCAGGGTCGGCTCGTCCCGCCCCCGCGCCCACTCGTAGCAGCTCTCGTCGAAGTTGTCGTCGATCCAGGCCATCGCCCGACCCTCGCAGTACTTGTCGATGGGCCCCAGCTTCCAATGGGCGGAGCCGAACTGGGCTGCCCCGTTGAAGGTCAGATGCGGCAGCTCCGGCAGGCCGAGGATGTTCGGCAGGTAGTCGTTCGCCCGGTCCTCCCAGCCGCTGGCCCAGAGCAGGTCATAGTGGTCCGCGAGCCGGATCAGGCGCTCGCCCGCCAGCAGGGAGATGCAGTGCACCATCCCGTCCACGAGCTCGAACTGAGCCTCCTCCTTCGGCGGCGGCTCGTCGAAGCCGAAGAGGCTGATGACCCCGTCGATATCGACAGCCAGAATCGGCTTACTCATGTGCCCAGACTAGATGAGGGCGCAGGCGGCGCTGCTACCAGCGGTAATGGGCAAAGGCCTTGTTGGCCTGGGCCATGCGGTAGATGTCGTCCTTCCGCTTCCAGGCGCTGCCCTGCTGCTGGGTCGCGTCGAGGATCTCGCTGGCGAGCCGCTCGGCCATCGAGTACTCGCGGCGAGCACGGGCGTACTGGACCAGCCAGCGGACCGCGAGGGTGCGGGCGCGCCGGGCAGGGACCTCGACCGGAACCTGGTAGGTCGCGCCGCCGACCCGGCGGGAGCGAACCTCGAGCACCGGGGTCAGCTGCTTGATCGCCGCCTCCAGCGTCTCCACCGGGTCCTCGCCGCTGCGCTCGCCGACGATCGCGAGGCTGTCGTAGACGATCTGCTCGGCCCGGGACTTCTTGCCGTCGGACATGACCTTGTTGATGAGCTGTTGGACGAGGCGGTTGCGGTGGCGCGCGTCGGGCTCGACCGGTCGGATCGTTGCTGCGGAGCGACGCGGCATTAGGAGGCTTTGACTCCGTAGAGGGAGCGACCCTGCTTGCGGTCGGAGACGCCGGCGGCGTCGAGGGTGCCGCGGACGACCTTGTAACGGACGCCTGGCAGATCCTTGACGCGACCACCGCGAATCAGCACCACCGAGTGCTCCTGAAGATTGTGTCCCTCGCCGGGGATGTAGGTGGTGACCTCCATGCCGTTGGTCAGCCGCACACGGGCGATCTTGCGCAGAGCCGAGTTCGGCTTCTTCGGCGTCACCGTCGCCACGCGGGTGCAGACGCCGCGCCGCTGCGGGGCGGCTACGCCCTTCTTGCGACCCTGGCCCGACTTGAGGCCCGGGGTCGTGGTCTTCTTCTTCGGGCGCTTGCGGCCCTTCCTGACGAGCTGATTCGTATTCGGCACGGCCGCGCATAGTAGAGCAGTCCGGCAACGATCAGCCCCGCCGCTGCCGCGAGCTCGGCGTAGAAGCCGTCCCTGAGCACCGCCGTGGCACCTGCGAAGCGCGAGGTCTGCGCCCCCGCGTCAAGCCCGTTCGGCAGGTCGACGAGCAAAATCGCGGCGAGCGCGACCACCCCCAGCCCAGCTGCCATCAGGCCGAGGCGCTTGCGATAGCCGGCGGCCGCGAAGAGGCCGAGCAGGACGGCAAGCCCCCCGAGCGGGACCAGTAGGTAGGCGTGGGCCTCGCCGGCCGTCTTCGGGTCAACGGTCGGAGGGGGAGCGGCGCTGGGCAGGTCCGCGTAGCCGGGCTGGCCGATCTCGACCGCGCGGTAGTCGACGAACTGGGAGGCGATCAGGCCCGCGCCGGCCAGGGCGATGACGACGGCGACCCCCCGCTGTGGGGTGACGACGGCGCTGACGCGGGTGGCGCCGCGGACCGCTGCCGCGCACCCTCGCCGCAGCCAGCGCTCGCCGACGGCGAGGGTGCGGAAGAACCTCGCGGCCACGGGTCGCACCCGTGGCCGCGCCCAGGCGGTTGCCGTCCCGGTCCACAGCCGCGCCCGGTGAGCGCTCCCGACCAGCACCGGGTGAGCGCGCTCGAGGCCGCGGTTCGCCGCTCTGTCGAGGTCGCGGCTCCATCGCGCCGGGCGCTTGGCGAGCTTCCTCAGCGCCGGGCCGATACGCCCTCGCGCCGCTGCTATCATCGCCCGTCGCTCAGGCAGTTTTTTCGCAGTTCGCTTCGCCGGGCCCGCTGGGGCCCTTTTTTTTCGCTGGTTGCGCCGGTGCTGGCGCAGTTTCTGCTCAGTGCCGGACCGCTTTCGTTTCACCCAAATCCCATTTCGCAAGACTTCAGAGAGACCAACCGGACTTCAGACCATGCCACGCAGCTTCCCACTAGAGAAGACCCGCAACATCGGGATCATGGCGCACATCGACGCCGGTAAGACGACGACGACCGAGCGCATCCTCTACTACACCGGCCGCACCCACAAAATCGGCGAGGTCCACGAGGGCGCCGCGGTCATGGACTGGATGGAACAGGAGCAGGAGCGCGGGATCACGATCACCTCCGCCGCCACCGCCTGCGAGTGGAACGGCCACCGGATCAACATCATCGACACGCCGGGCCACGTCGACTTCACGGTCGAGGTCGAGCGCAGCCTCCGCGTTCTCGACGGCGCCGTCGCCGTCTTCGACGCCGTCGCCGGCGTCGAGCCGCAGTCCGAGACCGTCTGGCGCCAGGCCGACAAGTACAAGGTGCCGCGCTTCGCCTACATCAACAAGATGGATCGCACGGGCGCCGACTTCTTCAACTCGGTGCAGACGATGGTCGACCGCCTCGGCGCCAACCCGCTGCCGATCCAGCTGCCGATCGGCAGCGAGGGCGACTTCATCGGCGTCGTCGACCTGATTGAGATGAAGGCGCTGGTCTGGAAGGACGAACTCGGCACCGAGTTCGAGACCGAAGAGATCCCGGCCGACCTCGTCGACCAGGCCGAGGAATACCGGACCCAGCTAATCGAGGCCTGTGCCGACTACGACGACGAGCTGATGGAGGCCTACCTGGCCGAGGAGGAGATCCCGCACGAGCGGATCGCCGCCTCCCTGCACCGCGCCTGCCTCGACACCAAGGTGACGCCGGTGCTCTGCGGGTCCTCGTTCAAGAACAAGGGCGTGCAGCCGCTGCTCGACGCGGTCGTCGAGCTGCTGCCCTCGCCGCTCGAGGTTCCGCCCGTGACCGGGCTCGTTCCCGCCAAGAAAGGCGAGGAGGAGCCGACCGAGGACACGCGCGCCGCCGACGAGAACGCGCCTTTCGCTGCGCTCGCCTTCAAGATCATGTCCGACCCCTACGTCGGCAAGCTCACCTACTTCCGCGTCTACTCAGGCAAGCTCGAAGCCGGCGGCCGCGTCCTCAACGTCAAGACCGGCAGGACCGAGCGCATCGGCCGGCTGCTGATGATGCATGCCAACAGCCGCGAGGAGATCGAGGAGTGCTACGCGGGCGACATCTGCGCCGGTGTCGGTCTCAAGGAAACCAGTACCGGCGACACGCTCGCCGCTCCCGATGCGCCGATCGCTCTGGAGAGCATCGAATTCCCGGAGACGGTGATCGCGGTCGCGATCGAGCCGAAAACCAAAGCCGACCAGGAGAAGATGGGCACCGCCCTGCAGCGCCTCGGCGAGGAGGACCCGACCTTCCGGATCGAATCCGACGAGGAAACCGGCCAGACGCTGATCCATGGCATGGGCGAGCTTCACCTCGAGGTGATCGTCGACCGCATGCTGCGCGAGTTCAAAGTCGAGGCCAATGTCGGCAAGCCGCAGGTCGCCTACCGCGAGACGGTCCGCAAGCGGGTCGAGAAGGTCGAGGCGCGCTTCGTCCGCCAGACCGGCGGCCGCGGCCAGTTCGGCCATGTCGTCATCAACCTCGAGCCCGCCCCCGAAGAGGGCTTCGAGTTCATCAACAAAATCAAGGGTGGCGTCATCCCCGGCGAATTCATCGGCCCCGCCGAACAGGGCATGAAAGAGGCGCTGGAGAACGGCGTCAAGGCCGGCTACCCGATGGTCGACGTCCGCGCCGAACTCGTCGATGGCTCCTTCCACGATGTCGACTCTTCGGAGATGGCGTTCAAAATCGCCGGCTCGATGGCGATCCAGGAGGCCGCTCGCAAGGCCAACCCGGTCCTGCTGGAGCCGGTGATGTCAGTTGAGGTCGTCACCCCCGAGGACTTCCTCGGCGACGTGATCGGCGACCTCTCCCGCCGCCGCGGCAAAGTCCAGGGCCAGGAGCAGCGCGGCAACGCGCTCGCGGTCCAGGCTTACGTCCCGCTCGGCGAGATGTTCGGCTACGCAACCGATCTTCGCTCCTCGACCCAGGGGCGCGCGACCTACACGATGCAGTTCGAGCGCTACGAGGAGGTGCCCTGGCAACATCGCCGAGGAAATCGTCGAGCACCGCTCTGGAGAGCCAGTGGGGGCGAGCTCTTAGACCCAAGCGCGGTAGCGGGCGGCATCTGGCTATATTTCCCAGGTTCGCCCGCAGGCAGGGAAAAATTCCCTGCTACGCAAGGCCCCCAAAACCCAAGCAGCCAGACCAGACAGAACACACGACTTCGAAAGGCGAAACGGTAGAGAGATGTCCAAGGAGAAATTCGAGCGCGATAAGCCGCACGTCAATGTCGGCACCATCGGTCACATCGACCACGGCAAGACGACGCTGACGGCCGCGATCACCCAGACGCTCTCGACTGTGGGTGGGGCCGAGGCTCAGAGCTTCGCGGAGATCGACAACGCTCCCGAGGAGAAAGAGCGCGGGATCACGATCGCGACCTCGCACGTCGAGTACGAGACCGACAACCGGCACTACGCCCACGTCGACTGCCCCGGTCACGCCGACTACGTCAAGAACATGATCACCGGCGCCGCCCAGATGGACGGCGCGATCCTGGTGGTCTCGGCCGCCGACGGCGTCATGCCGCAGACCCGCGAGCACATCCTGCTGGCGCGCCAGGTCAACGTCCCGCACGTGGTCGTCTTCCTCAACAAGATCGACCAGGTCGACGACGACGAATTGATCGAGCTGGTCGAGGAGGAGGTCAAGGAACTCCTCGACGAGTACGACTTCCCGGGTGAGGAGACCCCGATCATCAAGGGCTCGGCGCTGAAGGCGCTGGAAGGCGACGAGGAGGCCCAGAAAGCCGTCTTCGAGTTGGCCGCTGCCCTCGACTCCTACATCCCGGAGCCGGTGCGCGAGCTGGACAAGCCCTTCCTGATGCCGGTCGAGGACATCTTCTCGATCACCGGTCGCGGCACCGTCGCCACCGGCCGCGTCGAGCAGGGCATCGTCAACACCGGCGACGAGGTCGAGATCGTCGGTATCCACGACACGACCAAAACCACCGTCACCGGCGTCGAGATGTTCCGCAAGATCCTCGACGAGGGTCAGGCCGGCGACAACATCGGCGCCCTCCTGCGCGGCACCAAGCGCGAGGAGATCGAGCGCGGGCAGGTGCTCTGCAAGCCCGGCTCGATCACGCCGCACACCAAATTCAAAGCCGAGGTCTACTGCCTGAAAAAGGAGGAGGGCGGTCGTCACACGCCGTTCTTCTCCGGCTACCGGCCTCAGTTCTATTTCCGCACCACCGACGTGACCGGGATCGCCAACCTCCCCGAGGGGACCGAGATGGTGATGCCGGGTGACAACGTCGAGATGACGATCGAGCTGATCCAGCCGATCGCGATGGACCAGGGTCTGCGGTTCGCCATCCGCGAGGGTGGCCGCACCGTCGGCTCGGGGGTCGTCTCGGACATCATCGAGTAGACGGCTCCGGGGGGCGGGCACGAGCCCGCCCTTTCGCTGCCAGCTGGCAGCGAGACAACTGCAAGGACATACGACCGGGGCGGCGCCCCACCAAATGGGGCCCCGCCCTTTATGCGCCGTAAGCGGCGTGAGAAATACGGAGACAGCAGGAAAAGTGGCAGCGATAGCAGCACAGAAAATTCGGATCCGGTTGAAGGCGTATGACCACGACGCCATCGATCGGGCTGCCCGCGAGATCGTCGAGACCGCGGAGCGAACCGGTGCCAGCGTCTCCGGGCCGGTGCCGCTGCCGACCGAGAAAAACGTCTACTGCGTGATCCGCTCTCCGTTCAAGGACAAGGACTCGCGAGAGCACTTCGAGATCCGCACCCACAAGCGCCTGATCGACATCCTTCAGCCCTCCCCGAAAACCGTCGACTCGCTGCAGCGGCTGGACTCGCTGCCGGCCGGGGTCGACATCGAGATCCGCCTCTAGACGATGGCCGCGATCCTGGGCAAGAAGCTGGGCATGACGCAGATCTTCCGCAAGGACGGCAGCGTCGTCCCGGTCACCGTGATCGAGGCCGGCCCTTGCAAGGTCACCGCCGTCCGCGAGCGCGAGCGCGACGGTTATGCCGCTGTACAGCTGGCCTTCGGCGAGGTCAAGCAGGGCAAGCTGAGCAAGGCCGAGGAAGGCCACCTGAAGAAGGCCGGGGCGGCGCCGCTGCGGCACCTGGTCGAGTTCCGCGACGAGGACCTCGGGGCCGAGGAGGGGCCGAAGATTGGCGACGACGTCACTGTCGAGGGCTTCGAGGCGGGCCAGAAGGTGAAGGTTGCCGGTGTCTCGATCGGCAAGGGCTTCCAGGGCGGCATCAAGCGCCATAACTTCAGCCGCGGCCCCGTCAGCCACGGCTCCCACAACGTCCGCGCCCCAGGCTCGATCGGCGCCAGCGCCTTCCCCGCCCGCGTCTTCAAAGGGATGCGGATGCCGGGCCAGATGGGTAACAAGCGCGTCACCCAGAAGGGGCTCGAAATCGCCGACGTCGATGCCGATCGCAACCTGCTGCTGATCAAAGGCTCGGTCCCTGGCTCGCGCAACGCGATCGTCGAGGTGAGGACCGATGTCTAAAGCGGCCGTGCTCGGCAAATCGACCAAAGCGGACCTGCCCAAAGAGCTCTTCGCCGAGCCCTTCCACCAGTCGCTGGTCCACGAGGCCGCCCGCGCCGATATGGCCTCACGTCGCCGTGGCACCGCCTCGACTTTGACCCGCGGTGAGGTCGCCTTCACGACCGCCAAGGCCTGGCGTCAGAAGGGAACCGGCCGCGCCCGCGTCGGCACGCTCGGCGTCTCCAGCCGCTACGGCGGCGGCGTCACCTTCGGCCCGAAGCCGCGCAAGTACACGGTCAAGGTCAACCGTAAAGCGCGCCGCAAGGCGATGCGCTCGGCGCTCTCGGTCCATGCCGAGCGCGGCAGCGTCGCCGTCCTCGACGCTGCGACTTTCGAGACCCCGTCGACGAAGCAGGCCGCCGAGGCGCTCTCGAAATGGGGCGCCAAGAGTCCGGCCCTGATCGTCCTCACGGCCGAGGAGACGGGGGCGATGAAGAGCTTCCGCAACATCCCGCGCACCCACGTGATCGAGGTCGGTGCGACCGGGGTCGCCGATGTGATCGGCGCCGCCGCGATCGTCATCTCCGAAGCCGCACTCACCACGTTGCAGGAGAGGCTGGGCTGATGGACGCGCGCAGCATCCTCATCCGTCCGGTGATCTCGGAGAAGAGCTACGCCTTGATCGCTGAGGGCAAGTACACCTTCCGGGTCGACGACCGCGCTCACAAGACGCAGATCGCGCAGGCCGTGCACGAGGTCTTCGGCGTTGAGGTGGCCCAGGTGCGAACCGCGAAGGTGCGCCCCAAGCCGAAGCGCCGCGGGCTGACGAACGGCCGCACCCGCGCCTGGAAGAAGGCGGTCGTCCAGCTTGCCCCCGGCGAACGGATCGAGCTGTTCGAGGGCGCGGAGACCGCGTAGGAGACTGAGAGATGCCGAACCGCAAAACGAAACCGACCAGCCCCGGCCGCCGCTTCGCGACCTACCCGTTGCGCGAGCAGCTGACGGCGTCGGAGCCGGAAAAGAAGCTGACCGAGGGTCTGCGCAAGTCCGGTGGCCGCAATGCCAACGGCCGTGTCACCGCGCGCCACCGCGGCGGCGGCGCCAAGCGGCGCTATCGCAAGATCGACTTCAAGCGCCTCAAAGACGGGGTGCCGGCGAAGGTCGCCTCGATCGAGTACGATCCCAACCGCAGCTGCTACATCGCCCTCCTGCACTACGCCGACGGGCACAAGGACTACATCCTCGCCCCGTCGCAGCTGGCGGTTGGCGATGAGGTCAAGTCCGGTTCCGGGGCCGACGTCAAACCCGGCCACGCGATGGCGCTGGGGCAGATGCCGACCGGCACGATCGTCCATAACGTCGAGCTGATCGCCGGCCAGGGCGGCAAGCTCGGGCGCGCGGCCGGCACGGCGATTCAGCTGGTTGCGAAGGAGGGCGAGATGGTCACCCTGCGGCTGCCGTCCTCGGAGATGCGGATGGTCCGCGCCGAGTGCCGGGCGACCGTCGGCACCCTCTCCAACGCCGAGCACCAGAACATGAAGATCGGCAAGGCCGGTCGCAACCGGCACAAGGGCAAGCGCCCGCAGAGCCGCGGCGTGGCGATGAACCCGGTCGACCACCCGCATGGCGGCGGCGAGGCGCACCACACGCCCGGCGGCCACCCGGTCACCCCGTGGGGCAAGCCGACGCTCGGCTACCGGACCCGCAAGAAGGGCAAGCAGTCCGATCGTTACATCGTGCGCGGCAGGCGCCGCGGCAAGAAGAAGGGTCGCTGATGGGTCGCTCGACGAAAAAGGGCCCGTGGGTCGAGGAGCGCCTGATGGGGCGCATCGCCGCGATGAACGAGGCCGGCAAAAAACAGATGGTCAAAACTTGGTCGCGGACCTCGACGGTCTTCCCGGAGATGGTCGGGCACACGATCGCCGTCCACGACGGCAAAAAACACGTCCCCGTCTTCATCTCCGAGTCGATGGTCGGCCACAAGCTCGGCGAGTTCGCGCCGACCCGGACCTTCCGCTCGCACTCCGGCACCGGCAGGGGCGACTAGCCATGGCCGACGAGACCAAAGACAACCCGGATAAGAAAAGCAGCAAAAAAGTGGCAAAAAAAACTGCCGGGAAAAAACCGAGCGCGGCTGGCAAAAAAGAGCCGGTAAAAAAAGCTGCGAAAAAAGCGAGCTCGAAAAAAGCCGCCAAAGCCGAGGCGAAAAAAGCGCCGGCCAAAAAAGCCGCGCCGGCTGCTCCGCCGGTCGTCCGCGCCAGCGCCCGCTACGTGCGGATCGCTCCTCGCAAGGCGCGTCTGATCGCCGACCAGGTTCGCGGCATGCACATCGAGAAGGCACGGGCACTGCTGCAGTTCTCGCCCCGTGGTGCCGCCGAGGACATCCACAAGCTGATCGACTCCGCTGCCGCCAACGCGGAGAACAACCACGACCTGATCGGGGATGAGATGACGATCTCCTCGATCACGGTCGACGAGGGGCCGACCCTGAAGCGGTACCGGCCTCGAGCCCAGGGACGGGCGACCCCGATCCACAAGCGAACCAGCCACATCGCCGTGGCGCTGACCCCCGCCGAGGACTAGGAGAAGCCTGATGGGACAGAAGATCCACCCCGAGGGTTTCCGCGTCGGCTACATCCATGACTGGAAGTCGAACTGGTTCGAGGACAAAAACTTCGCCGACGTGCTTCAGGAAGACCTGCAGATCCGCGATCACATCGTCGGCAAGCTTTCCCATGCCGGGCTCTCGAACATCACGATCGAGCGCCGCGGCGAGGTCGCCGTCGACATCCACACCGCTCGCCCGGGCATCGTCATCGGCAAGTCCGGCAGCGAAGTCGACGCACTTCGCAAGGAGCTGCACAAGCTGACCGGCAGCCCGGTGAAAGTGAACATTCGCGAGGTCAAGCGTCCCGAGCTCGACGCCAAGCTGGTCGCCCAGTCGATCGCGGAGCAGTTGCAGAACCGGGTTGCCTTCCGCCGAGCGATGAAACGAGCTCTTACCTCGGCCATGCGGTCCGGCGCCAAGGGCGTGAAGGTCCAGGTCTCCGGTCGTCTCGGTGGTGCCGAGATGGCGCGGACCGAAAGCTACTCGGACGGTCGGGTGCCGCTGCACACGCTGCGCGCGGACATCGATTACGGCTTCTTCGAGGCGCGCACGACCACCGGCCGGATCGGTGTCAAATGCTGGATCAACAAGGGCGAGGTGATGCCCGAGGGCTTCCGCTCCGATCTCGCCTCGGCCGACGACGAGCCGCAGGGCCAGAGCGGGCGTGGCGGCGGTCGTCGCGATGACCGTGGCGGCGGCGGGCGCGGTCGTGGCCCCGGTGGGGATCGCGGCGGGCGCGGCGGCGGCGGGCGTGGCGGCCAGCGCGGCGGAGGGGGTCGCTGATGCTGAGCCCGAAACGAGTCAAGCACCGCAAAGTCTTCCGCGGCCGGATGCGCGGCAACACCAAGGGGGGCAGCAGCGTCGCTTTCGGTGAGTACGGGCTGAAGGCGCTCGATCGTGGCTGGATCACCAACCGCCAGATCGAGGCCGCCCGTGTGGCGATGACCCGCAAGATCAAACGCGGCGGCAAGGTTTGGATCAATGTCTTCCCGGACAAGCCCTACACGAAGAAGCCCGCCGAGACGCGGATGGGCTCCGGCAAGGGCAATCCCGAGGGTTGGGTCGCGGTGGTCAAGCCCGGCAAGGTGATGTTCGAGCTGGCGGGCGTCCCCGAGGAGCTCGCTCGCGATGCCCTGCGACTGGCCGGTCACAAGCTTCCGGTCAAGACCAAGTTCATCAAGCGCGAGGGGGCCGAGGACTGATGAAGGCCGCCGAGGTCCACAACCTCAAAGACGCCGAGCTGGTCTCGAAGCTGCTCGACGCGAAACAGGAGGCGTTCAACCTGCGCTTCCGCCATGCGACCGGCGAGCTCGAGAACACGTCCCGCCTGGGCGCTGCCAAGAAGGACGTGGCGCGGCTGCTGACCGTGGCCCGGGCCCGGGGCATCGATGTTGAGAAAGAGATGAAGCGGATATGAGCGACGACGAGACGAAAAAAGACGAGAGCACCGAGACTGACGAGCCTCAGGACGAGGCGCAGCAGGACGCGGGTCCTGTCGAGGACGAGGGGTTCTCGTCCTCGCGGGACGACGCTGCGGGCGAGGAGCCCTCGTCCACGCCACCCGCGTCAGATGCGCCTGCGGATGAGGCTCCGGCCGAGGAGGCTGTCGCCGAGGATTCGTCTGACGATGCTCCTGCTGAGGAGGCGGAGGCGCCTGCAGCGGAGGAGAGTTCGGACGACGCGCCTGCTGCCGAAGAGGCTCCTGCTTCGGAGCCGGATCCTGGGGACGATCTTCCTTGGAAGGAGCGGCGGAGGCTGGAGCGGTCGAGGCGGCCGAATGAGGCGAAGCCGAAGGCGACTCCGGAGGAGCGGGCTGCGGCTCGGCGCGAGGGGCGCAAGGCGAAGGCTGCCGAACGGCGCAAGGGCCGTGCTGCGGCCAAGGCCAAGAAGACTTCCGGGACCGGGACGCCGCCGGCGGAGCGCGACTCCAACGCGGCAAAGGTCCGGCAGGGGATCGTCGTCTCCAACAAAGGCGACAAGTCGATCACCGTCCGCATCGACTTCGCCCGGCGCCACCCCACCTACGAGAAGATCGTCCGCCGCTCGCGCACGCTGCACGCGCATGACGAGCGCAACGAGGCGGGCGAGGGCGATGTCGTCCGCATCATCGAGACCCGTCCGCTGTCCAAGACCAAGCGCTGGCGCCTGGTCGACGTCGTCGAGAAGGCGAGGTAGGCGAGGTGATCCAGCAGGAGTCCAGGCTGAAGGTCGCCGACAACTCGGGTGCTCGCGAGCTGCTTTGCATTCGCGTCAAGGGCGGCTCGCACCGGCGCTACGCCAGCGTCGGCGACGTGATCACCGCCACCGTCAAACAGGCGAGCCCCCAGGGCGGCGTCCGCAAGGGCGAGGTTGTGCAGGCGGTTGTCGTCCGCACCCGCAAGCCGCTCGGTCGCCCCGACGGCACCTACATCTCCTTCGACGAGAACGCCGCGGTGCTGATCGACCCGGCCAGCAACAACCCGCGCGGGACCCGCATCTTCGGCCCGGTCGCGCGCGAACTCCGCGACCGCAACTTCATGAAAATCATCTCGCTCGCGCCCGAGGTCCGTCTGATGGCGAAGTCGATGCGCATCCGGACCGACGACCAGGTGGTCGTGATGAGCGGCAAGGACGCCGGCAAAACCGGCCGCGTCGTGCGCACCGAGCCGAAAAAGCGCCGTGTCTACGTCGAGGGCCTGAACCTGGTCAAGCGCCACGAACGGCCGCGCTCCCAGGGCGACCTGAAAAATGCCCAGGCCGGCGGCATCATCGAGAAGGAGGGTCCGATCGACGCCTCCAACGTGATGCTGCTCGATCCCAAAGGCAACAAACCGACCCGCGTTGGCGTCCGTCGCGACGAGGGTGGCAAGCGCGTGCGCTACGCGAAGCGCAGCGGGGCGGCGATCGACTGATGGAGGCGACCGCGACTCCGACCCAGCAGGCGTCTCCGCCGCCGCGTTTGCGCGAGCGCTACGACCAGGAGATCTTGCCCGAGCTGACCAAGAAATTCGGTTACTCGACCCCGATGGAGGCGCCGCGCCTGCAGAAGATCACGCTCAACATGGGGTTGGGCACCGAGAAACAGGACAAGAAGTCTTTCGAATCGGCCCAGGAACAGCTGGCGCTGATCGCCGGCCAGCACCCCAACGTGCGCCGCGCCCGCAAGTCGATCGCCTCCTTCAAAGTGCGCGAGGGGATGCCGGTGGGCGTCTCGGTGACGCTGCGCCGGGCGCGGATGTGGGAGTTCCTCGACCGCCTGACCTCGATCGCGGTGCCCCGGATCCGCGATTTCCGCGGCCTCAACCCGCGCTCTTTCGACGGTCGCGGCAACTACTCGATGGGCGTCAAAGAGCAGCTGATCTTCCCGGAAATCGACTACGACTCGGTTGACGTGGTGCGCGGTCTCGACATCACGATCACCACCTCGGCGGCGACCGATCTCGAGGCTTTTGAGTTGCTGCTGGCGCTGGGCATGCCGTTCGCCGAGGGGGGCCGTCCGGGCCAGGAGGCACGGGAAGCGGCGAAAGCGGAAGCAGAAGAGGAGCAGCGCAAGGAGGAGGCCCGGCTCAAGGCCGAGGTCGAGCAGGAAGCGCTGGAGAAGCTGAAAGAGGAGAACCCCGAGGCCTACGCCAAGCCCGAGACCGACGAGGATGAGGGCGAGGCAGGCGAGGAGGGCGCCGAGGGCGGAAACGACGAGGCCGAGGGCTCGGCTGACCAGGAGAAGGATTCAGATGGCTAAGACTTCGCAGAAGGTCCGTCAGGGCCGCAAACCCAAGTTCAAATCCCGTGGCTACAACCGCTGCCGACGCTGTGGGCGCCCCCGCGCCTACTATCGGAAGTTCGGCCTCTGCCGGATCTGCTTGCGCGAGGCCGCACACGAGGGGTACATCCCCGGGATGACCAAGTCGAGCTGGTAGGAAGAAAACGATGCAGACCGACCCGATCGCCGATTACCTGACCCGGATCCGCAACGCCATCCGCGCGGGCCACGACGAGGTGGAGATTCCCGCCTCGGGCTTGAAGATGGAGATGTCGCGGATCCTCAAGGAGCAGGGCTACATCAAGGATTTCCACCGCAAGCCCGCCGCTGTCGGCGAGGCGATCAACGTCAGCCTCAAGTACACCGAGGAGCGGCGCCCCGTGATCCTGGGAATCGAACGCGTCTCCCGCCCGGGCCGGCGTCGCTACGTCGATCACAAAAACGTGCCCAGGGTCGACGGCGGGACCGGGACCGCGATCGTCAGCACCTCGGTCGGCGTGATGACCGGCCATGAAGCGCGAGCCAAGGGAGTCGGCGGCGAGGTTGTCGCCTACGTCTGGTGATCCCATGAGCCGGATCGGAAGAAAGCCCGTCCCCGTCCCCGAGGCCGTCACGGTCGAGGTTGCCCCTGGGAGCATCGCCGTCAAAGGCCCCAAGGGCGAGCTGAACCAGACCTTCCCGCAGGAGATGACGGTCGAGCAGGGCGAGGGTGTCCTCACCGTCGCTCGTCCCACTGACCGCGGCGAGCACCGTGCCCTGCACGGCCTCACCCGCAGCCTGATCGCGAACATGGTCGAGGGCGTAACCGATGGCTTTGAGAAGCGGCTGGAGATCCAGGGCGTCGGCTACCGCGCCGCGCTCAAAGGCAAGAACTTGGAGCTCGCGCTCGGCTTCTCCCACCCGGTCTCGATCGAGGCGCCGGAGGGGATCGAGTTCGAGGTGCCGCAGCCGACCGAGATCATCGTGCGGGGGATCGACAAGCAGCTCGTCGGGCAGGTCGCCGCCGACATCCGCAAGCGCCGCCCGCCCGAGCCCTACAAGGGCAAGGGGATTCGCTACCGCGACGAGCAGGTGCTGAGGAAGGTGGGTAAGCGCGCATGACCGTCGTCACCAAACGGGAACAGCGTCTGCGCCGCCGCCGCCGGGTGCGTGCCCGCGTCACCGGTACGGCCGAGCGCCCCCGCCTCTCCGTCTTCCGCTCCAACAAGGGAATCTTCGCCCAGCTCATCGACGACCGGGCTGGCCACACGCTGGCCGCGGTCAACTGGATCGAGCCGGAGCTGCGCAAACTCAGCGCCACAGAGCAGGCGAAGAAGGCAGGCGAACTGCTGGCCGAGCGGGCCAAGGCGGCCGGGGTCGAGACCTGCGTCTTCGATCGCGGCGGCTATCAGTACCACGGCCGTGTCAAGGCCCTCGCCGAGGGAGCACGCGAGGGGGGGTTGGCCTTCTAAGCGGATTCATTCCGCTACCTTGGACCGCTCGCTATGAAGGGAATGGATACGAAAGACGTCGAGACGGTGAGCCCGCGTGGGCTCGATCTCCAGGAGCGCGTGATCGAGATCAACCGCGTCGCCAAGGTCGTCAAGGGCGGCCGGCGCTTCTCGTTCACGGCGCTGGTTGCCGTCGGCGACGAGGAGGGCGTGGTCGGGATCGGCTATGGCAAGGCCCGCGAGGTCCCGCTGGCGATCCAGAAGGGCGTCGAGGACGCCCGCAAGAACTTGATCCGGGTGCCGAAATACGGCCAGACGATCACCCACCGCATCATCGGCCGCTTCGGCGCCGGCCATGTGGTCCTGCGTCCGGCCAGCCCCGGTACCGGCGTGATCGCCGGCGGCGGCGTCCGCGCCGTGCTCGAGCTCGGCGGCGTCCGCGACGTGCTGACCAAGAGCATCGGCACGCAGAACCCGATCAACCTCGTCAAGGCGACGATGGACGGGCTGGTTCGACTTAGACGTCCTGAGGAGGTGGCCGAGCTCAGGGGGTTGACGGTCAAGCAGGTGCTGGGACTCGATATGAACGGAACTTCGAAGGACGGAGAGCACCTGGCCGCGGGGCCTGCCGAGGAGTCGGGGGGTCCTACGGGCGGGGACGGGGTCTCCGTTCTCGGACCCCCCGACTCCTCGCCACCCGCGCAGGAGGCTGCTCCGGCGAACGGGGCTCCGGCCGCCGAGGTCGCAGTCGAGGAGACGGCGCCGCCCGCTGAGGAGAACGCTCCGGCCGGTGAGGCGGGTGCGCCCGCCGCGGAGGCAGACTCGGTAGCTGAGGAGGCTCCGGCCTCTGAGGAGAGTTCGTCGTGAGCGCGGTGAAGATTGAGCAGGTTCGGTCCGCGAATGGGACGAACCCGGATCAGAAAGCGACGCTGGCGGCGCTTGGGCTCGGTCGGATCGGTAAATCCGTGGAGCTGAAGGACTCGCCGCAGTTGCAGGGGCAGATCCGGGTCGTCTCGCATCTGGTGGAGGTCTCCTGATGGCTGAGACGCCGCGCTCGGAGGAGATCGGGCTGCACAATCTGAAGCCGAAGCCGGGCTCGAAACGGCCGCGCAAGCGGATCGGTCGTGGCGAGGGCAGTGGCCTCGGGAAGACCTCGGGCCGCGGTCATAAGGGTGCCGGCGCGCGCTCAGGCCGCAAGCAGAAGGCCAACTACGAGGGCGGTCAGAACCCGATCCACATGCGGATGCGAAAGCTCCGTGGGCCGCACAAAAAGCAGTCGATGCCGTTCGAGAACTTCCGCACCAAGACGCAGCCGGTCAACCTCTCCGACCTGCAGGAGCGCTTCGAGAGCGGCGACAAAGTCGCCCCCGAGACGCTCAAGGAGAAGGGCCTGGCCAAGCGCTCGGACCCGGTCAAGATCCTCGCCACGGGTGAGATCAAGAAGAAGCTCGAGGTCCACGCGCACGCGTTCAGTGCCGCAGCCAAGGAGAAGATCGAGGCTGCCGGCGGTTCCTGTCACACTCTGGAGCCGTAATGCTCAAAACTATTGCGAACGCCTTTAGCGTCGCCGACATTCGCAAGAAGCTCGCTTTCACCGCGGCGATGCTGCTGCTGTATCGGCTCGGTGCCTACATCCCGGTCCCCGGCATCGACATCAAAGCCGTGGAGGAAATCCAGGACAACTTCGGCGGTTCCAGCGTTCTCGGCTTCCTCAACCTCTTCTCGGGCGGCAGCCTCTCGCGGCTCAGCCTTTTCGCGCTGGGGATCATGCCCTACATCACGGCCTCGATCATCCTGCAGCTGCTGACCGTGGTCGTGCCCTCGCTCGAGCGTCTGCAGAAAGAAGGCGAGGTCGGGCAGCAGAAAATCACCCAGTACACGCGCTACCTGACGGTTGGGCTCGCCTTCGGCCAGTCGCTCGGCTACGTCTTCCTCTTCCAGTCCTTCGGCAACGAAGCGAATACGAGCGTCGTCGGCACGCTCACCTTCGGCAAGCTGTTCATGATCGTGATCTGCCTCACCGCCGGCTGCACCCTGCTGATGTGGATGGGCGAGCTGATCACCCAGCGCGGGATAGGCAACGGCATCTCATTGATGATCTTTGCCTCGATCGTCGCCTCGCTGCCGAACGGCATCACCAAGTGGTGGGATAGCCCGGATCAGGTCTTCGTCGTGATGATGCCCTTCGTCGCCCTCGCGGTGATCGTCGCGATCGTCTTCGTCCAGGAGGGCCAGCGGCGGATCCCGGTTCAGTACGCGAAACGCGTCGTCGGGCGCAAAATGACCTCGGGCGGCTCCACCTACCTGCCGCTGCGGGTCAACATGGCCGGCGTCATCCCGGTCATCTTCGCCGCCTCGATCATGGCCTTTCCACCAACCGTCGGGCAGCTGCTGAACACGCCCGCCGCGCTCGACTTCGCCGCCTTCTTCGGACCCAACACCTGGGCTTACGTGGCCGGCGAGGTCTTCTTCATCATCCTCTTCACCTACTTCTACACGGCGGTCACCTTCAACCCGGTGGACCAGGCCGACAACCTGAAGAAATACGGTGGCTTCATTCCTGGCGTTCGGCCCGGTCGGCCGACCGCGGAGTACCTGGACCGCATCCTTTCCCGCCTGACCTTCCCCGGCGCGTTGTATCTCGGGGCGGTGGCGGCATTGCCGACGATTCTGATCAGCCAGACGTCGGCCAACTTCTTCTTTGGCGGCACCTCCATCCTGATCGTCGTCGGCGTCGCGCTGGACACGGTCAAGCAGTTGGAGGCGCAGCTGATGATGAGGAACTACGAGGGCTTCCTCAAATAGGCTCCCGGCGATGCCCGAGCTGAACCTAGTCCTGCTCGGCCCGCCCGGGTCCGGGAAGGGCACCCAAGGGGAGCGATTGCAGGAAGACCTGCGCCTTCCCTATTACGCCACCGGCGACATTCTGCGCGCCGCCGTGCGTGAGCAGACGGCACTGGGCCGGACGGCAAGGGAGTACATGGGCCGCGGCGACCTCGTGCCCGACGCGGTGATCGTCGGGGTGATCGCCGAGCGGATCGACTCCTCGGAGGCGCTCGACGGCTTCATCCTCGACGGCTTTCCGCGCACGATCCCGCAGGCAGAGGCGCTTGACGCCAAGCTCGAGGAGCTGGGGCGCACGGTCACGGCGGTGCTGCTGATCGACGTCTCCGACGACGAGGTCGTACGCAGGCTCGGTGGGCGTCGGACCTGCGAGGAGAACGGTCACGTCTTCCACATCGAGTTCAACCCGCCGCAGCGGGAGGGCGTCTGCGATCTCGACGGCAGCGAACTGATCGTCCGCGACGACGACAAGCCGGAGGTGATCCGCCACCGGCTCGAGCAGTACCACGCCAAGACCGAGCCGCTGGTCGACTACTACGACCAGCGCAGCGTGCTGCGCCGGCTGGACGGGGCGGCCGCTCCCGACGAGGTCGCCGAGGAGATCCGCAGGACGCTGGCGACGATGCGGCTCGAGCAGGACGAGACCGTTTAGCGCGGCGGGGGAGCGGCTAGCTTGTACAACCGGATGATCATCCGGAAGACGCCCGAACAGGTCGAGGAGATGGCTGTCGCCGGCGAGATCCTCGTCCGCTGCCTGAAGATGCTGGAGTCCAAAACGCGTGCGGGCGTCACCACGGGGGAGCTCGACGCAGCGGCGGAGAAGTTCATCCGCTCGCAGGGCGCCACGCCGGCCTTCAAGGGTTACCGTGGCTTCCCCGGCTCGATCTGCGCTTCGCCGAACTCGATGGTCGTCCACGGCATCCCAGGCCCTTACGAGCTCAAGCGCGGCGACGTGATCTCGATCGACGTCGGCGTCGTCAAGGACGGCTGGGTCGCGGACGCGGCGATCACCGTCCCGGTCGGCGAGGTCGGCCCTGACGCGCGCAAGCTGCTCGACGTCACTAAAAGCTCGCTGTTCGCCGGGATCGAGCAGATGCGGCCCGGCAACCACCTTGGCGACGTCTCGGCGGCGATCCAGCGCTCGGTCGAGGCCGAGGGGATGTCGATCATCCGCACCTTGGTCGGCCACGGGATCGGCCGCGACATGCACGAGGAGCCCCAGGTCCCGAACTTCGGCGAGCCCGGCAAGGGCCCGGAGCTGGAGGAGGGGATGGTGCTGGCGATCGAGCCGATGGTCAACGTCGGCGGCCCGCTGGTGCGGATGGACGACGACGGCTGGTCGGTCTACTCCGAGGACGGCTCGCTGGCCGCCCACTTCGAGTTCACCGTCGCCGTTACCGCTGAGGGCCCGCGCATCCTCACCCCCTGGCACGAAGCCGACTGACGAGAGGCAGGGCGAGAGGGCACCCTCTCGTCGAGGCCGGCTCGCTTGGTAGCTAGGGTCGAGGGCATGACCTTGGATCAGGAGACGTTCGAAGCGGTTGATGCATTTGTGGGCGGGACGCTGGTGGCGCATGACGAGGCGCTGCAGAGTGCGCTGGACGCTGCTGAGGCCGCGGGCCTGCCGCAGATCCAGGTCTCGCCGCCGCAGGGACAGCTGCTGCAGCAGCTGGCGCGGCTGCAGGGTGCGCGCACGGTGCTGGAGTTCGGGACGCTTGGTGGGTACAGCACGATCCTGCTGGCGCGGGCGCTGCCCGAGGGCGGGCGCCTGATCACCCTCGAGGCCAATGCCGAGTACGCCGAGGTCGCTCGCGGCAGCATCGAGCGGGCGGGGCTGGGAGACGTCGTCGAGCTGCGGGTTGGCCCGGCGCTGGAGACGCTGCCGGCGCTGGAGGAGGAGGGAGCCGGTCCCTTCGACCTCACCTTCATCGACGCCGACAAGGTCAACACCCCCAACTACTTCGCCTGGGCCCTCGATCACTCGCGCCCCGGCAGCCTGGTCGTCGCCGACAACGTCGTCCGCGACGGCACCCTCGCCGATGCCACCAGCCCGGATCCCGTCACCAAGGCCCAGCGCCATCTGCACGAAATGCTCGCCGACGATCCGCGTGTCAGCGCCACCACGATCCAGACCGTCGGCTCCAAGGGCTACGACGGCTTCACCATCGCCCTCGTCGAGGTTTGATTCCGGGGTACGGGTGCGGGGTGCCGATACCCCTCCGCGGGAATTCAGTCGCGCGTCCTATCGGACGCGGCTCCGGATGCTGCTGCGCGCCTATGGCGCGCAGGAATCGGATTGCATTTCCGCGCGCTTCGCGCACATTCCCGCGGAGGGGTATCGGCACCCCGCACCGGCATCGCGAGGCACGCTCACCGAGGGATGGTGCTTTGTCCGTAGGGGGCTGTTCGGGATGGAGGCGGCCGTTGTCCCGCGCAGCTTTCGAAGTGTGAGGGCGTGTCGATGGAGGGGCAGGTAGGTCCGCGCGGGAATGTGGCCGACAGGCCGCGATATGCAATCTGATCCCTGCCCGCCATAGGCGGGCAGCATCTTCCGGAGCTGCGCCCGACAGGGCGCGCGACTCAATTCCCGTGCGGACCTACCTGCCCGTCCCTCCAGCCACGCGCTCACGCAAGCCCCTTGCTATCTTTCCCGGTCGGCCCATTGGGCCGAGTTGTCGCCTGCCGTCCGACTCCTGGGGCGTGCGGGAGTCCTGTTGTCGATACGAGACCGGAGCAATGAAGGTTCGAGCTTCCGTAAAGCCGATGTGCGAGAAGTGCAAGGTAATCCGCCGCAACGGGGCGGTCCTTGTCATTTGTCAGAACCCACGCCACAAGCAGAGGCAGGGTTAGCGCATGGCTCGTATCGCCGGGATCAACATCCCCGTCAACAAGCGAATCGAAGTCGGCCTCACCTACATCTTCGGGATCGGGCGCTCGACCGCCCAGCAGATCCTCGCCGAGACCAAGATCGACTCGCAGACGCAGGGCAAGGACCTGACCGAGGACGAGGTCATCAAACTGCGCGAGGCGATCGAGAAACGCGAGGTCGAGGGCGATCTGCGGCGCGAGCGCTCGCAGAACGTCAAACGGCTGATGGAGATCGGCTCCTACCGGGGACTGCGGCACCGTCGCGGCCTGCCGGTCCGGGGTCAGCGCACGAAGACCAACGCGCGTGGGCGCAAGGGCCCGCGTCGCCTCAGCGTCGCCGGTAAGCGCAAAGCATAGGTAGAGAGAGATGGCTGAGAAAAAACCCGCCAAGGGGCGCTCCCGTCGCCGCGTCAAAAAGAACGTCACCTACGGGCAGGCGCACATCAAGACTTCCTTCAACAACACGATCGTCACCCTGACCGATACCGACGGCAACGTGATCGCCTGGGAGTCGGCCGGCTCTGCGGGTTTCAAAGG
The DNA here is from genome assembly GCA_963802935.1 of uncultured Solirubrobacterales bacterium. GTDB lineage: Bacteria > Actinomycetota > Thermoleophilia > Solirubrobacterales > 70-9 > VAYN01. The sequence goes on along the minus strand of CAWDKO010000001.1, from coordinate 569,699 downwards.
CTCGCGCAAGTCGACCCCGTTCGCCGCGCAGGTGACCGCCGACGCTGCAGCCAAGAAGGGCATGGAACATGGCCTGGAGCGGGTCGAGGTCTTCGCCAAGGGCGCCGGCTCGGGTCGCGAGACGGCGATTCGCTCGCTGCAGGCCGCCGGCCTCGACGTGACCACGGTCAAGGACGTCTCCCCGCAGGCCCACAATGGCTGCCGGCCGAAGAAGCGGAGGCGCGTCTAGTGGCCCGCGACACTTCCCCGCAGTGCAAGCAGTGCCGACGCGAGGGCCAGAAGCTCTTTCTCAAGGGCGAGCGCTGCTTCACCGACAAGTGCGGCGTCGAGCGGCGCTCCTACCCGCCCGGCGACCACGGCCGCGGCCGCCTGCGTCAGTCCGAGTACCGCCTGCAGCTGCGCGAGAAACAGAAGACGCGCCGCTACTACCAGGTGCTTGAGAAACAGTTTCGCGCCTACTACGACAAGGCCTCGCGCCAGGACGGCGTCACCGGCGAGAACCTGCTGCGACTGCTCGAGTCCCGCTTCGACAACGTGCTCGTGCGGCTCGGCTTCGCCGCCTCGCGACGCCAGGCCCGGCAGCTGATCAACCACGGCCACTGGATGGTCAACGGGCGCCGGGTCGACATCCCGTCCTACCAGGTCCGTCCCGAGGACATCATCTCGATCAAGCCCGGATCGTCGGCCACCGACACGATCCGGCGCGCGACCGAACTCGTCTCCACCGTGCCGGCCTGGCTGCAGGCCGATCACGACGCTCTCACCGCCAAGATCCTGCGCTACCCCGAGCGCTCCGAGATCTCGGCGCCGGTGCAGGAGCAGCTCATCGTCGAGCTGTACTCCAAGTAGTCCGGATTTCGAAATTTCTGAACACGCATACGCAAGGAACTCATGACCACTGATTTCCAGGTCCCCCGCATCACCTCCGAGAAGGTCGACGACCGTCGCGGCACGTTCACGATCGAGCCGCTGGACAAGGGCTTCGGCTACACCTTCGGCAACAGCCTCCGCCGCGTCCTCCTCTCTTCGCTCGGCGGCGCCGCCATCACCAGCGTTCGCATCGAGGGCGTCGCGCACGAGTTCTCGACCGTGCCCGGTGTCAAAGAGGACGTCACCGACATCGTCCTCAACCTCAAGGACCTCGTCGTCCGCATGCACACCGACGCCGATGAGGTCGAGGCCCCGCTGGTCGCAACCGGCCCCGGCGAGGTCAAGGCGAAGGACATCGACCTGCCCTCGGGCGTCGAGATCCTCAACCCCGAGGCGCCGATCGCGACGCTGGAGAAAAAAACCAAGCTCGAGGTCTACCTGACGATCGGCCGCGGCCGCGGCTACTCGCCGGCGGAAGAGAACAAGTCCGACGAGCAGCCGATCGGAGTGATCCCGATCGACTCGATCTTCTCGCCGATCCGGCGTGCCTCCTACGCGGTCTCCGCCGCTCGCGTCGGGCAGCGCACCGACTTCGACAAGCTCGAGCTTCGACCTCGAGACCGACGGCTCGATCGAGCCCGCGGCGGCGCTGCGCGAGGCCTCCGAGATCCTGATCAAGAGCCTGGCGATCTTCACCGACGCCGAGCGGGTCGAAGAGCTGACCGCTCGCGAACCGGTGCCGGCGCTTCCGGCCGACTCGCTGTCCGCGCCTGGCGGCAACGGCGCCGGCGGCGACAACGGCCTCGACGAGATCCTGATCGAGGAGCTCGAACTCGGCGTTCGCTCCTACAACTGCCTCAAGCGCGCCGGCGTGCAGACCGTCGGCGACCTCGTCCGCAAGTCCCGCGGCGAACTGAACGCGATCCCCAACTTCGGCTCGAAGTCGATCGAGGAAGTGATCGAGACCCTGCACGCGCGCGGCCTCGATCTGCAGGCAGACTGAGGAAACGGCGAGAGCGGAGCGGAGAAGCCTGTGCGTCACCGTAAGAAGCGGAACAAGCTCAGCCGCACCTCTGCGCACCGTGAGTCGCTGCTCTCGAACCTCTCGAAGCAGCTGATCGAGCACGAGCGGATCCAGACCAGCCAGGCCAAGGCCAAGGCGGTCAAGCCGGAGGTCGAGAAGCTGATCACCCTCGCCAAGCGCGGCGACTTGCACGCGCGCCGGCAGGCGCTCTCGACGCTGCACAACGACAAGTTCATCGTCCACAAGCTGTTCGACGAGGTGGCGCCGCGCTACGCGACCCGGCCCGGCGGCTACACCCGCATCGTCAAGCTCGGCCCGCGCCGCTCGGACAGCACCGAGATGGTGTACCTCGAGCTGGTTTGAGCGCCGGCTCCTTCCGCCTCGATATCGAATACGACGGTTCGCGCTTCTCGGGCTGGGCCCGGCAGCCCGGACTGCGCACGGTCCAGGCTGAGCTGGAGACGGCGCTGGAGACGGTTCTGCGCGAGCGAATCGAACTCACCGTCGCCGGCCGCACCGATGCCGGCGTGCACGCCTGGGGCCAGGTGGCGAGCTTCCAGACCGATGTCGAGGTGCCGGGCGACCTGGCGCGCAGACTGAACGGGCTGGCACCCGACGACGTCGCGATCACTGCCGCCGGCCCGGCGCCCGCCGGCTTCGACGCCCGCGGCGACGCCACCTCGCGCAGTTACCGCTACCGGCTGCTCGCGCGCCGCGCGCCGAGCCCGTTCGAGCGAGGCTACGCGCTCTGGTGGCCGCACCGGATCGATCGCGATGGTCTCGACGCCTGCGCCGCCGCGCTCCCCGGCGGCCACGACTTCACTGCCTTCACGCCGACCCAGACCGACCATGTCCGCTTCAAGCGCGACATCCACACCGCCACCTGGGAGTCGGAGCCCGGCGACATCCTCGCCTTCCACGTCACCGCTGACGCCTTCATGCGCAGCATGGTCCGGGTCCTGGTCGGCACCATGCTCGAGGTGGCGTCTGGGCGTCGCAGCCCGGAGAGCTTCGCCGGGCTGCTGGCCGGGGCGCCGCGAACCGCGGCCGGCGAGACGGCGCCGCCACATGGTCTCTACCTGGAGTCCGTCGACTACTCCTAGAATCGATCGCGTGCGCATCCTCCTGACCAACGACGACGGCATCTCCGCCCCTGGCCTGCAGGCGGCGCGGCGGGCGCTGCGTGAGATCGACGGCGTCGAGCTCGAGGTGATCGCCCCGGACTCCAACCGCAGTGCCACCGCCCGCAGCATCACCACGCGCTCGCCGCTGAGCATCGAGGAGGTCGAGTTCGGCGACGGCGACCGTGGCTACGCCACCGACGGCACCCCGGTCGATTGCGTCCGTTTTGCCGAGCTGGGCCTGGTCGGCGGCCGGCCCGACCTGATCGTCTCCGGGATCAACCACGGCGCCAACCTCGGCGACGACATCACCTACTCGGGCACCGTTGCGGCGGCCCTGGAGGGGATCGTCCTCGGGATCCCCGCGGTGGCGCTCTCCCAGCAGTCCTCGGGTGGCGGCATGGGCTACGTCAGCGGCCGCTTCGATTTCACTGCCGCGGCGGCCTTCACGGCCCAGCTGGTCGCCCACCTCGTCACCGCCTCGATGCCGGAGGCGACTCTCATCAACGTCAACTATCCCGCCGGCGAGCCGCGCGGGGTCGAGGTGACGAAGCTCGGTAAACGGATCTACAACGATGAGCTGAAGCTGGTCGGTGAGGAGGGCAAGGGGCGCCGCCGCTATGAGATCTACGGCTGGCAGCCAGGCTACGAGGAGATCGAGGGGACGGATCTCTATGCGGTCGCCAACGGTCGTATCGCGGTCACGCCGATCCACTTCGATCTCACCGACCACGGCGGCCTCGAGCGGCTGCGCGGCTGGGGCTTCGAGGAGATGCTGGCGGCGAGCGCGACGGCGTGAGCGACTCGGCCGAGCAGCGGGCGGCGGAGTTGCGCCAGGAGCTGGAGCGCCACAACCGCCTCTACTACGTCCTCGACGAACCGGAGGTCGGCGACGACGTCTATGACGAGCTGCTCGACGAGCTGCGCGATCTCGAGGCCGAGAACCCGGAGCTGCGCACGGCGGACTCGCCCACGCAGCGGGTCGGGGCGCCGCCGTTGGACCGCTTCGAGCAGGTCGAGCATCACGAGCAGATGCTCTCGCTGGGCAACGCTCGCAACGAGGAGGAGCTGCGGGCCTGGGAGAACCGGCTGGCCAACTACCTGAAGCGCCTCGACATCACCGCCTCCCAGTTCAGTTACACGACCGAGCCGAAGATCGACGGCCTGGCGATCTCGCTCACCTACGAAGACGGGGTGCTCGTGCGGGGGGCGACCCGCGGCGATGGCCGCATCGGCGAGGACGTGACCCAGAATCTGCGCACGATCGGTTCGGTGCCGCTGCGGATCCCCGACGCGCCGGGGCTGATCGAAGTCCGGGGCGAGGTCTACCTGCCGATCGCCGCCTTCAAAGCCCTCAACGAGCGGCGGGCGGAGGCGGGGGAGCCCACCTTCGCCAACCCGCGCAACTCGGCCGCCGGCTCGATCCGCCAGCTCGACCCGGCGCTGGCGGCCGAACGGCCGCTCTCGACCTGGATCTACGGGATCGGCGCCGCCCCCGGCCTCGATCTCGCCACCCACATGGACGAGGTTGCGTGGCTGAACGACCGCGGCTTCAGGGTCAATCCCGATACCGGCCATCACGCGGGCGTGGAGGGCGTCGTCGAGCGCTGCCATCGGTGGGAGGAGCGGCGCGAGACGCTCGATTACGAGATCGATGGCGTCGTCGTCAAGATCGACGAGCGGGCACTGTGGCGGGAGCTCGGGGTGGTCGGACGCGAGCCCCGCTGGGCGATCGCCTGGAAGTTCCCGCCGACGACGGCGACGACCACGATGCACCGGGTCGTCTGGAACGTCGGCCGCACCGGCCACCTGGTCCCGTTCGCGATGCTGGAGCCGGTCCACGTCGGCGGCGTCACCGTCACCACCGCGACCCTCCACAACGAGGAGGACCTGGCGCGCAAGGACGTCCGGGTCGGCGACGAGGTGGTGGTGATGCGGGCGGGTGACGTGATCCCGCAGGTGGTCTCGCCGAAACTGCCCCGGAAGAACCCGCGGGCGCGCAAACCCGGTCCGCCGAAGGTGTGCCCCGCCTGTGGCACCGAGACCGTCAAGCCCGAGGGCGCGGTCTTCACGATCTGCCCCAACCGCACCGGTTGCCCAGGCCAGTCCTTCCAGCACGTCAAGCACTTCGTCAGCAAGGGCGCGATGGACATCGACGGCTTCGGAGAGAAGCAGGCGATGCGCTTCCTCGAAGAGGAGTTGATCGCCGACGTCGCCGACGTCTACGACCTCACCGAGGAGCAGCTGGTGGCGATGGACCGCTTCGCCGAGATCTCCGCCCGCAACCTCGTCGCGGCGATCGAGGGCTCGAAGCAGCGACCCTTCAAACGCGTCCTCTACGCGCTCGGCCTGCCCGGCGTCGGCTACGTGACCGCGGAGGCGCTGGCCGACCACTTCGGCTCGATCGACGCCCTGCGCGAGGCCGATCCCGAGGGGATCGAGGAGGTCGAGGGGGTGGGCCCGATCATGGCTGTGCAGATCGCCGAGTCTCTGGCCGACGAGCCGACCTGGGCCCTGGTCGAGAAGCTGAAGCAGAAGGGCCTGCGGCTGGAAGCCGGGGAGTCGGAACGGCGCAGCGCCGGCGGGCCGCTGGAAGGGAAGACGGTCGTCCTCACCGGCACCCTGCCGGAGCTGACGCGCGAGGAGGCCGCGGCTCTGGTCAAGTCCGCCGGCGGCAAAGTCACCAACTCGGTCTCGAAGAAAACCGATTACGTCGTCGCCGGTGAGAGCCCCGGTTCGAAGTTGGCCAAGGCGGAGTCGCTGGGGACGACGGTCCTCGACGAACCCGGCTTGCTGGCGCTCGTTCGAGGCTGAGACCAAGCGTCGGCCTCGCTCGCCCGCACCCTGACCGAGCTGCTGGGGGTGGGGGTCGGGTGACCCTCTCACGGAGGCTCAAGCGGGTGCGATTGAACCCTCGGTGGCGACCCAGCTGCGCGACGGTCTCCGGGAGAGGGTCACCCGACCCCCACCGTCGCACCCCGTCAGTAGCCGGCGACGAGGCCGGCGATGCGGTCCTGCATGAGGTGGGCGAGGCCGAGGTCGCTGACGCTGCCCATCAGGACCGAGAAGACCATGACCCGGCCGCTCTTGTTGAAGCAGTAGCCGGAGAGGTTGCTGACGCCGCTGATCGTGCCGGTCTTGGTGCGGCAGCGGGCGTAGGCGGCGGTGCCGACCATGCGGCCGTCGACCGTGCCCTCCTTGCCGGTTAGGGCCAGGTCCTGGATGAAGTCCTCGCCGGCGGCATCGTCCCGCATCGCCAGCAGCAGGTCGGCGACCTCGCGCGGCGAGGCGCGGTTGGAGCGGGTCAGGCCGGAGCCGTCGACGGCGTTGAGCACGGAGCCGTTGGCCTGGGCGAAGGACTCGACCACCGCCGCCCCCGCCGCCGTGGTGCCGGCGGTGCCGAGGTGGGCGCCGAGCAGCTTGATCAGCGTCTCGGCGAAGAAGTTGTTCGAGTAGACGTCGGTCATGTTGGCGAGCTGATGGAGGGTGGGGGAGCGGAGGATCGCCACCCGTTCGGCGTTGGCCGGGGTTGGGGCGAGCGCGACCTGCGGAGGCACGACGATGCCGCCGGCTTTCAGCGCCCGGGCCAGCTTCGTGGCCGCCAGCTTGGCTGGGTCGGAGGAGAAGCCGCTGCTGCTGGTGGCGCCGGCGAAGCCGGAGTTGAAGGCGAGGCCGGAGAGCGGGCCGATGTAGGGGCTGGTCGCGTAGCCGGAGTCGGCGACCCCGCGGCGGCGGTCGAAGATCGTGTCGTCGGCGTAGAGGCGTCCGGTGATGGCGCGGATGCCGGCGGCGCGGATCTGCGGCACCAGCGAGAAGAGGTTGGTGCCGAGCCCGCCCAGGTACCCGTTGTAGAAGGTCGGCGTGCCGAGGGCCGGGTCGCCGCCGCCCTGCAGATAGAGGCTGCCGTGGAGGACGCCGCCGCCGTCGATGCGCCCGTCGCCGAAGACCTTGGTCGGGATCCGGGTCTTGGGCCCGAGCCGGGAAAGGGCCGCCGCGGTCGTGAACAGCTTCATGTTGGAGGCCAGCGGACGCTGGCGCTCGGGCGCCTGGGCGCAGACGACATCCTTGCTTTCGGACTCGACCACGATCAACCCACTCGCAGAGCCGCCGCCGCGCGTCAGCATTCCCCGCATCTGGTCACAGACCTGGCTCGCCTGGGCGCCGCCACCCAGCAAAATCAAGGCCGCGCATGCGGCCACCAGCAGGATCGCTGCCCGTTTCATCGCCCGTACCAACACGAGAGTGAGTCAAGGTAGCGGCTCCTCCGGTGGGTGGCGCGGGGGAGGGGCCGAGAACGGACCCAGTTTGGCCCGCCCGCAGGCCCCTCCCCCCGTGACAGGACCCGCCGGCCGACCGCCCTGAGATAATCCCGTTTTATATGGGCAAGGTCGTCGACATCGATTCGAAACCGCGCCGCAAACCGCGCGGCCGTAAAAAGCCCTCGAAGACCGCCCTCGTCCTCGGCGGCGGTGGCTTCACCGGCGGCGTCTACGAGATCGGCGCCCTGCGCGCGCTCGATCTGCTCGCGGTAAACAGCACCGTCAACAACTTCGACGTCTACGTCGGCACCAGCGCCGGCTCCTTCGTCGGCGGGATGCTGGCCAACGGCGTTACCCCGGACGAGATGATGCAGGTGCTGAACACCCGCGTCCCCTCCGAGCTCGAGGACCTCGACCTCAACCGGGTTCTGAAGCTGAACTACCTCGGGTTTCTCGGCAAAGCCGTCTCGCTGCCGCTGCGCACGCTCGAGCTCGTGCGTCAGCTGGCGCGGATTGGCGAGCTCTCGGCGATCGACATCGGCGTCGGTCTCGCGGAGGGGCTGCCGACCGGCATCTACTCCGGGCGCGGGCCTCGCCGACTACGTCGAGGAAGCGCTCTCCGAAGCCGGCCGCGTCAACGACTTCCGCCTTCTCGACCGCGAGCTCTACCTGACCGCGACCGACCTCGATACCTGTGAGCGGATCGTCTTCGGCGAGGACGGCTGGTCCGACGTGCCGATCTCGAAGGCGATCCAGTGCTCCACCTGCCTCCCGATCGTCTACAAGCCAGTCGACCTGAAGGGGCGACAGCTGGTCGACGGCGGCATCCGCTCGACCACCAACGTCGATATCGCGGTCGAGAAGGGCGCCAAATTCATCGTCGTCGTCAATCCGCTGGTCCCCTTCGTCAACGACTTTGCGAAGACGATCCCGACGGTGACCGGCAGTCGCGTGCGACGGGTCTCGGACATGGGTCTGCCGGCGATCGCCAACCAGACCTTCCGCCTGATCGCCCACCAGCGCCTGCACCAGGCGGTGGGGATGTGGCAAGAGAAATACCCCGGCGTCGACATCATTCTGGTCGAGCCCGAGCCCACCGACGAGCTGATGTTCGGCACGCCGATCATGGACTACTCGCGGCGGTTGAAAATCGCCCGCCACGGCTTCGAATCGGTTACCGCCACCCTGGCCAAGGACTACGACCGCTACAAGGAGATCGCCGAGCGACACGGCCTCGAAATCTCCGAGCGCCGCGTGCGCCGCGTGGTCGAGCGCGCCGCCGAGGAAGAGCCGGAGCAGACCTCCGCCTGGCGCCGGGTCCTCGAGCAGACGACCTCTGTGCTGCTGCGCCAGTCGGGCGAGGCTTCCTAAGGGTCTTTGGGTCGCGAGGGGGTCGGTGGACCCTCCTCACTCGGTACCTCGTCGAAGAATCGCCTGATTGCTGGCGCCCGGCAGCCGGTCCTCCTCCTCCGCAAAACGTTCGGAGAGTCCACCGACCCCCTCGCCAGCCAGTTTGCCCACGAAGCCTCGCCAGACTGGCGCAGCAGCACAGGCGTAGAGCTAGCGACCCGACGCCAATCTCATCTAGCTGGAGCGCTGGATCGGGAGGCGGGCGGGTGGCCCTCCGAACGTTTTGCGGAGGAGGAGAAACCACTCCGAGGCGGCAGCCCCAAGCTGTTAGTCGACGAGGTACCGAGTGAGGAGGGTCGCCCGCCCGCCTCCCGATCTACTGCTACCCCGCGTACAGCTGGTCGATCTCGTTCTCGCGCTTAGCCGTGACGACCGCCCGCTTGACCTTGAGAGTGGGGGTCAGCTCGCCGTTCTCCTGCGAGAGGTCCTGCGGCAGGATCGCGATCTTCTTCACCTGCTCGACCCGCGCGAAGTTCTGGTTGATCTGGTCGACGTGGGCCATGATCGAGGCCTTGATGTCGGGGTTGGCCGAGAGCTGCTCGGGGGTTTCCTCGAGCCCGTTCTCGTTCGCGTAGGCGGCCGCCTCTTCGGGGTCGAGGGTGACGAGGGCGACCAGATAGGGTCGGCGGTCGCCGACCACCACGCACTGGGAGACCAGCGGGTGCTGCTTGATTTCGGCCTCCAGGTTGGCCGGGGTGATGTTCTTGCCGCCAGCGGTGATGATGATGTCCTTTTTGCGGCCGGTGATCTTGATGAAGCCGTCGGAGTCGATCTCGCCGATGTCGCCGGTGTGCAACCAGCCGTCGACGATCGTCTCCCGGGTCGCCTCCTCGTTCTTGTGGTAGCCCTGGAAGACATTGGGGCCCTTGACGAGGATCTCGCCGTCCTCGGCGATTCGCACCTCACAGCCGGGGAACGGTTTCCCGATCGTGCCGATCTTGAAGTCGTCGGGGGAGGAGATCGTCGCCGCGGTCGAGGTCTCGGTCATCCCCCAGCCCTCGAGCACGAGCACCCCGGCGGCGTCGAAGAAGCGGAGGATGTCGGGGTTGATGGGCGCGGCGCCGGAGACCGCGAGACGCAGCTGCCCGCCGAACAGGTTGCGGATTTTCGAGAGCACTTTCCTGTCGGCGAGCTCATACTGCTTGCGCAATAGGAAGCCCGGCTTGCGCCCCGCTCGTTCGGCCTCGCGCATCTTGCCGCCGACCTTGATCGCCCACTCGAAGATCGCCTTTTTCAGACCACCCTCTTTCTCCATCGCGCTGGTGGCCATGGTGTAGATCTTCTCGAAGATGCGCGGAACCGAGGGGAAGTAGGTGGGTTTCAGTTCCGCCAGGTTCGGCATGATCTTCAGTGGGTCTCGCTCCCAGTATGCGATCGTGGCGCCGAGGTCGAAGCTGCCGAGCTGGATCAGCAGCGCGAAGGAGTGGGCGAGGGGCAGGTAGAGGTAGGTGACGTCTTCACCCTCGATGACGCTGGTCTCGTTGACCATGTCGAGCATCGCCCGGTAGTTGCCGTGGCTGATGATGCAGCCCTTCGGCGGGCCGGTGGTGCCCGAGGTGTAGATGAAGGTGCAGATGTCGGTCGGGGTCACCGCCGAGTGGAGGGACTCCCAGCGGCCGGCATCGACGCCGGCGCCCTTGGCGGCCAGTTCCTCGCTCGAGAGCGCATCGTCGCTGGAGCCGGTCATCCGCACCACGTGCTGAAGCTGCGGCAGCTGGTCGCGGACCCTGCGAATCTTCTCCATCTGTTCGTCGTCCTCGACGACGACGACCTTGGCGTCGGAGTTCTCCAGCACGTAGCGGCACTCCTCCGGCGAGTTGGTCTGGTAGATCGGGACCACGGTGGCGCCGATCGAGAGCGCGGCAAAGTCGAAGTAGGTCCACTCGGGCCGGGTGTTGCCGAGGATCGAGACCCGGTCGCCTTTTTGGACCCCCAGCTCAGCTAGGCCGAGGGCCAGCGGGCGGACGATCTCGACCACCTCGTTGAAGCTGCGGTCGACCCATTTCTCGCCGTCCTTGTAGCGGACGGCGGGCGCGTCACCGTACTCCTGTGCCGCCAGCGGTAGCAGGTCGGCCAGGGTCTTCGAGTGGGTTCCCCTCCCCATAGCGAGGGGAAGTCTAGTTCAGGTTCAGCCGGTGGAGACTCTTCGCGGTTCCCGCCTGGCCGTGCGGCTGCGCAGGGAGGACTCGAACAGGGTCCGGTCGATGCGACCGTGGAAGATCGGGACACCCATCTCGACGCATTTGCCGATCACCTCCTGCCGCTTCATCTGCAGCTGGTCGGCGAGTTCGCTGGGCGTCAGGTGATTGGCCATGAAGACCTCCCGTGTAGTTGAAAGTGGGTAGATCCATAGTTATCGCTCTCGGCGGACGTGTCAATGGCCGTGGTGCTACCGGCGGGCCGCCGGCGCGCGCCGCTCGGGATAATGGGCGCGCGTGTCCGAAGCAGCCGTCAAGCCTCTGCCCCGCCGGGGCCGCATCTGGGTCGCCGGACTCCTCGCTCTGGGCCTGGTGGCGCTCGGCTACACGATCGTCGAGCTCTCGACCAGAGAGCCGGGACCGGCCGTCGTCCATGTCGCCGGCATCACCGACGCCCAGCGGCTCTTCGGCGGCGTTCCCCAGGAACGCGACCGGCTCGGCTCCTCGAACGCCCCGGTGACGATCCAGGTCTTCAACGACCTGCAGTGCGGCAACTGCCGCGAGGATTTCCTCAGCACGATCCCGACCCTGGCCGAACGCTACGCCCGGTCCGGCGACGTGCAGCTGCTCTACCGCCACTACTCGAACAGCATCAACACCGAGCAGCTCGGCTTCTACGGTGCCGAGGCGGCGGCGGAACAGAACTACGGCTGGCAGTACACCTACCTCTTCTTCCGCAACCAGGCCGAAGCCGAGCGCTTCGGCATCGACCGCGACTACCTCGCCTCGATCGCCGGCGGCGTCGAAAAACTCGATCCTCCGGAATGGGAAAAGGCCCTCGAAGCGGGGCTGGACGACCCCGACAGCGCGATCGCCAAACGCCTCGCCGGCTACGAGGAGCTTGGCCGCGACCTCGGCATCCGCGTCCGCCAGGCCGCGATCGTCACCGGCCCCGGAGGCACCCAGACGCTGCAGGACGGACCCGGCCTGGGCGAGATCGAGCGGGCGATCGAAGAAGTGCGCTGAGCCTGTTGCCTCAGGTTCCAGTGCCGAGGATCGATTCGACTCCCTGCTGCACCTCCCCCGGGTGGGTACCGCCGAAGAATTTCTCCATCACGCCCCTGCCCGGGAGGACACCGGGGCTCAGCTTCACGTCGGTCGCGTCGGGCCAGCGGCCGTTGCGCCACCGGAAGGAGAGGCAGGCTTCCGCCGCCTCGACTGCGGTCCAGCGCTTTCTGCGCAGGCCGGCGGTCGGCGGCAGCATGCCGGCGGCACGCAGGGCCGCGGAAAAGGAGCCGAATTTCTTGCCGAGCGTGGCGACGCTGGGCAAGCCGCGCATCGTCCTGCACTCCCTCGCCCTGGGCGGCCCTTCGTGCTCGTCGTGGAAGCGCTGGAGGGCGCCGATCATCTGGGTGTCGCTCCACTCTTCGCCCCGTGAGGGGGGCAGCGCGTGTCGCGCGTCCTCGGCTTCTCCTGGAGTGGCGGGAAGGAGGGGGCGAGATCCCCTCAGGGCCGCATCTCCACCCGCCTCCCAGAGGGCATCCAGCGACTCGACGGCTCCCACCGAGGATCTGATGTCGAAGAGGCGAAAGCGGGCCGCTCCGTAGAGGAAGCGCAGCCACCTCTCCGGGCCGCGGGTGAAGACGTCCGGACGCTTGCGGAACAGTTCCTCGAGCGCGCCGTGTGTCGCTTCCTCGGCATCGGACTGCGAGGAGCGGTAACGCAGGGCGAGAAAGTGGGCGATGCGCCCGATCGGGGTGTAGTCGATGCCCTCGAAGGCGCGCCGGAGGGGCTCGGGCGTCGGTGCCGGCTTGTGTGGTCGTAGCGAGTAGCCCACCGCAAGGTCGAACTCGGGTCCTTCCACGGCGGCCAGGGCCGCCATGAGCGAGCGGGCCATCAGGACTGCCCCAGGTGGATGCAGATGTAGACGGAGCGGCCTTCGCGCCTACCCATGTGGATTTCCTCTTCCTTGACGAGCAGCCCGCACCCCTTCAGGACTTCGTCGCGCGGGACCCCGATCGCCTGGACCAGTTCGTCCAGCGAGGCCCAGCCTCGCTCTTGCAACGTGGCCAGGATTCGCCCCTGCACCGTCCCTTCCCGGCGGGTTCCTCCGGCCGAGGGCCCGAGCCGTTGCGCCGTGTCGCCGGCCGTTGCCCGGTAGCGAGTTCCGGGTCCGCTGCCGATGCGCTCGGCCTTGCCTTCGTCGCAGAGCCGGCTCAGGGCGGTGCTGACCGTGTGGGGGGTCAGGTTCAGCGTGTGGCAGATTTCCCCCCGTGAAACGGGCCTGGCCCGTTCTTGCAGAAACCGAAGCACCGCTTCACAGCGTTCCCGCACGGCAGCGGGAGTGGTGACAGAGCGCGAGGATCGCCGGCGCTTCTTCGGGCGCCGTGCGGCCGGCCGGGTTTGCCGCCGCGCCGACGCCTCCTCATCGCTGCCGCTGAGGCAAGCGATGGCCCGGTCCAGACGGCGCAGCTCCTCGTCTCGCTGCGCTTCCACGCGTCCGATCTCTCCACGAGCCCAGTCGCGGATCCCCTTCGCCTGAGCTTCGATCATTGCGCGGACTGCGGCCGTGACGGGAGGGATTGCTCGACCTTCGGAATCAGCCATTCCACACCTCCTGGTTTGGGACTCAGAGGCGACCTATCTCGGAACGCAAGAGGTTTCAAAGTCGCCTGGACCGGTGAGGAGACTTCGCAATTTGGGAGACGAAGCATCGAGATCGCTGCATCGCGAATGCTTGCTTGGGTGCCTGCTCTTATCTGACCTCTATACTGTCCATATGGCCAAACAAGTGACCGCTACTGACGCAAAGGCGACGATCCTTCGCCTCTTGGACGATGCCGCAGCCGGTGAGGAGATCGAGATCACCAGGCATGGCCGGCCGGTCGCCCGTCTCGTGCCCGCATCTGGCGCGCGCTCCCTCAAGGGCTCGTTCGATGGTGTGGCAGTGACGGCAGTCGATGAGGAGGGGCTGTTCTCCACTGGCGAGGCCTGGAACGCTTCGTAGCGATGGCTGCGGTTCTGCTGGACACCCACGTTGTCCACTGGTGGTCGGCCGAGCCCAAACGGGTCAGCAAACCGGCACGCGACGCCCTTGAGGAGGCGGATGAACATGTTGTGGCGGCAATCTCCTGGTACGAGCTGGCTTGGCTGGCAAAGCACGAGCGGATCGCCGTCAGCATTCCAATCCGATCGTGGCTACAAGGCCTTGCCGCCCAACTTCGAACGATTGGCGTTACCCCGGCAATCGCGGACACCGCGGCCGCACTCCCCTCCTCGTTTCCGGGCGACCCCGCCGATCGACTGATCTACGCGACCGCAATCGAGCACGGCTTCGGCCTGGTGACCAAGGATCGGGCCATCCGCGACCATGATCGTCCACAGTCGTTGACGATCTGGTAGCCGGCCCATGAACGACCTAAAGCTGGTCATCGGGAATAAGAACTACTCGTCCTGGTCGATGCGCGCGTGGCTACTGCTACGTCAATATCGCATTGAGTTCGAGGAAGTTCAGATTCCCCTACGTCAGTCCGACTCACTCGAGCGCAAGCTCGCCTACTCACCGGCCGGCAAGGTGCCCGATCTTGCTCGACGGCGATAAGCGCATATGGGACTCGTTGGCAATCGTGGAGCACATAGCCGAGAGGTTCCCCGAGAAAACGCTATGGCCGGCTGACGACGGGGCACGCGCCCTCGCACGGAGCGTGTCAGCCGAGATGCACTCGGGCTTTACGGATCTGCGATCGCGAATGCCACTCAACTGCCGCGCTCGACGTCCCGGGGTCGGCCGCAGTCCCGGCGTGCAGGAAGACATCGACCGCACCTGCGAAATCTGGCGGGAATGTCGTACGCACCGTGGGGCGGCCGGCAAGTTTCTGTTCGGCACGTTCACGGCGGCGGACGCCATGTTTGCGCCAGTCGCCTCGCGCTTTCAGACCTACGGGGTCGAGCTCGATCACGTTGAGGCGGAATACGCCCAGGCGATCCTCGCGATGCCCACGGTCAGGGAATGGACAGAGGACGCGCACAAAGAGCCGTGGAGCATTGCCAAGTTTGACCAGGCCTGAACTGGTCGGTCGTACTGGCATCGAATATCGGGGCGCCCGGATTTGAACCGGGGACCTCACCGACCCGAACGGTGCGCGCTACCAGGCTGCGCCACGCCCCGAGAGCGGCGATTATCTCAGAGCGGCGGCGAAAGGCGGTGGCGCCCCCGGTTGCCGCGGCCGCTACTTTGCGCGGGGACCTTGTTCCAGTAAAGCGATGACCCGGAAGATCCTCCCGATTCTGGTGCTGGCACTGGCGGCGATGGCGCCGCCGGCTGCGCATGCTTACCTGCCGCCGGGCTTCATCGGGGTCTCGCCGCAGAGCACGGCCAACAGCAAGGACTTCGAACTGATGCGGGAAGCGGGGGTCGAGAGCGTGCGGCTGCCGCTCTACTGGATGGTCGTGCAGGAGCAGCCGCCCATCCTGGCCGAGGCGGACTGGGACAGCTTCGACCGCGAGGTCAAACTGGCGGCCGAAGCCGATATCCGGGTGATGCCCTTCGTCTGGGGCTCGCCCGAATGGGCGGCGCCGCAGGTGATCGACCTGCCGGTGCGCAGCTCCTGGCAGCGCTGGGGCTGGAGCAAGCTGCTGCGGGAAGCGGCGCGCCGGTACGGGCCGGACGGCGAGTTCTGGGATGAAAACCCCGACTTGCCCTTCCTGCCGATCCGCAGCTGGGAGATCTGGAACGAGGAGAACATCGTCACCTTTGCCGACAAACCCGACCCGGTCGGCTTCGCGAGGCTGATCCGGATCTCGGGCCGGACCCTGCACCGGGTCGACCCGGGCGCCAAGGTGATCCTCGGCGGCTTCTTCGGCCGACCGCTGCAGATCCCGCCGAACATGGCCTCGGGCGAGTTCCTCTCGCGCCTCTACCGGGCCGGCGACGTGAAGCGCCACTTCGACGGCGTCGCCCTGCACCCCTACGTCGCCCGCGCCCGCGCGATGGGCGCCCAGATCGAGAACCTACGGCGGGTCATGCGGGTCCACGACGACGCTCGCACGCCGATCTACGTGACCGAGCTCGGCTGGGGTTCGCGCAGCGGCCCGACCCGCTGGGAGCGCGGTCTCTACGGGCAGGCGCGGCAGCTCTCCCAGGCCTTCTCGATGCTCTCCGCCAACCGTCTGCGCTGGCGGGTCGCCGGCGCCTGGTGGTTCACCTGGACCGACGAAGGCGGCAGCTGCAGCTTCTGCCGCTCGGCCGGGCTGCTGACCGAGAAGCGCAGGGCGAAGCCGGCCTGGTACCGCTTCAACGCCTGGACCGGCGGCGACCCCGACACGGTTCTGCGCGGCCTCTTCGGGCCCAGCGGGGAAGAACTCGAAGTCGCCGAGGAGCCGGAGGGAGAACGCGGGCTGGAAGCGGGGAACGAGGGGGCCGCGGCCGCCCCCGCGCTGCGCCGTCGCTAGGCTCCGGGGACCAGTTCCGAACTCGACCGAGGAGTCACCAGATGCCTTTCTCCGTTCCCGATCTTCCGTACGCCTACGACGCGCTCGAGCCCCACATCGACGAGGCGACGATGCGCGTGCACCACGACAAGCACCACCAGGCCTACGTCGACAAAGCGAACGCCGCCCTCGAGGGCACGGAGTGGGCCGATCGCGACGTCGAGGACGTGCTCAAGAACCTCGACAGCCTGCCCGCCGACAAGCAGGGCCCGGTCCGCAACAACGGCGGCGGTCACTACAACCACACCCTCTTTTGGCAGATGCTGAGCCCCGGCGGCGGCGGTGAGCCCGGCGGCGACCTCGGCTCCGCGATCGCCGAGAAGTTCGGCTCCTTCGATGCCTTCAAAGACGAGTTCAAAGAAGCCGGGATCACCCAGTTCGGCTCCGGCTGGGCCTGGCTGGTACACGACGGCTCCGGCCTCGCGGTCACCAAAACCCCGAACCAGGACTCGCCGATCTCCGACGGCAAGACGCCGCTGCTCGGCTGCGACGTCTGGGAGCACGCCTACTACCTCAAGTACCAGAACAAACGGCCCGACTACATCGACGCCTTCTGGAACGTCGTCAACTGGGACTACGTCGCCCAGCGCTTCGCGGACGCGGGCTAGACGGCCTGCGCCGCCGCCGCGGCCTCACCCGAGGTCGCGGCGGGTGGTATCTCGCTCATCGCGTGCTCGGCTAGGGCCGTGATCGTCAGCGAAGGATTGACGCCGACGTTGGCCGGCACCGCGGCGCCGTCGCAGACCAGCAGGTTCTCGTAGCCGAAGACCCGCTGGCGGCTGTCCACGACCCCGTCCTCGGGGCCGTGGCCGATCACCGCGCCGCCGAGGATGTGGGCCGTGGTCGGCACGTTCATCAGGGCCTCGTTGACGGAACTCTGGGCAATGCCCCCGGTCCGCTTCGCCAGCCACTCGGCCGCCTCGTTGGCGACCGGGATGAAGGTCGGGTTGGGACGCTCGGGGTCCTGCTCGGTCTGCAGCCGCACGTCGCCCGAGCGCTTCAGCTTCGGCCGCAGGGCGATCGCGTTGTCCAGCGTCTGCATGACGAGGATGATGATCGTGCGCCGGGACCACCCCTTCGGCCACATCACCTGCGCGAACTTGAGCGGGTGGCGCAGGATCTGCGCCAGCAGCTTCAGCGGCCTCGTCATCCGCGTGCCGTCGCCGACCAGCAACGTGTAGAGGGCGTTCATCGAGTCGCCGGCTTTGCCGTAGGTGACGGTCTCGATGTGGGTGTGGGGGTCGGGGTAGATGCTGGAGGTGATCGCGACCCGCTTGGTCAGGTCGTCCGGGTAGTCCTCGGGAACGGTGACGGCGAGGATCACCTCGCTATTGGTCCTCACCAGCTCGCCCAGCCGCGGTGAGATCTTCGGCAGAGCGCCGCCGAGGCGGCAGCGCTGCAGCAGCTTGTTGGTCCCCAGCGCCCCGGCGGCGACAACGACGCCGCGGGCCGTGATCGTGCGCCGACCGCGGCCGGAGAGCAGCCCCGAGCGCTCGCTGGTGACCACGTACCCGTCGCTGCCATCGGCGGCGCCGAGCGGCCGGATCTCGGTCACGGTGCGATCGGGGGCCACCGTGACGCCGCGGCGCTCGGCCAGCCAAAGGTAGTTCTTGACCAGGGTGTTCTTGGCCCCCTCCGGGCAGCCGACCATGCACCGCCCGCACTGCGTGCAGCCGGTGCGGTCGGGCCCCTCGCCGCCGAAGTAAGGGTCCGGGACGGTCTTGCCGGCCTCCCCGAGGAAAACCCCGATCGGGGTCTTGCGGTAGGTGTCGCCGACGCCGAGCTGCTCGCCGAACTCGCGCAGCAACTCGTCCGCCGGGTCGTCGTTCTCGTGGACGACGACCCCGAGCATCCGCTGCGCCTCGGCGTAGTGGGCTGCAAGCTCCTCCTTCCAGTCCGCGAGGTCGGCCCATTGCGAATCTTCGAAGAACTGCGATGGGGGCACATAGAGGGTGTTGGCGTAGCCGAGGCTCCCACCTCCGACCCCGCAGCCGCTGACCACGGCGACATCCTTGAACGGCGTCACGCGGAAGATCCCCCGCATTCCCAACCGCGGCGCCCAAAAATAGCGCCGCAAATCCCAGGTCGACTTCGGAAAGTCCTTGTCCCCAAACCGCTTCCCGCACTCCAGCACACCGACGCTGTAGCCCTTTTCAGCTAACCGAAGCGCCGACACGGAGCCCCCGAACCCCGACCCGACCACCAGCCAGTCGTAGTCGTAGTGCACCTGGTCACCCACGGTCGAGTGAGGCTAGGCTTCGCCGGGCTCGAGGGGGCGGAAGTCCGAAGTGCGGGCGCCGCAGACGGGGCAGAACCAGTCTTTCGGGATGTCCTCGAAGGCGGTTCCAGGGGGGATGCCGCCGTCCGGGTCACCGATCTCCGGGTCATAGATGAAGCCGCAGCTGTCGCAGATCCACTGCGTTGCTTCTTTGATTGCGGTCATAGCTGGATTCTAGAGCGCTATTTGTCGAAGCTGACCGAGACCGGTTCGCGGTCGGCCTCGGCGATCTCGAAGAACTCGCGGGCGGTGAAATCGCCGGCGTTGGCGACGATCGAGCCGGGGAACTGTTCGATGTCCGTGTTGTAGGACTGGACGTTGTTGTTGTAGATCCGCCGCGAGGCCTGGATCTCGTCCTCGAGCTCGGAGAGGTTGCGGCTGAGCTGCTGGAAGTTCTCGGTCGCCCGCAGGGTCGGGTAATTCTCGGCGACGGCACGCAGCTCGGCCAGCGCCTGCGACAGTTTCGACTCGGCCTGGGCGGTGTCGCCGACGCTCTGGGCCGCCATCGCCTCCGCCCGCGCTTTGGTCGTTTTCTCGAAGGTCTGGCTCTCGTGCTCGGCATAGCCTTTGACCGTCTCAACCAGGTTGGGGACGAGGTCGCGGCGCCGTTTGAGCTGGACGTCGATCCCGCTCCAGGACTCGTCGACGCGGTTGCGCGCGGCGATGATCGAGTTGCGCTTGGCGATGAAGTAGAGAACCGCGATGACGATGATCGCGACGACGACGATGATGGCGATGGTCATGTGCGCTCCTGTGGTCGGACCGGCGAGAGTCCATCCTAGCCCCGAACGGGGCGCCAGCATAGGATCAGGCGCCGAATGGGAGCCAAGCAGGAAGCCCAGGACTGGGCCGAGACGGTGCGCCGCTACGGCGAGCGCAACGGCTTGACCTATGAGGAGGTCGGCGGGATCAATCCCAAGGACGGGCCGGTGGCGCTCTGCGTCGGCGGCGTTAACCGGCTGACCGGGCAGCTGGCCGAGGGATTCTGGGGCGCCTGCTGCGACGCCGACGAAAAGGAGCTCGGCAGCCTTTTCAACAAGGCGGTGCTGCCGACGGCGATCCTCGCCAAGGCGCACATGCCGGACCTGGCAAAAGTCGTGCCCGCCTTCAACGTCGAGTCGATCGAGGGGCACGAGGTGGTGACGCAGCGCTTCTCCCGCAAGGTCGAGTTCGAGTCGCTCGACTTCAACAAACGCTTCTGGGCGACGGTGCCGAGCGAGTACGACCCGGTGGCGCTGCGAGAGCTGTTCGGGCCCGGCTTCCTCGATTGGGTGACGACCATGAGCGGCGAGATCGACTTCGGCATCAACGACCGTCAGCTCTGGTTCCTCTGGCGCCTGGACGAGCGCAGCGAGAGCGAACTGAAGACGGCGTTGGAAAACGCCGGCCAGCTGTTCAAGAGGCTGCAGGGCGAGATGGACGAGAGCGGCATCCACACCTACCCGCCGGGGCCGTGGCATGCCGGACTGGAGCCGTTCCCCGCTGCCTAGCCCAGCTCAAACATCGGTCCAGGCTGGTTGAGGTGACCTGACTGCTGCCGATGGGCACCTTGATGCCCGGAATTCCACGTTCCTCCGCCTGGTGGCTGCGTTCGGCTCTCTCCCTGGCGCTCGCGGCAGCCATTCTCGCCCTCGCGCTGCCCGTCGCTTTCGGCGGTGGTGCCTGGAACGGCGGCGTCGACCCGGCACAGTTTTTCTAGCCCAAGGCGCGATTTCCAGCGCTTACACCGGAGTTCTTTTCGGTGCGCCGTGCTCAATTTCCCCCGCCTTCGTGCCGATGCGGATTGGGCATGGAAGCGATTCAAGGCAAACCCGCCGCGAGGCGGGGACGCAAAGCTAGAGGTCTCGGCTTAGGCCGAGATAGCTCGGCTGCCGCTTTCGGAGCCCTATTTCCGAGCCCCGAAGGAGGCACCTATGTCTCGCATTTCCGTGATCCTCTCGAGTCCCCGCCATCTGCTTGGAGCGCTGCTCGTTGCGCTGCTGGCGGTTGGCGCGGTCGTTGGATCAGGCGCGAGCTTCACCTCGAAGTCCGCGAACCCCAGCAACACGTTCAGCGCAGGCAACCTCGCGCAGTCCAATTCCAAGGAAGGCGCGGCGGTTCTGACCTCTGCCGGACTGGTGCCTGGGCCCTCGACCAGCGGCACGGTGACGATTACCAACAGCGGCAACGCCGCGGGCACGTTCTCCCTGTCGAAGACCAACCTCGTCGACACGCCGGGCGCCAATGGCGGCCAGCTGTCGGGAGTGCTGGATCTCTCGATCAAGGACGTGACCAAAGCGGGATCGCCGGTCAGCGTGTACTCGGGCAAGGTCGGCGCGATGGGTGCCCCCTCGCTCGGCAAATTTGCCGCAGGCGAAGCGCGCACCTACGAATTCACCGTCACGTTCCCCGACGGCGGCACTCCGGCGTCTGCGACGACCGGGGACAACGCCTACAAGGGTTCGGCGATGAGCGTCGGCTATCAGTGGGATGCCGTTTCCTAGCGGCGTCCCACCGGCGGGGCGCCGGGGCCGGCGGATGACGTCGGTCCCGGTAGCTCGCTGGCTCGGAGCCACGGCGACGGTCCTGTGTCTGCTGCTGGCCGCCGTCCTGCTGATCCCCGCGGCGCTCGGATTCCAGCGCTACGTGATCGTCAGCGGCTCGATGAGCGGCACCTACGACAAGGGCTCGATCGTCTTCGACCAGACCGTCCCCGTGGACGAGCTGAAGGTGGGGGACGTGATCACCTACGAGCCGCCGGCCGGAACCTTCTCGCAGGACCTGGTCACGCACCGGATCGCCTCGATCGGCACCGACGAGCAGGGCCGGCGCACCTTTCGCAGCAAGGGCGACGCCAACCCCAGCGCCGACCCCTGGACCTTCAGCCTCGACGGCTCCGAACAGGCCAAGGTCGCGTTCTCGGTCCCCTACGTGGGCTACCTGCTGGCGGGGCTGTCGATCCCGCTGGTGCGGATGCTGGCGATCGGGGTCCCGGCGATCGTCGTCGCCTTCCTGATCCTGGCCGGGATCTGGCGCGACGCGGGCCGGGAGGCGCGGCGGCGCGAAGCCGAGGCGAGCGGGGCCGGGCCGCAATGGACCGGCTGAACCTGCTGGTCCACTCCCGTCGCTGGTTGCTGCTGGGCGCACTGGCGCTGGTCTCCCTGGCGCTCGGCTCGGCGATCTTCAGCGGCGCCAGCTTCACCTCGAAGAGCGCCAACTCCGCCTCCCTGGCTGCCGCCAGCATCCAGCTCAGCTCTTCGGCCGCGAACCAGGCGATCGTCGCCGCCTCCGGGATCAAGCCCGGTGACAGCCGGCAGGGCACGATCGCGATCGGCAACAAAGGGACCGCGGCCGGCACCGTGGTCCTCAAATCGACCGGACTGAGTGGGACCGCGCTCGCCGCGGTGCTCGATCTCGAGATTGCGGACGTGACCGGAGGCGGCTCGGCCCAGAAGTGGAGCGGCAAGCTCGGTTCGTTCGGCAGCGTCGACCTGGGCTCGTTCCCGGCCGCCTCGACCCGCAGCTACCGGTTCACGCTGAGCTGGCCCGTGGCATCGAACGAAGCCTCGCTGCAGGGAGCGTCGACCTCGCTCACCTTCCTGTGGAGTGGCAGCGCCAAAGGGGGCGGATCGTGAGGGGCCGCAGCGCGCTCGCGCTCTCGCTGACGGCGCTGGCGGCCTGCCTACTCACCGTGGGTTTCTCTCTGGCCAGCTTCACCGACACCAGCCAGAACCCGCAGACGGTCACCGCCGCCGCCGACTTCCTCGCTCCCAGCGCCGGCGCCAGCGTCGTCGGCAAGGCCGAGGGCGGCGCCGCCGGCTACGCGCGGGTCGGCGGCAACTACCGGGTCTACGCGAACGTCACCGATTCCGGCAACCCGTCGAGCAAAACCTCCTCGGTCAAAGCCAACGTGTCGGCGCTGACGGCGGGGCAGACGGGCGTCGCGCTCACCGCCGGCTCATACACCTTTGACGGAGTCTCCTACAACTACCGCAGCGCCCAGCTGAAAGCGGACGGTGGGGTCAGCGCCGGGACGAAGTCCTACGCGCTGACGTCACTCGACGGGGCCGGCAACTCGCGTGTCCAGAACTTCTCGGTGGTGGTCGACAACGGGCCATTCGCGGGCAGCTCGTTCGCGACCGCGAATGGGTCGGGGAACGAGTCGGGTGAACCGGAGGAGGGAGACGCGATCACCTTCACCTACAACGACGTGCCCGAGGTGGAAACGATCAAGTCATCGTGGGAAGGCGAAGCGGTGAGCGTCAAAGTCTCGATCGCCGACTCCTCCGGCAACGAGACCCTGAGCGTGAGCGGCGTCAGCCTCGGCTCGGTCTCGCTCAAAGGCGACTACGTGGACAGCGGCAAAACCGTCAGCTTCTCCAGTTCCTCGATGACGTTGAGCGGCAGCGCGGTGACGATCGTGCTCGGCGAGCCGAGCTCCACGAGCACCATCAACGACGACAACGGCAGCCGCGCTCCGGTCTGGACGCCCTCCTCGGCTGCCGACGACCGGGCCGGCAACGCCTGCTCGACGGCCACGGTGACCGGCGCCAACACGCGCCAGTTCTGAGCCCGTTCAGGCGGGGTAGTCGGGGTCGCCCGGGAGCACGACGCGATGGTCCTCGCGGGTGCCGATCACCTTCGGCAGGATCGGCTCGACCGGGCGGTCGCGGTGGGCGGCGAGCGCCTCGGTGGAGGTGCGGAACTCGAGCAGCGAGCGCAGCTGGCTGATCGTCGGGAAGGCGAGGGCGATCTCGCCGTCGGCCTGCGCCTCCAAAGCGGCGGCGGGGCGGAACCAGGCCGCCTCGGTGGTCTCTGTTCCGTCCGGTTCGGGAGGGGCGTGGGCCGGGGCGAGGGCGAGGAAGAACCAGGCATCGAAGCGGGTCGAGATCACCTCCGGGGTGATCCAGCGCGAGAACAGGACCAGCTCCTCGTCGGCGGGCAGCTCGATCCCCGCCTCCTCGGAGAGCTCGCGCACCGCGCAGGCGCGGTAGCCGGCCTTCGCGGCGCCGTCGCCGGGATCGACCGCACCGCCCGGGAAGACCCACACATTGGGCATGAACTTCGCCTCTGCGCTGCGCTTCAGCAGCAGCACCTCGAGCTCCCGATCGCCGTGCTTGCCGCCGCGTCGCAGCAGGACGACGGAGGCTGCGGGCCGCGGCTCGGAGGGCGTACCGAGGTTGGGCGCCTCGGCCGGCCCCCGCTTTCTCTCGCTCATCGCGCCACTCTAACCGGGGTATCTGACCAAACCCTCCCTATACAGGGGTTAGGTCAGGCACGTCTCAGGCGAGGGTGCGTTGGCGGGCGCGCTTGACGCGGGCCCGATTGGCGAGCCAGGCCAGGAGGGCGATCAGGGCGAGGGGCCCGACGATCGCGAGGCCGACGATGGTGACGCCGGCGGCGATCGCGAGGATGTGGCCGGCGTCGCCGAGCGCGTCGCCGAAGCCCCAGCCGTCGCTCTCGCCGGGTGGGGCGGCGGGCGCGCCGCTCTCGATTCGCAACTGGACGCGCGAGAGGTTGGCGCGGCGCTGCAGGTCCGAGAGCTGGGAGCGCAAGTAGGCGGCGCGGCGGCGCTCGCCCCGCAGCTGGGCCTCGGCCGCGGCCCGCTCGGCGTCGGTGTCGGCGTTCGCGAGCTGGGCGAGCAGCCCCTCGATCGTCGCCCGCGAGTCGCGCAGCAGCTCGCCGGTGCGGACAGTCGGGGCGGTGATGTCGGCGGTCGCCTCGCGCCGCGAGCGCACCTCGCCGATCGCCGAGAAGTCGGCCATCGCGTCTCCGAGCTTGGCGCTGGGGATCAGCAGGGCGAAGCGGGCGCCGGCATCTCCCTCGCCGCCGTCGCGGATCGAGCTGTTGAGGACGATGCCGCGATAGGCGTGGACGGTCTCGAAGACCTCCGAGGCGGCTTTGCGGACCCCGACGGGCTCGGTGCCGAGGACGATCTGCGCCGAGCGTTCGATCTCGCGGTGGGGGGCCTGGGCGGCGTAGGGGCCGGTCTCTCGCGCCGGCGCCTCGGTGGCTGCGCTCGCCGAGTTCGCCGGACGCGCTTCGAAGCCGAGTCTCCGGGACGGCTTGCGTGCCTCAGCGGTTGGGGCCACGTCAGCTTCGAATTGCACGTTCGGGTAGGCCTCCATCCCGGTCGGTGGGGCGGCGGAACCACCGCCTTCGGTGCTGAGGGGATCCGAGGCACCCCTCTTCCCGCCGGCGCCGATCGCGATGACCACAGTTGCGACGGCCACGATGGCAAGTGCGGTGGCAGTGGCGGGGATCAGGGCGCGGCGTGGCTCGACCGCGCGAACCCGGTCAGCGAAGCGGCGGAGTGGCGAGCGGCCGGTCGGGTCTTGCGGGAAGCCCGCGGCGGCGCGCTCGTCGAGCTTGGCGGCGAAGGTCGGGCGCGGCTCGGGGCGCAGCGACTCCAGTGCGGCTACCAGGCGGTCGTCCTCAAACGGCTCCATCGCACGCCTCCCTCAGCTTGGTCATGGCTCGGTGCAGTCGGGTGCCGGCGTTCGACTCGCCGGTGCCGACGACGGCGGCTATCTCGGCGTTGGTCAGACCGGCGAAGAACTTGAGCGCGATCAGCTCGCGCTCGCGCGGCTCCAGAGCGCTGAGGGCGGTGGAGACGATGAGGCGGCGCTCGCTCGCCTCGGCGCCCTCGGGGGTCGGCGCCGCCGCCAGGTCGGCCGGCTCGGCCGCCAGCTCGGCTTGGCGACCGCGGCGGCGCAGCTCATCCAGGGCCGCGTTGCGGGCGATCCCGAACAGCCAGGCCCGTGGCTCGCCCCGGCTCGGGTCGAAGCGGGAGCGCTTGCGGTAGGCGCGCTCGAAGGCGCTTGCGGTCACGTCCTCGGCCGCTGCCGCGTCGCGGACCACGCTGGCCACGTAGGCGTAGACGTCGTCTCGGCTCGACCTGTAGAGACGGTCGAAGGCGAGATCGGCCTCCCGCGGCGGCGCCTCCTCGGCAGTTGCAACCAGAGTGCCTTCCATACCCCCACTACGGCTGGCCCGCGCATCCATCACAGATGAGTACGGTCGCTGGAGGCGAAGCCTGACTCAGGCGGCGAAGGGGAGGCGCCCAGCGTCGCCCACCGGGATCGCCGCCCTCCCGACCGGAGCGCAGGCGGTCGCGATCGACTCGGCGACGATGTCCAGCAGCAGATCGAGGTCCTCGGTCGAGATCGAGAGCGGGGGGACGAGGACGACGGTGTCGCCGAGCGGGCGCACGATCGCGCCGCGCTCGCGCGCCTCCAGCGTCACCCGGTGGCCCATCCGCAGCGCCGGGTCGTGCTCGCCGAGGTCGATCCCGGTCATGAACCCGCAGCGGCGCACCTCCGCGACCTCCGGCATCGCCTCGATCGCCGCCAGGCGCTCCGCGAGCAGGCCGATCTTCGGCTGCAGGCGCTCGAGCGTCCGCTCCCGCTCGAACACGTCGAGGTTGGCCAGCGCCGCCGCGCAGGCCAGGGGGTTGCCGGTGTAGGTGTGGCCGTGGAAGAAGGTCCGCCCCTCCTCGGGGGCGCCGAGGAAGCCCTCGTAGACGGCCTCGGTGGTCAGGGTCGCCGCCAGCGGCAGGTAGCCGCCGGTGATCCCCTTGGCGAGGCAGAGGAAGTCCGGCGCGACGTCCTCCTGCTCGCAGGCGAACATCGTGCCGGTGCGACCGAAACCGGTCGCGACCTCGTCGCAGATCAGCAGCACGCCGTGCTCGTCGCAGAGCTCGCGCACGGCGTGCAGGTAGCCGGGCGGCTGCACGAGGATGCCGGCGGCGCCCTGAACCAGCGGCTCGACGATCACCGCGGCGACCTCTGCCCCGTGCGCGGCGAGGACGCGCTCGAGATCGGCGGCGTCGCCGGGCTCGGCGGCGTGGGTCTCGAACAGCAGCGGGCCGTAGGCGGCGTGGAAGAGGTCGATGCCGCCGACCGAGACGGAGCCGATCGTGTCCCCGTGGTAGGCGCCGCGGAGCTTGACGAAGGAGGTGCGGCGGGCGTGCTCGCCGCCGCGCTGCGCCTGGTACTGGAAGGCCATCTTCAGGGCGATCTCGGCCGCGGTGGAGCCGGAGTCCGAGTAGAAGACGCGCTCGAGGCCGGCCGGCGCGATCGCGACCAGGCGCGCGGCCAGCGCGGCGGCACCCGGGTGGGCGAGCCCGAGCATGGTCGAGTGCGCGACCCGGTCGAGCTGCCGGCGCACGGCCGCGTCGATCTCCGGGTGGCGATGGCCGTGCACGTTGCACCAGAGCGAGGAGGTGCCGTCGACGTAGCGACGGCCGTCGACGTCGATCACATACGAGCCCTCGGCCCGCTCGATCACCAGCGGCCCTTCCTCGCTCCAGCCCTGCTGCTGGGTGAAGGGGTGCCAGAGGTGGTCCTGGTCGAGCTGCGTGGCGTCGGCCATCGGGATCCGACGTTAGAGGTGAGTCCGGCCGGAATCCGGGTAGCAGGTCTGTGTGATTACACCCACAAATGTTACATGGATTCATGTCATGATTGGTCCGGATGGCTGAGCGAGGCGCGATACCCCAGGTTCCGGCCATGCGCCGTCGTGCTCTGCGCTCGATTCGCTCGCTGTTCTCCCCACTGCTCCCCGACGACTACCTGGAACTGATCAACCCGCTCTGGTCGACGCGGGAACTGCGCGGCCGGATCGAGCGGATCGAGGCGGAGACCGCGGACGCGGCGACGGTGCTGATCCGCCCCGGCTACGAGTGGCCTGGCCACCGGGCCGGCCAGTACCTGCGGATCGGCGTCGTCATCGACGGCGTCCACCACTGGCGCGCCTACTCGTTGACCTCCGACCCCGAGCGCGCCGACGGCTGCATCGGCATCACTCCCAAGCTGGTCGAAGCCGGCAAGGTCTCTCCTTACCTGGTGCGGGGGGCGCGACCAGGGGACATCGTCCGCCTCGGCGGCATCGAAGGCACCTTCGTCCTGCCCGAGCCGCTGCCCCCGAAGCTGCTCTTCGTCAGCGCCGGCAGCGGCATCACCCCGATCATGAGCATGCTCAGCAGCCTCCATCGCCGCGACCAGGTCGGCGATGTCGTCCACGTCCACTCGGCTCGGACCGCCGAGGGAGTGATCTTCGGCAATCGTCTGCGCGCCCTCACCGAAGCCCACGACGGCTACCGCCTGCACCTGCAGCTCACCGGCGAGCAGGGCCGCTTCGCCGCCGCCCATCTCGAGGAGATCTGCCCCGACTGGCGCGAGCGCCATGTCTTCGCCTCCGGCCCGGCCGAGATGCTCGACGCACTCAGCGAGCACTGGGAGCAGGAGGGTGACCCGGCGCGGCTGGAGATGGAGCGCTTCCAGCCGGTCATCGGCGGCGTCTCCGCCGGGGGCGCGGGCGGCACGATCCGCTTCGACAAGAGCCGGGTGGACGCCCGCTGCGACGGCGCGACGCCGATCCTTGCCGCCGGCGAGGAGGCGGGGGCCGCCCTGCCGTTCGGATGCCGGATGGGCATCTGCCACACCTGTGTCGGCGAGCTGCGCCAGGGCCGGATCCGCGACCTGAGGACCGGCGAGGTCCACGGCGTCGAGGGGGAGATGGTCCGTACCTGCGTCAACGCCCCCGAGGGACCGATCGAGATCGCACTTTGACTACCGAGAGGAAACGATGAACCCAACCGCAACTGCACCGGAGAGCCCGCCCGCGATCGAGAGCCCGCTGAGCCGGCTCACGCCCGAGCAGATCGACGCGCTCGCGGCCGAGTTCGACGCGATCCGCGACCGTGTCAAAGCCGATCTCGGCGAGCGCGACCGCCGCTACATCGAGAGCATGATCGAGATGCACCGCCGCCTCGGGACGATCGCCCGGGTGCTGCTGCTCGCCTCGGGCAACCGGTCGGCCCGGCTGGGAGGGACGGCGGCGCTCTCGGCGGCAAAGATCCTCGAGAACATGGAGATCGGCCACAACGTCCTGCACGGGCAGTGGGACTGGATGAACGACCCCCGCATCCACTCCTCAACCTGGGACTGGGACACGGCCTCGACCGCGGAGGCCTGGAAGCACTCCCACAACTACGTTCACCACACCTTCACCAACATCCGCGGCAAGGACAAGGACCTCGGCTACGAGATCATGCGGATCGACCCGGAGCAGAAGTGGAATCCGGTTTATCTCTTCCAGCCGCTCTACAACCTGCTGCTGGCCGCCTTCTTCGAGTGGGGCGTGGCCCTGCACGACATGGACTACGAGGCGATCCGCAAGGGCGAAAAGTCAAAGGCGGAGGTGAAGCGCCAGGTCAAGGGCATCGTCGGCAAGGCGAAAAGCCAGATCGTCAAGGACTACATCGCCTGGCCGCTGCTGAGCGGGCTGGCCACGGCCGGGGTCGAGATGGGGCTGAAACGTGATCTGCGCCGCGCGCTCGGCAAGGGCGCCGAGGCCTATCGCAAAGCGGCGGTGGCCAATGCGACCGCCAACGTGGCTCGCAACGTCTGGGCCTACGCGATCATCTTCTGCGGCCACTTCCCCGACCAGACCTACACCTTCAGCCAGAAAGAGGTCGAAGACGAGAGCGCGGGCGGCTGGTACGTGCGCCAGCTCTCCGGTTCGGCCAACATCGAGGGCGGTCCCTTCTTCCACGTCGCCAGCGGCAACCTCGGCTACCAGGTCGAGCACCATCTCTTCCCAGATATCCCCAGCACCCGCTACGCGGAGATCGCGCGGCAGGTGAAGGACATCTGCGAGCGCTACGGCCTCCCCTACAACTCCGGTCCCTTCATGCAACAGCTGGGGATGGTGCAACGGACGATCCTGCGGCTCGCCTTCCCGGGTGGCAAGCAGCGGCCGAAGCCAGGTCCGTACCGGCGCGAGGAACCCCGTGGCTCTGTGATATAGCGCACAGGAGCAACTATTGCCGTTGAGGAAAGGTTGCATCCATGCAACTATCTTCGACATGCACGCAAGCGACTTGAAGGCGATCGCCGAGCAGGCGCCCGCCGAGACCAAGCCCGAGGCCCAGGAGACCGCGGCGCGCATTACCGCGCTGCTGCACCACGTCTTCCTCTACGACCGCGGCAGCCAGCTGCGGGTGATCGAGGAGTCGGGGCTGTCGATGACCCAGTGCAAGGTGCTGCTGGAGATCGGCGGGCTGGGGCAGACGGCCGAGGCCTGGCAGGTCGGCGATCTGGCTGAGCTGTTCGGGGCTTCGCTGCCCTCCATGAGCAGGGCGATCGACGCCCTCGTCAAGGGGGGCCTGGCGACGCGGGTCGAGGACCCCGACGACAGGCGCGTGCGCCAGGTCCGGATCACCGCCAAGGGCAAGGACCTGGTCAAGACCCTCGTCACCGTGCGCCTGGCGGGGATCGAATCCTTTGCCTCGACCCTCAGCGCCGCCCAGCGGCGCAAGCTCGACGCCGCCGTCGACGCGCTGATGGACCGCGAGGACATCGCTCAGACCTATCAGCACCTGAAGGGAGTTGGACCCGCTTGACCCGTTACCGCCACCTGATCACCGACGACAACCGCAAGTGGTGGACGCTCGGGGCGATGTGCTTCGCGCTGTTCATGATCATGCTCGACAACACGGTCGTGAACGTCGCTTTGCCCTCGATCCAGCGTGACCTCGACGCCTCGATCTCCGGCCTGGAGTGGACGATCAACGGCTACACGCTCTCCTTCGCGGTGCTGCTGGCGACCGGCGGCCGGCTCGGCGACATCTTCGGCCGCCGCCGCATGTTCCTCTTCGGCGTCGTCATCTTCACGCTCTCCTCGGCGACCGCGGGCTTCGCCGCCGACGCGACCTCGCTGGTCCTCAGCCGCGTCGTCCAGGGCGTCGGCGCGGCGCTGATGATGCCGGCGACGCTCTCGATCATCACCGACGCCTTCCCGGCCTCCGAGCGCGGCAAGGCGATGGGAATGTGGGCGGGGGTCTCCGCCCTGGCCCTGGCCGTCGGCCCGGTATTGGGCGGCTTCCTCACCGAGCACGTCAGCTGGCGGGCGATCTTCTACCTCAACATCCCGGTCGCGATCGGTGCCGTGACCGCGGCCCTGTTCGCCGTGCGCGAGTCGCGCGACACCACGGTCGGCCGTGAGGTCGACTACGCCGGCGTCGCCGCTCTCACCGGCGGTCTCACGGCGCTGATCCTGGCTCTGGTCGAGGGCAACAGCTGGGGCTGGGGCTCGCCCGAGATCGTCGCCCTGCTGGCCGGGGCCGTCCTCGGCCTCGCCGCCTTCGTGGCGATCGAGCAGCGGGTGAGGGTGCCGATGGTCGACTTCAGTCTGCTCTCGGATCGCAACTTCCTCGGCGCGGTGGTGGTGGCGCTGATCGTCTCCTTCGCGATGCTCGGCGTCTTCTTCTTCCTCGCCCTCTACATGCAGGACATCCTCCGCTACTCGCCGCTCGAGGCGGGGGTCAGGTTCCTGCCCTCGACGCTGATGATCGTCGGCGTGGCGCCGCTGGCCGGCCGCCTCTCCGACCGCTTCGGGCCGCGCTGGCTGATCGCCGGCGGGCTCGCGATCGTCGCCGCCTCGCTCTACAGCTTCAGCGGCATCGCCGTCGACTCCGGCTACCTCGACCTGCTGCCCGGGTTCGTGCTGCTGGGCATCGGCATCGCGATGACGATGTCGCCGATGACCAGCGCCGCGATGAACGCGGTGCCGGTGCAGAAAGCGGGGGTCGCCTCCGGCGTCCTCTCGATGTTCCGCATGGTCGGTGGCAGCCTCGGCGTCGCCGTCACCGGCGCGATCTTCCAGGCTCGCGTCGGCACCAGCTTCGAGACCGCCTCACCGCAGCAGTTCGTCGACGCGCTCGGCTTCGCGATGACGGTCTGCGCCGCGGTGGCGCTGCTCGGCACCGGGGTCGCCGCCGTCGCGATCCGGGCCAAGAAGAACAACGGCGAGCACCGGCTGACCGTCGAGGCCGCAGAGGCCAATGTCAACCCGGGCGGCTCCGCGGTCGCCGCACGCGAGTCGGAGCTGGAGACGGTCTAGATCGGCGAGGATTGGCGACGTGCTGATCCTGTTGCCGCCCTCGGAGGGCAAGACCGCCCCCGAGGGGGGCAGGCCGGTCGAGCTCGACTCTCTTGCCTTCGCCGAGCAGCTCGGCGAGCGGCGGGCGCGCCTGCTCGACGCGCTCGAGCGGCTCGGCACGGTGGCGCCGGCACGGGCGCTGAAACAGCTCGCGATCTCCAAGGGGCAGGCGGCCGAGATAGCGGTCGACGCGGGGCTCCGCTCCGCCCCAGCCGCCCCCGCGGCTGAGGTCTACGCCGGTGTCCTCTACGACCACCTGCGGCTGCCCGAGCTGCCCGCCAGGGCGCGGCGGCGGGTCCTGATCGCCAGCGCCCTCTGGGGCGTCGTCCGTCCTCAGGATCGCATTCCCTACTACCGCTTCTCCGCCAAAGCGCGGCTGCCCCGGGTCGGGCCGCTCGCCGCCTGGTGGCGCGAGGCGCTGGTCGCGGCGCTGCCCGACGAGCCCGGAGACCTGGTCGTCGACATGCGCTCCGCCGCCTACGCCGTTGCCTGGAAGCCACGGCGGGCGACGCTGCTGGCGGTGCGGGCGTTCAGCGAGGGCTACGGCGGGCGCAAGCCCGTGACCCACATGGCGAAGGCGGTGAGGGGGGACGTGGCGCGGGCGCTGCTGCTGGCGAAGAAAGCGCCGGCGAGCCCCGAGGGCGCGGCTGCGGTCGCCCGCGATGCGGGCTTCGAGGTCGAGCTCTCCGGCGGCAACCTCGACGTGATCGTCAGTGCCTGACGGTCGGCCGATGGGCCGAAAACGTCCCTATGCGTCCCGAGATAGGCCCATCGACCTTGGCAGTGGGGGCCAGGTGTCGGGGTTGGTGAGGTCGACGGGGGGGAGGGTCTGGACCTCGACTCCGCCCAGCGCGGCGATCGTCTCGCGGTTCGACCGCTCGATCGCACTGGGTTCCTCCGGCCACGGCGTGAGGACCACCGCCGCGACCTCGAGCCCCGCGGCCCGTGCGACCTCGACCGTCAGCAGCGTGTGGTTGATGGTCCCGAGCCCAGGCGGCGCGGCGACCACCACCGGCAGCCCCAGGTCCGCCGCGAGGTCGCGCACCAGGTAGGACTGGGCGCTTTTCTGTCGCATACCGACAGAAAAGCGCCCAGCCAGCGGGACCAGCAGCCCGCCGACCCCCTCGCAGACCAGCTCGTCGGCGCCGGCACCCGCGGCCCGCGCGGCGGCGAGCAGCCGCGCGGGGTCGATCTCCTCCCCCGCCATCGCCGCGGCCAGATGCGGCGAGGCGGGGGGGTCGTAGCGGTAGGGCGCGATCTCCTCGTCGCTCTGGGTCGAGCCGGCGGCGCGGCGCAGCAGCTCGTGATCCGCCTCCCCAGGCTCTTCGAGCCCGGTCACCGCGGGCTTGAAGACGTTCACCTCCCGCCCCCTCGAGGCCAGCGTGTGGGCGAGCGCGGCGGCGACGACGGTCTTGCCGACCTCGGTCCCGGTCCCGGTCACGAAGACCCCCGCAAGCGGCTCGGGCATCGCGAGGGGCTAGGCGGCCTGGGCGAGTCGCGTCTCGGTCGACCCCAGGCCGAGCTCGCGGGCAGCCGCGCCGACCAACTTCGCCGCCTGCTCCAGTTCGGCCGGCCGGTGCGTCGCCATCACCGTGAAGCGGAGACGGGAGGATCCGGCCGGGACGGTCGGCGGGCGGATGCCCTGGGCAAAGATGCCGCGCTCGAGCACGCGCTCGCAGAGCTCCATCGTCTGTCCCGGGTCGCCGACCTCGAGCGGCACGATCTGGCTGCGCGAGCGACCCGCGCGCAGACCCTCGGCCGCCAGCGCCGAGCGCAGGACCCCGCCGTTGGCCTGCAGCTGCTCGACCCGCTTCGGCTCGGAGCGCAGCAGCTCCAGGGCCGCGGCAGCGGCGGCGACCGCCGGTGGCGGCGGGGCGGTGGAGAAGATGAAGGGCCGGGCGGTGTTGACGAGGAACTCGATCGTCTCGCTGCTCGCGCAGGCATAGGCGCCGTAGGACCCCAGCGCCTTGCCGAGGGTGCCGACGACGACGTCGACCTCGCCGCTGAGGCCGGCCGCGGCGACGGAACCACGGCCACGCGGTCCCACCGCCCCGGTCGCGTGGGCCTCGTCGACCAGCAGCCGGCAGCCGTGACGACGCGCCAGGTTGAGCAGCTCGGGCAGCGGCGCCACGTCCCCGTCCATCGAGAAGAGGCCATCGGTGGCGACCAGCGATGCTCGCTCGCCGGCGCCGCGCAGGCCCCAGGCCAGGTGGTCCATGTCGCCGTGGCGGTAGACGAAGGTCTCGGCCCGGGAGAGGCGGCAGCCGTCGACGATGCTGGCGTGGTTGAGCTCGTCGGAGAAGACGACCTCGCCCTTGCCCGCGAGGGCTGCGATCGTGCCGGTGTTGGCGAGGTAGCCGGATCCGAACAGCAGCGCCGACTCGTAGCCCTTGAAGTCGGCCAAGCTGGCCTCCAGCTCCACGTGCGGCTCCATCGTGCCGGAGATCAGGCGCGAGGCGCCCGCGCCCGCGCCCCAATGCATCGCCGCCTCCGCCGCCGCTTCGCGCACCAGCGGGTGGTCGGCGAGGCCGAGGTAGTTGTTCGAGCAGAGCAGCAGGACCGGCTTGCCCGCGAGCAGCACCTGCGGCCCCTGCGGCCCGTCGACCAGGCGCAGGTGCCGGTACAGCCCGCGGCTGCGGAGCTCCTGCAGGCGCTCCGCGACGTCGGTCATACCGCCTGCGGGTAGGGGGGTGGCTTCTTCGACTTCTTGATCACTCGCAGCTGCGTCGAGGGATCCCAGAAGTTGGCTTCGTCCTGGTGGTCGATCAGCTCTTCCATCGGCGTCTCCGGCGTCTCGCCCTCGAGCCAGCCGGAGCGGTTGTCGGGCCGCGGGTTGGCGCCGTTGTCGTCCTGGCGGGCGACGTTCAGCCCCAGCTCCTCGAACATCGCCCGGTCGTCCTCCGGCTCGGCACCGAGGGTGGTGAGGAAATTTCCCATCATCACCCCGTTCAGACCGGCTTTCACCGCCAGTGGTTGCAGGTCGCCGAGGTTCTCCACGCGTCCACCGCAAAGACGGAAGAGCGCGCCGGGGATGATCAGGCGGAAGATCGCCACCCACTTCACGACCTCCCAGGCGTCCATCAGGTCGCGGTCGCCGAACTTGGTCCCGTCGCGCGGGTTGAGCAGGTTGATCGGGACCGAGGTCGGGTTGATCTCCGACAGCTCGAAGGCCATCTCGACCCGCTGCTCGGCGCTCTCGCCGAGGTTGAGGATGCCGCCGACGCAGGTCTCCAGGCCTGCCTCCTTGACCGCCTGGATCGTCCGCAGGCGGCCCTCGTAGCGGACCGTCGAGGAGACCTCGGGGTAGTAGGAGCGGGCGGACTCGACGTTGTGGTGGACCCGCTGCACTCCCGCCTCGTGCAGTGCCTTGGCCCGCTCGGTCGACATGTGGCCGATCGAGGCGCAGCGCTTGAGGTTGGTCTGCTCGGCCACCAGCCGGGTCCCCTCGAGGATCTTCTGGAAGTCGCGTTTGGAGAGGCCCTGGCCCTGCGTGACCATGCAGAAGCGGTGGGCGCCGGCGGCCTCGGCCGCCTTCGCGTGTTCGAGGATCTGCTCCGGCTCCAGCATCGCGTGCATCGGCGTGTCGGCCTCGGCGTACCGCGACTGGGCGCAGAAGCCACAGTCCTCAGCGCAGCCGCCGGACTTGGCATTGACCAGCGAGCACATGTCGGTCGAGTCGCCGAAGTTCTCGCGGCGGACCTCCCAGGCACGCTCGACCAGGGCGCCGATCTCGTCGTGGTCGGTCAGCTGCCCGTACGCGAGCGCTTCGTCAAAGGTGATCAGGGAGGCCATGGAAGCTCTTTCCGGTCGATTCCGGGGGAATTGGCCGCAAGGCTAGGTGGCCGCCCGGACGCGCTAGCGTCAGGCTGATGAAGCAAACGAGAGCGCGCAGGCGGCGGCTGACGCTGGGTGCGTTGGTCGGTCTCGCGGCGGGGGCGTTTGCCTTCGGTGCAGCCCTCGGCGAGCCGCCGCCGTCCCCTCGCCCAGAGGTGGCCGAGACGCTCTCGGTCTCGCATCTGGCGGGGGAGCGGATCGTGCTCGGCTTCGGCGGTACCGAGGTCCCATCGGGAGTCGAGAGGGCGATCCGGGCGGGGCGGGTCGCGGGCGTCGTCCTCTTCGCCGACAACCTTCCGAGCCGAGCCGTGGCCCGTCGCCTGATCGCCGACCTGCAGGGGATTCGCCGCCCGCCGGCGCTGCGCGACCCGCTCTTGATCATGGTCGATCAGGAGGGCGGGCTGGTCAAGCGGCTCGCCGGTGCGCCCGCCGTCTCGGCCGCCGAGATGGGCGCTCGTGGCGCCGCCTTCAGCCGTGCGCAGGGCCGCGGCACCGCGGTGAACCTGCGCGAGGTGGGGGTGAACGTCGACCTCGCCCCGGTGCTCGACGTCGCTCGGCCGGGTGGCACGATCGCCGCCACCGAACGTGGCTTCGGCTCGACGGCTGCAGCGGTGAGTGCGACCGCGATCCCCTTTGCGGCCGCGCTCGAGCATGGCGGCGTCGCGGCAACTGGCAAGCACTTCCCCGGCCTCGGTGCGGCGCCCGAGAACACCGACTTCGCGGTGCAGCGGATCGGACTCTCCAAGCAGACCCTGCGCACCGTCGACGAGGCTCCCTACCGCGCTTTCATCGCTGCCGGCGGCGACATGGTGATGCTCAGCACCGCGATCTACCCGGCGCTTTCGTCAGACCCCGCCGCATTCGCCCGCCCGATCGCGACCGCTGAGCTGCGCAATCTTCTCGGCTTCGACGGGGTCTCGATCACCGATGCCCTCGACACCGTCGCGGTGCGCGCCTTCGGCGGGCCGGCGCGGGCGGGCGTGGCTGCGGCCAGGGCCGGCTCCGACCTGCTGCTGTTCACCGAGCCGGCCCCCGCGGAGCGGGCTTGGCGGGCGCTGGTGGCGAAGCTTCGCGCTCGCCAGCTCGAGCGCGGGGAATTCGAGGCGGCCGCCCAGCGCGTGCTCGACCTGCGCCTCGAGCTCGCCTCCGGCTAGCCGGAGGGCTCGGCCTCCTCGCGGATCGCCGCCGGGTCGAAGACGCGGACCCCGTCGCGACCGCCGTCCTTGACCGCGTACATCGCCGTGTCGGCTTCGGAGATAACCGACTCGATGCTGGTGCGCGGATCCTCTCCGAACATCGCCACGCCGATGCTGGCCGTGATCGGTCCCAGGGCCTCGTCGCTGGGGTGGTGCTCGGCGATCGCCTCGGCGACCGATTCCGCGACGACCCGCGCCTCGGCTGGGCTGCAGCGGGGGAGGACGATCGCGAACTCGTCGCCGCCGATTCGCGCCAGCACGTCGCTCTCACGGGTGCGGTCGCGCAGCACCCCGGCGATCTCTTCGATCACGCGGTCGCCGGCGGGGTGTCCGCGCGAGTCGTTGACCTGCTTGAAGTGATCGAGGTCCAGCATCAGCATCGCCCCGGTGCTGCCGTCGCGGCGGCCGCGGGCCATCGCCACCCGCAGCTCCTCCTCGAAGCGGCGGCGGTTCTTGAGGCCGGTCAGCGAGTCGAGGCTGGCCTGCCGCTGCAGCTCCTGCATCCGTTCGTTGCGGCTCCAGGAGAGGATCAGCGAGGCCAGCAGCGCCGCCAGCGAGATGCCGACCACCCCCAACAGCAGCGGCAGGGCGACGTCGGGCGTGTTGGGGTCGCGGACGATGAGCAGCCAGGTGCGGTCGGCGATCCGGATCGGCGCCGTGGCTGCGTCCTCCAGCTCTCCTTCGGCGCCGTATGCGGTCTCGCCTTCGATCCGCAGCTGTACGTCGACCTCGTCCGGGACGGTCGCGACCGCGGCCGTCGCCAGGTCATTGACCCGGAAGGCGCCGGCGGCGAAGCCGGTCAGGGCGGCGCGCCGCTGTGCGACCGTGGCGGTCGGGGCGCCGTCGCGGTAGACCGGTCGGTAGACGTTGATGCCGGTACCACCGAGCAGCAGCGGCACCGGCGGCGTCGCCACCGCCTCGCCGCGGTCCCTTGCCCGGCGCAGGAACGGCGTTCGTTTCGGGTCGCCGCCGAGGTCGTAGCCGACCGGCGCGATCGTTCCCCGCTCACTGACCACGTAGACGATCGGGAAGTACTCCGGCCGCCGTACGGCACGGTGGGGACCGTCGTCGCGCATTTCGTGGATCGGCGCCCCGTGCCGCTCTTCGAAGGCCGCGCGCTGGGAGTCGGGCACCCGCTGCAGGTAGGCGGTCCCGCTCAAGGCGCCCTGCTCCAGCAGCGGTTCGGCGATCACGTCGAACTCGTGCTCGGTGAAGCTCCCCTCGGCCTGGAAGAAGGCCGCGGCGCTGGCGAGCTGGCCGATCGAGAGCTCCGCGACCGCCTCCGCCTGCCGGGCCGAGCGAAGCGCGTCATCCTCCTGCATCTGGTGGAAGTCGGCGCGGTCGTCGACGTAGACGATCGCCGCCGCCGCCACCGAGCCGGCGGCGATCAACAGTACGGCGGAAAGACCGACCCAGAAGCGCAGGCGCACGTCAGCCTCCCGGCACCGCGGCCAGCGACTCCCACAGGTAGAGGCTGGCCAGGCTGCGATGCGGCCGCCACGGCTCACCGATCTCGAGCACGCGCTCGGGGGTCGGCATCTCCTCCAGCTCGTACTCGATCTGCACGGCTTTGCGGATGCCGAGGTCGCCGCCGGAGAGGACGTCGGGTCGTTCGAGGTGGAAGATCAGGAACATCTCGGCGGTCCAGCGGCCGAGCCCGCGCACGGCGACGAGCTCCTCGATCGCCTCCTCGTCGCCGAGCTCGTCGAGCCGGTCCAGCTCGAGCTCGCCGCTGAGCACGTGGGCGGCGAGGTCGCGGACGTACTCGACCTTGCGCCCGGAGAGACCGGCGCCACGCAGGTCGGCTTCGCTCGCCTCCAGCAGCTGCTCTGGGGATGGGGTCGAGCCGTCGAAGATCTCGAGCACACGCAGGTAGATCGTCCGCGCCGCTTTGGTCGAGAGCTGCTGGCCGACGATTGCCCGCAGCAGGGCGCCGTAGGCATCCGCCGGGCGCTCCTCGCTGCGCCGCCGCAGACGCGTCGTCAGGTCGATCTTGCCGACCCGCTCGATCAGGGCCGCCATCTGCGGATCGGCGGCGGCGAGGGCCTTGGCGCTCACCTGCCGGTCCACTCGGGCCGACGTTTCTCGCCGAAGGCTCGGATCCCCTCGCGGAAGTCCTCGGAGGCGAAGCAGGACTCGCGCAGGGCGACGAGGCCCGCCTCCTGCTGCTCGGTCAGCGCCGGGCTCGCGTTGAGCAAATCGATCGCCGACTTGTTGCCGCGCATCGAGAGCGGCGCGTTGGCGGCTATCTCGGCGGCCAGCTCGACCGACTCCGCTTCCAGCCGCTCCCCGCTGACCACTTCGTTGACGAGACCGAACTGCTCGGCCCGCATCGCCTCGAAGTTGCGCCCGGTCAGGAACAGCTCCTTGGTTCGCGCCAGCCCGACCGTGTCGAGGAACTTGCGCAGGCCGGTATGGCTGTAGATCAGCCCCAGCTTGGCCGGCGGCATCCCCAGTTTCGCGCCGGTCGCGCAGATCCGCAGGTCGCAGGTGATCGCCAGCTCCAGACCGCCGCCGAGGCAGTGGCCGTTGATTGCCGCCAGCGTCGGCCAGGGGTGCTTCGCGATCTTCTCCATCGCCGCGTGGAAGGGGTGGGCGACCAGGGCCTCGGCGTCGCGCTCGAAGGTCTCGCTGGGGATAGTCGCGATGTCGTAGCCCGCCGAGAAGACCGGCGGCGCGGCGGTGATGAGGACGCAGCGGGTCTCGATCCCGCGGTCGAGCCGGGGCAGTACCTCGGCCAGGGCGTCGAGGATCTCGTGGTCGAGCGCGTTGCGTCGCTCGGGGTTGTCGATGCGGAGTCGGGCGACCGCATCGGCGGGGCGGTCGAGGACGAGCTTGCCGCTCGCGAGGCGCTCCGCCACCGGATCTACTCCAGCACTACGAGGACATCGCCTTCGCTCACGGACTGGCCCTCCTCGCAGCGAATCTCCTTGACCGTCCCGCCGTCCTCGGCCTCGACCGGGATCTCCATCTTCATCGACTCGAGGATGACGACGGTGTCGCCGTCGGCTACCTGGTCGCCGACCGCGACCTCGATTTTCCACACGTTGCCGGTGATGTGAGCCTCGATGTCTGGCATGGGCGGGGACAATAGCCGCCGCAATGGACTCGCTTGCCGTCATAGTCGCCGCCCGCAACGAGGCAGACCGAATGGGGGACACGGTCGCCGCTCTGCGCTCGGCCTTTCCCGGCGCGGCGATCTGGGTCGCCGACGACGGCTCCAGCGACGGTACTGCCGAGCTGGCGTTGGCCGCCGGCGCCCAGGTGGTCAGCCGGGGCCGTCCGCACGGCAAGGGCGCGAACGTGAGCGCGGCCGCCGAGGCGGCGCTGAGCGCGGACCCGGCGCCGCAGCTGGTCCTCCTCTGCGACGGTGATCTCGGTGCCTCCGCGGCTCGCCTCGGCCCCCTGGTCGAGGCCGTGCAGCGGGGTGAGTGCGACCTCGCGGTCGCGGCCTTCTCGCGCCGGGTCGGCGGCGGCCTTGGCCTCGCCCTTGGCTTCGCCCGCTGGGCGATCCGGCGGCTCTCGGGAGTGGAGGCGGAGGCGCCGATCTCCGGCCAGCGGGCGTTGCGGGCGGAGGCGTTGCGGGCGACGCTTCCCTTCGCGGCCGGCTTCGGCATGGAGATTGGGATGACGGTCGATGCCGTCCGCGCCGGCTACCGGCTGCGCGAGTACGAGCTCGACCTCGAGCACCGGGCGACCGGTCGTACGTTCGGTGGGTTCATCCACCGTGGCGCGCAAATGCGGGATTTCGCCAGGGCCTATGCGGCCCGGCGCTAGCCTGGAAGTGGGATGACGGGCAGGCGGAAACAGATCGCGGCGCTGGCGACGACCGTTGTCGTTCTGGTCGCCGGCACCTCGTTGGCGCACGCCGAGCTGACCGCCCGCGGCGACCTCTTCATCAGGTTCAACGGCGGCATCGCGCCGAATGCACTGCCGCGCCACGCACGAGCCCCGATCTCGGTTCGCGTGACCGGTGTCGTCCGCACCCTCTCGGGGGTGCGACCGCCGTCGGTGCGGCAGATCGCGATCGCGATCAACCGCGCCGGCCGCCTCGATTCCCGCGGCCTCCCGGTCTGCGAGCGCAGCCAGATCGAGCCTTCCTCCAGCCAGGAAGCGCTGCGGCGCTGTGGGGGGGCGCTGGTCGGGACCGGCAGCTACGTCGCCGACATCGCCTTCCCGGAACAGGATGCATTCCGCTCGCAGGGGCGCGTCCTCGCCTTCAACGCAGTGGTTGATGGGGAGGATGCGATCCTCGCCCACATCTACAGTGCCGATCCGGTGCCGATCACCCGCATCATCGTCTTCCGCATCCACGAGACCGACGGGACCTACGGCACGATCCTCAGCGGCTCCCTGCCCCGTTCGCTGATCCGCTGGGGCTACCTCAAGAGCATCAGCCTCGAACTGCATCGCACCTACACCTACCGCGGCCAGCGCCGCAGCTACCTCAGCGCGGCCTGCGCCGCGCCCGCCGGCTTCCCGGGCGCCGTCTTCCCCTTCGCCCGTGCCTCGATGGGCTTCGGGGACGGCCGCACCCTCTTCTCGGTCCTAACCCGCAGCTGCAAGGTGCGGGGCGGCTGAACCAGCCAGTGATCCTCGCTATCGACCAGGGGACGACGGGGACGACCTGCATCGTCTTCGATCGCGAGGGGCAGATCGCGGGCCGCGCCTACTCGGAGTTCGAGCAGCACTTCCCGCGGCCGGGCTGGGTCGAGCACGACGCCGACGAAATCTGGGAGGTGACGCGGAGGGTTGGGGCGGAGGCGATTGCCGCAGCCGGCATCGAGGGCGCAGCCCTTGACGGGATCGGGATCACCAACCAGCGCGAGACCGTGGTCGCCTGGGACCCGGCCACGGGCATGCCGCTGCACCGTGCTCTTGTCTGGCAGGACCGGCGCACGGCGGCACGCTGCGACGAGCTGCGGGCGGCGGGGCAGGAGGCGCTGGTCCGCGAGCGCACCGGCCTCACGATCGATCCCTACTTCTCCGGAACCAAGATCGAGTGGCTGCTGCGCAACGTCGAGGGGGCGGACCGCGCGGTCTTCGGCACGATCGACTCCTGGCTCCTCTTCAAGCTGACCGGCCGCCACGTGACCGACTACACCAACGCCTCGCGGACGCTGCTGTTCGACATCCGGCGGTTGCGCTGGGACCCGGAGCTCTGCGAGCTGCTCGGCGTCGACCCGGCGCGGCTGCCCGAGCCGCTGCCCTCCTCGCACGTCTACGGCACCACCACCGAGTTCGGCGGCGAGGTGCCGGTCGCGGGGACCGCCGGTGACCAGCAGGCGGCACTGTTCGGGCAGGGCTGCCACCGCCCCGGCATGGCGAAGAACACCTATGGGACCGGCAGCTTCGTCCTCCTGCACACGGGCGAGCAGGCGCCGCGTCCTCCCGACGGGCTGCTCGCCACCGTGGCCTGCGGTCCCGGGGAGAACGCCGCCTATGCCCTCGAGGCCTCGATCTTTGTCACCGGCGCCGCCGTGCAGTGGTTGCGGGACGGGCTTGGAGTGATCGAGGAGGCCGCGGAGACGGAGGAGCTGGCCGCCTCGCTCGACTCCAACGACGGCGTCTACTTCGTGCCGGCGCTGACCGGCCTCGGCTCGCCGCACTGGGACCCCTACGCCCGCGGCACGATCGTCGGCCTCACCCGCGGCAGCGGCCGCGCCCACCTCGCGCGCGCGGCGCTGGAGGCGATCGCGTACCAGACCGTGGATGCGGTGCAGGCGCAGGAGGCCGCCGCCGGCGCCCGGCTTGAGGCGCTCAAGGCCGACGGCGGCGCCGTCGCCAACCGCTGGCTGATGCAGTTCCAGGCCGACGTGCTGGGGGCGCCGGTGGTGGTGCCGGAGATCGCCGAGACGACGGCGCTCGGAGCCGCTTACCTGGCCGGGATCGCAACCGGAGTCTGGAGCGGGGAGGAGGTGGGGGATATGTGGCGCGAGGCGGCCCGCTACGAGCCGCGCATGGGGGCCGACGAGCGCGAGGCGCTGCTGGCTCGATGGCGGCGGGCGCTGCAGCGCTCGCGCGGCTGGGCCAAGAGTTGACGAGTTGAACCCCTTACATGGGTCTCAACTCGTCAACTCTTGGGAGTAACCGTCTTTGGCCCCGAGGGTAGGCAAGGACGGCGGCCGTGCCGCCGTCTCGCTATGGCGGAGATCAAGCCACAGGTCTACAGGGACCCGCGTCCGGCGGAGTACTTCCAGCAGTTCCACGACGCCGCGCGCAAGGGCGTCGGCTGGACCTACACGCTCGGCCGCATCGTCCTCACCCTGCCGACGCTGCTGATCTACCGGGTGCGGAAGATCGGCCTCGAGAACGTGCCGCGCGAGGGCGCGCTGATCCTCGCCCCCAACCACTTCAGCCAGATGGATCACTTCTTCGTCGGCGTCTACCTGCGGCGGAAGATCCGCTTCATGGCGAAATCGCAGATGTTCGGGCCGCGGGTGCTGACCTACGTCTATAAGCACGGCGGCGTCTTCCCGGTCCGTCGCGGGCACCACGACGAGGAGGCGATCGAGACCGCGCGAGAGATCCTCCGCCAGGAAGAGATGCTGCTGGTCTATGCCGAGGGCGGCCGCTCACGCTCGGAGCGGCTCGGGAAGCCGAAACCGGGCATCGGCAGGATCGCTCTCGAATCGGGCGCTCCGGTCGTCCCGGTCGCGATCTACGGCTCGGCCAAGGTCCGCAGCTGGAAGCGACTGCGCTTCCCGAGGGTCACGGTTCAGTTCGGGGAGCCGATCTCCTTCCCGGCCGAGGGGGCGCCGAGCCGCGAGCGCCAACTCGAGGCGGCGACCGAGGTCTTCGACCGCGTGCGGGAGCTCTACGAAGGGCTCGCTACTCGTAGCGAGCTTCGATCCGGGAGTAGAAGTCCGGATCGTGCCCCGGCGTGATCGTCGCGCCCGGGAACTGAGAGTGGAAGAGGCGCAGCTCCTGCAGGGAGCGGCGGAAGTTGTGGGCGTCGAAGGGACGTGGCGGCGGCGGCGCGTCGCCCTCCAGCTGCGCCCGCATGTAGGTCGCGTCGCCGCCGATCACGAAGTCGCTCTGCTTCAGCCGGCAGATCACCGAGATGTGGCCGGCGCTGTGGCCGGGGGTGAAGGCGAGGCGGAG
This sequence comes from uncultured Solirubrobacterales bacterium, assembly GCA_963802935.1. Taxonomy (GTDB): domain Bacteria; phylum Actinomycetota; class Thermoleophilia; order Solirubrobacterales; family 70-9; genus VAYN01. Next base: position 526,051 of record CAWDKO010000001.1, on the reverse strand, counting down.
CGAGCCGTCGCCGAAGAGGTCGAAGGTGCGGCCGAAGCTGGCGTAGGAATCGATGTTGGCGCGGTCGAAGTCGATCGTGCGGTAATCGAAGGCGTAGTCGTAGTGCTGGCGCCGGTACCCGTTGAGGAGGGGTTTGGGACCAACCGCCGCCGCCTCCCACTCGGTCTCGCTGACCACGAAGGTGGACTGCGGGAACTCGGAGATCGCCGAGGAGTGGTCGAGGTGCAGGTGGGTCATCACCACCACCGGGATCTCTCCCGCGTCGAGGCCGCGTGCGCGCAGCTGCGCGGGGACGTCTTCGCCCGCCTCGAGCGTCGGCTTGCCGGTGCGGTTGCCGAGGCCGCCGAAGTTCTGCTTGCCGTCGGTGGCGATCGACGGGTGCAGGCCGGTGTCGACGAGGATCGCGCCGGCGCTGGGGTGCCTGATCAGGAAGGCCGGAACCGGCACCACGTTCGGCGGGGCGCTGCCCAGCAGCGCCTTCAGCAGCTTCAGGGTGACGAAGCGGCCGCCCGGGTCGATCATCATCGCCAGCGGGAAGTCGACGTGGCCGGCGATCAGCGGTTCGACGGCGACCGTCGTCCCCGGCGTGCCCCCGGCGAGCGGCTCGTGCAAAGGCTGCGCCTCCACTTGGACCTTCATCGCGAGTGACATTACCGGCGAATGGGTCGCCTATAGGCTTGCCGGTCGATGGCTGAAAGCTCGCATTCGCAGGTATTTCGCGATGGTCTGCTCGCTGGGCAGGTCTGCGTTGTCTCCGGGGCCGGGAGCGGCCTCGGTCGCGAGACGGCGCTGGAGCTCGTGCGTCTCGGGGCCACCGTGGTCGCCTGCGGCCGCCGCGAGGAGCCGCTTGGGGAGACCGCAGAGCTTGCCGCCGGCCTGCCCGGCTCCTTCGAGCACGAGACCCTCGACATCCGTGAGGAGGGGCCGGTCGGTCGCTTCTTCGACGGTCTGCTGGGGCGCCACGGACGCCTCGACGTGCTCGTCAACAACGCCGGCGGCCAGTTCCTCAGCCCGGCCGAGGCGATCAGCCCCAAAGGCTTCCGCACCGTGATCGACCTCAATGTGCAGGGCACCTGGCTGATGACCCACGCCGCCGCGACCAAGGCCTTCATCCCGCAGGGCGGCGGCAAGGTGCTGAGCGTCACCCTCTCCCCGCACAACGGGATGCCGGGCATGGTCCACTCCGGCGCCGCCCGCGCCGCGGTCGAGAACATGATGCGGACGCTGGCCGTCGAGTGGGCCCGCTTCGGGATCAAGACCGTCGCCCTCGCCGCCGGCCAGTTCGCGACCGAGACGCTGCTGACCAAGTACCCGCAGGTCGTGGTCGACAACCTCGAGCGCTCGATCCCGATCGGGCGCGCCGGTCGGCCCGAGGAGATGGCCTGGCTGGTCGCCTACCTCGCCTCGCCCGCGGGCGACTTCTTCTCCGGCACCACGATCACCCTCGACGGCGCCCGCGACAACTGGGCCGGCCCCTGGCCACCTGAAGCGATCGCGACCGAGGGTGGCGACCCGGTAGCGGAGGAGCGCCGCCCGAAGAGCTAGCGCGGCTCGAGCACGACCAGCGGGATCTCGCGGCCTTTGCTGCGGGCCGCGTAGTCCCTGTAGCCGCCGTAGGCTGCGACCGCCATCGCCCAGAGGCGGTCGCGCTCCTCTGGCTTCGCGACCCGGGCGCGGACGGGCAGGTGCTTGGAGCCGACCTGGACCGTCGTGTCGGGGTTCGCCACGAGGTTGTAGTACCAGGCCGGGTTCTTCGGGAAGCCGCCTTTGGAGGCGACGATGACGATGTCCTCGCCGTCTTTGACGTAGAGCAGGGGGGAGGTCCGCTTGGTGCCGCTCTTGGCCCCGACGTGGTCGAGCAGCAGCATCTTGCCCTGCACGCCGGGAATCGAGTGGCCGAGGCGCCCACCCGTCCTCCGGTAGAGGAACGTGTGGGCGCCCGCGGACCGCCACAGCGCAGGCCAGATCTTGTCCGCCACATCGAGGTAGGGGGGCGGCCTGCGGCTTGGTGCCGTGTTGCTCAGGTGTACATCCCGCCGAACATGCCGCCGGTCACGTTGAGGACCTGGCCGTGCATGTAGTTGGCCAGCGGCGAGGCGAGGAAGAGGACCGGGCCCGAGGCCTCCTCGGGTGAAGCCGGGCGGCCGATCGGGATGATCGCCGAGGCCATCGCCCGCATCTGCTCGGGGATGCCGAGCTCGATCTTCTCGCCGGTCGGCGAGGTCATCTCGCCACCCTCCTCCTTGGCGGCGGTGAGGCGGGTGTCGACGAAGCCGAAGGCGACCGCGTTGACGTTGATTTTGAACTGGCCCCACTCCTTGGCGAGGGTTTTGGTCAGGCCGACGACGCCGGCCTTGGCGGCCGAGTAGTTGACCTGGCCGGCGTTGCCCATCGTCCCCGAGGTGGAGGAGACGTTGATCAGCTTGCGGAAGACCTCTTTGTCTTCGCCGCGCTCGGCCTTGGCCGCCTCGCGCCAGTGCGGGGCGAGGGCCCGGGCGACGCGGAAGGGGACGACGGTGTGGATGTCGAGCATCGCCTGGAACTGCTCGTCGCTCATGCGATGGGCGACACCGTCCCAGGTGTAGCCGGCATTGTTGACGGCGATGTCGACCGTGCCGAAGGCGTCGACCGCGGCGGCGACGAGCTCATCGGCGGCGCCCTCCTTGGTCAGGTCGCCCGCGAAGACTGCGGTCTCGCCGTCGATCTCACCGGCGGTCTGCTCGGCGACGTCCGCGTCGAGGTCGTTGATGAGCACCTTGGCGCCCTCGCTGACGAACAGCTCCGCCGTCGCCCGGCCGATTCCCCGCGCCGATCCAGTCACGATCGCCGCTTTACCATCGAGAAGTCCCATTGGTTTTTCCGTCTCCTTTGGTTCGTGAAGTCGGCGCCGGAGGCTACAGGGAACCACTTGATCCTGGTCAGCTGGCCAGTTTGCTCCCGGGGGAGAGCTTTGCCCCTCCTGTGACTTGGACGTTCCATGGCAACCGCTATATGGCATGATGTATGGCGTGAAGCGGACGACCATCTACCTCACCGACGCCCAGAAGCAGGGGCTCGAGCTCCTTTCCACGCGCATCACGCGCACCGAGTCGGACCTGATCCGCGAGGGGGTCGACCACGTCCTCGACGTTCACCGTACGAGGGCGCGAAAGCCGGCCGCCCTGTTCGCCCTCCGCGATCCCGTCCTCGACGATCCGCAGCGGGTCGACGAGGCGCTGGACGGGTTCGGCGAGTCGTGATCCTCGCCGACACCAGCGCGGTCCTGCAGCTCGCCAGCTCGACCGCGCTGCGCCACGCCGACGTGCTGCGGATCGTCACCGATCTCGATGGCCCCTTCCTGCTCTCGCCGTTCGTCCTGGCGGAGCTCGACTACATGCTGGGCAGCAGGCACGGCCAGGCAGAGCAGCTGGCGCTCCTGGCCGAGGTCGCGGACGGCGCCTATGAGCTGGCCCCGTTCGACCGGGCCGATGTCGAAGCCGCGGCGGCTGTGATGCGTCAGTACGAGGATCTGCGAGTGGGCCTGGCCGACGCTTCGATCGTCGTGCTGGCGGATAAGCACGAGGCCGCCGACGTCCTCAGCTTCGATCGCCGCCACTTCCGGGCCATGCGTGGCCCCGGCGGGCGCCCCTTCAGGCTCTTGCCGGACGATCTACCGGCGTAGCCGACCCAGAAGCGAGTAAGAATGGCCGCGTGAGCGACCTGGCCAGCATCTTTCTGCTCGCGCTGGCCGCGATGTTCACGCCGACGCTGTTGGCGGCCGTCACGGTGATGATGCTGTTGCCGAACCCCAGGAAGCTGATGCTCGGCTACCTGCTCGGTGCCCTCACGACGAGCATCAGCCTCGGCCTGCTGATCGTCTTCTCTCTGAACGACTCCGCGAGCGTCAGCACCGCCAAGAGCACTCTGGGGCCGGGCGAGGACATCGTCGTCGGCCTGCTGGCGTTGTTGGTCGCCTTCGTGCTCGGGACCGGGCGCGACGCCCCGCTGCAGCGGCGTCGGCAGCGGCGCAAGGAGGCCAAGGAGAGCGAGGGGGAGGCGAAGGAATCCTGGCCCGACCGCATGCTCGGCAAGGGATCGGCGCGGGTCACCTTCGCGGTTGGCGTCGTCCTCACCTTTCCCGGCGTCTCCTACCTGGCGGCGCTCGACCGGATGGCGGGGCTGGACGCGAGCACGATGGAGACGGTGCTGCTGGTGCTCGGCTTTTGCCTGATCCAGCAGCTGCTGCTGGAGGTGCCCCTGCTCGGTTATGCCTTCGCGCCGGAGAAGACCCAGGACAGGGTGACACGCTTCCGCGCCTGGCTCGGGCGCAACGGGCGCGGGGCAGGCATCGCCCTCGCGGCGGCGATCGGCACCCTGCTCGTCCTCCGCGGCGTCATCACCCTGGTGGCTTAGCTCAGAGCTTGCCGACACCCGCCAGGTACTCGTCCAGCGCTTTGCTTTTCTGCGTGTCCTCATACACCTCGTAGTCGCGCAGCAACCCCCACCTGAGGTGGCCCCAGATCACGTAGCGGTTCTCGTAGACCCGCTCGCCCTCCGGCGTGTCGAGGTGGTCGGTGCCACGGATGCAGATCGTCTGCTTCCAGGGGAAGCCCTTGAGCACGACCTCGTCGGGGCTGATCTGCAGGCCGGCGTCCGCGAAGCGCTGCAGCCATGGTTCCAGCTTGTCCTTGCCCTGCAGTTCCGTCCCCCAGGAGCTATCGCCCGGGAAGCGGAAGCGCACGTCATCGGCGTCCATTTTCAGCGTCGGCCCGATGTCACCGGCACTCGCCCGAGCCATGTTGCGGGTAATCATCTTCTTGGCCAGCCATGACAGCATCGCCGCCTCCTCTGCTCGTTGTCGGGGGAACTTAGCCGTGCCGGAGCAGGTAGATCATTCGTCCGGTCATACGCGGGAGAGTGATCCTCGCTGTCGATTCGGTTTGAAGGCGCAGTGTCCGCCTTTGGATCGAGATTTTTAACCGGCCTTAAGGTTCCCGTCGCTTCAGATCTCTAGGATGCCCGATGATTTTCCCCCGCCCACACAAAACTCACAGGCTGCTCATCTTCGCCCTGGCCCTGTTCGGCCTCCTCGCGATCCCGGGTGCAGCCTCGACCACTGAGCGGATCGTCGTCTACGGCGCCGCCTCCGGCTCCCACCTGAAGGTGAGCACGAGCGGCTCCGACATCGTCGTCGACGGGATCATGGCGCAGGCGCAGCCGCGGGGCTGCCGCTTCACCCACGGCCGTCACCAGGCGGTCTGCCCGATCGGCGACGCCGACGCGATCGAAATCAACATGGGTCCGAACGGCGACTTCGTCGAAGTCCTCGACCAGCTGCCGTTCCCCCTCACGGCCCGCCTCGGCACCGGCGAGGACAAATTCATCGGCAACGCGGAGAAGGACATCTGCTATCCGGAAGGGTCGAAACGCAACCGCTGCATCGGCAACGGGGGCAATGACATCTGCATCACCGGCTCGCGCAACAGCGACTGCGTCGGCGGCCCCGGTGAGGACTACTGCCGGCACGGCACCGGCAGCGACGGCTGCTGGGGCGGCCCCGGCGATGACGTCTGCGTGATGGGCCCTGGTCAGGACGGCTGCCACGGCGAAGGCGGCGACGACCGCCTCTACGGCGAGGGCGACCCCGACCAGCTCTATGGCGGCGAGGGGCACGACTACTGCGACGGCGGCCCTGGCGTCGGCTTCTCGCACACCTGCGAGGCCGGCCCCCGAAGATAGTCAGCCCGGTTAGGTCTCCTACAGCCCCATCTGCTTGCCGAGGATCTCCTTCATGATCTCGTCGGTGCCGCCGCCGATCGGGCCGAGGCGGGCGTCGCGGACGGCGCGCTCGATGCCGTACTCGCGCATGTAGCCGTAGCCGCCGTGGATCTGGAGGGCCTCGTCGGCGATCTCGAGGACGGCCCGCTGGGTGACGAGCTTGGCCATCGTCACCTCCTGGATGCAGTTTTGGCCCTCGTGGAAGAGGCGGAGGGAGTTGTAGGTGATCGCTTTGGCGGCTTCGGCCTGGGTCGCCATCTCGGCGATCTTGTGGCGGATCGCCTGGAATTTGCCGATCGGGCGCCCGAAGGCCTTGCGCTCCAGGGCGTACTCGACGCTCCTCTCGATCAGGCGCTGCATCGCGCCGACCGCTCCGATCGCCATCAGCAGTCGCTCCCAGGCGAAGTTGGCCATGATCAGCTTGAAGCCGCCGTTCTCCTCGCCGAGCAGGTTCTCCGCCGGGACCTCGACGTCGGTGAAGGAGAGCTCGCCGGTGTCGGAGGAGTGCCAGCCCATCTTCTCCAGCTTCTGCGCGACCTCGTAGCCGGGCATCTCGCGCTCGAGCACGAGAAAGGAGATGCCGCCGTGGCCGCCCTCCTGGGTGGTCTTGCAGGCGCAGACGAGGAAGTCGGCGCGCACGCCGTTGGTGATGAAGGTCTTGGCGCCGTTGACGATGTAGCCGCCGTCGACCCGCTCGGCCTTGGTCGAGATCCCGGCGACGTCGGAGCCGGCGCCTGGCTCGGTGATCCCGAGCGCACCGATCTTCTCGCCGGCGATTCCCGGCACCAGCCAGCGCTGCTTCTGCTCTTCGGTGCCGAAGTTGAAGATCGGTGGCATCGCGATCGAGGCGTGGGCGTTGAGCCCGGCGGCGACGCCGCCGGAGCCGCCGGAGCGGGCCAGCTCCTCGACCCAGATCGCGTCGTGCAGGTGGGTGCCGCCCTGGCCGCCGTACTCCTCGGGGAACTTGAGCCCGAGGAAGCCGAGCTCGGCGCAGCGCGAGTAGAGCTCGCGGGGGAATTCACGCGCCGCCTCCCACTCGTCGACGTTGGGCGCGATCTCCTTGGCGACGAAGCGCTGGACCGTCTCCCGCAGCTCCTCGTGCTCCTCGCCGAAGGGCGGGAGGGTGGCACGGGCGCCGCTGTCCTTGATGACGGTCATGAGGTCTCCGTGGTGCTGTTCGCCGGGGCTTTCCAGTCGGCGAGCATCGTGTAGCCGCGCCCCTCGTGGTCGAATCCGAGCAGGTCGCCCTGCGGGTTCTTCCTGCCGCCGTGGTGGTAGGCCCGCACCTCGGCGATCCTGCCGTCGCGGATCAGGAACCACTCGGTGCCGCGGTCGAGCCGCCGCTCGCCGCTCTTCGGGTCGCGCCAGGTCATCGTCCACTCGATCACCACCTGGTCGCCCTGCTCGATCGCGTTCTCGACGTACCACTGGGCGTCGATCGTCGAGACGCCCAGCGCGGCGTAGTCGCCGATCGTCCCTGCGCCCTCGTGCGGGCCGAGCCGCGTGTAGTAGTGGACGGCGTCGTCGGTGAAGTGAGCCGAGACCGCCTCCGCGTCGCCGGTGTTCAGCGCTTCGTAGTAGGCCCGAACGCGCTCCGTGCCCGTCATGGCACGAAGAAGTTGCTATGAATTTGCAGACAAAGCATTTCTCTTGCGCCTTGGCCTTGTAGCGTGGAAAGGGTGGAGCAGCGAACGATGTGGACCGATGAGCGCCTGACCGAGCGATTCGATGGGCTGGACCAGCGCCTGGACCGGGTCGATACCGACATCCGGGAACTCCGCGGCGAGGTGCGGGATCTGCGGCAGCTCATCTTCATGCTCTGGGGCCCGACGATGCTCGGCACCTTTGCGACGATCCTTGCCGTGATCGTCCGCACCTAGCAGGGCTCGTCAGCCTCTAGACCCCGTAGCTGCGGCCGATTACCTCGAGCATGATCTCGTCGGTGCCGGCGCCGATTCGGTTGAGGCGGACGTCGCGGTAGGCGCGCTCGATCTCGTACTCCTTCATGTAGCCATAGCCGCCGTGGATCTGGATGCACTCGTCGGCGACCTCGCAGGCGATGCGGGAGGTGTAGAGCTTGGCCTGCGAGATCTCGCGGACCGGGTACTCGCCGTTGGCGTAGCGCCAGGCGGTCGCGTAGGTGAACTGGCGTGCCGCTTCGATCTTCGTCGCCATCTCGGCGAACTTGTGGCGGATCACCTGGAAGTTGCCGATCGGCCGGCCGAACGCCTTGCGCTCCTTGGCGTACTCGAGGGTGCGCTCGAACATTCGCTGCGCGCCCGCGACGGCCCCGGCGCAGGCGACCATGCGCTCGCTCTGGAGCTCCCAGGAGATGTGGTAGAAGCCTTTGCCTTCCTCGCCGAGCAGGTTCGAGACCGGGACCCGCACGTCTTCGAAGCTGAGTTCCGCCGTGTCGGAGGAGTGCATGCCCATCTTCTCGAGCTTGCGCGAGACGCTGAAGCCCGGGACCGTCTCGCCGTTCTCGTCGCGCAGGTCGACGACCAGCAGGCTGATCCCGTCGTGGGCTTTCTCGGGGTCGGTCTTGACGACGAGGACGATGAAGTCGGCGCGGGCGCCGTTGGTGATGAACGTCTTCGAGCCGTTGACGACGAATTCGTCGCCGTCGCGGATCGCCTTGGTGCGGATCGCGGAGACGTCGGAGCCGGCCTCCGGCTCGGTGATCCCGAGGCAGCCGATTTTCTCGCCGCGGATCGCCGGCGGCATGTAACGCTGCTTCAGCTCCTCGGTGCCGAGCATCTCGATCGGCGGCAGCACCATGTCGGTGTGGACGATGAAGCCCATGTTCAGCCCGCCCGAGCCCGAGTAGCTCAAGCACTCGGCCCGGACCATCGAGTAGTAATAGTCGCCGCCCTGGCCGCCGTACTCCTCCGGGAAGCAGAGGCCGAGGAAGCCGAGCTCGCCGGCCCGCTTCAGCACCTCGCTCGGCCAGGTGGTCTCCTCCCACTCGTTGCGATGCGGCCAGAGCTCTTTCTGCACCCACGACTGCAGCGACTCGCGCAGGTCTTCGTGCTCCTGCGTGAAGATCATGTGCTTGCGCTCGGCAGCGTGGTCGGGCTTGATGACGCTGGAGCCGTTGGTCGTCGCGGTCGCCACTGGTCTGTCTCCTCGCTCGTGGTTTCGGGAGGCGGCGGGGCCGCCGAAAGCGAGTAGACAGTAGCACTTCCCACTTTCAGCGGAGTCGGCTATGGTGCCAATTCGATGAGCCAGGGAAGCTACGAGCTGGTCACCTACGAGGTCGCCGACGGCGTCGCCACGGTGACCCTGAACAACCCGGAGAAGCGCAACATGCTCTCCGGGCAGATGCTGGCCGAGCTGGTCGAAGCGATGAAGGAGGCCAAAGCCTCCGACGACGTGCGCGCGGTCGTCCTCACCGGGGCAGGTCAGAAGGTGTTCTGTTCAGGCGCAGACCTTGGTGGCTTCGCCGCAGACGTTCCGCTCGTCCACAAACATTTTGCAAGTGATCTTTTCCTTGAATATTTCCGGCTGATGCCGCGACTCGGCAAGCCCTCGCTCTGTGCCGCCAATGGGCACGTGCTTGCGGGCGGGATGGGGCTGGCCCTCTCCTGCGACCTGGTGATCGCCAAGGAGGGCGCCACCTTCGGCACGCCGGAGATCAACGTCGGCGCCTTCCCCTACATGATCATGTCGATCATCTACCGCAACGTCCCGCGCAAGAAAGTTAACGAGATGATGTTGCTGGGCGAGCGGCTGAGCGCCGAGCAGGCGGTCGAGTACGGGCTCGCCAACAAGGTGGTCCCGGCTGGGGGGTTCGACGGTGCGGTCGCCGAGTGGGCGGGGAAGCTGGCCTCGAAGAGCCCGGTGCTGATGCGGCTCGGCCACGACGCGATGTATCGCCAGCAGGACATGGCGCTCGACGACGCGCTCGAGTTCCTGCGCTCCCAGCTCTCGCTCACCTTCACCACCGAGGACATCGTCGAGGGCGTCACCGCATTCTTCGAGAAACGCGATCCGCAGTGGAAAGGGCGCTAGTGGCGAGCACCGAGCAGGAGCAGGAGCAGAACCTCCTTCCGGGCACCGCCCCGCTGGCGGAGCTGAACGAGCAGCTGCACGAGCGGCGCGAGCAGGCGCGGCTGGGCGGCGGCGAGGAGAAGATCGCCAAACAGCACGAGCGCGGCAAGCTGACCGCGCGCGAGCGGCTCGATCTGCTGGTCGATGATGGCACCTTCGTCGAGCTCGGCATCCACGGCCGCCCCCACTTCGCCCAGCGGGCGATGGACGGGGTCAAGGCGCCGGCCGACGGCGTCATCACCGGCTGGGGCGACATCGACGGCCGTCCCTGCTGCATCGCTGCTTACGACTTCACGGTGATGGCCGGCTCGATGGGGATGACCGGCGAGCTCAAGGTCACCCGCCTGCGCGAGATGGCGCTCTCGAAGCGGATGCCGTTCGTCTGGCTGCTCGACTCTGCCGGGGCCCGCATCCAGGAGGCCGCCGGCTCGCTCTTCGCCGGCTCCGGCCACCTCTTCCGCGAGGAGGTCGAAATGTCGGGGGTGATCCCGATGGTGGCGGCGATGATGGGCCCCTGCGCCGCCGGCACCGCCTACATCCCGGCGCTCTCGGACTTCGTGCCGATGGTCTCCGGCCAGGGTGCGATGGCGCTGGCCGGCCCGCACCTGACCAAAGCCGTGACCGGCGAGGACATATCGATGGAGGAGCTCGGCGGCGCCAAGGTCCACTGCCGCAAATCCGGCGTGGGGGACCTGGAGGTCAAGGACGACGAGGAATGCATCGCCAAGGTCAAGGCGTACCTCTCCTATTTCCCTTCCAACTGCGAGCAGAAGCCGCCGATCGCCGAGGCCGCCGACCCGATCGACCGCATGTCGGAGAAGCTGATGGAGATCGTCCCGGACTCCTCGCGCCAGCCGTACGACATGTACGACGTGATCCGCGAGATCGTCGACGACGGCGAATGGTTCGACATCAAGCCGAAGTTCGCGAAGACCCTGATCACCTGCTTCGCCCGCTTTGGCGGCCAGCCGGTCGGGATCGTCGCCAACCAGCCCAAGCAGCTGGCCGGGATCCTCGACAACGACTCGGCCGACAAGGCGGCTCGCTTCATCAACCTCTGCGACGCCTTCAACATCCCGCTCGTCTTCCTCCAGGACGTGCCCGGCTTCATGGTCGGCGCGAAAGTCGAGCACGCCGGGATCATCCGCCACGGGGCGAAGATGCTCTACGCGGTCAGCCGCGCCACGGTGCCGAAGGTGACGGTGATCGTCCGCAAGGCCTACGGCGCCGGCTACTACGTGATGTGCGGCAAGGCCTACGAGCCGGACCTGATCGTCGCCTGGCCCGGGGCGGAGATCTCGGTGATGGGCGCCGAGGGCGCGGTCGAAATCATCGGCCGCTCGGCGATCGAGGCCTCCGAGGACCCCGAGGCGACCCGCGAGGGGATGCTGAACGCGGTGCGCCAGCAGATCGACCCCTACATCGCCGCCGGCAACGCGGTGATCGACGACATCATCGACCCGCGCGAGACGCGGCCGACGATCGTCAAGGCGCTGCGGATGGCCAAGGACAAGCAGGTCCGCAAGCCGCAGAAACGACACGGGGTGATGCCGGTATGACGCCGCGGGGCGAGTTTCTGTCCTCACGGGACACAAAGTCGACCAGGGGAGGTATGAGATGAGCCGCTTCGAGGACCCGGTGGTGATCAGCTGCTCGATCAGCGGCGTGATCGCCAACCGCGACCAGTGCCCGGCGATCCCCTACAGGCCGGAGGAGTACGCGGCGGAGGCGCGGCGCGCGGTCGACGAGGGCGCCTCGCAGATCCACATCCACGCCCGCAAACCGGACGGCACGCCCTCCTATGAGGTCGAGGACTTCCAGGCGATCACCGAGGCGATCCTGGCCGAGGTCGGCGACGTGATCGTCAACTACTCGACCGGGGCGATCGGGATCCCGATCGAGAAGCGCCTCGAGTACCTGCGCGCCTGCAGGCCCGACGTCGCCGCCCTCAACATGAGCTCGATGAACTACGCCAAGTACTCCAAACGGCGCAAGGACTTCGTCTTCAAAGCGGTCTTCGAGAACAGCTTCGACACGATCGTCGAGTTCCTCACCGAGATGAAAGAGCTCGGGATCAAGCCCGAGCATGAGTGCTTCGACTCCGGCCACGTCGCCAACCTCGACCCGCTCATCGACATGGGGCTGCTGGAGCCGCCGCTGCAGATCTCGCTGGTGATGGGGGTGACCGGCGGCATCCGGCCGACGCCGCGCAACGTCAACCTGATGTCGGACCAGATCCCGGGCGGGCCGGAGGGCCCGAACCAGTGGCAGGTGATCGGGATCTCTCGCGACCAGTGGAAACTGCTGGCCGCCTCGCTCGTGCTCGGTGGCAACGTCCGCGCCGGCGTCGAGGACAACCTCTACCTGCCGAACGGCGAGATGGCGCAGTCCAATGGCGAGCTGATCGCCAAGGCGCGGCAGATGGCCGAGGACATCGGCCGTCGCGCTGCCACCGTGTCCGAGGCTCGCGAGCTGCTGGGGATACCCAAGCGTGAGCGCTCTCCCGCTTAGCGACGTCAAGGTCCTCGACCTGACCCGGCTCCTGCCCGGGGGCTTCTGCTCGCTGCTGCTGGCCGACCTCGGCGCCGAGGTGCTGAAGGTCGAGGACACCGGCATGGGCGACTACATCCGCTGGGCGCCGCCCTATTACGGGAGCGACGAGCAGCAGGCGCTCGGCACCCGCTCGGCGCTCTACCTCTCGCTCAACCGCGGCAAGCGCTCGGTCCGGCTCGACCTCAAGAGCGAGGCCGGCCGCGAGGCGCTGCTGCGGCTGGTCGAGCGCTACGACGTCGTCCTCGATGGCTTCCGCCCCGGCGTCCTCGACCGGCTCGGCGTCGGCTACGAGCGCATGCGGGAGGCCAACCCGGCGCTCGTCTTCTGCGCGATCACCGGCTACGGCCAGGACGGCCCCTACACGCAGCGGGCGGGCCACGACATGAACTACCTCGGCCTGGTCGGGCTGCTCGGCCTGACCGGTGCCAAGGACGGCCCGCCGGTCCAGTCCGGGGGCCAGATCGCCGACCTCGGCGGCGGCGGCCTGATGGCCGCCTTCGGGGTGATGGCGGCGCTGCACGAGCGCCGCCGCTCCGGCGAGGGGCAGATGGTCGACATCTCGATGGCCGACGGCGCCCTCTCCTGGCTGGCGATGGTCGCCGGCCGCTACTTCTGCGACGGCGAGGTGCCGCGGCGCGGCGAGCAGCAGCTCGCCGGCGGCCTGATCTGTTACCTGCCCTACGAGGCGGCCGACGGCTGGGTCACCTGCGGCGCCCTCGAGCCGAAGTTCTGGGCCGCGCTCTGCACCGGGGTCGACCGCCCCGACCTGATCGAGAAGCAGTTCGAGGCGCCGGGCTCCGACTCCCACCGGGAGATCGCCGAGATCTTCCGTTCCCGCACCCGCGCCGAGTGGCTCGCCTTCAACGACGAGCACGACTGCTGCATCGAGCCGGTCCTCGACGTCGACGAGGCGCTCGACTCGGAGCTGGTCCGGGCGCGCGAGATGGTGGTCGAGCTCGAGCAGCCCGAGCTCGGCACCGTGCGCCAGCTCGGCAACCCGGTGAAGATGAGTCGCACCCCGGCCGACCCGACCCGGCCGGCCCCGGCATTCGGCGAGCACACCGAGGAGGCGCTGGCCGAGGCCGGCTACTCCCCCGAGGAGATCGCGGCGATGCTCGAGTCCGGCGCCGCCGCCGGCGCCGCCGCCGAGGCGAAGCCGACGGAGTTCCGCGCATGAGCACCGAGTCCGCCGAGCTCCTGCGGATGGGGGAGCTGGCGGAGGCCTCGGGGGTGCCGGCGCCGACGATCAAGCACTACCTGCGCGAGGGCCTCTTGCCGGAGCCGGTCAAGACCAGCCGCAACATGGCCTACTACCCCCCCGAGTTCGTCGACCGGATCAAGCTGATCAAGCGCCTGCAGGAGGAGCGCTACATGCCGCTGAAGGCGATCAAGCAGGTGCTCGACGAGGACCCGGAGCGGGCCGGGGCCCTGCTCGAGCTCGAGGACCAGATCCTCGACCGGGCGCTGGCCGGCGAGCGGGCGCGGACCAGCGCCGCCGAGGCGCGCGAGCGCTACGGCGTCCCCAAAGAGGTGCTCGACCGCCTCGCCGAGCTCGAGATCCTCACCCCCAACAGCCGCGGCTACTCCCCTTCCGACGTGAAGATCATCGAGGCGATCAGCCGCTTCCGCGCCGGTGGCTACGACGAGGAGATCGGCTTCACCGTCTACGACACCCTGCGCTACAAGGAGGCACTGGAGCAGCTGGTCCAGCAGGAGATCGACATGGTGATGAACCGGCTCGCCGGCGAGGTCCCACCCGAACGCGTGGTCGAGATGCTCGAAGCCGGCGCCCAGCCTCTCAAAGATCTGATCGCCGCCCTGCACACGAAGCTGATGGTCGCCGAGTTGGAGCGCCACCGCGCCGGCCGGCGTTAGCGGGCGCTGGCGCCGATCGACTCGCGGGCCGCTTCTGCACCTTCGAGACTGAGCGTCGCCCCGGTGCGCCTGGCCACCGCGGCCGCCTCGTCGAGCGCCTCGCGGGCGCCGTCCCGGCCCGCTGCGGCCCGCGCGACCCCGAGCGCTTGCAGGGCCAGCGGCAACGACCAGAGCATGCCGCGATCGCGGGCGACGTCGCTGGCCCACGCCGCCAGCTCGATCGCCTCCTCGATTCGCCCGACCCCGGTCAGCGCTTCGGCCCGCAGGCCGGCCCGCCAGCACTCCATCTCGTCGCCGCCGTCGATCGCGGTGCGGTAGATCAACTCCGCCTCCTCCAGCGATTCCAGCGCTGCCTCGGGGTCGCCGGCGGCGAGCAGGGTGCCGCCGAGGTTGGAGAGGGCGAGGCTGCGCGAGAAGACGTCGCCGAGCCGTTCGGTCAGCTCGCAGTTGCGCCGGGCCAGCGCCACGCTGGCCTCGGGTTCGCCCCGGCCCGCCAGCATCAGCGCCTGGTTGCTGCGGGTCCAGCTGGCGATCTCCGGGTCGCCCTCCTCGTCGGCGATCTGCAGCGCCCGGTTGAACAGCTCTTCGGCCTCCTCGAGGCGGCCGCGCTCGCGCCAGACCAGGCCTTTGGCCATGACCGCCCAGGCAAGCGGGTTGCCGATCACGATCCCGGCGCCGGCGCGGCGGTCGTCACCGCAGAGCTCGATGATTTCCTCCAGCGCCCGTTCGAAGCCGTCGAAGTCGGCTGCGCAGAGGTACGCGTAGCTGCTGCCCGCGCGGATCGCGATCCGCAGGTGCAGGTCGCCCGATTCGTCGGCGAGGCGGACGGTCTCCTCGACGTCCTGCAGCCAGATATCCGCCCGGTGGGGGAGACCCGGTCGCACCGCGGTCGCCATCCTCAGCAAGGCCAGCGAGCGCGAGTCGCCGGTCCGGGTCGCGATCTCCTCCGCCTCCGCGCTCAGCCGGGCTTCCTCCTCGCTGTCCATCCCCAGCCGCCAGGCGAAGTCGAGCTGCAGCAGGCGCGACATCACCGCCAGCGCCGTCGTCTCCTCGCTCTCCTCCAGTTGCTCGGACAGCTCCGTCACCTTGCGCCAGAGGCGCAGCGCGTCGGCCGGGCGGCTGCTTCCGGTCCAGTAGGCGGCGCGGGCCGACCAGCGCGCGGCCTGCAGGGTCTCGCCACCTTCCTCCATGTGGCTGGCGATCAGCGCCGCCAGCTCGTCGTGGCGATCTGGGTTGAGCTCGATCAGAGCCCGCGCGGTCGCGGCGTGGGTGACCGCGCGCTGGTCGGCGAGCTGGGTGCCGTAGGCGACCTCGCGGGTCAGTGGGTGACGAAAGGCGAAGACCCGCTCGGGGTAGAGCTCGGCCTCGAAGACGAAGCCGCCGGAGATCAGCTCGGCGAGCGCGTCGTCGTAGTCCTCGGCCTCGCGCTCGCCGGAGACCATCTCCAGGGTGCGCTCGCTGACCTCCTTGCTCGCCACCGAGGCCGCCTGCAGCAGGCGCTTGGCAGTGGGGGAGAGGCGGTCGATCCGGGCGGCCAGCACGGTCTGCACGCCGGCCGGGACGACCACCTCCTCGACCGGGTGCGCGAGCCGGTAGTCGCCCCGTTCGCCCTCGAGGTTGCCGGCCTCGGCGAGGGTGCGGACGATCTCCTCGATGAAGAAGGGGTTGCCGGCGGTGCGCTCGTGGAGCAGGTCGCCGAGCCCGTCGAGGGAGGGATCCTCGCCGGCGAGGTCGCGCAGCATCTCGCGCGTGTCGTCTGGCCCCAGGGGCTCCAGCGCGAGCCCGCGGTAGGTCGGTGCCCCGGCCCACTCGGCGTCGTATTCGGGGCGGAAGTTGACGATCGCCAGCGTCTGCGTGCCCTCGACCGAGGAGATCAGCTCGCCGAGCAGGGTGGCGCTGCCCTCGTCCATCCAGTGCAGGTCCTCGACCAGCGCCACCATCGTCTCGCGGCGGCCGGGGGCGCGGACGAGGCGGCAGACGGCGCCGCGCAGGGCCCGGTGCCGGGCCTCGGCGCTGAGCTGTGGCAGCGGCCGCTCCGGGTCGGGGACGCCGAGGAAGTCGAAGAGCAGCGGCAGCTCTTCGCTGAAGGCGGGGTCGAGCAGCAGGGCCCGGCCGGCGATCTTCTCGCGCACGATCCGCTCCGGGTCGCTGTCGAGGATCCCGAAGTAGGAGCGCAGCATCTGCAGGACCGGCATGAAGGGGATCGAGCGCGCGTGCGCCTGCGCCTGGCATTCGAAGACTTCGACCCCGCGCTCACGGCAGCGCTGGGTGAACTCGTGGCAGAGGCGGCTCTTCCCGATCCCCGGTTCGGCGACGATCCCGACCGCGGCTCCTTCCCCCTGCGTGGCCCGCTCCAGCGCCTCGTTCAACACCGCCATCTCCCTGTCGCGGCCGACGAAGCGGGAGAAGCCGCGGGCGCGGGAGAGGTCGAGGCGCGAGCGAGCGGAGCCCACCCCGGCCAGCTCGAAGACGTGGACAGGCCGGCTCGCTCCCTTGATCTCGAACTCCCCGAGGTCCTCCAGCTCCATGAAGCCCTGTGCGAGGTCCGCCGTGCTCTCGGTCAGGTAGGCCCGGCCGGGCTCGGCCAGCGCCTCCATCCGCTGGGCCAGGCCGACGGTGTGGCCGATCGCCGTGTACTCCCCTTCGCCGCCGCCGATCGCGCCGGCGACGACCTCGCCCGAGTTGACCCCGATCCGGGTCGAGAAGTTGAGGCCCTTGGTGCGGCGCAGCTCGCCGGCGTACTCGGAGACGTCGTCGAGCATCTGCAGGGCCGCGTAACAGGCGCGTCGCGCGTGGTCCTCATGGGCGATCGGGGCGCCGAAGATCGCCATGATCCCGTCGCCGGTGAACTTGTCGACCGTGCCCTCGAACCTGGTCACCGCGTCGGCCAGAAGCGAGAAGAAGCGCTGCATGATCTTGCGCCACTCCTCCGGGTCCTGGCCCTCGGCGAGGTCCATCGACCCCTTCACGTCGGCGAACAGGACCGTGACCTGCTTGCGCTCGCCGTCGTCACGCGTCTCAATCACGGATTTAGCTTACGCCGCCGAATTCCCGGGGTGCGGCAGTCCTTTGTACCGCTATGCGACACAAAAGACTGCCGCAGTAGCCTGGCCGGGTGCGTTCCGTCCTTATAACGGGAGCATCGACTGGGATCGGGCGTGCCACCGCCTTGCGACTGGACGAGGCCGGATGGAGGGTCTTCGCCGGCGTGCGCAGGGAGGAGGACGCAGAGGCGCTGCGCAGCGCCGGCGGCGAGCGCCTGCAGCCGCTGCTGCTCGACGTCACCGAGGCGGAGCAGATCGCTGCCGCCGCGGCGCGCGTTGAGGCCGAGGCCGATGGCCGGCTCGACGGTCTCGTCAACAACGCCGGCGTCGCCATCCCCGGCCCCTTGGAGACGCTGGCCATGGAGGACTTCCGGCGCCAGATCGAGGTCAACATGACCGCCCACGTCGCTGTCACCCAGGCGCTGCTGCCCTCGATCCGAGCCGCTCGTGGCCGCATCGTCTTCATCAGCTCGATCGGCGGCCGCGTTGCCCTGCCACTGACCGGGGCCTACCACGCTGCCAAGTTCGGGATCGAGGCGGTCGGGGACATCTTCCGCCAGGAGCTGCAGCCCTGGGGGATCAAGGTCGCGATCGTCGAGCCCGGTTCGATCGACACCCCGATCTGGGAACGCGGGGAGCGCACGGCCGACGAGCTCGCCACCCCGGAGCGGGAAGCGCTCTACGGCGAGGTGGTCGAGCGTTACCGCAAGGTGATCAAAGACACCGCCGAACGCGGCATCCCCGCCGAGAAGGTCGCCGAGGTCATCGAGCACGCGCTCACGGCTCGCCGGCCCCGCAGCCGCTACCTGGTCGGCCTCGAAGCCAAGATGGGAGCACGTGCTCGGCTGCTCCTGCCGACGCCGGTCTTCGATCGCATCGTCCGCCGCCAGATGAACTTGTAGGCAGGCGCGCGTTCCTTCAGGGTCGCCCGGCCCTCCTATACTGGCCCGGTCGATTGACTGGTCAATCAGCCAGGATGATCGGCGCCGGAACCCACTATGCGCGCAGCCGCCGTACAGCTCAACTCGACCAACGACAAGGGCCGCAACCTGGCGACCGCCGAGCGGCTGGTGCGCGCTGCCGCGAGCGACGGTGCCGGGCTGGTGGCGCTGCCGGAGAAGTGGAACCTGCTGGCCGGCGGGGAGGAGCTGCTCGAGGGCGCGGAGGCACTCGACGGACCCAGCCTCACCGCTGCCCGCGGCTGGGCGCGCGAGCTCGGCATCCACATGCTTGCCGGGAGCATCGCCGAGCGCGGTGCCGGCGATGCGCCCGCCGACACCGGCGACACGCCCCCGGCCGGCGGCGAGAGGGCCTTCAACACCTCGGTCCTGATCGGCCCTGACGGCGAGGACCTGGCCGCCTACCGCAAGGTCCACATGTTCGACGTCGACGCCGGCGGCGTCTCCTACCGCGAGTCGGCCCACGAGCAGCCCGGCTCGGAGCTCGTCACCGCCCCGCTCGGCGAGCTGATCGCCGGGCTGACGGTCTGTTACGACCTCCGCTTCCCGGAGCTCTTCCGCATCCTTGCCCTGCGCGGCGCCCGCCTGCTCACCGTCCCCTCGGCCTTCACCCGGGCGACCGGCCGCGACCACTGGGAGGTCCTGCTGCGCGCGCGGGCGATCGAGAACCAGGCCTTTCTCATCGCCCCGAACCAGGTCGGGACGGCGCCGCCGCACTTCGACTCCTACGGGCGCTCGGCGATCGTCGACCCCTGGGGAACCGTGCTGGCCCTCGCCCCCGACGAGGAGTGCTTCGTCGCCGCCGATCTCAACCTCGCCGAGCAGGAGCGCGTCCGCGAGTCCCTGCCTTCGCTCGCCAACCGCCGCCCCCAGGCCTACGCCTGGCCACAGCTGCTGGAGGCGCGTGCCTGATGGCGAAAGCGCCGCCGGTCGACAAGCGCCGCCAGATCCTCGACGCCGCGGTCCGCGTCTTCGCCCGCCAGGGCTTCCACGCGACCCGCGTCTCCGACATCGCCGACGAGGCGGGGGTCGCCTACGGGCTCGTCTACCACTACTTCCGCTCCAAGGACGAGGTGCTGAACGAGCTCTTCGTCGAGCGCTGGTCGCTGCTGCTGAGCGCGATCGAGGAGGCCGACCGGGCGGGGGAGACGCCGCGCGCCAAGCTCGCCGCGGTTGCCTCGTTCATCGTCGACTCCTACCGTCACGACCCGGAGTTGATGAAGGTGATCATCGTCGAGGTCACCCGTGCCGCCAACTCCTTCGGCCGCACCCACCTGCCGGAGATCCGCCGCGCCTACCAGTCGATCGCCAAGATCGTCGAGGACGGCCAGCGCGAGGGCGCATTCCGCGACGACGTCGCGCCGATGTTCGCCTCGATGTCCTTCTACGGTGCGATCGAGCAGCTGCTCTCGGGCTGGATCTTCGACGTCATCCCGGCCTCCGACACCGACTTCGACCAGGCCAAGGAACTTGTGGTGACGACGATCTGCGACGGGCTCGGGCCCCGATAGGTAAGGTCGCGAACCGGGTATGGACAACGAGATGGTCAGACGATTGATCTGGAGCGGGATGCTCGCCGCGGCCGGTGCCGCCGCCAGCATCGTCGCGACGCGCCTCGCCGCGATCGTCTACCGCCGCGTCTTCGACGAAGATCCGCCCGAGTAGGAGGGAATCGATGCCCGACCCCAGCCAGACCCCTCCGGGGACGTCCCCGGCGCCGCCTCCGGTCCCGCCGGCCGAGCCGCCGCAGAAGAAATCCGTCGCCGATCTCGTCTTCGACGTCTCGCAGGGCACCTCGGCGCTGGTCCGCGAGGAGTTCGAGCTCGCCAAGGCGGAGGTCACCGAGAAAGTCGGCAAGCTCGTGCGCGGTTCCGTGGTCGGCATCGCGGCCGGCGTCTTCGCGTTCCTGGCCCTGATCCTGATCATGCACGGCGTCGCCTGGCTGCTCGCCGAAGAGGTCTTCGGTGGCAACGTCTGGTCCGGCTTCTTCATCGAGGCGGCGCTCTTCCTGCTGGTCGCCGCCGTGGCCGGTCTTGTTGCCTACCGTGCGGTCCAGGCGGGCGCCCCGCCGGTCCCGGAGCAGGCGATCGCAGAGGCGAAGCTGACCAAGGAGATGTTCGAAGGCGAGGAGGCCGGGGATGCCGGAACGCACCGCAGCTGAGATTCGTCGCGACATCGACGTCCAGCGCCGCCAGCTCGGCACCTCGGTCGAGGCGCTGCGCGGCCGGGTCACGGAGCTGACCGACTGGCGCCGCCAGGTCGACGAGCACCGCGGCCAGCTGATCGTCGCCGCCGCCGCGGTCGGCTTCGCGATCGGCGTGCGCGCGATGCTGCGCCGCCGCCGCAACGGCTGAGCGGCTACCTCCCGAACAGGGCGAAGTGCATGCTGTTGACGAGATCGGCGGCGATCTGCGCCCTGGTGCCGCCGAACCGCAGGCCGGCGAGGTTGCCGTCGATCACCACGCCCAACCAGTCTTCGGCCGTGCCGACCGCCCAGGTCGCCGGGCTCCGGTGCATCTGGGTCTCGCACGAGACGATCTCGCCCCGCTTCACCTGGACCGTTACGCCGGCCAGGTTCCTGCCGTTCCCCTTCGAGCTGTCCGGTTCCGTCTGCACCGCCAGCATGCAGACGCCGTTGGAGGTTTCCGGCAGCCGCACCAGCGGCACGGTGAGCATGAACGAGGCCTCCACCTCGACGTCGGTAATCGGGGCCGTTTGCCGCGGGAGGTGGCGCCGCTCGCAGCGCCCCGCGACGCTGAGCGGTGCGACCGCCCGCCGCGCCCACTCGGTGACGACGTAGGGCGTGCCGCGGTCCTTCGCTTCCACGGCTTCGATCTGGCCGGTCGCCCGCATCCGCGCCAGTCGCCGCTCGAGCGAGGGGTAGCTGACCTCGGGGATCAGTTTGTCCAGCCCGGTCAGCGTGAACGGGCGGTTGGCGAGGGCCCGCATCAGGGTCGAGTTCCAGCCGCCGGCCAGGGCCTTGATCGCACCCTTCGCCTCCTCGCTGTTGGGAGGGATCGGCCCCATCGGCGCTTTCGCGAGCCACTGCTCGATCGTGTCCGCCACCACGATCATTTCCTCGCCGGCGGGCGTCAGCGCGGTCGCCGCCGAGGGACGCGTGTCGCCGTTCGAGCCCTTGGCGAGCGCGCCGACCTTGCAGAGGTTGTTGACCGCGGCCCGCAGCGTCGTGTGCGGGGACCAGCCGATCTGCTCGTGCAGCGCCGAGAGGCGCAACGGCCCGTCGCTATGGGCGTGGAGGATGCGCGCGGTCAGCGGATTCGCGAAGAGCGACAGGACGTGACTGCCGGCTCGGACCTCCCCATTGGACGATGCGATGGCCTCGGGCGCTGCCAAGTTGCTCCGATAGTCCCCTCAGTCGGTGCGATGACCTCCGAGCTGCATCCTAAACGAATAGATAGCCATTTTCCTTATAATCAACTTTTTTAGCAATGCGAACGGCGGTTGACCAGCCGACGTCCTGCCCCGGCGTTCAGACGAGGTTGGTCGGGACGCTGCCGATGCCGAGCAGGCCGGGCCCGACGTGGGCGCCCAGCACCGGGCCGACCTCGGAGACGAAGACCGGCTCGCAGCCGAAGATTTCACGGGCGTCGTCGATCAGCAGCGATGCGGTCTCCTCGTCCTGGATGTGCTGGACGACCCAGCCGTCGGCGCCCTGCTCATGGCGCTGGCGGGCGTAGTCCCGCAGCCGCTCCAGCGAGCGGGCCCGGGTGCGGACACGCTCCACCGGGGTGATCTCCTCCTCGAGGGTGAGGATCGGCTTGATCTTCAGGGCGCTGCCGATCCAGGCCCGGGCGCCGCCGATCCGGCCGCCGCGCCGCAGGTACTCGAGCGTGTCGATCGCAAACCACATCTTCAGCGCCTCACGGGTCTCCTCGGCCCGAGCGAGGGTCGCGCTGCCGCTCGCGCCGCCCGCCGCCGCGGCGGCGGCCCCGAGCACCGTCAGGCCCATCCCACCGGCGGCCGAGCGCGAGTCCATCACCCGGATCCGCTCGCCGCCCTTGTCTTCGTCGACAAGGTGCTGGCGGGCTTGTCCGGCGGCCTCGAAGGTGCCGGAGATGCCGGCCGAGATGTGGATCGAGACGATTTCCTTGCCGGCGGCGAGCAGCGGCTCGTAGACCGAGAGGAAGTCGCCGATCGAGGGCTGCGAGGTGGTGGCGCCGGTCTCCGAGGCGCGCAGGCGCTCATAGAAGCCGGCGTAGTCGTCGATGTCGAGCTCCCGCTCCTGGTGGTCGTCGACGGAGACGTAGAGGCTGATCGTCTCGATGCCCCGTTCCTTGACGAGGTCACAGGGAAGATAGGCGGTGCTGTCGCAGACGACAGCGGTCTCGGCGCTCGCGTTCAACTCGGAGCGATTCTCGCAGACGTGCCGGTACGCGGAGCTGCCGCCGGCCCCTGGCTACACTTAGCGAAGTGACCGAGATGCCAAAAGCCGCGATCACGCTGACCGACAAGGCGGCCGCCAAGATCGGCGAGCTGCTCGGGGGTCAGCCCGAGGGTGGGGAGCAGGCGCTGCGCGTCGCCGTTCGCGGCGGCGGTTGCTCGGGCTTCCAGTACGCCCTCGCCTTCGACCAGGCCAAGGACGACGACAACGTCTTCGAGGTTGACGGCGTCGCCGTCGTCGTCGACAAGGTCAGCATGCAGTTCGTCTTCGGCTCCGAGGTCGACTACGTCGAGGGGCTGCAGGGGGCCGGCTTCCAGGTCAACAACCCCAACGTCGTCGCCGCCTGCGGTTGCGGTTCGTCTTTCCAGGTCAAAGACGACGCCGAGCCAGCCGCCGTCTGACTATTCGATCTGCAATGGGGGCGACTGAGCCGGGGGGGCCGCCTTGGCAGCCGCGGCCGGCTGCTCGACGCCGAGGGCCTCGGCCAGCTCGCCGGACTCGAACATCTCCTCGACGATGTCGGCGCCGCCGAGCAGCTCGCCGTTGACGTAGAGCTGGGGGAAGGTCTGCCAGTCGGAGATCTCGGCGGTGACTTCGCGCAGCGGCTGCAGCGCCGGCAGCACGTCGATCGCGCCGTACTCGACGTCGAGCTGGTCGAGCACCTGCACGACCCGCATCGAGAAGCCGCAGCGCGGCATCTCCGGCGTCCCTTTCATGAAGAGCAGGACCGGGTTCGCCCCGATCAGCTCCTGGACTTTGGATTTCAGCTCTGGGTCGGCCATGGGGGGATTGTACGGAGCGAGGGTGCGGGCCCGTCAGATCTGCGTGAGGATCAAGCCGGCGAGGCCCACGAAGCCGGTGAACATCGCAACCATCAACGCAATGAAGCCCTGGATCATCGTGTGCTGAAGGCCGTCCACCCGGTTGCTCAACGCGTCGATGCGCGCGCTCAATTCGGTGAACCGATCATTCAGCTCGTCGAGACGCAGATCGACGCGCTCCTTGAAATCGTCGAGACGGGAATCGGTCCAGGTCGATCGCATTGACTCCATGCTCCGAAGGCTAGGGAAACAGAACGCACTTGTGGTGCGCATAAGTGTAACTTTTTGTCTGCGGGGGCGGCTTCAGCCGGGAACGCTGGTCTTCACCGAGAGCGCGTGGATCGTGCCGTCGTCGAAGCGCTCCTTGACCGCGGCCTTGACCAGGCGGTGCTGGTCGATCCGCGAGAGGCCCTCGAACTGCGGGGCGCTGACGAGGGCCCGCAGGTGGTCGCCGTTGCCGGTTTCGTCGCTGACCTCGACCTCGGCGCCGGGCAGCGCCGCCTCAATCATCGCCTGCAGCTCCGCCAGGTCCGCGGCCACGAGCGTCAGCCGGGGAGCTTCTCGCCGAGGGTCTCGAGCATCTCCTCGACCCTGACGAACTTGACGCGGGGACGGCCGTGCGGCTCGCCGCGGACGACCTCGGCCTGGTCGATCGCCTGCCAGTCCTCGAAGCTGACGTAGCGGATGCCGCGCTCGGCGAGCAGTGCCTCGACCGCGGCCGGGTCCGGGTCCTCCGGCTCCAGCAGGGTCTGCGACTCGACGTCGGCGAGCAGGTGCCGCACCGTCTCCAGCGCGTCTTTCTTGTTGGTGCCGATCACGCCGGAGGGGCCGCGCTTGATCCAGCCGGCGGTGTAGTGGCCGACCTTGTGGCCGGCGTCGTGGGAGTCGAGCACGCGGCCGCCCTCGTTGAGGATCAGGCCCCGCTTCTCGTCGAAGGGCACGCCCTCGATCGGGATCCCGGTGTAGCCGACCGAGCGCAGGACGAGGCCGCACTCGAGCTCTTCGCGCTCGCCGGTGTCCCGGGCGCGCAGCGCGCCGTTTTCCTCGACCAGCTCGTTGCGGCCGATCACGATCGACTCGACCTTGCCGTCGCCCTTGATCTCGACCGGCGAGGCGAGGAAGCGGAGGACGATCCGCTGCGTCTTGCCCTCCGGCGTGCGCCGGGAGAACTCGCGCAGGGTCTCGACGTTGACCCGGGTCGTCTTGTCGGCCTCGTCGGACTCGAGGAAGGCGGCGCTGGCCGCGTCGAGCTCGACCGCGGCCTCCTCGACGACGACGTCGGCGTCCTCCATCTCACCCAGCTCCTTGATCTCCGGGTTGGTGAAGGCGGCCTGGACGGGTCCGCGGCGGCCGAGCACGACGATCTCGCGGATCCGCTTCGCGTCGAGCAGCTCGATCGCGTGGTCGGCGGTGTCGGTCTGGCGCAGCTCGTGGTCGGTCAGGGCCAGCATCCGGGCGACGTCCATCGCCACGTTGCCGTTGCCGATCACCACCGCCCGCTCGCAGGAGAGGTCGAAGTCCTCGCTGGCGTAGTCGGGGTGGGCGTTGTACCAGCCGACGAAGGCGGTGGCGGCGTGGCTGCCTGGCAGCTCCTCGCCGGGGACGCCGAGCTGGCGGTCGGTCTCGCAGCCGACCGTGAAGACGATCGCGTGGTAGAGCCGCTCCAGGTCTTCGACCTCGAGGTCGTGCCCGATCTTGACGTTGCCGAAGAAGCGGAAGCCGTCGCGAGCCGCGGTTTTTTCGTAGACGCGGATCACCGACTTGATCTTCGGGTGGTCCGGGGCGACGCCGCCGCGGACGAGGCCGAAGGGGGTGGGGAGGCGGTCGAAGAGGTCCACCTGGGCGTGCATGTCCTCGCCCTTGAGGATGTGCTCGGCGGCGTAGAAGCCGGACGGGCCGGCGCCGACGATGGCGACGCGCAGGGGGTTCTCGGAGCTGCCGATCTCGGTCATGGGACGCGGAAGAATAGGGAAACGCGCTACTCGTCGAACAGCGCGACGTGCAGCCCGTGGACCAGGGCGGCGGTGAGGCGCGGTTTGGCGCCGCCGAAGCGCAGCTTCTCGAGCCGCCCCTCGATCACCGCTTCCAGCCAGCTCTCGGGCGTGCCGAGCGCCCAGGTCCGTGGGCGCTCGTCGACCTGCGCCGCGCAGCAGACGATCTCGCCGCGCTGGACCTCGACGATCACGCCGGAAAGGCGGTCGCTCGGGCTCCGGCCCGCGGCGCCCTTTTCGGTCTGGACGGCCAGCATGCAGTTGCCGTTCAGGGTCGGCGGCAGCGGCGCCAGGGGCAGCGCCAGAAGGAAGGCCGCCTCGACCTCGATCGCGCTGATCGGCACGGTCACGTCGCGCATGTGGCGGTGCTCGCAGCGGCCGGCCACGCAGAGCGGTGCGATCGCGCGGCGCAGCCAGTCGGTCACGGCATAGGGAGTGCCGCGGCCCGGCCCGGGCGCCGGCGTCACCTGGCGGGTCGCGCGCATCTTCGCGAGGCGGCGCTCCAGCGACGGGTAGGCGACCTGGGGGATGAGGCTGTCGATCTCGGCCAGCGAGTAAGGCTGCGCGGCGAGCACCCGCATCAGGGTCGAGCCCCAGCCGCCGGCCAGCGCCTTGATCGCGCCCTTCGCCTCTTCCGAGTCGGGCGCGAGCGGGCCGTTCGGGGCGCCGGCCAGCCACTTTTCCAGGACGTCGGCGACGAGCAGCAGCTCTTCGCCGGCCGGCGTGATCCGGCTCCTGCTGGCGTAGACGGTGTCGCCGCTCGTTTCGCGGACCAGCGCCCCGGCTTCGCTCAGGGCCGAGACCGAGGCGCGCAGCGTCGTCTGGGCGGCCCAGCCGATCTCGGCATGCAGCTTGGCGACTTGGCGTGGCTGCTCGGCGTGGGCACGGAGCACCCGCGTATTGACGGGGTTGCCGACGATGCGCAGCACGTGGCTCCCCGCACGAAACTCCCCTTTGTCCGCTCCGCCTCCCATCAAGGTCCCGCATCGATAAATCTAATTCGTCCGTCAAGAGTTCAATGAACTTTCATGTTTATGCTTATTGGTTAGGAAATGCCTCGGCGATCGATAAGGATTTCCCTGACCGGCCTCCCAGGGAGGCCCAACCAATAAGGGAGAGAAATATGACGTTGAAGAGAACTACGGGGCTCCTTGCCGTGCTCGTAGCAGCTCTGATGCTCATGGCTCCGATGGCGCAGGCGAAAACACCTGCCGCGGGGTATGAGCAGTTCAAAGGCTGCCCGAGCAGGTCAGAGATTCCGATCACTGAACTTTGCCTCCACGCGGTCATCGACGGCGGTCATTTCCAGATGGGCTCGAAGGACGTGCCGATCGAAAAACCGATCAACATCCGCGGGGGCATCCTCGCCGGTGGGATCATCGGCGCCAACGCCGAAGGCGGCATGGAAGCGGTCAAACAGAAAGTGCCGGGCGGCGTCATCGGCCTCACCGGGCTGACCTGGCTGCTGGAATTCCTCGGCAGCGAAGCGCTGACCCTGTACGCGGTCACCGAACTGGCGGGGATCCCGAAATTCGGCGAATCCGCGCTTGAAATGCCGATCAAAGTCCACCTGATCAACGGGACGCTCGGCAACAATTGCTACGTCGGCTCGGTCTCGAACCCGATCAAACTGAATCTGTCGACGGGAACGACGAGCCCGCCGGCGCCGAACAAACCGATCACCGGTAAAGCACCGGAATTCGCTTTCGATTTCGAATCCGGGATCATCACACAGAACAATGGGATTTTCGTGGACAACTCGTTCGCGGCTCCCGGGGCCAGCGGTTGCGTGCTGACGCTCTTCGGGTTCATCCCGATCAGCATCAACGGCCTCGTCAACTCGCAGTCGGGTCTGCCCTCGGCTGCCGGGAAAAACGAGACGCAACAGAATTTCGATCAGGAAATCGTTGTGGTCGAAAGGGTCTACCCGCCGGAAGGTTTCTAAGTTAGAAATCGCCCACGGGCAACGAGCAGTGCGAGCGCGCGGCGGGCAACCGCCGCGCGCTTTTTGTTCAGCCGAGCGCGTCGAGCGCTTTTCGGGTCGACATCGCGACGCAGGTGAAGATCGGCGTCTCGCGCTCGGTGTACTCGCTCGACTCGGTCGGCCGCAGCTCGTTGACCAGGTCGAGGAACATCCCCGGGTCGTCGCCCTCGAAGCAGACGACGAACTCCTGGTCGTCGAGCCCGTAGGAGTAGGTCGTGTTGATCGTGATCTCGGGGTAGCGGCGGCCGACCTCGATATGGCTCTTCATGATCCGGCCGCGCTCCTCCGGCGGCAGCCCGTACCAGCGGCGCTGCTTGACCATTGGGTAGAGGAAGAGGTACCGGCCCTCGGAGGTGCAGATCTCGGTCCGCGCCCGCTCGTCCGAATAGGGAGACGGCTTGGTCATCGAGAGAAAGGAGTGGGGGATCGTCGTCCATTTGGCCAGTCCGCTCTGCCCGAGAACGACGTGGAAGGTGTGGATGTCCTCCAGGTTCGCACTCTGGCTGAGCAGGACCAGGTCGACGTCGCCACGCGTTCCTATGGTTGAGTAAGCGCGCAGCGAGCGGTCGACGCCGAAGTCGTCGCAGGCGGCGAGGAACTCCGCCTTGTCGACGGCTCGCAGCTCCGGATCTCGACGGCGCCAGGCTGGATCGATCTTGAAAAACGTGAACTTCGCGAAGGTGCGATCGGCCATTCCGCTGACGATAGCGTTCGCCATGCTGCTCGCGGCAGCGCCGGCGAGCGCTCGGGTGACCGTCGTGCTGGTGCCGTCCGGCACCTCGGTTCAGGAGATCGCTGCCGCCGGAATGTCCCCGGGCCTGATGAGCGCCGGCCTGGGGTCGGTGCCGGCCGAGCAGACCTACCTGGACATGACCCAGGGGAACCGCGTCTTCGACTCGCTCTACGACGCGCCGCTGCCCCGGGCCCGGATTGCGCTGAACCGTCCGGTCCGCGACCCGGCGATCCTGCGGCGAGCGGAATCGGCTCCGGCCGACATCGTGCCGGGGCTGCTGGGCATCGCCCTGGCGGCGTCGGGGAAGGGTTTCCGGGTCGTCGGCGAGCGACCGAGCCGTCTTCCCGCGCTGGCCGCCTCGCTGCGGGGCGACGACCTGCTGATCGCGATTGAGCGACCGCCGCCCCCGGATGACGAGGCGCTGGCGATCGGCGTCGCCGGACGCGGCTTCGATGGCAACCTCACCTCCGACAGCACCCGCCTGGACGGGTACGTCCTCTCCACCGACGTGGCCCCGACCATCCTCGCGCGGCTCGGCCTGGCGCCTCCCGGCGAGATGTCCGGGAGGCCGATCCGCGCCGAGGGGGAGGTGGACCCCCGGGCGGTGGTCGAGCTTGGCGAGCGCATGGCCTCGATTTCCGAGCGGCGCGGGCCGGCGATCGGGCTCAGCCTGGTGGTCTGGCTGGCCACTCTCGCCGTCGCGGTCGCTCTCGGCCGGGGTCGTGTGGGGCGGACCGCGGTGCGCCTCGCCGCCCTCGCCGTCGTGCTGCTGCCGCTCGTCCTGCTGCTCGCCGCGGCGCTCGAGCCCGCCCAGTCCACGGAAACGCTCCTCGCGATGCTCGGCACGCCGCTGCTCGCAGCGCTGGCCCTCGCGCTCCTCGGTGGCTACCGCGCCCTCGCCGTCGCTGCCGGTCTGACGGTGTGCGCCTACGCGCTCGACGTCGTCGCCGGCTCGCTCCTCACCTCGCTTTCGCTGCTCGGCCCGAACCCCGGGCTGGGCGTCCGCTTCTACGGGATCGGCAACGAGCTCGAGGCGCTGCTGGCGGTCCTGGTCCTCGGCGGCACCGGGGCGGCGCTGACTGCGTTCGCGTCGCGGCTGTCGGCGCGCCCGAGCGCCGTCGCTTTCCTCGCCGTCGGGGTCGCCGCCGCCTTCGTCTTCGGCGCCGGCCGCTTCGGTGCCGACGTCGGCGCGGCGATCGTCTTCCCGCTCGGCGCAGCGGTTGCCGCCGCCGTCCTCCTGGGCGGGGGCCGCCGCAGCCTCGCGCTGCTCGTCGTCGCGGTTCCCCTTGCGGCGCTTGCGCTGCTGGCACTCGTCGATCTCCTCTTCGGCGGCGACGCCCACCTGACCCGCTCGGTTCTGGACGCCGGCGGCTTCTCCGACCTCGCCGACGTCGCCGAGCGGCGGCTGCGGCTGTCGGCGCGCAGCTTCTCCCGTCCGATCGTCTACCTCTTCCTGCCGCTGATTGCGGTCCTCGCTGCCCTGGCGATCGCCCGCCGCGACCGCCTCGCGGTCTGGGTGCGGGGCCGCCCCGCGCTGCGGGCCGGTCTGCTCGGCGCCCTCGCCGCCGTGCTCGTCGGCACGCTCGCCAACGACTCCGGCGCCCTCCTGCTCGAGATCGGCGCCGCCTACCTGCTCGTCTTCGCCGCTTACGCCTGGGCCGAGGCCGAGCCATGATCTACCCTTAGCCGTCTGTGCGCATAGCTCTTGTCTCGCCATATTCCTGGTCCTACCAGGGGGGCGTGAACCGGCACGTGGAGGCGCTCGCGGAGGAGTTCCTGAGCCGCAGCCACGACGTCCGCGTATTCGCTCCACTCGACCCGCCCGGCCGGGCCAGCCGCCTCCTGCACAGGGCGGCCCCGGAAGCAGGGGAGCTTCCGGCCTACCTGACGCCGCTCGGCCGCACCGTCGGCTTCGGCGCCAACGGGTCGGTCTCCAACCTGGCGCCGTTCCCCTTCGGCGGCTTCCTCGCTCCCCGCCGCGCCGTACGGGAAGCGAAGTTCGACGTCGTTCACGTCCACGAGCCGCTGGTCCCGCTGGTCGGCTGGAACGCGACCCTGGCCGCCCGGGCGCCGGTCGTCGGCACCTTCCACGCCTACTCGACCAAGCCGGTCCCCAACCACCTCGCCGCTGCGCTTGGCGCCCGCCGCCTCTTCAACCGTCTCTCCGCCCGCATCGCCGTCTCCGAGGCGGCGGCCTGGACCGGGCGTCGCTGGTTCGGCGGCGACTACACGATCGTCCCCAACGGGGTCGACGTCGGCGCCGTGCCGAGTGCCCCGGCGACCCCGAGCGGCGAGCTCCGCATCCTCTTCGTCGGCCGTCCCGAGGAGCGCAAGGGCCTGCCGATCCTGCTCGCGGCCTTCGGCGGGCTGGTCGAGCACGGGCCCTGCCGGCTGACTCTGATCGGGGCCGAGCGCGAGGACGTGCTGCGCTACCTCGCCGACCCCGAGCTGCTGCGCTGGATCGACGTGCGCGGCCGCGTCTCCGGGGCGGAGCTGTGGGCCGAGCTGCACGCCGCCGATGTCCTCTGCGCCCCCTCGCTGGCGGGCGAGAGCTTCGGCATGGTCCTCACCGAGGCCTTCGCCGCCGGCACGCCGGTCGTCGCCTCCAACATCGCCGGCTACAGCGACGTCGTCACCGACGGCGTCGACGGCCTGCTCGTCCCGCCCGGCGACCCGCAGCGCCTCGCCGAGGAGCTGCAGCGCGTGCAGCACGAACCATCGCGCCTGCGCGAGATGGGGGAAGCCGCCCGCCGCAGCGCCCAGCGCTACGCTTGGCCGCGCGTCGCCGACCAGGTGACGGCGGTCTACGAGCGGGCGATCGAGGCGCCGCGGCCCGAGGGCGCCTCCCAGCGGCTGATCCACTGGGCGGGCCTGCGGCCCGCCGACGGCGGCCCCCGCCGACCGCCGCGCAAGCTGCCTTCGCTCGATCCGGCTCCCGCCCGCGCCGGCGGTCGCGGTCGCGACTTCGCCCGGCGGGCGGGGCTTGCGGTCGCCGCGGCTCTCGGCCTCGGCCTCACCGCCCTCGCCACCCAGAAGATCGGCGTCGACAAGGTGGTCGAGAGCATCGTCCGCTCCAACCTCACCCTGGTCCTCGTCGCCTGTGCCCTGATGGGCCTCTCGCTCTTCTGCCGCGCGGCATCCTGGTACTGGATCGCCCGGGCGGCGCTGCCGAACCGTCCGGTCCGCCGGCGCGACGTCACCTCGGCGACGATGATCGGCGTCCTCATGTCGGCCACCTTGCCCGCCCGCCTCGGCGAGCCGGCGCGGGCGCTCACCCTCGCCCGCCGCACCGGCCGCATGCGGGAGACCTTCCCGGTCCTGCTCGGGACCCTGGTCTCGCAGACGCTGCTCAACCTGGTGGCGCTCGCCCTGCTCGGCGTGATCATCGTCTCGACCACGCCGCTCTTCCACTCCGGCACCCAGAAGCTGTTCGTCTTCAGCCTCGTGCCGCTGGTCTCTGCTGGTCGCGATTCTCGTCGCGCCGATGCTGATGCGCCGCAACGGCAGCGGCCGCCTCGCCCGCCTCGGCGCCGCTCTGCACCGGGCGCTGCTCCAGGTGCGGGCCGGTCTCGCCGTGTTCCGCGACCCGCGCCGCGGCTCCCTCGCCGCCGCCGCCCAGCTCGGCGCCTGGGCGATCCAGCTGGCCGCCTGCTGGGCCCTGCTCTACGCGCTCGGGCTGGACGGCAAGGCGGGGATCGGGGCGGCCGCCGCGGTCCTCTTCGCGGTCAACGTCACCGCGGTCGTGCCCGCGACTCCCTCCAACATCGGCGTCTTCCAGCTCGCGGTGATCAGCGTCCTGCACACGGGCTTCGGTGTCGGCACCGCCGACGCCCTTGCCTACGGCGTCATCCTCCAGGCCGTCGAGATCGCCACGGCGGTCGCCCTCGGGCTGCCCGCCCTCGTCCGCGAGGGCCTGACCTGGCGAGACCTGCGCATCCAGGCCATCTCAGCTGCCCCGGTGCGGCTCCAGCCGCAGCCGTAAGGACGGCGGGTTTCTTGACAAGTACCTGGCTGTTCCCTTAAATTCGGGCTTGAGCCTGGGTGGGGCCCGGGCTGAGGAGGAGGGGGCACCGACAAGTGGTACTGCGGTGAACAGATGATGATGCCGGGTGAGAGATCCCTCCACCGCAACACAAACGATTAGTGGAGGGACACATGATCTCTATATTGAGGAACCGTCTCGGGATTCCGGGGCTCCTCGCGATCGTCGCATTGGTCTTCGCGATGGTCGGAGGCGCCTGGGCCGCGAAAAAATACGTCATCACTTCGACCAACCAGATCAAGCCGAGCGTCTTGAAACAGCTCAAAGGCGCCACGGGCCCCGCCGGTCAGGCTGGTCAGGCCGGGCCACAGGGTCCGAAGGGAGACAAGGGAGACCCCGGCACCAACGGAACGAACGGCACCAACGGAACGAACGGCGCTACCGGGCCGAAAGGCGCTACCGGGCCGGCCGGGGCCACCGGTGCAGCCGGGCTCGCCGGCGCGACTGGAACGGCCGGCCCGACCGGTCCTGAAGGTTCGCCTTGGACTGCCGGTGGAACGTTGCCGAGCGGGAAAACCGAGTCTGGAGCCTGGGCCTTCGGCATGGTCGGTAAAGGCGAGTCACCGGGGCCTCCGTGCTTCGGAGAACTCTGTTTCGGCGCACAGCGTGTACCGATCTCCTTCTCGATCCCGCTGGCGGTAGATATCGAAGCAGCGAACGTCCACTACCTCAAAGTTTCAGATTCCGCGACTACTGAGTGTCCGGGCAGCGCTCCCGATCCCAAAGCGCTCCTCGGTCACCTCTGCGTCTACGCGTCGGAAGAAAGTGAAGTCAACGAAGAAGCCAAAACCGGGAAATTCACGGTGAACGGCATCTTCAAAGCGGGAGGCAGTTCTGAAGGTGCGGGCAAGGCCGGGGCGACCCTGCTGTTCGGCGGCTACCAGGCAGGCGCATTCGCCGGCGGCACCTGGGCGGTGACGGCTCCCTAGGTTCATTCTCCTCGACAAGCCTGCTGCTCAAAGCGGCTCGGGGCCATCGCCCCGGGCCGCTTTTCTTCAAAGCGCGGTTCCGCGCGCGCGCGCTTTGCTGTTACGAGAGAGCGTGGTCCTGCGCGTGCGCAATTTGGGCATCCTTCGATTTGCAGGGATAAAGCAGCAGTCTGCACAAGCCGAGATCCCTTGCCATAGAAAAGTTGATCAATCAGGGTGCCATGCACTATGGATGAGGTCGATATCTGGCTCACCCCCCGGAGGAGGTGGGCTGGCAACTCACCACTAGGGAAGGAACACCCCATGTTGAAGAAGATGCTCTTGGCGGCGGCTGCCGTCTTGGCGCTGACGGCTGTCGCGGTCCCGACCGCCTCGGCGACGATCACACACAATCACAAAGCGATTGAAAAAAACGCAACCGAAACTTTCACAGGCGAAGCCCTGTTCCAAAGTGCGGCCACCGGCCAAGTGAAATGCACAAGCGCCGAAGGGGTCATTGAACTGCTCGCCGGGCAAACAAAAGGAAATGTAACGAAATTCAGCTGCCCCAATGCC
Source organism: uncultured Solirubrobacterales bacterium (assembly GCA_963802935.1). Taxonomy (GTDB): domain Bacteria; phylum Actinomycetota; class Thermoleophilia; order Solirubrobacterales; family 70-9; genus VAYN01. The sequence goes on along the minus strand of CAWDKO010000001.1, from coordinate 492,356 downwards.
ACAACGAACGCCCATGTAACCGGGGCGATCGCGGCGATCTGCGGCGGCCAAACAATTCTCCACAAAGCAGAACTGACAAAAAACGCTTCGGCCGAAATCGTGACAAGCCCGGCGAGCACGCCGGCGATCACAGTCACGAACATCGAACTCTTCAACACATTCACAAACGGAGCACATAGCGCTGAATGCTTGAAACTGCACCTGAAAAGCGAAACGGGTAAAGACGTTGTCGTGACGCCTAACGCCGCGCAAACAATCGCCTCGGGCGCCCTCAGCGGCACGCTGACGGCTACCGGGTTCGGCGGGGTTGCCGTCTCCGGCACTCTCATCCCCGAGAAAATCAATACATACGGGATCGTCGCGGTCTAACCCACGCCGCTTCCGTATCGCTGTAGTAGCACCGCAACGCCCCGGCCGTCTCGGCCGGGGCGTTAATATTCAGTCATTCCTTGACAAATATCTGAGCGTTTACTAACGTGGAAACGTATCTGGGAAGAGGGGAGCCGAGGGGGGGAAGTGGGACGCAGGGCGCATCTGATCGGATGTCGTAGAGGGGGCATGGTCGAAGCGACTCTGCTCAGCGCTCTCGCGGCGCTCTGCCTCGCCGCCGCCGTAACGATCTTCGCCGCAACCGCGATCGCCGCGTGTCAGAACGAATCGCTGCGGGAAGCCCAGACCTCAGAGGCATTGCCCAACGGCACCACCTACCTGCCGAGCTGCATGGCGCTCGAGATGGTCAGCCCCCCCAAGAAGTTCGGCCAGGAAGCGGCCCAGGTCAGCGCCTTCACCGCCGACGGCAACAGGGCGCTGTTCAAATCGAAAGCCGCCCTCGCCGGCACCGAAGGCCAGCAGGCCTTCACCGGCGACCGCTATATAGCCACCCGCGGGGCAACCGGCTGGATCCTCTCCCCGACCTCACCGCCGCGCGAGTTCAGGATCGTCGGCGGCGCCGGAGCGCCCGCCGGTGGTCCCTACGCCTTCGCCCCGGGCCTTGGTGAGTGGGCGCTCGTCGGTTGCACGCAGAGCCAGAGGACGGCGGGGGAAGCGCAGATCTTCACGGGCGGCCTCGGCGGCGCATTCGAGGAGCTCTCGCCGCTGCTCGAGCCGATCGACGACAGCGGAGCCAAAGACCTCTTCAACTTCTGCACTAGCCTCTTTCCCTCCGGCACGGCCGCCGATCTCTCGGCGACCGTCTTCCCGATCAACAAACCCTCTTCCGCCTACTTTCCCGAAGACCCCCGGGGCAACGAGGACCCCAACAGCTACGTCGCCTTCCGCGACGCTGGCGGCGAACCCAGCGTGGAGCTCCTGGCTCGCGACAAAGACGGGAAGGTCTGGGGCGGGCGCTGCGGGGCCCGCCTGGGCGGCGGCGGCCCGATCCAGGGGTCGATGTCCTTCGACGGCTCGCGCCTTTACTTCACCACCCGGCCCGGCCAGCCCTATCCCGACCCCCCGGTCCTCGACCCCTTTGATGCTCCCCCCTGCGACACCGACAACGAACTGCGGATCCTCGAGCGTCTCGAGACCCCCAGCGGACCGACGATCACCGAGATCCTGCCTCGCGGCCCACCGGAAGGCGACGATCGCTACCAGGGCGCCTCTCTGGACGGCAGCAAGGTCTTCGTGGCCACGCCGCGCAAACTCACCGCCTCCGACCAAGACGCAAGCGCCCAGGAGTGCAGCGGAACCGTCGGCCAGTCGCTCGGCTGCGACCTCTACCTCTACGACGCCGATCTGCCCGAAGGCGAACGCCTGATCCAGGCCTCCGCCGGCGGGAGCGGGGATCCGGACCCTGGCAAAGGCGCCGACGTTCTCAGCTCGATAACCGCGCTCTCCCCCGACGGCTCCCATGTCTACTTCGCCGCCCAGGGGTCCTCACCACCGATCCCAACCCGGTCGGGGCCACCGCCGTGGCGGGCCAGCCCAATCTCTATCTATATGAGCGCAGCGCCGCCCATCCCTCGGGCCGAACCGCCTTCATCGGGACCCTGGACGCAGGCGATCAGGGCCGGCTGTGGAGCGCCGGCACCTTCTTCGGAGGCGCCTACGCCGTCCCCTTACTCGGCCCGGGCGGCGGCGACGGCCACGTCCTCTTCTTCCTCTCCAAAGCCTCGCTGACCGCCGATGACGCCGACGCGGGCAAAACCGACGTCTTTCGCTACGAAGCGAACACGCCGGAGCTCATATGCGTCTCCTGCTCTGCGGCGGGACCGGATTCCAATGTCGAAGCCGGCCCCCTTACCGAAATCTCGCCCAGCTCCAACATGGCCGAACAGGGCCGTTGGGTGAGCGAGGACGGCGAAACCGCGGCCTTTGCCACCGCCCAGCCGCTCTCCCCCGAGGATGAGGACGACGTTGCCAACGCCTACCTGTGGAAGGAAGGCCAGCACGCGAGGTTGCCGGGGCCGGTGAACTCCCTGCAGTTGCCCGCCGTCTCCCCCGGGGGCGAGGAGATGGGCTACAGCACCAACGAAGCGCTCCTGACCCAGGACGGCGACACCGCGCGCGACATCTACGTGGTGCGGGCAGACGGCGGCTTCCCGCCCCCGCCACCACCCCCGATCTGCGATCCGCTCACCGAAGGGAGCTGTTCGGGCCCGCCGACCGCACCTCCCGCCGGCCCCGGCCCCGCGACCAACGTCTTCGTCGGACCTCCCAACAAAGTGGAGAAGCCGAAGTGCGGCAAGGGCTTCGTGCGCAAGAAAGGCAAGTGCGTGAAGAAGAAGCAGGGCAAAGCCGGCAAAGGAGCCAAGCACAGCCGGAGGGCGGGGCGATGAGCCGCCCGGCACGGGCAGTCATCGCCCTCTGGGCCCTGGCCCTGCTGGCCGTCCTCGCCGCCTCGCCGGCGAGCGCCGAACCGGTTTTGGGGCTGGAACTGAACCGCGACCCCGAGAACCCGGTCCCGATCACCCACTCAGACGAACGCCTCGCCTACGACATCGTGGTCCGCAACACCGCGAGCGAGAGCCCTTCGGTGGGCACCGAGCTGAGCTGCAACATCGCATCGCTGTCGGGAACCCCCACGCCGACGCCTGAATACCAGTGGCTGCGCGACACCGAACCGATCCTCGGAGCCAACGCGTCCACCTACACGATCACCGCCGCAGATAAAGGCAAACTGCTGCAGTGCATGATCACCGCGACCAACGACCCCGACGGGCCGGGCGGCAAATACGCGCCGATCACCGCCGTCGCCGTCTCGCGGCCGCCGGTGGCGGTGGAGCCGGTGCCGAGCCCGGCGCCGCTGAGCGGGACGACTGAACCGGCGATGGGAGGCACTTTCCAGGCCTCGCGGCCGACCGGCACGGCGACGACGACGGCCGGCTCCCCCGTGCTCACCGACGTGGTCACGACCGAAGGCAGCGGCGAGCTGACCGCGGGCTCGAAATTCGTCGAGAACGTCGTCACGACTACGGGTGAATTTCTGCCCGGGCAGGGGATACGCAGCCCAAGCCCGGGGATCGCCGTCGGAACCAAAATCAGCAAAGTCATCGCCGAAGACACACTGGAACTGAGCCAGGCCGCGACGGCGAGCGCCACCGGGGTGGCGCTGGAAGCTGGAGCGGAGCCGTTCATCGTTTCCCATGAAGTGGTCGGCACGGGCATACCAGCGGGAGCGAAAGTCCAAATGAGGGGCGACTTCACGCTGACCCTCTCGGCGGCGGCGACCGCCTCGGCGAGCAAAGTGCCGATCACGGGAATCAGCGTGAGGACCTGCGCGGCGCCGGTCGGGTGGACGGGGGAAGGGATCGTCTGGAGCTTTCAGTGGCTGCTCAACGGGGAGGAGATCCCCGGGGCGACCGGCACTAGCTATGAGGTGCAGAGCGCCGACACCGAATCGCCGTCGCAGCTGCAGTGCCGGGCGACGGGGGAAGACGCGGCGGGGAATAGGGCGGTCTCTATGTCGGCGCCATTCTTCACCCGCCCGCCGGTCCCGGAATATCTCAACTATGGCTTGCCTGTCGTGAACGCCTCACCCGTCTCTTTCGACAACAGCACCGCAGGCGAGGTCACGGTCGAGGTGGAGCTGCCGGCGGGGACGCAGCCGCTGGTGCTCACCGGCACCAGCTGGAAATGCGTGAGAGTCTCTCTGACCTGCACCCGCGAAGATCCCCTGCTGCCCAGCCAAGCCTACCCGCCGATCGAGCTGATCGCGCAGGTCGCCCCCGAGGCCCCGGACCCGTTGGTGACGAAAGCAAGCGCCGATGGCGGCGGAGCGCCGCCCGTGGAGCCCGCGCAGGACGTGGTGAGTGGCATCAAACCGGCGGTACCCTTCGGCTTCAAAGCATTTGAAATCAAAGTCCTCGACGAGGCAGATGCCGACTACCACGAGGCCGGGGGGCACCCCCACTCGATCAAGGCAGACGTCGAATTCAACGAGCACATCCAGGCGATCCCCTCCGCCGAAGCCGGGTTCCGGGCAGCCAACGGCTCGGTGCATGTGGTGCGGACCGAGGCGCCGCCGGGGTTCGTCGGCAACCCCGAGGCGCTGGGGGAAAAGTGCGAGAGCATCGCCGACGTGCTCTCCAAGCCGACCACCTGCCCGGCGGCGAGCGTGCTCGGCGGGATCAGCGTCAAAGCCAGCAACGGGGAATTCCTCGACCTTCCGATCTATGCGCTGGAGCCCGAATTCGGCACTCCCGCCCAGCTCGCCTTCGGCATACCCGTGGGAGCCGAAGGCTTCGCCTTCACCCTGACCCCGGAGCTGCGGCCAAAGGACGGCTACGCGATCAGCCTGGTGACCTCACCGGTGCAGAAGGTGCCGGAGCTGTTCGAGGCCAAGGCGACCCTCTGCAACCGGGGGGCGAAAACCGAACCCGGCGGCGCCGGCGGGGAAGAATCGAAGTTCGACGGTTGCCGGAGCTCGGGCGATCCGGAAGCAACGAGCGCCCCGTTCCTGACGCTCCCGACCCGCTGCGGTGATCCGGCCTCCACGACCACGCGGATCTTCGCCGACAGCTGGGAAGACCCGGGCAACTACGACGAAGAGCACTTCAAAGCCTCTGATCTCACCGACTGCGAGAGCCTGCAGTTCGCCCCGACCCTGAGCGCGAAACCGACCACCACGGCCGCCGATTCGCCCAGCGGCCTGGAGGTCGACCTGCACCTCCCCCAGAACGAAGACCCCGCACCCGGCCAGCGGGCCACCGCGACGCTGCGCAAGGCGGTGGTCACCCTGCCCGAGGGCCTGGTGGTCAACCCGGCCGGCGCCAACGGCCTCGACGCCTGCTCCTCGGCCCAGATCGGCCTCGGCACCAATCAGCCGCCCAGCTGCCCGAACGCCTCGAAGATCGGCACGGTCTCGGTCCACAGCCCGGTGCTCGACCATCCGCTGCCGGGCACCGTCTACGTGGCGATGCCCCGCGACAACCCCTTCGGGCCCCTGCTGGCCCTCTACATCGTCGTCGACGATCCCCGCAGCGGCATCGTCGTCAAGCTGCCCGGCAGGGTGGATGCCGATCCCCAGAGCGGCCGGCTGACCAGCACCTTCGATGAGAACCCCGAGCTGCCCTTCGAAGACCTCGAGCTGAAGTTGCGCGGCGGTGCCACCGCGCCCCTGCGCACCCCCGCGACCTGCGGCGCCTACGCCGTCACCTCGGAGCTGACCCCCTGGTCGGCCCCTGCCTCCGGGCCCCCGGCTACCCCCTCTGACTCCCACTCGATCAGCCAGGGAGCGGGCGGCGGCAACTGCGCGTCCTCACCCCAGGCGCTGCCCCACGCACCGGGCTTCCAGGCCGGCACCGCCTCCCCGATCGCCGGCGCCTACAGCCCCTTCGTGGTGCGGCTGCGCCGCGAAGACGGCTCCCAGGAACTCTCCGCGGTGAACGTCACCCCGCCGCCCGGACTGGTCGGCAAGCTCGCCGGGATCGCCCAGTGCCCCGATTCCGCCCTGGCCGCGGCGGCGGCCAAGAGCGGGCGCGACGAGCAGGCCTCGCCCAGCTGCCCCGCCGGCTCTCAGGTCGGCACCGTCACCGCCGGCGCGGGTGCCGGCCCTGCCCCCTACTACGCCACCGGCAAGGCCTACCTGACCGGCCCCTACAAAGGAGCCCCGTTCTCCCTGGCGGTGATCACCCCCGCCGTGGCGGGCCCCTTCGATGTCGGCACGATCGTCGTCCGCGCCGCCGTCTATATCGATCCGGTCACCGCCCTGATCACCGCGAAATCCGATCCCCTGCCGAGGATCCTCGAGGGAATCCCGCTCGACGTCCGCTCGGTGGCGATCACGATGGACCGGCCCGACTTCACGCTCAACCCGACCTCATGCAACCCGATGGCGGTCACCGGCGAGGCCATCTCGGTGCTCGGCCAGAGCGCGCCGCTCACCGACCGCTTCCAGGTCGGCGAGTGCGGGGCGCTCAAATTCAAGCCGAACCTGAAGATCAACCTAGACGGCGCCACCAAACGCGGCTCCTACCAGAAGCTGGCGGCCACCGTGACCTATCCCAAAGGCCCCGGCTACGCCAACATCGCCTCGGCGGCGGTCACCTTCCCCCACTCGCTCTTCCTTGCCCAGGAGCACATCCGCACGATCTGCACCCGCGTGCAGTTCGCCGCCGATCAGTGCCCGCCGGGCTCGATCTACGGGCAAGCAACCGCGACCACGCCGCTGATCGACGGCCCGCTCAGTGGTCCCGTCTACCTGCGCTCCTCCTCGAATCCCCTGCCCGACGTCGTGGTCGCCCTGCGCGGCCCGGCCTCGCTGCCGATCGAGGTCGAGCTGGCCGGCCGCGTCGACTCCAAGAACCAGGGCATCCGCAACACCTTCGAACTCGTCCCCGACGCCCCGGTGAGCAAGTTCACCCTGCGCATGCGGGGCGGCAAAAAGAGCCTGATCGTCGCCAGCCGCAACCTCTGCAAAGGCAAGAAGCCACGCGCCACGGTGCGGATGAGTGCCCACAACGGCAAGCGCCACGACTTCCGCCCGGTGATCGGCACCGACTGCCGCAAGGGCAAGCAGAAGAAGAAGAAGCAGAAGAGCGCCGGCGGGCGCTCTTATCGCTGAGGGGAACCGCGCACCAAATCGCGCCCCCGCAAGCTGAAGCGTGATCCCGTTGACAGTGCTCAGCCCACGACCGACAGTGGTGTGAGACAAACATCGGTCGTTATGTCCTTGAAGGCAGGCGACTGATCAACGCGGGAGGAGACACCATGTTGAGGAAGATGCTCTTGGCGGCGGTTGCCGTCATGGCGATGGCAGCTGTCGCGGTTCCGAGTGCCTCGGCGACGTGGACACACAACCACAAAGCGCTCGCAGCGAACGCCACGGAAACGTTCACAGGCGAATTCGTGCACCAAAGTCCGGCCACCGGTCAAGTGAAATGCACAAATGCCGAAACCGTCATCGAAATGCTTGCCAATCAAACAAACGGCACAGTTACGAAACTCACGTGCCCTAACGCGACAACGAATGCTCACGTAACCGGGGCTAAGGCCGCGATTTGCGGAGGCCAAACAATTCTCCACAAAATGGAACTAACAAAACACGCCACTGTCCAGATTGTCACAGTTCCGGCGGGCACGCCCGCGCTTACAATTACGAATATTGAACTTTTTTCCACATATACAAACGGATCTCATAGTGCAGAATGTCTCAAAACACACCTGAAAAGCGAAACCGGTAAAGACGTTGTTGCCACGCCTAACAACGCGCAAACAATCGGCGTGGCCGCCCTCAGCGGCACGCTGACTGCTACCGGCTTCGGTTCGGTTGGCATCTCCGGCAATCTCATTCCCGAGAAAATCAATACATACGGGATCGTCGCGGTCTAGACATCCTATGCGTGTAGCAACTATTCCCCCGGCCTCCGCGGCCGGGGGAATAGCGTCCCTTTACGCGTTCCAGCCTGAGTGTCGCCACCTAAACTGTCCCCACCCCCATGCCAGTTGTTCGGTCGGTCTGATTGTGCCACATGGAGGGCAAGCCAGACCTCGGCCTCGGCTGCGCTGCCTAACGGCACGGCCTACCTGCTGCATGCCACTGGAGACTCCGAGGGAGGGAGGGCCGCGCCAGATCGCGCAAGCGCCATATCGCGCGGGCGCCAGTGCGAGAGCCTAGCTGTTGACACGGGGTCTTGTGTTGATCAAGACTGGTATCGCTAAACAAACCTGCTTGACTAAACACAAGCGGGGATACCAGGAGGAACACAATGTTGAGAAAGATGCTCGTGGCGGCCGCTGCCGTCTTGGCACTCGCCGCTGTCGTCGTTCCAAGTGCCTCGGCGACCGTGACACACAACCACCAAGCGATCCAAGCACACGGCACAGAAACGTTTACAGGCACAGCCCTATTTACGAGTGCGGCAACCGGCCAAGTTCATTGCACAAACGCCGAAGGTTGGATTACATTCGAACCGGCTTTGGGAACATTCGGCACAGTCGAGAAATTCACCTGCCCCAACCCGACAACCAACGCTCACGTAACCGGGGCGATCGCAGCGATCTGCGGCGGCCAAACAATTCTCCACAAAGTTGAATTGACAAAACACGCTACAGCCGAGATCGTGACAAGCCCGGCCGGGACGCCAGCTATCACAATCCAAAACCTCGACCTTTTCAACACATTCACAAACGGAGCACATAACGCTGAATGTTTGAAACTGCACCTGCAGAGCGGCGTGGGTAAAGATGTCCTTGCGACGCCCACAAACGCGCAAACAATCGGAGCGACCCACCTCAGCGGCACGCTGACGGCTACCGGATTCGGCGCAGTCCAAGTCTCCGGCACGCTGACCCCTCACAAAGTCACATACGGGATCAAAGCGGCCTAACAACCCCACTTCGTATCGCTCACAAGTGGGAGATACGAGCAGCAAAACGCCCCGGCCGTCTCGGCCGGGGCGTTAATATTCAGTCATTCCTTGACAAATATCTGAGCGTTTACTAACGTGGAAACGTATCTGGGAAGAGGGGAGCCGAGGGGGGGAAGTGGGACGCAGGGCGCATCTGATCGGATGTCGTAGAGGGGGCATGGTCGAAGCGACTCTGCTCAGCGCTCTCGCGGCGCTCTGCCTCGCCGCCGCCGTAACGATCTTCGCCGCAACCGCGATCGCCGCGTGTCAGAACGAATCGCTGCGGGAAGCCCAGACCTCAGAGGCATTGCCCAACGGCACCACCTACCTGCCGAGCTGCATGGCGCTCGAGATGGTCAGCCCCCCCAAGAAGTTCGGCCAGGAAGCGGCCCAGGTCAGCGCCTTCACCGCCGACGGCAACAGGGCGCTGTTCAAATCGAAAGCCGCCCTCGCCGGCACCGAAGGCCAGCAGGCCTTCACCGGCGACCGCTATATAGCCACCCGCGGGGCAACCGGCTGGATCCTCTCCCCGACCTCACCGCCGCGCGAGTTCAGGATCGTCGGCGGCGCCGGAGCGCCCGCCGGTGGTCCCTACGCCTTCGCCCCGGGCCTTGGTGAGTGGGCGCTCGTCGGTTGCACGCAGAGCCAGAGGACGGCGGGGGAAGCGCAGATCTTCACGGGCGGCCTCGGCGGCGCATTCGAGGAGCTCTCGCCGCTGCTCGAGCCGATCGACGACAGCGGAGCCAAAGACCTCTTCAACTTCTGCACTAGCCTCTTTCCCTCCGGCACGGCCGCCGATCTCTCGGCGACCGTCTTCCCGATCAACAAACCCTCTTCCGCCTACTTTCCCGAAGACCCCCGGGGCAACGAGGCACCCCAACAGCTACGTCGCCTTCCGCGACGCTGGCGGCGAACCCAGCGTGGAGCTCCTGGCTCGCGACAAAGACGGGAAGGTCTGGGGCGGGCGCTGCGGGGCCCGCCTGGGCGGCGGCGGCCCGATCCAGGGGTCGATGTCCTTCGACGGCTCGCGCCTTTACTTCACCACCCGGCCCGGCCAGCCCTATCCCGACCCCCCGGTCCTCGACCCCTTTGATGCTCCCCCCTGCGACACCGACAACGAACTGCGGATCCTCGAGCGTCTCGAGACCCCCAGCGGACCGACGATCACCGAGATCCTGCCTCGCGGCCCACCGGAAGGCGACGATCGCTACCAGGGCGCCTCTCTGGACGGCAGCAAGGTCTTCGTGGCCACGCCGCGCAAACTCACCGCCTCCGACCAAGACGCAAGCGCCCAGGAGTGCAGCGGAACCGTCGGCCAGTCGCTCGGCTGCGACCTCTACCTCTACGACGCCGATCTGCCCGAAGGCGAACGCCTGATCCAGGCCTCCGCCGGCGGGAGCGGGGATCCGGACCCTGGCAAAGGCGCCGACGTTCTCAGCTCGATAACCGCGCTCTCCCCCGACGGCTCCCATGTCTACTTCGCCGCCCAGGGGGTCCTCACCACCGATCCCAACCCGGTCGGGGCCACCGCCGTGGCGGGCCAGCCCAATCTCTATCTATATGAGCGCAGCGCCGCCCATCCCTCGGGCCGAACCGCCTTCATCGGGCCCCTGGACGCAGGCGATCAGGGCCGGCTGTGGAGCGCCGGCACCTTCTTCGGAGGCGCCTACGCCGTCCCCTTACTCGGCCCGGGCGGCGGCGACGGCCACGTCCTCTTCTTCCTCTCCAAAGCCTCGCTGACCGCCGATGACGCCGACGCGGGCAAAACCGACGTCTTTCGCTACGAAGCGAACACGCCGGAGCTCATATGCGTCTCCTGCTCTGCGGCGGGACCGGATTCCAATGTCGAAGCCGGCCCCCTTACCGAAATCTCGCCCAGCTCCAACATGGCCGAACAGGGCCGTTGGGTGAGCGAGGACGGCGAAACCGCGGCCTTTGCCACCGCCCAGCCGCTCTCCCCCGAGGATGAGGACGACGTTGCCAACGCCTACCTGTGGAAGGAAGGCCAGCACGCGAGGTTGCCGGGGCCGGTGAACTCCCTGCAGTTGCCCGCCGTCTCCCCCGGGGGCGAGGAGATGGGCTACAGCACCAACGAAGCGCTCCTGACCCAGGACGGCGACACCGCGCGCGACATCTACGTGGTGCGGGCAGACGGCGGCTTCCCGCCCCCGCCACCACCCCCGATCTGCGATCCGCTCACCGAAGGGAGCTGTTCGGGCCCGCCGACCGCACCTCCCGCCGGCCCCGGCCCCGCGACCAACGTCTTCGTCGGACCTCCCAACAAAGTGGAGAAGCCGAAGTGCGGCAAGGGCTTCGTGCGCAAGAAAGGCAAGTGCGTGAAGAAGAAGCAGGGCAAAGCCGGCAAAGGAGCCAAGCACAGCCGGAGGGCGGGGCGATGAGCCGCCCGGCACGGGCAGTCATCGCCCTCTGGGCCCTGGCCCTGCTGGCCGTCCTCGCCGCCTCGCCGGCGAGCGCCGAACCGGTTTTGGGGCTGGAACTGAACCGCGACCCCGAGAACCCGGTCCCGATCACCCACTCAGACGAACGCCTCGCCTACGACATCGTGGTCCGCAACACCGCGAGCGAGAGCCCTTCGGTGGGCACCGAGCTGAGCTGCAACATCGCATCGCTGTCGGGAACCCCCACGCCGACGCCTGAATACCAGTGGCTGCGCGACACCGAACCGATCCTCGGAGCCAACGCGTCCACCTACACGATCACCGCCGCAGATAAAGGCAAACTGCTGCAGTGCATGATCACCGCGACCAACGACCCCGACGGGCCGGGCGGCAAATACGCGCCGATCACCGCCGTCGCCGTCTCGCGGCCGCCGGTGGCGGTGGAGCCGGTGCCGAGCCCGGCGCCGCTGAGCGGGACGTCGGGGCCTGCGGTCGGAGGCACTTTCCAGGCCTCGCGGCCGACCGGCACGGCGACGACGACGGCCGGCTCCCCCGTGCTCACCGACGTGGTCACGACCGAAGGCAGCGGCGAGCTGACCGCGGGCTCGAAATTCGTCGAGAACGTCGTCACGACTGCCGGGCTCTTTACTGCTGATGCCGTGAGCGAACAGTCAATCCGCGGCCTCGGGATTCCGCCTGGGACTAAAATCAGCAAAGTCATCGCCGAAGACACACTGGAACTGAGCCAGGCCGCGACGGCGAGCGCCACCGGGGTGGCGCTGGAAGCTGGTCCTGCACCGTTCGCCGTCAGCCATGAAGTCGTCGGGGCGGGCATCCCGGTGGGGGCGAAAGTCGAAAGCCTTACGGGCTTCACGCTGACTCTCTCGGCGGCGGCGACCGCCTCGGCGAGCAAAGTGCCGATCACGGGGATCAGCGTCAAAACCTGCGCGGCGCCGGTGGGATGGACGGGGGAAGGGATCACCTGGAGTCTTCAGTGGCTGCGCAACGGACAGCCGATCCCGGGGGCGACGAGCCCGAGCTATGAGGTCCAGAGCGCCGACACCGAACCTCCGTCGATCCTGCAGTGCCGGGCGACGGGGGAAGACGCGGCGGGGAACAAGGCGGTCGCGATGTCGTTCATATTCAGGACGCGCCCCCTGGCAGCAGAATACCTCAACCATGATGTTCCCAATCTCACCCTGGATCCTGTTTCTTTCGATAACAGCACCGCAGGCGAGATCAGCGTTGAGGTGGAGCTGCCGGCGGGGACGCAGCCGCTGGTGCTTACCGGCAGCGAAACCGATAGCAAAGTTTGGAAATGCGTGAAAGCCCCGCCGACCCCGACCGAACCCGGTGGAGGGCTGTGCACCCGCGAAGATCCCCTGCTGCCCGGCCAAGCCTACCCGCCGATCGAGCTGATCGCGCAGGTCGCCCCCGAGGCCCCGGACCCGTTGGTGACGAAAGCAAGCGCCGATGGCGGCGGAGCGCCGCCCGTGGAGCCCGCGCAGGACGTGGTGAGTGGCATCAAACCGGCGGTACCCTTCGGCTTCAAAGCATTTGAAATCAAAGTCCTCGACGAGGCAGATGCCGACTACCACGAGGCCGGGGGGCACCCCCACTCGATCAAGGCAGACGTCGAATTCAACGAGCACATCCAGGCGATCCCCAACGAAGCCGGGTTCCGGGCAGCCAACGGCTCGGTGCATGTGGTGCGGACCGAGGCGCCGCCGGGGTTCGTCGGCAACCCCGAGGCGCTGGGGGAAAAGTGCGAGAGCATCGCCGACGTGCTCTCCAAGCCGACCACCTGCCCGGCGGCGAGCGTGCTCGGCGGGATCAGCGTCAAAGCCAGCAACGGGGAATTCCTCGACCTTCCGATCTATGCGCTGGAGCCCGAATTCGGCACTCCCGCCCAGCTCGCCTTCGGCATACCCGTGGGAGCCGAAGGCTTCGCCTTCACCCTGACCCCGGAGCTGCGGCCAAAGGACGGCTACGCGATCAGCCTGGTGACCTCACCGGTGCAGAAGGTGCCGGAGCTGTTCGAGGCCAAGGCGACCCTCTGCAACCGGGGGGCGAAAACCGAACCCGGCGGCGCCGGCGGGGAAGAATCGAAGTTCGACGGTTGCCGGAGCTCGGGCGATCCGGAAGCAACGAGCGCCCCGTTCCTGACGCTCCCGACCCGCTGCGGTGATCCGGCCTCCACGACCACGCGGATCTTCGCCGACAGCTGGGAAGACCCGGGCAACTACGACGAAGAGCACTTCAAAGCCTCTGATCTCACCGACTGCGAGAGCCTGCAGTTCGCCCCGACCCTGAGCGCGAAACCGACCACCACGGCCGCCGATTCGCCCAGCGGCCTGGAGGTCGACCTGCACCTCCCCCAGAACGAAGACCCCGCACCCGGCCAGCGGGCCACCGCGACGCTGCGCAAGGCGGTGGTCACCCTGCCCGAGGGCCTGGTGGTCAACCCGGCCGGCGCCAACGGCCTCGACGCCTGCTCCTCGGCCCAGATCGGCCTCGGCACCAATCAGCCGCCCAGCTGCCCGAACGCCTCGAAGATCGGCACGGTCTCGGTCCACAGCCCGGTGCTCGACCATCCGCTGCCGGGCACCGTCTACGTGGCGATGCCCCGCGACAACCCCTTCGGGCCCCTGCTGGCCCTCTACATCGTCGTCGACGATCCCCGCAGCGGCATCGTCGTCAAGCTGCCCGGCAGGGTGGATGCCGATCCCCAGAGCGGCCGGCTGACCAGCACCTTCGATGAGAACCCCGAGCTGCCCTTCGAAGACCTCGAGCTGAAGTTGCGCGGCGGTGCCACCGCGCCCCTGCGCACCCCCGCGACCTGCGGCGCCTACGCCGTCACCTCGGAGCTGACCCCCTGGTCGGCCCCTGCCTCCGGGCCCCCGGCTACCCCCTCTGACTCCCACTCGATCAGCCAGGGAGCGGGCGGCGGCAACTGCGCGTCCTCACCCCAGGCGCTGCCCCACGCACCGGGCTTCCAGGCCGGCACCGCCTCCCCGATCGCCGGCGCCTACAGCCCCTTCGTGGTGCGGCTGCGCCGCGAAGACGGCTCCCAGGAACTCTCCGCGGTGAACGTCACCCCGCCGCCCGGACTGGTCGGCAAGCTCGCCGGGATCGCCCAGTGCCCCGATTCCGCCCTGGCCGCGGCGGCGGCCAAGAGCGGGCGCGACGAGCAGGCCTCGCCCAGCTGCCCCGCCGGCTCTCAGGTCGGCACCGTCACCGCCGGCGCGGGTGCCGGCCCTGCCCCCTACTACGCCACCGGCAAGGCCTACCTGACCGGCCCCTACAAAGGAGCCCCGTTCTCCCTGGCGGTGATCACCCCCGCCGTGGCGGGCCCCTTCGATGTCGGCACGATCGTCGTCCGCGCCGCCGTCTATATCGATCCGGTCACCGCCCTGATCACCGCGAAATCCGATCCCCTGCCGAGGATCCTCGAGGGAATCCCGCTCGACGTCCGCTCGGTGGCGATCACGATGGACCGGCCCGACTTCACGCTCAACCCGACCTCATGCAACCCGATGGCGGTCACCGGCGAGGCCATCTCGGTGCTCGGCCAGAGCGCGCCGCTCACCGACCGCTTCCAGGTCGGCGAGTGCGGGGCGCTCAAATTCAAGCCGAACCTGAAGATCAACCTAGACGGCGCCACCAAACGCGGCTCCTACCAGAAGCTGGCGGCCACCGTGACCTATCCCAAAGGCCCCGGCTACGCCAACATCGCCTCGGCGGCGGTCACCTTCCCCCACTCGCTCTTCCTTGCCCAGGAGCACATCCGCACGATCTGCACCCGCGTGCAGTTCGCCGCCGATCAGTGCCCGCCGGGCTCGATCTACGGGCAAGCAACCGCGACCACGCCGCTGATCGACGGCCCGCTCAGTGGTCCCGTCTACCTGCGCTCCTCCTCGAATCCCCTGCCCGACGTCGTGGTCGCCCTGCGCGGCCCGGCCTCGCTGCCGATCGAGGTCGAGCTGGCCGGCCGCGTCGACTCCAAGAACCAGGGCATCCGCAACACCTTCGAACTCGTCCCCGACGCCCCGGTGAGCAAGTTCACCCTGCGCATGCGGGGCGGCAAAAAGAGCCTGATCGTCGCCAGCCGCAACCTCTGCAAAGGCAAGAAGCCACGCGCCACGGTGCGGATGAGTGCCCACAACGGCAAGCGCCACGACTTCCGCCCGGTGATCGGCACCGACTGCCGCAAGGGCAAGCAGAAGAAGTAAAGCGGCGGCGGGCGCCGCGCTCCTTAGAGCGAAACGCTTCGCGCGGTTTCGCGTCAGGGTCCAAGGCCGTAATCCCCCGCAAAGGCAAGAAGCCACGCGCCACGGTGCGGATGAGTGCCCACAACGGCAAGCGCCACGACTTCCGCCCGGTGATCGGCACCGACTGCCGCAAGGGCAAGCCGACGAAAAAGCCAGAGCCCAGCCAAGCAGCCACGCTGGCTGAGACCGAAAGCACTCCGCGCGGCATCGCGCGGGCGCCCTATCGCACGGGCGCCAGCGCGTGGGGATATTGATTGACACCGAACCCCTTATTGATCAACATTAGTGTCGCTAAACAAACTCGCTTGACTAAGAGTGCAAGCGGGATACCAGGAGGAACACCATGTTGAAGAAGATGCTTTTGGCGGCGGTTGCCGTCATGGCGCTTGCGGCTGTCGCGGTCCCGAGTGCCTCGGCGACCGTCACACACAACCACAAAGCGATTGAAGTGAAAGGCACAGAAACGTTCACAGGCGAAGCCCTGTTCCAAAGTCCGGCCACCGGCCAAGTTAAATGCACAAACGCCGAAGGCTGGGTTGAATTTTTTCCCGGCCAAACAGTAGGCACAGTGGAGAAATTCACCTGCCCCAGCCCGACAACTAATGCTCACGTAACCGGGGCGATCGCGGCGATCTGCGGCGGCCAAACAATTCTCCATGAGGTGCGCCTGACAAAACACGCCAAAGCCCAAATCGTGACAAACCCGGTAGGGACGCCGGCGATCACAATCACGGAAATCGAACTCCTCAACTCATTCACAAATGCGGCACATCAACAAATCTGTGTAACCACGGAGCTGACAGACGACCCGAACTCGACGCCTGTCAAAGACGTCGTTGCGACGCCTAACAACGCGCAAACAATCGGCTTCGCCACCCTGAGCGGCACACTGACTGCTCACGGCTTCGGCCAAATCCACGTCTCCGGCAAACTGATCCCCCACAAAGTCACATACGGAATCGTCGCGCCCTAGCCGCTCCGCTTTCGTATCTCCACGAAGTGAGAGATACCTAGGAGCAAACGCCCCGGCCATCTTAGCCGGGGCGTTACGTTCCCAACTTCCTCGACCTCACCCGTGGGTGCTTGCGCCGAATCGCGTCCCCACAAGCCAAAGCATGTTGCCAATGACAGTGCCCCGGCTCGCGATTCGCGAGTGGTGTGACACAGTCCATGAGTCGTCGTGCCTCAGGCGTAGCGACCAACCACGTCGGAAGAAACACTATGCACCTGACAAGCGACGCATCCAGAGACCTCGTCGTGAGGCCCACCAATCCGCAAACAATCGGGACATTGCCTGACTGGCCAACTATTTGCCACGGCCTTGGCTGCATGACCCTCTCTGGCACGCTGACGCCCCACAAGGCCAATGCATGGGGGGATTGGCGCCGTCTACCCACGCCGCTCTCGTAGCACCACGAAGTGACGCACAGTTCGCAGCCCGCGCTGACCGCCCTGGTCGGGGCGTCGCTATACCCGGTGGTTCTTTCACAGGCATGAGCCTTGAGAAAAAAGCGCTCGTGCGAAATCGCGCTTCCGCAAGCTGCTGCACCTTTCGGTGGACAGTGCTCGGCTCGCGATCGACCGTGGTGTGTGACATAGGAATAGTCGTCGGGCCTCGCGGTGTGGCGATCCACCAAACCCGGGAGGAACACCATGTTGAAGAAAAATGCTGATGGCAGGGGCCGCCGTCACGATGCTGGCAGCCGTCGCCGTCCCAGCCGCGTCGGCGACGTGGACACACAACTACACTACCCTCCAACAGAACGCTGAGGAAACGTTTACAGGTGAATTCTTGTACCAAAGTGCGTCTACTGGCCAAGTGAAATGCACAAGCGCCGAAGCAGTGATCCAGCTACTCAAAAATCAAGCGAAAGGCACAGTTACAAAACTCACCTGCCCTAACGCGACAATGAATGCTCACGTAACTGGGGCAGGGGCAGCAATTTGCGGAGGTCAAACAATTCTTCATAAAATGGAACTAACAAAACACGCCACTGCCAAATTGTCACAGTCCCGGCAGATACCCCCGCGATCACAATCACGGACATCGAACTATTTACCACATATACAAACGGAGCCCATAGTGCAGAATGTCTCTCAAAACACACCTAAAAAGCGAAGCCGGCAGAGATGTTGTTGCCACGCCAAATAACGCACAAACAATCGGTGTGGCTGCTTTCAGCGGCACGGTGACTGCTGTTGGCTTCGGTGCGGTTGGCATCTCCGGCAATCTCATTCCTGAGAAAATCAATACATACGGGATCGTCGCGATCTAGGCATGCCTAGCGTTCATTCATACGTTCCAGTCCGGCTGGGGGCGCGCTTCGCACGAAGTCGCGCGCGCAAAGACCAAGGCATGGTTCGGTGACGGAGCTCCACTTATGCTTGACAGTGGTGTGACATAAGCATCGGTCGTTGTGCTCTTGGGGTAGGCGACTAACAAACACAGGAGGAACACCATGTTGATCCGACAGCAATCGGCGCGTTCCACATGACCAGCACCCTGGCTGCCCACGGCTTCGCCACCGCCACGGGCACAGTGACCCCTCCCACAAAACCAACACATGGGGGCTTGACGCAATTTGAGCCCGCCGCTGTCAGTATGCGCAAGAAGTGAGAAACACTTTCGAGCAACGCCCCGGACACCTTTGCCGGGGCGTTGCTTTCCGCAGTCACGAGTCGTCGTCCAAGACCTCCGGGAGAGGCTCGCGCGGAATCGCGCCCCCGCAGGCTGAAGCGTGTTCCGGTTGACGGAGCTCAGCGCGGGATTGATAGTGGTGTGACACACGCCACCGGTCGTTGCGCCCCTGGGGCATGGCGATCGACCCACCCAGGAGGAACACCATGTTGAAGAAGATGCTCTTGGCGGCGGTCGCCGCCATGGCGCTTGCGGCTGTAGTGGCGCCGACCGCCTCGGCAGCTTGGCTATACAACGACACGCCATACGAAAATGAAGTGGTTAATGAAACGTTTACAGGCCAGGCGCTACTGAAAAGTGGAGTCGTTGGCCAAGTCACATGCACAAAATTCGAAATAGTCATTCAATTGAAACCCGAACAAACACGGGGCACAATTCAAAAAATCACCTGCCCGAACCCGACAGCGAACGCTCACGTGCAAGGGTTGATAGCGGCGATGTGCGGAGGCACGACAGTCCTCCAGAAAATGGAACTGACAGGCCATGCAACGGCGACAATCGTGACAGATCCAGCGGAAGGGTGGGAAGGGATCACAATCGAGGATATCGAACTTTACAGCACATTTACCACTAACAATCACATCAGTCACTGCATGGACCTGCATCTGAGTGATGAATTGGGAGGCGACCTTGTCGCGAGGCCCACAAGCGCGCAGACAATCAAACATGTCCATCTAGGTGGCTGGCTGGGTAGCTCCCTTGGCGAAGTCCAAGTCCTCGGGACACTAACTCCCCACGTAACCGATACATGGGGGATCAGGGCTCTATAGCGGATCTCCGTTCCGGTTGTATATCGACCGGCGGCGAGCGGCGCCCCTCCAAGAGGCGAGCGCCGCTCGCGCCTCCCGGTACCCTCTGACGCTCATGGCAGAACGGGATTTCATAGCTGCGACCAAGGAGCGCGTCGTCGTCTTCGACGGCGGCATGGGCGCGACGCTGGAGCAGTTCGAGCTCACCCAGTCCGACTATGGCGGTCTCGAGGGCAAATGCCACGAGGCGCTGGTTCTGAACCGGCCGGACGTGATCGAGGGCGTCCATGCCTCGATGCTGGAGGCCGGCGCCGAGGTGGTCGAGACCGACACCTTCCAGGGCTCGCGGCTGAAGCTCGAAGAGTGGGGGCTGGGCGAGCATACGCTGGAGATCAACACGAAGGCGGCGGAAATCGCCCGCAGGGCTGCCGGTGAGGAGCGTTTCGTCGCCGGCTCGATCGGGCCGACCGGGTTCCTGCCGGCCTCGACCGACCCGACCCTGGGCGACATCTCCTTCGTTCGCCTGGTCGAGGTCTTCGCCGAGCAGGCCCAAGGGCTGGTCGAAGGCGGCGCCGACCTGATCATCGTCGAGACCGCGCAGGCACCTCCTCGAGGTCAAGGCGGCGATCTTCGGGGCGCGCGAGGCATTCAAGCAGACCGGCCGCACGCTGCCGATCATGACCAGCGTCTCGCTGCTCCCGAACGGCGGCAAGATGCTGCTCGGCACCGATGTCCAGGCGGTGCTGACGACGCTGATCGCGCTCGACGTCGACGTGATCGGGCTCAACTGCTCGACCGGCCCCGAGGACATGCGCGACGCGATCCGCTTCCTCGGCGAGAACAGCCCGCTGCCGGTTCACTGCATCCCCAATGCCGGCCTGCCGCTGCAGGGGCCCGACGGCGAGACGATCTTCCCGGAAGAGCCCGAGTCGCTGGCGGCGACGCTGGGGGAGTTCGTCGAGCGCTACGGCGTCGGCATCGTCGGCGGCTGCTGCGGGACTACGCCAGAGCACATCGCGGCGATCCGCGAGCGGGTCGACGGACGGGTGCCGGGCGAGCGCCCCGCGCCCGGGCCGATCGAGGTCTCCTCGATGATGACCTCGACCCCGCTCGTGCAGGAGCCGCGCCCGACCCTGGTTGGCGAGCGCGTCAACTCGCAGGGCTCGAAAAAGGCCAAGGAGCTGCTGCTGGCCGACGACTACGACGGCCTCGTGCAGGTGGCCGAAGACCAGGTCGAAGGCGGCGCCCACGTGCTCGACGTCTGCGTGGCGCTGACCGAGCGCCAGGACGAGGACGAGCAGATGAGCGCCGTGGTGAAGCGGATCTCGCTGACGCAGCCGGCGCCGATCCAGGTCGACTCGACCGAGCCCGAAGTGATCAGAGCGGCGCTGGAGACGGTCCCCGGGCGGGCGATCGTCAACTCGATCAACCTCGAGGCTGGCCGCGAGAAGGCCGACACGGTGATCCCGCTGGCCAAGGCGCACGGGGCGGCGCTGATCGCGTTGACGATCGACGAGGTGGGGATGGCGAAGACGGCCGAGCGCAAGGTCGAGATCGCCCAGCGCCTCGTCGAGATCGCCTGCGAGGAGCACGGCCTCGACCCCGAGGCGCTGATCTTCGACGCGCTCACCTTCACCCTCACGACCGGCGACGAGGAGTGGAGGCCCTCGGCGATCGAGACGATCGAGGGCATCCGCCGGATCAAGGCGGAGATCCCCGGCGTCAAGACCTCGCTGGGCGTTTCCAACGTCTCCTTCGGCGTCTCGCCCCGCCCGCGCGCGGTTCTCAACTCGGTCTTCCTCCACCACTGCGTCGAGGCGGGGCTCGACCTGGCGATGGTCAACCCCAACCACATCACCCCCTACAGCGAGATCTCCGACGAGGAGCGCGAGCTGACCGACGACCTCGTCTTCAACCGCCGCGAGGACGCGCTGGAGCGCTTCATCTCTCACTTCGAGTCCCAGGGCGAGGAGGCGGAGGCGGAGGTCGCCGACCCGACCGCGGGGATGGAGCCCGAGGAGGCGCTGCACTGGCACATCCTGCGCCGCAAGAAGGACGGGGTGGAGGAGTGGATCGACCGCTCGGTCGAGAAGATCGGCGCCGTCCCGACCCTCAACAAGGTGCTGCTGCCCGCGATGAAGGAGGTCGGCGACAAGTTCGGCGCCGGCGAACTGATCCTCCCCTTCGTCCTGCAGTCGGCGGAAGTGATGAAGCGCGCCGTCGCGCAGCTGGAGAACTACCTGGACCGGATCGACGGCCACACCAAGGGCAAGGTGGTGATCGCGACCGTCTTCGGCGACGTCCACGACATCGGCAAGTCGCTGGTCAACACGATCCTCACCAACAACGGCTACACGGTGATCGACCTCGGCAAGCAGGTTCCGGTCGACACGATCATCGAGGCCGCGGTGGAGAACGAGGCCGACGCGATCGGCCTCTCGGCCCTGCTCGTCTCGACCTCGAAGCAGATGCCGACCTGCGTCGCGGAGCTGCACCAGCGGAAACTCGGTTTCCCGGTGCTGATCGGCGGCGCCGCGATCAACCGCGACTTTGGTCGCCGCACGCTCTACCCGCACGGCAAGGAGTCGGACGAGATCTACCAGCCCGGTGTCTTCTACTGCAAGGACGCCTTCCAGGGCCTCGACACGATGGACGCGCTGATCGACGCGGAGGCCCGTGCCGCCCTGGTCGAGCGGATGCGCGCCGAGGCAAAGCAGCTGCGCGAGAAGCCGGTGGTCGTCGACGACGCGCCGCCGACCACGGATGACAGCGTCCGCTCGGCCGCGAGCACCGACGCGCCGATCCCGGAGCCGCCCTTCTGGGGCGCGCGAGAGGTCTCGATCGACCTCGAGGACGTCTTCCCCTACCTTGACCGCCACGTGCTGTTCAAGCTGCACTGGGGCGGGCGCGGGGTCAAGGGCGAGGCCTGGCACGAGCTGGTCGAGGGAACCGACGAGGAGGAGGGCTTCGCGCCGCGCCTGGAGCGGATGTGGCGCGAGCAGCGCTACCTGCACCCGCGGGCGCGGCGCGGCTTCTTTCCCTGCAACGCCGATGGCAACGAGCTGGTCGTCTTCGATCCTGAAAACCCCGACCGCGAGCTGGAGCGGCTCGTCTTCCCGCGCCAGCCCAAGCACGACCGCATTTGCCTCGCGGACTTCTTCCGGCCGCTGGAGTCAGGCGAGCGCGACGTGGTCGCGCTGCAGGGCGTCACGGTCGGACCCGAGGTGACCGAGCTGATCGAGAAGCTCGAGCGCGAAGGCGAGTTCGCCGAGCAACTCTACGTCCACGGCCTCGGCGTTCAGTCTGCCGAGGGCCTGGCCGAGTGGCTTCACGCCGACGTCCGTCGCGAGCTCGGCATCGACCTTGACCAGGGCCGCCGCTACTCCTGGGGCTACCCGGCCTGCCCGGACCAGTCCGAGCACGAGAAGGTTTGGCGCCTGCTGGGCCTCGAGGAGATCGGCATGACCCTCTCCGACGGCTTCGCGGTGATGCCCGAGCAGTCGACGGTGGCGATCGTCGCCCACCACCCGCAGGCCGTCTACTTCGGCATGAAGTCCGGCTTCATTCCAGAGGAGAAGACACCAGACGAGTTGATTGCCGGTACCCAGCGCGGCGGCGAGCTGCCGCCCGAGTCGGATCCCGACGAGGCCGACTCGGAGTCAGCTCGGGCATCTCCTTAGGAAACAGCTACGCCCCGGCCGAGGTAGCCGAGGCGTAGTCGTTGGTATTCCTTATTTCGTGTGCGAACGGAGGTGGCGTGGTTAGACCGGTTCGATACCGAATGTACCTGGGTTATGCGGGGTCAGCGTGCCGGCGAGCGTCATGGTGCCGCCGAGACCCGGGGAGGTCAGCGTGCCGCTCAGGTGGGACGTGCCCATTGTTTGCGGGTTTGTGGGCCTCACGACGAGATCTCTCGTCGCATCGCTTATCAGGTGTATGGACGTACATATTGCTTGATGACTTCCGTTTGTGAATGATGTGTAGATGTTGAGTTGCCTCTAGTGTGATCGCCGGAGTTCCCGCGGGACTTGTCACAATTGTGGCCGTCCCGTGTTGTGTTAATTCCAGTACATGGAGAATTGTCGTCCCTCCACAGAGCGCCGCGACGCCTCCCTGAATATGCGCATTCGTTGTCGGGTTAGAACAGGTAATGTTACGCACTGTGCCTTTTGTTTGGCCAGCGAGCATTTCGATGGTCCAGGTAGAGGTTGTGCATTTTACTTGGCCGGTAGTTGCGTTTTGGTAAAGGAATTCGCCTGTGAACGTTTCCGTATAGTTTTGCTGGATCGCCTGGTGGTTGTGTGTCCACGTCGCCGAGGCAGTCGGGACCGCGAGAGCCACCAGCGCCATGAGAGCAGCCGCCGCCAAGAGCATCTTTTTCAGCATGGTGTTCCTCCTGGGATGGTCCGGCGTCGCGCCCCAAGGCGCGACTGTGTCACGCACCACTGTCGACTGCGAGGTGAGATCCGTCAACCGGACCATGCTCCGACCTGCGCGGGTGCGCTTTCGCGCAAGCACTGAAACTAACGGTTAATCAGATGAGCAATGTTCCTAGCGCCGCGTAGTGCAGCTGCGGCTCAGGGTGGAGCTCAGGGTCTCGCCGCTGGCAAAGTCGAAGGAGGTGCGTGCCAGGTCGAAGACGGCTCCGGGGAAGCCCCGGGGCGCGGGGCAGCCGGCGCTGATGTAGCTGTGCGGTTTGCCGGCGTGGCGGTAGCGGCGGCCGAGCTTCATCTCGACCTCGGTCAGGTTGCCCCAGCTGGCGAGGGCGGGTGGGAGCGCGGCGGTGAGGGCGGTGCCGTAGGTGCCGCGATCGAGATTCTCGAGGCTGAAGACGATCACGAACGAGGTCGCGAAGGGGCGCGGGGAATAGATGTGGCCGAACAGGACCGGCTTGCCGTGGCTGTTCCCGTTGAAGACGAGGAGGCGGCCGCGCGTTGCGTATGGCACCTGCCCCTCGAGGGCGATGTCGGCCGTGAAGTGACCCTGGCCGACCAGGGCGGTGCTGCAGGCGGCGAGGGCGCGAGCGGTGGAGGCGGGCTGGATGCGGGCATAGGGGCAGGTGGGCAGGCCGGCGTAGTCGAAGTGCCCGTGGCGGTTGATCTCGATGCGCACCGTCTGCAGCTCGGGCACGGGGCTGCCGTCGGTGGTCGCGATCTTCCAGCCGACCGTGACCGCGATCGGTGCCTTGCCCTGGCGTGGCAGCGAGCGCGGGCTCAGCTTGCCGTCGAGGCTGAGCCGCAGCGCTCCGCGGCGGGCCACCTCGGAGCTCTCGGCGGTGGGGGCACGATCGACGGTGCAGGCCGACACGCAGCCTGCGCCGCTCGTCCTCGCGCCGGCCGAGCTGCCTTTGCCTTTGAAGACCAGGTCCGGATCGAAATGGGCCGGCACGACTGTGTCGGTCTCGGCGCCCGGGGGGTAGGCGTAGAGGCTGCCGAAGATCGTGTTTCCGCTGGTCACGAAGACGCGTCCCTGCGTCGGCTGCGCTGAGTTGTCGACCGCGAGGCCGGGCGGTTCGGAATCGACCACGTTGTATTTGAGCCGTCCGAGGTAGGAGCCGTCGGGGCTGAAGACGTAGATCGCCGTTTCCGGCTTCTCGGCGATGCCGTGCTGGAGGTTGTCGGCGACGTAGACGTTGCCGGAGACACGGTCGACAGCGATCGCCGAATCGCGCAGCGAGACGAAGCCTTCCGTCGGGTTCTCGTGACCGTCGATCGTCGCCACCGGAGTGTCGAGGTCGACTGCCGGGTCGTACACCTTGACGGTGTTGTCGCCGGCGTCCGGCACGTAGACGTAACCCGCCGTCGCCGGGTGGGCGGAGACCGCGACGCCGTAGGCCTCGACGAGGCTCCCGACCCCGATCCGCAGCGGCAGGCCGCCGACTTCCGCCGCTGCCCCCGAGGGCTCGTAGACGGAGACGTGAGTGCGGTTGTTGACGTAGACCCGGCCGCTCGGGAAGGCGATCGGCACGCCTGGGCCGTAGGTGGTAGCGGCGGTCGACGGATAGGCCGAAGGGGTGAAGCGGTAGACGCCGTGGTGCCAGGCGTTGACGTAGACGACGCCCGCTGAGTCGACCGCGAGGCCGCAGGGCCCGTCGCCCATGCCACCCGGCGTGAACTGCGTCAGGTAGCTCCCGTCGGGTTTGAAGATCGAGACTTTCCCGGAGCCGTAGGTGGCGACGTAGAGGTTCCCCGCCTCGTCGACGGCAGTCCCGCAGGCTTTACTCAGTTCCCCCTGCGGCGTGTTCGCCCCGCTGAGAGGGGCGAGAACCGGATGGCTTCCGTCCGGTTCCCGCGGTCCGAAGGCGCGAACCGTTGCCCCCGGGCCGTCTCCCGAGCTGACGTACACCTTGCCATCGCTTGCGGTTTCCGAATTGTCCGCGGCGATGTCGCTGGGGAGGGCGTTCTCGAATTCGTCTCCAAGGGGCAGGTGCGCGGCAAGCGCCCCGGATGAGTCGAACTCTGTAGCGCCTTCTTTGCCGTTGTTGTCGGTATAGCTGACGTAGACGTTCCCGTTCGACTGATCTACGGCCAGCGGACGCTCGAACAGCGATTTGATGCCGATCGGTGGTGGGAAGTCCGCGCTGGAGATCGTCCGGAGGACGGAGCCATCGCTCGAATCGAGGACGCGAATCGTGAGGCCGTCGTTGTCGTTGACGTAGATGTTTCCGTTAGCCCCGTAGACGTCGAGACCGAAGGACTCTTCGAGGATGCCGGCGCCGATCGAGCTGTTGACTGGCGCGTTGCCATCGGCGGCCGAGTCGTACTCCGCCACCCGGTTCCCGTAGTTGACGTACACATGGTCGTTGGCGGGGTTGACCGCCACCGCGGTTGGGCCTGCGCCGGCGGCGACGCCGGTCGGGTTCGCGGCGTCGATCGTCGTCGGCGCCCCGAACCCGGCCGGCTGGCCGGGCGGGTAGGTGAGGGGCTGATACCTCAACACCTTCTGGTGGTAGCTGTTGACATACAGGCGACCGGTCGCATCGAGCGCCTGCCCGCAAGGGCCGCTGAGCGGATCGATGCCGTTGATCCATCCCAGATACGTGGGTTTCGTGGCCCCAATCGAAGCTACGAACTGGTCGACGGCGTTGTGGTAATAGTCGGAAACGAAGAAGGTTCCCGTCGAGTCGACGCCCACTCCGCAGGGCCCCTCGAAGAGGCCGATAGGAGGGGGAATTGGGGGGGCGGGGAAAGGCGGCGGCACCGGTGTGTAGACGAATTCCGGCTCGATGTTCGGATTGTTCACGTCCGCGCGCGCCGTCGCGGCGACTCCGGCAAGCGCCAACAGCAGCGCAAAGAGGACGATCGGCCCGCGGTTCAACGCTCGGCTCACGACTGCCTGGGTCATCTGCCGCTCCTCCCTTTGCCGTTCGGCTTTGCCTTGCACTGCCCCCGCAGGCGCGAGGTGAAGATCGCGCCGCGGTTGTTCTGCCCCAGCGCTTTCACGGTCGCCACCGGTTCGGCCGCGCAGATGTTCGCCGAGTTGACGAGCAGCCCCCTGTCGCCGCCGCGCAGGGTCATCGTGAAGCGCTCGATCGGGGCGTCGGGCAGATTGTCGAAGAGGGTGCGGATGCCGCCCTGTTTGGCGGGCCCGATTCGCCCGACGAGGACGATGCGGATGCTGCCGCTGTGCAGGGAGGCGACCAGGTCCGGCAATCGGTTGGTGGAGGAGCGCAGGTGGATCGGCCCGCGCAGCGGCTCGTCGAAGAGCGGCGTGTGCGCCACCGCCTCGCCGTAGATCGAGCCGGCCGGGCAGCTGTCGACCTCGAACTGCACCCGCGTGCAGATCGCCCGGATGTGGTTCTGGGCGAGGAACAGCGAGTGGGGCATCGTCACCGCGATCCGCTTCAGGTTGGCGTCGCGCTCGCCGCGGGCGGCGAAGGTGGCGCGCAGGGACGGGTAGTCCCCCCGCCGCGATCCGCCGCGCAGGCGCAGGCCCAGCTTGGGGCGGAAGCCGAGCTCGCGGCAGTTGAGCAGCTGGAAGAAGGAGCCGACGGTCGCGGTTGGGTCGTCGGAGGGGTCGCCGAAGCGGGTTCCGGACCCGGTCAGGGTCGAGACCAGTTCCGACGCCTCGCAGCTGCTGGGGTTGCGGGTGAACTGCGGCCGGTCCATGTAGACGCGGACGTCGCGCAGGTGCAGCGGGATGCCGTCGAGGAGGTGCGGAATCGGGTCCGAGGCGCGGGAGTCGATGCGCAACTGGGCGGTCGCCGGATCGACCGCGAAGGCGGAGCGGATCACGATCGTGCCGAGGTCGAAGGGGCCGACGGTGGCGGCGTTGATCGTCACGATCGAGAGCGGCTGGCCGCGGTAGGGGCCGGCGAGGTAGACGCGCCCCGGTGCGTGGGCGAGGGCGGCGCCGATGCCGTAGGCGGAATCGGTGCGGCCGACCTGGCTGGCGGCCGGGCAAGAGGGGTTGGCGGTCTCGGCCGCCCCCCGCCTGGTCCGCGCCGCGGCGATCGCCGCCTCGGGGCAGAAGGGGATCCCGGCGAGCTTGCCGGTGATGCCGCGGGGCAGCGTCAGCGAGTAGGAGGTGAGCTCCTGTTCGGTGTCCTTGCGGCTGATCCGCACGAAGTAGGGCGTGTAGGAGCTGACGTTGGAGTTGACGCCGCCGGCCGTCACCTCGGGCGAGAAGGGCGGCGCCGTGCCGTCGGGACACCGCCCGCCGCCGAATCCCGCCTCGATTTTCGACGGGCTGGCGACTTTCAGGGTCGAGACGACCCCGCCCCAGGGCGTCAGGTCGCTCTGCGTGACGTGCAGGCCGCAGCTGGGCGGCGAGATCAGCACTGCCCGCTGAGTGGCACGGAAGTCGATCGAGAGGTCGTCGTAGGGCAGCTGCGGGAGGCCCTCGAAGGTGGCCACGGCGCGGCCGGTCCGGGGGTCGGGGACGATCTTGCCGGCGACCTTGATCGCCAGCCCGCGCTCCGGCAGCCGGGCGACGAGGTAGACCGCGAGCATCGTGTCGAACGGGTTCTCGGTCCCCGCCGCAGCGGTCGCGGGGTCGTCGGGCCGCGCCAGGTAGACCCTGCCCTCGAAGAGCCCGTCGAAGAGCGGCGAGTCGACGATGAACTCGCCGATGTCGGCCGTGTTCGGGCAGTTCGCGCCCGGATCCGAGAAGGCGCTCTCCGCGGCGTACTGCGCCGGCGTGCAGTACCCGAGGCCGACGCCGAGCGAGGGGTTGATCGTCACCCCTTCGGGCAACGTCACCACCGCCTTTCTCACCTGTGAGGGTGCGCGCCCGTTCGGCGCGATCAGCCCCGCCGCTTCGTTGGTCAGGTCGAAGGCGAAGCCGCTCGGAGTCGATGCGTTCGCGGTCGTGAGCAGGCCCACCGGGTGGGAGGCGAAGCCGAGGTTCGTGCAATCGAGGTCGATCGGTTCGCTGTCCGGATCGCCGCTCGTCGCCGCCGCCGCGGCCGGCCCCGGCTGCTGCCAGGCGGTCGCGGTCGTGCTGAAGGTGAGGGGCCCCTGGCAGCTGCTGGGCAGCGTCAGGAAGGCCCGGGGCGGGAACTGGAACGGCGAGCCGACGGAGCATTTGGCCCAGGGGAAGGTCGGCTCCAGCTCGTTCAGGCAGTCCCCCCTTTCGCCGTTGTGGGATGCTCCCCGGGGCACTCCCCACAGGCTCAGGTCGAGCCCCCGAACGTCGAGCCCCTGCGGCAGGTCGGTGGCGCTGAGGGTCAGCGGGTAGGACCCGTTGCCTTCCTCGCGCAGCTCGACGTCGAGGACGATGTGGGCACCGAACGGGGCGAACCCGAGCTGGGCGGGCACGCCGGGAGCCGGCTCCAGCTTGAAGACGCCGAAGCGTCGCACCGCGCCGCCGGCGCTGGTCAGCACCTCGACCGTTCCGACCTGGGAGTCCCGCGGGCAGTTCTCTCCGGAGGCGCTCGCTTCGAAGGGCGAGTCGCGGGGAGTGTGGAACATCGCGGCTTTGCAACTGCCGGCCACGGTTGGGTTGGCCTCCGGGTTGAGCAGCAGTCCGGGCGGCATCTGGATCCGCAGGTTGCGGAGGTCGCCGTCCGGGAAGGGGACGCCGGGCTGGTTCTCGAACTCGCCGCCGAGCCTGAGGCCGATGCCGATGTCGAGTTTGTAGGGGTGCGACCCCGCCTGCGTCGCCGCGCCGCCGCCGTCGGCGACAGCGCTCACCGCGAACCCTTTCTCGCCGGGCAGGAAGCCGAAGCCCTGCGTGGTCGCGAACGCGGCCGGCGCGCCGGCGTCTTCGCCGTCGGCGTTCTCGGCGAGCAGCCGGTAGCGGTAGACGGTGTCCGGGCTGAGGCCGCCGATCGCCGCCCGGGCAGGGCGCGGTTCGGTGCCCGAGCCGGCGGGCGCCGCGGGGGTGCTGACGGCGGTCGCGAAGCCGCTCGCTTCGAAGCTCGCCTCCTCGACGTACTGGAAGACGTAGGTCGTGGGCGGGCCGCCCGGGTCGACCGTGCCCTTCAGCAGCGCGGAGACGCCTTGGATGTTCGTGGCCGAGACGGGTCCGACCGAAGGCGCGGCCGCCGCCGGGGCGGCAGCGCTGAGGGACAGGGCGACGGCGGCGAGGGCGACTGCCGGGGCTCGCCTCACCGCGTCCCTCGCTTCCCCTTGCGGCCCTGTTTCCCGTGCCTCACGTGCTGCCGCGATTTCCTCACGCACCTGCCATTGCGCCGCACCTGTTTCCTGGTGCAGCGGCTGCGCGGGCGGAAATACCGCACGCCGGGATTGCCCAGCCCTTTCAGCGTCGTGGTCAGGGTCGGGTCCACGGTTTCGACGGGCAGCGGCTGGCAGCCGTCGGCCCGGCAGATTTCCGGTCCCGGCGGCGGCGGGAAGCCACCCCCGACGCGCGCGTCGTAGAGGTCGACCGAACCGGGATCGCCCGGGACCAGGGAGCCGTCGGTGAGGAAGAAGACGTCGGATCCAGCGGCCGAGGCGTCGACGAACGAGGCGCCGCCTTCGGCCTGGCCGGAGGAGACGAGGGCGACGCAGCCGTTCGATTTGGTGCAGCCGCCGGCCCCCTGCGCCTGCCACTCGTAGACGTCCCAGTCGTTGTTGGTGTCGGCGACGACGAGCCTGTCGCGCGAGTCGAAGAAGAGGCGTTTGCCGTCGGCGGGGAGGACCCTTGGCTTGTAGGCATGGGTGGATCCGGGGCTCGCGCCGTTCGCGATCGCGCCCGGGATCGTCGAGGGCCCGATCGGGCCGGCCCGGCAGGAAACGCAGGCTTGCGTGCCGGCGACGTCGTCGTAGACGTAGACCTGGCTGAAGACGCCCTGGGTGGCGAGGAAGACGAGCTTGGTGCCGTCGGGGCTGACCCGGGCGGTGCCGGTGGCGGGTGGGTAGTTGACGGCATCTGCGGCGGGGGCGACCGTCGCGGTTTCGCCACCCCGGTGCACGACAAGGCCGGTGGTGGTGAGGAAATACACGAACGAGCCGTCGGCGGAGGCGCCGAGCACGCCTTTGACCCCACCGCCCGGGGTGAGGTCGACGCTCGAGCCGGCCGCGGCGTCGTAGCGATGGAGGTGGCCGCCCTTGGTGAAGAACGCGACCGAGCCGCTCGCGCTCGCGGTCTCGAAGCTCCCGCCGCCGCCCGCGTCCGCGTCGACCTGCTTCGTTTCGCCGTTCGCTCGCAGGTAGAGATCGGTGCCGTCGGACCAGTAGACGCGCGCGCCGTCGTCGGAGATCGCGAGGGACTGCGCGGCGAGGACCGCCCCCGGCGTTCCCTGGGCCTCGCCCGGCAGCAGGTTGACGAGGCTGAGGTCGCCCTCGGCCCACAGGTAGAGGTTGGTCGCGGCCGGATCGCACCCGCCACCGAGCGGGACTTCGGTGGCGTCGGGCGTCAGCGCGGCACAGGTCGAGAGGGCGATGTGGCTCAGGTCCGGCGAGGCGCCGGCGAGCGCGAGTTCGAACTCGGATGGGTCGAGGCCGTTCTGGGCGGCAGCGGCCGCGCTGAGGAGCGCCTCGTAGGCCCTGGTCTGGGTGTCGCGCAGGTAATAGTTCTGGTAGCCGGCCGGCGCGTCGGGGCTGAGCGGCGGGTTGGCCACCGGGCAGCCCGTCCCCTCCCCGCGGCAGTGACGCCCGTTGAGCAGCAGGCCCAGCGACAGATCGGGGGAGAAGAGTTGGTAGGGCACTCCCTCGTCTCCGAGGCCGTAGGAGCTCGAGAAGAGGGGGGCGGTGACGTTCTCGGTCGACCAGCCGCCGGCCCCCCGGCGTGAGACGTACTGGCTGGCGGGCGGTGCGCCGAAGCCCCCGGCGAAGGAGGCGCCGGATCCGTAGGTGACGGCGCCGCCCCCGCCCGCGGCCTGCAGGACGCCGCCCCCGGCCAGCGCCCCCAGCGGTTCCACCTGGCCCCCGTTTTTGTCTACGGGAGAGACCATCTCCCAGCCACGGCCATCGGGCAGCGTGATCGCAGCGGAGGCCGGCGCGGCCCAGGCCAGCCAGAAGAAGGACGCGGCGACGATGGCGCCGAGCACGATCCAGCCGTTGCCCTCGGCCGGCCGATAACGCTTCTGCGTCCGCGAGGCGGACGTCCCCCTTAGCCCCATTCCGATACCCCCTTGACCGAGCCTAGGGAACATAAAGAGATCTGTCAAAGAACGTTTAAGTATCTAATCTTCGAGGAAGTTTCTTGACGAATACCCCGCCATACCCATAGAGTGCTCCCCGAGAAAGGGCAGGGCTTACACGACTTACCGGGGGGTGGGCCCATTGGAGTTCGACCCAGCACAGCTGGAGGGAGTCTCACAGCGCCTTCGCCACGACATGTGGCGAACGGCGGCGCCTGACGCGATTGCCGAGTGCGGCATCGAGGAACGCTGCTTCGGGCCGGTCCAGGCGACCGTGTTCGCATCGCAGCCGGAATCGCCGTTGCTCAATCAAGTCCGCGGCGCGGCGGAGCCGGGCGCTGTCGAGGAAGGACATCTGGAGGCGGCGCTCGAGTGGGCGGATGGCTTCGGCATCGACTGCCGTGTCCCGGTGGCGCACCGGCGCCCGGGCACGGCCATCGCGGAGGACTGGCTCAATCGGCACGGGTTCGAGCAGGGCCACGGCCTCGTCAAGTACGTCCGGGATGCGTCCTGGCCGGACCTGCCGGGAGTTCCCGGAGTGACCGTCTGGGAGATCGAGGATGAAGACGCCGCCGGCGAAACGATGTTCTTCGGCGCCGCGCCCGCGCTCGGCCTGCCCGGGCCCGCTGGGCCCCTGCTCTTCTCCCTGCCGGCGCAGGAGAACTGGCGCACCTACACGGCGGAGGTCGAGGGCCGCATCGTCTCCTTCGGCTCGATGCTGATCCACGAAGGCGTCGCCGTGATGGATCTCGACGCGACGCTCGAGGACTACCGTTGCCTTGGCTGCAACCAGGCGCTGCTGCGAGCGAGACTGCTGGCAGCCGTCGAGGCCGGCTGCGACACGGTCGCCGCCGAGCTGCCCGAGAACGAGGACGTGGCGGCCGCCATCCGCAATCTCCTCCGCGCCGGCTTCGTGCCCGCCTATCGCAGCGTGAACTGGCAGCGGCCGCCGACCTTCGGGTCTACCTAGAGAGCAAAGCCCCGGCCGCGGTGGCCGGGGCTTTGCTGCTGGGTATTCCTCGCTTCGTGGGATGCGGAAGCGAGCGGAATTAGGGAGCGACGATTCCGTATGTGTTGACTTTGTGCGGGACGAGAGTGCCGGCTACGTTGACTGTCCCGAAGCCGTGGGCGGTCAGCGAGCCCGTCAGAGCGGCCGTCGCGATTGTTTGCGGGTTGTTGGGTTTCGCAACGAGATCATCGTTCCCACCGCTTGTCAGATGCAGTTTGAGGCATTCTGCTTGATGGGCTCCGTTTGTGAATGTGAGAAAGAGGTTGATTTTCTCGATTGTGATTGCCGGAGTTCCTGCCGGACTTGTCACGATTGTGGCTGTCGCATGTTCTGTCAGTTCCATTTTATGGAGAGTTGTTTGGCCTCCGCAGATCGCTGCAATCGCCCCGGTTACGTGAGCGCCTGGTGTCGGGTTGGGGCAGGTGAATTTATGAATTGTCCCGTCTGTTTGTCCGGCTGTAAAGGTGATTGCAAGATCCACGTTTGTGCATTTCACTTGCCCGGTGGCCGCGCTTTGAAGAAGGTTCACTTCGCCTGTGAATGTTTCTGTGGCGTTTGATTGAATGGAAGCATGATTGTGTGTCCAAGTTGCCGAGGCGGTTGGGACCACGACGGCTGCCAACGCCATGACGATGGTCGCCGCCAAAAGCATTTTTCTCAACATGGTGCCCTCCTGGGTTCGTCGATCCCCCTACCGCGGCAGGGCGACCGTTATCTGTGTCGCACTCACTGTCGCCCTCCGATTGAGCTTCGTCAACCGGAGCACGCTTCAGCCTGCGAGGGCGCGCTACCGCGCGAGCACTCCTGGGCGAGCACACTGGTGTCGATACTCCCTTAGGGAGCGACGATCCCGTATGTATTGGCTTTGTGGGGGAATAGTGTGCCGAGAATTGGGAACCCAATCCCGGGGGCAAGGTTCAGCGAGCCAGTCAGCTGTATGTGGTTGATTGTTTGCGCGGTTTTCGGCGTCCCGACGAGGCCTTTGCCGGCGCCACTGGTCAGGTGGAATTCCACGCAGATTTGTTGGTGAGTTCCGTTTGTGAATGCTGTATAGAGGTTGACGTTCGTGATTGTGATCGCCGGCACCGCTGCTGCGTTTGTCACGACTTCGGCCGTAGCGTGTTCTGTCAGTTCCATTTTATGGAGAATTGTGGTGCCTCCGCACAACGCCGCAAACGGCCCGGTTACGTGAGCGTTAGTTGTTGGATTGGAGCAGGTTAATTTCGTCACTGTGCCTTTTGTTTGCCCGGCAAGCATTTGGATGACCAATTCAGCGTTTGTGCATGTCACTTGACCATAGGTTTGAGTTTGTTGAAGGAAATCGCCTGTGAAGGTTTCCGTGGCGTCAACTTTGATCGGTTCGTGATTCTGTGTCCAAGCAGCAGGGGCGGACGGGCTCGCGACGGCTGCCAGCGCCATGACGACGGTCGCCGCCAAGAGCATCTTCTTCAACATGGTGTTCCTCCCGGGTTGCTCGTTCGCCATGCCTGGCATGACGACCGATGTGGCCTGTGTCAAGCCACTGTCGATCCCGAGTTGGATTCCGTCAACCGGTCCATGTTCCGGTTGGCGAGGGCGCGGTTTCGCGCGAATGCTTTCGGTTCGCGCGAATGCTTCGAATGGGCTAGCTTCGAATACCCAGGCGACGCTTGAGGTCGCGAGCGCCGAAGGCCCGCGCGACCCGGTCGACCAGCCCGCGACGCCCCTTCGTGTAGGGGTACCAGCTGGGCTCGCGCTTGGCGCCGAAGCGGGTGATTACAACCGACTCGGTGCGGCAGTACTTCTTGATCCCCGGTTCGCCGTGGCGGTAGCCGATCCCCGACTCCTTCCAGCCGCCCATCGGCACGTCGGAGGCGAGGTAGTTGACCAGCACGTCGTTGACGTTGACGGCGCCGCACTCGACCCGCCGCGCCACCCGCTCGGCCCGCTCCTTCTCGCCGAAGACGGAGCCGGAGAGGCCGTAGCGGCTGTCGTTGGCCAACTCGAGCGCCTGCTCGGAGTCACGCACCTTCATCACCCCGACCACCGGCCCGAAGGTCTCGTCGCGCATCACCTTCATCGAGTGGTCGACGTCGACCAGGACCGTCGGCTGGAAGTAGTCGCCGGGCCCCGGGCCCCGCTTGCCGCCGGTCAGCGCCTTGGCGCCGGAGGCGAGCGCGTCCTCGACGTGGTCCGCGACGATCGCGGTCTGGTTGGGCGAGGTCATCGCGCCGACGTCCTTGGGGGCGCGAGCGTCGTCGGCGCCCTGCCGCAGCTTCCCGACCTCGGCCGTCAGCTTGGCCACGAACGCGTCGTAGGCCGGCTCCTCGACGTAGATCCGCTCCACCGACATGCAGATCTGGCCTGAGTTCATCATCCCGCCCCAAGCTGCCGCATTGGCGGCACGGTCGAGGTCGGCGTCGGCGAGCACGATCATCGGGTCCTTGCCGCCGAGCTCGAGGCTGACCGGGGTCAGCGTCTCCGCCGCCCGCGCCATCACCTTGCGCCCGGTCCGGTCCGAGCCGGTGAACTGGACGAAGTCGGCGTTGTCCACCAGCGCCCCGCCCGTCTCGCCGATGCCCTGCACGCAGTCGAGCACGTCCGGCGCGCCGATCTCCTGCTTCCAGGCCCTCACCACTTCTGCCAGGCCCAGCGGCGTGAACTCCGAAGGCTTGATCACCACCGCGGCCCCAGCCTGCAGCGCCGGGATCGCGTCCCCCAGCGCCAGGATCAGCGGGAAGTTCCAGGGGCTGATGATCCCGACCACGGGGTGGGGCCGGTACTGGACCCGCAGCTTCTTCGCCGCCAGCAGCGGCGTGTGCGGTTTGACGCTCTCCTCGCCGATGAACTTCGCGGCGCTGGTCCCGTAGAAGTTGATCAAGTCGGCCAGGTAGGCAGGCTCGGTGGCGGCGTCGGCCCGCACCTTGCCGGTCTCCCGCTGCATCGTGTCCAGCACCCGCTCACGGTTGTCCAGCAACCAGTCCCGCAGCTGGCCGAGCCAGCGGTAGCGCTCCTCGATCCCGATCGCCTCCCACTCGGCCTGGTTCGCGCGCACGCGGGCGACGGTCTCGGCGACGCGGTCGGGGGAGTCGATCGGGATCGTCGCGATCAGCTCGTCCGTCGCCGGGTTGTGCACCTCGAGCTGGTCCGGCGCCGTCGCTCCCTGCGCCGCTGCGCGCGGCTCACTGCTCGTCTCGGTGATTCCCGTCTCCACTGGTTGCCCCCGTTCGAAGCCTGTTTGGCTGGTCAGCCAACAATACCGGGGATGGCGCCGCTGGCTAGCACCAGGTCCGCGGCACGCTCTCGGCCGGGTGCAGGGTCGGGCGCTGCCAGTTGCGGCTCTGGTAGGCCTCCTCGAAGCCGGCTCGGCAGAGCCGCCGGTACATGCTGGAGAGGCTCTCGGGGTCGCTTTCGCCGAGCTCGACGAAGACGGTGTGGCAGCCGGCCTTGGCCGCGTCGGCAAGGCGGCGACGCAGGAGCGCCGTGTTGCAGCCGCAGCCGCGTGCCTCGTGGAGGGTCATGCCCGGACCGAGCTGGGCGACGCCGTCGACGATCAGCATCGAGGCGGTGGCGACGATCGGTTCGTCGGGCTCGAGCGCCGCCGTGTAGCAACGCCAGTGGTCCTCCTGCGGCAATGAGAAGAAGAGGGTGCCGGCGGTCACCGGCAGCTCCAGCGCTTCGGAGACGATCGTGCTGAGGCCTTCGCCGTCGGCTTCGTCGTCGCCGATCTCGTAGATCTCGATGCCGGGGTCCTCTGGCCAGTCTGGCGGCGTCGCCTCCCGGATCAGCTTCACCCAGCCGCTGCCGCGCTCATAACCGCGTTTGCTCAGCCACGCCTCGGCCTCCTCGGTGCCGGGTCGGCTGGCGGCGACCGGCAGCCGGTAGTCCACTTCGCGTGCCCGCATCCATTCGATCGCCCTGGCGAGGTGGCCGTCCTCGACCGCGCCGGGCTCGGCCGCTCCCTGCACCTGATTGAGGCCGTGCACCTCGGGCAGATCGCCGAAGGCGGTCGCCTGGACCGGACCGAAGTTCGCCACCTCGACGCCCGATTCGGTCACCGCTTCCGCCACCACCGACTTCCACATGTCGCGCCGGAACCGCTGCGCGACGCGCTCCAACAATGCCGAGTCGTAATCCATGAAAACCACCCTGCAATTTCGGATCTTTCCCTGCGCCCGAAGCGACCCTATGGGCAGGTATCTCGACTTGTCAAGAAAAACTTACGTTCGTACGCGGGTTCTGGACTCACCGCGGTACGAAGCGGAAGACCGGCCCTTCCAGCGAGGCGACGTAGAGGCGCCCCCGGATGTCCTCGCCGAAGGAGCTGGGACTGGCGACCGAGAGGCCGAGCTTGCGGTCGCCGCCGGCCCGTTTCAGGTGGGGGGCGAGGCTGCGCAGCTCACCCTCGCAGAAGTCGGCGTAGACGTAGCGCTTGTACAGAGCGCGCAGGCTTTTGTCGCGGACGACGTAGCCGCCGGTGACCGAGCAGCTGCCGCCGCGACTGTGCGGGAAGGCGAAGATCGGCTTCACGGTGCCGCCCGGGTCGGGGGTGCTGCCGCTTTCGTCGTCGTAGGGGGTGAGGCCCTCGAAGGCGTCCCAGCCGAAGTTGGCGCCGGCGGCCGCCGCGACCGTCGTGTAGTCGACCTCCTCGACCTGGTTCTGGCCGACGTCGCCGATCGCGAGCCGCGGTTGCGCGGCGGTCACGGTGTCGAAGGAGAAGCGGAACGGGTTGCGGAGGCCGTAGCTGTAGATCTCGTCGCGCCCTGGGCGGCCGACGAAGGGGTTCGAGGGCGGCGCCGAGTAGGGCTGCCCGCCGGCCGGCCGCGGGTCGATCCGCAGCAGCTTGCCGAGCAGCACGTCCGGGTTCTGCGCGTTGTTGGGCGGATCGCCCGCCGCACCGCCGTCGCCCGTGCCGAAGTAAAGGAGGTTGCCGAGGAACTGCAGCTGGCCGCCGTTGTGGTTCGTGTTGACCGGATGCGGGATCTCGATCACCCGGCGCTGCGAGCCGGCGGCCGCCCTGATGGCGCTGCGGCGCTTGAATTCGTCGACCCGGATGTTGCCGGCGTTGTCCGTGTAATAGACGTAGAAGCGCTTGCTCTGCGGGTAGTCGGGGGGGAAGGCGAGCGAGAGCAGCCCCTGCTCGCCGCCGTAGCCGACCTGGGAGCGGAGGTCGAGGAAAGTCCCGCGCTTGCGGCCGCCGCTGAGGACGATGACGCGACCCGGCTGCTCGACCACGAACAGCAGCTTGGGGAAGCCCGGCGCCCCGGCCACGTAGACGGGCTCGTCGAAGCTGCCGATCCTCTTCAGGGCGACGCCGTCGGCCTTGGACTCCTGGGCGGAGTCGGGTTGCCGGGCCGAGCCGCAGGCCGGCAGCACCAGCGAGAGCAGGGCGATGAGGGGGACGGCCAGCCGGGCCGCCTTCATCGCTGCTGCTGCTGCACCGACTTCTCGACCA
The DNA here is from genome assembly GCA_963802935.1 of uncultured Solirubrobacterales bacterium. Classification (GTDB taxonomy): domain Bacteria; phylum Actinomycetota; class Thermoleophilia; order Solirubrobacterales; family 70-9; genus VAYN01. Next base: position 454,481 of record CAWDKO010000001.1, on the reverse strand, counting down.
CTTCGCCGCTGTCGGTGACTTCGGTGTCCGGCAGGTCGGTGGTGATCTCGGTGACGAAGGAGCCGCCGGGTGCGACCCCGCCGCTGGTCTCGGCCTTGGCCTTGCCGCTCAGCCCCGCGGCGACGCTGTAGCCCAGCGTGTACTTGCCGGCCCTGACCGCGCTCAGTTTCCAGACGGCTTTCGTGGTCTGGCCGGGCTTCAGCGGCCCGAAGGCGAAGGTCTTGGGGTTGGAGGTGGAGGCGCCGCCGGGCTCGGAGGAGCCCTGCAGCCGCGGGTAGCTCGCGGCCAGCACCCAGACCGGCCGGTCCGCCTGCGCCAGGCCCGGCGTCGGGTCCTGGATGGCGAACGGCAGCGAGGAGTTCTCGCCCTGCTTGCCCGCGATCGAGATCGTCACCGCCAGCACCGGCACCGTCTTCTCGCCGCTGTTGCGGAAGCCGAGCTTCAGCATCGAAGTCTGGCCGAGGTCCTGCTCGGTCGGGAAGCTCGCCGCGCTGACGCGGACGTCGTAGGTGCCTTCCGGCTCCCCCGCGTCGGAGGACTCTTCGCCGCCGCAGGCGGCCAGCAGCACCGCCACGGCCACGGCGGCAACCCCGGTCGCGGTGGCTCGGAGGCGGGTGTGCCGGGAATGTCTTCCGGTCCCCCGCAAAGCGGCCGCAACATAGCACGGGGTTTGCCCGCAATCGGGCGCTTTTCGCGGCACCGGAACGGGTTAGCCGGATCTCAACACTCGGCTAACGGATGGAGCTGGGCCATCCCATAGACTGCGGTCACGAGTGGGGCGCCGCGGGCCCGCGGCGCAGCTCGTCGGAGGAGCAGATGGTCGGATCCGCGGTCAACAGGGCGTTCTTGCCCGCCAAGTCGCTGTTCGAGCAGGTGGGGGACATGATGATCCTCACCGCGCGTACGCTCGTCTCCGCGGTGAAGCCGCCGTACCCCTACGGCGAGGAGTTCATCGGCCAGTTCCTCTTCGCGCTGCAGCTCTGCTGGTTCCCGCTGCTGGTCTCGACCGTGGCCTTCGGCTTCGGCGCCCCCGGCCTGCAGGCGGCCAACTTCCTCTCGCTGTTCGGCGCTCTCGACCGGCTCGGCGGGTTCTTCGTGCTCGCCTCGATCCGCGAGTTCGCGCCCTTCGTGACGGCGGTCGTCGTCGCCGGCGTCGCCGGCACCGCGATCACCGCCGACCTGGGAGCGCGCAAGATCCGCGAGGAGCTCGACGCCCTGCAGGTGCTCGGGGTCGACCCGATCAAGAACCTGGTCGTGCCGCGCTTCCTGGCGTTGTGCCTGATCACCGGCCTGCTCGACATCTACGCCCTGGTCTTCGGGATCAGCGGCGGCATCCTCACCGAGCTCCTCTACAGCCAGCCCCTCGGCGGCTTCCTCGCGACCTTGTTCTCCAACGCCTCGGTCCTCGACCTCGCCGGCTCGGTGATCAAGTGCACCCTGTTCGGGGCGATCGTGGCCGTGGTCTGCTGTTACAAAGGGATGACCGCTTCGGGCGGAGCCGCCGGGGTCGGGCGCGCCGTCAACCAGGCCGTGGTCATCTCCTTCATGGGCGTCTTCGCCTTCAACTACGTCTTCACCCAGACGATGCTGGCGACCAACCCGGAGCTGCAGACGATTCGATGAGCGTCCTCGGCTCGAAGACGAAGCGGCGGAACGTGCGATGAACGCCTGGCTCGAGGTCCCGCGCGGCTGGCTCGACTCCTTCGGGGAGATCGCCCGCTTCGGCTCGCGGATCGCCGGGCTCGTCTACTCGGGCCGCGTCTTCCGCTTCTTCGGCGAGAGCCTGCGCCAGGCCGGGATCCTGATCCTCGGCTCGGCCCTGATCATCTGGGGCCTCGTCTTCACCCTCGGCCTCCAGTGCGGGATCGAGGGTGCCTACCTGCTGCGCGCCCAGGGCGCACCCGCCTACGCCGGCGTCTTCTCCGCCTGGTGCGACCTGCGCGAGATCATGCCCTACGCCTTCGGGTACATGCTCGCGGCCAAGGTCGGGACCGGGATCGTCGCCGAGCTCGGGGCGATGCGGATCTCCGACGAGATCGACGCGCTCGAGGTGATGGGCGTTCCCCCCGTCACCTTCCTCTGCGCCACCCGCCTGCTGGCCGCCTGGATCTCCTTCCCGTTCATGTACCTGTGCGGGATCGGGATCATGTACCTGGCCAGCTACCTGGCCGTCGTCGAGCAGATCGGCGATGTGTCCTCCGGCGGGTACTTATTGATCTTCTGGATGTTCCAGAACCCCCCTGACCTGATCTTCAGCCTGATCAAGGGCATGGTGATGGCGACCGCGATCGTGATGGTCGGCTGTTACTACGGCTACACGGCCTCGGGCGGGCCGGTTGGGGTGGGGACCGCGACGGCGAAATCGATGGTCCTCAACATTGTCTTAGTCCACATCATCGGGATGCTTGGAACCCTCGTCTTCTGGGGAGCCAACCCGAGAGCGCCAATAGGAGGCTGACCTTGCAGCACGACGAGGAAAACCGCATCGAAGAAGAGGAGCTGCAGGATGAGGCGGCGACGAGCGGCGAAGCGCGGCCGGCGATCGCCCCCGAACCGGCGTCCTCTCATTCCGGCGAGCCCTACGTGAGCGAGGATGGCGCCGTGATGGGCCGGGACTTCGTCATCCCCGGCGTCGACCCCAGGGAGGACGACCCCTACCGCTTCCACACCGGCCGCAAGCAGGATCACGGCGGCGAGGACGCGATCGAGATCATCGATCTGGTCAAACAGTTCGGTCGCGCCCGCATCCTCAACGGCCTCAACCTCGGCCTGCCCGAAGACCAGGTCTCGATGGTGCTCGGCCCCTCGGGAACCGGCAAGAGCGTGCTGATCAAGCACATCGTCGGCCTGCTCTACCCGGACTCCGGCGACGTGCTCGTGCACGGCGAATCGATCCCGAACATGACCGACGACGAACTCTTCGAGGTGCGCAAAAAGTTCGGCCTGCTGTTTCAGGACGGGGCCCTCTTCGGCTCGATGAACATCTACGACAACACGGCTTTCCCGCTGCGCCAGCACACCGACAAAAGCGAGGAGGAGATCGGCGAGATCGTCAACCGCCGGCTCAAAGAGGTGGGCCTGACCGAGGCCACCTACAAGATGCCGAACGAGCTCTCCGGCGGCATGCGCAAGCGGGCCGGCTTCGCCCGGGCGCTGGTGCTGGAACCGGCGATCGTGATGTTCGACGAGCCCGACTCCGGTCTCGACCCGGTGCGGACGGCGCTGCTCTGCGAGTTGATCCGCGAGGTCCACGCCGAGCACGGCGGCTGCTACCTGGTGATCAGCCACGATCTCAATACGGCGCGCCGGATCGCGGACTTCCTCGCGGTGCTCTGGAGCGGCAAGATCGTCGAGTCGGGGCCGAAAGAGGAGTTGTTCGACTCCGAAAACCAGTTCGTGTCCCAGTTCCTCCGGGCGGACGTCAGCGGCCCGCTTTCGATGGATTGACCGTTTTCGGCGGGCGGGTGCCTGTCACGGGGAGGGGCCTGCGGGCGGGCGCGGGGGCGTCCGTTCTCGGACCCCTCCCCGTGCCACCCGCCCGAGAAAGCGCTGAATGGCAGCGATAGCGGGATGGGCCGCCCGGCATGCACGGATGGTGCTCGTCGTCACGGTTGCTCTCGCGGTAGCGGCTGCGGTTGGGGCGACGCGGATACCCACCGACGCCGGCGTCGACACGCTGGCCGACACCGATACCGCGACCTACCGGGCGACGCAGCAGGTGCGTGATGCGTTCGGGGAAGAACCGGTGGTGGTGGTGGCAAAGGGCGACCTGCAGGAGCTGATCCTCAGCTCGAACGTCTTTCGCTTACTGCGACTCGAGGGCTGCCTCTCCGGGAACGTGCCGAAAGGGGCGAAGCCGATCCCCGGGCCCTGCGCCGAGCTGGCCCGTCTCGACCCGGTCGAGTTCATCTCCGGTCCGGCCACCTTTCTCAACGAAGCGGTGGTGCAGATCGATCGCCAGCTGCGGCGTCTGTCCCAGCGGGTGCCGCCGGAACGGTTCCGCGAATTCCTCCTCTCGGTTGCCACCCGCTACGGGATCACGACGCTGCCCAGCCTCGACAACCCCGAATTCGTCGCCACCGTGGTCTTCGACCTCAGCCGCGCCCGCGGCACGCCCAAGGCCCGGCTCTCCTACGTCTTCCCCAGCAGCCGCTCGGCCCAGATCGCGGTCAGGCTGAAGCCGGACCTGAGCGAGGGCGAACGCGAGCGCGCGATCGAGCTGATCGAAGCCGCGGTCAGCGACACCACCCCGCGCGAGGTCTGCGCCGAGCAGGGCAAGCAGCCGGCGCCGTGCTTCCAGCTCGATGGCGGCACCTACGTCGTCTCGGGCGTCCCGGCGGTGGTGGACGGCATCGCCGAGAACCTGAAGGACGCGCTGCTGGTGCTGTTTGGCGTCGCGGTCGCGGTGATGGCGGCGACCCTGCTGCTGGTCTTCCGTTCGCGCTTGCGACTGCTGCCGCTGGGGATCGCCCTCGTCGCGGCGGCGCTGACCTTCGGCCTGCTCGCCCTCTTCGGAGGGTCCCTGACGATGGCCACGATCGCCGTCCTCCCGATCCTGATCGGCCTCGCCGTCGACTACGCGATCCAGCTCCAGGCCCGCTTCGACGAGCAGGTGGCGGGAGGTTCATCCGGTCCGGAGGCAGCCTCCAGGGCAGCCGCAGCGGGTGGCCCAACCATCGCCACCGCCTGCCTGGCGACCGCAGCGGGATTCCTCGCCCTCCAGCTTTCGCCGGTGCCGATGGTCCGCACCTTCGGCCTGTTGCTGATCGCTGGGGTTGCGATCGCATTCGGGCTCTCGCTGACCGCGGGGCTAGGGGCATTGGCGCTCCGGCGGGCGGGTGCCTGTCGTCGCAGGGGCCCCCCCTCCCCTGCGGTAGCTAAAGCTTCCTCGGGGAGGGGCTCCCTACGACGCCACCCGCCCGGGGAGCGTCTGCTGTCTCTCGCGGTGGATCGGCCAGTCGCGGTCTTGACGGTCGGCGTGTTGCTGGCCGCAATCGGCTGGGGAGTCGGGACGCAGATCGAAACCACGTCGGACATCCGCGAACTCGCCCCGCAGAACCTCACCGCGGTGCAGAACCTCAACGAGCTGCAGGAGACGACGGGAGTCTCCGGTCAGCTAGAGGTGAGCGTGCAGGCTCCCGATCTGACCGATCCCGCGACGATCGAGTGGATGGCGGGCTTCAAGCAGCGGGTGCTGCGCGCGAACGGGTTCGAGGGTGAGAACCCGAGCTGTCTCGAGGCTGAGATCTGCCCGGGTCCGGCGCTCTCGGACTTTCTGGTCCGCGACGGGGAGGAACTGACCCCCCGCGACATCGACGCGACGCTGGGGGCGCTCTCGCCTTATGCGCTGCGCCAGGTCGCGCCGCTCGATCCCAAGGGCGGCGGGCTCGGAAACCAGGCGCTGCTGTCCTTCGGCATCCGCGCCCAGTCGCTGCAGGACCAGCAGGAGCTGGTCGACCGGGTGCGGGCGGAGATCGGTCGGCCTGGCTCGGCGGGTGGGCCGCCGGAGGGCGTGGAGGTCGAGCTCGCCGGTCTGCCGGTGCTCGCGGCCGAATCAGCCGGCGAGCTCTCCGCCAGCCGCTACTGGCTCACCCTCGCCGGCCTGCTCGCGGTCGCCCTGGTGCTGCTCGCGGTCTACCGCTCCCGGCGCAGGGCCCTGGTGCCGCTCGTCCCGACCGTGCTGGCGACGGGCTGGGCATCCCTGATCCTCTGGCTGACCGGAATTCCTCTCAACCCGATGTCGGCGGCGCTGGGAGCGCTGACGATCGCGATCGCCACCGAGTTCGGCGTCATCCTCGCCGTTCGCTTTCACGACGAACGCCGCGGGGGGCTCGATCCCGAGCGGGCTCTGCGGCGGGCCTATGACCGCACCGGCCCGGCCGTCCTCGCCTCCGGCGCCACCGCGGTCGCCGGCTTCGCCGTCCTGATCGCCAGCGACATCCAGATGCTGCGCGATTTCGGTTTGGTGACCGTCATCGATCTCTCCGTCGCGCTGCTGGGTGTGATGCTGGTGCTGCCGGCGGCGCTGCGCTGGGCCGAGGACCGATGAAAGACCGCTACTCGATCGTCGTCGGCCTGATCTTCCTCGCGGTGATCCTCGTCGCCACGATCCAGACCCTGGGCGGCGGTGGGGGAGAAGGGACGCTCGGCCTCGATCGCCAGCCCGCGCGCTGGCCGCTGCCGGAGTTCGCCGTGCCCGACGCTGCCGCCCCCCGGCTCGAAGGCGACGCCAACATCGCCCAGGACGACTGCGAAAGCTCGGCTGTCCCCTGTCAGGAGGACGCGCGTCGCCTTCCTGCCTGCCGGATCGACCCCGCCGAAGCGATCCGCATCTGCGATCTCTTCGGGCGCCCGCTGGTGATCTCGTTCTGGTTCACCGAAGGCGACTGCGCCTCTCAGCAGGACGTGGTCGACGCGGTCTACGAGCGTTACCGTGGACGGGTGAACTTCCTCTCGCTGAACGTGCGCGACGATCGCGAGACCGTTCGCGAGCTGGTCCGCGAGCACGGCTGGGAGCTTCCCGTCGGCTACGACCGCGACGGCGCCGTCGCCGGCCTCTACCGGGTCGGTGGCTGTCCCACCTTCGCCTACGCGTACCCCGGCGGCACGCTCGAGAGTGCCGGCAGCGGCGTCCTTACCGCCGCCCAGCTCAGCACTCGGGTCGAGGGCCTGCTCGACGCCTCCCGTGAGGCGGAACGGCGGGGATGACCTCGGAGGCCGCCGAGCCGCAGATCGGGTGGGGCCCCTCACCCGAGCAGGGCTGGGTCGCGCCCCACCTCGCCACCGAGTTTCCGGGTCTGGGGATCGCCTGGATCGAGGTCGACTCCCGTCCCCGCCGCAGCCCCGAGCCGGTGCGCCGGCGCCTGCGCGGACTCTCCGACCGCTTCTACGGCGCGCAGGCGATCCACCTGCGCGAACAGCCGATCCCCTGGGCCTACCGCGTCTTCTTCCGCCAGATCGGGCTCGACCCCGACCGCACCCGGACCCCGATCGAGCAACTCGCCCTCGAACGCCTCCACGACGGGGCGTTCAAGAGCCACGGCCTTCCCGCCGACGCGCTGAACCTGGCGATTGTGGAGACGGGCGTCGCCCTGCGCGCCTTCGACTCCGACCGGCTCGAGGGCCGCCTCTGCATCCGCGACTCCGGCCCGGGCGAGTCGTTGCCGGGCCGGCCCGGCGAGCTGGCGCAGGGAACGCTGATCGTCGCCGACGAGCGCCGCCCGGTCGCGCTGCTTTTCGGCGAGACCGCCGAGGGCTACGCGGCCGAGGCGCAGAGCCACCGCCTCGCTGTCGTCGCCGTCCAGGTCAAGGGAGTACCGCAGATCGCGGTCGCGGAGGCGCTCTGGATGGCGTCGGCGACCCTGCGGTGATCTAAACTGCTGAAAGGCCGATGCCTGATCTGCTCGCAAGAGAGAGTTCGCCGGCGTTTCGCGTCGGTACTGACGAGCGCCTCGCCCGGGCTGAGTTGCGACGCCAGGTCGGCCGTCTCGAGCGTGAGCTCGCCTCGCTCTTCGCCGAGGGCTTCGGCCGGGTCGCGGTCGAGCACCGCGTCGCCGCGATCGCGGCCGAGCCGCGGGTTCTCGACCTCGGTGAGCTCGAGCGGCTGCGCGACGAGCTCGCGACCCGCATCTCGGAGGCGCGGCTGACCCTGCGCGAGCAGGAGCGGATCGAGGCCGGCAACCGTGACCTGCTGCGCCGGATGTTCGCCGCACCGGCCGACTACAAGTGGGTCCGGGTCAGCCGCGACGACCTCGGCCTGCCTGGCTGCGGCCACTGGCACTCGCGCCCCCGTCTCGGCCCGATCGGGATGCTGATGGGCTGGTGGCGGGTCAGGGTCTCGTCGGGATGCCCGTTAGCCGGGCGGCTTGCGGCCGTTGAGTAGGAAACGCAAGGGCGACAAGCGGCCCGAGCCCGAGCCCAAGCCGGCACCTCGCGTCGCCGCCCCCGATGCCCGCCCACCCGCTCCGTGGGGAAAATTCCCGCTTGGCGAGCTGGTCATTCTCGCCGGCATCGTCTCGCTGCTGATCGGCATCTTCGCCGGCAGCACGACCGCGATCGGCATCGGCGTCGCCTGCGCCGGCCTCGGCGGCCTCGAGGTCGCGATCCGCGAGCACTTTGCCGGCTACCGCTCCCACACCACCCTGCTGGCCGGATTCGTCTTCGTCCTCACCACGGGCCTGGTCCTCTATGTCGGCGACCAGATCCTCGCGGTTGCCCTTGCGGCCGGCGCGGTCGCCTTCGCGATCGTCTTCTACCTGGCGCGCCGCGCATTCCAGCGCGCTTCCGGAGGTCTCAGCTTCCGGGTCGGCGGAATGCGCGGCTGAGGCAGTACCGCCGCTCAGGCGGTCAGCGCTTCCCGGCGCTCCGAGGAGCGGGCGGCGAGCTCGGTCGAGAGCAGCCGGCGCTGTCGCGAGGTCAGCGTGCCCAGCTGCTTGTTCTCGTTGAGAGAGAGGGGGAGGAGGAACTTGCGGGCGCGGGTGCGGCCCCAGCGGCGCTGGCTGGTCAGCAGCTCGGCGAGGGTCATGCTCTCGGTCTCCCAGGGACAGTCGCGGACGATCTCGGAGGGGTCGGCATCACCCCGCGCTATTGCGCGCTTCAGCTCGGCGCGTGCGAGCCGGACCAGGTTGGCTCGTTCGAGCGCTCGCATGTGTTGCGGGGTCTCCACCGGGGGTGCGATCGTCGTTGCGGGTGCCGTTGAGGCAGCGTCCACTGGGACTCCTCCCTTCAAGGAATCGGTTAACTGGTATCTCGCTTCCGTACCGGCGACCACTGCTGCTTGGGGAGCTGTGGCCTGGGCCGGAACGAGTCTCAATTCGTCCACCCCGCCCGGGGTGTTCGGCGAGAAGGCCAAGCTACGTCGTGCGGGTGGCAGCCGTCAACCCGGGTGGGCAAGGCCGACCTCGGCCCGGTCGCTAAGAGCAACAATTTCGGTCCCGGCGGGACCGCGCTCCCATCTGGACAAGGTTGAAACTACCCCCGACGGGGGATGTCAAGAACCCGTTACCAGCGGGTTACGACCGCGGAAGCTCGGGGAAGTCGCCGATCACCCTGGCGATCGTCCCCAGCGCCCCGTCGAGGTGCTCGCGCTCGTGGGTCGCCATCAGGCTGGTTCGCAGCAGCGCGCCGCCGGGCGGGACCGCCGGGTGGATCGCGACGTTGGTGTAGACGCCGGCATCGAACAGTGCCTTCCAGAGCAGCACCGCCTGCCAGTCGTCGCCGACCATCACCGGCACCACCGGGGTCGTCGCGACGCTGCCGTCGGGCAGCGTCCCCGGCTCGACCACCTTCAGCCCCAGGTGGCGCAGGCCCTCGCGCAGGTACTCGGCGTTGGCGAGCAGGCGCTCGAACAGCTGTGGTCCCTCGGACCGGACAATCTGCACAGCGCCCAAGGCGGCGCCCACCGCCGCTGGCACGCTGGAAGCGCTGAACATGAAGCTGCGGGCGGAGATCTTCAGATACTCGATGACGTCGGCGGGCCCGGCGATGAAGCCCCCGCAGGAGGCGAGGCTCTTGGAGAAGGTGCCCATCCGCAGGTCGACCTCCCCCTCGAGGCCGAACAGCTCGCAGGCGCCGGCGCCGCGGGCGCCGAGCACGCCGGCGCCGTGGGCCTCGTCGACCATCAGCCGCGCTCCGTAGCCCTTGCAGAGCTCGACGATCCGGGGCAGGTCGCAGACGTCGCCCTCCATCGAGAAGACGCCGTCGACGACGACGAGCACGCCGCCGCCGTCTTCGCTCGCACGCTGCAGCATCTTCTCGAGCTTGTCCATGCGGTTGTGGCGGAAGGGGCGCAGCTTGGCGCCGGAGAGGCGACAGCCGTCGAGGATCGATGCGTGGTTGCCGGAGTCGCAGACGACGGTGTCGCCTGGTTCGAGGATCGTGCCGAGGCAGCCGACGTTGGCCTGGTAGCCGGTCGTGAAGACGAGGGAATCCTCGGTCCCCATCCAGTCGGTGATCTCTTGCTCGAGCTCGACGTGGAGCGGCGTCGTCCCATTCATGAAACGAGATCCCGTCAGGGCGGTGCCGTAGTGCTCGAGGGCGTCGCGGGCCGCCTGCCTGACTCGCTCGTCGCCCGTCAGCCCCAGGTAGTTATTGGAGCCGAGCATGACGATCTCCCGCCCCTCCATCTCCATGATCGGGCCGGCCTCCGACTCGATCAGCCGGAAGTAGGGGAGGAGGTCGTGCTCCTTGGCCGCTTCCAGCTGCTCGAGCCGGTCGTGGCTGCGCGCCTTCTCGAAGACGTCGACAGGGGCCTTCGCCGTCTCGCTCATCGTCCTTCAGTGTAGGTTGCGGCCCCCATGGCAAGCGTCTCGATACGGCCGGTGCGGACCCGCCGCGAGCTGAAGCGCTTCGTCAAGGTCCCGTTCCGGCTCCATCGCGACCACCCGCAGTGGGTGGCGCCGCTGATCTTCGAGCGGATGGAGTTCCTCAACCGCGCCAAGAACCCCTACTTCGAGCACGCCGAGGCCGAGTACTTCGTCGCCGAAAGAGACGGCGAGCCGGTCGGTCGCATCAGCGCCCAGGTCGATCGGCGCTGGGACGAGTACCAGGGCGGCAGCGACGCGATGTTCGGCTTCTTCGAGACGACCGCCGACGCCGAGGTGACCGCCGCCCTGCTCGACGCCGCGGCCGAGTGGGCGGTGGCGAAGGGCCGGGACCGGATCCTCGGGCCGATGGACTTCACCACCAACGACGAGGTCGGGATCCTGATCGAGGGCTTCGAGCGGCGGCCGATGATCCTCGAGAACTGGCACCCGCCCTACTACCAGGCGCAGATCGAGGCGCTTGGCTTCGACAAGGCGATTGACCTGCTGATGTGGGAGCTCCAGTTCGGCGACCTCAAAGAGGGCGAGCGCTTCGACCCGGCGATCCACGCCGCCGCGCGGACGGCGCTGCGCGAGGAAGGGGTGACGATCCGCAACATCGACAAGCGGGACCTGGCGCGGGAGATGAGCCTCTTCACGCCCGTTTACATCGATGCCTGGTCCGCCAACTGGGGCTTCGTCCCGCCGACCGATGCCGAGGTCGCCTTCCACGCCAAACTGCTGAAGCAGGTGATCGACGAGGACTGGGCCTATATCGCGGAAAAAGACGGTGAGGCGATCGGCGCGGCGCTGACGCTGCCCGACGTCAACCAGGCGATGGCGAAGCTGAACGGGCGCCTGCTGCCCTTCGGTTGGGCGAAGTTTCTGCTGGGCAAACGCAAGATCGACCAGCTGCGGGTCCTCGCGCTCGGCGTCAAGCGCGAGTACCGGCACAGCGGCGTCGCCGCCGGCCTCTACCTCAAGCATCTCGAGACCGCGGCGCAGCCGGGGACGATCGAAGGTGGCGAGATGGGCTGGATCCTGGAGACCAACGAGCCGATGAACCGGGCGATGGAGGGGATGGGGGGTCAGGTCGTCAAGAAGTACCGCTTGTACGAGCGGGCGTTGTAGGGCGAAGGGCTGGCGGGGAGGGGTTGGGTGTCCCCTTCGCTTGCTGGGATTTTCGCCGGGAGCCTCGCCTCTCTCGCTGAGTTGCCGGGGCGAAAATCAGGACGCCGCGCGCTCCGGGGACACCCAACCCCTCCCCGCGAGGACGTCAGCAACGTCCGCAAGTTGCGGTGAGTTGTAGGGAGGTGACCTGGGGTCTCGCTAGAGTCGATTCAGTGAGTGAGCTCGAACTAGACGGCGAGATCCTCGCGGAGGAAGACGCCGAGGCGGGCGAGGCGGAGTCGGTGCGGGTGCTGCCGCTGCCCTACGAGGAGTCGGCTCTGCCGGTGCTGCGCGGGGAGGTGCGGACCGCGGCGCTCGCGGCCGCGGGCGGAGTTCTGGCCGGTGCGGCGACGGTCGCTGCGGTGCGCGCTGTCAGCGCCGTCGGCTCCAGGAACCGCGCCCCGCGTCGGCTCGGCCGCCGCCGCGACCGTCGCGACGTCGTCGCCAGCCGCTCCTTCCTCGTGGACGTGCACCTGCTCGGCAGGTGAGCGCGCTCGAACACGAGGTTCGTCCTGCCGGTCCCTACCGGCTGCCGCGGGGGAGCGATGACGGCACGCTACGGATCCATGGTGGCGTCGCGACGCGGCTGCTGCATGTCGACGGCAGCCCGGTCCTGGCGCGGGCCTGGCAGCCGGCCGCGGACCGGGTCGTGCTGCGGGCGGAGACGGTCGACCCGGCCGACGTCACGCTGCCGCGGTGCGAAGCGGATCGCGCGGCGGCCATGGCGGGGGAGGCCGAGCTCGAGGTCGCGCTCGAGCGCATGCGCTTCGTGCTGGCGCTCGACCAGGACCTCGGCGAGTTCCACCGGCGTTTCCGCCGCGACCCCCTATTGGGGCCGCTGATCCGCCGCATGCCGAGCTTCCGGCCGCGGCGCCGGGTCTGGCCCTGGGAGGCGCTGTCGGCGGCCGTCGTGGGGCAGCTGATCGAGGCCCAGCGCGCGGTCACGATCGAGCGCCGCATCGTCGGTCGCTGGGGCCCGCGGCTCGGCAACGGCCGCGACGCCCCGCGCGACGTGCCCTCAGCGGCGACGATCGCCGGTCGCGCCCCGGCGGAACTGGCCTCGATGGACCTCGCCCCGAACCGGGCGGCGGCGCTGCGGCGGGTCGCCAAGGTCGTCGCCGGTGGCCGCTGCCGGCTCGACTCCACGGACGCCGACCGGCGCCTGCTGGCGATCCCCCAGATCGGTCCCTGGACCGTCCAGTGCCTGGCCCTGTTCGGGCGGGGCGACATGGACTCCCTTCCGGCCGGTGACCTCGGCTACGTCAAGCTGGTCGGCCGCCTCGCCGGTCTCGGACGCCGCGCCACCGTCGCCGAGGTCGAGGAGTTCTTCGCGCCGTATGAGCCCTTTCGCGGGCAGGCCGGCGTGCTTGCGCTCGCCGGCCTGCACAGACGGGTCGCCCCCGGCCCGCCCTTGCGCCTGGCCGCCTAATAGACCCGTCGGCCGCTGCACGAGTTCGTGCCTGGACGGACGTGCGGTCAAGGCGCTGGACGATTTGTCGATCAATGACGGGATGCCGGCTAAAGGGGACAGGAACTGGCCCGACCACGAGGTCAGCGAATTCCTCGACCAGATCACCGCTGGAGGCCAGGACTACCGGCGCCTGGTCGAGCGCCTGCCCGTCATCGTCTACACCTCCGAGCTTGGCGAACAGGGGGAATGGCACTACGTCAGCCCCCAGGTCGAGGAGATCCTCGGCTACACGGCCGAGGAGTTCAGGAACCAGCCGGGACTGTGGGTCAGCCTCCTGCATCCCGAGGACCGCGAGCGGGCGCTGGCCAACGAAACCGAGGAGATCCTCGGCGACCGCAAGACGCGCCCGGTCGAGTACCGCATGTGCACCCGCAAGGGGGACACGGTCTGGATGCTCGACGAGGCGGTGCTCGAAGCCGACGAGAACGGCGTGCCGGTCTGGCACGGAGTCCTCTACGACATCACCGAGCGCAAGAAGGCCGAGGACGAGCTGCAGCGGGCGCTCTCGCAGCAGGCCGTCGTCGCCAAGCTGGGCGAGCGGGCGCTGCAGGACGGCGACCCCGAGTCGCTGCTGCGCGCCGCCACCACCTTGATCGGCGAAGTCGATGGCGTCCACGGCGCCTGCATCTGGGAGCTGGCCCGCGACGGCCGCCGGCTCAACCTCCGCGCCGGACTCGAGGAGGAGACGATCGGAGCCGGGAGCCGCGTCTCCGCCGCCCGCGACTCCCACGCCGGCGCCGTGCTTGACTCGGGCACGCATGCGATCGTCTCCGACTGGTCCGGGGAGAGCCGCTTCTCGATGCCGCCGGTGCTGCGCACGTTCGGCGCCGCCAGCAGCCTCTCGGTGATGATCGACGGCAAGGACCACCCCTTCGGCGTGCTCGACGTGCACGCCACCGAGCCCGACCGCTTCAGCGCCAAGGACGTGCCCTTCGTCCAGGCCGCCGCCAACGTGCTGGCCGACGCGATCGAGCGCCACGCCGCCGATCAGGCGCTGCGCCACCGCGTTCTGCACGACGCGCTGACCGGGCTGCCGAACCGGCTCAGCTTCGTCGACGCGCTCGGCGAGAGCCTGAAGCGGGCGACGGCCTCGGGGTCGCCGATCGGGATCCTCTTCCTCGACCTCGACCACTTCAAGCTCATCAACGACAGCCTCGGCCACCACGCGGGCGACGCGCTGCTGCGGGCCGTGGCCCCGCGGCTGCAGGCGCATCTGCGTCCCGGCGACGTCGTCGCCCGCTTCGGCGGCGACGAGTTCGGGGTCCTGATCGACCGCCTCGCCGACGAAGAGGAGGCGATCGCGATCGCCGACCGCGTCGCCGCCGCCTTCGCCCAGCCCTTCTCGATCGACGGGGTCGAGCACTTCGTCACCGCCAGTATCGGCGTCGCCGTCGCCCGTCCCGCCGCCCAGCGCAGCGCCAGCGCCGAGCTCCTGATCCGCGACGCCGACGCGGCGATGTACCGGGCCAAGGAAGGCGGCCGTGCCCGCTGCGTGCTGTTCGACGCGGCGATGCGGGCCAGCGCCAGGCGCCGGCTGGAGACCGAACGGGAGCTGCGGCACGCGCTCGAGCGCGAGGAGCTCGCCCTCCACTACCAGCCGGTGGTCAGCCTCCGCTCCGGTGAGATCACCGGCCTCGAGGCGCTGCTGCGCTGGCAGCACCCCGAGCGCGGCCTGCTCGACCCGGCCGAGTTCGTCTCGATCGCCGAGGACAGCGGCCTGATCGAGCCGATCGGCCGCTGGGTGCAGGACCGGGCCTGCCGCCAGATCCTCGATTGGCACGAGCAGCGCCCGGACGCGCGGCCGTTCGACGTCGCCGTCAACCTCTCGGCCCGTCAGGTCGCCCACCCCGACCTGCCGGCGACGGTCGCCGAGATCGTCGCCCGCACCGGCCTCGACCCGGTCCACCTGCGGCTGGAGATCACCGAGAGCGTGCTGGTCGAGGAGTCGGCCAGCGCGATCGCCTCGCTGGAAGCGCTGAACGAGATCGGCGTGCGGCTTGTCCTCGACGACTTCGGCACCGGCTACTCCTCGCTCGCCTACCTCAACCGCTTCCCCTTCCACGCGCTGAAGATCGACCGCTCCTTCGTCGACGCGCTCGGGATCGAACAGGAGCGCACCGCGATCGTCGAGGCGATCATCGGCATGGCGCGGGCGCTCTCGCTGGAGGTGATCGCCGAGGGGGTCGAGAACGAGGTGCAGCTGGCCGAGCTGCGGCGGCTCGGGTGCGACTACGCCCAGGGCCACCTCTTCCACCCGGCGCTGCCGGCGACCGAGATCAGCCGCCTGCTGCGCGAGGGAGCGCTCGGCTATTCGGGGATTTCCTCACCCGGCAAGTAGTCGTTGCTGAGCAGTTCCGACGGCTGCGGCAGTGAGTCGATCAAGCCGTTGTCGCGCATCCAGCCGCTGAAGGTGCTCCACTCCTCGGGGTCCATGTAGCCGTAGGGCTGCCCCGGCGTGCGGGCGCCGAGCAAGGGCAGCGTCGCTTTCACCTCGGCTTCGGTCAGTTTCGGTTCGAGGTCGTTGTTGGCTTCGAGCACCGCCTTCGTGGCCGCGTTCGGCTGCCCCACGGCGGCGTTGGTGCCGCGCTCGAGCGCGGCGAGGAAGAGGCGGAACTTCTGCGGGTCCGCCTCCAGGCTGCTGCGGTTGGCGACCAGCACGAGCTCGTCGTAGGTGGGGACGCCGAGCTGGTCCACGGGGGTGATGACCGGGTCTTTGCCGCGCTGGCGCAGGTCGACGCCCTCGACGTTGAGGAAGCCGCCCAGCATCGCCTGGGCTTTGTCGCTGAGCAGCGCCGGCAGCAGGCCGAAGCCGACGTTGACGGCTTTCACATCGGAGGTGGAGAGTTTGGCGCGGGCGAGGATCGTCGCCAGGAACGCGTCCTGGTAGGGGATGCCGGCGGTGGCGACGGTCTTGCCCTTGAGGTCCGCCACGCCTTTGATCCCGGATTTCCCCAGCCAGATCATCGAGGTCAGGGGCTGGTTGACGAGGGCCCCGATGGCGACCACATCGAGACCCTTCTCGTGCGCGAGCGCGACCTCGGGCTCGTAGGAGATCGCCAGGTCCGTCTCCCCGGCCGCGAGCAGCTTGATCGGCGCCGCGGGGTCGGAGGGCGTCTGGATGCTCACGTCCAGCCCTGCTTCCTCGAAGTACCCGAGTTTCTCGGCCATGTAGATCCCCGCGTGGTCGGGGTTGGGGTAGAAGTCGAGCGTGAGGCGGAGCGGCTGGGCTTCGGCGCCGCCGTCCTCCGACTTCTCGCCGCAGGCGGCGAGACCGAGCACGAGGGCGATCAGCGCGCCGGTCAGGGCGATCGCCGGGATTCGGGGCGGCCTCATCCCCTGTGTTCTATCGCCAAGTGACGACGCGCCGCTCCGCGAGGGCGATCAGGCCGATCAGCAGCAGCGCCATCGTGGAGAGAACGACGACCGCGGCGAACTCGCGTGCCACCTCGAGTTGTGCGTTGTCCTGGAGGATCAGATGTCCGAGGCCTGCGCTGGAGCCGACCCACTCGCCGAAGACCGCCCCGATCGGCGCGAGTGCGACCGCGATCTTGGCGCCGGTGAAGAAGCTCGGCAGCGCGTTCGGTGCCTCGACCCGGCGCAGGATCTGCCAGCGAGACGCATCGAGGCTGCGCATCAGCTTGATCGCCTCCGGCGCCGTGGAGCGGAGGCCGTCGAGCACGTTCACCGTGATCGGGAAGAAGCAGATCAGCGCCACGACGGCGATCTTGGGGCCGATCCCGAAGCCCAACCAGATCAGAAGGATCGGGGCGATGACGACGATCGGGATCGTCTGTGACGCGACGACCAGCGGGTAGGCGGCGTCGCGAAGGACCCTCGAGAGGTGCATCAGCACCGCGAACCCGACACCGACGAGGAGGGCGCAGGCGAGGCCGAAGACGATCTCCCGCAGCGTCACCCAGGCGTTTTCGGCGAGCAGCGAGCGGTTCTCCCAGAGCGCCTCGCCTATTGCGGCCGGGGAGGGGACGAGGAAGTCTTCGAGCCCGAGCACGTCCGCGAGGAAGCCGGTCGAGGCCGCCAGCTGCCAAGCACCGATCAGCGCTGCCAGCAGCAGGGTGGGGAGGAGCCAGCGCCTCATCGGACCCCCTCGTGCAGGGCCCGCAGCGCCTGCTCGCGGACGGCGACGAAGGCCGGGTCGGTGACGGCCGCGTCGCGATCGGCGGCGCGCGGCTCGGGCGCCTCCAGTTCCGCGACGATGCGCGCCGGCCGGGAGGAGAGGACCGCGACCCGGTCGGAGAGGTAGAGCGCCTCCTCGACGTCGTGGCTGACGAGGACGACGGTGCGTGGGTCGGTTTGCAGCGCCGCGGCCAGCCACTGCTGCATCTCCGCCCTGGTGATCGCGTCGAGCGAGGCGAAGGGCTCGTCTAGGGCCAGCAGCGGCTTGCCGGCGACCAGCGTGCGCAGGAAGGCGACGCGCTGGCGCATCCCGCCGGAGAGCTCGGCCGGCGCGCTCGCCTCGAAGCCGGCGAGGCCGAAGCGCGAGAAGAGCTCACCGGCCTGGCCCCGCGCCCCCGCCTTCCCGAGGCCGCGGTTGCGCAGCGCCAGGGCCGCGTTGTCCAGCGCCGAGTACCAGGGCAGCAGCAGGTCGCGCTGGGGCATGTAGGCGCAATGGGCGAGCCGCTCGCCGGCGCCGGTCGCCCCATCCACCGCGAGGGTGCCGGCGCCCGGATCCTGCAGGCCGCAGACGAGCTCCAGCAGCGTCGACTTGCCGCAGCCCGACGGCCCGACCAGCCCGATCACCTCGCGCTCGGCCACCTCCAGGTCGAGCCGGTCGATGGTTTGCAGCTCGCCGTAGGAGTGGCCGAGGCCGCGGATCGAGACGGACATCGCTGGTATCCTGCCGCACTCCGCACTCCTGACCAAAGTGGTCGGGAAAGTCGATAAGCACCCGCGGAATCGCAGATGGACCCGGCAATCATCATCTTCGGCTTCGGCATCGGAGCAATGGTCGGCATGACCGGCATGGGTGGCGGCACCCTGATGACGCCCCTGCTGATCTTCCTCTTCGGGGTCAAGCCGGTGACGGCGATCGGCACCGACATCTTCTACGCGGCGGTGACGAAGACGGTGGGGGGTTGGCGCCATCTCAAAATGGGCACGGTCAACATCCGACTCGCCTACTGGCTCGCCGCCGGCAGCGTCCCGGCCGCGGTGCTGGGCGTTTGGGCGATCTCGATCCTGCAGAGCAGGGTCGGCGAAGAGCGCCTCGACTCGATCGTCTACGCGCTGCTCGGCGGCACCCTGCTGATGGTCGGGATCATCACCCTGGCGCGGGCGCTGATCCTCAGCAACCTGATCGAAGAGCGCGACGGCTTCGAGCTCAAGCGGCGCCACAAGGTGGCCGCGGTGGCGATCGGAGCCACGACCGGTTTCGTGATCGGTATCACCTCGGCCGGCTCCGGCACCGTGATCGCGATCCTGTTGATCTCCGTCTACCGGCTCACCCCGCGGAAGGTCGTCGGCACCGACGTCTTCCACGCCGCGATCCTGCTCTGGGCCGCCGGCATCGCCCACTGGGTCGGCGGCAACGTCGACTTCGTTCTCGCCGGCAACATCCTCCTCGGCAGCGTGCCGGGCGTGATCGTCGGCTCCCACTTCGCGGCGCGGGCGCCGACCGGGTTCCTGCGCACCGCGCTCGGCGTCGTGCTCGTCGCCTCCGGCATCGTCACCGTGCAGAAGGGCGACCCCGTCGTCTGGCCGATCGCCGCCGCGGTCGCCGGCATCGGCCTCGGCCTGCTGATCTGGTTCCCGCGCTGGTGGAACCAGCGCCGGGTCAAACGCGAAGCGGCCGAACGGCAAGCGCGCGACCGCTCCGGCGATCTCGCGCCTGACGTGATCGGCTGAGCGAACACACGTTCGCTCTGAGTCTGACCGAGCTCGCGGTTAGGCTGAGCGCCCTTGGCTCCCGACGTCGCAGACAGCGGTCGCTCCGCGCTGAGCTTGTTCACCGGAGCGGGCGGGCTTGACATCGGGATCGAGCGGACCGAGCGGTGGGAAAGTCTGGCCTTTCTCGAGGTCGACTCGACCTTTTGCGACACGCTGGAGTCGAACCATGCCGCCGGCCGTCTCGGCAGCGAGTCGTCCCGCATCCTCAACGAGGATCTGTCGGGGTTCGACTTCGCCGCGCTGCGGAAGGAGCTCGGGCTGAGAAAGGGGGAGCTCGACCTCCTGGTCGGCGGGCCTCCGTGTCAGTCGTTCAGCACGGCGGGTAGGCGCGGGACGATCCAGGATCCTCGCGGCGAGCTGCTTTGGGACTTTCTGCGGGCGGTGGAGGAGTTCCGGCCCAAGTGGTTCTTGATGGAGAACGTCAGGGGCCTGCTGTCGGCCGCGATCAGGCACCGTCCGATCGCAGAGCGCCCCGACAAAGGCGGCCCACCGCTCGAGGCCGATGAGGAGCAGGGCTCGGTCCTGCAGCTATGGAGGGACGACCTCCAGGAGGTCGGGCCGTACCGGCTCGACTGCTTCGAGGTCAACGCCGTCAACTACGGAGCGCCCCAGCTTCGCGAGCGCATGCTGCTCTTCGGCAACCGGATCGGCCGGGAAGTCCGCTTCCCGGCCCCTACCCACGGCCTGGTCGCACCGCTCCTTCCCTTCGCCACGCTCCGGGACGCGCTCGACGGGCTGGCCGACCCCGACCCGGTCCTGCTCGACTTCAGCCCCCGCAAGAAGCGCTATCTGGAGCTGGTCCCGCCCGGCGGGAACTGGCGTGCCCTCCCGGAGGCCCTTCAGAGCGAGTCGATGGGCCGTGCGTTCCACGCCAAGGGAGGGCGCTCCGGCTGGTGGCGGAGGCTCTCCTGGGATCTGCCCAGCCCGACCGTGATGACGATGCCCAACCACGCGAGCAGCTCCCTCTGCCACCCCGACGAGGTCCGGGTGCTCTCCCTCAAGGAGTGCGCGCGGGTACAGGAGTTCCCCGACGACTGGGAGTTCGCCGGATCGGTGGCGGCACAGTACGAGCAGATCGGCAACGCAGTCCCGGTCAGGCTTGGCGAACTGGCGGCAGGGGCAATCGAGGGTGCCGTCAAGGCCAAGCGCACGACCCCGCAGTTCCGACGCGTCTACCTGAACTCGCACGTCAGGACGCGCCAGTGGTACCGCAAGGGCGAGGTCTTCGTTCGGCAGAAGGGCCGTGACGTCGCGGTCGCTGCCTAGAACGAGCCCTCGAAGATCTTCTCCCACATCTCCGCCTCCTCGCCCTCGAGGTCGAAGGCGTCCCTGAAGGAGGCGGCGAGCGTCAACCGTGCCTCGACCATCTGCTCGAAGAAGGTCTTTCCTCCGTGCCGGTCCGCGAACCGGCCCTGTGCCGCCCGGATCGCTCTGAAGATCTCCTTGTGGGCATCGCGGACCCCGGTCATGAACTCCCAGAACTCGTGCCCGACCAGCGTGTGGGTGTAGGGCCCGGTGCTACGTTCGACCAGGGCCGGCTTGTTGTTGAGCCGGTCCCGGGTGCCGTAGACGATGCCGATTACCAGCTGGTCGCCGGTCTCCTCGTGGATCTTCGGGAAGCAGCCGATCATCTCGTTCGCATGGGACTGGTTCATAGTCCACGGCCCCGACTTGAGACTGAAGAGGTAGCGAGTGCCTTCCACCGTGGTCTCGACGTCGATCGGGCTGTAGACAGCCGGACGTTCCTTCTTCTCCTGCGGATGGGAGACGCCGAAGGGCGGAAGGATCTTGTCCTCGATGAACTTTCCGAAGGCGGTGGCGTCCCCGTGATGCAGCTTCGACGCCTGCAGGTACTCGGCCGCCTCATAGGGGGAGAAGATGTTGTAGGCCGGCGCCAGGGCGAGCATCAGGAACGGGTTCAGGTTGACGTCGGAGCTCTTGACGTCGACCAGGCCCTTGGCCTTCCGCAGGCGGCGCTCGAGTAGTTTGTCCGTCTCCTCGACGATCTCGTCGAACCGGTCCTCCGGCATGGCCTCCAGGAGGCTGCGTCTGGCCAGGCCCGTCGACCTCATCGACGCACTTTAGCTGCGCGCCGCCTGAGCACCTGCTCGCGGATGTTCACGGCGACCTCCTCGATCGGCTCATGCTCCCAAAAGCGGAGGACAAGCCAGCCGGCCTCGGCAAGGACTGCGGAGTTGCGCCTGTCGCGCCTGAGATTGCGCTCCAGCTTTTCCGCCCAGTAGACGGAGTTGCTCCTCGGGAGGCGACCGTGCTGGGGGCAGCCGTGCCAAAAGCAGCCGTCGACGAAGACAGCAACCTGCTCGCGGGGGAAGACGACGTCGGCTTGGCAGCGCAGGTGGGGAAGCGGCCGCGAGTGCTTGCGAAAGCGCAGCCCCATCAGGTGCAGGAGCGAACGGACCAGTCTCTCGGGACGGGTGTCCTTCCCGCGGTTGCCGATCATCGCTGCTCGCACCTGCTTGGAGCTCGCCGGCGGTGGTTGTCGTTTTGGGCGGGGGACAGGCTGCGGTCTCCGCCCCGCTGCTGAGGCCACGGCTCACTTCTATCAGCCGGGGACTGCCACCTCGGGTTGCAGGCGAGTGGCTGAGGACCGGGGACCGGGGGCTGATTGATTAACTAGTCGTATGCGCGTTTCAGCGAAGGCCGACTACGCGGTCCGGGCCGCGGCGGAGCTGGCTGCCGCCGAGGAGGGGCCGATCAAGGGCGAGCGCTTGGCCGAGGCCCAGGACATCCCGCTGCAGTTCCTCGAGCACATCCTGCTCGAGCTCAAGCACCACGGCATCGTCCGCGCCCGCCGCGGCGCCAAGGGCGGCTACTGGCTGGCGAAACCGGCCGATGAGGTGACGGTCGCCGAGATCGTCCGCGCCGTCGAGGGCCCGATCGCCCACGTGCAGTCGACGCCGCCCGAGGACATCGAATACCGCGGCAACTCCAAGCACCTGCAGGAGGTCTGGATCGCGGTCCGCGCCAGCCTGCGCTCGGTCCTGGAGGAGGTCACCCTCGCCGACCTCGTATCCGGCGAACTGCCCAGCGTCGTCGGTGAGCTCGCGGCGACCCCCGACGCCTGGGTGGCGCGCTGAGCGAGGTCCGGTGAGCGGCGGCGGACAGCACGAGGTCGCTGACGGAATGCTCCACGTGCGCGTCGGCCAGGAGGGCGAGCGGCGCGTAGTTGCGCTCGCCGGGGAGCTCGACCTGGCAAATGCCGCCACCGCGGAAGCGGAGCTCGATGCCGCGCTTACGGCGGGGTCCGCCGTCGTGGTCGACATGCGGAAGCTCGAGTTCATCGACTCGACCGGGATCGCCCTGCTGGTCGGCATCATCGGCCGCGATAGCGACTCGGCCGCGGTCAGCTTCCTTCCCAGCGAGTTCCCCGCGGTCAAGCGGGTGCTGGAGCTGACCGGCGTCGCCGAGCGGATGGCGCCGGCCGACTGAGCCTCAGGCTTCGGCGGGAACGCCGCCGGCGACGACGTTGACGAAGTTCTCGAGGTGGCGAGTGGTCCAGCACTCGAAGGCGCCGTCGCAGTGGCGCTCGTAGGCGGCCATCACCGAGTCGCCGTAGTTCCAGTAGAGCTTTGGCTCCGGGTTGAGCCAGAAGAGGCGGCCGGCGCGCTCGGCCACCTGGGCGAAGACCTCCGCGTGCGGCTCGCGGCCGTTGGTGCGGGCGTCGCCGAGCACGATCACGGTCGAGCGCGGGTCGAGCTCGTCGGAGATCTCGGTCAGGAACTCGAGCCAGACGCGGCCGTAGTCGGTGTAGCCGGAGACGTCGGCAACGCCGCCCTCGCTGGAGATCCGTTCGGCGACGACGCGGAAGTCGCGCTCGTGCTCGAAGACGTCGGTCACCTCCGAGATCCGCTCGATGAAGACGAAGCTGCGCAGTTTGCGGAACGAGTCATGGAGCGCGTGCAGGACTGAGAGGAAGAAGACGCTGGCCGAGGTGACCGAGGTGGAGACGTCGCAGAGGACGTAGATCTCGGGCCGCCGCGGTCGCTTCGGCCGGTATTTGAGCCGCAAGGGGACGCCGCCGGTCTCCAGTGAGGCGCGCATCGTCCGCCGCACGTCGACCGCGGTCGCCTGGCGCCGTCCGCGCTGCTCGTGACCAAGGGTCGCCAGCCTCCGCTTCATCTGCGAGACGGCGCGGTGGACGGCGGCGAGGTGCCTGGGTGGGGCTGGTCGGCAGGGTGCGGTCGAGCTCGGCCAGCGGGCGGGAGGGCGGCAGGGTCTCGGTGCGCTCGATCAGGTCGCGCTCGAGCTCGCGCCGCAGATGGCGCTCGAAGGCATGGAGCTGCTCGCGGTCGATCGGTGGCCGCTCCTCGCCCGCCTCGGTCGGCGGCTGCTGGCCGGCGCTGAGGCCGAGGGTGCGGCGGATCCGCTGCACGTCGACCCCGACCACCCCCGAGCCCTCGGCGCGCCCGAAGGCGGCGATCGCCAGCCGCGCCAGGTCGCGCATCCGGTCCTCGTCGCCTTCCATGATCGCCTCGCGGATCTGCTCCCGCAGCTCCTCCATATCGAGCCGCTCGCCGCCCTCACCGCTGTCGCCGCCTCCCTCGCCCCGCTCGGTGACCTCGCGCTGGATCGCCTCCGCCTCGGCGGTGCGGAAGAAGTAACGGTCGAACAGCAGCTCGAACACGCGCCGGTCGTCCTGGGACTTGGCGATCGTCGCCGCCAGCGCCTCGCGGAAGTCCGCCTGCGAGGTCCACTCGACCATCTCCAAGGCCGCAAACGCGTCGAGGATCTCCGAGGTCCCGACAGCGACCCCCTCGCTGCGCAGCTCCTCGCAGAACCCCAGCAGCTTCGCCGCCAGCCCCGGCGGCCCGGCGTCAGCCTTCGGTCCGTAGGGGGTCGGCAAGTTTCACCCCGACCCGCTCGGCTACGAGATCGATGTCGGTGCGGTGCTTGACGATGATCGACATCGACTGCTCGAAGGTCTTGCGGTCGATGTCCTCGGCGCCCATCAGCAGCAGGGTCCGGGCCCAGTCGATCGACTCGGCGATCGACGGGGGCTTCTTGAGGTCGAGGGCGCGGACCATGCCGATCACCTCGACGAGGCGGCGCGCCAGCGTCTCCGGCAGGTCCGGGGCGTGCAGGCGGACGATTTCCATCTCCCGCTCGAGCTCCGGGTAGTCGAGCCAGAGGTAGAGGCAGCGACGCTTCAGCGCCTCGGTCAGCTCGCGGGAATCGTTGGAGGTGAGGACGACGATCGGCATCGTCGTCGCCGAGATCTGACCCAGCTCGGGGATCGTGATCTGGAAGTCAGAGAGGAGCTCGAGCAGCATCGCCTCGAACTCCTGGTCGGTCTTGTCGATCTCGTCGATCAGCAGCACCACCGGCTCGGGACTGGAGATCGCCTGCATCAGCGGCCGCGTCAGCAGGAACTCGGAGCTGAAGATGTCCTCCTGCACGTCTTCCCACCCGGCCTCGCCGCCGGCCTGGATCCGCAGCAGCTGCTTGCGGTAGTTCCACTCGTACATCGCCTTCGCCTCGTCGAGGCCCTCGTAGCACTGCAGCCGCACCAGCTCACGGCCGGTGGCGCGTGAGAGCGCCTTTGCCAGCTCGGTTTTGCCGACCCCCGCAGGGCCCTCGACCAGGACCGGCTTGCCGAGCTGCTGGGCGAGGTAGGAGACCAGCGCCGCGGGCTCGTCGGCGAGGTAGCCGACCTTCTCCAGCGCCTCCTTCGTCTCTGCCACAGAGCCTTCGGCCATGGCGCCGATGATAATCAGGCTCACGTGCTCGACCTCTTGCTGCCGCTCGCCCAGTTGTTCCCGACCACCCCCGGCCCCTACATCGCGCTGATGCTGGCCGGCTTCGTGATCGGCATCCTCGGCCACCTGAGCGGGGCGAAATGGCTGATCGCCTCCGGCGTGATCCTGATCTTCCTCGGCGCCCTGCTGTTCCCGCTGGCGGCCAACCTGACCACCGAGGACCGGCCGCCGCCGGTCGAAGAAAGCAGGACGGGCGACACGGGTTAGGGAAATACCCGTAGTTCTTTTAGTATTCAGCTCTATCTCTTGTAAATCGCAGAGAATCGCCTGGCGCCGAATCGCCGTCTTGCTGGTTGCGCTGTTCGCGCTGGCGGCTGCCGGCGCCGGTTGCGGTAGCAACGATGGCAGCGATGCAGCACCGGAGGAAGCGTCGGAAGCGCAGAAAGTCCTCGGCGGCGTCAGCCTGGATGGGCTGAAGAGCGGCAGAATCGATCTCGCGCTTGGCATCACCTCCGGGGGGAAGGAAGGCAGCAGCCTCGACCTTCGCGTCTCTGGACCGTTTCGGAGGACGGGCGGTGTCCTTCCCATCGCCGACCTGGAGATAACGGCCAAGGGCGTCGTGGACGGCGAGCCGATCGACTTCGAGGGCGGCCTGACGCTGCTCCCCAAACGCGGGTTTCTCGATTACGAAGGGGTCAAGTACGAAATCGACCCCTACAACTTCAACATCGCCAAGGGAGCCTTTCTGCCGAGCACGCCCATCCCGGGCAGCAAACGGCAGACCTACGCCCTCACGGGATGCCTGGAAGCAGCCGCCGATCTCGATCTGGCCGAGTTCGGGGAGAACCTGAGCGACAAGCCCGGCGCAAACTTCGACGGCGTCCGAACGACCGAGATCAGCGGTGAACTGGATGCTCCCGCGGTGCTGGACGCGCTCGTCAAGCTGGCAAAAAGTTCGGATTGCAAGGCCCAACTTGCAGCCGCCGGCCGTTCGCCCGAGGAAGTGGAAGGGCTCGGGGATGACCTGCGCGGCAGCGTCAAGAGCACGCATTTGGAGGCATCTGTCGGCGACGATGGCATTCCGCGCAGAATCGCCGGCGAGCTGACGGCAGACCCGAGCGGCGGCGGCAGCGAAGAGGTCGAAGTCGACTTCGAGTTCGGCCTCGGCGCGGTGAACGAAGCTCCGGAGATCAAGCTCCCCTCCAACGCGAAACCGATCTTCGCGTGGCTCCAAAGACTGGGCCTCAGCTCGTTCGAAAGCGCCTTCCTGTTTTCCGAAGCGGAAGCGCTCGGGCGGGTGCTGGAACTGGTGACCGCCGATCTCCTGCCCTCGGGCGCGGTCTAGGCGCTTCACTGCTGCGCTGGGGCGGTCGCCGCCCGCCCGCCCTAGAATCCAAGCCTCCGACTTGCCTTCGACCACGAGGAGCCCGATCCCTTGAGCCGTTTCCGCATTTTCGCGCTGCTGGCCGCGCTGCTGGCCCTGACGACCGCGTTCGCCGCCTGCGGTGGCAGCGACGACGGTGGCAGCGACGATCCGCAGCAGGTCATCGACGACGCCACCCTCGAAGGGGTGGAAAGCGGCAACCTCGACATCTCGCTCGCGGTCAAATCGGAAGGCGAGGATGGCGGCGACGTCGACGTCGCCATCTCCGGTCCGTTCCAGAGCAAAGAGAGTGAGGATCTGCCCGAACTGGCGATGACGGTGAGCGCGAAGGGCACGGCGGAGGGCGAAGGCATCGACTTCGACGGCGGCCTGACGCTGCTCTCCGACCGCGCCTTCATCGTCTACGAAGGAACCGACTACGAAGTCGACCCGACCACTTTCGGCCTCGTCAAGCAGAGTTTCGAACAGGCCCAGAACCAGGGCTCGGAAGGCAACTCGGCCGACGTCACCGCCTGCCAAGAAGCGGCGGAAGGCATGAAGGTCGGCGATCTCCTCGGCAACCTGACCAGCGAGGGCAGTGCCGACGTCGACGGCACCAGCACGACCAAGGTCAGCGGCAACCTCAACACCGGCGGCGCCATCGACGCGATCATCGAATTGACCGAAGACCCGGCCTGCAGCACCCAGCTCGAAGCTGCCGGCCCGCTCCCGATCGACGAACTCGAAGAGGCGCGGGGCGAACTGACCAGCGCGATCAAGAAAGCCCAGGTCGAGGTCTACGTCGGCGACGACGACATCGTCCGCAAGCTCGCCGCTGAAGTGACGATCGAACCGAAAGACACGAGCGGCGAAAAGGTCGAACTGGACTTCGAACTCACGCTCAGCGAGGTCAACGAGGAACAGGAGATCTCCGGTCCCGGCAAGGCGCAGCCGATCCAGGGCCTGTTCCAGAAACTCGGGGTCAACCCGATCACCCTGCTCGAAACCCTCAGCACCGGCGAGGGCCTCGACGAACTGCTCGAAGAGCTGACCGAAGGCGGCTTGCCCGGCGGCGATTCGTCCTCCGGCTCCGGGGACTCCGGCGGCTCTGGAGGCGGAGGTGGAGGTCCGACCGCTTACCTCGAATGCCTCAAAAATGCCCAGACGTCGGCCGACCTGCAGCAGTGCGCGAGCATGATCCAGTAGATGGAGCAGCCTCACCGGCCGCGCTTCAGCGCCGCCTTCCTCCTCACGCCCCAGGGGTGGCCGTACCTGCTGGTCCCGCTGATCCCGGCAGCGGTGGCGCTTGAGCTCGCCGGCGTCGAGGCGACGGTCGTCTTCGCCGCCTCGGCCCTGGGGATCATCCCCACCGCGGCGCTGATGGGCCGGGCGACGGAGGAGCTGGCGGCGCGCTCGGGCCCTGGCATCGGCGGGCTGCTCAACGTCACCTTCGGCAACGCGCCGGAGCTGATCATCGCCCTCTTCGCCCTCGGCCAGGGCCTGCAGGAGGTAGTCAAGGCCTCGATCGTCGGCTCGATCCTCGGCAACATCCTGCTGGTGCTGGGGGCGGCGATGCTGGCGGGCGGTATCGGCCGCGACAAACAGACCTTCAGTCGCACCAGCGCCAGCATCCAGACTT
This sequence comes from uncultured Solirubrobacterales bacterium, assembly GCA_963802935.1. Taxonomy (GTDB): domain Bacteria; phylum Actinomycetota; class Thermoleophilia; order Solirubrobacterales; family 70-9; genus VAYN01. The sequence goes on along the minus strand of CAWDKO010000001.1, from coordinate 426,916 downwards.
CGATGCTGATGCTGGCGGCCGCGGCGCTGCTGATGCCGGCCATCTTCGAGCTGGTCGAGGGCAAGGGCCTGCCGGCGCCCGGGGCTGAGGCGATCCACTACGGCGGCACCGTCGAGCACCTCTCCCTGGCCGTCGCCATCGTCCTCATCGCCACCTACGTGATCGGCCTCTTCTTCTCGCTGAAGACCCATCGCGACATCTTCAATCCCGAGTACGAGGAGGAAGACACCTGGGGCTGGTCGACGCGAACCTCGGTGATCGCGCTGGCGATCGCGGGTGTCCTTGTCGGGCTGATGTCCGAGGTGCTGGTCGGTTCGATCAGCGAGGCGTCGCACTCGATCGGCCTCTCCGAGTTCTTCATCGGTGTGATCGTGGTCGCGATCGTCGGCAACGCCGCCGAGCATTGGGTTGCCGTGCTCGTCGCGATGAAAAACAAGATGGACCTGGCGGTCAACATCGCGATCGGTTCCAGCGCCCAGGTCGCCCTCTTCGTCGCCCCCGTCCTGGTACTCGCCTCCTTCTTCCTCGGCCCCTATCCACTCGCTCTCGTCTTCAACGGCTTCGAGCTGGGCGCAATCCTTCTAGCCATCCTGATCGCCAACTACGTAACCCAGGATGGCGAGTCCACCTGGTTCGAGGGAGTTCAGCTGCTGGCGGTCTACTTCGTCTTTGGGCTGGCTTTCTACTTTGCGTGAGGGGAGTCCCGGGTGGGACTCGCCTGCGCAACGGATGGGGAGGCTTGGCGAGTCCCACCCGGGACTCCCAACCACCCCGGCGGATAGCCTGGCGCGATGGAAGTAGTCCTCCTCATCGTGAGCTTCGCTGTGGTTCTCGCCGGGGCGTTGCTGTTCACCAATGCCGTCGAGTGGATCGGGCACAAGCTGAATCTGGGAGAGGGGGCGGTTGGCAGCATCCTCGCCGCGGTCGGCACGGCGATGCCGGAGACGCTGATCGCGATCGTCGCCCTGATCAACGTCAACGAGGGTTCCGAAGACGTCGCGATCGGCGCCATCGTCGGCGCTCCCTTCCTGCTGGCAACGCTGGCGATGGGGCTGGTCGGGCTCTTCGCCTACCTCTACCGCGACCGCCGCGAGCAGGGCCTGCGCCTGAAAGCGCACCGCCCGACCCTGGAGCGGGACCTGATGTTCTTCCTCGTCTTCTTCGCCCTCGGCGGGGTGCTCGCCTGGGGGCCGCCGACGCCGCTGCGGATCGCCGTCGGCATCGGCTTCCTCTGCGCCTACCTCGTCTACATCGCCCGCACCCTGCGCGGGGGCGGCGAGGTGCAGGAGGAGGGGACGCTGAACCCGCTCTTCTTCGACCCTCGCACGGAGCGCAAGTCCGACCCGGCCCTGGGGCTCTGCATCCTGCAGCTCCTGGTCGGGCTGGGGGCGATGATCGGCGGCGCCCACCTCTTCGTCGAGGAGCTGCTCAAGATCGCCGAGAGCGTTGGCGTCGAGGCCCTGGTGCTGGCGCTGATCCTGGCGCCGCTGGCGACCGAGCTGCCGGAGAAGGTCAACAGCTTCTTCTGGGTGCGCGAAGGCAAGGACGCGCTCGCGCTCGGCAACATCACCGGGGCGATGGTCTTCCAGTCGACGATCCCGGTCGGGATCGGCCTCCTCTTCACCGACTGGGCGCTGAGCGGGACCGCAATCCTCTCGATCGGCCTCGGCGTGGCCGGCGGGATCCTCGCCTACGAGAGCCTGCACCGCGCCGGCCTCTTCAAGCTCCCCGCCGTGATCGGCTGGTTCCTCCTCTACACCAGCTTCATCGCAGCTGTTGCGCTAAGCGCTTAGCGAACTTCCCGGTAGGGCTGAAACGTCTTGTACTTTTTCGCGGTACGCCACGTCGGACGGCCATAGGGGGATCTCGAAAAAGTTAAGTGGAAGCCCTACCGGGAAGTTCGCCCAGGGCTTTGAGTACCAGCCCATCGTGCTTTTTGGGCTGCACTTTGGGGAAGACGCGCGCGATCTTCCCGTCGCGGTCGATGATGAAGGTCGAGCGCAGCATGCCCATGTACTTCTTGCCGTACATCGACTTCTCGCCCCAGGCGCCGTAGGCGTCGGCTACCGCGTGATCGCTGTCGCCGAGCAGGGTGAAGCCGAGGCCGTGCTTGCCGTCGAACTTCTTCAGCGCCTCCGGCTCGTCCGGTGAGACTCCGACGACGCGGGCGCCGGCCTCGGCGTACTCCTGGGAGCGGTCGCGAATGCCACAGGCCTGGGTCGTGCAGCCCGGGGTGTCGGCGCGGGGGTAGAAGTAGAGGACGACGGTCTCTCCGCGCAGGTCCGACAGCGTCACCTCGTTGCCGTCCTGGTCGGGCAGGGTGAAGTCGGGGGCTTTGTCGCCAGTCTTTAGCACCGCTGTAAGCCTATAAGCGCTGCAGCTAGATAACGAGGCTCTGAAGCGCTCTCGACAGATCTCGCTCCGCGCGACCCACTGCCTCGCGTGCCTCCCTTAGGTTATCGAGGCCAGGGCGCGACCCCGGGTCGTCTTCAGGGTTCTCATCCTCCACGATGGCTCCCACGGACTCGTACTCATCTTCCTCCCTCACGCGCTGCGTCTGATAGCGGTTTACGGCATCGATTCGCACGTAAGCATGCGACACCATTCCCCAGGCCTGGCTGAGGTCCGGGTCGCCGGCAATCTCGTCACGCATCTGGTCCCACTCGCTGGTCGGGAGCAGGTGCTTGTCACGCCACCACCAGCCTGGTCCTTGCTCGATCCGGTCTTTGAGGCGCAAGCCAATGTCGCGTAGCTCGGCCTCCACCCGATTCGCTGCGATGCGCGCCTCCCTTCGATCATCCGTTGGTGGGCCGAGGGCCGAAGTGGTCGCTAGGTGTGGTCTTAGCTTGTCCGCGACTCTTCGCCAGAAAATTCGGTCGGCAAGGCCAGTAGAAGCGAACAGGACCAAAGCGGCGATGAGGCCGGCAGCAAGAAGCACAAGGGCGAGCGGAGAATCCTTGTCGACGTAGGCGTCCACCGCCCAAGCTCCTACAAACAAGAGGACGGACCCAGCTCCCAGGCCAATTTTCTCGGAACGCACGCTGCGATCCTATGCACCCCCAATCCTGAGCCAGAAAGCTTGACCGGACGCCCTTTTTACGGACAGCTCGAAGTGGAGGCTCTGCCAGCGTGGACTCGGCGCCAGAGACAAGCTTAAGAAGTCAGCGGTTGACCTCCTACGCCCGAGTGTCCTGCAACAATGTCTAAGCGATGAAGCCCCACGCTCCTACTGCCGCGCCTGGCGAGAAGGGCAAGCTGCGCTTTGGCCTGCCCGGCAGCGCCAAGGAGCGTGGCGAGCGAATCAAGGCCGCGATCAAGGCCAATCGCGAGACGCTTCGCCGGCTCGCGAAGTAGACCTTGACGACCTACCTGGAGCTGGGCGACTACTGCGAGATCGCAGCAGAACTACTCGGCACGAGCGCTAAGCAGATCGCTCGCCTGCCGAGAATCGCGCTTGCCGATTCTGCCCTGGCTGCGCCACGGGCAGGGTTCGGCGATCAAGACGCCTATCCGGATTTGATCGAAAAGGCTGCCGTCCTGGTCGAGCATCTGGCGCGCAACCATCCGCTTCCCGACGGCAACAAGCGAGCCGCTTTCCTGTCGGTGTGGCTGTTCATGGACGAGAACGGGCGTCCCTTTGTAGGCGAAGCACCAGATACCGACGTGCCGATGGTGGAGAAGATCGCCGCGGGAGAAGCGACTCCAAACGAAATCATCGGTTGGCTGGAGAGGCGCACCACCTCCACCCGATGACGCTTGAGATCGAGCTCGCTCAGCATCGGCCCCTCAGTCCTCGCGGCCGGGGTCTTGGCCGTCCTCGTCCTCGTCGAGCTCGTCGTCGCCCTGTTCGAGCGCGGTCTCGGAGACCGACCCGGTCGAGCCGGGGTGGTAGTGGGTCTGGAAGGACTCGAGGATGCGGTCGCGGCCGTCTTCGTCGATCGGCGTCTCTTCGGAGAGGCGCACCCAGTCGGCCCCCTCGTAGGCCTCCATGTTGAAGACCTCCTGGTCGATCGAGGCGGAGTCATCGACGACGATCACGACCTCGGTCTGGGGGTTGAAGTAGGTGCCGGGCTGCACCAGCAGCTCCTCGACCTCGTAGAGGTTGTCCTCGGTGCCGGCCATCAACGCGATCCTATGAAATCGGTGAGCTGGCGCTCGGTCTCGGCCTCGACGTCGAGCGGCTGCAGCCCTTTATGCATCCGTCGTTCGTTGCGGATGACAATGAGCTGGCGGACTTCCGCCCGCAGCTCCGCATCCTGACGGGCGGTGGGGCTGAGCTCCTCCTCCGGGGTCAGCAGCCGCGTCGCCTCCGTCTCGACGTCGATCGGTGCCTCGCCCCGGCGTCGCTGCCGTTCGGACTTCGCTGTCAGCATCTGTCGCACCTCGGCGGCCTGGATCGCCGGGTCCACGGCCTGGCTGGGCTGGGCGAGGTGCCGCGGGGTGGGCCGCGGTTCCTGCCCGATCGCGAACGGGCCTTTCCCGATCGAGTCCCAGCCGCCGGCCACGCGCCAGAAGAGGGCTCCCGCCATGGGTGCTGCGACACCGGTGAAGAGCAGCACGATCATGCACTTTTCCATCGCGGACATAGCCAGCGGCAGATCCACCGATCAAGGGTAAACCTCCCCGGGACGAGGGGTCATTCGCTAACCTTCGCCCCTGGTTGACTGACCAGTCAATCGGCGGAACGCTCGTCCCGGTGGCGGCGCTCCCGAAACGGACTTCAGCACTGACGAAAAGGAGCACCGACCGGTGGTTGACTTCACCCTGACCGACGAACAGAAAGACCTGCGCGAGCTGGCCCACAGCTTTGCTGAGAAAGAGATGCGCCCGGTCGCCTGGGAGTACGACGTGGACGGCACCTGGCCGCAGGAGGTCATCGACAAGGCCTGGGAGGTCGGGTTGATGAACACCCACATCCCCGAGGCCTACGGCGGTCCCGGCCTCGACTACCTCTCCGGCTGCCTGATCGAGGAGGAGGTGGGCTGGGGCTGCTCCGGGATCGGCACCTCGCTGATGGCTAACGGCCTCGCCTCGGCCCCCGTCACCCTCGGCGGCTCCGAGGAGACGAAGAAGAAGTACCTGGGGATGCTGACTGAAAGCCCGAAACTTTCCTCCTTCTGCCTGACCGAGCCCGACGCTGGCTCCGACGTCTCCGGGATGAAGACCCGCGCCGTCAAGAAGGGCGACAAGTACGTCATCAGCGGCTCCAAGTGCTTCATCACCAACGGCACTTACGCCGACTGGTTCACGGTCTACGCCAAGACCGACCCGGAGGCTGGCCACCGCGGGATCAGCGCCTTCGTCGTCGACGCCAACCTGCCTGGGGTGAGCGTCGACAAGAAGGAGGACAAGATGGGCCAGCGGGCGTCTAACACCGCGACCATCTCCTTCGACGAAGTCGAGATCCCGGCCGAGAACCTCCTGGCCGAGGAAAACAAGGGCTTCAAACTGGCGATGATGACGCTTGACCGCACCCGGCCCGGCGTCTCCGCGATGGCCGTCGGCATCGGCCGCGCGGCGCTGGAGTACGCGACCGAGTACTCCAAGGAAAGGGTCCAGTTCGGCGTCCCGATCGCGATGCACCAGGCGATCCAGTTCATGATCGCCGACATGGCGACCAAGGTCGAGGCGGCCCGCCTGCTGGTCTGGAACTCGGCTGTCCTGCTCGACCAGGGCATGCGCAACAGCAAGGTCTCCTCGATGGCCAAGCGCTTCGCCGCCGACTCGGCGATGGAGATCACCACCGATGCCGTCCAGGTCTACGGCGGTTACGGCTTCATCAAGGAGTACCCGGTGGAGAAACTGATGCGCGACGCGAAGATCATGCAGCTCTACGAGGGCACCAGCCAGATCCAGCGCCTGGTGATCGCCAAAGAAGTGCTGCTGCCGCGCGCCGTCAGCGAGAAGACCCCCGAGGCTGAAGCCGCCGCCAAGGCCTCCGAAGACAGCCAGACCGAGCAGGCAGCAGCTACGGTCTAGTCATGGACGTCAGCGAACGCGCCGCAGCAGGACGGGCGGCGCGTTCGCAGGCGCGCCGTTCCTCCCACGCCACCTGGGAGCCTTCCGACGGGCGGGCCGACCCGGTCGCGATCCTCGAGCGCCAGGCTCTCAGCCGGGTGCCCGAGCTGGTGCCGATCCGCTACGGGCGGATGGCCGCCTCTCCCTTCGCCTTCTACCGCGGCGCCGCCGCGGTGATGGCCGCCGACCTCGCGACCACGCCGGTCTCGGGCCTGCGAGTGCAGGCCTGCGGCGACGCCCACCTCTCCAACTTCGGCGCCTACGCGGCCCCCGACCGCCGTCTCGTCTTCGACCTCAACGACTTCGACGAGTCGCTGCCGGGCCCGTGGGAGTGGGACGTCAAGCGGCTCGCCGCCAGCTTCGCCCTCGCCGGCCGCGACAGCGGCTTCAAGCGCAAAGAGCGAGCGGCGGCGGTGCTGAGTGCGGCCCGCGCTTACCGGGAGTCGATGCGGGCGTTCGCCTCGCAGCGCAACCTCGAGGTCTGGTACGCCCGGCTCGACGTCGAGTCGGTGATGGCGGAGATCGAGGCCGAACCCAAGCTCGAGAAGCAGGTGCGCAAAGGGGTCGCAAAGGCACAGGCGAAGGACAGCCTGCGGGCGCTGGAGCGGCTCACCCACGTCGTCGACGGGGAGCTGCGCATCCGCGCTGACCCGCCGCTGATCGTGCCGGCCGAGGAGCTGCTGCCCGAGACCGAGGCCCATGAGCTCGAGGGGGCCCTGCGCCAGGTGCTCGACGCCTACCGATCCACCCTCCCGGCCGATCGCCAGCACCTGCTCGACGGCTACCGGTTCCGCCACATTGCTCGCAAGGTCGTCGGGGTCGGCAGCGTCGGGCACCCGCGCCTGGGTGGTGCTGCTGACCGGCGCCGACGACGGCGACCCGCTCTTCCTGCAGGCGAAGGAGGCCGAGGCCTCGGTGCTCGAGCCCTATGCCGGCGCCGGCCTCTACGAGAACCACGGCCAGCGGGTGGTCGAAGGCCAGCGTCTGATGCAGGCGGCAAGCGACATCTTCCTCGGCTGGTGCCCTGCAACCGGTGTCGACGGCCGCCGCCGCGACTTCTACGTGCGCCAGCTCTGGGACTGGAAGCGCTCGGTCGAGATCGAGCGCCTGAGCCCGCATGGCCTCGAGCTCTACGCGCGGATGTGCGGCTGGACCTTGGCCCGCGCCCACGCCCGCTCCGGCGACCGGATCGCGATCGCCGCCTACCTCGGCGGCAGCGACTCCTTCGACCGCGCGATCGCCGCGTTCTCCGAGGCCTACGCCGACCAGAGCGAGCGCGACCACGCGGCGCTGGCGGCCGCGATCGACGCCGGCCGGATCGACGCGGAGGAGGTCTGAGAGTGGTGCGCAAGGCAGGCACGGGCGGGGCCGCTGGGCTGATCCTGCTGACGCTGTGCGCGGGGCAGTTCCTGATGATGCTCGACAGCTCGGTGATGAACGTCTCGATCGCCACGGTCGCCAAGGACGTCGGGACGACTGTGACCGGGATCCAGACGGCGATCACCCTCTACACGCTGGTGATGGCCTCGTTCATGATCACCGGCGGCAAGATCGGCCAGATCATCGGCCGCAAACGGGCCTTCGCGATCGGCTGCGTGATCTACGGCTGCGGCTCGCTGACCACCGCGCTCGCCCCGAACCTGCCGGTGCTGCTGATCGGGTGGTCGTGCCTGGAGGGGCTCGGGGCGGCGTTGATCCTGCCCGCGATCGTCGCCCTCGTCGCCTCCAACTTCGACCGCAGCGAAAGGCCCCGTGCCTACGGCCTGGTCACCGCGGCCGCGGCGATCGCGGTCGCGGTCGGGCCGATCGTCGGCGGGTTCTTCACGACCTATCTCTCGTGGCGCTACGTGTTCGCCGGCGAGGTGCTGATCGTGCTCGCGATCCTTGCCCTGAGCGGCCGCATCGCCGCCGGCGAGGCGGAGCGGAAGGTGCGGCTGGACCTGGTCGGGACCGCTCTCTCGGCCCTCGGCCTCGGGCTGGTCGTCTTCGGCGTCCTGCGCTCGGGGACCTGGGGGATCGTGCAGGCGAAGCCCGACGCCCCCGAATGGATCGGCCTCTCGCCGGTCATCTGGATGCTCCTCGGCGGGGCCGCGGTGCTCGGCCTCTTCCTTGCCTGGGAGGGCCGGCTGGTCGCCCGCAAGCGCGAGCCGCTGGTCGACCCGGCGATCCTGCGGGTCCCGGTCCTGCGCGCCGGACTCACCTCCTTCTTCTTCCAGTACTTCCTCCAGGGCGGCCTGTTCTTCGCGATGCCGCTGTTCCTCTCGATCGCGCTCGGCCTCTCGGCGATCGAAACGGGCGTGCGCCTGCTGCCGCTTTCCTTCACCCTCATCCTCGCCGCGGCCGGGATCCCGAAACTGCTCCCAGACGTCTCACCGCGGCGGGTCGTCCGCTTCGGCTTCGTCGCGATGTTCGCCGGGCTGGTGGTCATGGTCGGCGCCCTCGAGGCCGGGGCGGGGCCGGAGATCGTCACCTGGCCGATGCTCCTGGCCGGCCTCGGGATCGGCTCGCTCGCCTCCCAGCTCGGCAGCATCACCGTCTCCTCGGTCCCCGACGAGCAGAGCGGCGAGGTCGGCGGCCTGCAGAACACGATCACCAACCTCGGCATCTCGATCGGCACGGCGCTGACCGGGGCGATCGTGATCGCCGCCCTCAGCTCCTCGTTCCTCAGCGGGGTCGAGGAAAACCCGAGCGTGCCCGCGACGGTGAAGGCGCGGGCCTCGACCGAGCTCTCCGGGGGCATTCCCTTCCTCTCCGACGAGGAACTGGAAACCGCGCTCGACGAAGCCCGGGTGGGGCCGCGGGCGACCGACGCGATCGTCGAAGAAAACGAAGAAGCGCGCCTGGTCGGGCTGCGCTCGGCGCTCGCGGTCCTCGCCCTCCTCGCCCTGGTCGGCCTCCTCTTCACCGGGCGGATCCCGACCAGGCAGCCTGGCGCGGAGCCCGCCGCCTCGACCTAGGGGGAGAACAGAGAGTGCGGCAGTCCTTTGTATCGCTATGCGAAGCAAAAGACTGCCGCACGGGAGAGAGTCGGCCCGTGGGGCCCAGCCATCGGCCTTGGCGGAGCTGGCGGAGAGCCAGTACGGGGTCGTCTCTATTCGCCAGCTCGAGCGCTTCTTTGGGTACTCGCGCAGCGCGGTGCGCCACGAAGTCGTCGCGGGGCGGCTGCATCCTCTGTATCGGGGGGTGTACGCCGTCGGTCACCGACGCATTCCGGACCACGGTCGCTGTCTCGCCGCCGTGCTCGCCTGCGGCCCCGGGGCCCTGCTCAGCCACGGATCCGCGGCCTGGCTCTGGGGGCTGTCCCGCTATGGCCCCGCGCCGTTCGCGGTTATGACCCCGGTGCCGCGAAAGTAACGCCCGCCGCTCGAAGTGCACCATTCGCGAGTCCTCGCCTGGGAGGACCGCGCGCTGCCCGACGGCATTCCGGCCACGGGCGGTGCCCCGGACGCTGCTCGATTGCGCGGCGACGCTCCGCCCCGACTGCATGCAGCGGATGCTCGAGCGCGCCGAAGAGCTGAAGCTGTTCGACCTGGGGCCGGTGGAGGCGCTGCTCGAGCGCACCCGCGGGCATCACGGCTGGGGACCGTTGCGCCGGGCGATCGCGCTCTACGCGCCGCCGCCATTCACGCGCTCGGAGTTCGAGCGACGCTTCTTCACGGCCCTTCTGCGAGCTGGCCTGCCGCGCCCGGCGACGAACTTCGTCGAGGCCGGGTTCGAGCTCGATGTCTACTGGCCCGAGCATCGCTTCGCCGTCGAACTCGACACCTACGCGACCCACGGCACCAGGGGCGCCTTCGAGCGCGATCGCCTGCGCCGGGAGGATCTGGTGGTTGCCGGGATCGAGATGACCCAGGTCACCGATGTCCGCTTCGCCCGCGAACCGAATGCGGTGCTTGCGCGCATCGTCCGATTGCTGAAGGGGCGGCGGAAGCTGCCGCCCGGCTGATCCGACCTAGCGCGGCGCGGCGGCGCCGCGCTTGGCGGCCTTGAGGCGCTGGACTTTGTCAAGGACCAGCTTGCGCAGGCGGACCGACTCCGGGGTGATTTCGACGCACTCGTCGTCGCGCAGGAACTCGAGCGAGCCTTCGAGGCTAAGGCGGGTCGGCGGCGCCAGGCGGACGAGGATGTCGGCGCTGGCAGCACGCACGTTGGTCTGCTGCTTGGCCTTGGTCGGGTTGACGTCGAGGTCGTCGGAGCGGGCGTTCTCGCCGACGATCATCCCTTCGTAGACCTCCTCGCCGGAGCCGACGAAGAGGGCGCCGCGATCCTGCAGGCTGAACAGTGAGTAGCTGGCGGTCTGGCCACGGCGGTCCGCCACCAGCGAGCCGGTCTGGCGCGTGCGCAGCTCGCCCGCCCAGGGCTCCCAGCGGTCGAAGACGTGGTGGAGGATGCCGGTACCGCGGGTCTCGGTGAGGAACTCGGTGCGGAACCCGATCAGTCCGCGCGCCGGCACCAGGTAGTCCATCCGCACCCACCCGGTCGAGTGGTTGACCATCTGCTCGAGCCGGCCCTTGCGGCCGGCCAGCATCTGGGTCACCGCGCCGACGTGCTCCTCGGGAACGTCGATCGCCAGCCGCTCGACCGGCTCGTGCACTTCACCTTCGATCTCGCGGGTGACGACGCGCGGCTGCCCGGCGGTCAGCTCGAAGCCCTCGCGCCGCATCAGCTCCAGCAGCACGACCAGCTGCAGCTCGCCGCGGCCCTGGACCTCCCAGGCGTCTGGGCGCTCGGTGTCCTCGACCCGGATCGAGACGTTGCCGATCAGCTCGGCGTCGAGGCGGTCGCGGATCTGGCGGGCGGTCAGCTTGCTGCCCTCTTTGCCGGCCAGTGGCGAGGTGTTGATGCCGAGCACGATCGAGAGCGAGGGCTCGTCGACCTCGATCACCGGCAGCGGCCGCGGGTCCACGGGGTCGGCCAGCGTCTCGCCGATCGTCACCTCTTCGAGGCCGGCGACGGCGATGATTTCGCCCGGGCCGGCCTCGGCGGCGCTGACCCGCTCCAGGCCCTCGGTGATGTAGAGCTCGGAGACGGTGGCCCGCTGGATGCGGCCGTCGGCCCGGCACCAGGCGATCGGCTGGCCGGAGCGGATCGTCCCGTTGTGGACGCGGCAGAGGGCGAGGCGGCCGACGTAGGGGGAGGCGTCGAGGTTGGTGACGTGCGCCTGAAGGGGTGCGTCGGGGTCGTAGCTGGGCGCGGGGATGCGCTCCAGCATCAGGTCGAGCAGGGGGGAGAGGTCGGTGCCCTCGACGCCCTCCTCGAGCGCGGCCCAGCCGGCCTTGGCGTTGGTGTAGACGATCGGGAACTCGATCTGGTCGGAGTCGGCGTCGAGGTCGAGGAAGAGCTCGTAGACCTCGTCGACGACCTCGGCGATGCGGGCGTCGGGACGGTCGACCTTGTTGACGACGAGGATCACCGGCAGCCTCGACTCCAGCGCCTTGCGCAGGACGAAGCGGGTCTGCGGCAGCGGCCCCTCGGAGGCGTCGACCAGCAGCAGCACCCCGTCGACCATGGTCAGGGCGCGCTCGACCTCGCCACCGAAGTCGGCGTGGCCGGGGGTGTCGACGATGTTGAACTTGACGTCGCCGCGGTTGACCGCGGTGTTCTTGGCGAGGATCGTGATCCCCTTCTCGCGCTCGAGGTCCATCGAGTCCATCACCCGCTCGGCCACGTCCTGGCCCTGGCGGAAGGTCCCGGTCTGCCACAGCATCGCGTCGACCAGCGTCGTCTTCCCGTGGTCGACGTGGGCGATGATCGCGATATTTCTGAGGTCGGTTCGGAGGCTCATGGCGCTTCGCATTCCTGCGTCCTCGGTCGCTCATGTGCAGAGCACATTTCGCTCCCTGCGTCCTTGGACTGCTCGGCCATGAACCTCCGAACAGCTCCAAGCACAAAAAAAGCGGGCCCACCGAAGCGGGCCCCGCCATTAAAGCGTGGTGCTGACTACGAAGTCTGCTGGACGCTCGCGGCGGCCGGGCCCTTGGGGCCTTCTTCGGACTCGTAGCTCACTTTCGACCCCTCGGTCAGGGACTTGAAGCCCTCGCCGAGGATGGCGCTGTGATGTACGAAGACGTCCTTCGAGCCGTCGTCGGGCGTAATGAACCCGTAGCCCTTGTCGTCGCTGAACCACTTGACAGTTCCAGTGGGCATGCATTGCCTCCACTTTGTGTGCTGCGAACGCGGAGGATGCGGTGAAGCAACGACGCGAGCGCTACGCACGACTTTGCCGGTATCAACCCGGCCCTAACGCAGGGGACCGTAGCAAGGAAAGCGCTCGGAATACGGTCTAGCGGTGTTTGAGAGAAGGTCCAGTCGTGTCGATACCCCGCATCAGATGACCCTTGGGTTCGGTTACCACCGCCGCCCGGCGCGAGCGTTCTCGCTTGCCGGGCTCCTTGCTGCCTGCGTCGCGGCGGTGGCAGCGGCGACCGCGACGGCCGGACCGCCGGCCGATCCCGACCTCTCGCCGCGGCTCGCCGACCTGGCCCAGCCTGAGCTGCGAACCGCCTCGCCGGCCGAGCAGGCGGCGCGCACCGGCCTCCCCCGCCGCGGTCCCGGCAGCCTCCTGCGCGACGGCAACCGCGTGCTCGTCGACGTCCGCTTCAAGAACGGTGCCCTCGCCGGCGTCGATCGCCTGCGCGCGGCGGGGGCGGAGATCGTCGACGTCAGCCGCCGCTACCAGACGGTCACCGTCGCCGCCAAGCCGGCGCGGCTGCACGAGATCGGCGACCTCGCCCGCGTCGCCACCGTCACCGAGGTGCTGGCCCCGGTCCTGCGTGCGGCCGACTGCGGCGGCAGCGTCAGGTCCGAGGGGGACGTGCAGCTGAGCGCCGCCGCCGCCCGCGCCGGCTTCGGCGTCGACGGCAGCGGCGTCACCGTCGGCATCCTCTCCGACTCCTACGACCGCGACCTGTTCGCGGTCACGCATGCCGCCGACGACCTCCTCAGCGGCGACCTCCCCGGCCCCGGCAGCCCCTGCGGATCGGGCACCCCGGTCGCTGTCCTCGACGACACCGAATCCGGCGGGGAGGACGAGGGGCGGGGAATGGCCCAGATCGTCCACGACCTCGCTCCCGGCGCTTCGCTCAGCTTTGCCACCGCTTTCACCAGCGAACTCGGCTTTGCCTCCAACATCCGGGCGCTCGCCGCGGCCGGGGCGGAGGTGGTCGTCGACGACGTCGGCTACTTCCAGGAGCCGTTCTTCCAGGACGGGCCGGTCGCGGTTGCCATCAACGACGTGGTGGCAGGCGGTGCCTCCTACTTCTCAGCCGCCGGCAACGACAACCTGATCGACGCCGAAGGCCGCGACATCTCCTCCTGGGAAGCAGCGGCATTCCGCGACTCCGGCTCTTGCCCGAAAGCGATCGTCGATCTCTCCGAAGAACTCGAAAAATCCGAAGAAGAAGGGGGGGCCCGGAACCCGAGGGCCTGAATCCAAGCCACTGCATGGACTTCGATCCGAGCGAAGCGGGGGTGGACGACACCTTCGGCATCACCGTCGAAGCGGCCGACGAACTCCTGCTCGACCTGCAGTGGGCGGAGCCGTGGAACGGGGTCGAAACCGACCTCGACGCCTTCCTGCTCGACGACAAAGGGGAACTGGTCAAAGTCGGAGGCTTCCCGGTGCTTTCCAGCGACGACAACGTCGTCGGTACCCAGCGGCCCTTCGAGTTCCTCGGCTGGGAAAACGAAGGGCCCGAGCAGGAAGTCCAGCTGGTGATCAACCGCTACAGCGGCGTCAGCCCCCGCCTGAAGTCGATCCTGACCGAGAACGGGCGCGGGGTGAGCGCAACGGAGTACCCGGAATCCGCCGAAGGGGACGTGGTCGGCCCGAGCGTGTTCGGCCACGCCGGGGCGACGGCCGCGGTCACCGCCGGCGCGGTCCGCTACGACGACAGCTCCAAACCCGAGTTCTTCTCCTCGCGCGGGCCGGTGAAGCACTACTTCGGCCCGGTCATCGGCAAAAGCCCGGCGGCGCCGATCGCCGAGCAGGCGATCGCCAAGCCGGACCTGGCCGCGACCGACGGCGGCGCCAACACCTTCTTCGGCAACTTCCAGGCCGGCGTCTGGCGCTTCTTCGGGCACCTCCGCCGCCGCGCCCCACGCCGCCGCTGTGGCGGCCCTGATCCGCCAGGCCAACCCGGGCGCGAGCCCCGCGCAGGTCCGCGCAGCGCTGCGGGGGACGGCGAACCCGGTCGGCGCCTTCGGTCCCGAAGCGGTCGGGGCGGGGCTGGTTGACGCCTTCGACGCTGTCGCCCTGCTGGCCCTGCCGCCGAAAATCACCGTGACCAAGGCGCCGGAGCCGCTCAGCTCCAACCGTCAGCCGACGATCGAGTTCAGCGCCAACCGGCCGGTCGCCTTCTCCTGCCAGATCGACGGCGGCCCCTCGCAGCCCTGCACCTCGCCGTTCGTCGTCCCGACCCCGCTCGGCGACGGCCGTCATGGATTCGCAGTAAGCGGCGTCGACCTCGCCGGGCGCGAAGGGAACAGCGGCAGCGTCTTCTTCGAGATCGATGCGACGGCACCGGAGACGTCGTTCGCCAAACGCCCACCGAAAATCCTGCGCACTCCGCGTCGCAGCGCCCGCGGGATCTTCCGCTTCCGCTCCGACAAGGCCGGCGTCGCCTTCCTTTGCCAAGTGGACCGCGGCGTGCTGCGCGATTGCGGCCCGAAACTCGACCGCCGCTGGCGTCTCGGCCGGCACGTGGTCCGGGTCCGCGCCCGCGACGGCGTCGGCAACCTCGACCCCACCCCGGCCGTCTTCCGCTTCCGGGTCGAGCAGGTCGAGCGAGTGACCAAGGACTAGGGCGCGGTGCGCGCCTGGCGCCGCATCGCCCAGTGCCCGGCCAGCAGCAGCCCGAGCAGCGCCGCGGCGCTGCCGAAGACGAGCGGGTCGGTCAGCGAGAGGCCCTCGAGACGGGTGCCGAAGTAGACCGAGATCGCGGTGATCGGCAGGTAGCCGACGGCGGTGGTCCAGAGGAAGCGCCAGAGCGGGACCCGGGCCGTCCCGGCGGCGTAGGAGACGATGCTGAACGGGAGGATCGGGATCAGGCGCATGGCCAGCAGCAGGGTCGGGCCGCCGCGCTCGATCGAGTGCTCGACCCGTTCGAAGCGCTCCTCCCCGAACCAGCGGTCGAGCAGGGGCCGCGCGACTGAACGGCCGATGGCCCAGCAGATCAAGCCGTTGAGGAGCCAGCCGACCATCACCAGGGCCAAGGCGGGGAAGAAGCCATAGGCAAAACCGGCGGCGGCGTCGACGATCTCGGCGGGGTAGAAGACGACGCTGTGGATCAGGCAGAGGGCGAGGATCAAGAACGGCCCGGCGACACCGAGGCTGTCGATCTCCCGCTGCACCTCGTCGGTATCCCCCCGGATCGCGGCGCTGAACGCCTCCCTCAGATCCGGAACGGCCACGACCAAAGCGGCCAGCAGCGCGATCCCGGCCAAGGTGAATCCGATCTCTCGCCACGGGACGCGCATCGCGGGAGGTTTAGCACTCGCGATGTTGCGAGCCCGAGCGCAGGTCAGTTCTCGCGCAGCCGGTCCGCCAGCCCCGAGTGGCGGCCACCGCCGTCATCGCGCCGCACCGCTGCTCCCAGCGCCGCCGGGTCGCCGACCAGCACGCAGCTGTTGCGGGCGCGGGTGATCGCGGTGTAGAGAAGCGGCCGGGTCAGCATCCGCGAGTGCGAGCGGTGGCAGACGGCGACCACGACCGGGCCCTCGCAGCCCTGCGCCTTGTGGACCGAGATCGCGTAGGCGAGCCGCAGCGTCGCCGTCTCCCCGTAGGGGATTACCAGCGAGCCCCCCTCGTCGGTGTCGACGACGATCGTCTCCTCGTCGGAGTCGTCCTCGCGGAGGAAGACGATCGAGCCGTTCATCAGGCCCAGCTCGTGCGAGTTGCGGGTCTGGATCAGGCGGTCGCCGACCCGGAAGCGGTCGTTCAGCGCCCGCTTGCCGTCTGGGTTGAGCTGGTCCTGCAGGCGCTCGTTGAGAGCATCGATCCCGACCGGCCCCCGGTACATCGGCGCCAGCACCTGGACCTCGCGGACCGGGTCGACCCCGAAGCGCGCCGGCGCCCGCTCGGCGACCACCTCGACCACCGTCTCCAGCGCCCGCTCGGGGTTGGGGCGGTCGATGAAGAAGAAGTCGTGGTCCTGGTCCTCGGCTGGCTGCAGGTGCGGTGGCCGGCCCTGGTTGATCTCGTGGGCGGCGGTGGTGATCATCGAGCGCGCCGCCTGGCGGAAGATCTGGCTCAGCCGCACGACCGGCGCCGCGCCGGAGGCGATCAGGTCGTCGAACGGCTTGCCGGCGCCGATCGGCGGCAGCTGGTCGGCGTCGCCGACGAAGACGACATGGGTCGTCTCGGCGAGCCCGTTGAGGAGGAACTCGGCCAGGCGCAGGTTCAGCATCGAGGACTCGTCGATGATCGCCAGGTCCACCGGCAGCGGGTGGCCGGGCTTGTAGGCCGGCTCGCGGCCGGGCATCCACTCCAGCAGGCGGTGGATCGTCTTCGCCTCGTGCCCGGTCGTCTCCTCGAGCCGGCGCGCCGCGCGGCCGGTGGGCGCGCAGAGGGCGATCGTCGCGTTGGCAGCTTCGGCCTCGGCGACGATCGCCCGCGTGCAGACGGTCTTGCCGACGCCGGGGCCGCCGGTGAGCACCGAGACGCGCGCGGCGAAGGCACCGCGCACCGCGGCCCACTGCTCGTCGGTGAGGCCGCCTTCGTCGTCCTCCTCCGGCGGCGCCTCGCCGGGCTCGTGCGCGAGGTGGGGCGGAGCCGCGGTGCGGGCGAGCAGCGTTGCCGCGACGGCCAGCTCGCTGGCGTGGGTCGGCTCGCGGTAGACGCGCCCCTCCTCGGCTAGCAGCCCCGGCGCCTCGACCAGCACGTCGGGGTCGGGAGCGAGGCCGATCAGCCGCGCGGTGCGGCCACTGAGCTCGTCCAGCGGCAGGTAGCTGTTGCCCTGCTGCTCGGCCTCGGTGAGGGCGAAGACCGCGGCGGCCTGGGCGCGGCGGCTGGACTCAGGCGGGACGTCGGCGGCGAGGGCGATCTTGTCGGCGCGGGCGAAGCCGACGCCCGGGACCTCGGTCAGCCGGTAGGGGTCCTCGTGCAGGATCGCCATCGAGCGCTCGGCGAAGCGGGCGTGGATCGGCGCCGCCAGGTGCGCCAGCCCGTGCGGGGCGAGCTGGACGTGGAGGTCGCGGACGGCGCGGCTCGCGTGCCAGGACTCTGCGGCCGCAGCGGCCTGGTCTTCGCTGACCCCGCGCAGGGAGCGGAAGACGCCGTGCGGGTCGGCCGCGATCGCCTGCAGCACTCCCTCGCCGTGCTCGTCGACCAGGCGCTCCGCCCGCGCCGGCCCGATGTGGCGCAGCGAGGTCAGGTAGGCGACCTGGCCCTCGCGGTCGGCGGGGTCGAGCGGCAGCGCACCCTGCGCCCGCAGCTGGCGGCCGTAGCGGTTGTGGGTCTGCCAGTCGCCGCTGACTTCGGCTCGGTCGCCGGCGCCGAGGTGGGCGACCGGGCCGACCAGGGCGAAGCCTTCTCCGGAGCCGGTGTCCTGCACCTCCAGCACGGCGTAACCGTCGTCCTCGGCACGAAAGATGACGCCGAGCACCTCGACGGTCCCGGTGTAGGCGGCCGCGTCGGCGTCGAAGAGGGTCGCGGTCCCGGTCACAGAGCAAAGCTAGCCGCCGCCGAGGCGGGAGCCTCGCGGTCAAGCCGCAAATAGCATGGAGGGATGAGCACAGAGGCCGAGCGGCTGCCGCACGTCGACGAGCACTCCGTGACGGTCGCCGCCGGGCGTGAGGCGACCTGGGAGGCGCTGCTGCGCGTGGCGGAGGGGACGATGTCGGCCGCCGCGGCGCCGCGCTACGCCCGGATCGTCGGCTGCGCCGACACCGTGGCCTCGGGACCACGGCCGCTGGCCGTCGGGTCCACGTTCCCCGGCTTCCACGTCGCCGCCGCGGAGGCGCCGGCCGAGCTCGCCCTCGCCGGCAGCCACCGCTTCTCCGACTACGCGCTGATCTTCCGGCTCGAGGAGCTCGCCCCCGGCCAGACTCGCCTGCGAGCCGAGACCCGGGCCGAGTTCCCCGGGCTCAAGGGCGGCGCCTACAAGGCATTGGTGATCGGGACGCGCATGCACGTCCTCGCCACCCGGCGCATCCTCAACGCGACCAAGCGCCGCGCCGAGCGCTGATCGCCGCGGGGTCGCGCCCCTTACCATCAGAGCGGATGGCGGAGACCCTGAAGCTGACCCCGACCGAGTCTCTCGAGGTCCGCTCCTCCACGCAGGAGGCACTGGAGGTCGAGGCGACCTACGGGATCGGCGCGAAGCCGCCGCCGAAGCACTTCCACCCGGCCCAGGACGAGCATTTCGAGGTGCTGGTGGGGACGATCCAGGTCAGGGTGGATGGGGAGGAGCGCCCGCTCGCGGCGGGCGAAGAGATCGAGATCCCGCGCGGCGCCGTGCACCAGATCTGGAACCCGTCCTCGGAGCCGGCGCGCGTCCTCTGGCGGACCTCCCCCGGCGGCCGCACCGAGCAGTGGTTCCGGGCGATCGACCGCCTCCACCGCGAAGGGCGGGTCGGCGGCAACGGGATGCCGGGGCCACTCGCCTTCGCCGTGCTGCTGGGCGAGTACCGCGACGTCTTCCGGCTGGCCGGGCCCGACTGGCTGCTGCGCCCGGCGCTCGCCGGCCTCGCCGTTCTCGGCCGCGCCCGTGGTTACTCGGCGTGAGCGAGCGCCGGCACGGACCCCCGGCGGGCCTCTGCGACAGCTGCCGCCACCAGCGTCTGGTCCCGAACAGCCGCGGCTCGGTCTTCTCCCTCTGCGAGCGCTCGCGCGAGGACCCCGCCTATCCGCGCTATCCGCGGGTCCCGGTGCTCAGCTGCCCAGGCTTTGAGCCGGGCTTGGATCGTCCGGCTCGCGAGCGGCGCCGATAGCGGCTCCGATCAGGCCGAGGCCGAAGATCACCGCGGCGAGGCCGACCAGCCAGCCGAGGATCGGCACCAGCGCGATCGCCCGCAGGATCGCCAGGCCGGCGAGGAAGGAGAGCATCCGGTGCCGCGGCGGCTTCAGCGCCCGGCGCCCGACCACGTAGGCGGAGACCACGTAGGCGGTGGCCCAGAGCGGCAGCAGCGCCAGCCCGAGGCCGAGGGCCAGCGGCAGGCCGAGAACGGTGATCGCCGCCAGGAAGATGACGATCGGCAGCACGATCAGGATCGCGATGCCGATCGCGATCAGCGGCCCGATCTTCTCGCGGGAGCGCGCCTCGAGGGCGTCCGCCGCGCGCGGGGCGATCAGCAGCAGCAGCGCCCCGAACACCCAGATCGAGAGGGTGATCGCGAGCCAGACGAGGAAGCCGCCGAGCCAGGGGACGATGCCGCCGAGGTCGGGGAAGTCCTGCTTGCCGACATCGCCGTGGACGCTGGCGTCGAGGGCGATCTGGGGGTGCTCGTCGCCGTATTCGACGTCGCCGGTGACTTCGGCGCTGGGCAGCAGCCGCGCCATGCCGTCGGCGACGAAGACGCTGCCGTCGACCCGACCGGCGAGCAGGACGTCGCCGCTGAAGACGACCACGTCGCCGTCGACGTCGCCGGCGATCCTGGCGTCGCCGCTGGCGAGGAAGACGCCGTCGACGGTCTCGCCGCGGGGGACCGTGACGTCGCCGACGACGACCACGATGGCATCGCCGTCCGCAGCGCCGGTGTCGGCGGCGCCGGCCGCCGCCGGGACGGCGAGGGCCAGCGCCGTCAGCAGCGCCGCTAGGAACGAGATGCCTCGGAGCACAGGCGCAGCCTAAGGGACCTCCACCTGTCCATCGCTTTTCGCCATCGGGTCAGGTTCGCCGAGCTTGGTGATGTCGGCAGGCTCGTACGCCTGGCCCGGGACGCCGCCAAGGATGACAAGCCGGATCCCGTCCGGCCCCGGCCAGATCTTGCGCTTCGTCTCCGGCGCGACCCGGGCGACGTGGGAGTCGTCGAGCGGGAAGCGCTCGCCCTCAATCTCGATCTCGCCGCCGCCGCGCATGACCAGGAAGACCTCCTCCTGGTTGTCGTGCATGTGATCGTGTTCGGGGTAGTTCTCGAAGTTGGGTGGCATATCGATGACCTGCATCCCGAACGACTCGACCCCGAGCTCGGCGCGGGCGCGCTTGAAGGCGCCGCGGTAGATCGCCTCCATCTCGTCGATGTTCTTAACCGTGCTGCTCATCTCTGCTCCTCCTGGTCGATCTCTCTTGGCAAGCGCCGGCGCCATCCTAAGCGATTGCACGAACGTTCGTGCTTTTTTGTAGCCTGGGAGGATGACCACGGCGACCAAGGGCGAGCAGACGCGCGCCGCGATCCTCGACCGCGCCGTCGACCTCGCCTCGGCCGAGGGACTGGAGGGGCTGACGATCGGCCGCCTCGCCGCCGAGCTGCGGATGAGCAAGAGCGGCCTTTTCGCCCACTTCGGCTCCAAGCAGGAGCTGCAGCTGGCGACGGTCGGGGCCGCCGCCGAGCGCTTCCGCGTCGCCGTGATCGAGCCGGCGCAGGCCGCCCCCGACGGCGCCCCGCGGCTGCGGGCGCTGGGGGAGCGCTATCTGGAGCACCTCGACCTCTACTCCGGCGGCTGCTTCTGGGGCGCGACCTCGGCCGAGTACGACGACCGGCCCGGCCCGGTCCGCGACGCCGTCGCCGGCGCCCTCGACGCCTGGCTGGGAGAGCTGGAGCGCCAGGCCCGGATAGCCGGCGTCGAGCAGCCGGAGCGCTTCGCCTTCGAGCTCTACGCGGTGATCATGGGGGCCAACGCCCGCTACCGGCTCAGCGGCAACCGCAAGGTCTTCGAGTACGCCCGCGACGCCCTTGCCCGGCTCGAGGCGGAGCTGCCGGAGTGAGCGCCGCCGCCGATTTCGTCGAGCGCTTCCGTGCTTACTGGCGGGCGCCGTCGGTCGACGGGCTGGAGGCGCTGCTGGCCCCCGACGTCCGCCTCGCGGCGCCGATGACGCCGACCACGCACACGCTGGAGGAGGGCAAGCGTGCCTTCGCCGGCATCCTCTCGCTCACTCCCGACCTGAGCGGGGAGGTGCACCGCTGGGGCGCCACCGACGATGGCGTCCTGATCGAGTTCACGCTGTCCGGCAGCGTCGCCGGCACCCCCGTCTCATGGCGCGCGGTCGACCACATCGTCCTCGGCGACGACGGCCTCGCCGCCGAGCGCGTCTCCTACTTCGACTCGACCCCGCTCGTCCTTCAGGTTCTCCGCCACCCCCGCGCCTGGCCGGCGTTCGTGCGCAGCCGGCTGCGCCGCTGACGCGCGGCTAGCGCAGCGGGCCCTCCCAACGCAACCCGGGGAAGCGTGCGAAGTCGCCGTCGCTGCTGCAGAGGACCAGTCCGTGCTCGAGGGCCAGTGCGGCGAGGTGGGCATCGGAAACCAGGCGGTGCGAGTGCTCGTTCTCGAGCAGCTCGCCGAGGATCTGGGCGTGCGCATCGGTCGGGGCTGGGATCCAAGTGTTGGGCAGGGTCAGCCAGGAGCGCACCTGGGACCGGGCGTGGGAGAGGGACGCCCGCTCGAACAGCCGCGGGTTGGCAACTATGCGCATGAAGGCGAGCAGACTGGGCCAGGGGAGGGCGACACGCGCGGAGCCGTTCAGCTGTTCGTGCCACGCGGCTGTTTTCTCTCTCCCCCTGTCGACTGGGGAGTCGCGTCCTCTAGGTTGTTCGCGAATTCAAATTCGAGCGAGGAGGCCTGAGAGTGGAAGTCGGCATCGCACTTCCGAACGCCGTTCCCGGAGCCCAGGGGGCGGAGCTTGTCGAGTGGGCGCGGCGCGCCGACGCCCGCGGCTTCTCGACCCTGGGGACGATCGACCGCGTCGCCTACGACAACTACGAGCCGCTGGTTGTGCTCGCCGCCGCGGCGGCGGTGACCGAGCGGATCGGTCTCTGCACCTCGGTGCTGCTGGGGCCATTGCGGCCCAACGCCGTCGAGCTGGCAAAGGAGGCGCTGAGCCTGAACGCGCTCTCCGGTGGCCGCTTCACCCTCGGCATCGGCCTCGGCGGCCGCGAGGACGACTACGAGCTGAGCGGGATCGAGATGAGGGGCCGCGGCAAGCGGCTCGACGCGATGCTGGAACGGATGCAGGAGGTCTGGGACGGCGAGGAGGTTGGCCCCTCGCTCGCGGCCGCGCCGCGGGTGGTCGTCGGCGGCGGGGCCGACGCCTCCTTCGCCCGCGCCGCGCGCTTCGGCGAGGGTTGGATCGCCGGCGGCTCCCCACCCGACCAGTACCCGCCCATGGCCGCGAAGGCCCGGGCGGCCTGGTCGGAGGCCGGCCGCGAGGGAGAGCCGCGCCTGATGGGCCTCGCCTACTTCGCCCTTGGCGACAGCATCGAGGCAGACACCGAGGCCTCCCTGGGCGACTACTACGCCTGGCTGGGGGAGGACATCGCCGCCTACATCATCGCCAGCGCCGCCAAGGACGCCGAGACCGTGCGCCGCTACGTCGCCGAGTTCGCCGAGGGCGGCTGCGGCGAGCTGATCTTCTGCCCCTCCTCCAGCGACCCGGCCCAGGTCGACCTGCTGGCCGACGCGGCGGGCCTCTAGCCCGTCCGTACACTCGCCGGGTGGACCGCGCCCTGCTCGAGAGCACGCTCGCCGACGCCGGCGAGCCCTCCTACCGTGCCGCCCAGGTCTGGGAGTGGGTCGCGCGCGGCGCCTCCTCCTACGAGGAGATGACCAACCTGCCCGCGGGGCTGCGCGAGCGGCTCGCCGGCGCGGTGCCGCTCTCCACGCTCTCCCTGCAGGCGGAGGCGAAGTCCGACGACGGCACCGTCAAGTCGCTCTTCCACACGGCCGACGGGCGCCCGATCGAGGCGGTGCTGATGCGCTACCGCGACGGTCGCCGCTCGGTCTGCCTCTCCTCGCAGTCCGGCTGTCCCCTTACCTGCACCTTCTGCGCCACCGGCCAGATGAAGTTCGGCCGCAACCTCAGCGCCGACGAGATCCTCGACCAGGCGCTGCACTTCCGCCGCCTCGAGGCGATCGACCACGTCGTCTTCATGGGGATGGGGGAGCCGACGATGAACATCGACGCGGTGCTCGCCGCCTGCGAGCGCCTGCCCGACCTCGGCGTCACCCACCGCCGCACCGCGATATCGACCGTCGGCTGGGTGCCCGGGATCGACCGCCTCGCCGAGTGCGAGCTGCCACTCAGCCTCGCTCTCTCCCTGCACGCGCCGAACGATGGCCTGCGCTCGCAGCTGATGCCGGTCAACGACCGTTACCCGCTGCGGGAGGTGCTGGCCGCCTGCGACCGCTACATGGCCAACCGCCGGCGCAAAGTCTTCGTCGAGTACGTGATGCTCGACGGCGTCAATGACCTCCCCGAGCACGCACGCGAGCTCGCCGCGCTGCTCGATCCCCGTGCCTACAAGGTCAACCTGATCCCCTACAACCCGACCGGGACCTACGACGGCTCCTCGCCGGAGCGAATCGAGCGCTTCCGGGCGATCCTCGCCGAGCACCGCCTCACCGCAACCGTCCGCCTCACCCGCGGCCGCGACATCGACGCCGCCTGCGGCCAGTTGGCCGCCAGCGCCGCGTCTGGAGTCTGATCCCAGCAACGACTCCGAGATTTGGGGGCCTATAGCCACCCAAATCTCGGAGTCGCGAAACTGGCCAGCCAGCCAGTTATGATCGACGGCCGATGGCCACGGTCGACACCACCGCGCCGGTCCAGCGGCCGCCGCAGATGTCCCCCAGCCCGGTGCGCCGGGTGATCAGCGACCTCGCGGTCGAATGGCGCGAGCGCGGCAAGTTCCCGCCGGGGCCCAACGACTTCAGCTTCGCCCGCACGCACAAGATCGCCCACGATCCGCTGCCGCTGCTGCTCGGTGGCTACGAAAAGTACGGGCCGATCTTCAGTATGCGGCTGCTGCACTCGCGGGTGGTCTTCCTGCTCGGCCCCGAGGCCAACCACTTCGTCACCGTCGGTCACCCGGAGAACTTCCACTGGCGCGAGTCGAGCTTCGGCGACCTGATCCCGCTGCTCGGCGACGGCCTGCTGACGGTCGACGACGACTACCACGACCGCGCCAGGGCGATCATGCTGCCGGCCTTCCACCGCCGCCAGCTCGATGCCTCCGTGAGCGCGATGGCGCTGGAGGCGGAGGCCACGATCGATCCCCTCGCGCCGGGGGCGACGATCGACCTCTACGACTGGATGCGCAACCTGGCGATGCGGATCGCGATGCGCGCTCTGCTGGGACTGGACCCCGACGAGGCCGGCAAGGGCGCCGCGGCGGCCGAGCACTTCGAGCGCGCGCTCGGCTTCTACGGGATCGACTTCCAGCTGCGGCTGCTGCGCGGTCCGGGATCGCCCTGGCGCAAGCTGCTCTCCTCGCGGCAGGTGCTGGACGAGATCGTCTTCGGCGAGGTCAAGCGGCGCCGCGCCAAGCCCGACCCCGATCGCCACGACATCCTCAGCCTCCTGGTCGACGCCCGCGGTGAGGGGGGCGAGGAATTCAGCGACCGCGAGGTGCGCGACCAGGTGATGACCCTGATGTTCGCCGGCCACGACACCTCGACCTCGACGCTCACCTTCATGATGCACGAGCTGGCGCGCCATCCTGAGGTCGTTGCCAAGCTCTGCGAGGAGCAGGACCGCGTGCTCAGCGGGCGCACGCCCACCGTCGAGGAGCTCGAACGCGAGATGCCCTACCTCGAGATGGTGCTCGACGAGGTCCTGCGGCTCTACCCGCCCGCCTGGATCGGCCCCCGCCGCGCCGTCCGCGAGTTTGAGTTCGGCGGCTACACCGTGCCGAAGGACGCCTACGTCAACTACTGCTCCTGGGCCAGCCACCGCATCCCCGAGGTCTTCCCCGACCCGGAGGCCTTCATCCCCGAGCGCTTCACCCGCGAGCGCAAGGCGGCGCTGCCGCGCGGCGCCTACGTCCCCTTCGGCGGCGGCCAGCGCGTCTGCATCGGCAAACGCTTCGGCCAGATGGAGGTGAAGCTGGTGGCGACGATGCTGCTGCAGCGGCTGCGCCTCGGCGCCCTCCCCGGCCGCACGATGACGATCCGCCAGATGCCGACCCTCTCGCCCAAGGGCGGCCTGCGGATGAAGGTGCGCGAGCGCGCCGCCTAGACTCGGCGCGACTCGATGCGCGCCCTCGTCATCTCCGACACCCACTTCGGCGCCTGGACCGGGCGCGACCTGCTGGCGGAGGGGTTCTTCCTCGAGCGGTTGGCGCCGGCCCTGGAGGGGATCGACGAGCTGATCTTCCTCGGCGACCTCTTCGACTTCCTCTTCGGCTCGGTAGAGGACTGCGTCGAGGCGGCCGACGAGCTGCTGCGCCTGATCGCCGAGCGGATGGCCGGCAAGCGGCTCGTCTTCCTCGCCGGGAATCACGACCACCACCTCGTCCACCGCGATGAGGAGGACCGGATGGAGACTGCACTGGCGACTGGTCACCGTCCAGCCGTTCCGCCAGGTCCCGGCTACTTCCAGGAATTCCTGGAGCGAAAGCTCCCGGGCGTCGAGGTCGAGATTGCCTATCCCACCTACGAGTTCGCCGGCGTCCTCTGCACCCACGGCCACTACCTCGACCCGCACGCGCGGCTCAGCGGCTCGCGTGGCGACCGGCTGCTGACCCGAACCCTCTGGGCGATCGCGGCCGGCGGCCCGGAGGAGCCGACCTGCATCGAGGACTACGAGTCGGTTACGACCCTGCTGACCGAGTGGCTCTACATCGCCGCCCAGATGCCGCACGGCACCCACGCCCAGCAGAACGTCTTCCGCGCCGCGCAACGCGCGGGCCGCTTCGCCTCGGCGTTGGGCGCGCCGGTGCGGGGGGCCGAGCGCCTGGCGGCAAAGATCCGCGACCGCGGGCCCGGCGAGGCCGATACCGGCACGCTGCCCAGCGAGGAGCACTTCGATGCGGTGGTGCGCGGCGAGGCCGCGCGCCAGGCGCGCGAGCAGCCGCTGGCGGGGCCGCCGGCGGCGCGGCCGCTGTACCCGGAGCCGACCGTCGTCTCGCGCAGCGATCCCTCCGAGCACGCGCTGGAGGCCTTCGCGCAGGTCGTCGCCAACCTCGCCTGGGACCGCGATGCGGAGCAGATCGTCTTTGCCCACACCCACCAGCCACTCGCCGACGTCCGCTCCAGTCGTGACGGCGGCCCTCGGTACTGGAACACCGGCTCCTGGATCTACGAGCCCGACCTCGGCTCGCGCCAGGCCTATGCCCGTTACCTGCGCTACGCCTGGCCGGGCACCGCGGTTCTGATCGACTCGCAGGCGCCGCAGCCCCAACTGCTGGAGCTGCTCGCCGACCTCAACCCGCTGAACGGCGGCTCCGGACTTCCCGACCCGGAGCCGCGTCCCGCTACTTGATGAAGAGCATCTCCTCGTACTTCGGCAGCGGCCACAGATCGTCCGCGACGACCTTCTCCAGCTTGTCGGCCGCCTCGCGCACGCCGGCCATCGCCGCCAGCTGCTTGTCGCGGGCGTGCAGGGCGAGGTCCATGCCCTCGAGGTCGTTGGGGGCATTCGCCGTTTTCAGCTCGCCCAGGGCGGCGACCAGCTCGTCGACCAGCTCGCGCGCCTCGCCCTCGAGGCTGGAGACGCCGGCGCTCTCGATCAGCGCCAGGTGACGCAGGGCCGCCGGCAGCAGCATCGTCTGGGCGATCGAGAACGTCTCCTCCGCCTCGATGTTGGCCCGGATCGCGTACTGCTCGACCCAGACCTCGTAACGGGACTCGAGCTCGCGCTTGGAGAGCACGCTGTAGTTCTCGAAGGCGGCGACGGTGTCGGCGCTGAGCACCTCGGGCAGCGCGTCGGGCGTCGTCCGCAGGTTCTTCAGTCCCCGCTGCTCGGCCTCGGCGTGCCACTCCTCGGAGTAGTTGTCGCCGCCGAAGCAGACCCCTTTGTTGGCGCTATACGCGTCCTTGACGACCTCCATCACGGCCTGCGGCATCTCGGTGCCGGAGTTGAGCTTCTGCTCCAGCTTGCCGGCCAGCTCGTCGATCGCCTCGGCGGCGATCGTGTTCAGGACCGTGTTGGGGAAGGCGAGCGACATGCTCGATCCCAGCGCCCGGAACTCGAATTTGTTGCCGGTGAAGGCGAACGGCGAGGTCCGGTTGCGGTCGCCGCCGTGCATCGGCAGCGAGGGCAGCACGTCGGCCCCGAGGTCGAGGAAGGAGCCGGGGGTGTTGGGATCCCCTTCGCCGGTGGCGATCGCCTCGAACGTTTTTTCCAGCTCGCCGCCGAGGAAGATCGAGATGATCGCCGGCGGCGCCTCGTTGGCCCCGAGCCGGTGGTCCTGGCCGATGTTCGCGACCGAGGCCCGCAGCAGGCCCTGGTGCACGTTCACCGCTTGAATTACTGCCGCGCAGAAGAACAGGAAGTGGATGTTGTCCGCCGGCGTGTCGCCCGGATCGAGCAGGTTGCTGCCGGCGTCGGTGCCCATCGACCAGTTGTTGTGCTTGCCGGAGCCGTTGACGCCAGCGAACGGCTTCTCGTGCAGGAGGCAGACGAGACCGTAGCGACGCGCCACGTTCTCCAGCGTCTGCATCAGCAGCTGCTGGTGATCGGAGCCGACGTTCGAGTTCTCGAAGATCGGCGCGATCTCGTACTGCGCCGGTGCCACCTCGTTGTGACGGGTCTTGACCGGGATGGCGAGCTTCCGCATCTCCAGTTCGGCCTCCATCATGCAGGCGAGGGCCCGCTCCGGGATCGAGCCGAAGTAGTGGTCGTCGAGCTCGTGCCCCTTCGCCGGCTTGGCGCCGAAGAGGGTGCGGCCGGTCGCGATCAGGTCAGGTCGCTCGAAGAAGTACTGCTCGTCGATCAGGAAGTACTCCTGCTCGGGCCCGACGGTGGTGAAGACCCGCTGCGTCTCCTCGTCTCCGAGCAGGCGCAGGGCTTTGACGGCCGAGCGCGAGAGCGCGTCCATCGAGCGCAGCAGCGGCACCTTGCCGTCCAGCGCCTCACCGGTCCAGGAGGCGAACGCGGTCGGGATGCAGAGAAGCGCGCCGTTCGGGTTCTCGAGGATGAAGGCGGGGCTGGTCGGGTCCCAGGCGGTGTAGCCGCGGGCCTCGAAGGTGGCGCGGACGCCGCCGGTCGGGAAGGAGGAGGCGTCGGGCTCGCCCTGGATCAGCTCCTTGCCGGAGAAGCCGGCGAGCGAGGTGCCTTCGCCGGCCGGCTCGAAGAAGGAGTCGTGCTTCTCCGCGGTCGAGCCGGTCAGCGGCTGGAACATGTGGGTGTAGTGGGTGGCGCCGTTCTCCAGCGCCCAGTCCTTCATCGCCTCGGCGACGGCGTCGGCCAGGCTCGGATCGAGTGCCTCGCCGTGGGCCAGGGTCGCCTGCAGCTTCTCGAAGGCGTCCTGGGGCAGGCGTTCGCGCTGCACGGCGACTGAGAAGACGTTGGCGCCGAAAGCTTCGTTCTCGGGGAGGGTCAGGTCGAGCGCGCCGAGAGCCTCCCCGTTCGAGCTCCACTGCGCGGCGGTCACGTTCTGCTGGCGGATACGAGTCATCGCTTGGCTGGTCCTCACTTGGCGCGCCGGTCGAGAGGCGCGATCGATTACCGGTCTCACTCCCTTATTAAGAGCCAAAAGAGCCTAATGGGCGAGCGCTCCGGGCGCCTTTGTACCGCCGTACAGTCTTTGCCGGCCGGCGCTTATCCGCGGTGGCGGGAGATCAGAGCGGTTCGGCGCCGAGCAGGCCGAGCGGGTGGCGCACCCGGAAACCGCCTCTGGAGCGCATCTGTTCGCTCCAGCCGGGGCCGCTGCGGTCGCCGTCTTCGCTGTAGGAGGTGTCCCAGCGCAGGCCGGCGATCACCGCGAAGACATGCCCGTGGTTGGCGTAGATGCGCACCCAGCTGCCGGCTCCGCCGCCGCCCCAGCGCATGAAGCCGGTCGAGTCGAGCGGGTAATCGAGCAGCCCGGCGGCGTGCAGCACGTAGCTGACCGAGCCCGAGCAGTCGTAGCCGCGCGAGTTCCAGCTGCGGTGGCCGCCGCCCCAGCGGTAGGGCCGGTGGCGAATCCGGTTCGCCGCTTCGATCATCGCCTCGACCGCGGGCGGGGCGGAGGCTGGGGCGATCGCGCGCCCACCGGGCGTCAGCGTCGCGTTCGGCACTTGCGCGCTCGCAACGGGCGTGATGCTCGTCAGCCCGATGCTGAGCCCTAGTGCGGCCAGCAGCGTTCCGATCCTGGTCCCCCTGCGCATGAAAGGCGTCTATCGGCAGCGCCGCCGCCGGGCTTTAACCTCGCACGGCCGCAACCGGATAGCCTCCGCTGCTTCGCGGCCCAGGCCGCTTGACCAAGCCAAACTCGGAGAGGATCCAGACTTCATGTTCGTCTCGAAGGCCGCCGTCGTCGGCGGCGGCACCATGGGTGGTGAGATCGCGCAGGCGATCGCCACCGCCGACATTTCCGTCGTCGTCAAGGACATCGACCAGAAGTTCGTCGACGCCGCCGTCGAGAAAGCCCGCGCGATCACCGAGGGCAAACTGAGCCGCCTGGTCGCGAAGGAGAAGCTGACGCAGGAGCAGGCCGATGCCCGCCTCGCCGAGGTGATGGGCCTGATCACGGGTACCACCACCTACGAGGAGTTCGGCGACGTCGACTTCGTGATCGAGGCGGTCCCGGAGCGGATGGAGATCAAGCAGGCGGTCTTCCGCGAGATCGACGCCGCCACCCCGGGCCACGCGATCATCGCCTCCAACACCTCCTCGCTCTCGATCACCGAGATGGGGGAAGCGACGCTGCGCGCCGACAAGGTCGTCGGTTTCCACTTCTTCTACCCCGCTTCGGTGATGCCGCTGGTCGAGGTGATCGTCGGCGAGGACACCTCGCAGGAGACCGCCACCGCCGCCTACAACTTCGCCCAGGCGATCAAGAAGCAGCCGATCGTCTGCGCCGAGGTCCCGGGCTTCGTCGTCAACAAGATCCTGATCGCCGCGATGGGCGAGATCTGGCGCGCCCAGGAGGAGCACGGGCTCTCGCTGAAGGCGATCGACGAGGCGATCGTCGCCGCCAAAGGGGCGCCGATGGGCCCCTTCTTCCTCACCGACCTGCTCGGCCTCGACACCACGCTGCACACCGCCGAGCACCTCAGCGCCTCCTACGGCGAGGATTTCTACGTGCACGGGGGGCTGAAGCAGCTCGTCGCCGACGGCAAGCTCGGCGCCAAGAGCGGCGGCGAGGGCTTCTTCAAGGACGGCGAGCAGACGATCCCGGGCGACGCCGATCCCGACACCGAGGAACTCGTCGCCATGTTCGCCGGCCGCGCCCTGGTCGAGGCCTGCCTGCTGGTCGAGGAGGGCGTCTGCTCGGTCCGCGACGTCGACCTCGGGATGATGACCGGGGCCGGGCTGGACCCGCGCAAAGGGCTGTTGCCGCCGTTCTGGCGGGCCGACGTCGAAGGTCTCGACAAGGCGCTGGAGCAGCTCGAGCAGCTGCAGGAGAAGCACGGCGACCGCTTCGCGCCGCCGGTCACCCTGAAGCGCCTCGTCGCCCAGGGCCGCTACGGGCTCAGCAGCGGCCAGGGGTTCTATCCCTACCCGCAGCCCGACGAGGGCGAGCAGACGGAGACGGTGAAGCTGGAGACCCGCGACGGCGTCGCCGTCGCCTGGCTCGCCAACCTGCCCATGAACGCCGTCTCCCCCGACGTGATCCGCGACCTCGGCACGGTCTGGGAGCGGGTCAAGGCGGCCGACGGGGTGGGGGCGATGGTGATCGCCTCCTCGGTCCCGGTCGTCTTCTCGGCCGGCGCCGACATCAAGGCGTTCACGCAGATGGACGAGGGCAGCGAGGAGCTGATCCACAGCGCCCACGCGCTGCTGCGCGAGTTCGGCACCTCGCGGGTGGCCACGATCGCCGCCGTCAACTCGATCGCCTTCGGCGGCGGCTGCGAGGTGGCGATGGCCTGCGACGTGCGGATCGCCGCCGAGGCCGCCGTCTTCGGCCAGCCCGAGATCAAGCTGGGGATCATCCCCGGCTTCGGCGGCACCCAGCGCCTGGCCCACCTCGTCGGCCCCAGGAAGGCGCTGGAGATGAACCTGGTCGGCGACGCCGTGCTCTCCGAGGAGGCGCTCGAAATCGGCCTCGTCAACCGTGTCGTCCCCGACCACGAGCTGTTCGAGACGGCGCTGATGTGGGGCCGCAAGCTGGCCGCTCAGGCGCCGCTCGCGGTCGAACAGATCAAGACCGTCTCCCACCAGGGCGACATCGACGAGGGCATCGAGGCCGAGAAGCAGGGCTTCGCGACCGCATTCCGCAGCGAGGACGCCAAAGAGGGCATCGGCGCCTTTCTCGCCAAGCGCACCCCCAAGTGGAGCGGGAAGTAGCGACAGCGGTAGGGGCAGAGCGACTCGCGGAGCTGATCCGCGAGTCGAGCTGCACCGTCGTCCTGACCGGCGCGGGGATCTCGGTTCCGTCCGGGATCCCCGATTTCCGCACCCCGGAGACCGGCCTCTGGGCGAACGTCGATCCGATGGAGGTCGCCCATATCGACGTCTTCGAGCGCGACCCGGCGCGGTTCTGGTCCTACTACCGCCCGCGCTTCCAGTCGCTCGGCGACAAACGGCCGAACCCGGCCCACGAGGCGCTGGCGGAGCTCGAGCGCCGGGGCCTGGTCGAGGGCGTGATCACCCAGAACATCGACCGCCTGCACCGGGCGGCGGGCTCGCGCAACGTGATCGAGGTGCACGGCTCGATCGAGACCTCCTCCTGCACCCGCTGTGCCGCCAGCTTCGAGATCGAGGAGGTGGAGCGGCTCTTCGACGCCGCGGGCGTTGCCTTCTGCTCGACCTGCGGCGGCGCGGTCAAGCCGGACGTCGTCCTCTTCGGCGAGCTGCTGCCGGAGAGCGCGATCACCCGCGCGCGGGACCTCGCCGAACGGGCTGAGCTGATGATCTGCGCCGGCTCCTCGCTCGCGGTCCACCCGGTCGCCGCGCTGCCTCAGCTGACCCTCGAGCGCGGCGGTCGCCTGGCGATCGTCACCAAGGGGGCGACCCCCTACGACGGCGATGCCGAGCTGAAGCTCGACGGCGACGTGGTCGACGAGCTCGGTGCGGTCCTCAGCGCGCTCGCCTAATGCTCGGGACGCTGGGCCCCGGGCCACTCGAGCTGCGGGCGCTTGACGACGAGGATCACCGCCGAGACCTCCGGGTCACGGGCGCCGATCTGCTCGACCGCTGTCGACCAGGGGATCTGCCGCGGTGGCCTTCCCGAGCGCAGCTGCTCGAGTGCGGCCTCGACCGAATCGGCCTCGACCACGACGGCGACCTGCTCGGGTGCGCTCGCCTCAGCCGCTTCCAGCATCCGCCGGGTGACGTCGTCGGCCGCGCGCAGGGCGTCGGTCCAGCCATCGTCCGCGCCTATGTTCGGCCCCAGTTCGGGCCCTTCGAGGATCGTCAGCCGGCTCTCGCGTGGCTCCCAGTTCCGGCCGCCGAATCCGAAGGGCAAGCCGGCGACCCAGGGTTCGAGAATCTGCTCGCGTAGTTCGGACTCATTCAGGTTGAGTACACGAGCTTGATCGAGCACTGAAGTAATCTCGATGTGAAACGGCATGCCGCGAAGTTAGTGCATGCCGCGAACTCGGCTGGTTCGCGATGATGCCGCGATGGAGCACGCCGCCCCTGAGGCCGTCATCTTCGACAACGACGGCCTCCTGCTGGACACCGAGTCGGTTTGGACGCGAGCCGAGGAAGACCTCTTCGAGCGCCGCGGCACCGCCTTCACCCCGGCCGACAAGCGTGAGCTGGTCGGGACGTCGGCCGAGATCGCCGGCGCTGTGCTTGAAAGGCGCCTGGGCGAGCCTGGGCGAGCGGCGGAGTTGATCGAGGAGCTGAACGCGCTGGTCGTCGCCGAGCTCGAGCAGGGGGTAGAGGCGATGATCGGTGCCCGCGAGCTGCTCCACACGCTGCGCCGGCGCGGCACGCCGATCGGTCTCGTCTCCAACTCACCCCTGGTCTTCGTCGCCCGCTCGCTGCAGTTGGTCGGCTTCGAGGACCACTTCGACGTCGTTCTCAGCGCCCACGAAGTGGCGGCGCCGAAGCCGGCCCCGGATCCCTACCTGGAGGCCTGCCGCCGGCTCGAGGTCGAGCCCGGCCCGAATGTGGTCGCGCTCGAGGACTCCCCGACCGGCGTCGCCGCTGCTCGGGCTGCCGGACTGACCGTGATCGGCGTGCCCTCGATCGAGGGCGTACCCCTGGACGAAGCCCACCATCTAGCGGAATCGCTGCTTGACGAGGTCGTTGCGCGGCGTCTGGCCCTTGAGGTCCATCCCGGCAGGGGTTCCACTTAACTTTTTCCGAAGACGGCTCAAGGCTGTCCGTGGGCGCTGCCGCGGAAAAAGTACAAGACGTTCCACCCCTGCCGGGATGGACCTCAACCGCGAAGTGACCCGCCGACGCCGTAGCACCCGTTCGCATAGCTCCAGCAGTTCCCGCGCCTGGGTGGCCCGGGCAGCATCCAGGTCGCCCTTCAGCGCTGCGTTTGCTGCTTCGCCGGCCTCTGACCGGCGGCTGTTCAGCGTTCCCATGTCGTCCTCGTGGCCGGGATCCTCGAGCGCGCCCTGCAGCTCGACAAGCAATGCCTCCAACCCGACCCGCAGCTGCAGTGCGGCCTCGCGTTCGCGGCCGGCGTCGAGGTCGGCGCGGGCGCGCAGCAGCAGCGTCTCGCAGACGTCGATCTGCTCGCGGCCCCCGAGCACTCCCGCAACCCGCTCCTGTGGGCGCAGATCGTCCTGTCGGCGTTTCGTGCGCGAGCTGCCGCGAGCCCGGACGTCGACCTCGTGTGCGACGCTGAAATGGCTCTCGGCGATCTCCTCGCCGCTGCCGTAGCCGACCCGCACCTTCACCGCCCGTTGGGGCGGGAGCTCCTGGCCCTGGGGATCGGCGCTGGCCGCAGCATGTGCGTGCAGCGCGCGGTTGAGCAGGGCGATGCCGTCGGCGATCAGCACGTCCGTCGTGTCCTCCGCCTCGATTGCCTCGTCGAGCCACCGTCCGGCTTCCTCCTCGTCCCCGAACGGCGCGAAGGCGCGCACCGAGGTGACGCGCGTCAGCGGCAGGGCAGAAGGCTCGACCTCAGCTTGAGCCTTATGCGGACGTCGCCTGCGCCTTGGGGGAGGCGGGGGAGCACCCAGGGTCAAGATGACCAGGACGCTCTCGCCCTCCTCGCCCCGAGCGAGGTAGCGCCCGTCACCCAACGGCAGGGCGCCGGCGAAATCGAACTGGGCGAATCCGAAAAGCTTGGTCACGGCAGCGATTCTCGCGGACTGGGCCCTGAAAGGGCGAACCGGTCATGCCTGTGGGGAATTCAGTCGCGCGCCCTGCGGGCGCTGCTCCGGATGATGCTGCACCCCTATGGGGTGCAGGGAATCAGATTGCATATCGCGGCCTACGGCCACATTCCCCACAGGCACGACCGGTTCGCCCTCACGAGCGCAGGCAGCGACTCGGCTCCGGCACGGCAGCTTCCAGCGTGAGAGCTGCCGGACCTTGTTAGCTGAATCATCGACGCGCGGATCGCGTCAGCTGGTTCTTCCAGGACGCGTGTGAAGGAGGGATGGCGACCTCCTCTGGCGGAATGTGCGCGAAGCGCGCGGAAATGCAATCCGATTCCTGCGCGCCATAGGCGCGCTCAACCATCTGGAGCCGCACCCGAAGGGTGCGCGACTGAATTCCGCCGGAGGAGGTCGCCATCCCTCCCCACGGGAGGGCAGCGAAGAACTACTCGCCGGCTGAGGCCCCGCCGCCGCCTTGCGGCTTGTCCGGCACCGCGAACTCGGAGGGCTTGATCGGCACCTCCGGGTTTTCGATCTGCCCGAGGCGGTCGATCAGGCGCTGCCACTGATCCGGTTTCAGCAGGGCCGAGTACTGGGCGTCGAGCGCGCTCTCGATCGGGTGGTAGCCGACGTGGACGTGGTCGTAATGGTCGGAGAGGGCGATGCTGGTCGGGCCCGGCAGGTCCTCGAGCGAGATCACCTGGTGCGGGTGCATCGTGCCCTGCAACTGGAGCACCGCGTGGATCAGTTCGTCGGTGATCGTGCCCGGGCCCTGGTGGCCGGTGACCGGGACGCCGTTGATCGCCGCGATGTCGACTGCGTCGCCGGTGCTGTGCTCGGAGACGTTGCCGGAGGTGGTGAGGAAGCCGTGACCACAGGTGAGCGACGTGATCGTCAGCTCGAAGTCCTGCGAGCGCAGGTAGGCGAGCATCGCCAGGATGCGGCGGTCGGTGAAGCCGCTGGCGATGTCTTCGCGGCCGCAGGCGTAGATCGAGAGGCCCTCGTCGGCCAGCACCCGTTTCTGCAGCGCCTCCTTGGAGAGCAGCAGGGCCCCGGCGCCGCTGAGCCGTGAGGTGAAGGGGTTCTTGCCCTTGGCCCGGTAGATCGCCGTTGCCTCGAGCAGCTTCCAGCCGTCGAGGATCGGCTTCGGGTCGATCCGGGGGGCGCCGCGGCCGGCGGGGCGGATCGAGAAGTTGATGTGGGAGTCGATGCCTTCGGCGCCGGCGCCGACCCGGGCCAGCACGGTCCCGGCGATCACCTTGGAGCCGACCCGCAGCGTGCCGTCGTTGGGGACGGGGTCGAGGTTGTCGGCGGCGGCCGTTTCCCGCTCGCGCTCGTCCTCGCCGGCGCGGCTGGGCAGCGCCCGCAGCCGTGGCCGCAGGTTCTGGCTTTCGAGCGGGATCCGCTGCTCCTTGCCGGTCGGCATCACCACCAGCCGGTGCTCGCGGACGATCTCGCCGAGTTCGGCGTAGGTGTAGCGGTTGCCGTAAGTGTCTTCGAGGACGACGAACTTGCCCAGCTTCGCCGAGCTGCCGAACTTGCGGATGACGCCGTCGTTGACGGCGACCACCGGCGCGTCCTCGCGGGAGAAGATGTTGATTCCCCGGCGGGTGGGGGAGGAGGAGATGACTTCGGCGGCGTTGTCGGCGGAGCTCTTCAGCGCCGCCCGGGCGGAGATGTCATCGGCGTAGCGCGCGTCGGCGGCGATTGGGAAGTGGGCGCCCTCGGTCAGCCCGGTCAGCGAGCCGACCAGGTCGGAGGGGAGCTTGCCGTAGGCGCGCGCGTAGAGCAGCACCTCCTGCACGTACCAGTCGGCATGGTTGTAAGCGAAGATCGCGTCGTAGAGATCCTCTTTGCCGCCGGCGAGCTCGAGGTAGTTGGCGGCGGCGCAGATCGCGTCGACGGGGTTGTAGGGGTCTTTGCGCCCATCGCCGTTGGCGTCGACCCCAAAGGCCTCCCAGCTCGACGGCAGGAACTGCATCCACCCGACCGCGCCGGCGCTGGAGACGTTGAGATTGGTCCCGAACGCGGTCTCGATTTTGTTGATCGAGGCCAGCACCTCCCAGGGGATGCCGTATTCGGTTCCGCAGGCCTGGTAGATCGGCAGCAGGAAGGGCGGGATCTCGAACGAGTCGATGACGAAGTTGGGGACGCCGATCGGGGCCGGTCCGAACGGCGCGATCGTCGTCGTCGGGTTGGCCGCGGTCGGGGTCCCGCCGCTGGCGAACTGGGAGCCGCCGTCGCTGCCGTCGGCCAATGGCTGGTCGCCGCCACCGGTGGCGCTCGGGGCCTTGACGGCACCGTCGGAGCCACCGCCACCGCTGGTGTCGCCGAGGCTCTGGTTGCGGGTGACGCCGCCGCTCTTGCCGCCCTGGTCGCCGCCGTCGATCGTGCTGCCCTGCTCGAGGCCGCCACCTTTTTTGCCGGGCGGTGCTGCGGCTGGTGCCTCGGGGGCCGGCACCGGATTTGCCGGGCTGGCAGCGCCGGCCGGGATCGGCGCCTCGCTGGTGCCGGTGGGGTCGGTGCAGTCGGGGTCGGTCAGGTCGGTGAGACCATCGCCGTCATCGTCGAGGCCGTTCGCGCATGCCGGCGCCTGCAATGAGGGGACCGTGGTCGTCGTCGTGAGCGCGTCGGCGGGGACGCTTTCGGTCACCGGTTCGGCGCCGGCGATGCCGACAAGGGCCGACAGCGCCAGGAAGCCGGCGAGTACGACCGTGATTGCGAGCTTGGCTCTCATCCCAATGCGCCTCGGTACCCGCTGCCGCGAACCACGGAAACTGCGAAATCCGCATCCGCATCCTCCCCCCGCGACAGGCGAGTCGAGGCTACTAGGTCGCCTGGAGGCGTACAACGGCTCGGGTCGCCCCCCAACAAGGCCTTAATCAACATTGGTTCCATACTTAATCAACTTAATCAAGATTGACCACATTCATGCAGGCAGGAGACTTTCAACTCACCCGGATGTGCTCGTTAAGCTGGTGTCAATGAACTGCGAAAGGCGGGGGCGTGAGCTACGACCAAGATGAGCAGGACGGGCTGCGGGCGCGCAGCGAGCAGGCGATCGGCGAGCTGGCCCAGGCGTTGATCGAGAACCCGACCCTCCACAACGCGATTTCCGCCGCGTTCGGCGCCCGTGAGAAGGCGATCGAGGCTCAGCAGGCGGCGATGGGGGCCCTCAATCTTTCCTCGGCCACCGATCTCGAACGCCTCGAGCGGCGCCTGCGCTCGTTCTCGCAGCGCCTCGAGGAGGTCGAGGAGCAGATCGACGACCTCTCTCGCGACCTTGGCGCGATCCGTCGCCAGCTGGCCGAGAAACCCGCCAAAAAATCGACCAAGAAAGCGAAAGCCTAACCCTCGACTTGAGGGTTAGAGACAGCCTGCGGCGGCGATCCCGGCCTGTTTAGCCGCCAGCTCGGCCGCCTCTTCGGCGAGCGGCTCCCCGGCGGCGCTCTCGGCGACGATCAGCACCGCCGCCAGCGCCACTCCCAGCTCGGCCCCGCGGGCGAACAGGGCGGCGGTCTGCATGTCGGCCGCGTCGCCGGCGTCCACGGGCGCCGGTGCCCCGCCCTCGTGCAGCGTGTCGAGGCTGGCGACCGCTGCCATCCGGGCCCCGTTACCGAGTCGGCTTCGCAGCCCCGCGGTCAGCTTGGCGTCGGGGAGGACGGGCTCGCCGGCACCGCCGCCTCCCCACGCGTGTGCCTCCGCGGCGATCAGCAGGCTGCCGGGCCGGAGCGCCGGATCGAGCGCGGTGCAGGTGCCGATCCGGACCGCCCGTCGCACCCCCAGCTCGGCCAGGTCGGCGAGGACGATAGAGGCGCTGGGGCCGCCCATTCCGGTTGACTGCACGGTCAGCGCGCGGCCCCCCGGCGTCTGCCCGGTGTAGCCCCAGAGCCCGCGGGCGTGGTTGCACATCTTCGGCTGCTCCAGGAGCTCCTGGGCGAGCAGCAGCGCTCGCCCGGGGTCGCCGACGAGGATCGCCTCAGTGGCGACTGAGCTCGTGGGGCGCAGGCGCGACGGCATCGTCGGCCGACCCTATTGCGCCGCGGTCTCCATCGGCTCCGTTCCCGTTGCTCAGGCCAGCCTCGGGCTCGGGGGGTTCGGCCGCGGTGCCTTTTCGCAGCGACTCCTCGTGCGCCTCGATCGCCTTGCGCAGTTCGCGCTTGCGCATCCACTCGGCGGCGAAGTAGCTGCCGACCACGAAGACGAAGGCGAGCGCCTGTGCGGCGAGGGTCTCGACGGTCGGGTAGATGCCGAGCCAGGTCCCCATCCAGAGCGGCAGTTCGACGTCGATCGGGTGGATCGAGAGCCAGCCCACGCCCTGCATGGTCCGTGCCGTGTTGCCGACGAGGACAACCAGCACGAGTGCGATCAGCACGCCGGTGGCGATCAGCATCTTCTTGTAAGGGAGCTTGCGCTCGAGCGCGAAGGTGACGGCGCCGACGATCCCGGTCAGGACCAGGCCGAGCGAGACGCCGGCGATGACGACGCCGGTCCCCGAGCTGAGCTGCAGCGCCTGCAGGAAGAGCACGGTCTCGAAGCCCTCGCGGAAGACGCTGGTGAAGCCGAGCGTGTAG
Organism: uncultured Solirubrobacterales bacterium; assembly: GCA_963802935.1. Classification (GTDB taxonomy): domain Bacteria; phylum Actinomycetota; class Thermoleophilia; order Solirubrobacterales; family 70-9; genus VAYN01. The sequence goes on along the minus strand of CAWDKO010000001.1, from coordinate 388,078 downwards.
AGCCCGGCCACGGTTGCGGCGCCCGCCCCGGCCGCCAGCGCCGCCCCGGTCAGCGCCTTGCCGCGATCGCGGTGGCCCTTGATCCACTCGGTCCAGTAGACGCGGTGGAAGAACCAGTTCATGACCAGCAAGAGCACGCCGATGGCGAGGACGCCGACCACCGCCTCGAGTTTCTCGCCGTATTTGGAGAGGGAGTCGAGCAGCAGGATCGCCAGCCCGAACATCAGGAAGCTGGCCGGGATCGCGAGCAGGGCGCCGCGATAGATCGGCCGCCGCAGCGGTGCCCGCGGGCCGAGCATGCTGGCCGTGATCGCGGCCAGGATCAGGATCGCCTCCAGCCCCTCGCGAAAGACGATCAGGGCCGAGTTGGTGATCGCCGTCATCGCGCTGGCGCCGTCGCCGGTGATCGCCCGCGCGTCGGCCAGCTTTTCGTCGAGATCGAGCCGGGTTTCGCGAATCTCGGTCAGGGGGGAGTTGTCGGCGACCAGGTTGGCGAGGCCCTTGTCGCCGGCCGCGCCGTACCAGATCAGTCCCTCGATTTCGAGCGCCAGCTGGGTGTCGAAGGCGCGCAGCTTCAGCTCCGGCCCGAACTCGAAGAACCCGTAGGCGGCGAGCCGGGCCTGCTCGGCTGCCTGGTACTGGCCGGCGCCCACCGCCGCTTCGAGCTGGTCGAGCGAGATGTCGACGAGTTCGTAGTCGGCTTCGTCGCCGCCTTCGCTCCACTCCGTGGGCGAGATCCGTTCGAATTCGTCCAGGGCCCGTTCGCCGGCGACGTCGAGCTGCTCCTGTGGCGCCACCGCCTCGCCCTGCTGGGCCGCGTCGACGATCTCGCGCATCGAGGCGAAGTAGGCCTTGATCTTCGCCACCGCGGCCGGGGCGCGGGCGAGCAGGATCGGCTCGAGGTCGGAGAGGGCCGCTTCGCTCCCGTCCATGAAGGCGACCGCCTCCTGCACCTCGAAGGCAACCGTGACGTTGCCGTCGCTGGTGCCCTTGTCGTACTCCTTCGGGACCAGGCCGACGAAGCGGTCGAACTGACTGGCGCGGTTGACCTGCTCGTCGGGGGTCAGCGGCGCCGCGGTGAAGCCCTCGAGGTCGGCTTCGACCTGCTCGCGGGCCGCTTCGAAGGCGGCCCGGTCGGTACGGGTGCCGGCTGCGGCGAGCCGCGCGAAGTCGTGGCCGGCGGCACGGCGTTCGGCGGCGCCGCGCTGCTTGCCGTACTCGGGGGCAATCGCCTCCCAGTAGCCGGCGACGAGCGCCGCGGTTTCGGCGAAGCGCCCGTCAAAGCCCCGTTCGGCCGCCTGCGCCGCTTCGTCCAGGTTCGTCAGGAGTCGCGCCTGGAACGTGTCGAGCAGGTCCGTTTCGATCTGCAGGACCGTCTCGTGGGGGCTCAGTTCGCGCGCCGCCAATTCCTGCAGGGCGGCGGTGCCGTCGACCCCGGGGCGGGTGAAGCGGGTGGTCTTGCGGAAATCGCGGATCTGCAGCCAGGACCGCGCTTTTGCCGGTTCGTCGCGTTGCGCGGAGGCGACCGCGACCGCCATCGCGCCGCGACGCAGGGCGGCGATCGTGCGTCCCCGCGCCGCTGCCAGGCCGACTTCGTCGCCGTTGCGGGCGGCGCGGCTTGCGTCGGCCAGCGCCGCTTCGACTTCCTTCAACTCGCGCGGGGCGTCCGTGGCGAGACCCTGGCGCAGTGGACCCCGCAGGGCCGCTCGTGCAGCCGCCACCGGCTGGCCGGCGCTTTCGTCGAAGAGGAGCTGGGTCTGGGCCGCGAAGAGATCGGCCCGGATCGCGTCGGCTGCCTGCCAGGGCGGCGTAGCCGCCGACGCGCCAGTCGCGGCCGCGAGCGAACAGAGCAAGACCGTCGCTGCCGCGAGGGCGGCGACGGTCTTGCCAAACGGGCGGTTCGCTAGCGGCCTCGCCGTAACCGCCTCCTAGCCTTCCTGCAGTTCGACTTCGAGCTGTTTCGCCGCCTGCGTCACCTGGCCGGCGATCGCCTCCGCCTGGGCCTGGGCCTGGGCGCCGAGCGCGTCGGCCTGCTTGGCGGTGAATTTCTCCCCATCGGCCTCGCGGTCGCGCAGGTCGGAGGCGAACGCGACCAGGCTCTGCAGCTCCTTCTTGGTCTGCTTCGCCTGCTGCGGGTTCTCGCTGGCGATCATCGGCTCCATCCCGTCGTAGGTGACGAGGATGCCGCCGAGGATGTCGGCGATGTCGGAGAGGCGCGAGGTGGCGACGAATCCGAGTTCCTCGGCGCCTTCACCGGCGATGAAGCGCGAGTTCTTCCAGGCCTCGAAGTACTCGCTCATGGTCGGCGTCATCACCACGATCGAGGTCAGCGCGTCGGACGGCGTCGGTTCGAACTCCTGCGCGTCTTCGTCGAGGCTCTTCGCCTGCTGATCGAATTCGTCCAGCGTCGCCTTGTAGATGTTGGCGTCCGGCAGGCCCTCGCCGAACTCGACCTTGCCGTCGCCGTCGACGTCGGGCTTCGCACCCTGCGCCGCCAGGTCCGGGTTGGTCCCGTAGAGAGCGGTCTCGGTGAGGAAGAAGAGGTTGCCCGGCTGTTTCAGCTGCTCGCCGTCGGGCGTGGTGAGGCTGAAGGAGACGGCGTCTTCGGGCGTCGAGGCGTCGGAGCCGGCGTCGATGTCGACGTCGTACTGAGCCAGTCGCGGCACGCCGGCGACGATCCCCTCCATCTCCTCGTAGGCCGGGTTGGCGACCACGAAGACGTCCTTGGAGTCGCCGAGGATCTGTGCCACTTCCTCGCCGTGGTCGGCAAGCAGTCGCTGGTAGTCGAAGTCGACCGACTCGGCCAGCTCGTAGTACTCGTCGGCGTTCTGCTTCAGCAGGCCCACCTGCTCGACGAGTTCGGCGGAGTGGTCGGTCAGGTACTGCTTGACCGGCGTCAGTTCGGCGGCGCCGGCTTCCGCGGTCGCCGTCTCCTCACCGTCGCTGTCCCCGCACGCGCTCAGCGCCGCGGCAGCTGCCAGCGCAGCGAAGACGACCACGGCCTGTCCTCTGAACTTCTTCAATCGAGAGCCTCCTGAATAAGGGGAGCCTACTTAGGGCTCCCTAAAGACTTTGGGTTCGGGAACCCTAACGCAATCCGAGCTGCGTGGTCGGATATGTGGCGGGCGTCGCCAGGCGGCCTCTTGCCACTCGTGAGAATCCTGCCCGCTGGATTTGCTCCACCCGTCTAAACACAGCTTCCCGAGCCGAATTTACGGTGCTGACGGAATCGCCAAAACCCGCGACCGCCGCAGCATGGCTCCGGTGGGCTAGGAGGAAATCAATGAAAAAGAGGCTCTTGATCGCAGGCCCGGTGGCCGCGCTCGCCTCGCTCATATTGCCGGGGGCCGCTTTCGGGGCCGAAGCACCGGCCATTCTCGAAACCCCCGAGGCGAGCATCAACGCCATGTGGGTGATCGTCGCCGCTGTGCTGGTGATGTTCATGCAGGCGGGCTTCCTGCTCTTGGAGGTCGGCTTCTCGCGAGCGAAGAACGTGGGCGCCGGGGTAGCGAAGATCCTGGTCAACTTCTCGATCGCCTCGCTCTGTTACTGGGCGTGCGGCTTTGCCCTCGCCTTCGGCGGGCTCGGTGAGATCGCCGGCGACTCAGGGTTCTTCCTCAACGTCGGGTCCTCGATCGAAGAGGCCGGTAAAAGCATCCCCTTCGTCGAAACGTATTCGATCAGCCCCGCCGCGTTCATGTTCTTCCAGTTCGTGTTCTGCGCGGTCTCGCTGGCGATTGTCTGGGGCGCCACTCTGGAGCGGATCAAGTTCGGCGCCTACATCATCTACGCGGTCATCTTCAGCGCCGTGCTGTACCCGGTGCTCAGCCACTGGATCTTCGGCGGTGGCTGGCTGCAGGTCAACATCGGCATGCAGGACTTCGCCGGCTCCACGGTGGTCCACCTGATCGGCGCGACCGGTGCCCTTGCGGCCCTGCTGCTGCTCGGCCCGCGCATCGGCAAGTACACGAAGGACGGCAAACCGCGGGCGATCCCGGGGCACTCGATGCCGTTGGTCGGCCTCGGCGTGCTGATCCTCTGGCTCGGCTGGTTCGGGTTCAACCCGGGCTCGACCCTGGGTGCGATCGGCGGTCGCTTCGCCGAAGTTGTCGTCGTCACCAACCTTGCCGCAGCCGCCGGCGTGATCGCCGCGGTCTCGTTCATGTACCTGCGGACGAGGACGATCGACATCGGCATGGCCGGCAACGGCGCGATCGCCGGTCTGGTCGCAATCACCGCCCCGTCCGGCTACGTCGAGTACTGGGCGGCTCCGATCATCGGCGCGATCGGCGGCGTCATCGTCGTGCTCGGCGTGCTGGCGATCGAGAAGGTCATCGACGACCCGGTCGGCGCCCTCTCGGCGCACGGCTTGGCCGGTATCTGGGGGACGCTCTCGTGCGGGATCTTCACCTCCCCGCGCCTGGCGGAATTCAACGAAGTCGGCGATCCGGGCCTCTGGTACAGCGGCTCGTTCAGCCAGCTCGGCGCCCAGGCGCTCGGGGTGGCCGTCGCCTTCGCCTGCGTGTTCGTCGTCTCCTACGTGGTCTTCTTCCTGATCAAGAAGACGATCGGCCTCAGGGTCACTCCCGAGGAAGAGGACGCCGGCCTCGACATCTCCGAGCACGGGATGTACGGGTACCCGGAGCAGTTCATCCCGCAGCCCGAGTACTCGACCGGCCTGCTGTCCGGCGGCGCCCCGCCGCCGGCACCAGCGGCAGCCGCGTCTCCGGCTGTAAGTCAGATGTCAACCACTACCGAGTCCTAGGAGGGCCGGGCGCATGAAGAAGATAGAGGCGTTCATCCGCCACGAGGCGTTCGAGCCGATCCGGGCCGAGTTGCTCGACAAGGGGTTCCCTTCCCTGTCGATCCTCGAGGCCAAGGGCTCGGGCCGCCAGAAAGGCATCGTCGAGCAGTACCGCGGCTCGACCCTCACCGTCAATGTCCGGCCGAAGGTGAAGCTGGAGATTGTGGTCGAGGACAAAGACAAGCCGATCGTCGTCGAGACGATCCTCAAACATGCCCGCACGGGCGAGGTCGGCGACGGCAAGATCTTCGTCTTGCCGGTCGACGAGGCGATTCGGATTCGCACTGGTGAGGGCGGAGAGCCGGTGTTGCAGTTGCACGAGGAGTCGGAGATACCGAGCTGAGGTAAGGCCGGCCTGCGCGGAGCCCCTGCCGGGCCGGTCCCGGTAGGGGTTCCGCTTAACTTTTTTTGAAGACACGATGTGGCCGTCCGAGGGCGCCGCAGCAAAAAAAGTACAAGACGCTCCACCCCTACCGGGACCGGCCCGGTAAGCGGGTCCGGGGATGGCCTTGACCAAGTGCAGCAGCCTGTCGGGCTCGATGTCTAGCCTCGGCTAGTTATGGCTGATGAACGCATCTCACTTGCTGAGGCTTCGCGTCGAGCTGGGGTTCCCGCCAGCACGTTGAAACGGTGGGCGGGGGAGAAGATCTTGCCGGTGCGGCGGGGGCGGTGGACGGCTGCGGCGGCGGCGCAGGCGCGGGTGGTGGCGCGGATGCGCGGGCGGGGGTACTCGCTGGAGGATCTGCGTGAGGCGGGGCGCGAGGGGCGGCTTGCCTTCGGCTTCGCGGGCGAAGTCGTGTCCGGGGAGGAGGAGACGCTGACGGTGGGGGAGGTGGCCGAGGAGACCGGGCTGGAGCCGGAGTTGATCGAGCGCATCCTCGTCATCCTCGGCACCCCGAAGGGGCGGCAACGCAACCTCACCCCCGAAGACGCGGCGGCGCTGCGGCACTGCGCCCGCGTCCTCGCCGCCGGCTTCCCGCTCGTCGCCTTCCTGCAGCTGGTGCGTGTCTACGTGCAGTCGATGCGCCGCATCGCCGACGCCGAGGTGCGGCTCTTCCACCTCTACGTGCACGAACCGCTGATCCGCGACGCGGTGCCGGAGCTGGAGATGGCGGCGGAGATGGGGGAGCTGGCCGCCGACATCCTGCCGCTGGCGACGCCGCTGACCGAGTACCTGCACAACCGCTACCTGCGCTTCTTCATCGACCAGGACGTAGTCGGCCACATGGAGTCCGGGCTGGGGATGGACACGGCCGAAATCGAGCTCGGCCAGGTCACGGTCACGCTCTGCTTCATCGACCTCACCGGCTTCACCCGCTACACCGAGGAGGAGGGCGACATCGAGGCGCTCGACGTGATCGAGACCTTCGTCGAGACGGTCGAATCGACGCTGCCCCAGGAGGCGACGATCGTGAAGACGATCGGTGACGAGGTGATGGTCGTCTCACCCGACGCGGCGGCACTGACCGAGTGGGCGGTGGACCTGCTCGGCCGCCTCCCGCAACGGCCGCAGCCGCGGGTCGGCATCCACTGCGGCGAAGCCGTCTACCGCGACGGCGACTACTTCGGCAGCCAGGTCAACCTCGCCCACCGGGTGGTCAACCGCGCGCTCGCCGGTGAGGTGCCTGGTCACCGACCGCGTCGCCGACGCGATCGCCGGCCGCGAGCGGCTTGGGTTCGAGCCGATCGGCCAGGTCAAGCTGAAGGGGTTTCCGGTTCCGACCGACCTCTTCGTCGTCCGCGCCGCGGGCTGACGCGAAGCGCGAAACTGGGTGCATGGACGCCGACCAGATGCTGGAGCGGGTGCTCGCCGACTGCCTTGTCGGGCCCGGCGCGCCGGTGGTCGCGATGCTCTCGGGCGGCCGCGACTCGGTCTGCATGCTCGACCTCGCGGTACGCGCCGCCGGCGCGGAGGAGGTGACGGCGCTGCACGTCAACTATGGCCTGCGCGACGACTCCGACGCGGACGAGCGCCACTGCGCGGAGCTTTGCCGGTCGCTGGGCGTGGAGATCGAGGTCGAGCGCCCGCGACGGCCGGAGGGCCCAGGCAACTTGCAGTCCTGGGCTCGCGACACGCGCTACGCCGCGGCCGCCGGCCTGGCTGAGCGACGCGCGGCGACGATCGTCACCGGCCACACCGCCGACGACCAGGTCGAGACGATCCTCTACCGGCTCGCCTCCTCGCCCAGCCGCCGCGCTCTGCTGGGGATGCGCCCGCGCAATGGCCGCCTGGCCCGGCCCCTGCTCGGGTTCACCCGTGCCCAGACCACCGCCTACTGCGAGCAGCGGCACCTTGCCTGGCGCGACGACAGCAGCAACGCGGAGCCGGCCTACGCTCGCAACCGCGTCCGCCACGGCCTCTTGCCGGAGCTGGCGAAAATCCACCCGGCGGCGGCAGAGAACGTGCTGCGCACGGCCGCGCTGCTGCGCGACGAGGCCGAGGTGCTCGATGCCTTGGTCGACGCCGAGCTCGACGGCTCCGGAGAGGAGGCGCGCGGCACGATCGCCCTGGCGCGGTTGGCGGAGCTGCCGCCGGCACTGCGGCGCCTGGTCCTGCAGCGGCTCGCCGACGGCGCCGCCGGGTGCCCGGTCCCCGGCGCCGCCCGCTTCGCCGACCAGGTTGCGGGCCTGCGCCGCACCGGCGCCGCCATGCTCGACCTCGGCAGCGGCGTCCGCGCAGTGGTCGAGTCCGGCGTCCTCCGCGCGACCAAAGATGCCGATGGGCCCGATGCGTCCATATAAGGGCGTTTCAGGCCCATCGCCATGTATCTAGACTGCGCGCCGTGAGCGACCCCGCGATCGGCGAGACCCTCGTCGCCAAAGAGGATCTGCAGCGCCGCGTCGCGGAGCTGGGCAAGGAGATCAGCCGCGACTACGATGGCAAGGAGCTGCTGATGGTCGGGGTGCTCAAGGGCGCGGTGCTCTTCCTCGCCGATCTGATGCGGAACATCGACGTGCCCTGTGAGATCGACTTCATGGCGGTCTCCAGCTACGGCTCGCAGACGGACTCCTCCGGGGTCGTCCGCATCCTCAAGGACCTCGACGCTCCGATCGAAGACCGCCACGTCCTGATCGTCGAGGACATCATCGACTCCGGCCTCACCCTGCACTACCTGATGCGCAACCTCAACGCCCGCCGTCCCGCTTCCCTGCACGCCTGCGCGCTCCTGACCAAGCCGGAGCGGCTGCGGGTCGACCTCTCGCCACGCTACATCGGGTTCGAGATTCCCAACCGGTTTGCGATCGGCTACGGCCTCGATCACGCCCAGCAGTACCGCAACCTCGATTTCGTCGCGGCCCTCGACGGGTAGAGCCCGAAAAACCGCCCTGGTACGCTGATTTCACCCTTGAGGCGCTTTTTCAAAAGTGCGGCATTTCCGATCTTGCTGGTGGTCATCTTGGCGTTCATCGCCACGAAAGTGATCAACGGCGATTCGGGCACGCCCGCACCGCCCTACAACGAACTGGTGAAGCCGGAGACCGGCCTGATCGCCTCGGGCCGGATCGCCGAGGTCTCGATCAACACCAAGGACAACACCCTCGACGTCAAGAAGAAAAACGGCGAAAGCTTCTCGACCGGCTATCCGCCCTACACCGAGCAGAGTCTGCTCAACCTGCTCGAGGAAAGCAAAACGACGGAGACCACCGTCCACGGCTCCGGCAGCTCCGGCCTGCTCTCGCTGCTGACCCTGATCCTGCCGTTCATCCTCTTCTTCGCCTTCTGGATCTTCCTCATGAACCAGATGCAGGGCGGCGGCTCGCGGGTGATGAACTTCGGCAAATCGAAAGCGAAGCGGATGTCCGTGGACGCGCCGAAAATCACCTTCCGCGACGTCGCCGGCGTCGACGAGGCGGTGCAGGAGCTCGAGGAGATCAAAGAATTCCTCGAGAACCCGAAGAAGTTCCAGGCGCTCGGCGCCCGGATCCCCAAGGGCGTTCTGCTCTACGGCCCTCCCGGCACCGGTAAGACCCTGCTGGCGCGCGCCGTCGCCGGCGAGGCCGGCGTGCCCTTCTTCTCGATCTCCGGCTCGGACTTCGTCGAGATGTTCGTCGGCGTCGGCGCCAGCCGCGTCCGCGACCTCTTCGAGCAGGCCAAACAGAACTCCCCCTGCATCATCTTCATGGACGAGATCGACGCCGTCGGCCGCCACCGCGGCGCCGGCATGGGCGGCGGGCACGACGAGCGCGAGCAGACGCTGAACCAGCTGCTGGTCGAGATGGACGGCTTCGAAATGAAGGACAACATCATCTTGATCGCGGCCACCAACCGGCCCGACATCCTCGATCCGGCGCTGTTGCGGCCGGGCCGTTTCGACCGTCAGGTCGTCGTCGACCGCCCCGACCGCAAGGGCCGCAAGCACATCCTCGAGGTCCATACCCGCGGCAAGCCGCTGGCCCGCGAAATCGAGCTCGACACGCTGGCCGGCCAGACCCCCGGCTTCACCGGCGCCGACCTCGCCAACCTGATCAACGAGGCGGCGCTCCTGACCGCCCGCACCGGCAGCCGCGAGATCTCGATGAAGGAGCTGGAGGAGGGGATCATGCGCGTGATCGCCGGCCCGGAGAAGAAGACCCGGGTGATGAGCGAGAAGGAGCGCCTGATCACCGCCTTCCACGAGGTCGGCCACGCGATCGTCGGCCAGATGCTGCCGAACTGCGACCCGGTCCACAAGATCTCGATCATCAGCCGGGGCCAGGCCCTCGGCTACACGATCAGCCTGCCGACCGAGGACAAGTTCCTCACCACCCGCGCCGAGCTGACCGACACGATGGCGATGACCCTGGGTGGCCGCGCCGCCGAGGAGATCGTCTTCGGTGAGATCACCACCGGCGCCTCCAACGACCTCGAAAAGGTGACCGAGACGGCGAAGCAGATGGTGATGCGGTTCGGGATGTCCGAGCGGCTCGGCCCGCGCGTATTCGGCCACGACCGCGGCCAGCCCTTCCTCGGTCGCGAGTTCTCCTCCGAGCCCGACTACTCCGATGAGATCGCGCGTGAGATCGACGACGAGATTCGCCGCATCGTCGAGAGCGCCCACCAGACCGCGAGGAGCTTGCTGGGCGACCACCGCGAGGACTTGGACCAGATCTCGAATCTGCTGCTGGAGCGCGAGACGATCGACGCCAAGCAGTTCGTCGCGCTGCTCGACGGCAAGTCTCCCGATGAGGTCTTTGCCGACGACGAGGAGCCCTCGAAGCCGGCCGAGCCCGCGCCCGAGCCCGAGCCGGCTCAGCGCGAGGGCGCCCGTCCGAATCCGCATCCCCGCCCGGGGTTTGCGGGCGGCGACGCCTCCTAGCAGCGCCATGAAGCTCATGGGGGTGGTCAACGTGACCCCCGACTCCTTTTCCGACGGCGGGCTCTACCTCGACCCCGAGGCCGCGGTCGCCCACGGAGAGGAGCTGGCGCGGGCCGGGGCTGAGATCCTCGACGTCGGGGGAGAATCGACGCGCCCCGGGGCCGAGGAGGTGCCGGCGGCGGAGGAGCTGCGGCGGGTCGAGCCGGTGGTCGCGGCGCTCGCCGGTGGCGAGGCGACGGTCTCGATCGATACCTCCAAGTGCGCGGTTGCCGAGGTCGCCCTCGACGCGGGGGCGGAGATCGTCAACGACGTCACGGCGCTGCGCGGCGACTCGGAGATGGCTTCGCTCTGCGCTGATCGCGAGGCCACCGTCGTCCTCATGCACATGCTCGGCACCCCGCGCACGATGCAGGACGAGCCGCGCTACGACGATGTCGTCGCGGAGGTGAAGGGTTTTCTCGCCGGTCGGATCGAAGCCGCGACCGCCGCCGGTGTCGCCGAGGAGCGGATCTGGCTTGATCCCGGCATCGGCTTCGGCAAGACCGCCGAGCACAACCTGGAGCTGCTGCGGCGGCTCGGGGAGCTGCGCGAGCTGGGACGGCCACTGGTCGTCGGCACCTCGCGCAAGGGCTTCATCGGTCGGGTCGACGGCTCCGACGCCGGCGAGCGCCTCGGCGGCACGATCGCCTCCTCGGTGCTGGCCGCAGCCGAGGGCGCCCAGGTCCTCCGCGTCCACGACGTAACCGAGGTCGGCCAGGCGATGGCCGTGGCCGGCGCGATCCTCGGGTAGGTTGGCTTCCATGGAGGCCGAGGGACCACACGGCAACGGGATCGAGTCGAGCGCCGAGGTCGAGCTGCGCGGGCTCTCGATCTACACCCACCACGGCGTCAGCGAGGCCGAGCAGGAGGTCGGCCAGCGGCTCGAGTTCGACGTCTCCTTCGACGTGCCCGACTGCGACGCGGTCCTCACCGACCGCCTCGAGGACACCGTCGACTATGCCCAGGTCTGCGACATCGTCGCCCTCGCCGCCACCGAGCGCAGCTACAAGACCCTCGAGCGCCTGGCCCAGGTGATCGGCCAGCGCCTGATCGAGCGCTACGGCTGCGAATCGGTGCGGGTGCGGGCGGCCAAGCCAGAGCCGCCGCTGCCGCTGGCCATCCAGGAGGTCGCCGTCGAGGTGACCCAGGAGCGCGCGGTCGAGGAAGACGAGGCCGAGGCTCCCGGGGAGTAGGTCGCTTGCGGAGCGGCTATCTCGGGCTCGGCTCCAACGTCGGCGACTCCGCAGCCCACCTGCGCGCCGCGATTGAGCTGCTGCGCGCGCGCGGAATCGAGGTCGGCGCGGTCTCCTCCGCCTACGTGACCGAGCCGGTCGGCGAGGTGCTCGACCAGCCCGACTTCCTCAACGCGGTCGTCCGTATTCGCACCGAGCTCGAGCCGGAAGCCCTGCTCGACGCCTGCAAGGCGGTCGAGGCCCAGCGCGGGCGCTCCTTCGAGGCACCGCGCCACAGCCCCCGCCCGCTCGACGTCGACCTGCTGCTGCTCGGCGACCTCGAGCTGGAGACCGAGCGCCTGACCCTGCCCCACCCCGAGGTGACCACCCGTCGTTTCGTCCTCGCCCCGCTGCTCGAGCTCGACCCGGAGCTGTCGCTGCCGGACGGGACGGAGCTCGCCGAGGCGCTGGCCGCGTTGCCGGAGGGTCAGCGGGTGGAACGGGCGTGGCGACTCTAGGAGGACGGGCCGACGCGGATCGGCTGGGCGCCGTCGCAGCTGCCCTTGTACCGCTGGTTGCGCTGGTCGCCGGAGTAGCCGACGCTGAGGCGGTAGACGCCCGCCTTGGTCGCGATGTAGCGGGCGAGCGGGAAGGTGCCATTCGACTTGACGGTGACGCCGCCGCTGAACGCGGGCTTGCGGCTGCAGCGCTTGTCCCCCGGGCCGTAGAGGCGAAAGGTGATCGCGCCGGAAGGGGAGGCGCCACCGGAGAGGCGCGCGCGAATCGAGATCTGCCTGCTGCCGACCAAGCGCGCGCGGGGCTTCACCTTCGGCGCCCGCTTGACCACCTGAACCACCTGGCCGGGTGAGTCGCAGGGCTCTGACACCGCCACGTTCTCGGTGTCGCCCGAGTAGCTGACAGCGAAGCTGTAGCGGCCGGTCCGCAGGGCGACGAAGGGATCGGAGTCGACGGCGCCGTTTCCGTTCACCGCGACGGTGTTGACGAAGGCGGGCCCGCTGCATCCGCCATCGACCGGACCGTAGATGCGGAAGGTGATCGTGCCGCCGGGCGAATACCCGCCCTGCAAGTTCGCCGCGTCGCTAAACGCGGTGCCGACGGGGCCCCGTTGGGGCACCGCGCCGGCGATGGTCGGCTTTGCCGGAACGATCGCCGACGTCGCTTTCCCGCAGCCGACCGTAGCCGGGGCGTGGTTGGGGTCGCCCGAGTAGGAGACGGTCCAGCGGAAGGCGCCGATGCGGGTCGGCACGAAGGCCGCCGAGCGATACGAGCCGTTGCCCGAGACGCTCACCGTAGAGCTGAACGCCGCCGCGCCGGAGCAGTTGGAGTCCCCGGGCGGGAACGCGTTGAAGACGATCTGCCCACCGGGGATCGCCGCGTCCTGAAGGGTCGCGGTGGCGGTGACCGGGGTGCCCACCGTACCTCCGGTCGCGCTGCTCGCCAGCGTTACATCGATCACACCGACCGCCGAGCTCTGCCCACCGGCGTTGCATCCCAAGGCAACCGCCTCGTTGTTCGCGTCGCCCCCGTATTCCACGACCCATCGGTACAGCCCCGGCCCCGGGGCGAAGCCGGCCGGGGAGTAAGGCCCGCTGCCGCTGACCGCGACCGCCGCTTCGTAGGCAGGCGTGTTGCCGCAGCTCGAGTCGCCCGGCCCGTAGGCGCGGAAGACGATCTGCCCGCCCGCGGAGAAGCCGCCGCTGAGGGTGGCCTGGTCGGTGATCGTGCTGCCGACCACGACCGTGGAGGTCGCCGTCGCCGAGAGGCCCGGCGAGGCCTTGCTCACGGTCGAGGTCTGGTTCGGCGCTCCACAGGGCGTGCTGGCCGCCTCGTTGTTCGCGTCGCCCCCGTATTCCACGACCCATCGGTACAGCCCCGGCCCCGGGGCGAAGCCGGCCGGGGAGTAAGGCCCGCTGCCGCTGACCGCGACCGCCGCTTCGTAGGCAGGCGTGTTGCCGCAGCTCGAGTCGCCCGGCCCGTAGGCGCGGAAGACGATCTGCCCGCCCGCGGAGAAGCCGCCGCTGAGGGTGGCCTGGTCGGTGATCGTGCTGCCGACCACGACCGTGGAGGTCGCCGTCGCCGAGAGGCCCGGCGAGGCCTTGGCGACGCTCGAAGCCTGCCCCGCGGCGTTGCACCCCAGGCTGACCCCCTCGTTGTTCGCGTCGCCTCCGTAGCTCGCCGTCCAGCGGAATGCCCCGGCCTGCTGTGGGATGAAGTCATCGGAGGTCGCTTTGCCACCGGCGGCGGCAACCGTCGTCGTTTCCAGCGGCGTCGAGCAGTCCGTGTCCGCCGGCCCGAAGACCGAGAAGGTCACTTCGCCGCCGGGGGAGAAACCTCCCGCCAGCGTCACCTCGTCGTGGATCGCGGTGCCGACGACGCCGGAGCTGGCGCTGCCGGTGAGGCCAGGGTTCGCCTTGGTGACCGCCGAGCTCTGCCCACCGGCGTTGCATCCCAAGGCAACCGCCTCGTTGTTCGCGTCGCCCCCGTATTCCACGACCCATCGGTACAGCCCCGGCCCCGGGGCGAAGCCGGCCGGGGAGTAAGGCCCGCTGCCGCTGACCGCGACCGCCGCTTCGTAGGCAGGCGTGTTGCCGCAGCTCGAGTCGCCCGGCCCGTAGGCGCGGAAGACGATCTGCCCGCCCGCGGAGAAGCCGCCGCTGAGGGTGGCCTGGTCGGTGATCGTGCTGCCGACCACGACCGTGGAGGTCGCCGTCGCCGAGAGGCCCGGCGAGGCCTTGCTCACGGTCGAGGTCTGGTTCGGCGCTCCACAGGGCGTGCTGGCCGCCTCGTTGTTCGCGTCGCCCCCGTAGCTCGCCGTCCAGCGGAATGCCCCGGTCTGCTGGGGGAGGAAGTCATCGGAGGTGGCTTCACCGGACTCAAGGGCCGAAGAGCTGGTTGCCAAGGGCGTCGAGCAGTCCGTGTCCGCCGGCGCGAAGACCGAGAAGGTCACTTCGCCGCCGGGGGAGAAACCTCCGCTGAGGGTGACGCTATCGGCGATCGCGCTCCCGATCACCGTCGAGGTCGCCGTCCCGGAGAGGGTCGGCGAAGCTTTGCTCACGGTCGAGATCGCCGCGCAGGGAGCTTCGGCGGCGGGGTTTTCCTCGTCGCCCGAGTAGCGGGCGCTCCAGTAGTAGAGACCGGCGGCCGTTGGGGTGAAGTCCGCGGAGGCGTATTGCCCTTCGCCGGAGACGGGCGCCTGGCTGGCTTCCAGCGGCGGCCCGACGCAGGTCGGGTCGTCGGGCCCGAAGACCTCGAAGGAGATCTCTCCGGACGCGGTCGGACCTTCGGAGAGTTCCGCGGTCGCGTCGATCGTCTCCCCGATCACCGCGTTGGTGGCGACGACGGTAAGGGTCGGCGGCGCTGCCGGGGCAGTGACCGCGAGCAGGAGGCTGAGGACCGTCGCAGTCGCTGCGCCAGCCCAGAAACCAGCGCGCCCGAGGCTCCTCGGGCTCAAGCCTTTTTCGCTCCCGGCAAACTGTCTCTACGATCTTTGGCCATACCGAACTAGAATATCCGTCTACTTATGCAACCGATTGTGGAAAGGCCGCGCGGATGAAGAAGTTGCGCCATCATCGTTGGCTCGCGTTTTCAGCCGTTGCGGTGGCGATGGCGCTGATTGCCGCGGTGCCGGCAGGTGCGCTTGCGGCAGGTGAATCCGGTACCAGCGCGACGACGGGAGAAGGCGCTGGCGCACCGACGGGAGAATCCCCGCCCCCGGCTGAAGGCTCCACCCCTCCGTCGCCGGGCTGGGGCCCCCAGGGTGAAGCGGCAGAAGACACCGGCGACGCGGCTGCGCCTACTCAGCGTGGAAGCTCGCTCGGCAGCGGGGGTGGCTCGAGCCAGGCCCGGTCGCCCGAAAAGCAGCCCGCTCCCAGCCCACAGCCTGCGCCCACCCCCGCCTCGAGCGGCTCGTATGAGCCCGAAACGTCGAGTCCCTCCACCGTCGAGGAACCCGTGAGCACGCCCCAAACGGCGCCGGCGGTCGAGCCGGAGCCGCCGGTGGCCGAGCCCGTCACCGAGGCCGCCCCTACCGCCGTTGGCGCCGCCGCTGCGGTGGCCAGGACGGCAGCCCCGCGGGACTCCGCTCGCCCCGCGCCCCCGGTGAAGGCGACGCCCGACGCGAACGAGCAAGCGGCCGCCGGCTCCGGCGAGCTGTTGTGGCCGGTCTTGATCGTTTTCCTCCTGATCCTCGTTTACGCGGGCGCGCGGGTGTTGCTCGGCCCCGTGGAACTTGACATCTTCAGGGCCCGCCCGTTCCGCCGCATCCGCCGCGCCCTCGCCACAGGCGCAGCTCGCCGGAGCGTGGCGCCAGGGAGTGAGCCGGGCTTAGTCGCCGCGCAGCGGCGCCAGCCACTCGGCCGGCAGCACCGGCGGCATGTGGCCCGGGTAGTTCGGGACGATCCGCTTCGCCAGCGCAGCGGCGGGCCGGCCTTCGATCGCCGGCTTGAGGTCGTCGAGGGTGAGCGCGAGACCGAGGCTGGTGGCGATCTGGAAGTCGGCGGCGTTGAGCTGCTCGCCGCCGATCGTGCCGCCGGCGACGTAGGCGTCGACGCGGTCCAGCAGACCGGGTAGCGCCGCCAGGTCGCTTCTCACGTTTGCATCGTCGGCCCCGTTGAAGCGGGCCGAGAGGGCGACGATCGGGGCGGCCGTTTTGACCGCGAGGCCGATCGGGAGGCCGATCCGCGCGCCCTCCGAGTAGCCGCGCAGCGGCGCTCGGTCGCGCTTCATGCCCCACCAGAGGATCTGGCGGATCGGGTGCTGCAGCTCCTCGTCGCCGAAGCGCTCCGCCTCCTCGACCGCCGCCCGCTGCTCCGGGTCGGTGGGGAACAGCGGTGGCTCCGGCCGCAGCCGCTCGAGCTCGCGGGCGATCGGCCGCGAGCCCTGCACCTTGGTGCCGTCGATCTTCAGCGCCGGCACGGTTACGCCCGGGAAGCCAACGGTGCGCAGCACCCCCTTGGAGATCACCGGCAGCAGGTCGGTGCGCTTGTAGGGGATGCCCTTGTGCTTGAGCATCAGTTCCGAGGTGATGCTCGGGTGCGAGGCCGGAATGACGTAGAGGCGCGCGTCCACGGCGGGGATCCTAAGCGTAAAAGGCACCTCCTGGCTACCTGGCCAGTGCGATCCGGCGATAATCGCCGCCATGCTCCTCGCGGTTGACGTCGGCAACACCCAGACCCACCTCGGCGCCTTCGACGGAGAGGCGCTGGTAGAGCACTGGCGCTTCCAGACGCGGTCCGGCGCCACCGGCGACGAGCTGGCGGAGCGGATCGCGGGTCTGTTCGCGCTCTGCGACATGTCCGTCCGCGACCTCGACGCGGTCTGCGTCTCCTCGGTGGTGCCGCCGCTCGGCACTCAGTACCAGCTGCTGAGCGAGCGCTACCTGGAGGCGGAGTGCCTGCTGATCGGCCCCGGGGTAAAGACCGGCATGCCGATCCGGATCGAGAACCCGCTCGAGGTCGGCGCCGACCGCCTCGTCAATGCGATCGCCGCTTACGCGCGCTTCGGCGAGGCCTGCGTCTCGGTTGACTTCGGCACCGGGATCAACATCGACGCCGTCTCTGCTGACGGCGAGTACCTCGGCGGCGCGATCGGCCCCGGTCTCGCGCCGTCGCTCAGCGCTCTGATCGAACGCGCGGCTCGGATCACCCGGATCGACCTGGAAGAGCCGCGGGAAGCAATCGGTCGCTCGACGCGCGCCGCGATCCACTCCGGCTTCATATTCGGCTTCGCCGGCCTGATCGACGGCATCGTCAGGCGGATCGAAGAGGAACTCCCGAACCCAAGGCTGCTTGCCACGGGTGGGTACGCCTCGGCCGTTGTTCCCTTCACCGAGACGATCGACGAGGTGGATGATCTGCTTACCCTGAAGGGGCTGCGCCTGATCCATGAACGCAACACGCCCACAGCTGACTGATCCCTTCCGGATCGCCGACGTCGAGATCTTCAACCGGGTTCTGCTGGCGCCGCTGGCCGGCATCGGCAACTGGTTCGTGCGGCTGCAGGCGAAACGCCACGGGGCGGGGCTCGCCGTCTCGGAGATGGTCTCCAGCTTCGCTCTGCACTACCGCAACGAGCGCACCCTGCGCGAGCTGATGCGGATCCACCCGGACGAGCACCCGGTCTCGGTGCAGCTGTTCGGCCATGACCCCGAGGTGATGCGCTCCGCCGCGGGGATCGTCGCCGCAGCCGGTGCCGATCTGATCGACATCAACATGGGCTGTCCGGTGCCGAAGGTGCGTCGTACCGGCGCCGGCGCCCAGCTCCTGCGCGATCCCGAGCTCGGCCTTGCCCTCGCGCGCGGGGCGATCGAGGGCGGTGGGGGAGTGCCGGTGACCGTGAAGCTGCGCTCCGGGATCGAGGCGGGGGACCGCTCCGGCTTCGAACTCGCCGTGCGGCTGGTCGACGAGGCCGGGGTGGCGGCAATTGCCTTCCACCCGCGGCCGGCGACCAAGGGCCACAAGGGCAAGCCCGACTACGAGCTGACGCGGGAGCTGGTCGAGCGGGTCGAGGTGCCGGTGATCGTCTCCGGCGGCCTCGACAGCGCCGAGGCAGCGCGCCGTGCCTACCGCGAGTCCGGCGCCGACGCGGTGATGATCGCCCGCGGCTCGCTCGGCAACCCCTGGCTGTTCGAGGAGCTGACCGGCCGCCGCCAGGCGCCCCCCTCGCGCGAGGAAATCGCCGCCGAGCTGCTCTGGGTGCTCGCCCGGGCCGAGGAGCACCTCGGGGCCGAGCGGGCGCAGCGCTACCTGCGCAAGTTCTACCCCTGGTACACGGCACGGCTGCAGGCGCCGCCGGGGATCGTCGATGAGCTTCACCGCAGCGCCGACCTGGCGCGGGCCCGGGAGCTGATCGCCGCCTGCGCCACGCCTGCGGCCGTTGCGTAAAAAGCCCCTGATTGCCGGCTTACGGCCCTCGCTATAATCCCGCGACTCTGTGCCGGGGTGTGGCGATGCATGACGCCGCATCCGGGCGTTTTTTTCGGCCTGGAGCCGCACTCTCGCGGCTCTCCCAAAGCAAAAGCGAGGTAGTGCAAGTGAGTCGTCAGGCGGTCATCACCCCGGAGGGCCTCGAGAAACTGAAAGAGGAGATCGAGTACCTCTCGACGACCAAGCGCCGTGAGGTGGCGGAGCGGATCAAGGAGGCGCGCGAATTCGGCGACATCTCCGAGAACGCCGAATACGACGATGCCAAGAACGAACAGGCGCTGCTCGAGGGCCGGATCGCCCAGCTGGAAGAGAAACTGCGCCGTGCCACCGTGATCGACGAGAAGTCGATCGGCACCGACGAGGTCGGCTTCGGCTCGGTCGTCCACGTCAAAGACCAGAAAACCGGCGACTCGCAGAAATTCCAGATCGTCGGCTCGACCGAGGCCAACCCACTCGAGCACAAGCTCTCGAACGAGTCGCCGATCGGCAAGGCGCTGATTGGGCACAAGCGGAACGACGTGGTCAGTGTTGAGGTGCCGCGGGGGCCGAAGAAGAAACTGAAAATTACGAAGATCGAGAAGGCTTGAGGCGGGCCTGTCCCGGTAGGGGTTTCGCTTAACTTTTTCGCGGGTCGCCGCTGGCTGCCGCCCGTGGCACAGCCGCGAAAAAGTACAAGACGCTTCACCCCTACCGGGACAGGCCCGCCTATAGGCTCGCGCGAAATGACCGATTCGTCCGAGCAGCCGAAGCTTTCAGATGTTCTCCGGGACCGGCGGGAGAAGCTGGAGAGGATTCGGGGGGCGGGGGTGGAGCCGTTTCCGCATGAGTTCTCCGGGCGGGAGGACATTGGGGAGGTGCGGGCGGGGCATGAGGGGTTGGCGGCGGGGATGGAGACCGAGTCGCGGCACCGGGTTGCGGGGCGGATCGTTGCGCGGCGGGGGCATGGGAAGGCTTGCTTTCTCGACCTGCGGGACGGCAGCGGGCAGATCCAGTTGCACGCGCGTGAGGACCTGCTCGGGGAGGAGGCCTTCGCGCTGCTCGTCGACCTCGACCTCGGCGACATCATCGGTGCCGAGGGGACGGCGATGGCGACCCGGCGCGGCGGCGAGCTCTCGCTGGCAGTCGATCACTGGCGCTTGCTGGCCAAGAGCCTGCGACCGCCCCCCGACAAGTTCCACGGCCTCGAGGACACCGAGACCCGCTTCCGCCGCCGCGAGCTCGACCTGATCGCCAACGAGGAGAGCCGCCGCATCTTCAGGGTCCGCGCCCGCACGGTCAGCGAGGTGCGGCGTTGGCTCGACGAACACGGCTTCGTCGAGGTCGAGACGCCGGTCCTGCAGCCGCTCTACGGCGGCGCCCTGGCGCGGCCGTTCACGACCCACCACAACGCGCTCGACCGCGACTTCTACCTGCGGATCGCGACCGAGCTCTACCTGAAGCGGCTGGTTGTCGGCGGCATCGATCGCGTCTACGAGCTGGGCAAGGACTTCCGCAACGAGGGCGTCTCGCACAAGCACAACCCCGAGTTCACGATGCTGGAGTGGTACGAGGCCTACGCCGACTACGAGAAGACCGCGCACGACCTCGAGCTGCTGGTTGCCGAGGTGGCCGAGCGGGTGCTCGGAACCACCAAGGTCAAGCGCGGCGAGGTCGAGATCGACTTCGCGCCGCCCTGGCGGCGGGTGACGATGCGCGAGGCGATCCTCGAGCGCTCCGGCGTCGACATCGCCGCGCACCCGACGCGGGAGGCGCTGGCGGCGGCGATGGGGACCGAGCCCGACCCGGCCGAGGGCTGGGGCAAGCTGGTCGACGGCCTGCTCGCGCGCGAGGTCGAGCCCGGCCTGATCCAGCCGACCTTCGTCTTCGACTACCCGGTCGAGCTCTCGCCGTTCGCCAAGGCCCACCGCTCCGAGCAGGGCCTGGTCGAGCGCTGGGAGGCGTTCGTCGGCGGCGTCGAGATCGCCAACTCCTTCAGCGAGCTCAACGATCCCGACGAGCAGCGCCGGCGCTTCGAGCAGCAGGCGGAGGAGCAGGCTCGCGGCGACGAAGAGGCCCAGCCCTACGACGAGGCTTTCGTCGAGGCGCTCGAGCAGGGGATGCCCCCGACCGGCGGGGTCGGGCTCGGCATCGACCGCCTGGTGATGATGCTGACCGGGGCCGGCAGCTTGCGTGAAGTGCTGCTGTTTCCCGCGATGAAGAGCTGAAAAGCCGCAATCACCGAACGAGAGCGGCAAAAGGCCGGCCGGGCGCTCTCGGTAGAGTTACGGGACACATGGACGCCTGCCGATACCGATCGGGCGTCTACCGGTACTAACCCGGACGAACCGGGTTCGACCAAGAAGAGGATTCTTTTGTTCGAGCGATTCACCGAGCGAGCTCGCCAGGTCGTCGTCCTAGCCCAGGAGGAGGCGCGCACGCTCAAGCACAATTACATCGGCACCGAGCACATCCTGCTCGGGCTGCTGCGCGAGGAGGAGGGTCTGGCGGCCCGCGTCCTCGAGTCGCTCGACATCACCGTCGAACGCGTCCGCTCGCAGGTCGTCCGGATCGTCGGATCGGGCGAGGAGGTCACCTCGGGCCAGATCCCGTTCACGCCGCGCGCGAAGAAGGTACTCGAGCTGGCGCTGCGCGAGGCGCTCTCGCTCGGCCACAATTACATCGGCACCGAGCACATCCTGCTTGGGCTGGTGCGCGAGAACGAGGGCGTTGCCGCCCGCATCCTGCTCGACTTCGACGCCGACTCGGACAAGATCCGCAACGAGGTGATCCGGATGCTCTCCGGTCCCGGCGGCCGGCGCCAGGGCAGCGGCGGCGGCGGCGCTTCCGGCGAGGGGAAAAAGTCTTCGAAACTGCTCGACCAATTCGGGCGCAACCTCACCCGCCTCGCCGAGGAGGGCAAGCTCGACCCGGTGATCGGTCGCGAGACCGAGATCGAGCGGATCATGCAGATCCTCTCCCGCCGCACCAAGAACAACCCGGTGCTGCTGGGCGAGCCCGGCGTCGGCAAGACCGCCGTGGTCGAGGGTCTGGCTGCGCGCATCAACAAAGGCGAGGTCCCGGAGCTGCTGAAGAACAAGCAGATCTACACCCTCGACCTGGCCGCCCTGGTCGCCGGCTCCAAGTACCGCGGTGAGTTCGAGGAGCGGCTGAAGAAGGTGATGAAGGAGATCACCCAACGCGGCGACATCATTCTCTTCATCGACGAGCTTCACAACCTGGTCGGCGCCGGCGCCGCCGAGGGCGCGATCGACGCTGCCTCGATCTTGAAGCCGGCTCTGGCCCGCGGCGAGCTGCAGACGATCGGCGCGACCACCCTCGACGAGTACCGCAAGTACCTCGAGCGCGACTCCGCCCTGGAGCGCCGCTTCGCCCAGATCAGGGTCGACCAGCCCTCGCCGGAGGACACGGTGAAGATCCTCGAGGGGCTGCGCGAGCGCTACGAACAGCATCACCGGGTGACGATCCGCGACGACGCCCTCGAAGCGGCCGCAGAGCTCGCCGACCGCTACATCTCCGACCGCTTCCTGCCCGACAAGGCGATCGACCTGATCGACGAGGCGGGCTCGCGGATGCGGATCAAGTCGATGAGCACGCCCCCGGTCTACCGCGACCTCGAGGAGGAAATCGAGACGACGCGGCGCGACAAGGAGACCGCGATCGAGGCTCAGGAGTTCGAAAAAGCCGCCAACCTGCGCGACACCGAGCGCCAGCTGACGACCAAAAAGCGCCAGCTCGAAGACGAGTGGGCCGAGGGCGAGAACGGCGAGCGGCCCGAGGTCGGCGAGGAAGAGATCGCCGACATCGTCTCGATGTGGACCGGCATCCCGGTCTTCAAACTGACCGAGGCCGAGACCAAGAAACTGATCCGCATGGAGGAGGAACTGCACAAGCGGGTGATCGGCCAGGAGGTCGCGATCACCGCCGTCTCCAAAGCGATCCGCCGCTCGCGCGCCGGGATCAAGGACCCGAAGCGCCCGGCCGGCTCCTTCATCTTCCTCGGCCCCTCCGGGGTCGGCAAGACCGAGCTCGCCCGCACCCTCGCCGATTTCCTCTTCGGCGACGAGGAGGCGATGGTCCGGATCGACATGTCCGAGTACATGGAGAAGCACGCGGTCAGCCGCTTGGTCGGCTCGCCGCCGGGCTACATCGGCTACGACGAGGGCGGTCAGCTGACCGAGGCCGTGCGACGCAAGCCGTACTCGGTTCTGCTGCTCGACGAGATCGAGAAGGCGCATCCCGACGTCTTCAACATCCTCCTGCAGATTCTCGAGGACGGGCGCCTCACCGACGCCCAGGGGCGCACGGTCGACTTCCGCAACGCGATCGTGATCATGACCTCGAACATCGGCGCCTCGGAGATCTCCAAGAACACCTCGATCGGGTTCACCGTCTCCGACGAGACCGGCATGTCTTACGGGGACATGAAAAACCGGATCATGGGTGACCTGAAAAAAGTCTTCCGGCCCGAGTTCCTCAACCGGATCGACGAGGTGATCGTCTTCCACAAGCTCGCCAAGGACGAGGTCAAAGAGATCATCGACCTGATGATCGCCCGCGTCCGCGTCCAGGTCGCCGAGCACGAACTGCAGCTGGAGCTGACCAACGACGCCAAGGACCTCCTGGTCGAGAAGGGTTGGGACCCCTCGATGGGAGCCCGGCCGCTGCGCCGCGCGATCCAGCGCTACATCGAGGATCCGCTGGCCGACGAAGTCCTGCGCCAAGGCGAGATGACCCCCGGCTCGACCGTGATGGTCGCCCGCGACCCCTCTGGGGACGAGGACGACAAACCGCTCAGCCTGGAGATCATCGCCCCCAAGAAGCCCAAGCAGAAGCCGCCGCAGAAGCCCGAGCCGGAGGCGGTCGGCGTCGGCGCCAAGAAGGGCGACGGCGACGGCGATTCCGGCGACGGCGACGAGCCGCCGTCCGGCGACGCCGAGTCCTGAGCCGAGCGGTTCTTTGAGCGAGCCCGGCCGCAGCGCGATCGGCACCTGGAGCGGTGGGCGCTTCCTGCACTTCGGTGAGGCGATCGAGGAGGAGCGGTTGCAGGCGCTGTTGCGGCCCGGTGGCGGGATCGACACGGTGCTTACGGCCGACGCCTACGGGCAGGGCGAGGCGGATCGTGTGCTGGGGTGTGCTCTCGAGGGTGTGCCGCGCGACGGCTACAGCCTGATCGGCGCCGTCGGGCACGACTTCTACGAGGGCGAGCGCAACGGCCCGAAAGGGTTCCCGCGCTTCACCGACCCGGGGCTGCGCGGGCCAGACGAGTACGCCGGCTACCTGCGGATGGCGACCGAGGCGAGCCTGGAGCGGATCGGCGCCTCCTCCTTCGACCTGCTCCTGCTCCACAACCCCGACCGCACCGGCTATTCCAGCGAGGCGGTCTGGGACGGTATGGCGGCGCTGCGCGAGGCTGGCCTGACGGATCGGATCGGTGTCGCGCCCGGGCCCGCCAACGGCTTCACGCTCGACCTGATCGCCTGCCTGGAGCGCTTCGGCGACCGCATCGACTGGGCGATGGTCATCCTCAACCCGCTCGAGCCCTGGCCGGGCGAGCTCTGCCTCGACGCAGCCGCCCGCCACGAGGTCAAGGTCCTGACCCGGGTCGTCGACTACGGAGGCCTCTTCTGGGGCGACCTGCGCGCGGGCATGGAGCTGGGCCGCACCGACCACCGCTCCTTCCGGCCCGCCGGCTGGATCGAGGCCGGTCTGGAGAAGCTCGAGCAGATGTTGCCGATCGCCGAACGCGCGAAGCTGACCCCGATCCAGCTCGCCTGCCAGTGGAACCTCGCCCACGCCGCCGTCGAGTGCGTCGCTCCGACCCTGATCCAGGAGCCGGGGGAGGACGCCTGCCCGATCGAGGCCAAGCGGGTCGAACTCGCCCACCTCCCGGTCGAGCAGCGCCTCAGCGCCGAGGACGTCGCCGCGATCCGCGCGATCGGCGACAACACCGGCTGCATGGTGCTGAAGGGGGCCAGCCCCGCCCACGAGGGTGACGAGCAGCCCGACCGTTGGCCGCTCAGCGACGAGCTCGCCGAGGTCGGGGCCCGCTGGGGCATCGACCCGGCTCGCGACCTGGTTGCTACGCACTGACCCCCGTCTAGGAAGGGAGCCGGTGGGGGTCGCTCGGAGCACCTCCGCCGCGTGATTCGTGCGTGGGCTGACGCCTCAGGCGCTGGCGGCGCGGCTCCATGCTGAGTACCGATCGACCCCCACCGGCTCCCTTCCCTTGCAAGCTCCAACCCGGTTGGAACCGGCAGCGTTGAGCAGAAGAGGCCGGGGCGCGACGTCCTGTCAGCTGCT
This sequence comes from uncultured Solirubrobacterales bacterium, assembly GCA_963802935.1. Lineage (GTDB taxonomy): Bacteria > Actinomycetota > Thermoleophilia > Solirubrobacterales > 70-9 > VAYN01. The sequence goes on along the minus strand of CAWDKO010000001.1, from coordinate 363,522 downwards.
GTTGGGAGGGGTCGGGTAGGAGGTCCCTGGGTACTCAGCATGGAGCCGAGCCAGCGACCTGCGAGGCGTCAGCCGATTGGCGATTCACTCGGCGGAGGTGCTCCCAGGGCCGTCCTACCCGACCCCTCCGCCACAGCAGATAGCGTCGCAGCGGTGGAACGCAAGTGGTGGACTCTGGCCGGCGCCTGTTCCGGCCTGTTCCTGCTGATGCTCGACTCGACCGTGGTGGCGCTGGCGCTGCCGGAGATCCGTGGCGACGTCGGGGCATCCAGCGAGGGACTGCAGTGGGTGATGAATGGATACCTGCTGACGATCGCAGTGCTGGTGGTGACCGCGGGGCGGCTTGGGGACATGTTCGGGCGCAAGCGGGTGTTCCTCGTTGGGATGGTCGTCTTCGCGGCCGGTTCGGTCGTCTCCGGGGCCGCCGGGGACCAAATGGCGCTGATCTTCGGACGGGTGCTGCAGGGGGCCGGGGCGGCGCCGATGCTCTCGCTCTCGCTGGCGCTCGTCTGCAACGCCTTCTCGCCGGCGGAGCAGCCGCGGGCGCTCGGCATCTGGGCGGCGGTCTCGGCGCTGGCGCTGGCGATCGGGCCGCTCGCCGGCGGCCTCCTGATCGAACTCGACTGGCGGGTGATCTTCTGGATGAACCTGCCGGTGGCGGCGATCGGGATCGCGATCACCGCGCTCGCGGCGCCCGAGTCGACCGACCCGGACGCCGGCACCAGGATCGACTGGGCCGGTCTGGTCGCGCTCAGCGTTGGGATCACGGCAGCCGTGCTGGCCCTGGTCCAGTCGAATGCCTGGGACGCGGGGCTCACGATCGGCCTGGCTCTGGTGGGGATCGCGGCACTGACCGCCTTCTGGCGGATCGAGCACCGCTCGGGGGACCCGATCGTCGACTTCGCCCTCTTCCGCAACGGGCCCTACTTCGGTGCCAGCGCCGCCGCCTTCTCGCTGGTCGGGGCCTACTGGGCGCTGATGTTCTTCCAGCCCCAGTACCTGCAGGACGTGCGTGGCCACTCGCCGATTTCCAGCGGGCTGCTGATCCTGCCGGTGACGGCGCCGATGATCTTCATCTCCCCCTTCTCGGGCCGGCTGATCGGCCGCTTCGGCGCCCGCCGGCTGATGACGGCCGGCATGCTCTTCGGCCTCGCCGGCCTGCTGGCCCTGACCCGGGTGGACGGCGACAGCCCCTTTGCCCTCGTCCTCTCCGGCTATCTGCTGTTCGGGATCGCGCTCGGCTTCGTCTACGCGCCGATGTCGACCGCGGCGATGGCGGCGATGCCGGGGGAGAAGGTCGGGATCGCCTCCGGCGTGCTGGCGATGGACCGCGTGCTCGCCGGCGCGGTCGCCCTCGCGGCCACCGGAGCCGTCTTCCACGCCCTGCTCGGCGACGGCGACTCATTCGCCGCCGCGATCGCCGGCTCGACCTGGGTTCCGGCGGCGCTCTGCGCCGTCGGCGCCGGCCTCACCTGGGCCTTTGTCCGCGATCCCGACCCGCCCGGTCCGGACCCCGCGGTCGCCGGAGACCCGCCAGCGGCCTCGCTACGCCATCACCTGCACCACCGCCGTTTCCACCTCTGAAGCCAAATCCCATACGCCAGTATTTTTGAGTGATAGATCCGGTTGACAAACGAAATCCCGAGCTGTCAACTCGGGTACTACCAGACCGCATTCCAGAGCGGTTTTTGCCATCCTAAAGGGGATGCCACCGTTGTCTGGGGATGAGCTTCACGAGCTTTCAGAACGTCAGGATCCTCGGCTACTGAGGGCACTCGATGTCGTTGCTCCCGGTGGCGCGCTGCGCGAGGGAATCGACAATATCGTCCACTCGCGAACCGGCGGCCTGATCGTCGTCGGCGACCTCGACGACATCTCCCACCTGCTCTCCGGCGGGATCAAGCTCGACGTCGACTACACGCCGGCGATGCTCTACCAGGTGGCGAAGATGGACGGGGCGATCGTGCTCAACCGCGAGGCCACCACGATTGCCTGGGCCAACGTGCAGCTGATGCCGGACCCGACGATCCTCTCTTCGGAGACGGGCACCCGCCACCGCACCGCCGAGCGTGTCTCTAAACAGACCGACGCCTTGGTCGTCGCGATCTCACAGCGGCGCGACGTCGTCTCCCTCTACGTCGAGGGGACGAAGTACATCCTCCAGGACATCCCCGCCGTGTTGGCCAAGGCCAACCAGGGCCTGGCGACGCTGGAGAAGTACCGCGAGCGCCTGGATCAGGTCTCGGCCCGCCTCACCGTGCTCGAGTTCGAGGGCCGCAGCGTCCTCCATGATGCCCTCGCCGTCCTGCAGCGGGCCGAGCTGGTGACCCGGATGGCGGTCGAGGTCGAGCGCTACATCGTCGAGCTCGGCACCGAGGGCCGACTGATCGAGATGCAGCTGGAGGAGACGATGGTCGGCGTCGCCACCGACAAGACGGCGCTGATCCGCGACTACGGCGTCGAGGACACGGAGCAGAGCTTGGCCGCGACGCTGCAGGCGCTCAGCCGCACGCCGCACCAGGACGTGCTCGACTTCGGTCGTCTCGCCGAGCTGCTCGGCTACGACCGCAAGCTCAACACCCTCGATTTCCCGGTGGCCCCCCGTGGCTACCGCGCGCTGGGCCGGGTCCCGCGCATCCCCAAGCTTGTCGTTCAGAAGATCATCCACGAGCTGGGCGGGTTGGAGGAGGTCCTTGCGGCCCCCGAATCCGACCTCGCCGCCATCGACGGAGTCGGCGCCCCCCGCGCCAAGGACATCCGCGAAGGGCTGCGCCGGCTCCAGGAGGTCGAGCTGGTCGACCGGTACTTACAGAGCTGACGGCGATGGACGCCGTCGATGACAGAAAGGAGCTCCCGATTCCCGAGCTAGACGAGGCCATCGAGGCAGTCTTCGAGGAGGACGTTGAATACGTCTGCGACTTCGAGGAGGGCGACAAGGTCGTCTACCCCCACCACGGGGCTGGCCTGGTGCTGAAGAAAGAGACCCGCGAGCTGATGGGGGAGGAACGTGAGTACCTCACGATCAAGATCCTCCACAACGAGCTCACGGTGATGGTTCCCTGCGAAAACGCGGGAGTAGCCGGCCTGCGCCGCGTCATCGACGAGGAGGAAATCAAGAAGGTCACAGCCGTCCTCACCGACGACGTCTCCGAGATGCCGAAGAACTGGAACCGGCGTTTCAAGTACAACCGCGAGAAGATCAAGACCGGCGACGTCTTCGAGCTCGCCGAGGTGGTCCGCAACCTGGCGCTTCGCGAGATGGAGAAGGGCCTCTCCACCGGCGAGAAGCAGATGTACACGCGGGCGAAGAAGATTCTCGCGTCGGAGTTCATGTACGCGCTCGACAAGGACGAGGAGGGCGCGGAGGAGTACCTGGACGGGCTGCTGGAGGACCGCTTCGCCGCCACGGCGTAAGGCCGCAGCAGTAACCGCGGTCATCGCGGCCGCCGGCTCCGGAGAGCGCCTCGGAGCCGGCGGCCCGAAGGCTTTCGTGCCATTGGCGGGGAGGCCGATGATCGAGTGGTCTCTCGCTGCCTTCAGGGCGAGCGAGGCCGTGCGCTCGATCGTCGTCGCGGCCCCGCCCGGCGATGTCCGCGACCTCGGCGACGACGTTCGCGTCGTCGCCGGCGGCGCCACCCGCGCCCAGTCGGTCGCCAACGCCCTAGCAGAGGTTGAGACCGAGCTCGTCGCGATCCACGACGCGGCCCGGCCGTTGCTCACGCCGGAGCTGATCGGAGGCCTTGTCGCTTCGCTCGACGCCGACACCGACGCGGCAGGTGTGATCGTCGCGACCCCCGTGACGGACACGATCAAGCTCGCCGTTCGCGCCGCTGGCGAGTCGAGCCGAGCTTTTTTGCCGCAGGGGGGTAAAAAAGCTCAGCTCGAGGTGGAGCGGACGCTGGATCGCTCGCGTCTCTGGGCGGCGCAGACGCCGCAGGTGTTCCGGGTGCCGGCGCTGCGTGGGGGGCTCGCGGTTGACGCGGACAAGAGGGACGCGGCAACCGACGAGGCGATGCTGGTCGAGGCGGTGGGCGGCACGGTGCTGATCCATCCCACATCTGGCGAGAATCTGAAGGTGACGACGCCGCTCGACCTGCGGGTCGCTGAGCTGGTGCTTGAAGGCCGACCCCGGTAGGGGTTTCGCTTAACTTTTTCGAGGATTGCCGCTGGCTGTCGCCCGGAGTCGCAGCCGCGAAAAAGTAGAAGACGCTTCACCCCTACCGGGGTCGGCCTTCAGTCCCGGAGCAGGGTCCAGACGAGGGTTGCGGCGAAGCAGAGCTGGCCGATGCCGAGGGCGACACCGAGGTTGGCGGCGCCGGCCAGCTCGGCCACTGCGATGCCGGCGGCGAAGGCGAGCGGCAGTCTGGCGAGCTGGCGGATCACCGGCGACGCCGCTCGGGCAGGCCGGCGGCGGTCCTGGCGGCGTCGCCGAAATGGCGGATGCGCCGACGCCGGTAGAGACGGCGCTCGAGGGTCAGGGTCGCGACCCCCGCCAGGCAGATCGCGGTCAGGTTGAGGGCGAGCTGGGCCATCGCGCCCCGCCAGTCCGACCAGTCGGACGTCGCGGCGGCCACGCCGATGTTCGCGGCGGCCGGGATCGTCGTGACCGAGATCAGGACTCCGACCAAGGCGCCGGACTTGGCCGAGGTGAGCGAGAGCACCCCGGCCGCGCCGGCGAAGGCAGCGACGATGAACGAGAAGGCTTCAGGCGCCGTGATGAAGCTGGTGAGGAGGTTGCTGCTATTGGTGAAGTCGGCTTCGATCAGGTCGGCCGCGAGCGCGATGCGGGTAAAGAGAAATGCCGCCGTGATGCCGACGGGGAAGCCGACGAGGAGCGCCAGCAACGAGCGCTTGGCGACGTCCATGCGGCGGTCCACGAGTGCCACGCAGAGGCCGGCGAGTGGGCCGAACTCGGGGCCGACGACCATCGCGCCGACGATCAGGATCGGCGAGTCGAGGAAGATCCCGACCGAGGCGATCAGGCAGGCCAGGGCCATGAAGGCGAGGAAGGTGCCGCCGAGCTCGGTGCTCTCCGAGGTGCGCGCCTCGACCTCCTCCCAGACGACGGCGTCGGACGGCGCTCCGCGAGCCGCCCGCTCGGCCGCGTCGGCGGCAACCGAGATCTGCGAGTCGATCTGCTCCAGCGCGATCGAGCCCTGGCGGTGCACGCCGAGCTCCTTCAGGTCGGCGATCAGGACGCTCGCTTCCTCGCGGGCGATGTCGCAGAGGATCACGTCGCCGGCCGGCTTGCGGGCCGCTCCGGGGAGGACGACCAAGTTGCACACGGTCGCCGAGGCGCCGAGCAGCTCCACGACCTTCTCCGAGAGACCGGTTGGAACGAGGATCCGCAGGTGAACCACCGGCGCAGCGTACCCGCGTCGCCGCCCGCACCGCCGAGGCGAATTTCCCGGCGGACCCTTAGGCTCAACGCGTGCTGACCGACTACCACTTGCACTTGCGCCCGGACGAGGAGGGCACTGCAGCCGAGCGCTATTTCACGGCTGGGAACGTCGATCGCTACCTGGAGGCCGCCACTGCGGCTGGCGTCGAGGAGTTGGGCGTCTCCGAGCACGTCTACCGCTTCCGCCAGGCGCTCGACCTCTGGCGCCACCCGCTCTGGGAGAGCAACGCGCAAGACGACCTCGACGCCTACTGCGAGTTCGTCCGCGGCACGCCGCTGCGGCTCGGCGTCGAGTGCGACTTCGTCCCCGGCGCCGAGGAGCGCACGGCCGAGCTGCTGGGGGCGCGGGACTTCGACTACGTCGTCGGCGCGGTCCACTTCGTCGGCGAGCAGGCGGTCGACCACCCCGGCTGGGATATCTGGGAGGGCAGCGAGGACCCGGACGAGGTCTGGCGCCGTTACTTCGAGGCGCTGGCCGCCTGCGCCCGCTCGGGCCTGTTCGACATCCTCGCTCACCCGGACCTGGTCAAGGTCTGGGGCGGCACCCGGCCGCTGCCGCAGGGCGACCTGCGCCGCTTCTACGAGCCCGCGGTCGAGGCGATCGCCGAAAGCGGGATCGCGGTTGAGGTCTCGACCGCTGGCCTGCGCAAGCCGGTCAGCGAGCTCTACCCGGCTCGCGGCTTCGCCGAGCTCTGCGTCGAGGCCGGAGCGCCCTTCGCGCTCTCCTCCGATGCCCACTTGCCCGAGCACGTCGGCTTCGCCTACGAGAGTGCCATCGCTTTCCTCGACGACCTCGGGGTGGAGGAGATATGCGTCTTCGAGCAGCGTCGGCGGCGCCTGGCCCCGCTCGGCAGTCGGGTCGGCTAGGAGGATGACCGTCTGATGGTCGGGATCGGCTACGACAGCCACCGTTTCGCCGACGGGCGCCGCCTGGTCCTGGGCGGGGTGGAGATCGAGCATCCGCGCGGCCTCGCCGGGCACTCGGACGCCGACGTTCTCATCCACGCCGTGATCGATGCCATCCTCGGCGCCGCCGGCGGCGGCGACATCGGCACGATGTTCCCCGACGACGACGCGCAGTGGGCCGGTGCGGACTCGGTCGACCTGCTGCGCACGGTGGTGGGGACGATCGGCGGCGCGATCGTCAACATCGACGCGACCGTGATCTGCGAGGAGCCCCGGCTCGGTCCCTACCGGGCCGAGATGGAGCGGACGATCGCCGCGGCGACCTCGGCCCGGGTCAGCGTCAAGGCGACCAGCAACGAGGGCATGGGCTGGATCGGCCGCGACGAGGGAATCGCCTGCATCGCGGTTGCTTCGATCGAGAGCGATTAGGCTTGGCGGCCCGATGAGCAGACTCGACTCGATTGCGGCGGCCGTGCGCCAGACCGCCTCGGATAAAGCGTTCGAGGTCAGGGTTCTGCGCGAGGCCGGCATCCTCGGCCTGCACCGCCCCGACAAGTCCGCCAAGGTCATCTCCGCTTTCGTGCGCTGGGGGGCCTCTCCGGCCCTCGGGATCACGACTGCGGCGATCCACTATCCGCACGAGATCGCGCTGATCGACGAACGCGGTTCGCTCAGCTTCGAGCGCCTGCAGCGGCGCACCAACGCTCTCGCCGACTCCTTCGCCCAGATGGGAATCGGCCACGGCGATGGCGTCGGGATCATGTGTCGCAACCATCGCGGCTTCGTCGAGGCGACGCTCGCCGCCGCCAAGCTCGGCGCCAGCGCGCTCTACCTGAACACGATGTTCGCCGGCCCGCAGCTGGTCGAGGTGACGCGCCGGGAGGAGCCGAAGGCCCTCGTCTACGACTCCGAGTTCGCCGGCCTGCTCGACGGCGTCGAGGACTCGGTTGCGCGGATCGTCGGCTGGGTCGACGAGGGGGAGGACCCCGGTGAGCCCACGCTGGAGCAGCTGATCGCCGCCGGTTCGGAGGCCAACCACCGTCCGCCGCCGGACAAGCCGCGCTTCGTGATCCTCACCTCCGGCACGACCGGGACCCCGAAGGGAGCGCAGCGCTCGAGCCCGGACGGGCTGTTGTCGATCGCGGCGCTGATCGACAAGATCCCCTTCCGCAGCCGCGAGACGATGATGATCGCGGCGCCGCTTTTCCACTCCTGGGGCTTCTTCCACTTCATCATGAGCCTGCCGACCGCCTCGACGATGGTCCTGCGCCGCCGCTTCGACCCGGAGGGGACGCTGCAGGCGGTGCAGGAAAGCCGCGCCCAGGTGCTGGCGGTGGTGCCAGTGATGATCCAGCGCATCCTCGACCTGCCGGAGGAGACGCTTTCGCGCTACGACCTCTCCTCGCTGCGGATCACCTCGCTCTCCGGCTCCGCCCTGCCGGGCGAGCTGGCGATCGCCTGGATGGACCGCTTCGGCGACACCGCCTACAACCTCTACGGCTCGACCGAGGTCGCCTACGCGACCGTCGCCACCCCCGAGGACCTGCGGGCCGCGCCCGGCACCGCCGGCAAGCCGCCGCGCGGCACCACGGTGCGGATCGTCGACGACGCCGGCCGGGAGCTTCCCCACGGCGAGGTGGGCCGGATCTTCGTCGGCAACGAGATGTCCTTCGAGGGCTACACCGGCGGCGGCAACAAGGAGTCGATCGACGGCCTGCTCTCCAGCGGCGACGTCGGCCACATCGACGAAGCCGGCCACCTCTTCATCGACGGTCGTGACGACGAGATGATCGTCTCCGGCGGCGAGAACGTTTTCCCGCGCGAGGTCGAGGATCTACTTGCCGATCACGAGGCCGTCACCGAGGTGGCGGTGATCGGGGTCGAGGACGACGAGTTCGGCCAGCGGCTGAAGGCCTTCGTCGTCGTCAAGGTCGGAAGCGAGGTCGGAGAGGACGAGCTCAAGGCCCACGTCAAGGCCAACCTGGCCGGCTACAAGACGCCGCGCGAGGTCGAGTTCCTCGACGAGCTGCCCCGCAACGCGACCGGCAAGTGCCCTCAAGCGCGACCTGCACCAGCGCCAGGCTCAGCAGTCCGCCTGACGTTTTCCGGGCTCTTCCCGAAAGCCCGCGCAAATTGCGGGCAATCCGGTTTCGAAGCCGGCCAATGGCCTCCGGCGCCCATAGTAGGTTGCTCGGAGTGAGCGATCCCGCCAGGCAGCTGCGAGCCGTAGGTGAGGCGACCGAGTCCATGCACGGTGTCGCCAAGCAGGCGCTGGAGTGGGTCCGCGTCAGCGAGGAGCGGGTGGCCGAGGCGGAGGCGCGAGCCGACCGGGTCGGGGCCGAGCTGAAGAAGCGGGCGATGGGGACGCTGCGCGGTGTCGCTGCCGAGGCTCGCGAGCGGATCGCCACCGAGCGTACGGCCAGGCGCGAGGCGGAGTCTCGGGTCGCGGGCGCCGAGGCGGCGCGGGATCGTGCCGAGCAAGCCTTCGAGGAGCTGCAGACGCGTTCGCGGGCGGAGAGCGAAGCGGTTGCCGCGCAGGCGCAGGAGGCGCGCGCGGAAGCGGAGAGTTCGGTTGCCGAGGCGGCGAGGAATTTGGAGGCTGAGGTCGAGCGGCGGCTGACTGCGGCCCGCGAGAAGGTCGAAGCCGAGGCCGACCGTCGGGTCGCTGCCGCCGAGCAGCGTGCCGCCGACGCCGAGGCCGCTGCCGCGGAGTCTCACGAGACGGCCGTGCGCCTGGAGACGGAGATCGAGCGGCGGGTCATGGAGGGCACCAAGGAGGTCCGGCGCGAAGCCGAGGAGAGCGTCCGCAACCTGGTCGAGAAGGTCGAGCGGGAGGCGGAGGAGGCGGCTCGGTCCCGAGCCGAGGACCAGCTGCGGCTCGAGTCGGACCGGATCCGGATCCAGGCCGAGCGACGCGAGGAGCGCGTGCGGGAAGCCTCCGAGGAGGAGATCAAGGCGAGCGCCAAGAAGGCCAGGCGCGAGGCCCAGGCGGCGGCCGAGGAGACGGCGCCGGTCTGGCTGCGCGACGAGTCGAACGCCTCGACCGCCGGCTACCGGACCTTCTAGGTCCGCTCTAGGGCAATCATCTAGTCTCGGCCTCGCCATGCGCGAGGTGCGGATCAGGGACACGCTGAGCGGGGAGCCGCGAACGCTCGACCCCTCCGACGAGGTGGGGATCTACGCCTGTGGGCCGACCGTCTACAGCCGCATCCACATCGGCAACGCCCGTCCCTTCGTCGTCTTCTCCCTCTTCGCCCGCTTCCTGCGCTCCGAGGGGTACCGGGCGCGGCTGGTGGTCAACGTCACCGACATCAACGACAAGATCTACACCGCCGCCGAGGCCGCGGGGGAGCCGTCGGGCGAGTACGCCGCGCGGATGACCCGCGCCTACACCGAGGACACCGACCGTCTCGGGCTGGGCCGGCCCGACGCCGAGCCGCTGGCGACGGAGACGATCGCCGGCATCGTCGCCCTGATCGGCGAGCTGGTCGAGTCGGGCCACGCGTATGAGTCCGGCGGCGACGTCTACTTCCGGGTCGGCAGCTTCGATGCCTACGGCAGGCTCTCCAACCGCCGCACCGAGGACATGGACCAGGGCGAGGAGGCGGGCTCGGCCTCGCTCAAGGAGGACGCGCTCGACTTCGCGCTCTGGAAGGCCCACAAGCCGGGCGAGGACACGAAATGGGACTCGGCCTGGGGGCCGGGTCGCCCCGGCTGGCACATCGAGTGCTCGGCGATGGCCGAGGCGGAGCTGGGCCCCTCGTTCGCGATCCACGGCGGTGGCTCCGACCTCGTCTTCCCCCACCACGAGAACGAGATCGCCCAGTCGGAGGCGGCCGGCCGCCCTTTCGCCCAGGTCTGGATGCACAACGGGATGATCGAGACCGGGACCGAGAAGATGTCCAAATCCGACGGCAACATCTTTCAGTTGTCGGAGGCGTTGGATCGGTACGGGCGCGAGGCGGTGGTCGACTACCTGGTCTCCGGGCACTACCGGCAGCCGCTCGCCTTTGGGCCAGAACAGATGGATCAGGCGGTGGCTCGGGTCGAGCGACTGCGGAACTTCTTCCGGGAGAACTCCGTTGACGGCTCAAGCGTGGGGGGAGCATCGAGAGAGGGGTCGGCGGAGCAACAGCGGGGAGGCTCCGGCGACCCCTCTCCCGATGCTCCCCTCAGCTCCGGGGACCGGGTCGAGAGGTTCCGTGAGGCTCTGGCCGATGACTTCAACACGCCCCGGGCCATGGCCGAGGTGTTCGAGCTGATCGGCGATGCCAACCGTGGTCAGGTCGCGACCGCGCGCGCGGTTCCGGCGCTGGTCGAGATGCTCGAGCTCGTCGGGCTCAGCTCCCTTACCCAGCCGGATGAGGGAGCTGAGACCGACGAGCGGGCGCAGGAGCTGATGGAAGAGCGCGAGGGCGCCCGGGCAGAAAAGGACTTCAAGCGCGCAGACCAGATTCGCAATGAGCTGGCGGAGCTGGGCTGGGAGGTCAGGGACTCGGCCGAGGGCGCGCGGCTCGTGCCCAAGACCTGATGGCCAGCCAGTTCATCTACGGGCGGCGGCCGGTGGCGGAGGCCGAGCGGGGGAGGCGGCGCGTTCACAGGGTCTGGCGGACTCCCGAGACGTCCGCTGAGGAGCTGGAGCGGCTCTGCGGGTCGCCAGATCACCAGGGGGTTGTCGCCGAGGTCGATCCCTACCCCTATGGCGACCCGGTGGGATTGCTGCGTGGGGGCGGGATGCTCGTCGCGCTCGATCAGGTCCAGGACCCGCACAACCTCGGGGCGATCTGCCGGTCGGCCGAGTTTGTCGGGGCCGGCGGGGTGATCGTCCCGGAGCGCCGCGCGGCGGCGGTCACTCCCAGCGTCTGCAAGGCATCCGCTGGGGCGGTCGAGCACCTCCAGGTCGCTCATGTGCGCAACCTCGCCGACTGGCTGGGAGAGGCCAAGGCGGCGGGCTTCTGGATCTGGGGCGCCGACGCGGAGGCCGATTCCCCTCCTTGGGAGGTCGACCTGAAGGGCCCGACCGTCCTGGTCATGGGTGGGGAGGGCAAGGGTTTGCGCCCTCGCGTGGCGGCCGCTTGCGACGGGCTCCTAGCGCTGCCACGGCACGGCGAGATCGAGTCCCTCAACGTATCGGCGGCGGCTTCGGCGCTGCTTTTCGAGGCGCGCCGCCAGCGCGGCTGAGCATCTGACAACTGCAACGGCGTTTGCAAAAGTCGCAATTTGGGGTTGACAGAACTCTGCGCGGACGTAAACTTGCGCTCCAACAAGGGTGAACCTCAGCTTGAGTCTGAGGTGATCCCGTCAATAGGGCGCCTCTGGGGAGGTAAGTGGCGCCACGACCCTTCATCAAGGAGAAGGATCTGTGGCCCTGTCTACGCCTATGCAAAAAGCTCCGGCAGCCGCTGTCGGCGCTCGTACCCGCATCTCCCAGCAGGCTAACCCTCAAGCTGAGCTTGATGATCACTACCTCGTCGCTCTCGCCAAGGAAGGCAAGACCGATGCCTACGACGCAATCATCCGCCGCTACCGCGGCTTCGTCCGCCTTAAGGCTTCGTCCTACTTCCTGCTCGGCGGCGAGTCCGACGACCTGATCCAGGAGGGCCTGCTCGGCCTCTACAAGGCGATCCGCGATTACCGCACCGATCGCGAGTCGAGCTTTCGCAACTTCGCCGAGCTCTGCATCACCCGCCAGATCATCACCGCGGTCAAGACCGCGACCCGCAACAAGCACACGCCGCTGAACCAGTACGTCTCCTTCAGCCAGACGCCGGCCGCCGCCGGCGACTCGGACACGACGCTGGACGAGATCCTGCCGGGGCCCAGCGTCCACGACCCGGTCAACCAGGTGATCGCCTCCGAAGAGCTGTCAAGCCTGGTCGCCTGCCTCTCCGGTGTCTCCGGCGTCCTCTCGGACCTGGAGAGCCGCGTCCTTTCGCTGTATCTGGACGGCCACTCCTACGAGGCGATCGCCGAGCGTCTGGAGTGCGACACCAAGACGGTCGACAACGCCCTGCAGCGGGTCAAGCGCAAGGTGGGTACGCACCTGGCGTCGCGCGAGGTCGCGGCCTGAGGCCGGCCTCAGGCGGAAGCAGGCAGATCCGCAAGCACGTAATCGAGTAGCTCGCGCCCGTGGTCCGAGGCGACGGCAATGTCGTCGGCCTTGACTCGGACCCGGTGCAGCGACTGCATCCGCAGCACGTCGCCGTCGGTGCGGTGGTTGGGGAAGACGCCGGCGTAGGAGACTCCGAGCCGCTCGAGGTCGTCGGCGACGAGCGCCGTCGCCGGCTGCTCCAGCGGCAGGTCGATGTAGACGGCGTCGAGACAGCGACGGTGAAAGAGGTGGTGGCGCTCGGCCGCGAGCACGGTCTCGAGGTCGGCGCCGAGCACCCGTACGGTGATCATGGCGAGGTTGTGGTCCTCGTCGACCTCGACCTGGAGCTCGGTGCGTTGCGTCAGCTCGGCGTCGGGCGGGGGCGTGGCCAGCGTTCCGCGCAACTCGCATAGGGCCAGCGTCTGGCCGACGATCTCGTGGTGGCGCGGCGGCGCGTAGACCCGGCGCTCGTGCCCGTCGTTGAGCTTCGTGTAGAACAGCGCCGCCGACTGTCGACGCCGCGGCGTCCCGGCGGCGGCGTCGTTCTCGACCGAGGCCGGGATCCAGCCGAGCAGGAAGCCGGTCTCGTGCCCTCCCAGCTCGAGCAGCGCCCGCTGGCTGTAGGGGTGGGCGGCGGTCGCCTCGCTGAACAGCCCGGCCAGGCCCTCGCCCCGCGCCCGCTCCATCAGGAAGCTCTTGGTGCGGGTGAAGAGGTGCTGGCCGCGCGCCGCCCGCATCGTCACCGCCTGCCCCGAGTGCGCGACCGCGTCGCCCGCGGCCGCGAGGCTCATACCGATGTGGCAGAGCAGCTCGCCCGCCGCCGTCTCCGCCACGCAGGAGACGTAGCGCCCGTCGGCCAGCCGGGCCGAGACCTCCGCCTCGTCGTAAACCCAGCGGACGTCATACGTGGTCCCGTAAGCTGCCTCTATCGCCTCGGTGAGGACGCCACCCTCGTCCGGCCCGAGGAACCGGAACGTCACATCCATCTAGCCACCTTCGCCACCACGCCCGCCTAGCTCAAACCTGGGAGAGCACCCGATTTGTAATCGGGAGGTTGCCGGTTCGAACCCGGCGGCGGGCTCTCACCGCTCACGTACCGGAGCTCTCGCCGCCCAGCAGCCGCGCCTTCTCGGCCGCGAACTCCTCGTCGCTGAGCACGCCCTTCTCGTGCAGCGAGGCGAGCCGCTCCAGTCGCTGCAGCCGTGCGTCCTCGTCCGGCATGGTCGCGGTCGGGGCCTCACTCGGCTCGTCCGCGTCGCCCCGTCCCACCTCCGGCCGTCGCAGCTTCGAGGCCTGTTCGCCGACGCGCTCGCCGATGTTGGCGTCCTTGACCGCGTTGACGACCTTGTCGCGGGTGCTCCCGAAGACCTCGCCGTACTCGGCGTCCGGGTACTCCTCCGCGGCCTGCCGGCGCAGCTCGTGGATGCCGAAGGCGGCCATGCCGGCGACGATCAGGGTCGTCAGCAGCGACCGCAGGCCCTGGGTCGGGCCGGTGAGGAAGTAGAAGCAGACGAGCAGCGCCAGGCCGGTGTAGACGTAGGCGGCGTGCTGGCGGAGGACGGGGGCGAGCGTGCGCCGGGTCGCCCGGGCGGAGCCCGTCGGGGAGGCCAGCCAGCCGGCCAGGGCGAAGAGGGCGCCGACGACTATCACCGTGGTCGCGATGCTGATCATCAGGGAGGTGCCGATCGACCAGGCCGCTTCGCCCGCCGGCTTGGCGCTGTCGACCTTGACCAGCTGGTCGACGACGATGCCGCCGGCGATCTCCCGGGCGACGATCACCGCGAAGCCGGCGGCGATCAGCCCGACGCCGCTGAAGAGCACGGTCACCCAGCGGCCGCCGCGCGAGAGGTAGATGGCGCTGCCGAAGGCGAGGAAGGTGAGGATTGAGAGGGCCAGCGCCAGCCCTTTGATCGCGACCGCGATGTTCTGCGCCGTCTTCAGCTCGTCCGAGCGCAGGATCTCGATGTCGGCGGCGTCCGGCGGTATTTTTTCGGCCAGGTCGGCGCTGACGCCGGCCTGCTCTGCAAGATCCGTCAGCAGGTTGCTGAGCTTGAGCGTGACCGTGCCGCCTTCGGTCGAGACCGCCTCTTTCTTGTCCTCGAGGACGGCGATCAGCTGCTCGTGGGCAGAGCGGTTCGCTTCTTCCCAGAGATCCTGTGCGGTGGAGGTTTCCAGCACTTTTTCCATCACGGTCGGCGCGGCCTGACGGAAGCCGCTCGACAGCGGTCCGGCGATGTCCTTGATGTCGTCGCCCAGCCTCGCTTCGATGTCGGCCTCGACGTCGACGTTTTCGTAGAGCTGGTCGACCATGTAGGAGGCGAGCTCGGCCCGGATCGTCTCGTTCTGGATCAGCCGGCCGCTGGTCGAGACCCAGTCGTCGGTGTTGAGCGCCTGGCGCTCGGTCCAGATCGCGAAGACGCTGAGGAAGGCCAGGACCGATCCGAGGATCACAAGCGCTTTGACGGTGCGTCGGCGGCCGCGGCCCATCGGCTGATGCTATACGTGAGCAATGAAGCTCGAGGGCATTCACCACATAACCGCGATCACCGAGGACGCCCAGCGCAACGTCGATTTCTACGCGGGGGTGCTGGGCCTGCGGCTGGTCAAGAAAACGGTCAACCAGGACAACCCGACCGTCTACCACCTGTTCTTCGCCGACGAGGGCGGCGACCCGGGCTCCGACCTCACCTTCTTCGAGTATCCCGGCGTCGCCCCGGGACGGGCGGGGGCGGGCATGGTCCACCGCGTCGTCTGGCGGGTCGCGTCGGAGGATTCGCTGGCCTTCTGGGCGGAGCGGCTCGGCGCCAACGGAGTCGAGTCCGAGCGCGAGAACGGGAGCCTGCGTTTCTCCGACCCCGAGGGGCTCGACCACGAGCTGCTCGTGGTCGACGTTCCCGACGCACCGCTGATCGCCGAGCACCCGGAGGTGCCCTCGGAGCTGGCCCTGCAGGGCTTCCACGCCGTGCGCGCCTACAGCGACGCCCCCGACGCGACCACCGGCCTGCTCGAAGCGCTGGAGTTCGAGCGCGCGGAGGACGGGGCCTGGGAGGCCCGCGGGGCCCAGCGCGGCGGGCTCTACCGCTTCGACGAGCCGCCGGCCGAGCGCGGCCTCCAGGGCGGAGGCAGTGTCCACCACGTGGCCTGGGCCTCGACCCCCGAGGAGCTGATGCAGTGGCGGGACAAGGCGATCTCGGCCGGGGCCCAGCCGACCCCGGAGATCGACCGCTTCTACTTCCGCTCGGTCTACTTCCGCGAGCCCAGTGGGTCCTCTTCGAGCTGGCGACCCTGGGCCCCGGCTTCACCGTCGACGAGCCGCTCGAGCATCTCGGCGAGAAGCTCTCGCTGCCACCCGACTACGAGCACCTGCGGGACGAGGTCGAACCGAAGCTGAGGCCGGTCCGCAACCCGCGCACGGACCCACAGGGGTGAACGGCGATTTCGTCTGGCGCGACGCCGGCCGCACGGTCGTCCTCCGCCGCGACGGGATCGCGCAGGCGCCCCAGCTCCTGCAGGAGCACGGCTTCGCCCCGTTCGAGTTGCTGAGCACCTCGCGGGCGCTGACCGGCGCGGCTGAGCTGACTGCTGCTGCAGCCGCGGTGCACGAGGTGGGACCGGGGCAGGTCCCCGACCTTGCCGCCGGGTTCCTCGGGGTCGGATCGCAGTCCCTGGTCGCGCTCGGGGGCGGCCGCACGATCGACGTCGCCAAGGCGGTCGCGTCGGTCAGCGGCGCCCGCGTCGCGGCGCTGCCGACGACGATGTCAGGAGCGGAGATGACGGGCATCCACCGGCTGCCGGCCGGGGCCGAGTCCCGGGTCGGCGCGATGGTGCGGCCGACCCTGGTCGTCGCCGACCCGGTCGCGATGACGAGCCAGGAGGAGCCGGCCCTGCGAGCGAGTTCGATGAACGCGCTCGCCCACGGCGCCGACTCGCTCTACACGCCTTTCGCCAACCCACTCTCGGAGATGGCGGCCCTGCGCGGGGCGGAGCTGATCGCGACCGCGCTCGACCAGGACCGCGGCGGGCGCAGCCCGGCCCAGCTCGCGCTCGGCTCGCTGCTCTGCGGCTATGCGATCGACTCCGGCGCCTTCGGGCTCCACCACGTCGTCTGTCAGACCCTGGCGAGGATCTGTGGCAGTCCGCACGCCGCGACCAACGCGGCGATCCTGCCGCGGGCGCTGGCCTTCCTCACCGCCCAGGCGCCGGAACGCTTCGCCGATCTCGCCGCCGCGATCGAGACCGACCCCGAAGACGTCGAAGCCCGCGTCCTCCAGCTCGGCGGCGATCCGCCCGGCCTCGGCGCCGCCGGCGCCGACCGCTCAAAGCTCGACCAGGCGCTGGACGCAATCCTGCTGCGCCCGGAGTTGGCCTTCACTCCCATGCCGCCGTCGCGGGAGGAGCTGGCGGAGCTGATCGAGCGCGCCTGGTAACCGGCGGCCGCCCCCCGTGTAGCGCTTAGCGTGAACGCTGAGCGACTGGCCGGCTACCACGCCTACACGCGCAAGCACAGCGTCAACTGGATCCTCTACCTGCTGGCGAGGGTCTTCATGACGCCGTTCTTCCTCGTCTACTTCCGCTACGTGCGGACCGGACGCGAGCACGCCCGGCTCAAGGGCGGGCTGATCGTCGCCTCCAACCACCGCAGCTTCCTCGACCCGTTCGCCGTCGGCGGCTGCCTGCCCTGGCGGCGGCCGATGAACTACGTCGCCAAGGTCGAGCTGTTCGAGCGGCGCTGGCAGGGCTGGATCCTCTCCCGGCTCGGGGCCTTCCCGATTCGGCGCGGCGAGTCCGACGAGGAATCGATGGAGACCGCCCGCCAGATCGTCGAGCGCGGGGGCGCGGTCTGCATCTTCCCCGAGGGAACGCGGATCCGGCGTGGAACGCTCGCCAACCCGAAGCGCGGCGTCGGTCGCCTGGCGCTGCAGACCGGTGCCCCGGTGATCCCGACCGCGGTGCTGGGGACCGAAGACGTGCGCCGGGGCTGGCGGATCCGGCCGCGCAAGATCAAGGTCAGGCTGGGCCGGGCGATGACTTTCCCCCAGGCCGAGGAGCCTTCGAAGGCGCTGGCGGAAACCGTCACGGCCAGGATCTGGCCCAACGTCCTGCTCCAGTGGGAAGACCTCGGTGGCCTGCCGCCGATGCGACGGGCCGCCGTGATCGGCGCCGGCAGCTGGGGGACCGCCGTCGCCGTCCTGCTCGCCCGCGGCGGCCTCGAGGTCCAGCTCGGTGCCCGCAGCGCCGAACGTGCCGCGGAGATGGTGGAGGCGGGGGAGAACCGTCGCTACCTCCCGGGGGTGCCGCTGCCGGAGACGATCGACGTCCGCCCGGCCTCCGAGATCGAGCTCGCCGGCCTCGACCTGATCTGCCTCGCGATCCCGTCGAAATCGCTTCCCCAGGCGGTCGGCGCGATCGCCGACCGGGTCGGCGATCGCGCCGCGGTCCTGCTCCTGACCAAGGGCGTGATCGCCCCGCAAGGCCAACTGCCGGCCGAATACGTCGGCGAACGGGTGCGGGCGCGGGCGATCGCCTGCCTCGGCGGCCCCGCCCACGCCCGCGAGGCCGTCTCCGGCTCGGCCGCGCTGGTGCTCGGCTCCGCCGACCTCGACCTGCGCGACCAGCTGGGCGAGGTCTTCGATCGCGCCGGCCTCGTCTGCGAGCGCTCCGGCGACGTCGCCGGGGTGGAGATGGCCGGGGCGGCTAAGAACGCCGCGGCGCTGGCGGCTGCAGCGGCCGAGCCGCACGGCCTCAACGCCGCCGGCATCGCCACCGCGGAGATCTGGCGCGAGTGCATCGACTACGCGCTCGAGCGCGGTGCGGACCTCGAGACCTTCTCCGGCCTGGCGGGGGTCGGCGACCTGACCGCGACGATGATGGCGCCGACCGGTCGCAACCGCCGTGCCGGCGAGCTGCTCGGGACCGGCACCCCGGCGGAGGAGATCCCGGCGCTGATCGGGCAGGCCTCCGAGGGTCTCGACACGACGCCGCTGCTGGCGCAGGCGGTCGCCTCCTCCGGTGGGCGCGCCGATGCCCTGGAGGGCCTTGCCGCCCTGATCCGCGGTGAGATCACAGCCGACGATTGGGTCACCGGGCTGCGCCGGGCGGAGCGATCGCGGCGGGCGGCCTGATGCGGGCAAACGGTCATCTAGGCTTGGCCGGTGAGCGGCCCCAAGGAGAACGTCGAGCCCGGGGACCTCGGGCCGGCGGCGAAGGCGGACCTGGACCGTGCCTTCGCGGACTTCTACCGGGACCACCTGCGCGACGTCTACTCCTACGCCTACTACCGGGTGGGCAATCACCACGACGCCGAGGACCTGACGGAGCAGGCGTTCCTGCAGGCCTACCGGCACTTCGACCGGGCCCGGCGCGAGTCAGACGGGCGCCCGCTGCGTCCCTGGGTGATCCGGATCGCGCACAACCTCGCCTCCAACTACTACCGCGACCGCTCGCGACGGCCGCAGACGCCGCTCGACAGCACCGATCCGATCGCGGCGCGCCACGACACGGTGGCGATCGCCGAGGGTCGCGAGGAGCTGCGGCGGGTGATGGAGAATCTCGACCACCTCTCCGACGACCGCCGCGAGGCGCTGATCATGCGTTTCGCACTCGGTATGGACAACCGCGAGATCGCTCGCGCCCTCGGGCGCTCCGATGGCGCGACCAAGGTCCTGATCCATCGCGCGATCAAGCAGCTGCAGGAGGAGATGAGCGATGACTGACTCGAGCGAGACGTTGAGCGGGAGCACCTGGGACGTCGAGCAGCTGTTGGGCGACGCGCTGCGCCCGATCGAGCCACCCGAGCGCCTCTCCGCGCGCGTCGAGGACACGCTCTCGGCGGTCACGCAGGCGGCCGCCGAGGAGCTCTCCGATTGGGCCGAGGAGCTCTCCGAGAGCGAGCTGCGGGCTCTGCGCGACCCGCGCAACTGGGTGCGGCCGGTTGTTGCGGTCGGCGCTGGGGGCGTCGCCACCGGAGCCCTGGTGCTGCTGGAGCTGCGCCGGCGCAGCCGCCACAAGAGCGAGAGCGGGCTACGCGCCCTTTCCGGCGGCCTGCGCTCGCGGCTCTGAGCTCCCGGCCAGCGCCGCCAGGCCCAGCACGCCGACCGTCAGGTGCAGCCAGCCCTCACTGCCGAAGGCGAAGATCGCCAGCCCGACGTAGGCGACGCCGAAGAGGAGGGCGCAGAAGCGCGCGGCCCGGCCGGCCAGGAGCAGTGCCAGGGCGCCGCTGCCGAGGTGCAGGAAGTTGAGCCACGAGAGGCTCATCGAAGAAGCCGAGCAGCCCGATCGCGAAGAGCGTCGCGCCGAGGGCAGTGGCGTAAAGGCGGGCGGGGCTGGGGGGCTCCATCGGCGGCGATTGTAGGCTGCCCATCCCGATGGCCCAGACCTGTTACCGCCACCCCGACCGCGAGACCGGCGTCTCCTGCTCCTCCTGCGGTCGGCCGATCTGCCCCGACTGCATGACCCCGACCCCGGTCGGGATGCGCTGCCCGGAGTGCGCGCGACAGCGGACCAAAGTCGTGCGGGGGCCGGAGGGTGGTGCGACCGGGTTCCAGCAGTCGCCGGCCACCTACGTCCTGATCGCGATCAACGTCGTCGCCTACCTGATCGAGATCACGGCGGGCTCGGGAGGGCTGAACAACCCAAGCGGCACGATCGTCGTCGACTACGCCCTGTTCGGGCCGGCGGTCGCAGAAGGGGAGTGGTACCGGCTGGTGACGAGCGGCTTCCTCCACGCCAGCCTGTTCCACATCGGTTTCAACATGTTGCTCCTGTTCTTCCTCGGGCGCCTGCTCGAGCCGGCGCTCGGAACCTCACGATTCCTGGCCCTCTACTTCGCCTCTCTATTGGCGAGTTCGCTGGGTGCTCTGGTGCTTGACCCGAACGCTCTCACCCTCGGGGCTTCGGGTGCTGTCTTCGGTCTCTTCGGGGCCGGCTTCGTGCTCGCACGAGAGCGAGGAATGGACACCCTCGCGAGGCAGCTCGGGTTCCTGATCGTTCTGAACCTCGCGTTCAGCTTCGGCCCTTCGAACATCAGCCTCGGCGGCCACCTCGGGGGCCTGGTGGGAGGGCTGATCTGCTCGCTCGTAATCGTCGCCGGCGAGCGCGGAATGCTCGGTCCCCAGCGCCGATGGGCCGAGATGTTGGCAATGGGAGCCGTCGCGGTCGTCGCGGTCCTCGGCTCCCTCGTCGTCGCCTGACCTCAGCCCCGGGAAGACCGCGGAACCGGCGCCGAGAGCGCTGCGAAGGCGGTGTTGCCGGGCGGGTCGATCAGCTCCGGGTGCAGCAGGTGTCCGAGCAGCTCGACGCCGTCGATCAGCCGGGGGCCGGGGTCGACGAAGGCGGCCGAGGCATCGACGGCGAAGACGCGACCGGCGCCGAGCGCGGCGATCTGCTCCCAGTGCTCCATCGCCTGCGCCTGGGCCTCCTCGAGCGTGCCCGGCGGCATCGCGATGACCACGTCGGGGTTGAGGCTGGCGAGCTCCGCCCAGCCGACCTCGGGCGGGTTCAGGCCCGGGTCGCCGGCGACGTCGACGCCGCCCCCGATCGAGATCATCTCCGGTATCCAGAAGCCGCCAGCGCGGGGCGGGTCGAAGCGCTCCAGCGCGATCACGCGCGGGCTGCCGGCGCCGGAAATGGCCGCGCGCACGGTTGCCAACCGTCCCTCCAGTTCCCCGCGCAGCTCGTGCGCCTGCCCCTCCAAGCCGGTCGCCTCGCCCAGGCGGACGACCTCTTCGAGCATCTCGCTGAGCGTGGCGACGCGCATCGGTCGCCCAATATCGCACTTATCGAAAAACCTGCGTGGGGCGGCCAGCTATATTGCGTGCGCCGAATGGCCGAGGACGTCCCAGCCCGAAGTACCGGGCCGCATAGCCGATGAGCGCCCTCCTGCTCGTCCTCCTGATGCTGTTGATTGCGATCAACGGCTTCTTCGTCGCCGCCGAGTTCGCGCTGGTGCGCAGCCGCCGCGGCAAAATCGAACAGCTCGCCGCCGAAGGGGAAGCGGGCGCCGAGGCGGTGGTCGAGCAGCTCGACAAGATCGACGAATCGCTCTCCGCCTGCCAGATCGGGATCACGATCGCCTCGATCGGGATCGGCTTCCTCGGCGAGCCTTCGCTCGCGGCGCTGATCGAGCCGGTCTTCGGCGGCCTCTCGCACGGTGTCGCCGCCGGCCTCTCGCTGGCGATCGCCTTCGTGTTGGTCACCGCACTTCACATCAGCATCGGCGAGCAGGTGCCGAAGATGTTGGCGATCGCCAGCGCCGAGCGCACCGCCCGGCGGGTCTCGCGGCCGCTGAACTGGTTCCGCGTTGCGACCGCGCCGGTGACCATGGCGCTGAGCTGGTTCTCCAACGCAGTGGTCAGGCTCTTCGGCGTCAACCCAAGCGACCTCGAACAGCACCACACCGCCGAGGGACCTGAAGCAGATCATCGACAGCTCGCGGTTGGGCGGGCACCTCGATCCCGGCGAGGCGGGGATGCTCGGCGGGGTCTTCCACCTGCACGAGCAGGAGGCGCGCGAGGTGATGACGCCGATCCCGGCCGTGGTGACGGTCAACGTCTCGGAGACGGTCGAGGCGGCGCTGCGGCGCTGCGTCACCTCCGGACACACCCGCCTGGTCGTGATCGAGGACGGCAACCCCGACCGCGTCAAAGGCATCGTCCACAACAACAGCCTCGCCAGGCTCTACATGAGCGACGGCCCCGAGTCGGCGATCGACAGCGTCATCCGCGACGCCCTGATCGTTCCCGAGACGCGTCCGCTCGACGACCTTCTCCATGACCTGCAGGTGCAGCGCACCTCGCTCTCGGTCGTCGTCGACGAGTACGGGCGCACGGTCGGGATCGTCACCGTCGAGGACATCCTCGAGGAGGTGGTGGGGGAGATCGAGGACGAGACCGACCCCCGCGCGGCCGAGCTGCGCCGGCTCAGCAACGGCGATTGGTTCGTGCGCGGCCACGTGTCCCTCGGTGACCTCGCCGACGCTGGGATCGAGCTGCCGGTCGACACCGATGCCTACAACTCGGTCGGCGGCTACGTCTTCGGCGAGCTCGGGCGGCTGCCGAAGCGCGGCGACTCGATCAAGGCCAACGGCTACACGATCCGGGTCGAGGCGGTCCGCGAGAACCGGATCGAGGCGGTCCGGATCAGCAGTTCCGTCCGTCGCCCCGCCTAGCTTCTTCGGGCAACCCGCACCCCCCGCCGAACGTTGGAGGTACCAGCATGTGGGTTGTTCGCCTGACCGACAAGCAGCTCGAGGTTGCCTGAGGGCGCTGCTGCGATCCGAGGAACACCTTGGCCCGGCGCTCAGAGGTTCGATCGAGGCCCTCGACCTGGCTCGCTGGGACGAGCTCCCCGAGGCCGAGCTCCCCTGGGAGGAGATCGAAGTCGTCGCCCGCCGCCAGGGCATCTCCGAGGCCGACGTGATCTGGGCCCTGAGCGGCAAGCGAAAAGCCGCCAGGGCCGAGTAGCTCAGTCGTAGCTGTAAAAACCCGCGCCGCTCTTGCGGCCCAGCTTGCCCTCGCCGACCATCTCGACCACTAGTCCCGGCGGCTTGCTCGCCGCCTCGCCGTTCTCGGCGTAGAGCGCGTCGCCGATCGCCTGCGAGACGTCGAGGCCGACGAAGTCGAGCAGCGCCAGCGGCCCCATCGGGTGCCCGGCGCCGAGCTTCATGCAGGTGTCGATCTCGCCCGCCTCCATGCCGGTCCGCTCGATCATCCGCACCGCTTCGAAGAGGTAGGGGAAGAGCAGCCGGTTGACGACGAAGCCGGCCTGATCCGGGCCCTCCACGGCGGTCTTGCCGAGCGCCGCGCACCAGGCGAGGGCCTGCTCGCGGGCACCGGCGGCGCCGTCGGGGAAGCAGACCTCGACCAGCTTCATCCGCGGCACCGGGTTGAAGACGTGGAGGGCGAAGAGCTTGTCGGTGCCGGCGGCCTCGGCGATCGCGGCGATGCTGAGCGACGAGGTCGTGGTGGCGAGGTCGGCGCTGGGGCAGGCGGCGGCGACGGTCGCGATCAGTTCGCCCTTCGGCTCGACCTCCTCGACGATCGCCTCGACGACGATGTCGCACTCGGCCAGGTTCCGTTGGGGTCGGTCGTCACCCGCAGCCGCGAGGGCTCCGCGCCCTCGATCTTGGCGCAGGCCGCGACCACTTTCTCCTCGGCGCGCCAGGCCGAGGCCTCGCTGCGAGCGAGCAGGATCGTGTCTGCGGTCGTAGTCGAGACAGCGGCCAGGCCGGTGGCGATTGCCCCGCTGCCCGCTATCCCCGGACTCTCGTACCCCTGGTTAGTGCTCATGGGGCAGGTTCCTATCAGGCGGTGTGGGGAGGGCGTCGGGTGCCCCTCCCAGCTCAACTTTTTTGAGAGTCGGATGCGGCCTTCCGAGAGGTCTCGCCAGCAAAAAAGTACAAGCCGCTGGGAGGGGCACCCGACGCCCTCTCTCAAAACTGGCTGATTGACCAGTCAGTCGGTCAGTTACCCTGGGATCAGGCGCACCTCGGCGCCCCTCAAAGCTTCTTAGGACGAACGGAGATCGAGATGGCTGAGAACGGGACGGGCAAGTTCGGTGGTAGAGAGGTGGTCATCGTCGAGGCGGCTAGAACGCCGATCGGGCGGGGGCATCCGGAGAAGGGGTATTACAAGGATCTGCATTCCTCGAATCTGCTCGCGAAGGTCTATGGGGAGCTGTTCGAGCGGTCGGGGGTGGACCCGGCGGAGACCGGGGACGTGATTGCCGGGTGCGCGCAGCAGTTCGGTGAGCAGGGGGTGAACATCGGACGCAATGCCTGGCTCGAGGCCGGGCTGCCGATGGAGACTCCGGCGACGACGATCGACCGCCAGTGCGGCTCCGCCCAGCAGGCGGTCAACTTCGCGGCGGCGCAGATCGCCAGCGGCGTCCACGACGTGGTGGTCGGCGGCGGTGTCGAGCACATGGGACATATCTCCTTTGCCGACGGCTATGAGGTGATGAAAGAGCACGGCTCACCGTTCTCGCCGGCGCTGCTCGAGCGCTACGACCTGATTCCGCAGGGGCTCTCGGCCGAGATGATCGCCGACAAGTGGGAGATCGCTCGCGCCGAGCTCGACGAGCTCGGGCTGCGCTCCCAGCAGCTCGCGGCGCAGGCGACCGAGGAGGGGCGCTTCGAGCGCGAGACGATCCCCTTCGCCGTAAACGGCGACACCTATCTCACCGACCAGGGCCTGCGCGAGACGACCCTCGAGGGCCTGTCGGGGTTGAAACCGGCCTTCAAAGAGGATGGCAAGATCACCGCCGGCAACTCCTCCCAGGTCTCCGACGGCGCCGCCGGCGTGTTGCTGATGGCGCGCGAGAAGGCAGATGCCCTGGGGTTGAAGCCGCGGGCGCGGATCTTCGACCAGACCACGGTCGGCGTCGACCCGGTGATCATGCTGACCGGCCCGATCCCCGCGACCCAGAAGCTGCTCGAGCGCAACGGTATGACCATGGGCGACATCGACCTGGTCGAGATCAACGAGGCCTTCGCCTCGGTCGTCGTCGCCTGGCAGCGTGAGTTGGAGCCGGACATGGACCGCGTCAACGTGAACGGCGGCGCGATCGCGCTCGGTCACCCGCTCGGCTCGACCGGGGCACGGCTGATCACCACCCTCCTGCACGAGATGGAGCGGACCGACAAGGAGATGGGCCTGGTGACGATGTGCTGCGGCGGCGGACTCGGCACCGGGACGCTCATTCAGCGCGTCTGAATAGTTGACTTCCCTTGATTGGCCGGTAGATTAGGCCGGTCAGTCAGTCAAACGACTAAAGGGGAAGACCGATGTTCCGGCGAACTTTCGCTCTCTTGATCAGCGTGCTTGCGGTTGCCGCAATCGCTGTCGGTTGTGGGAGTGACGACAGCAGTGACGAAGCCAGCGGCAGCAGCGACGGCAGTGGCACCACCACTACCACCACCTCATCGTTGAGCAAAGCGGAGTTCATCAAACAGGCGGACCCGGTTTGCAAAAAAGCGAACGACGAAAAGTACAAGAAATTCCAGGCCTTCTCTGAAGACCAACAAACGAAGAAACCGCCCAGCGAAGCGGAGCTGATCGAAACGTACGTCGTCCCTACGCTCGAAAAGCAGATTACGGCCATGGACGAACTCGGCACTCCCGAAGGTGACTCTGGGGAGCTCGAAGAATTCAGGACCGAGCTCGATTCGGTGCTCGCAGAAGCCAAGGACACCCCGACTGGCGAAGAAGTGACCGCGGTGCCCTACGAAAAACTCGAAAAAGCGGCGAACAAATACGGCTTCGAATATTGCGGGCACGCATGAGGTAGGGCTGCGCGCCGCTATATGCTCCTCCTTCGATGGACCTGACGCTGTCCCCATCGGAGGAGGAGTTCCGCGACGAGGTTCGCACCTGGCTGGAGGCGAACCACCCGGGGCCTGAGCCCGAGGCCGGCCTCGACGAGGTGATGGCCTTCCGCCGTGAATGGCAGCTGAAGCTGCACGCGGCGGGCTGGGCGGGGATCTCCTGGCCGCAGGAGTACGGCGGCCGCGGCGCGACCCTGATCGAGCAGGCGATCTTCGTCGGCGAGGCGGCGCGCCTCGAGGCGCCCAGCCCGGCCAACGTGCTCGGCCTGGCGATGGGCGGTCCGGTGGTGATCGCCCACGGCAGCGACGCGCAGAAGCAGCGCTACCTGGAGCCGATCCTGACCGGCGAGGAGATCTGGTGCCAGGGCTTCTCCGAGCCCGAGTCCGGCTCCGACCTCGCCTCGCTGAAGACGCGCGCGGTCAAGGACGGCGACGAATGGGTGGTGACCGGCCAGAAGGTCTGGACCACCTTCGCCCAGTACGCGAAGTGGTGCATGCTGGTGGCCCGTACCGACTCCGACGCGCCCAAGCACCAGGGCCTGACCTACTTCCTGATGGACATGGAGCAGGAGGGCGTGGAAGCAAAACCGCTGGTCCAGATCACCGGCGAGGGCGAGTTCAACGAGGTCTTCATGGAGGAAGCGCGGATCCCCGAGGAGAACGTCGTCGGCGGCGTCGGCAACGGCTGGGGGGTGGCGATCACGACCCTGATGAACGAGCGCGCGGGGCTCGCCTTCGGCGCCATCGCCCAGATCCAGAACAGCCTCGGCAGGCTCGCCCGGCTGGCGACCGAGGTCCGCGTCAACGGCGGCTCGGCGGCCGACGACGCCTACTACCGCCAGCGCATCGCCCAGCTCCACATCGAGGCGGAGACGATGCGCCTCAACGCCTACCGCGGCCTGACCAAGACGATGCAGTCCGGCATCCCCGGGCCCGAGGGCTCGCTCGGCAAGTGGCAGTGGGCCGATATCAACCAGGGCCTGACCGAGCTGGCGCTCGAGCTCGAGGGCGCCTACGCGCCGCTGGCGCGTGGCGCCGAGCACGCGGTCGACAACGGCGCCTGGCAGTACGGCTTCCTCCGCTCCCGCGCCAACTCAATCGAGGGCGGTACGACCGACATCCTCAAGAACATCATCGCCGAGCGGGTCTTGGGCCTGCCGAGATTGCGCTAGGGGGCTGTCGCAGATGTACTTCGACCTCACCGACGAGCAGCAGGCGATCAAGGCGACCGCGCGGGACTTCCTTGCCTCGCGCTTCAAATCGGCGCGGATGCGCGAGATCGCCGCCAGCGACGACGGCACCGACCCCGCTGGCTGGACCGAGATGGCCGAGCTCGGCTGGGCGGGGCTGGCGCTGCCGGAGGAGTGGGGTGGACAGGGGCTCGGCATCGTCGACCTCGCCGTCCTCTTCGAGGAGATGGGCTATGCGCTCGCTCCCTCGCCACTCCTTTCCAACACGGCGGCCGGCCTGGCTCTGAGCCTCTGCGGCTCCGACGACCAGCGCGAGCGCCATCTGCGGCCGTTGGCCGCAGGCGAGCGGCGTGGCACCCCGGCGCTCTGGGATGCCGGC
This sequence comes from uncultured Solirubrobacterales bacterium, assembly GCA_963802935.1. GTDB lineage: Bacteria > Actinomycetota > Thermoleophilia > Solirubrobacterales > 70-9 > VAYN01. Next base: position 336,234 of record CAWDKO010000001.1, on the reverse strand, counting down.
TCGCCGGCGACGATCGGCGAGTTCACGATGGAGGCCAGAGACGACGGCGAGGGCGTCGTCCTCGACGGCGAGAAGGTCCTGGTCATGGACGCTGCCGGCGCCGATTTCTTCCTCGTCGCGACCGGCGACGGGCGCCGTCACATCGTCGATAACGGCGCCGATGGGGTGACCGTGACCCCGGAAGCGACGATCGACCCGACCCGGCGCTTCTACTCGGTGCGCTTCGACAGCGTTGGGGTCGCCGCCGCCGACACGCTTCCGGGCGAGGCCGCGGACTACTACCCGGTCTTCCACCGCATCTGCGTCGCCATCGCCGCCGAGTCCACGGGCATCGCCCAGCGGACGATGGAGATGGCAGTCGAGTACGCCAAAGACCGCCAGCAGTTCGGCCGCCCGATCGGCGCCTACCAGGCGGTCTCCCACCGCTGCGCGCAGATGCTGCTGGAGACCGAGAACGCCCGCTCCGCCGTCTACGGCGCCGCCTGGGCTGCCGACGCCGAGCCCGAGTCGCTGCCGCTCGCCGCCTCGACGGCGAAGGCCTACGCCTCTGACGCCGGCTGGCGGGTGCCGAACGCATCGATCCAGGTCCACGGCGGCATCGGCTTCACCTGGGAGCACGACCTCCACTTCTTCCTCAAGCGCGGTCGCTCCAATGCGGCGATGTTCGGCGATTCGAAGTGGCACCGGGAACGGGTCGCCGACGTGGTTCTCGCCCGCGCCGCCGAGCCGGCAGCGGCCTGACCCCGGCCTCCGATGGGCGCGCTAGACCGCATCTCCGTCGCCGCGATCGGCACCTCGGTCGCGGATCTCGAGGCCGAGACCCTGCGCGCCGAGGCGGCCGGGGTCGAGTGCGTCTGGGCGCCGGAGCTGTTCCGCAGCGCCGCCACTCAGGCCGCCTACCTGGCCGCGAAGACGGAGCGGATCGACGTCGCCACCGGCATCGTCTGGGCCTTCACGCGCAGCCCCTTCATCCATGCGGTCACGGCGCTGGACATCGACGAGATGTCGGGCGGGCGTTTCCGCTTTGGGATGGGCGCCGGCGTCAAACGCCTCAACGAAACCTGGCACAACGCCGACTACGGCAAACCGGCGCCGCACCTGCGGGAGGCGATCGAGGCGACGCGGCTGATCATGCGCCAGGCGAGCGCTGGCGAGCCGATCCGTTACGAGGGCGAGTACTACGACATCGACATCAAGGGCTGGATCCGTCCCCACCCGGCGCCCCGCGAGGCGGTGCCGATCTACACCGCGGCCGTGCAGGCGGGGATGGCGCGGATGGCGGGAGACGTGGCGGACGGCCTGATCGGCCACCCGATCCAGAGCCTGCGCTGGATCGACGAGGTCGTCGTCGACGCGTTCGAGACCGGACTGAGCCGCTCCGGCCGCGAGCGCAAGGACTTCGACTACCTGCCGACCGTCTGCTGCGCGATCGACGACGACGAGGGGCGGGCGATCGAGATGGCCCGCCGCACGATCTCCTTCTACGCCACGGTCAAGACCTACATGCCGCTCTGGGAGCTTCACGGCTTCGCCGACAATGCCGTCGCCGCCGGCGACGCCTTCCGTCGCGGCGATCTCGCCGCGGTGCCGGCGGCGATCAGCGACGAGATGGTCGAGGCCTACTGTGCTGCCGGGCCGCTCGACAAGGTGCGAGTCCGGGTCGAGGCGACGGCCGAGCGCGCCGACGGCCTCTTTCTCACCCCGCCGACCTACTTCATCTCGCCCGAGGAGCTGAGCGAGTTCCAGAACCGCATCGTCGACGCCTTCGGGCCGGGCACCTGACCGGCCCCGGCGAGTCGCGCCTGGAGGAAGTGCTCGAGCGCGTGCGGGCGATCCCAGAGGGGTTCGTCCGCACCTACGGCGACGTCTCGCCTGGGGCGCCGCGGTTTGCCGGCACGGTCCTGTTCGAGGTCGACGAGCCCGACCTGCCCTGGTGGCGCGTGGTCCGCGCCGACGGCTCGCTGGCAAAGGGCGAGCGTCAGCGCCGACACCTCGTCGCGGAGGGCGTTCCCTTCCGCGGCGAGCGTGTCGACATGGCAGTGGCGCGCTTGGCGCCCTGACCGTCTACGGGCAGACGACGACCAGGTGGAAGTCGGCGTCCTCGTTGGCGCCGGCTTTGTCGCGGGTGTGGACTTCGATCGCGTTCGGGTTCGCCGGCGAGGAGTTGGTCTGCGCGTAACCGGCGTTGGGCACAGTCGTGCCGGCGTTGTTGCGTGCCGAGACGTTGGCGCAGCCGGTCACGTTGACCGGGAAGACGACGCTGACGGCGCCGCCGCCCTCAGCCGCGGTGATGCCGGCATCGCTGGCCCGGGCGAGCGTCGCGTTGCCGGGGCTGGCCGGGTTGTTGACGACCGCCCAGTAGGTGTGCGCGGCGCGCTTGGCGGAGGGTACGACGCCGAGCTTGTTGGTGTTGATCTGGAAGCCGGTAAGCGTCTTCTGCTTCAGCTTGCCGCCGCCGATCGTCTGCTTCTTGATCGCGCCGCCGTTGATCGTCTGCGCCGCGTACGCGGTCCCTGCCAGGGCGACGATCAGGGCGATCACCGCGACCACCATCGCCGGCGAAGGCCGCCGCCGCTTGAGCGTGCTCATGCTGGACTCCCTTCAGTAGCTGATCCAGAGAAAGATAGGTAAAACTTGGTAACCCGATTACCCGGACGAAGCTGCGGTTACGCCTGCCCAGGCAACCCTGCGACGAAGCGCTCGAAGGCGGCGATGTCGGTGATCTCGCGACCGTGGCCGGGAAGGATCAGCAAGGGCTCGAGCTCGGCCAGCTTGCGGATCGAGCGGCGGTTCTCGGCCGGGTCGTAGGTGAAGATCTTCGGCGGCTCCTTGATCCCGGGCAGGTAGGTGGCGTAGCTGAGGTTGCGGATCACGTCGCCGCAGATCGCGACCCGGTCGGAGTCGCGGAAGAAGATCACCTCGCCGCGGGCGTGGCCGGGGGCGTGGACGACGCGGAAGCCGGCGACCTCGTCGCCCTCGTGGAGGACGCGGTCGACCTTGTAGGGCGGTCCCTGCCAGATCGCGCGGATCACGCGGTTGACCGGGTTGCGCGCCGCGGCCTCCTGCATCGGTCGCTTCCCTTCCATCGCCTCGACGTCGTCGGCGTGGCAGGCGAGCGGTACACCGCGGGCCTCGCAGACGTCCTTGGCGACGCCCTGGTGGTCCGGGTGGGCGTGGGTCAGCGCGAGCATCGAGATCTCGCGGCCCTCGAGCTCGGCGAAGACGCGACGGCGGTCCCAGGTCCGGCCGGCGTCGATCAGCACGTCCTCCACCAGGTAGACGTTGATCACCGGCAGCGGCATCTCCTTCAAGCGCCAAACGCCAGGAGCCAGGTGCTTCAATGCCCGATCCCCAAGGTTCCGCGCGGGTCGCCGCTGTGCTCGGCGAGCTCCTCGAGCTGGGCGATCTTGCGTTCGCCTTCCACGCGCGCCGGATGCTCGGGCGGCAGCGGCTCGATCAGGCGGCGGATGCGGTTGCGCACCTGCAGCGCGAAGTGGGGGGTGGAGGCACCGGCGAGGGCGCGGATGTCCTCCGGCGTCACCTCCTGCGAGCGGCTCAGCAACTCCGGGTTCTCGGCCTCGCTCATTCTCCGCCGCCGATCTTGGTCAGCTCGGCCAGTTCGTCGACCTCTGCTTGTTGAGCCACGTCGATCGCCTCCTGGTCGCCGATCACCCACACGTGGTTGTAGAAGGCGCGGGTCGGGTTGGTCGTGTAGCCGGGCTTCACGTCGAGGAAGTATTCACGTAGCGGCGCCGGGAGGTCGGTGGCGCTGTCGGTCAGCAGCAGCGGGCCCCAGGTCCCCGAGGCCGAGAGCGGCGCCGCGGCGGCGGCGTCGAGGGGTGAGTCGGTGCGGGCAAGGACGAAGCCGTGGCCGGGGTCGTTGACGTTCCAGCCGAAGCCGCCGTCGGCGTAGCGGGCGAAGGCGATCGCGTTGGCGACCGGGTCCTCGCCGGAGACGCGGTGGACCTCGTTGCCGATCTTGGCGATCGCCCGGACCGCCCGCGAGGGGATCGCCGAGGAGGGGCCGAGGACGTAGACCGGCACGTCTTTGTGGCGCTGGAGCACGGCAGCCGTGGGCTTTGGGAGCTCGGCGCCAGCGGCGAAGAGGACCGGATCGCCCGAGCGCGCCGCCCAGGCGGCGGCTGGCATCGCGAGATCGGGCCGGTTGGCGGGGACGACGACGATGTGGTCGGGGTCGGAGCCGAAAAGGCGATCGCGCAGCGCCGCGATCGCGGCTGCCGTCGCCGCCGCTTCAGTGCCGGCTTTGACGCGGGTGGTCTCCTCGCCCTCCGGGGCTGAGGCAGCGCCGATCGCGAACGCGGTGGCGCCACGCGTGGCGCCGCTGCCCTGCGGGTCGAGTGCGTCGAGCGCTTCCGCGCTGACGTCGGGCAGCTCGGCCCCGTTCGAGATCAGGATCGGGGCGCGGACCGGGGCGGACATCAGGACCGAGGCGGCGATCGCGCCCGCCCAGTCGCCTGCATCGACCAGGGTGACCGCCGCCGGCTGCTGCACCGGGCTCAGCGAGGGAAAGACGGCGAGGGCCACCGCGGCGGCGTTGGCGGCCGGGTCCGAGCCGCCGACCCGGGTGGTGTTGTTGGTGGCGAAGGCGGGGTATCCGAGCTGCTCGGGGGTCTGGGTCGCGGGGGCCCCAGCGGCCTCCCCCTCCTGGGCGGGGGCCGGCGCGGGCGCGGGTGCCGCCGACCCGGTCTCGCCATCGGAGCCGCCGCTGCCACCGATCACGGCCGCGACGATGAAGACGATCGCGACCAGGACGAGCGCCGCGATTCCTTTCAGGGCGGTGGGCATCGAGCCCCGCCGGCGCTTCTGCGGCGGTTTCTTCGCCGCCGGGGGCGGCTCGGGTGCGGGCTTCGGCTTCGCCTTCTCATCCTCCCGCTTGGGCGTCGGCTGGGGATCCGGTTCCGGCGTCTCCGCGGGCGGCACGTCGGCGTTGATCGGGCGATCGGCGCTCACAGCCGCAACGCTACATGGGCGTCGCTCGCGGGCTGCACTGGCTGGCTGGTCAGTTAAAGTTCCCGAGGACTGGTTGACTGACCAGTCAATCGGTCGACGCGGCGAGGAAGGAAGCAATGGATTTCGCACTCAACGACGAGCAGCGCGAGTACAAGGAGAAATGCCGGAAGTTCGCCCGCGAGGTGATCCGCCCGGCGGCCCGCAAGCACGACGAAGAGGAGAGCACCCCCTGGGAGGTCATCAAAGAGGCCCGCAGGCAGGGCTTCGGCGGCCTCGAGGGCATCCAGCGCTCCGCCTCCGACGCCGAGGGCCAGATGCAGGTGATCTCCGCCGAAGAGTTCCACTGGGGCTGTGCCGGCACCGCGCTGGCGATCTCCGGCTCCGGGCTCGCCGCCGCCGGCATCGCCTCCTCCGGTACTCCCGAACAGATCGCGCGCTGGGGCCCCGAGTGCTTCGGCAGCGATGAAGAGATCAAACTCGGTGCCTACGCCGTGACCGAGCCGCAGGCCGGCTCCGACGTCAAGAGCCTGAAGACCACCGCCAAGCGCGACGGCGACGAGTGGGTCCTCAACGGCACCAAGGTCTTCATCACCAACGGCGGCATCGCCGACGTGCACGTGATCGTCGCCACCGTCGACCCGGAGCTCGGCACCCGCGGCCAGGCCACCTTCGTAGTCGGCAAGGACACCCCGGGCCTCACCCAGGGCAAGAAGGAGACCAAGCTCGGGATCCGCGCCTCGCACACGGCCGAGATCGTGCTCGAGGACTGCCGGATCCCGATCGAGAACCTGCTCGGCGGCGAGGAGAAGCTGGAGAAGAAGCTGCAGCGCGGACGCGAAGGGAAAAAATCGCGCGGCGCCGATGCGCTGGCGACCTTCGAGGTGACGCGGCCGCTGGTCGGCGCCTCGGCCCTCGGCATCGCCCAGGCCGCCTATGAGTGGACGCTCGAATACCTCGACGGCCAGTCGGAAGCCGGCACGCCGCTGCTGCAGACCCAGCGCGTCCAGCAGACGCTCGCCGACGTCGCCACCGAGATCGAAGCGGCGCGGCTGCTGGTCCAGCGGGCCGCCTGGATGGGGCGCAACGGCGTCCCGATGACCGGTGGCCAGGGCTCGATGTCGAAGCTCAAGGCCGGCGACGTGACGATGTGGGCGACGACGACGCTGATGGACCTGGTCGGTCCCGACGCCTGGAACACGGAGTACCCGCTGGAGAAGTTCTTCCGCGACGCCAAGATCTACCAGCTGTTCGAGGGCACGGCCGAGATCCAGCGCATGGTCATCTCCCGCATGCAGGCCCGCGACTACGCCGAGCGCCTCGGCTACGGCGCCGAGGTTGCGGCCGAGGCGATGAAGCCCAAGGAGCCGGTCCCGGCGTAGAGTCGAGGCCGTGCACGGACCGCACGGTCATTCGCATTCGCTGGACGCGCGGCGGGAGGACAGCCGGCGGCGGATGTGGATCGCGCTGGCGATCAACGTCGGCCTGCTCGTCGCCGGGGTGGTCGGCGGCATCCTCACTGGGTCTCTGGCCCTTCTGGCCGATGCGGGGCACGTGCTCTCCGACGTCGGCTCGATCGTCCTGGCGCTGATCGCCGCCCGCCTCGCCCTCTTGCCGGCTGCGGGCAGGCGCACCTTCGGCTACCAGCGCTCCGAGGTGCTGGCGGCGCTGGTCAACGGCCTGCTCCTGGTCGCGGTCAGCGTCGCCATCGCGATCGCCGCCGTCGGCCGTCTCTCCGACCCGCCCCCGATCGACGGCGCCGGGGTGCTCGCCCTCGGCCTCTTCGGCCTCGCCGGCAACCTCGCCGCCACCGTGGTGCTTGCCCGCGGCGAGCGAGAGGACATCAACCTCGAGGGGGTGCTGCGGCACAGCGTCGCCGACGCCCTCGGATCGCTTGGCGTCGTCATCGCCGGCGCCTTCGTCCTGCTCGGCGGCTCGGCGATCGTCGACCCGATCGTCGGCCTCCTGATCGCCGCCCTCGTGCTCGCGTCCTCCTGGCGCCTGATCAAGGAGCCCTTCGATGTCCTGATGGAGGCGGCGCCGGCCGACCTCGACGTCGAGAACATGGGCGCGGCGATCTGCGCAGAGCAGGACGTGCGCTCGGTCCACGACCTCCACGTCTGGACCGTTACCGCGGGCTTTGGCGCCGTTGCAGCCCATGTGGTCGTCGCCCAGGGCGCCGACCGCGACCTGGTCCGCCACCGGCTCGAGCTCGTGCTCGCCGAGCGGTTCGGCATCGAGCACACCACGCTGCAGATCGAGGAAGAGGCCGACCAGGCCCTCCTGCGGGTCGAGAACGCACCTGGCAAACGCTGATCGCAAGCCCGGTTGCAGGTGTGACGAAGCTCTCAGGCGGAATTTGGCCCTTGGCTAGCCTCAGCGGCGATGCTTACGAACCGCTCCGTCGCGGCGGCGCTCTCGGTCGCCCTCGCGGCGCTCTGCACGCTGCTCATCGCCGGCTCGGCGCCGGCTGAGGATCTCCAAGGCCAGCTCGAAGCCAAGCAGCAGAAGCTGGAAGAGGTCGGCGAGCGAAAAGGCGTGCTGACGACGACGATCTCGCATTACGGTGCGGAAATCGACCAGCTGACCGGGGAGGTGGCCGCGATCCGCACCCGCGAGGCAGCGGTCCGGGTCCGCCTTGAAGCCAAGCAGGCCGAGCTCGACCAGGCGGTCGCCGAGCTCGACGTCGCCAAGGACCGGCTGCAGGAACTCCGCTCTCGCCTCAAGCGGGCCCTCGTCGCCCTGCGGGAGCGGCTGGTGGCGATGTACGAAACCGGGAGCCCGGACCTGCTCAGCATCATCGTCAGCTCGGGTGACTTCGACGACCTCGCCGCCCGCACCGAATACCTCGACCGCCTGCACGGGATGGACGAGGCTGTGGTCGGGAGAGTGCGCGAACTGCGCGACCAGGTGCAGCAGCTCGTCACCCGCCTGCGCAGCGCCAAGAACCGGATCGAAGCGGCCCGCGACGCGATCGCCTCCGAAAAGCAGGCGCTGACGGAAGCTCGTGCCGCGCTGCAGAGCCGCCAGCAGCAGTTGACCGACGCTCGCGATGGGCGCGAAGCGGCGCTGGCGCAGATCAGCTCCCACGAAGAGGAGCTGCACGGGGACGTCGCGGAGCTGCAGGGCGAACTCGCGGCGCAGCTCTCCGCGACGGGCGCGACGCCGCTGCCGGCGGGCCCGATCATCGGTGGCAGCGGTGGCCTGATCTGGCCTGTCAACGGTCCCGTGGTCTCCGGCTTTGGCATGCGCTGGGGCCGCATGCACGAGGGTGTCGACATCGCGGTGCCGGAAATGACGCCGATCCGCGCCGCCGCATCCGGGACCGTGATCGCCACCCAGTCCGATGCCGAAAGCGGCGGCTACGGGAACTTCACCTGCATCGACCACGGGGGTGGGCTCTCCACCTGTTATGCCCACCAGACCTCGTTCGCCGTCGCGGCGGGCCAGTCCGTGTCCCAGGGGGACGTGATCGGGTACACCGGTTGCACCGGGCATTGCCTCGGCCCCCACCTGCATTTCGAGGTTCGTATAAATGGCTCCCCGACTGACCCGATGGGTTACCTTTAGCAATCAGGCCCCCCGATGATTCGCCAGGCCCACACCTACCTCATAGGTGCGATGGGAGGGGCGATGTTGATCGCCATCGCCATCGCGGTCTTCGTCATGCTCGTTTCGGCCCAGGTCTTGAGGAATTGGCCGCTCGGCGTGCTCGGCGGCGGTGAGGACGCTGCGGTCTCGAAGGCGCAGCCGGCTGGGGGCGGCGGCGCGGACGCCGGGGCCGACCTCACCGCCGGTGCGGGAGCAGGAACGGCTGCAGGCGCGGATGCCGGCCGGCAGGCGCGCGCCGATCTGCGCGACAACGCCGGCTCGACCGCGGCGGGTGGGGGCGTCGGGACGGCGACCGGCGGCGGTCGCAACGCCACCGAACCGGGCGGGGACGGCCAGGGCGGTACTGCCGGGGGTTCGCCTCAGGCCACCGGTTCGCCGAGCGCGGGCGGCGGCGGATCCGCAAGCTCCGGCGGCGGCGCCGCGGGCGGTGGCGGCAAAGCCGGTGGTGGCTCGGGCGGGTCGACTTCCTCGCCATCCGGCCAGGTGACCGAAACCGTCAACAACACGGTCAACCAGGTCGACGAAGCGGCGCTCGGCGGCACCCTCGGCAGCAGCGGTGTGACCGAAGCGACCGAAGGCGTCGTCAATGGCGTCGCCGGCCCCGATTCGACCGTCGGGAAAGTCGTCGACGAAGCCGTCGGCACGGTCGGCGGCCTGCTCGGCCAGAAACCCTGAGTCCGGAGCCGTCAGGAACCGTCACAATGCCGACTCGATGGCAGCGGAGCGAGAACAGGCGGGGTCGGTTGCGAGCGGCGACCCGATAGAGGGTTCGGCGGTCTACCCGGCCGGCAGCCGGGTCAACGAGCGCGGCCATCTCGAGATAGCAGGCTGCGACCTGGTCGACCTCGCGGCCGAGGTGGGAACGCCCGCCTACATCTACGCCGAGGACGACGTCCGCGCCCGCGCCCGCGCCTACCGCGACGCCTTCGAGCGCCGCACCGACGACTTCGAGGTCCTCTTCGCCAGTAAGTCCCTGCCCTGCACCGCGGCCTACCGCCTCTTTGCCGAGGAGGGGCTCTCCGTGGATGTCGCCTCCGGCGGCGAGTTGCACATGGCTCTGCGAGCGGGCTTCGACCCCGAACGCATCCACATGCACGGCAACAACAAGACCGACGAGGAGATCCTCTTCGCCGCCCGCGCCGGGATCCGTCACCTGATCCTCGACTCCTTCGACGAGATCGAGCGCTGCGAGCGGCTGCTGGACTCGACCCAGCGGGTGCTGATCCGGGTTACGCCCGGGATCAAGCCCTCGACCCACGACTTCATCACCACCGGCCAGCTCGACTCCAAGTTCGGCTTCGGGCTGGAGGACGGCTTGGCTGCGCAGGCAATCGAGCGCGTGCTCGCCTCCGACAAGCTGGAGCTGGTCGGGCTCCACGCCCACATCGGCTCGCAGATCTTCGAGCTCGAGCCCTACGCGCTGGCGATCCGGGCGCTCGGCGAACTCGCCGGCGATTGGTGCCGGGTCGTCAACGTCGGCGGCGGCCTTGGCGTCGCCTATACCTCCGAGGACGAGCCGCCCTCGATCGACTCCTACGTCGACGTCAAGGTCCGCGGCGTCGCCGAGGTCTTCGGCGAGGGGGTGCGGATCCTGGTCGAGCCGGGCCGCTCGCTGGTCGCCAATGGCGGCGTCACCGCCTACCGCGTCGGCACCATCAAGGAGATCCCCGGCGTCCGCACCTACGTCGCCGTCGACGGCGGCATGTCGGACAACCTACGGCCGATGCTCTACGGCTCCCGCTACGAGGCGCTGGTTGCCGACCGCGCGGCGGCCACGCCCGACACGTTGGTCACGGTTGCCGGCATGCACTGCGAGTCGGGCGACATCCTCGTCCGCGACGCGATGCTGGCCGAGCCCGTCGTCGGCGACGTGCTGGTGACCCCGGTCACCGGTGCCTACGGCTACGCGATGGCCAGTAACTACAACGGCGTGCCGCGGCCGCCGGTCGTCTTCTGCCGCGAGGGCGAGTCGCGGGTCGTGGTCCGGCGCGAGACCTACGAGGACCCTGACCGCGCGCGATGTCTGAGGCGGCGGCATGAGACGTCCTGTGTCAACCCCCCGCCGTCTGAAGGCGGTTGAAGTTGCCGTGCCGAGCAGGGTCATAGGGCTCCCGGTTCTGCCAGCAGCGCCAGAGCACCCTGATCCAGGCGCGGCCCAAGGTGCGGATCGCATGGGGGTGGTCCTGGCCCCTGGCCCGCGCTCTGCGGTAGACCTCGCCGGCCCAGGGATGCCAATGGCGGGTGGAGTCAGCCAGCCTGGCGACGGCGACCCGCAGGCGCTTGTCGCAGGCGCGCCTGAAGGTGGCAACGCGCAGCTTTCCCGACTCCAGGGCGACCGGGCTCATGCCGGCGTCAGCGGCCATCGCGGCCTCGGTCGGGTAGCGCTCCCGGCAATCGCCGAGCTCGGCGATCAGGGTCGCCGGGGAGATCGCGGTCTTGGCATCACGGAACAGCGGCGCGAAGACCGCCCGGTCGGGATGGTCGGCAAGGGCGCCGCGGATCTGCGAGGTCAGCTCGGAGATCTCGGCGACGATCGGCGCGAGGGCGCCGACCAAGCCCAGCACCACGGTGCGGCGGGCCTCGGCCTCCAGCTCGCCGGCGCGACCGGCGGGCGCGGAGCGCATCCGCTCCAGCAGCTCCTCGGGGCTGCGCCGGCCGCAGTAGCGGTGGCGAGCGAGGAAGCCCGCCAGTCGCTTGGGGCCAAGGCCCTTGGCATCAGCCGGGCTCGGGCAGCGACGCAAGAAGGCCAGGGAGATCGGGCTGTCGACGTCGGCGAAGATCAGCGCCCCCGGCCAGAAGGTCGCGAGCTGTGCGCGCAGCTGGTTGGCCAGCTCCACCCGCACCCCGACCAGGTCCTCGCGTGCCCGGGTCAGCGCCTTGAGCGCCTTGGTCTCATCGCCGTCGGGCACCAATACCCGGAAGCGATGGGCGTCGGTGCGGGCCAGCTCGGCCAAGACGTAGGCGTCGAAGCGATCGGACTTGCCGTGGGCGACCGCGAAGCGCGGGCGAGCGGCTTTGACCTGGTTGGGGTGGATCGCCAGGCACCTCGATGCCGGCGGCCAGCAGGCGCTCGACCAAGATGCCGTCCGGTCGCTCGATCGCCACCCTGACGATGCCGGCCCTCGCGAGCCTGGCGCCGAGAGCGGCGATCCCCTCCTCGTCGTGGGTGACGGAGAAGCGCTCGGCCACCCTGCCCTCCTCGCTGATGCAGACCTCATGGGCCTCGGCGGCCCAGTCGATTCCCGCGGTCATCGTTCTTGCTGCCATGCTTCCTCCTCGGTCGATTCACGTCGGCTGGCTGCCGGCCACGAGGAGCCGTTGCGCGTGCTCATAGGGCGGTGCTTGCGGGCACCACGTCCTGTTGGCGCTTCTGGCGCCTCGCACCGCCGGGAGGCGCTGGTCTCATGCGGGCCGTCTATGCGGCTAGCGAGCGTGGCGCTCTCCCGGCGGGGGTCGGCTCTATGCGTTCCCCCGGGATCTTCGACGGCCTCGCTTCGCTCGGCCTCTCAATCTCAGAAGAACAAGGGGGAGGTTGTCCTATGAGCGAGGGGTCCAAACCCGTCCGCATTGGCCTGCTGGGACGCGGCACGGTCGGTGCCGCATTCGCCGAGCTCCTGGTGGAGCGGGGGGAGGCGGTCGAGGCGGCGACCGGCCGGCGGCCGCAGATCGCCGGCGTGCTGACCCGCGGCGAGGGCGATTTCGGGGCGATCCTCGCCGAGTCCGACCTCGTCGTCGAGCTGATGGGGGGGACCGACCCCGCCCGCGACTTCGTGCTCGACGCGCTGCGGGCCGGCAAGCCGGTCGTCACCGCCAACAAGCAGTTGCTGGCCCAGCACGGCGACGAGCTCTTCGGCGTCGCTCGCGAGGCGGGTGTGCAGCTGCGCTTCGAGGCCGCCGTCGCCGGCGTGATCCCGATCGTGCGCACGATCCAGGAGAGCTTCGGCGTGACCGAGATCTCCAAGGTCTTCGGGATCGTCAACGGCACCACCAACTTCATCCTCAGCGAGATGGCGGCGACCGGGGCCGGCTACGACGAGGTGCTGGCGCGGGCACAGAAGCTCGGCTACGCCGAGGCGGACCCCAGCGACGACGTCAGCGGCGCCGACGCCGCGGCGAAGATGGCCATCCTCGCCCGCCTCGCCTTCCATACGTCGGTGACGCTCGCTGAGGTCTCATACGAAGGGATTGAGGGGATCCAGCCCGACGACCTTGCCTACGCCAAGGAGCTCGGCCTCTCGCTGAAGCTGCTCGGCGCCGCCGAACGCCGCGAGGGCGGGATCAGCGTCCGTGTCTTCCCCTGCTTCCTCTACCCGGGGCACCCGCTGGCGCCGATCGAGGGCCCGTTCAACGCGGTCATGGTCGAGGCGCCGGCGATCACCGAGGTGACGATGTCGGGACCAGGGGCGGGGGGGCTGCAGACCGCCTCGGCCGTGCTCGGCGACGTCGTCTCGATCCTCGCCGGAGACGCGCCGGTGCACGAGACCAGGGCCGAGTTGCCGCTCGTCGCCGATGTCACCTCCTCCTTTTACCTCTACCTCGAGGTCGCCGACCGCCCCGGCGTGCTGGCCCGGGTGGCGACCGTGCTCGGCGACCATGACGTCTCGGTCAAGAGCGTGGTCCAGCGCGGCGCCGACGACGATGCGCGCCTGGTGATGGTCGTGCACGAGTGCCTGGAGTCGCGATTTGCCGCCGCCGTCGAGGCACTCGGCGCCCTCGACGACCTGCGCTCGCCACCGCGCTCGATCCACGTAATCGAGGAGGAGTTTTGATGAGGGCGTCCCGGTAATGGCGGCGCCGCTGATCGAGCGCTACCGTGACCGCCTCTCGCTCGAGCCCGGCGACCCGGTGGTGAGCCTGAACGAGGGCTCGACGCCGCTGATCGAGGCGCCGCGGCTCTCGGAGCGGATCGGCGCCCGCGCCTACCTCAAGTTCGAGGGCGCCAACCCGACCGGCTCCTTCAAGGACCGGGGGATGACGGTCGCCGTCTCGCGGGCGAAGGGGCGCGGGGCGGAGGCGGTTATCTGCGCCTCGACCGGCAACACCGCCGCCAGCGCCGCCGCCTACGCGGCACGGGCAGGCCTGCGCGGCGCCGTGATCGTCCCCGAGGGCAAGATCGCGATCGGCAAGCTGGCGCAGGCGCTTATGCACGGGGCACGCGTCGTCGCCCTGCAGGGGAACTTCGACGACGCCCTCACGATCGTCCGCGAGCTCTCCCAGAAGCACCCGATCGAGCTCGTCAACTCGGTCAACCCGCACCGGATCGAAGGCCAGAAGACCGGTGCCTTCGAGATCGTCGAGGAGCTGGGAGGGGCGCCCGGCGCGCTGGCGATCCCGGTCGGCAACGCCGGCAACGTGACCGCCTATTGGCGCGGCTTCCAGGAGGTCGACGCCGCGCCGGTCCTCTACGGCTTCCAGGCCGAGGGTGCGGCGCCGCTGGTCGGCGGCGAGCCCGTGGCCAACCCGGAGACGGTCGCTTCGGCGATCCGGATCGGCAACCCCGCCCGCTGGGAGGAGGCGATGGCCGCCTTCACCGCCTCGCGCGGCCGCGTCGCCGCCGTCTCCGACCAGCAGATCCTCGAAGCCTACCGCTGGCTGGCCGACCGCGAAGGGGTCTTCTGCGAGCCCGCCTCCGCCGCCTCGGTGGCGGGGCTGCTGGCGCACGGGTTGCCCGTGGTCGAGGGCGCGGCGCCGCCCGAGTCGGTCGTCTGCGTTCTCACCGGCCACGGTCTCAAGGATCCCGACACCGCGCTCGGCAAAGCGCCCGCGGTGATCAACTGCGACAACGACCTCAGCGCCGTCGAGCGCGCCGTCTTCGATTGACCGCGCGCCACCGACTCGTCCGCGTCCCCGCCTCTTCGGCCAATCTCGGCCCCGGCTACGACGCGATGGCGGCGGCGGTCTCGCTGCACCTGGAGCTGGAGGTGGAGGAGACGGGGGAGTTCTCCTTCGACCCAGGCGGGCTTGAGGTGCCGACCGGACGCGACAACCTGATCGTGCGCGCGTTCGAGGCTCTGCACCCGGCCGAGGGCATCGCCTTCCGGCTGCGCAGTGAGATTCCCCTGGCACGCGGGCTCGGCTCCAGCGCCGCGGCGATCGTCGCCGGTCTCTTCGCCGCCGACCATCTCTTCGAGCTGGCCCTCTCGAAGGAGGAGATGCTGGCGCGGGCGACCGAGCTGGAGGGCCATCCCGACAACGTCGCGGCAGCGATCCACGGCGGCTTCGTCGTCTGCGGGGTGGGCGACGGCGCTCCCCTGGCGGCCCGCTTCGACCCCCCGGAGGGACTGGAGGGGATCGTCGTGATCCCCCCCGAGGAGGTTTCGACCGAGCGCGCTCGCGAGGCGATCCCGGCCGAGCTGCCGCTCGGCGACGCCGTCGCCAACGTCTCCGCCGCGGCGCTGCTCGTGCTCGGCCTGCGCAGCGCCGACCTCGACCTGGTCACGCGCGGGTTGCGCGACAGCATCCACCAGGAGCGCCGCCGCGAGCTCTACCCGCGCTCGATGGAGCTCGTCGACGCGGCCGGCGAGATCGGCGCCCTGGGGGCGACGATCTCCGGTGCCGGTCCCACCGTCCTCGTCTGGACCACCTGGCAGGAGGCGGGCAACGTCGCCGCGGCCCTGGAGGAGCGCTGCGCCGGTTGGGCCGAGGTCCGGCGCCTGCCGTTCGCACCCCTCGGCGCCGACGTCCCCGAGCTCTGACTCTGGCTTCATAAACGCGTTAGCTTCATTGCGTGAATGTCGCAGGGACATCGCGCGAGCGGGACCGCGCTCGTTTGCACGAGCGTTTGAGTTCCCGGCGCGGGAGATAGAAGAAAACATACTGATCCGCGTTCAAGCGATCTCAGACGGTCTGGAAACTCGGACCCCCTAGTATCTCGAGGGGACACGGGCTGCGGTCTCGGTTGCCCTTGACTACGGCTTCGAGGCTCTCGCCCGGGACGGCGAGACCGCCGCACCGGTGCCTTCATTGCTTTTGACTCAGGCGCGCCTCGCGGCGCGATCGGGCAGTCCGATAGACACCGTCCTCCGACGCTACTTCGCAGGCTATGCCCTGCTCGGCGACTTCCTGGTTGAGGGGGCCGAGGCTCTAGCGGGAGGCCGCGCTCTGAAGAGCCTCTTGAGGACCCAGGGCATAGCTTTCGACGCAGTGCTGGGCGCGGTGATCCGCGAATACACCCGCGAAGCGGAGAGCCTGGCAAGCACCAGTGAAGAGAGACGTACAGAGCAGATTAGGCGACTCTTGGCCGGTGAGCGCCTGGACACGCTAGATCTCGGCTACGACTTCGAGGGCTGGCATCTCGGCGCTTATCGGCATTGGCGCAGAGGCCGCGAATGCGGTTCGCACGTTCGCCAGATCCTTTGCCGCCCGCACGCTCGTGGTACGGAATGGCGACCGAATATGGGTTTGGCTCGGGACCGACCATCGTCTCGAGGTCGATGAACTTCAACGCACCGCCGATCTTCCGCCGGAGGTCATCCTCGCCTTCGGTGAGCCCGCCCTGGCATTTCCGGGTGGCGCCTCACCCATCGCCAGGCGCTGGCTGCAGACGTCGTTGCGACCCGGGCTCCGCGGACGGTCGTTCGCTACGCCGAGGTCGCCCTGCTTGCCTCGATGCTCCAGGATGATGTGCTGATCATTTCGCTTCGAGAGCTCTACCTAGCGCCTTTAGCCGAAGAGCGGAACGGGGGCGAGTCATTACGGGAAACTTTGCGGGCCCTTTTGCCACACAACGCAATGTTTCCTCAGCTGCGTTGCACTTGGTGTCAAGCGCCACACCGTGACCAGCCGGCTTCGCAAGGTCGAGACCCTGATCGACTGTCTCTTGCCCGAGCGTGGCAATGAGCTGGAAGCCGCCCTCCGCCTGGAAGAGCTCGACCACCCACTGATGCCACGGAGCGCTCGTTGACGCTCCTGCGTCGAGCGCAATGGCCAATTGGCAATGCATTTCAGGGCCACATTGGCCCCTTATCTGGCCTTGTACTGACAAACTGTAGCGTTTACACTCGGCGTGTTCGTATTGGAGAATCGGGAGGCATCCCAGCTGGGTGAGGGGGATGCGGGGGGAGTGACCATGGGTAGGGGAACAGCTCTTGGACGAGAGTGGATTGCCATCGTCGGCGTAGTAATCAGTCTCGCATTCGCAATGTCGTATTGGGCCTGCGCGGCGAGCGGAGAATCGACCGAGGGGTCTCCTCTCACTTCAACCTCGACTAAAGGGTTTCCTGATGAAAAAGCAGCGGTGTCGGATGCTCCCGATATCGGCAAGGCTGCGCTAGAGGCCCCTGCTTCTGGTCGCTATATCGTCGTGCTCAAGAACTCAATCGAAAATCCCGGATCAGTGGCGGCGGCCCAGGTCGAGCGGCAGGATGGAGATCTGGGCTTCGTGTATCGCTCGGCACTCAAGGGATACTCGGTGGCAGGTCTGTCGCCCTCGGATCTCGACGCTCTGCGAAACAACCCCAAGGTGGCCTATGTTGTGGCCGACCACAAGGTCAAGGCCTTTGCACAGACCGTGCCAAAGGGGATTGAACGTATCTACGCAACCAGCAACCCCTACCTCGATATCGACGGGGTAGACGATGTTCGAGTAAACGTCGATGTCGCGGTGATCGACACGGGCGTTGACTACACGCACCCGGACCTCAATGTGGTGACGCGGACCAACTGCGTTCCTCCGGACGAAGAGGAAGAAACGAAAGAAGAAGACCCAGTGGTTACCTGTGCCGACAATACCGGTGGCTACGGCTCCGGCCACGGGACCCATGTTGCAGGAACGATCGGAGCGATCGACAACGGCATCGGAGTCGTAGGTGTTGCTCCAGGAGCACGAATTTGGAGCGTCAAAGTTTTGAACAGCAAAGGTAGTGGTTTCGAGTCTTGGGTCGTCGCGGGAGTCGACTGGGTTACGGCGCATGCCACCGAAATCGAGGTGGCGAACATGAGCCTCGGTGGCTTCGGGACGTCGGCGCCAGAAGAAAAAGCGATCGCAGCGTCGGTGAACAAAGGAGTTGTCTACGCCGTCGCGGCGAGCAACGACAGCCTTAACGCGGCAAGAGTGAGTCCTGCCAATGGGCCCGATGTCATCACCGTCTCCGCGCTGACGGATTATGACGGGAAACCAGGGGGGACGGGAAGCTCCACTTGCACTAACTGGGGTAAAGACGACACTTTGGCCGACTTCAGCAACTGGGGCTCGGACGTGGAGATCGCAGCCCCGGGAGTGTGTGTATACTCGACCCTGCCGGGCGGCGGATATGGCTACATGAATGGAACGTCGATGGCCAGTCCCCATGTGGCAGGAGCTGCCGCGGTTCTCGCGAGCACGTCGAATCCCAGCAAGCGAGAGGAGGTAGAAGCAATTCGCCGACAGCTGGTCGATGGTGGAAACCTCCAGTGGATCGACGATTCAGCAGATAGTGGGGTGGAGCCACTTCTCTATCTCAAAGGGACGCCACTGACCGCAACCGAAGTCTCCACGGCTGGGTTCGCGAGCACCCAGGGAAAGACCGCCACGCTATACGGATCCGTCAATGCGCGTGGCCTTTCGAGCACCTATCAGTTTCAGTACGGTTCGACCACCTCCTACGGTCAGAGCAGCCCAGGGACGCCGAAAGCGCTGACCGATGTTGCCCACCACGTGTCGGTCAGCCAAGGCATTGATAATTTGACTCCCGGGCAGACATATCACTACCGTCTAGTGGTTTCCAACAGCAGCGGTGTGACTTATGGTCCTGATAAGACATTTGCTACCGCGCCTGAGTGGGAGCAGAAAGCGCCTCTCTCTGAACCCGTAGCAACGGGCGGAGAATCGCTGGAAGACGTGTCCTGTGCGGCGCCACTGCGCTGCATGGCCGTTGGCTATAGCCATTACGGCGGTACGGAAAAGGCTGTCGCTTATGAGCGAACCTCCGAAGGCTGGATTTGGCGCTCGGTTCCGACGCCGTCCGACGGCGAAAGGCCCGAATTAACTGGGGTATCGTGCACCTCGCCAAGCCTCTGTACGGCCGTTGGCACTGTCTACTCGATTTCAGGAGAAAGGAGAGTGGGTTTTGCCACGCGCTGGAATGGATCGTCCTGGTCGACGCAAACCGTTCCTGTTCCAAGCAATGCGGCCCGTAGCTTCATTGAAGATGTCTCCTGCACTTCTTCTACGGAATGCCTAGCCGTTGGCTATATCGAAAATGCTGAACCCGAACCTAAAGTGCCTTGGCTAAATTACTCCGCGCGGTGGAAAGGGGGGGTGTGGACGACGTTGACGACTCCAGAACCCGGCGATTCCACCGAAAGTGAGTTGGATAGCGTGTCCTGTATATCGTCTACGTCCTGTAAGACGGTTGGCTGGTACGTGAACGAAGCCGGTCAGGGCCGGTCAATCGTCATGGCCTGGGATGGAACGTCTTGGTCAACTCAGACGCCGGCCGACCCAACGAAGACGGTTGTGGGGATCAGCTGTACCTCAGCAAATTTCTGTATTGCGGTTGGCGGTTGGCCGGGTGCTGAAGTATGGAATGGGGTGAAATGGAGCAGTCAGACGGTTTCCCTTCCCCCGGGCGCTGGTGGCGGGACTTTGAAGGACGTCTCGTGCATTTCGGCTACGTCGTGTACGGCGGTTGGGTGGAGCTGGACCGGCCCACGTTACTTCGGTCTCTATGAGACGTGGAATGGCACCGCGTGGATGCCTCAGTTGGCTCCGCGAGATGCGGAAAAGGAAGAGTCTTTTTGGGGCATTTCCTGCATTGCGTTGGCAGGCTGCAGCATGGCGGGTGATCTGAGGCTTTCCGCTGCCGACGCGTTGATTCAGGTTCGCGATGACGTAGTGACCAAGCCGGCTACGGATATCACTCCGACTCAGGCGAAATTGAACGGCAGTATTAATCCAGGCGGTTCTGCGACCACCTACCGGTTCGAATATGGCAAGACGAGTAGTTACGGGATGAGCGGGCCAACGCCCGATGGAACCGCTGGGTCAGCCGGCGGTGCCACCGCGATCAGTCATGGCATCAGCGAGCTCGAGGCCGAAACCACCTATCACTACCGGCTGGTTGCTACCAATGCCCAGGGGACGGAATACGGCGATGACATGACTTTCCGCACGGCTGCGCCGGTGCATCAGTTTCAATCGTCATTCGGAACCAGTGGGTCCGGCCAGGTTGATGGGCCCCGGGGATTGGACGTCGATGCGGAAGGGAACGTCTGGGTGGCCGACACCAACCACCACCGGGTGGTGAAGTTCAACTCCAAAGGCGAATACGTCAGTCACTTCGGCTCTTTTGGAACCGCAAATGGCCAGTTCAAAGAACCACTCGACGTCGCCGTGACGGCCGGCGGCGACCTCTGGGTCACGGACGGGGGCAACGCGCGGGCGCAGAAGTTCAACTCCAAAGGCGAATACCTGGGCAAGGTCAGTTGGCCCGGAGGCAGTTCCGGGCAGTTCGTCGAACCGTGGGGCATCGACATCGGGCCGGACGGGACGATCTGGGTAGCAGACGCCCGCTACTACCGGATCGAGCAATTCAGCGCAGGCGGGACGTTTATCCGAGAAGTGCACGGCGCCGGATGGGGCGGCAGCGGTCCTGCCGAATTTGGGGGACCGACGGGTCTGGAGATCGACGCCACCGGCACGATCTGGGTAGTCGAGAGCGACAACAAGCGAGTTCAGAAGTTGTCCTCAACTGGCCAATATCTCGACCAGTTTGGGACCGGGGGCACCGGGCAGGGGCAATTTGAAGAACCACAAGCGATTGCGGTCAAGCCTTCTGGCCAGTTGCTGGTGACGGACCGCTGGAACAACGACGTGCAGCAATTCACGCCCTCAGGCGAATATGTCGCCGAGTTCGGCTCCAGCCAGCTGGTCGAACCGCAGGGCGTCGCAGTTGGTCCGGCAGGATCGGTCTACGTCTCCAACACCTGGAAAGACCGAGTCGAGTTGTGGCAACAGGCGATCCCAAAGCCGCTTACTCAGTCCGCTTCGGCGGTCACGACCGGCGGTGCCACCCTCAATGGCACCGTCAACCCGCGTGGGGTAGCGACTACTTACCGCTTCGAATACGGCAAAACCACCGCATACGGCACGAACGCACCGGCGCCGAACGCAAGCGCGGGGGCGGGAACGAGCGATGTCTCGGTGAGCCAGAGCGTCAGTGGTCTGGCGTCCAATGCGCTTTACCACTTCCGCTTGGTCGCTACCAACGCCAACGGGACGATCTACGGCAAAGACCAGACCTTCACGACGATCTTAAGCTTGGCTGCGCAATTGAACGCCATGTCGGTGGTCGAGCCCTTCGACGGGAGCTCGGAATCACTTGCGCGCTTCGCGTCCGACTGGTCAGCCTTGGGCTGGGCGGGCGGCGCCAACGCTAAGGGGGCGAACACGACCACGGGGTGGCGCCCGGTCGATGCCCATCCCACTGCAAACGGGGCCTTCTACGAGTTGACGTTGAGCGGTGCGGGAACGGGAATCGCGACGGTAACGACGATGGCCGAAGATCCACGGCTCGGTGGCCGGTACTTTTCGCTTTGGCTCGATGCTCAGGGCATCGCGACTTCTCGTACCGGCTACGAGTTGCGTGTCACCTGTGTCTCCACCGACGTCTACAACCTTGGTCTCTATAAGTGGCAGGCGGGCGCTCAGACCGAGCTGGCCACGAAAACTAACTATTCCTTCCTCGTGGGCAACTCACTGGCGCTCGTGGATCAAGGGGGTACGGTGTCGGCTTGGACCGACACCGGCTCGGGCTTCGCGCAGCTCCTCAGCGCTGCCGACACCACGTTCAACTCAGGGAACGCCGCCGTCGAGGGCGCGGGCAACTACACCCGGTTGACCAATTTCAAGGCTGGCTCTCTCTGAGGCGACTTCCGGCCTTAGGGGGTGCGGGGCAACATCGCAGGCGCGCTAGAGGCAGAGCAGTGGCTGGGCCGAGGTACGCCGACTGCCGTTCGAATCCCTCGGCCGACGTTCCCGAGCTCTGAGATGGACTGGGTCGTCCACATTGGCCTGATTGAGCTGGCGCTGGGAGGGCTGCTGGGCTGGGCGATGGTGATCCGCGCGAGAAACCCGAGTGGCTGCGGCGGATCGGCATCGTCGCCCCGCAGCGGATCCGCCAGGTCCACCTCGACTACGTGATGATGGGCCTGATCCTGATCGGCGTCGGCCTCGCGGTCCCGGACCTGCCGACCGCGATCGCTGTCGCCCTCGTCTTCGGCACGCTGGTGAACCCGTTCCTCTTCGTGCCGCTCGCCTTCGACCCGGAGGCAGAGCAGCGCGGTTGGTACAGGGCGCTCGCCGTCGTCTCCTTCATCGGCGTCAGCGGCGGCCTCGTCGCCGCCGCGATCGTCGGGCCGGGCTGACCCACGCGTCTGCATTTAGGCCCCTTATAGATGTGTAGGAGCAGACGCGTGAGGTGGCCGATGCCGTGGCTAGCATCGCGCGCATGCCAAGTCTGCCGAAGTTCCCACTGCTCGCCGTCCTCGTCGCCGCAATCGCACTGGCGCTTCCCGCCTCCGCCGGCGCGACCCTGGTCTACGTCAAGAACCCGATGAACCCGGCCGTCTTTGCCGCCAACGACAACGGCGGCAGTGCGTTCAAGGTCGGCCCGGGAACGAACCCAAAGGTCTCGCCCGACGGCGACGTGATCGTCTATGCGCAGGAAGGCTCTGGCGGCAAGCGGCAGCTGAGGCTGGCTGCGGCGGTGGGTGGGGGCTCGCGCGCGGTCCTGACCAACCTGCAGGACAGCGACTACGTCACCTTCTCCCCGGATTCGAAGCTGGTCGCGGCGCTGCGCGGCTCCGAACTCGGCAAGCGCAAGCTGATCCTGTTGGACGTCACCAGCGGCACCTTTCTGCGCACGGTTGCCAGTGGCTACTTCAGCGGCGTCAGCTTCTCTCCTGACGGGACCGAACTTGCCTACGCGAAATCGAACAGCGAAAAGTTTCCGCCCCGGAGCGACGTCTTCAAGGTCCCGGTGGGAGGCGGCAAAGCGGTCCAGCTGACCAGCGACCACATATCCCAGAGCCCACTCTGGGGGCCGAGCAAGATCGTCTTCGTCAAATCGCTCGGTGCCAAACAGCGCAAGTACGGCCCCAAGAACGAGCTTTTCCTGATGAACCCGAACGGCAAGGGCGTCAAGCGCCTGACCAACACCAAGGTCGACCCACTGCTGCTGGGCCTGGTCCCGACCGCCTGGTCGGAAAACGGCAGGCGCCTGCTCGCCGAGTTCGTCGGCCAGGACACCAGCTACGCCGTCACCGTCAACCCCCAGACCGGCGCTCAGCGACCTCTCGACAAAGTCGGGGAGCAGGGCTTTGTGGGGACGGCACTCTCGAGCGACGGCTCGACCGTGCTCGGCTTCACCGGCGGTTTCGAACCGGGGCCGAATCACGATGTCTCCTCCGTCCCCTACGGCGGTGGCAAGCCGACGACGCTCGTCAAGAACGCCTTCGAACCCGACTGGAGCCGTTAGCGGGGCGAGTTCTGTCGGTATGCGACAGAAACTCGCCCCAGGTCAATCGAGCAGCCCGACCTGGCGCAGGATCGAGACGCTGTCCGAGTAGACGTCCTTGCGCTTGACGAGGCCGTCCTCGAAGGGGATCACGTCAAGGCCGTCCCACTCGACCCGGCTGCCGGTCGGCTCGGCGACGAGGTCGCCGCGGCGCATCTGCTTCGCGTGGGTTGCGGCGGCGGTCCATTCCTGGACGACGAGCCCATCGCGCACGTAGAGGCGGCGGGTGGTGAACTCGATGTCGGGCCAGGTCTCGAAGATCGAGCCGATGTGGGAGCGCACCTCCTCGCCCTCGGCCGACTCGCCCGCAGTGTGGTTGTCGAAGACCATGTCGGGCGCGTGCATGGCCACGATCGCGTCGAGGTCGTGGGCGTTCCAGGCCTCGTTGTAGCGGGCGATTGCCGCGGTCAGTTCCTGCTCTGAGTCCTTGCTTGGGTCGTTCATCCGCTCCCTTTCCCGGTTGGCGAGGCGCAGGTATGGTCGCACGAGAACCCCAAGCGAACGGAGGAAGCGATGGCTGGCTACTCGATCAAGCACCGCGACGAGTTCGAGTCGATGGAGGGTTCCGGCGAGTGCACCTGGAAGCTCGCTCGCAAAGCGCTCGGCACCTCTGCCTTCGGCTTCAACCTGGTCGAGATCGCCCCCGGCGGCGAGATGCCCGAGCACGACGAGAACGAGAGCGGGCAGGTCGAGCTCTACGCGATCCTCGAAGGGGAGGCGGTGCTGCGGCTCGACGGCGAGGACCACCCGGCGAAGGCCGGCACCTTCGCCTCGATCGATCCTCCCGCGACCCGGACGATCCTCAATCGCTCCGACGCGCCCGTGACCGCGCTCCTGATCGGCGTCGACCCCGAGGGCGGTTACGAGCCGATGTCCTGGGGCTGAGGCCGGGCATTTTCCCCGCATAGCGGGGTCTACGGCGAACCCGTTGGCGGATCGTCCCGCCGGCCCTATAATTCCCCGGCCCGTCAACCCGTCGCGCACCCGCTCGGAGAAGGTGCGGAAACCGGGAGGTCAGATGTCGAAGCACCAGTCCGCTGGCGCGAGCGTCAAGCGCTACTCGCCTGAGCTGCCCTATAAGCCGCTGGTTTCGCCGCCGAGCGTCGAGGACAAGGACGCCTGCGCGATCTACGCCTCCGTCCGCAAGGACGCGACGCCGAGCCACCGGCCGATCGAGCTCGCGATCCCCGCCCTGCAGAAGATGCTCCACCGCGCCGGCAACGTCGACGGCGAGGGCGACGGGTGTGGGCTGATGCTCGATCTGCCGCGGAAGATCTGGGCCGAGGAGGTCCGCTCCGGTGGCCACGATCCCTCGCTCACCCTCGACGACGCCTTCGCCGTCGCTCACATCTTCATCGAGCGCAAGCAGGACCGCGACAAGATCCAGCACGACGCCCGCGAGCTGCTCGCCCAGGGCGGTTTCCGCATCCTCGCCGAGCGGATCGGCGTCGTCGACTCGCCCGCGCTCGGCCCGACCGCGCGCGAGGAGGAGCCGCACTTCTGGCAGATCGCCGGCCTCGTCCCCGACGCCGCCAAGCGCGACTGCGTCCTCTTCGAGCTGCTGATCGAGCTCGAGGTGCAGCTCGGGGTCCATGTCCCCTCCTTCTCCGCCACCACCTGCGTCTACAAGGTGATGGGCGCGCCGAAGGTGCTCGGCGAGTACTACCCTGACCTGCGGGACGAGCGCTTCGAGACGATCGGCAGCTTCGGTCACAACCGTTACTCGACCAACACCTGGCCCTCGTTCAAGCGGGTGCAGCCGTTCTCGGCGCTCGGCCACAACGGCGAGATCAACACGATCGAACAGCTGCGCCAGGAGGCGAAGATGCTGTCGGTGCCGGTCCGCCCCGGCGCCTCGGACTCGCAGGACCTGAACCTGACGATCGACACCATGGTCAGCCGCGAGGGGCTGAGCCTGGCCGAAGCGATGGAGATGGTCGTGCCGCCGATCGTCGAGGAGATCCGCGGACTTCCGGAGGAGCTCCGCGGCTTCTACATGTACCTGCGTCAGGCGATGGGGCCGTTCGCGCAGGGCCCGGTGGCGCTGATCGCCCGCCACGGCGACGAGTGCGTGTTCTCCGCCGACGCCCTCGGGTTGCGGCCGCTGTGGCAAGTCGAGACCACCGAGGACTACGTCTTCAGCTCTGAGCCCGGGGTCGTCTCGGTCCACGAGATGGTCTCCGAGCCGAAGCCGTTGGCGCCGGGGGAGAAGGCGCTGGTTCTGATCGACCGCGAGAAGCGCCACTCGACCCTGCACCCGCACGTCGAGATGCTGCGGATCGTCCGCGACAGCTGGCTCAAGCGCAACGGCGTCGAGGGCGTGGCGCCGTACGAGCGCGCGATCGAAGCGGGCGGCCCGCTCGAGGGCACCGACGTCCCCGGTTACTCCGACGCCGGTCCCGAGGAGCCGGTCAAGGTCTCCGATCGCGTCCTCGCCGGCTTCGGCTGGCAGCGCGACGACGTCAAACTCGTCCAGCAGATGGCCTCCAACGGTGCCGAGCCGGTCGGCTCGCTCGGCTATGACGGCCCGTTGGCGGCGCTCTCGCCCGAGCGTCAGAACCTCGCCGACTACTTCAAGGAGACGGTCGCCGTCGTCACCAACCCGGCGATCGACCGCGAGCGCGAGATGGAGCACTTCTCGACCCGCGCCGTCTTCGGCCGCCGCCCGTCGCTCGACGACGCCAGCCTCGACACCGGCACCGTCGAAACCGCCTTCCCGGTCATCCTCGGTGGCCACCACGAGCTGGCGCCGCTCTCGGACTCGACCTACCGCCGGATCGCCCGCGAGCACCGCACCTACCTGCTGGAGGACCTCTGGGAGGAGTTCCGCGGCCGCGCCGCGGTCGTCGACGTCTCCCTGCTCGAGTCGGAGACGACGAAGGGGCGCGATCGAGCGGATCAAGCAGGAGGCCGTCAAGACACGTCCGCGACGGCTCCGAGCTGCTGGTCCTCAGCGACCGCACCGTCTACGAAGGCGAGCGCCGCTTCCTCGACCCGCACCTGGCGACCTCGGCGGTCGACATGGCGCTGAAGCAGTTCAAGGTCGAGCCCGGCGAGGAGAACCTGCGCCGCCGCTGCGGCGTCGTTCTGCGCTCGGCGGCGATCCGCAACGTCCACGACACGATGCTGGCGCTGGGCCTCGGCGCCAACGGCGTCTGCCCGTACACGATGGTCGAGGTGATCTGCGTCGAGGACTACGAGTCCGACGTCAGCAACCTCTGCGCCGCCTTGACCAAGGGGATCGAGAAAGTGATCTCGACGATCGGGATCCACGAGGTGCGTGGCTACGCGCGCCAGTTCTCCTCGATCGGGATCAAGCCGGAGCTGGCCGAGATCTTCCAGACCGAGGCCTTCGCCGCCTCGGCCAAGGGCGGCGCCGGCTTCGCCGAGCTCGACGCGGACACCAACGAGCGCGCCCGCGCCCTCAGCGGCGATGACGCGGCAGCCAAACCGGCGAAGACGTTCCGCTTCTATCCCAAGGTCTACAAGGCGGCGATCGCGACCGCCAACGGCTCCGGCTCCTACGAGGACTACTCGGAGAAGGTCCGCGACCTGGAGCAGCAGAGCCCGATCTCGATGCGCCACATCATGGGCCTGAAGGGGGATCGCGAGCCGATCGCCGACCCCTCGACCGTCGACGCCGGCATCGGCCACCACGACTACCCGATCGTGATCTCCTCGATGAGCTTCGGCTCGCAGTCCGAGCCGGCCTTCCGCGCCTACGCGGAGGCGGCCAAGGCGACCAACATCCTCTGCGTCAACGGCGAGGGCGGCGAGATCCGCGACATGTACGGGAAGTACCGCAAGTGGCGCGGCCAGCAGGTCGCCTCGGGCCGCTTCGGCGTCTCGGCGGAGATGCTCAACTCCTCCTACGTCGCCGAGATCAAGATCGGCCAGGGCGCCAAGCCCGGCGAGGGCGGCCACCTGCCCGGCAAGAAGGTCTCCGAGAAGGTCGCCGCCGCCCGTAACGCGGCCCCTGGCACCGACCTGATCTCGCCCTCCAACAACCACGACCTCTACTCGATCGAGGACCTGGCCGAGCTGATCGACGAGCTGAAGACCGTCAACCCGGACGTGCGGGTCTCGGTCAAGGTGCCGGTGGTGCCGAACATCGGCACGATCGGGCTCGGGATCGCCAAGGCGGGGGCGGACATCATCACCCTCTCCGGCTTCGAGGGCGGCACCGGCGCCGCCCGCCAGCACGCGCTGCGCCACGTCGGCCTGCCCGTCCGACATCGGCACCCGCGCCGTGCACCGGGCGCTGATGGAGGCCGGCCTGCGCAACCGGGTCGAGATCTGGGCCGACGGCGGCTACCGCACCGGCCACGACATCGTCAAGTTGCACTGCCTCGGCGCCAACCGGGTCGGCTTCGGCACCCTGGCGATGGTCAGCCTCGGCTGCACGATCTGCCGCGGCTGCCAGCTCGACACCTGCCACGTCGGCATCGCGACCCAGATCGAGACCGTCGAGCAGGCCGAGGAGCACGGCCTGAAGAAGTTCACCCCGCAGGAGGTCGACCTCGCCGCCGAGAGCTGCGCCCGCTTCTTCTCCTCGATGGGGGAGGAGGTCAAGCAGGTTGTCGCCTCGCTCGGCTACGACCGCGCCCAGGACCTGGTCGGCCGCTACGACCTGCTGGAGCAGGTCGCCGCCCACGACACGATCGACCTGGCGCCGCTGATCACGCCGCTGGAGGAGTTCCTCGACCTCGAGCCGATCGACCTGCCGGTCGCGGAGAGCGCCGACGCGCGGGCCGAGGCCGGCCTCGTCGTCGCCCGGCCGATCCGGATGGAGGATCAAGCAGGCCTCGACCCAGATCGCGGCGCTGGCCGGCGACATCTGCCCGGGCCGCACGATCCGCAGCGAGTTCCCGCGCCCGACCGACGCCGACGACCGCGTGCTCGGCACCGAGCTGGCCGGGGCGATCGCCCGCTCCCGCATCTTCGAAGACGGGCCGGAGTCCAACGACGAAGTCCTCGCCAGCCTCGAGTTCAACGGTGGCTCGGTCGCCGGCCAGGGCCTCGGTGCCTTCAACGCCTACGGCGTCTCGATCCGGATCGAGGGCGGCGCCCAGGACGGCGTCGGCAAGACGATGCTGGGCGGCTCGATCGCGATCCTCAAGGGCAAGGGGGCCAAGGGCAAGCGCCTCAACGGCTCCGTCGGCAAGTCCTTCGCCTACGGCGCCCAGCGCGGCCGCCTCTTCGTCCAGGGCTCGGCCGACTCGCGCTTCTGCATCCGCCTCTCCGGCGCCGACGTGGTCCTCGCCGGCGAGCCGGAGGAGCCGATCGACGACAGCCGCGGCTGCGTCGTCGACCGTGCCAACGCCAAGGGCTTCGCCTTCGAGTACATGACCTCTGGGCGCGCCCTCGTTCTCGGCGACCTCGGCCCCTGGGCCTGCGCCGGCATGACCGGTGGCCGCGTCTACGTCCGCCACAACGCCTTCGGCATCGACCGCGACGCGATCGTCCGCCGCCTCGGCGAGGGCGCCAAAGTCGAGCTCAAGGACCTCGACGCCGAGGCCCTCCTCGACATCGACGACCTGACCAAGCACTACGCCGAGGAACTCCGCGCCACCGACCAGCACGAAGAGGCCGCCCGCGTCCTCGGCCTCGCCGCCGATGCGACCAGCAACTTCCTAATGATCGTGCCTCATAAGGTCCAGGCGGACCCGAGCATCTCGACCGAGTGATCTAGCGCTGGCGTAGGGAGGGGCGGGTGGTCCCTCCCGCTCAACTTTTTCGGAGATCAATGTTGGCCGTCCGCGAACGCTGGTGGCGCCGAAAAAGTACAAGCCGCGGGAGGGACCACCCGCCCCTCCCTCACGAACGCTCACCCGACGGCCGACATGCTCGTTCCCGCCAGCAGCTCACTTGCTCTCTGGCTGAACAGCCCCCGCTTCGGTAGCGGGCGAAAGGATCTACATGCGAGACGGGTCTCCTGCAAGACGTTCGCTCCCTCGGACCTGCTGACCCAGACACCGCTTTGGGGGCGAGGGGGCGGTACCCCCTCCGGCGGCTTGTACTTTTTTGCTGGCGGGAATCTCGGACAGCGGGCGGCGATCCTCAAAAAAGTTGAGCCGGAGGGGGTACCGCCCCCTCGCCCTACGCCGACTGCCTGGCCAACAGATCCGCGATCGCCCGCACCTCTTGCAGCAGCCCGTCGAGCATGCGCTCGGTCTCGGTATGGAGGCGGTACTCAGCGGCCTGGCGGTCGGCCTCGACCTGGTCGATGCGCTGCTCGAGGGAGCGGGTGCGGTCGTCGACCTTGCGGATCGAGCGCTCCAGCTTCTTCTCCGTCTTGCGGACGCGCTTCTTGACGTAGAGGCGGGTTTCCTCGCGGATCGAGTCGAGTTCGCGCTGGAGGGCGGGATCGTCCTTGCCGCTTTCGGCGACCATCTCTTCGACGCCGATGCGGACCCGCTCGATCTCCTGGTGCAGCTGGGCGCGGGCGCGGTCGGCGGCGGCGGAGATACCCGGTGGCTCGGCGGGCGGCGCGGGCTCGCCCGGGTTCGGCGGGTAGTTCACGGTCGGGATCCTACGGACGACGGTGGCTGGAACTTGAACCCGGCTTTTTTACCGCAATGGAGCAAAAAAGCTGGGTTCGACGCTGAGGATTGCTAGCCGCGCAGCACGTAGAGGCTGAAGCGGCCGATCATCAGCTGGTCGCCGTCGCGCAGTGGGCCCCACTCGACCGTTTCGCCGTTGACGAAGATCCCGTTGAGGCTGCGGTCATCGAGGACCCGCAGTGCCTTGCCGGGCTCGGCGACGATCAGGGCGTGGCGACGGGAGACGCTGGGGTCGTCGATACGCAGGTCGGCGGTTGGGCTGCGGCCGATACGGGTCCAGCCTCGTTCGATCGGGAAGGCGTGAAGCTCGCCATCCTCGCTCTTCATCGCCAGGCAGTAGCCGGGCCCTGCGTGTTCCTCGCGCGCCTCCTGTAGCCAGGCCGGCGCCCTCGCGGCTTCGGGAACGGCGAATTCGGCCGTGGTCGAGCCGTGGTCCTGTCGGCCCGCGAAGATCGAGTCGCGGCGGAACTGTGAGGCGCCGCAGCTGGGGCACCCGGGAAGCTCGTCGGTCTCCTGCATCGAGAGCTGGGAGCCGCAGGCGACACAGAAGAA
Organism: uncultured Solirubrobacterales bacterium; assembly: GCA_963802935.1. Taxonomy (GTDB): domain Bacteria; phylum Actinomycetota; class Thermoleophilia; order Solirubrobacterales; family 70-9; genus VAYN01. The sequence continues at coordinate 306,044 of CAWDKO010000001.1, read as the reverse complement.
AGTTCCCTCGCCGGGAGTTGCGCCGGTCGTGTAGCGACCGTCGAGCGGGGCGCTGCTGATGGTGTCGAAGATCGGTGACCTCCCTTAGTAGGTCTTGAAACGATCCTAGCGCGCGCCCGTCCGCCCGTCACTCAATTTCGGCACACCGGTCGTGGTGCATGAGGGCTTGGTCGCGCTGGGGGCACTCGCGAATAGAATCGGGCCGCGATGGGCCCGATCAGTGCCGAGACCGAGATCGACGTCCCGCGCGAGCGGGTCTACGAGGTGCTCGGAGACCTCGCGCTGCGGCCCTGCTTCACCGACCACTTCCTCTCCAGCTTCCACCTGACCCGGATCGAGCCCTCCGGCCTTGGCGCCGGCGCCCGCTTCCGGGTCGAGGCACCGCTGCGCTCGGTCTGGATGGACACGACGATCGTCGAGTTGGAGGCGCCCTACCGGATCGTCGAGCGCGGTCAGGGCGGCCGCGCCAACCGCATCCGCACCAACACGGTCTGGGAGCTGACCGAGGGCCCGGGCGCGCTGACGGCGGTGCGGATCGCCCACTGGACCGAGCCCGGGCCCGTCGACCGCGGCCTGGAGCTCCTCTCGGCGGGCTCCGTCTGGCAGCAGCGCAGTTGGCGCGAGGCGCTGCGCCGCCTCCGCGAGGGCCTCGAGGCGGGCGCCTGGGAGGGCGAGCGGATCGCCGTCGCCGGGGGCAACCGCTACGCGACCGGCATCCCTTAATAGACTCTCGCCCGCCGATGCCCCGGAACCGCAGAATCGCCCTGCCGCTGCTTGCAGCCCTGGCCCTCGTTGCCCTCGTGCTGGGCGTCTCTGCCTGTGGCTACGAGAGCCACGAGACCGAGGTGGTCGAGGGCGAGCCGGTCGAGCTCGGCGAGCTCTCGTTCAACATCACCTTCTCGCGCTACCTGAACCCGAACGACACCGAGGACTCGGCTTACCTGGTTGGCCAGGAGGAACCGCCGCCGGGCTTCACCTACTTCGGCGTCTTCTTCGAGGTCCAGAACGACAGCGAGGAGCCGCAGGCGCTGCCCTCGACGCTGACGATCACCGATGCCGACCACACCGAGTTCGACGTGCTGCCAAGCGAAAGCCTCTACGCGCTCGAGCTGGGCGGCGAGGTCGAAGCCGAAGAACAGGTGCCGGTCTCTGGACTCGACCCCCGACCTCGGCCCGATCGAGGGCTCGGTGGCGCTTTTCCTCTTGCCTGAAGAGGCGAACGAGAACCGGCCGCTGACGCTGCACATCCCCGGCGCCGACGGCGAGAACGGCGAGGTCACGCTCGACCTCTAGGTCGGCGCGCCGCCCGGCTAGAGGCCGGCGGAGAGGACCTGGGCAGCGGCGGGCGCGGCGACTTCGCCACCGGACGCTTCGGCTTCGATCAGCAGCACTCCCACCGCCAGCCGCGGCTTTTCGGCGGGGGCGAAGGCGGCGAACCAGGCGTCCTTGATCTGGACCGGGTTCTCCTCGTTCTCCTGTCCGGGCTTCGGCCCCAGCTCGGCGGTCCCGGTCTTGCCCGCAACTTGCGCCTCGGGGATCGCCCCCGCGGTGCCGGTGCCCTCGACGACGACGCCGGTCATCAGCTCGGTCATCTCGCCGGCAAGCTTCTCCGACATCACCGTCACCGGCTCGAGGTCCGGCCGCAGCTTCTTGGTGGTTACGATCGAGGTCGGCTCGCGGACGCCGCCGTTGGCGATCGTCTGCGCCACGGTCGCCATCTGCAGCGGCGTCGCCAGTACTTCCCCCTGGCCGATCGCCGAGACGCCGAGGTCGATTTCTTCGCCGATCTCGGTCGGGATCGTCGATTCGGCCGGCTCGACTTCGCGCACGACCCGCGGCGCGTAGAGGGTGGGGGGTGAGTTGAAGCCGAACTGCTCGGCCTTCGCGACCAGATCGTCGTTGCCGATCTCAGGCCCCAATGGGGCGAAGACGGCGTTGCACGACTCGGCGAAGGACTCGCGGAAGCTGCCGCCGCAGTACTCGCCGCTGGCGTTGTAGATGAAGCGGCCGCCGACGTTGACCCCGTTGGTGATTTCGAATTCGTCGTCGAGCGAGACGACGCCCTTCTCGAGGGCGGCAGCGGTCGTGACCAGCTTGAAGGTCGAGCCCGGGGGCTGGGGAGCGGAGAAGGCCTGCCCGGCGAGGGCGCGAACGTCGCCGTTGCGGGTGTCGAGCACGGCGATGCCCCCGGCGCGACCGGCCAGGGCCGAGACCGCTGCTTCCTGGAGTTCGGGGTCGATCGTCGTCTTCACCGCTGCGCCGGGCTGGGGTTTTGCCTGCGCCAGCACCCGCACCGAGGTGCCGGACTCGTTCAGCGCCAGCAGCGAGCCACCCGGCTTGCCGGCGAGGCGGGCGTTGAAGGCACGCTCGAGGCCGCTGATCCCGACCGGCGTTTCCGGCGTGAACCCCTGCCGTGCCAGCCGCGGCAGGTCTTCCTCTTCGGGGCTGCCGATTTCCCCGGTGACGTCGATCGCGGAGCTGCCCAGCGGGTGTTCGCGTTCCTCGGCCGGGCCCTCGGCCAGTGGTTCGCCGTCCCCGGCGAGGATCGGTGCCCGCGGCGCCAGCTCGGTCTGGCTTTCGAGGTGCTCCTCCCGGCGCAGGCCGGGGAAGACGAGGCTGGGGTGCCAGGCGATCCCGCCGTCCTCGTAGGGGAGCTCGACCTGCTCCTCGAAGCCACCGAAGGCGACCGTGGTCAGCGCGATCCGCACCGGCACCACCGAGTTGCCGTCGCGGGAGGCTGGGTCCTCGGGCGAGCCGGGATCGAGCGCGCGCAGCGTTGCCACCAGCTCGGCGCCGCGGTAGGCGGTCACGAAGTCATCGACGCTGATCGCCGCTTTCGAAGCCGGGTTCAGCTCCCGGTACATGGCGGCGAATTCGTCCGCTGCCCAGGCCTCGGTGAAGCGCTCGGCGGCCTCCTTCTCGGGCGAGCCGGGGGCGCCGGCGGAGGCGCCCACGACAAACGCGACGATGGCGACGATCGCGAGGGGAAGCGTGCGGGTGACGAGGCGACGTCGCCGCTCCACCTCGGATGAAGGCTGACTCACTGCGTGAAAGGTAATAGAGCGATCCCCCGGCATGCTTGGATTCAGTAGTGACTGTTCTCGACTGGGCCATCGTCGCCTTCACCATCGCCCTCGGAATCTGGGGTTACCGGCAGGGCTTGATCGTCGGCGCGATGACGCTGGTCGGCTTCGGGGCAGGCGCTTTCGCCGGCAGCCGGCTCGGTCCGCTGGTCCTCGCCGAGGGCTCGGAGTCCCCCTACGCGCCGCTCTGCGCGGCGTTGGGGGCGCTGTTGGCGGGGGCGCTGGTCGCGGTCGCGGTCGAGAGCTTCGCCCTGGGGCTACGGGCGAAGGTGGTCCGCAAGCCGGCTCTGCACCTGGCGGACGGCGCCGGTGGGGCGGCGCTGATCGCCTCGGTCGCACTTGGCCTCGCCTGGGTGCTCGGCGCGGTGGCGTTGCACGCGCCGGGAACCGACCGCCTGCGCGCCGACGTCCAGGAGTCGCTGATCCTGCGCAGCCTCAACGACGTTTTGCCGCCCTCGGGCCCGGTCCTGAACGCGCTCGACCGGGTCGATCCGGCCCCGTCGGTGACCGGCCCGCGCGCCCTCGTCGGGCGTCCCGACCACGCGATCGCCACCGATCCCGAGGTGCTGGGGGCCGGTCCCTCCGTCGTGCGCGTGCTCGGCACCGCCTGCGGCCTCGGGATCGAGGGCTCGGGCTGGGCGGTCCGGCCGGGCCTCGTCGTCACCAACGCCCACGTGCTGGCTGGCTCCGACGACACCACCGTCACCACCCAGGACGGGGTCGAGCTCGACGCTACCCCCGTCTACTACGGGCCCGAGGACGACCTGGCGCTGCTGCGGATCGGGGCCAACCTGCCGGTGCTGCCGATCTCCGAGGAGCGCGAGACGGGTGCCGACGTGGCGGTGCTCGGCTATCCCGAGAACGGTCCCTACGCGGTCACGCCCGCCCGCCTCGGCGAAACCCGGCCCACGATCAGCGAGGACTCCTACGGCCACGGCCCGATCGAGCGCACGATCGTGGCGCTGCGCGGCTCTGTGCGCAGCGGCAACTCCGGCGGGCCGCTTGTCGATGGCGAGGGACGGGCGCTCGCGACCGTCTTCGCCGCCACCACGTCTGGCCCCTCGGGGGGCTTCGCGATCCCGGCCGAGGACGTCCGCGACGCACTGGCCCAGACCGCTGCCAGCGCCTCCACCGGCCCCTGCACCGGGTAGGTGTGATGCCCATCACTTACGTTCAGTAAGCTCGATCGTCGTGGAGCCAGTCGCCCCGACCCAGGTCTCTGCCGGCGTCTCTGCCGGGGCGCCCGGCTCGGTCTGCCCGCACTTCCACGCCGCGATCGAGCTGATCGGGAAGCGCTGGACGGGGGCGATCGTCTGCGCCCTGACCGAGCGGCCGATGCGTTTTGGCGAGCTGGGCAAGGCGGTGCCCGGCCTCTCCGATCGCCTGCTCTCGCAGCGGCTGCGCGAGCTGGAGGAGGAAGGGTTGGTGGAGCGCGAGGTCGAAGCGGGCACGCCGGTCCGGGTGACCTACTCGCTGACCGCGATCGGGGTGGAGCTGGGGCCGGCGATCGGCGAGCTGCGGACCTGGGCCAAGCGCTGGAAAACTGCCTGACGCGCGCCACCCGGGGCGTTATCTAGTCTCGGAATATGGATCTGCCTGGCCCCTACCCCGTTGGCCGCTACGCCCAGAAGCTTCAGGGGTGGATGCGGGAACGCGCGCGGGTGCAGCTGATCGGCGAGGTGACGGGGATCAGCCGCAGCAAGGTTCAGGCCTACTTCGAGCTGCGCGATGGCCAGGGCGCGGTGCCGTGCACGATATGGCTCAATGACCTGGAGAAGGCGGGGTTGCCGGAGGGGGCGCTGCGCGATGGAGCCGAACTGGTCATTGCGGGAGGGCCCGACTACTACCCGGGTGGGGGCCAGGCCTCGCCCAGCTTCAGCTTTCGCGCGACCCACCTGCGCCTGGCCGGCGAAGGCGACCTGCTCGCGCGCCTGGAGGCGCTGCGCAAGCAGCTGCGGGCCGACGGCCTCTTCGAGCTGCAGAAGCAGCTGGCGCGACCGCTGCTGCCGAAGACGATCGGGGTGGTGACGGCGGAGACGGGCGCGGCCCGCCGCGACCTGCTGGCGGGGCTGCGGCGCCGCGGCTGGGGCGGGACCGTGGTCTGGGCCTTCGCGCCGGTGCAGGACCGCCACGCGGCCCCGGCGATCGCGGCCGCGATCCAGGGGCTGGCGGCGCGGCCGGAGGTCGAGGCGATAGTGGTCACCCGCGGCGGCGGCAGCCTCGCCGATCTCTGGGCCTTCTGCGACGAGACGCTCTGCCGCACGGTCGCGATGCTGCGGGTGCCGGTCGTCAGCGCGATCGGCCATGAGCGCGACTCGACCCTGATCGACGACGTCGCCGCCGTCGCCTGCTCGACCCCCACCCACGCTGCCGAGGCGGCGGTGCCGCTGGACTGCGGAGCCGCGCGCCAGGGCCTCCAGCGCTGCGCCTCGGCACTGCGCCGGACGGGAGAAGGGGCGATCGGCGCCCGCGCCCGCCATCTTGCGGCGCTGGCCAGGGGACCGGCACGGGCGCTGCAGCGCGAGCGCAGCGCCCTCAACCAGAAGATCCGTGAGGTCCGCGCCGCCTCCGAACGCGGACTCGCCGAACGCGGTGGCTTCCAGCGGCGGATCGCCACCGTCGTGCTCGACCGAGCGCGGCGGCGTGGGCTCGAGCGCACGGCCGCGGCGATCGCGGTCGAGAGCCGCCGCGGCGCCGGCCTCGAGCGCTCCGCCGAGCGTTCGCTGCAACGCCGGCGCGAGGCGCTGCGCAGGGCCGCTGTGACCCTGCGCGCCCACGACCCGGAGCGGACCCTGGAGCGGGGCTACGCCCTGGCCGAGACCGCCGCCGGCGACCCGGTCGCCTCCGCCGCCGGCGCTGTCGCCGCCGCGGCGGTCAGACTGCGGTTCGCCGACGGGCGTGTGCAAGCGAAGATCGAGGGAGACGTTGAGCGAGAAGCCGGATAGCTACGAGGCCGCGGTCGAGCGGCTGGAGGAGATCATCGACCGGCTCGACTCGGGCCAGGCGGGGTTGCGCGAGACGCTGGAGCTTTGCCGCGAGGGGCGTGAGCTGGTCAACTACTGCGCTGCCGAGCTGGACGCTGTCGGCGAGGGGCTGAAGGAGTTGAACCTCGATGAGCTGGCGGCGAAGCTCGAGGTCTCGTCTGAGCTCTGATCCCCGGGGAACCGAGGTGGGGTTCCGCTTAACTTTTTTGAGAGGCGCCGGGAGCTGTCCGAGAGGGCTGGGGTGCAAAAAAGTACAAGACGCTTCACCCCACCTCGGTTCCCCGGGGGCCTGAGCAGAGACGGCCTAGGGCTGGGCAGCCTCGGCAGAGGTCCCAGGTGCGCTGCGCGGCTGGGGCGACGGGGAACTCGCCGCTGCCGATTTGGGTGATGGTGGCCGCGAGGCGCTCGCGGCCGGTCTGCATCTCGGTTTGGCCGAGGGTGGTGAGGGCGGGTTCCTCGGGGCGTTCGAGGAAGAGGTAGGCGACCTCGACCTCGGTCGTTCCCAGCGCCTCGGCTACCGCGAGGGCGTAGATGGTGCGCTGGGTCTCGTAGTGCGCGGCGCGGTCCTTGGGGCCCTCGTCGCCGAGGCGGTCGGTCTTGTAGTCGACGACCAGCGGTGGCGCGCCCTCGCGCTCGACCAGGAGGTCGATCGAGCCGCGGAGGACGGTGCCGCCGACTCCGAGCAGGATCGGGACCTCGGCTCGCACCCGCGCGGCGTCGCTCTCGATCTGCCCGCGCAGGGAGGAGCCGAGCCAGTCTCGCAGCGGTTCCAGCAGTGTCGGGATCAGCCCGTCTGCCGTGGGATCGAGGCCGGCGGCGCTCGCGTGCCGCCCCGCCAGCTCCGCCGACGGCTCGCTCCACCCGTTGGCCTGGCTCCACTCGAGCAGCGCGTGCACGGCCGCCCCCTGTGCCGTCCGCTCCTCGCGGGCGGACGGTCTGCCGACCTGCCCTTCGACCGCGGCAGTCTTTTGTGCCGCGATGGGGAACAAAGGACTGCCGCGGTCGCCGAGGCCCAGTACGCGCTCCATGTAGAAGCGGTAGGGGCATTCCTCGTAGGCGGAGATCGCGGTGTAGGAGAGGGGACGGCGGGGGACGATCGGGGGACGGCGCTCGACCAGCGGCGGCGGGCCGTCGCCGAGCGGCCGGTCGGCGGCCGCCTCGCGGTGCGTCTCTCGCAGCTCCTGCGCCCGTTCGGGCGAGGGGAGGTTGACGCGAACGGCGATCTCGGAGGGCGAGAAGGTCGCCTCGAGCCCCGGGCGCGGCTCGGGCGCGGGCACGGCGACGTCCGCCTCGGCGTCGCGCGCGACGCCCAGCGCCCCGACCAGGCGCTCGACGATCGGCGTGCCGGGCTTCGTCTCCCGGCCCGGCTCCGGTTTGACGACGCCGCTGAGGATGAGGCGCTCGCGAGCGCGGGTGGCGGCGACGTGGAAGAGGCGCAGCCCCTCCTCGGAGTCGCGCTCGCGCGCCTCCTCGAGGAGCTCGGCATAGTCGTAGAGGTTGACCGAGGCGGTGCCGAGCCGGCGCAGCTGCATCCCCACCCGGGGTGGCTGCTCACGCCCGAGGGCGAGCAGCGGCGGCCGCGCCCCGGCCAGCAGGCTGCGGGAGAGATCGGGGACTGCGACGACGCCGAACTCGAGCCCCTTGGCGTTGTGGACGGTCATGATCCGGACCCCGTCGTGGCCCTCGGCGGCGGTCGCGGCCTGAGCCTCGGCATCGCTCTCGGCGCTCTCGGCGAGGAAGTCGAGCAGGCCGCGCAGGTCGCGCCCCTCGCGCGCCTCGAACTCGCTCGCCAGCCGCATCAGCTTGCGGACGTTGGCGAAGCGCGCCTCGCCGGCCGGGCGCATCAGCACCGCGAGGTCGTACCCGGTCTCGGTCGTCGCCGCCTCGATCAGGCCGGCGAGGGAGAGCCGTGGCCCGCGCTCGCGCAGGCCGGCCAGCGTCGTCGCGAAGCGGCGCAGCAGCTCGACCTCGCCGGCCGGGATCTGCTCGAGGCGCTCCGCGGCGGCCAGCTCCATCTCGTCGCCGGCGCCGACGGCCCGCTCGAGCGCCGGCCAGACGTGACGCCGCTTGCCGGCCGCTACGCGCAGCAGCCAGAGCGTGTCGGGAGCGGCGCCGCAGGCCGGGGAGGCGAGCGCCCCGAAGAGCGCCTGGTCGTCAAGCGGGTTGGCGATCGTCGCCAGCAGCGCGCAGACGTCTGAGACCTGCTGCTGGGACCAGTAGCCGCGACCGCCGACGACGTAAGGTCGCAGGCCGGCGCGCTCGAGCGAGTCCTCGTAGGCGTCGAGGTGGGTGAAGGCGCGCAGCAGCACAACCATCTCGCCGCGGTCGATTCCGGCGTCGGACAGCTCGCGCAGCCGCGCGGCGACGGCGCGGGCCTCGGCCAGGCAGTTGAGCGGCGTGTGTCCGTCGATCGTCGGCTCCAGCTCGATCGTCTCGGCGTCCCAGCCGTCGCGCGCGGTCAGCAGCAGCTCCACGGGCGGGCCGGCGCCGGCGGGCAGGCCCTGCGCCGGCGCCGCGCCGACCCGCAGCGGCCGGTAGCCGGCGCCGAACAGCGAGGTGCCGAAGAGGTTGACGGCGCCGATCACCTCCGGCCGCGAGCGGAAGTTGCCGCTCAGTTCCATCAGCTCGGCGTCGGGACGCTGCTCGATCAGCCCCCGCTGGCGGCGGAAGACCTCGAGATCGGCGTGGCGAAAGCCGTAGATCGACTGCAGCTCATCGCCGACGGTGACCAGCTCGGTGCGCGGGCCCCGCAGCGCCTCGATCAGCCGCAGCTGCAGGCGGTTGGTGTCCTGGAACTCGTCGACCAGCAGGTGCGCGAAGCGGCCGCGGTAGGCCTCGCCGATCTCAGCTCGCTCCAGCAGCCGCGCGGCGAGGATCTGCAGGTCCTCGAAGTCGATCCCGGCCCGGCGCTCCTTGGCCGCGTCGAAGCGGGTGGAGAACAGTTCCAGCAGCTCGGCCAGGTGGCGGTAGGCCTGGCCTCCCTCGCCGGCCTCGGCCGTGCGCGAGATCGCCGCGTCGATCGCCTCGCGGTAGGGGAGGATCGCCTTCGCCCTGCTGTCGGTGCGCAGCGCTCGCAGCTCGTCCAGGCCCGGTGGTGGGCCCGGTTCCGCGAGCCGCTCCAGGGCCCGCTCCAACAGGTCTCGTTTCGGGTCGGTCTCGCGCAGCTCCTCCAGCGCCGCACCCGCGGCTTCGATCGCCCGGGCGATCGCCTCGACCGGATCGCTCGCGGGCGGATCCGGCAGCCGCGGCTCGGCCTCGCCGCGGCTGCGCAGCTCGGCGTGCACGCCGGCGACGATCGCGCGCAGCCCCTCGACGTCAAAGGCGGCGACCAACTCCTCCCGTGAGGCCTGGGGTCGCTGGGCCGATATGTCGGGAGGACTTATCGGGCCAGCGGCGGCGAGGAACTCCCGCAGCGCCCCATCGAAGGCTTCACGGGCCGCACGCGCGGTCGCCGGGGCGTCGAGGACGCGGAAGCCGGGGTCGATCCCGGCGGCCACCGGGTGGGCGGCGAGCAGGCGGTTGCAGAAGCCGTGGATGGTGGTGATCCAGGCGCCCCCGATCGCCGCCAGCAACTCCGCCGCGCGCTCGGACCCCCCCTGCGCCCGCCGCGCCAGCTCGCCCCGGATCCGTTGCCGCAGCTCGGCCGCCGCCTTGTCGGTGAAGGTGAAGGCGAGGATCGCGTCCGGGGCGACGCCCTCCTCGCAGACCAGGCGGCAGTAGCGATCGACCATCACCCCGGTCTTGCCGGTACCGGCTCCCGCCTCCAGGAGGACGTCGCGACCGACAGCGGCGATCGCCGCTGTCTGCTCTGGGGTGGGCGCGCGCTCGCTCACCGCTCCTCCACCTCTTCTTCCTCCTCGTAGCGCGGCGCCCGATCGCGGCGGCAGATCGGCGCGAAGGCACAGAAGGGCGGGCAGGCGTCGTGCCCGCGCAGGCCGCGGCGCGGGCCGGGATCGCGGCGGACATCGCCGCCGCGCATGCGGGCGACGATCTCGCCGGCCCGCCGCCGCGACTCCGCCAGCAACTCGTCGAGGGCCTCGGCATCGACCACGTCCCGCTCGTAGAGCCCATACCCGGCCAGGTCGCCCGCCGCCTCCGCGGCGACCACGCCGCGCGGCCGTCGCACCGAGGTTCCGCGCAGCGGGTGGTAGAGGCCGCCGACCGACTCGGCTCCCCAGTGCTCCGCCACCGCGAGCAGGTAGAGGGGCAGCTGCAGCTTCGCCTGCTCCTCGAACTTCTCCCGCGGCGTCACCGCGCCGGCGACCTTGTAATCGATGACGACGGCGCGACCGTCGGCGCTGCGGTCGACCCGGTCGATCGCGCCGTGCAGTCCCCAGCCGTCGAGCTCCAGCACCGGCCGCTCGCTCTCCTCGTAGTCGCCGAAGGCCGCCTCCAGCAGCCAGGGCTCGAAGCCGCCGGTCTCGCGCCCGGCCTCCTCGGCTAGGAAGCGCTCGAGCAGCCGCTCGACCCGACGCGCCATCGCCCGCTCGGCCGGGTGGGAGCCGAGCTCGCGCTCGGCGACGATCGCGGCCACCAGCTCGCGCCCGCGCTCGATCCAGAGCGCCAGCGAGCCCGGGCGGGGGAGCGGGTCGCCGCCGGGGCGCTCGCCGTATAGGCGGTCGAGGGCGGCGTGCATGAGCCCGCCCTGGACCAGCGGGTCGGGCACGGGGTCGAGCGGCTGCGGTTCGAGCTCGTGGCTGACGAACCAGCGGTAGGAGCAGAGGTCGAAGCCCTCCAGGGTGGTGCCGCCATACGCGGCGACGCCCGTGAGCGACTCGATCACGGCCGGGTTGGTGAGCGGGCCGGGCGCGCGCGAGGCGGTCTCGGCGGCGCGCGCCGCGGCAATGCGCGCGCCGAGGTTGGAGGCAAGCGCGCCCTCGACCCCGACGGCGGCCAGCAGCGCGGCCGGTTCGGCACCGGGCCCGTGCGCTGCCAGGGCGCGGGCCAGCTCGTCCTCTGAGGGGGCCTCGGCGAGCGGGTGGACCACCCGCGCCAGGTCGCGGCTGCGGGTGATCGCCTCCTCGACCGGGTCCGGCGCCGTGCCGTCCGGCGCCGGCGCCAGCAGTGCCCGCAGGTCGTCGAGCAGCGGCGAGCGCGCCTCGGAGCCGCCGCTCTCGTCGCTGTCGCGGTAGGAGATGAAGAGGCGCTTGCGCGGCAGCCCGAGGCAGACGCCGAAGAGGTAGCGCTCCTCGGCCTCGGTGTCGCGCCGCGGCTCGAGCCCGAGCGAGCCGCGCTGGGCCTCGGAGAGGAAAGGGTCGCCACCGCGGTCGCGGCGCGGGAACTCGCCATCCTGGAGCGAGCCGACGAAAACGTGGTCGAAGCGGCCGGCCCGCAGCCGGTAGGGGCTGGCGATCCGCACCCGTCCCTCGACCGGGCCGCTCCAGACCCGGAACTCGAGGGCGCCGATCGTCGCCGCCAGCTCGGCCGGACCCGGCGCCAGGTCACCCAGCTCCGACAGCTCGGCCAGGGCGTCGGCGACCGCACCCGCGGCTCGCAGCTCGAGCCCGTCGCCGGGGCCGAGCGCCGGCCCGTCGTCTTCGTCGCGCAGCGGTCGCGAGGCCATCGTCGCGGCCAGTCGCCCGACCTCGGCCGCGAGCGTGGCGGGGGAGCTGGCGGCGGCCTCGCGCAGGCGCGTCAGGTCGCCCGGTGGCTCGCCGTCCTCTCCCTGCCAGAGGGCCAGCGCCGTCTCGGCGTCCTCGACCCGGCCGCGCCGCAGCGAGCGCTCCAGCCAGTCGATGCGGCCGGGGGAGAAGCCCGAGGGCCCGCGCAGGTAGCGCAGCAGGTCGGCGGCGCGCCCGGAGCCGAACTCGGCCTCCAGCAGTGCGACTAGCGCCCCCCCGACGGCGGTGCCGGCGACCGGCAGCTCGGCCTCCAGCGCGGTCGCGACCCCGTTCGCCTCGAGCGCCGCCGCGACGGCGTCGCCCCGCCGCGCGGGGTCGCGCAGCGCGATCGCGATCTCAGCCGGATCGGCGCCGCCGGCGATCAGCCGCGAGACCTCGGTCGCCGTTGCCTCCGCCTCGCCGCGTACCCCGGCCGAGCGCAGGAGCACCAGGCCCTCGTCCGGTTTTTGCGGCGACGCCCCGGGCCGTCCGAATCCGCGCGCGAGATGGAACAGCAGCGGGCTCTCGGTGTTCCCTGGATCGGCGCTGGTCTCGATCTCCTCGGCGACCCCGATCCGATCGCGCAGCTGGCCGAGCAACCGCGCCCGTGCCGCCAGCGCCTCGTTCCCCTCCTCGAACGGGAGCGCGACCGTGACTTCGGTCCGCGCCGCCAGCGCCTCGACCAGCTCGAGCTGGTTCGGCGTCAGGTCGTCGAGGCCGTAGAGGAAGACCGGCCGCTCGCCCCAGAAGGAGCTGTCCCGGCGCAGCTGCTCGAGCGCCTCGCGGGCGATCCCGTGGGCGTCGACCCGGCCGATCCGGTCCCGCGCCTCCACATACCCGGCGAAGAGAGAGGCGATGTCGCTGAGGTAGGCGGAGCCCTCCAGCGTCGCCGCGCTCGCCTCGACTGCGGCCGGCTCGACCCCGGCGCCCTGCAGCTCGTCGAGCAGGCGCTCGAAGGCGCGGGGGAAGCCGAGCCGGGCGGCGGAGCGCCGCAGGGGGCCGAGCGTCCTCGTCCTCGCCGCGATCGCGATCGAGATGGTGCGCAGCCGCTGGGCGGCCGAGAGCTCTGCGCCCGGCGGCACCCCGCCCGCGGTGGCGATCGTGCGGAACAGCGCCCCGAAGGTCATCGCCTCTCCGCCCAGCGCGGCACCCTCGCTGCAGAGCTCGCGCTCGAAGGCGAAGACGTCGTCGACGGTGGGGACGACGAGGATCGGGTCGCGGTCGCGGGCGTCCACGAAGCGCTGCCGGATCAGGCCGGCGCGGCCGGAATTCGGGGGTCCGTGGATCAGGTTCAGTGGCATAGCGGCAAGCGACTCAGCATAGGTCGGCCTCCGGCGTGCCCCCGACGGGCCGCGGGCCGCGTCACAAAGCCGCAAAGCCGGGATTTCCGGCCCCCGTTTTGCCGTCTACCCACGCCTCTACATTGCGGCTCAGCGTATGTCCCTCTGCTTCGTAGATCCCGCCGACGCCATCCGCGCCATCGCCGACTCGATCGGCCGCGAGGCCCGTCGCCAGCTGCTCGGCGAGGCCGTCCGCGCCTGGGTCGACGAGATCCCCGACGCCGAGCTGGAGGTCCACTACGCGAAAGCGATCTCCGAGCTCGACGAACACGACCTCTCGATGCTCGCCGCCTGGCACGGCTCGCTCGAGGCCGGCCACCCGGTCCCCAACCGCGACTTCCTCATGGGCGCCTTCGGCTCCCTCGGCGAGAACCGCCGCGAGGCGCTCAAGCTCGCCGCCGGCTTCCGCGGCGAGGAGGCCGTCGACGCCGGCGTCACCGAGGAGGCCGCGCTGGAGCTGGTCCTCGGCCTGCTCGCACCGCCCCGCCTGATGGCCCTCGCCGTCGAGGCGGTTGAGCTGTACGTCTGGGACCGCGCCGGTAGCGATAACTAGCCGGGTCCTGCAAACCGGCGCATCTCGGGGTCCTCGGTCGCTCGGATCGGGTCACGCACTGTTAGTGCGCTCCCCTCACCTCGCTCCCTGCGTTCCCCGACCTGCTTGGTTTTCGGACCCTCTGGCTAGGTGGTTGCCGCCCGGATCGCCGCGATCGCCTGCTCGTTGTCCTGGAAGTGAACCGCGCTCATCCCGATCTCGCGGGCGCCCTCGACGTTGTGCGGTAGGTCGTCGATGAAGAGGCAGACCTCCGCCGGGAGGCCGAGCCGCTCCAGCGTCATCTCATAGATCTGCGGTTCGGGCTTGCGGCAGCCGACGAAGCCGGAGTCGACGACGGTCTCGAAGATCTCGTCGACAGGGAGCATCGAGCGCCACAGCGGCTCCCACTCGCGCACGTTGTTGGTCAGCATCGCCATCCGCTTCCCCTCGGCCTTCAGCTCTCGCATCAGCTCGATCATCGGCAGGTTGGGATGGAGCGCCTGGAAGTAGATCTCGCGGAAACGGTGCAGCTCCGGCCGATGGCCGAGCAGCGGCTCGAGGCCGTCGCCGAGCCGGGCCAGGAAGTCGACCTCCGCCATCTCGCCCCGCTCCATCTTGTAGAGCGGGTTTTCGCCGTCCTCCTCGGTGACCGTCCGCATCGCCTTGCCGAGGTTTTCGGGGGAGATGCCGATTTCGTCCTGGACCGCCATGAACGAGGTCAAAAGCGGCGTCGTCAGGACCCCGCCGAAGTCGGAGACGATCGCCTCGACCTCAGGCACCGGGACGCGCCACCTCGTAGGTGCCGAGGCCCTCGCGTCCCTCGACCGTCCAGCGGAAGAAGGCGATCTCGGCGTTGAGACCGCGCCGCTCGACCGAGCTCGAGTTGATCAGGGTGCCGGCGCCGCGCAACGGCCGCCCGTCCTCTGTGTCCGGCCACAGCTCGAGGGTGGCGCGGCGCTGGACGCCGTCCTCGCCGTACTCGGTTGAGAGCAGCGCCTCCTCGAAGACGACCGGCGCGGCGTCGGAGTCGCAGAGCACCGCGGCGACCTCCTCCTCGCCGTGCTCGCTGGCGCCGGCGGGCAGGGCCGAGGTGATCGCCAGCAGGCCGCCGTCGGCGAAGACGATGCCGATCGACCGTCGCAGGATCAGGCCCGGGTCGCTCATCGGCCGGGAGCCTATTGGCGCCAAAAGCGCCGTGCGGCGAGGGACTAGATTGCGGCGATGAGCCTTCCCGCGATCCGCGCTGCCGACCCGGCACGGGATGCCGCTGCCTGCGCCGCGATCTACGCGCCCTACGTCGAGACCACGCCGATCTCCTTCGAGGAGCGCCCGCCGGACGCGCGGGAGATGGGCGCCCGGATCGAGCGGGTCACCGCCACCCACCCCTGGCTCGTCGCCGAGGCCGGGGGAGAGGTCGTCGGGTACGCCTACGCCTGCCGCCTGCAGGAGCGCCCCGCCTATCGCTGGGCGGCCGAGGTCTCGGTCTACGTCGATGTCGCGCAGCGTGGGCATGGCTACGGCCGCGCCCTCTACGAAGCGCTGTTCGAGCGGCTGCGCCGCCAGCGCTTACAGATTGCCTGGGCGGGGATCACGCTGCCCAACGAGGCCAGCACCCGCCTGCACGAGCGACTCGGCTTCGTCAAAACCGGCGTCAACCCCCGCATCGGCTGGAAGCACGGCAGCTGGCACGACGTCAGCTGGTGGCAGCTGGACCTGGTGCCGGCCGGCGCCGACGACCCGCCCGAGCCGCTCCCGCCCGGGTAGCCGTCGGCACCCGGCTACCATTGGCCGATGCCAGAAGAGGACGCAGCCCCACAGCCAGCCGCTCCCGCGGAGCACGCCGAAGTCCTCACCGAGGAGGACGTCTACGAGGCGCTCGAGGAGGTCATCGATCCCGAGCTCGGCCTCGACTTCGTCTCGCTAGGCCTCGTCTACGACGTCGCGATCGAGAAAGAGGACGTCTACGTCACCTTCACCCTGACCACGCCGGCCTGCCCGATCGGCCCCCAGGTCTCCGAACAGATGAAAGAGTTCGTCGGCGACCTCCCCGGCGTCTCCGCCGTCCACCCGAAGATGGTCTTCGACCCCGCCTGGTCACCGGAAATGATGACCGACGACGCCAAGTTCGCGCTGGGCTTCTAAGCGAATTCCGCCCGTCGTTCTCGTCAGCGGCCGGGCCGGTATCGTCGGCCGCCGGATGAGGGGCAATTGAGCGACGGCAACGGACACGTCCAGCTGATTTGGGGCATTGCCGAGCTCCTGCGCGGCGACTACAAAGCATCCGAATACGGCAAGGTCGTGCTGCCGTTCACGGTGCTGCGGCGGCTCGATCTCGTTCTGGCCGAGACCAAGCCGCAGGTTTTGGAGGAGGCCGCCCGGGCGGAAGGGCACGACTTCGATCCGGAAGCGCTGCTGCGAAAGGCCTCCGGCAACGGGCTCTTCTACAACGTCTCGCCGCTTGACCTCGAGAAGATCGCGGCCGACCCCGGCAACGTCGCGGGCGGGCTGCGCGAGTACTTGGCGGGATTTTCGCCCGTCGTCCGCGAGATCTTCGAGGCGTTTCGGTTCGACGAGCAGATCACCCGCCTGCACAAAGCGCGGCTTCTCTACAGGGTCTTGGGCAAGTTCCTCGAGCCGAGCCTCAGCCTGCACCCGAACGAAGTCTCCGACGTGCAGATGGGGGACATGTTCGAGGAGCTGATCCGTCGCTTTTCCGAGGTCTCGAACGAGACCGCGGGGGAGCACTTCACGCCGCGAGAGGTCGTCAAACTGTGTGCCAGCCTGGTTCTGGCCGGCGACGAGGCGATCGCCAAGCCGGGGCCGGAGATACGCAAGGTCTACGACCCCGCCTGCGGCACCGGCGGCATGCTCTCGGTCACCGACGAACTCGTCCGCGACCTCAACCCGAAGGCCCACCTCTTCCTCTATGGCCAGGAGATGAACCCGGAGTCGTGGGCGATCTGCCGCTCGGAGATGCTCCTCAAAGGCCAGGATCCCTCCCGCATCTACCCGCATTCCTCGCTTTCGCGCGACGGGCTCGACGGCGAGCGCTTCGACTACCTGCTCGCCAACCCACCGTTCGGCGTCGACTGGTCGAAGGACGACAAGGAGGTGATCGAGGAGCGCGACGAGCTCGGCTACGAAGGCCGGTTCGGAGCCGGGACCCCGCCGAAGAACGACGGGGCGCTGCTTTTCCTGCAGACGATGCTGGCGAAGATGTCGCCGGCGGAGGACGGCGGCGGCCGGATCGCAATCATCTTCAACGGCTCACCCCTCTTTGGCGGCGGCGCCGGCACCGGTCCGAGCAACATCCGCCGCTGGATCCTCGAGAACGACTGGCTCGAGACGATTGTGGCGCTCCCCGAGCAGCTCTTCTACAACACCGGCATCGCCACCTACGTCTGGATCCTCACCAACGCCAAGCTGCCGGAGCGGCAGGGCAAGGTCCAGTTGCTCGACACCCGCGACATGTGGGAGCCGATGCCGAAGACGCTGGGTAAGAAGCGGCGGCGGCTGACTCCGGAGCACATCGAGGAGATCGGGCGGCTGCGCGACGAGTTCGCCGCGGGCGACCGTTGCCAGATCCACGAAAGCGAGTTTTTCTTCTTCCGCCAGGTGACCGTCGAGCGGCCGCTGCGCCTGCGCTATGAGGTCGGCGAGGACTCGATCGCCGACCTGCGCGAATCCAAGGCCTTCCAGAAACTGGCTCTGCCGGCCGCGAACGCGAAGGATCCGAAGGCCGCGGTCCTCCGGGGCGAAGAGGAGCAGCGCGGCGTGCTCGTGGCCATGGGGCGCCTCGACGGCGCCAGTTCGGCCGACCGCGAGGAGGCCGGCGCCTGGGTCGACGAGGCGCTGGAGGTGGTGGAGCGGCCGACCCCGGCACTGCGACGGGCGCTGCTCGACGCGGTCTCGGTTCGCGATCCGAGCGCCGACCCGGTCCTCGACGCCCAGGGACGACCGCGCCCCGACCCGGAGCTGCGCGACACCGAGAACGTGCCCTTCGGCACCGACGTCGACGACTACCTCGAGCGGGAAGTGCTTCCCTTCGTCGCCGACGCCTGGCCCGACCGGGCAAAAGACAAGATCGGCACCGAGATCCCCCTGGGCAGGTTGTTCTCCCGCCACCAGCCGCCCCGTCCGCTCGAGCAGGTCGACGAGGAGATCCGGGGCATCGAGGAGCGAGTGCGAGGGCTGACGTGGGAAACGCTGAGCTAGACCCCGGCTGGCGGCCCTATCGACTGCGCCACGTCGCCAGGGTGAACCCGCCCGTGCCGATCGCCAGGTTGGCGGTCGGCGATGCGGCCACCTTCCTGCCGCTCGAATGCGTCTGGCCCAACCCCGGGCTCGACGTCAGCCGGACCAGGACCGTCGGCGAGGTCGGCTCGGGGTACACCCGGTTCATGGAGGGAGACGTGCTCGTGCCGAAGATCACGCCCACCTTCGAGGCGGCGCGCTCGGCGGTCGCGAGGGGGATCCGAGGCGGTGGGCCCGGCTTCGGAACGACCGAGCTGAACGTGTTGCGCCCAGGCCCCGACATCGACTCTCGCTATCTCTGGTACTGGACGCTCAGTGCCGACTTCCTCGAAGAAGGGACCGCGGCGATGGTCGGGGTCGCCGGCCAGCGGCGGGTGCCGACGAACTTCATCAAGGACTTCCGCATCCTGCTTCCGCCTCGCGAGGACCAGCGTCGCATCGTCGATTTCCTCGACGCTGAGGTGGCCCGGCTCGACGCCTTCAAGTGGGAGCGGACGACGGGTGCGGAGAAGGTCAAGCGGATGGTCGATGCCAAGGTGCTGGGGAGGCTGATTCCGGGCTCGGCGGACTGGAGGTCCGGCGAGCCCCTCGCCGGCGTCAGGCTCACGACCGACGAGCCGGGATGGGCGGAGATTCGCCACAAGTACTGCTACGTGGGATTCCAGGTCGGAGCCTGGGGCGAGGATCCCGACGGCGGCTCCGACGACACCAGGTGCGTGCGCGTGGCGGACTTCGACTACGCCGCCGGCCGGGTGGCGCGGGTCCCCACGACGCGCCTGGTCCTGCGGCGGCACCGGATCAAACGGCTGCTCCGCCGCGGCGATCTCCTGCTGGAGAAGTCGGGCGGCGGAGAGCGTCAGCCGGTCGGCCGCGTAGTCCTCGCCGATCTCGAGTTCGACGAGGCGACCGTCTGCTCGAACTTCATCGCCCGCATGCGCCCGCGGGAAGAGTTCGACTCCCACTACCTGCAGTTGCTGAATCGCGCGCTCTACTCCTCGGGCGTCACCAACCTCTCGGTCAAGCAGACCACCGGTATCCAGAACCTCGATTCGGGCCACTATCTCTCCCACCGGGTATCGATCCCACCGCTGAAGCTGCAGATCCGGATTCGTGACGAGCTAAGCGAGCTGATTGCGTCCGAAAGGGTGTTGGCAAAGGACGTGCTCGCGCTGGCGCATCGCATCGACGAGCGCAAGCGGGCACTGATAACCGCGGCGGTCAAGGGAACGATCGATCCGTCGTCGGCCGCATCGATTTCGGTGGCCGGCTGATGGCCGGTTTCCCTCCCTCCAAAGAGCGGAACTTCGAGGACCTGATCGAGGCTCACCTGCTCGATCGGGGCTGGGAGCGGGGAAACCCGGCGACGTTCGACCCTGCGCTTGGCCTCGATCCGGACGAGCTGTTCACATTTATCGACGCCACCCAGGCGGAGTCGTGGAAAGAGCTGGAAAGGCGCCGTGGTGGCGACCGAGACAAGACTCGATCGGAGTTCCGGAAGCTCGTGGCAAAGCGGATCGACGAGGCGGGCACCCTCCATGTCCTGCGACACGGGATCACCGACACGGGGATCGACTTCCGCCTTGCCTACTTCAAACCCGGACATGGGCTGACGTCCCAACTGGTCGCAAACTATGAACGCAATCGCTGCACCCTGGTCCGTCAGTTGCCCTACTCGGCCCAGGGCTCGCGCGCGACGCTCGATCTGGCCCTGTTGCTCAACGGCATCCCCGTTGCCACCGCCGAGCTGAAGAACCCCTTGACGGGACAGGACTACCGCGACGCGATCCGTCAGTACAAACTCGATCGCGATCCGGCGGAGCCGATCTTCGCCCGGCGGGCGCTTGCCCACTTCGCGGTCGACCCCGCCGAGGTTCAGATGACGACGCGCCTGGCCGGCCCGGACACTTCGTTCCTGCCCTTCAACCGCGGCAGCGGTGGCGCCGGCCATGCGGGCGGCGCGGGCAACCCGCCTCCACGCGAGGGCCATCACGCGACGGCTTACCTGTGGGAGGAGGTCTGGGAGCGGGAGGCCTGGCTGGAGCTGCTCGCTCGCTTCGTGCATCTCGAGCGAGCGGACAAGGGCCGATCCTCGAGGGGGCGGGCGGCGGAGAAGCGGATCTTCCCGCGCTTTCATCAGTGGGACGCTGTGCGCCGACTGGTCGCCGAGTGCCGGGAGAACACCGCCAGCCGCAATTTCCTGATTCAGCATTCCGCCGGCTCCGGCAAGTCGAACACGATTGCCTGGCTCGCCCACCAGCTCTCGAATCTCCACGATGGCAGCGACCGCAAGGTGTTCGACAAGGTGGTCGTGGTCACCGACCGGATCGTGCTCGACCGCCAGCTCCAGTCCACGATCTTCCAGTTCGACCACGAGCCCGGGGTGGTGGAGCGAATCGAAGGTGGGTCGGGCAGGCTCGCCGAGGCGCTCGAGTCGAGCGTGGCGAAGATCGTGATCTCGACGCTGCAGAAGTTCCCCTTCGTCCTCGAAAAGGTGGGGGATCTCTCCGGGCGCCGCTTTGCCGTGATCGTCGACGAGGCGCACTCCTCGCAGTCGGGCGAAGCCGCCAAGGCGCTGAAGGCGGCCCTTGGCGCCCCCGCGGAGGACGAGGACGCGATCGAGCCGGATCAGGTCCAGGACCTCGTCATGCTCGCCATCGAGCGATCGGCGAAGGAGCGGGGGCGCCAGTCGAACCTCGCCTTCTTTGCCTTCACGGCGACGCCGACGCAGCGCACGCTGAGCCTGTTCGGAGAAGAAGACGAGGTGGGGCAGGTGAAGCCGTTCCACGTCTACTCGATGAGACAGGCGATCGAGGAGGAATTCATCCTCGACGTGCTCGCGCAGTTCCTTCCCTACACGGTCTTCTGGAAAATCGCCTCTCAGGTGAGCGACGATCCGGAGCTGGAGCGCGGCGAGGCGACCACGGCGATCGTCCGGTTCGTCTCGGCCCACCCCGAGACGCTGGAGGAGAAGGCCAGGATCGTGGTCGAGCACTTTCGCGCGACGACGCGGCGCAAGATCGGCGGCAAGGCGAAGGCGATGATGGTGACCGCCTCGCGCGAGCAGGCTGTCCGCGCCCACCTTGCGATCAAGCGCTACGTCGACGAGAACGGCTACCGCGACTGCGCGCCGCTCGTGGCTTTCTCCGACACGGTCGAGGTGGACGGTCACCCCTATACCGAGGCGGAACTGAACGGCTTCGGCGAGAAGCAGCTCGCCGACCGCTTCGGGGGCGATGAGTTCCGGCTGCTCATCGTCGCCGAGAAGTACCAGACGGGGTTCGATCAGCCTCTCCTGCACACGATGTACGTCGACAAGGAACTGGGTGGGCTGCGAGCCGTCCAGACGCTCTCCCGCCTCAACCGCGTCCATCCCGGCAAGGACGACACCTTCGTCCTCGACTTCGTCAACGGGGCTGCCGCGATCCAGGCGGCCTTCGAGCCGTTCTACGACGGCACGATCGCCGCCGCGACCGATCCCAACGAGCTCTACTCGGCAGATGGGGCGCTATCGGCCTTCGGTGTGATCGCCGAGGCCGACACGACAGCGTTCGCCGCCGCCTTCTTCTCCGTTGAGCAGACGACGCACGCCGGCCTCTACGTCCACCTCGCCCCAGCGGTGAAGCGCTACGAGGAACTGGAGGGCGACGCCGAGCGGCGGGAATTCAGGGCCGCGCTGGCGAAGTTCTGCGATCTGTACGCCTTCCTCTCGCAGGCAATCGCCTTTCATGACGTGGGCCTCGAGCGCGGCTACATCTACGGCTCTCACCTGCTGCGGCTCCTCCCCGGCAGTCGGGGGGAGCGACTGGATCTGTCGGGCGATCTGGAGCTGACCCACCTCCGCTTTCAGGCCGGCGAGGAGCTGGATGCCTCGTTGACCGATGGCGGGGAGCCGCTGGCCGCCGAGAGCGGCACCGTCGCGGCGGTCGGCGAACCCGCCAAGGATCCGCTCTCGGAGATCATCCGCGATCTCAACGAGCGCCATGGGCTGCAGCTGGGGGCGGGCGACGAGGTGATCCACCGAATAACCGATTCGCTGGTCGCCGACCGCGAGCTGCGCGATGCGGCGGCGGTCAATTCATATGCCAACTTCGCGCTCCTGTTCAACCAGAGGTTCGAAGAGAGGGCGGTCGACGCTCGCAACCAGAGCTGGGAGTTCTTCGAGCGCACGTTCGGCGACCCCGAGGTTCGCCGGGAGCTGGCGGACGAGATCGGCCGCGAGGTGTACCGCCGGCTGCTGGAGGACGACGACGGCTAGGGCAGCAGTCGAGGGTCGTCCGGCCGGGTTGCCGCATCGGCGTCATCGGCCGGTATCTCTTCGGCGCTCACGTCGAAGTCGTAGTCGCGGCTGGCGCCGCGACCGCCGGACTCGCTTTCGGGGCCGAACCGCCCGTTGCCGCCCGGCATCCCGACCACGGTGAAGCGCCCGACCGTGAACCGCCGTAGCACCCGCCGCGCGATCGCCCGCGTCGGTGGGATCAGCAGGAAGAGGCCGGCGATGTCGGTGAGGAAGCCGGGGGTGAGGAGCAGGGTGCCGCCGATCACGATCAGGACGCCGTCGGCGACCTCCCTGCCGGGGAAGCGGCGCTGGGCGAGGGCCTCGTTGAAGCGGCGCCAGGCGCTGCGACCCTGGTGTTTCAGCAGCATCGAGCCGAGCAGGGCGTCGGCCAGCAGCAGCGCCAGGGTCGGCCAGATCCCGATCAGCTGGCCGACCTTGATGATCACGTAGAGCTCCGCGATCGGGACGACGATGAAGAGGACGATCAGGAAGGGCATCGCTGAAGCCTAGACAGGCCGCACTGCCGGTCAGGCCGCTGCGGTGGCGGCGCCGGCGGCCTGCTCGAGCTCGGCCAGGGAGCCGGCGATGCCCTCGGAGAGCAGTTCGACGTCCTCCATCGAGTCGTAGTCGGCGAGCAGGCCGAAGCCGACCTTGCCGTTGTAGCTCATGATCGCCACGGCCACCGCGTGGTTCTGCGGGAGGAAGGCGACCGGGAAGACCTCCTCCATCTCCCGTCCGAGCACGTAGAGCGGAACCTGCGGTCCCGGCACGTTGGTGACGATCAGGTTGAAGAGCCGGGTCGAGAAGTTGATCCGCGAGGCCTGGGCGAGCAGGGTCGGCGGCGCGAAGTCGTTGAAGCGGGAGATCACTTCGGCGCCGAGCGCCTGCTTGGAGCGCTTCAGCCCCGCCATCTCCTCGCTGATCACCCGCAGCCGTCGTACCGGGTCCTCGACGTAGACCGGCAGCGGCCCGCGCATCAGGGCGATCCGGTTGCCGAGGTCGCCGCGCTCGTCCTCGCTGCGGATCGAGACCGGCACCAGCGCCCGCAGCTCCAGCCCCTCGGTGCGGATGCCGCGGCGGTCCAGCCACTTGCGCAGCGCGCCGGTGACCACGGCGAGGACGACGTCGTTGACGGTGCCACCGAGCGCGTCCTTGATCCGCTTGAAGGTCGCCAGCTCCGAGCGCGCCCAGACGTAGCGTCGGTGCGGGCCGATCGGTTGGTTCAGCGGCACGTCGGGGGCGGGGTCGGCGAAGGCGGTGACGATCTCGCTGATCCCCTCCAGCGCCTCGACTGCCTTGCGCGCCGTCGTCTCCGGGTTGCGGACCGCGTCGACGGCCCGCTCGGCGAGGGCCACCGGCGCCGCCACCACGTCGGCGATGCCGCGCGTGACCAACTCGGTCGTCCCCGGTTCCGGCTGTGGCACCCACTCGCCCTCGACCGGCGGCGCCAGCGGGGTCCGCTCGAGGTCGAAGAGGACGGTTCCGATGTCGACGCCCGAGATCCCGTCGACCATCGCGTGGTGGGTCTTGGTCAGGATCGCGAAGCGGTCGCGCTCCAGGCCCTGCGCCAGCCACAGCTCCCAGAGCGGCTTCGAGCGATCCAGCTGCTGCGAGAAGATCCGTCCCGCCAGCCGCTTCAGCTGCGCCTCCCCGCCTGGCTCCGGCAGCGCGGTATGGCGGATGTGGTAGGTCAGGTTGAAGTTGACGTCGTCCGCCCACAGCGGCCGGCCCGCCTCGAACGGCGGCACCACCAGTTTCTGACGGAAGCGCGGCACCAGGTTGAGGCGGCTGCGCACGTGCTCGACCAGGTCGACGTATTTCGGCGGCGGCCCCTCGAAGACGAGGATCGCGCCCACGTGCATATGACTGTTGGAGCTCTCGTTGGTCAGAAACGAGGCGTCGACCGCGGTCAGGCGGTCCAGGTGGCGTCCCTCGGTGTTCATCCTGCAAGGCTAGCTACCCTGCAGTTATGGCAGCAACCGCCACCACTGCCCCGAGCCGAGTCCTGCTCGCCGCCCCCCGCGGCTACTGCGCCGGGGTCGACCGCGCCGTGCAAGCGGTCGAGCGCGCCCTGGAGCTGTACGGGGCGCCGGTCTACGTGCGCAAGGAGATCGTCCACAACAAGCACGTGGTCGAGGAACTGGCCAAGCGTGGCGCGATCTTCGTCGAGGAGGAGACCGAGGTGCCCCGAGGGCGAGATCGTCGTCTTCTCCGCCCACGGCGTCGCCCCCGCCGTGCACGAGAACGCCGCCGCTCGCAACCTGCGGACGATCGACGCCACCTGCCCGCTGGTGACCAAGGTCCACGTCTCCGCCCGCCGCTTCGCCGCCCAGGGCTACACGATCGTGATGATCGGCCACGACGGTCACGAGGAGGTCGAAGGGACGACCGGCGAGGCGCCGGACAGCATCGTCCTGATCGAAACCGCCGACGAGGTCGCCTCGCTCCAGGTCCCGGATCCCGACAAAGTCGCCTTCATCACCCAGACCACGCTCTCGGTCGACGAGACGGCGGAGGTGATCGCCGCCCTGCGGGCCAAGTTCCCGGGCATCGTCAGCTCCAAGTCAGACGACATCTGTTACGCGACGACCAACCGCCAGATCGCCGTCAAGCAGCTGGCCCGCGAGTGCGACCTGGTCCTCGTGATCGGCTCGACCAACTCGTCCAACTCCAACCGCCTGGTCGAGGTCGCGCGCGAACACGGCGCTGCTTCGCACCTGATCGACAACCACACCCAAGTCCAGGAGGAGTGGCTGCAGGGTGTGGAGACCGTCGGCATCACCTCCGGCGCCAGCGCCCCCGAGGAGCTGGTCGAGAGCCTCGTCTCCTTCTTCCGCGAGCGGGGCGCCGACGACGTCTCCGAGCTGCGGACCGTCCACGAGGACGTCCGCTTCATGCTCCCGAAGGAGATCCGCGAGGAGCTCGCCGCCGGCGCCTGAGCGCTCGGTTCCGTTCCGCCTCAGTCGGCGTAGCGGTGGTGCAGCATCAGGTCATTGCCGTCGGGGTCGGTGAAGAGCGCCATGTGGCATACCCCGGTGTCGAAGACGTCGCCGCCGAACTCGACGCCCTTCGCTTCCAGCTCGGCCTTGGCCGCCGCGACGTCGTCGACGTGCAGCGCCGGGTGGGCGTTTTTCTGCGGGGCGAACTCCATCCCCATTTTGGCTGGCTCCCAGATGCCGAAGCAGGTCTCGCCAACCCAGAACTCGTAGTCGCTCTTCGAGTCCTGGCGCAGGCCGAGCGTCTCGACGTAGAAAGCGCGCGAGCGCTCCGCGTCCGTTGACGGTACTCCGACGAAGTCGAGCTTGGTGATCACGGTGTCTCCTTGGTTGGGAATTACGGAAGGTCGGTTGTTTCTTACCCGGGCGCGCCGGCGGCAAAGCTGACCGACCAGACGCGCAGGCCGGGGGTAGGGCGGAGGACGAGGCTGTGCGCCTCGTGGTGCGGGTGCTCGGCGATCGCGAGCAGGCCGGGGAGGGACCGGCCGCGATCGGCTCGCCCCACTCGCCATCGATCTCGGCCAGCAGCTCGCCGTGCCCCTCGACGGTCGCGAAGACGCCGCCCGCCTGGTAGTCGAGCGCCAGCTCCTCGCCGTCCTCGCCGGCGGTCCAGGCTCGCTCCCAGGAGCCGCCGGGGAAGACCTCGGGGCTCGGCGCCATCACTCGCGCCCCGGGGCCGTCGGTCGGGCGGAGGGGCGCCATCGGCTCCGGCAGCGGCTGCAGGGCGTCGATCTCGCGCAGCTCCTCCTGGATCGCGATCTCCGTTTCCAGGTATTCGCCCTCGCCGAAGTGGACCCAGGCGAGGGCGCCGCCGAGGCTCCAGAGGAAGAGGCTGGGCCAACCCTCACAGCCGTAGGCGCTCCAGAGCTCGCGCTCGGCGTCGATCGCGACCGGGAACTCGACCCCGAGGGCTGCCAGGCCGGCGGCGACCGTCGACTCGTCGTTCCCGAACGGGAACCGCGAAGACTGGACGCCGATCACGCTCAGGCCCGCCTCACGGTACCGCTGGGACCACTCATTCAGGTAGGGCAACGTCCGCACGCTGTTGAGCTGGGCGAAGTCGATGAAGTGGACCAGGGCCGGGCCGCCGGCCGTCAGCGCCGGCATCGACTCCGGCTCCTGACCGACCCAGGCGATCTTCTCCGGTAGGTCGGGAGCGGCGATGTTGTCGCGTCCGGGGCGCACGCGCGGACGTTATCCTGGGCCGCCTTGGCTGAGCTTGGCGCCTTTCTGCTGCCGGCAGTGCCGCTCTTGGCGCTGCTCGCCTTCCTGCTCTGCGGCCGCTATCCCGGCCACGGGGCGATCGTCCGCCTCGCCGAGCGAATGGAGAGGCGCCCGCGCGGTCGCGAGGCCCGCCCCGCTTTTCTGCGGCCACCACTCCGCGCTCCGTCCTTCGCACCCCGTGGCGGGCTTCTCCTCGCCCTCTCGCTCTCCGGCCGCGCCCCGCCGGCCTAGCGCGGTCCTCGCCTCCGGCTGCGCCAGTGGCCGACCTGCGCTTTTTTACCCCCTGGGAGCAAAAAAGCTCAGCTCGTCAGCCCGGACCCGCCGGATCGCTCGCGCAACTGAGAATCGACAGGAGATGAGATGAGATACCTGATTAGGGCCGCTCCGGCGTTCGTCGCGATTTTGGCGGCGTTCGCCCTCGGGGCCTGTGGCGACAGCAGCGACAACGAGACCGAGGCGGTGAGCGGCTCGCTACAGCCCCTGGCGGGGGCACCCGCTCAGGACCAGGGCGTGGCCGGCGAGGCGACCCTGGAGCGCGCCGACGGCGGCACGACCGTTTCCCTCAGCGTGACCGGTCTGGAGCCGGATAAGGAGTACGTCGCCCACCTCCATACCGGAGGTTGCGACCAGGCGGATCCCGGCGGGCCGCACTTCAAGTTCAACGCCAACGGCGGGGACGAGCCGCCGAACGAGATTCACCTCGAGTTCCGCTCCGGCGCCGATGGCAGCGGCAGGGCCACGGCGACCAGCGACCGCGAAGTGCCAGCGGGGGAAGCGGGCTCCGTCGTCATCCACGAAGCCGAGTCCGAGCACACCGCCTCCTACGGCGTTGACGCCGAAGCCGAGGCCATCCTCGTCCACGAAGGCCATCACCACGACGAACCGGCGGCCCCCGCGAAGATCGCCTGCGCCGAACTCGAAGGTGGGCACGCGCACGACTCCTCACACGAGGAGAGCGCCAGTCGCGGCGGCAAGGTCCCGACCATCATCATCCGCGGTGGCGAGCCGGTCGGCGGCATCGCCGAGCTCTCCTACGACGCCGGCGACGAGATCCGCTTCGAGGTCACTTCCGACGTCGCCGATGAGGTCCACGTCCACGGCTACGACCTGATGGAGGAGGTGCCGGCTGGGGGCACGGTCAGCTTCGACTTCCCGGCCGAGATCGAAGGCATCTTCGAGGTCGAGCTCGAGGGTCGCAAGCTGCAGATCGCGGAGCTGACGGTCAACCCGTGACCCTGCTGCCGTTCGCGCACGCGCTGGCCGCCCGGCAGGACCTGCCGATCCCGGCCTGGCTGTTCGCCTGGGGGGCGTCGATCGTCCTGATCGTCTCCTTCGTCGCCCTCTCGGTCGCCTGGCGCCAGCCCCGCTTCGAGGAGCCGCACTGGCGGTCCCTCGGCGCGGGGCTCTCCCGCGTGCTGCTGAGCCCGCCGCTGCAGGCCCTCTGCGGCCTCGTCGGCGTCTTCCTGCTCGGGGTCGCCGTCTACTCCGGCCTGCGCGGGACCGAAGCCCCCGACCGCAACTTCGCCCTCACCTTCCTCTTCGTCACCTGCTGGCTCGGCTTCCCCGTCTTCTCCGCCCTGCTGGGCGACGTCTTCAGGCCCTTCAACCCCTGGCGCGCCGTCGGCCGCGCCGCCGGCGCCGGCTTCGAGACGATCGCCGGGCAGCGCGCCGCCCACCTTGCCTACCCGCGTCGGCTGGGACGCTGGCCGGCCGCGATCGGCCTGCTCGCGGTGGTCTGGCTGGAGGTCGTCTACGGGACCAGCGGCGGCGTCGCCATCGGCCTCGACCCGGAGACCGCCGCCACCGCCGCGCTCCTCTACAGCGCCTACACGCTGGCGATGATGGCCCTGTTCGGGACCGAGGAGTGGTGCGAGCGGGGCGAGGTCTTCTCGGTCTACTTCGGGATGTTCTCCCAGCTCGGCTGCTTCGGGGTCGAGGGTGGCAGGCTCGGGTACCGGCGACCGCTCGCCGCCGCGACGCGCTGGGCGACGCTGCCGGGCTCGGCGGCGCTGGTGATCGCCTCGATTGCCAGCACCAGCTTCGACGGAGCCTCCGAGGGCCCGTTCAAGAGCGGGATCGAAAGCACCTTCGAGTGGTTCGTCGACCGCGGCCTCAGTCTCACCGCTGCCCTCCGCCTCACCGACACGATCTTCATGCTGCTCTGCTTCGCCGGGGTCGCCCTCGTCTACATGCTCGGGGTGCGGGGTATGCGCACCGTCCGCGGCGCCCCCTCGCTGGCAAAGCTGCGCGTCGGCTTCGCCCACACCCTGATCCCGATCGCCCTCGCCTACCTGGTCGCCCACTACTTCAGCCTCTTCGTCTTCCAGGAGCAGGCGCAGTTCACCTATCTGCTCTCCGACCCGCTCGGCACCGGGACCACCGACCTCTTCGGCACCGCGTCGGCGGGGGTCGACTACACGATCCTCAGCGCCAACGCGATCTGGTACGTCCAGGTCGGCGCCCTCGTCGTCGGCCACGTCCTCGGCCTCACCCTCGCGCACGATCGCGCCCTCGCCTACTGGCCCGACTACCGCGACGCCTCCCGCTCCCAGTACTGGATGCTGGCGGTGATGGTCACCTTCACCTGTTTCGGCCTCTACCTGCTCTCCTACAGCAACCAGTGACGCTCCCCCTCGCCCACGCCGGCCACTACGTCGTCTGGATCCTCTACGCGCTCCCCGTCCTGGTCGTGATCGCCGCCATTGTCAGAACCACGCTCACAGAACGGCGCGTGAAGCGTGAAGAGGAGGCGGCTCCTCCTGCGGGTGGCGCGGGGAGGGGTCCGAGAACGGACACACCTGCCCGCCCGCAGCGACCCTCCCCGTGACAGGCCCGCGGGTCGGGTGCGCTGAGGAGTCCCTGACAGCCCGCGGGCCGGAACTCGTTCGTCTTCAGAGAATCTCGGCGAGCCGCTTCTCGAGCGCCGCGGAGATCTCGTCTCGCACCGGGCCCTCGGCCAGCCGTTCGACCAGGGACTCGAGGAAGCCTTCGATGATCAGCGACTTCGCGCCCGCCTCGCCGAGGCCGCGCGAGGTGAGGTAGAAGAGCTGGTCCTTGTCGACCTGGGCGATCGCCGCGGCGTGGGTGCAGCGGACGTCGTCGGCGAGGATCTCAAGCCCCGGGATCGCGTCGGCGTGGGCGTCGGTCGAGAGCAGCAGGTTGCGGCTCTCCTGGAAGGCGTCGGTCTGCTGGGCGCCGGGGTCGACCTTGATCATCCCGCGCCAGACCGCGGTCGAGCCGGCGGCGAGGACACCGCGGAAGGCGAGGTCGGAGTTCGTGTTCGGCGCCGCGTGCTCCTGGGTGGTGTCGTAGTCGAGGTGCTGCCCGGGACCGCCGGCGTAGCCGCCGGTGACGCGGGCCTCCGAGCCCGGTCCGGCCAGCTTGGTCTCCATCCGCACCTTGCCGCGGGCCGAGCCGAAGCCGAGGGCGGCCCAGTCGAGGCGGCCGTCGCGCTCCACCTGCGCACGCTGGGTGGCGAAGATCCACGCCTGCTCGGAGATGTCCTGGGTGTTGACGTAGCGCAGCGTCGCCGCCTGGCCGACGCTGAGCTCGACCACCGAGTTGAGCAGGCCGTCGACCTCGTCGCTCGGGGAGGACCAGTGCTCCCAGACCTCGGCTTCGGCGCCCTCCTCGAGCACGATCAGCGTGCGCCAGCTGATCGCGGCGCCATCGCGCTCGACCGGGACCTCGATCCGAATCGGCTCGGCGACCCTGACCCCGGCGGAGACATGGATCAGGACACCGTCGCTTGAGGCAGCCTCGTTGCGGGCGACGAACGGGTCGCCGGCGTCGATCAGGCTCCCGAGGCGCTCCTCAAGCAGCGCCGCGTGGGAGTCACGCGCCGCCGACAGCGAGAGAACGGTCGCGCCCTCGCTCTCCTCGATGATCGGCTCTGCCGCGGTCTCAGCGTAAGCCTCAAAGTCCAACCCGGAGATGTCGGTGAATTCCCACCCCTTCGCCTTGGCGTCGGGAAGAGGAGGAAGGGTTTGAGTGAAAGTCATTAGTCCTTCGATCGGGTGTTTTGACGAGGTCGAGGGTGTCGATGGCAAGGACGCAGGTGGAGACAGTGCTTTGCACGGCTCCACCGAGGACGCCGCCAGCGGCGCCCTCGGGCCGTCAAATCACCCGATCGAGCCCTCCATCTGCAGCTCGATCAGCCGGTTGAGCTCGACCGCGTACTCCATCGGCAGCTCTTTGGTCACCGGCTCGATGAACCCGTTGACGATCATCTTCGAGGCCTCCTCCTCGTCGAGCCCGCGGCTCTGCAGGTAGAAGAGCTGCTCGTCGCCGATCTTGGACACGGTCGCCTCGTGGCCGACGTCGGCGTCGTTCTCGTCGATGCGGATCGTCGGGTAGGTGTCCGAGCGCGAGTCCTCGTCGAGCAGCAGCGCGTCGCAGACGACCTTGGAGCGGGACTCGGTCGCCCCGTCCGCCACTTCGAGCAGGCCGCGATAGGTGGCCCGCCCGCCGTCCTTGGAGATCGACTTGGAGAAGATCGAAGACGAGGTGCGGGGGGCGGCGTGGATGATCTTGCCGCCCGCGTCCTGGTGCTGACCGTCGCCGGCGAAGGCGATCGAGAGGATCTCGCCGTGGGCTTCGGGCCCGAGCAGGTAGATCGACGGGTACTTCATCGTCAGCTTCGAGCCGAGGTTGCAGTCGACCCACTCCATCGTCGCCTTCTCATGGGCGACGGCGCGCTTGGTGACGAGGTTGAAGACGTTCTGCGACCAGTTCTGGACGGTCGTGTAGCGAACCCGCGAGCTCTCCTTGGCGACGATCTCGACCACCGCGGAGTGCAGCGAGTCGCTGGAGTAGACCGGGGCCGTGCAGCCCTCGATGTAGTGGACGTCGGCACCCTCCTCGCAGATGATCAGCGTCCGCTCGAACTGGCCCATGTTCTCGGTGTTGATCCGGAAGTAGGCCTGCAGCGGCATCTCGACCTTGACCCCGGCCGGCACGTAGACGAAGGAGCCGCCCGACCAGACGGCTGAGTTGAGCGCCGCCAGTTTGTTGTCGTTGGGCGGGATGATCGTCGCCCAGTGCTCGCGCACCAGGTCCTCGTGCTCGCGCAGGGCGGTGTCCATGTCGGTGAAGATCACGCCCTGGGCCTCGAGCTTCTCGTTGACCTGGTGGTAGACGACCTCGGACTCATACTGGGCGCCGACGCCGGAGAGGAATTTGCGCTCCGCCTCGGGGATGCCGAGCCGGTCGAAGGTGTTTTTGATGTCCTCCGGGACCTCGCTCCAGTCACGGCTGTTCTTGTCGGAGGCGCGCACGAAGTAGTGGATGTCGTTGAAGTCGATCTGGTCGAGGTCGCCGCCCCATTTCGGGGTCGGGCGCTGTTCGAAGTGCTCTAGCGCCTTGAGCCGGAAGTCGCGCATCCACTGCGGCTCTTCCTTGAAGTCGGAGATCGTTTCCACGACCTCCCGCGAGAGTCCCTTCGGAGCTTTGTAGGCGTAGCCGGTCTCCGGGTCGTTGAACCCGAACTTCTCCTTGTAGTCGGCGTTGAGGCCGGCCAGTTCTCTTTTCTCTGCGACTACCTCGGGCGTTGCCATGTCAGGAGACCTCCAGGGTGATGGTGTCGTCCTCGACGGCTATCGGGAACGTTTGCACCGGGCGGAAAGCCGGGAGCGTCTTCGGCCTGCCGGTGGTCAGGTCGAAGAGGGAACCGTGGCGCGGGCACTCGACGGTGCAGGTCGCCGGGTCGAACTCGCCCTCGGCAAGCGGCCCGTCGTCGTGGGAGCAGCGATCCTCGATCGCGTACAGCGTGCCGTCGCAGTTGAAGACGCCGATCTTGATCCCGTCGTGCTCGACCAAGCGCATCTGACCGGGCGTGAGCTCGGCGGCCGGGCATACGGCGATCGTCGTTCCTGCGGTGTCGGTCAAGAGGGATTGCTCCTGGCACGGGGTGCCGTTAGTGCGGATCGAGACTTAATCCTACTTCTCCGGTCGGATTTTAGCGGCCGGGGTGGACCGGCCCGGGACCGTAACAAGCGATTGACCCCCGACCGGTCGAGAGTGCGAGTATCGAGGGGAACCCCGAGGAGAGGAGCGAAGATGAGCGAGAGGACGAGTTACGCGCCGGGAACCCCCTGCTGGGTGGAACTGAGCGGGACCCCCGACGTCGAGGCCAGCGAGGCTTTCTACCGCGAACTCTTCGGCTGGGAGATGCCGGAGCAGCCGAACTCGGTCCAGCTGGGTGGCTACCGGCGAGCGAAGCTCGGCGGGCGCGACGTCGCCGGCGTCTCGCCACGGATGGACGGGGGCCAGCCGACCGTCTGGTCCACCTACGTCTCGGTCGAGGACGCAGCCGCGACCGCGGCGAAGATCGCCGATTCGGGCGGTACCCAGATCGCCGAGCCGATGGACGTGGTCGGCCTCGGCACGATGGCGGTCTTCACCGACCCGACCGGGGCCGTCTTCGGCATCTGGCAGCC
This sequence comes from uncultured Solirubrobacterales bacterium, assembly GCA_963802935.1. Lineage (GTDB taxonomy): Bacteria > Actinomycetota > Thermoleophilia > Solirubrobacterales > 70-9 > VAYN01. Next base: position 273,318 of record CAWDKO010000001.1, on the reverse strand, counting down.
AGGCACCTTTGCCGGCGCCGAGCTGGTCAACGAGTACGGCGCCTTCGGCTGGAACGAGCTCGGCACCCGCGACACCGGGGCCGCAAAAGAGTTCTACGGTCGGGTCTTCGGCTGGGATTACGCCGAGGAAGAGTCCGAGCGGGCCGGCACCTACACGGTCTGGAAAGCCGGCGACGCGATGGTCGGCGGCATGCTCGACATGAACGCGCTGGGCATGCCGGACGAGGTGCCGCCGAACTGGCTCGTCTACTTCACGGTCGAGGACACCGACGCCGCGGTCGAGAAGGCCAAGAGCGGGGGAGGGGGCGTGCGGATGGAGCCGATCGACATGCCGATCGGCCGCTTCGCCGTCCTCGCTGACCAGTTCGGCGCCGTCTTCGCGGTGATGCAGCCGAGCGAGGAGACGCTGGCGAACATGCCGTAGGGGGCGGCTGCGCGCTTGCCGGCCGAGCGCGCCCTCGAACCGCTTCAGCCGAGGTCGGCGACCGCTTCGCTCGGGTCGCCGACTTCGCCCTCGTCCTCCCATTCGGCGGGCTGGCCGAGGCTGGCGCTCTTGACGACCTTGAGGCCCAGCATCGCGCACTTCATCCGCGTCGCCGAGATATCGATCCCGAGCAGCTCCAGGACGTACTCCTTTGGCAAGCGCAGCAGCTCCTCGCGCGACTTCCCGACCAGCTCGTCGGTCAGCAGCGAGGTCGCCGCGGTCGAGATCGCGCAGCCCTTGCCGTCGAAGGCGATCTCCGCCACGCGGTCGTCGCCGTCGAGGCGGATCGTCACGTGCTGCTCGTCGCCGCAGAACGGGTTCGTGTCCTCGAACTCCAGGTCCGGATCCGGAAGGCGGCCGAAGTTGTGCGGCCGCTTGTAGTGCTCGAGGATCTGGTCGCGGTAGAGCTCGTCCACGCAACCGAGGCTAGCGCAGCGCCACACCGGCACTCTCGCGCGTATGGGCTGCAGAAGCCACCCGATCGGCTCTAGAGTGGTCGGGCAAATTTCGACTGGAGGTGCCCATGCTTCGTCGCCGTGCATCGCTTGCCATCGTCGCCCTTGCCGCCATCGCCGCGCTGCTTCCAGCCGCTTCCGCGTCGGCCGCGACGCCGACCAAGGTCACCGTCAGCCTCAAACTGCCCGCCTTCAACGGGAAGGTGCAGTCCCCGAAAGCCGCCTGCACGAAGAACCGCACCGTGAAGCTCTACCGGGAGACGCCCGGTCCGGACAAGCTGCTCGGGACCGACAAGAGCAACAAAAAAGGCAAGTGGTCGGTCCCGGCCAAATTGAAGTCTGGGAACTACTACGCCAAGGCGCCGAAGCAGGGTAGCTGCGCCGCGGACAAATCGAACGTGCTGCCGGTCGCCTGACGGTTTGCGTCGCTGCTAGAGGCCGAAGACCCGCCGCGCGTCTTCGAGGCCCTCGACAAGGCGGTCGATCTCCCCGGGCGTCGTGTAGACGCCGAAGCTGGCACGAGCGGTCGCCGCGATCCCGAGGCGGTCCATCAGCACCTGGGCGCAGTGGTGGCCGGCGCGGACGGCGACGCCATGGCGGTCGAGGATCTCGGAGACGTCGTGGGCGTGGACGCCCTCGATCTCGAACGAGATCGGGCCCAGCCGCGTCTCGCTCCGTGGCGGGCCGAAGATCCGCAGCCCCGTGACTTCCGGCAGGCGCTCCAGCGCGTAGTCGGCGATCTGACGCTCGTGCTCCAGCACGGTCTCCATCCCGAGCGCGTCGAGCCAGCGCAGCGCCGAGGCCATCCCGATCGCCTGCGCGATCGCCGGCGTGCCCGCCTCGAAGCGAGCCGGAACATCGGCGTAGGTGGTCCCCTCGCGGGTCACCTTGCGGATCATCGAGCCGCCGCCGAGGAAGGGCTGCATCTCGCGCAGCAGCTCGAGCCGGGTCCAGAGGGCGCCGATCCCGGTCGGCCCGTAGAGCTTGTGGCCGGTGATCGCGTAGAAGTCGACGCCGAGCTCGGCCATCTCGAGCGGCAGCTTCGGCGCCCCCTGGGCACCGTCGGCCAGCACCAGCGCGCCCGCGGCATGCGCCAGACGCGAGATCTCCGCCACCGGGTTCTCGGTCCCGAGCACGTTGGATACGTGGGCAACGGCGACCAACTTCGGGCCACGTTCGAGCAGCGTCGCGAAGGCGTCCATGTCGAGCAGCCCTTCGCGGTCGATCGGCGCCCAGTCGATCTCGGCGCCGACCCGCTCGGCCAGCTGCTGCCAGGGGACGATGTTCGAGTGGTGCTCCATCTCGGTCAGGAGCACGCGGTCGCCGGGGCCGACATTCGCGTCGCCCCAAGCCCGCGCTACGACGTTGATCGCCTCGGTTGCGTTGCGGACGAAGACCACCTCGCGGCGGTCGCCGGCGCCGATGTGGTCGGCGACGGTAGCCCGCGCCCCCTCGTAGGCTTCGGTCGCCTCGGCCGAGAGCGTGTGCGAGCCGCGGTGGACGTTGGAGTGGTGGCGCCGCTCGTAGCGGTCGACCGCCTGGATCGAGGCCAGCACCCGCTGCGAGCTGGCGCCGCTGTCGAGGTAGGCGACCGGCTTGCCGTTGACCTCGCGCTCCAGCGCCGGGAAGGCGGCGCGGACCTTCTCGATCGAAAGGGAGCTCTTCGCGGTCGCCGGCTCCATGCTCGCGAGGCTAGGCGGTAGCGCCCGCCTCGACCTCCTCGCGGATCCAGCCGTAGCCCTTCTCCTCCAGCACGCCGACCAGCTCCGGGCCGCCTTCTTTGACGATCCGGCCCTCGAACATGACGTGGACGGAGTCGGGTTTGACCATGTGCAGGATGCGCTGGTAGTGGGTGATGATGAGGACGCCCATGTCGGGGCCGGAGAACTGGTTGACGCCCTCGGCGACCGTGCGCAGGGCGTCGATGTCGAGGCCCGAATCGGTCTCGTCGAGGACCGCGATCTCCGGTCGCAGCAGTGCCAGCTGCAGCAGCTCCATCCGCTTCTTCTCACCGCCGGAGAAGCCGTCGTTGAGGTAGCGGCTGGAGAAGTCTTTGGGGATGTTGGCCAGCGCCATCGCCTCCTGCGCGGTCTTGGCGAAATCTTTGATCTTGATCTGCTCTTCGCCGCGCGCTTCGCGCTGGGCGTTGATGATCATCCGCAGGTACTTGCTGACCGAGACGCCGGGGATCGCGACCGGGTACTGGAAGGCCATGAACAGCCCCGCCTGCGAGCGCACGTCGGGATCGGCCTCGGTGATGTCCTCGCCCTTGAAGACGATCGTTCCCTCGGTCACCTCCAGCGCCGGGTGACCCATGATCGCGTTGGCGAGCGTCGACTTGCCGGAGCCGTTGGGCCCCATCAGCGCGTGAACCTTGCCCTTCTCGACGTCCAGGTCGAGGCCCTTGAGGATCTCCTTGTCCTCGACCTTCACGTGCAGGTTGCGTATCTCCAGCTCAGCCAATCTTCACTCCGTTTCTGGTTTTGCGAAAAGTCTCGGGTCAGGCGGCGCGGACTACGGCCGTCTCGCTGCGCCCGCCGGGGCTGGAGAACTCGACCAGCTCGGCCAGCGTCGTGCCTGCCAGGGCCTTGGTGACGCCGCCCTGCACGCGCGTCCACAGCAGCTTCGTCGCGCAGGCGCGGTCGCCGTCGTCCTCGTGCGAACAGAGGACTTTGCCCTCCGGCGTCTCGTGGAAGCACTCCATCGGCGCGATCTGCCCTTCCAGCGCCTCGACCACCGCGTCCATCGTGATCTGCTCCGCTGGCATCGCCAGCCGGTAGCCGCCGTGGGCGCCGCGGGTCGAGGTGACGAGGCCCGCCTTGCGCAGTTTCGCGACCAGGTGCTCGAGGTAGGAGAGCGGCAGCCGCTCCGCTTCGGCGACTGTGTTGAGTGAGATCGGGGTTGAGCTCGGCTGGCGACCCAGCTCGACCATCAGGCGCACTCCGTACTCGGCTTTGGTCGAAAACAGCATCGACCTAAATCCTACTGAACGGGTCGGTTATGCCTCGGCACCCTCGGCGGCAGCGTTGCCGAGCTCGACGTGGGTGGTCATGGCTCGATCAGGCCGCGGCGGATCGCGTAGCGGACGAGCTCGACCCGGTCGCGCATGCCGAGCTTACGCATCGCGTTTGCCCGGTGGTTCTCCACGGTCTTCTCGGAGAGATGGAGGCACCTCCGCGATCTGCCGCGTGGTGTTCGCCTCGGCGACCAGCTTCACGATCTCCTCCTCGCGCGGCGTCAGCTCCTCCTCGCCGCTGGAGCCGCGCTCGAGCACGTCCTTGATCAGCGTCCGCTGCGCCTCCGGGGTGAGGAACGGCTCGCCGCGCTCGACCGCGCGGATCGCCGCCAGCAGGTCGGTGTCCGCCTGCGCCTTCAGCACATAGCCCGAGGCGCCCGCCTTCAGCGCCTCGAACAGGTAGCGCTCGTCGTCGTGCATGGAGAGGATCAGGACCGAGACCTCCGGCGCCTGTCGCTTGATCTCCCGCGTCGCCTGCAGCCCGGTCAGCTTCGGCATTTTCACGTCGAGGATCGCCAGGTCGGGCCGCTCGCGCACCGCCAGGTCGCGCGCCTCGGCACCGTCGCCGGCCTCGGCCACGACCTCGATGTCCGGCTGGCGCTCCAGCAGCAGCCGGATCCCCGAGCGGACGATTCCGTGGTCGTCTGCGATCAGCACCTTCACCGGTCCGATTCTCCCGGCAGCGTGAGCCGTACCGTCGTCCCCCGCCCGGGGCGGGACTCGATCGTCAGCTCGCCGCCGATCAGCAGCGCCCGCTCGCGCATGCCGCCGATCCCGAGTCCGCGCTCGGACTCCTCGAAGGCGAAGCCGCGGCCGTCGTCGACGACGGTCAGCTCGACGCCGTCGTCGTCGAGGTGCCTCAGCCGCACCTCGACGCGGCCGGCTCCGCTGTGGCGGGCGGCGTTGGAGAGCGCCTCCTGGGCGACGCGATAGACGACCAGCTGAGCGTCGTCGGAGAGGTCGGAGAAGTCGCCCTCGGCCTCGAACTCCGCTTCGATCTCCCCCCGCGCCAGCTGCTCGACCTGGCCTGCCGTCGCCGCCGCTAGGCCGAGGTCGTCGAGCGCGGTCGGGCGCAGCTGACGGGCGAGCGAGAGCAGCTCGCGCATCGCCTGGTTGGCGAGCGCCTTGGTCTCGGCGAGTTCCGCCTCCAGCTCGGGCGGTGCCGCCTCGCGCGCCGCCTCCAGTCTCAGCAGCAGTCCGGTCAGCGACTGGTTCACCTCGTCGTGCAGGTCGCGCGCGACCCGCGCCCGCTCCTCCTCCTGGGCCTGCAGGGTCGCCGAGCCCGCGCGCCGCCGCTCGGCTTCGAGCCGACGCATCATCCGCAGGAAGGCGAGCTCGATTCGCTCCACCTCCTCGGTCTCGCCGATCCCGTCGATCGAGGCCGGCAGCAACGGCCCGGGCCGACCGAGGTCGACCTTCTCCATCTCCTCGATCAGGCGCTCCAGCGGCCGCATGCGCTGCCGCTCCCGCACCAGGGCGAGCGCTAGGGCCAACACCACCAGCGCCAGCCCGATCGCCATAAAGCTCATCGGCCAAGCCTAGAAGCCACTGGGTGGTGCACCGGCGCGAATGGGGGTTTCCACCTATTGGCCGATCGCGCTCGCACCGCAATACTTGACCGGTAACTCGACGCTAGGAGCGATGACTCGATGAAGACCACCAAGCAGTCCACCTGGGGCGCCACCCTGCGCACGACGATCCTGCTGGCCTCGCTTTCCGGCCTGCTGGTTCTGATCGGCGCCTTGATCGGAGGCCCCAGCACCGCCGGCCTCTTCCTGATCATCGCCCTGCTGATCAACCTCGGCTCCTACTTCTTCAGCGACAAACTGGCGCTGAAAATGAGCCGCGCCAAGCCGATCGACGAGTCCGAAGCGCCGCGGCTCTACCAGATCGTGCGCGAACTGACGACCCGCGCCGAGCTGCCGATGCCCCGCCTCTACATGATCCCCCAGGACCAGCCCAACGCCTTCGCGACCGGGCGCAACCCCAAGCACTCGGCCGTCGCGGTCACCCAGGGCATCACCAAACTGCTCTCCGAGGACGAGCTGCGCGGCGTGCTCGCGCACGAGCTTGCGCATATCCAGCACCGCGACATCCTGATCCAGTCGGTGGCCTCGGCGATCGGCGCGGCGATCACCTACCTCGCCTACATGTTCATGTGGTTCGGCAGCGACGACGAGTCGCCCCTGAGCCTGGTCGCCTCGCTGGCGATGGTCCTGCTGGCGCCGATCGCGGCGAGCATCATCCAGCTCTCGATCTCGCGCCAGCGCGAGTACGCGGCCGACGCGGGCGGGGCGGAAATCTGTGGCAACCCCGAGTCCCTCGCCAGCGCCCTGCTGCGGCTCGAGCAGGGGGCGAAGGCGATCCCGATGCAGGTCAACCAGGCGGCCGAGCCCCTCTACATCGTCAAGCCCTTCTCGGGCAAGGGCATCGCCGGCCTCTTCTCGACCCACCCCCCGATCGAGGAGCGGGTCAAACGCCTGCGCCAGATGCGCCCCAGCTTCGCGTAGGGAAGCGCCATAGCGGCACCCACACGTCTGCAGTAGCCCCTCCTATGCGGGGGTAACTGCAGACGCGTGATGGTCGCTATACTTTTTGAAGTAAAGCTGATCCGGATTTAGGAGATTTCGATGGCAACCGGTGCGGGGATCCAGACGATCGAGGAGATCGAGCCGTTCGAGGCGGCGGCGGAGCTCGAGGGCGGCGACGTCGTCCTGATCGACACGCGCGAGCCGCACGAGTACCAGGAGGCGCACCTCGAGAACGGCAAGCTGGTCCCACCGGGCCTGCTCGGGGATGAGATCGGCGAGGCGGCTCCGGACAAGTCGGCGCGCACGATCCTCTACTGCCGTTCCGGCAACCGCTCGGCGCTTGCCGCCGCGCAGTTGCAGGAGCTCGGGTACGAGAACGTCGCCTCGATGGCCGGCGGCATCCTCGCCTGGCAGGAGCAGGGGCTGCCGGTCCTCGCCGCCAGCGGCATGACCGCCGAGCAGCGCGACCGCTACTCGCGCCACACTCTGCTCCCCGAGGTCGGGGTCGACGGCCAGCTGAAGCTGCTGAACGCGAAGGTCCTTCTGCTCGGGGCCGGCGGGCTCGGCGCGCCGACGGCGCTCTACCTGGCCGCAGCCGGGGTCGGCACCCTCGGGCTCGTCGACGACGACGTCGTCGACGCCTCCAACCTGCAGCGCCAGGTGATCCACAACACCGAACGGATCGGGATGCCGAAGACCGAGTCGGCCCGACTCTTCATCGAAGCGCTCAATCCCGACGTCGACGTCGTGGAGCACAACGGCCGGCTCGACGCCGGGAACATCCTCGACGTGGTCGGCGACTACGACATCGTCGTCGACGGCGCCGACAACTTCCCCACCCGCTACCTGCTGAACGACGCCTCGGTGCGCCTGCGCAAGCCGGTCGTCTCCGCTTCGATCCTCGGCTTCGACGGGCAGATCTCGACCTTCGTCCCCTTCGAGGGGCCCTGCTACCGCTGCCTCTACCCGACCCCGCCGCCGGCCGAGCTGGCGCCGAGCTGCTCCGCCAACGGGGTGCTCGGGGTGATGGCCGGGACGATGGGGACCCTGCAGGCGAACGAGGTGATCAAGCTGGTGCTCGGCGTCGGCGAGCCGCTGGTCGGGCGGCTGCTGCTCTACGAGGCGCTCGGCACCACGTTCACCGAGCTGAAGGTCCGGCGCGACCCCGAGTGCCCGATCTGCGGCGAGGACGCGCCCGAGATCCCCGCGTCGGAGATGGGCAAGTTTCCCGACTATGACCTCTTCTGCGCCGGCGCCGGCGGAGACCGCCAGTAGGCGTCGGCTCCACTAGGATCACCGCCCAATGGCGACCGTCCGCATCCCCCCAGTGCTGCGCTCGAAAACCGACGGCCAGCCCGAGGTCGAGGCCGGCGGCGAGACGGTCGGCGAGGTGCTGCGGGCGCTGACCGAGGCGCACCCCGATACGCAGGCCCAGCTCTTCGGCGAGGACGGCGACCTCAACCGCTACGTCAACGTCTACCTCAACGACGAGGACGTGCGGGTGCTGGACGGGCTCGACACGGGCGTCAAGGACGACGACACCGTCGTCATCCTGCCGGCGATGGCCGGCGGCTCCCTCTAGCGATCGAGCACCAGGCCGAGGAATTTCTTGGTCCGCTCCTCGCGCGGGCTGTCGAGGACCTGTGCCGGCCTCCCCTGCTCGACGATCATGCCGTCGTCCATGAAGACGACGCGGTCGCCGACCTCGCGGGCGAAACCGAGCTCGTGGGTGACGACGATCATCGTCATCCCTTCCGCCGCCAGCTCTCGCAACACGTCGAGCACCTCTTTGACCAGCTCCGGGTCGAGCGCGCTCGTCACCTCGTCGAAGAGCATCACGTGCGGGTCCATCGCCAGCGCGCGGGCGATCGCAACCCGCTGCTGCTGACCGCCGGAGAGTCGCTCCGGGTACTCCTCCAGCTTGTCGCCGAGACCGACCCGTTCCAGCAGCTGGGCCGCTTTCGCCCGCGCCTCCTCGGTAGCCCTGCCGAGCACCTTTTCCGGCGCCATCGTCACGTTCTCCAGCGCCGTCCTGTGCGGGAAGAGGTTGAACTGCTGGAAGACGATCCCGACCCGCTGGCGCACGAAGTCCAGTTTCCAGCCCTGCTCGCCGGCACCTGATTCCGGCCCCCTGCAGATGTCTTTCCCCTCGAGGAAGATCTCGCCCCGCTCGGGGGGCTCGAGCAGGTTGACGCAGCGCAGCAGCGTGCTCTTGCCGGAGCCGCTCGGGCCCAGCACGCAGACGACTTCGCCTTTGGCGATCTCGAGGTCGATGCCCCGGATGGACCTCGAGCTCGCCAAAGCTCTTGTGGATCCCCTCCAGCCTCAGCATCGGCTCGGCCATTGCTCTAATGGTGCATGACCGGCGGCGCGCCCCCGCGCGAGGTGCGGGCCCGTTCCCGCGCGATCAGCCGGTCGACCACTCGTGCCAGTGGCAGGACGACGATCAGGAACAGGATCGCCCCGAGGGTCAGGGCGGAGCTGTTGAAGGTCTTCGACTGGATATCGCGGCCGACCAGCGCGACCTCGTTGAGGGCGATCACGCTGACCAGGGTCGTGTCCTTGAGCAGAGCGGTGAATTCGTTCAGCATCGGAGCGATCACCTTGCGGACGGCCTGCGGGACGATCACATTTCGCATTGCCTGCCCGTGGCTCATGCCGAGCGATCGGGCCGCCTCCATCTGGCCGCTCGGCACCGCTTCGATCCCGGCCCGGTACACCTCTGCGTAGTAGGCGCCGTAGACCAGCACCAGGGCCATGATCCCGTACCAGAAGTTGTCGGGTTTGCCCAGCCATTGGGGGATCGTCAGCGCCTCGGGCAGGGGCAGGAACGCGAGGCTGCCGGAGATCAGCAGGATCAGGATCAGCAGCGGCACGGCGCGGAAGACGTCGATGTAGGAGATCGCCAGAAAGCGGACCGGCAGCAGGCCCCTGCCGGGCAGCTGCCGCAATAAGGCCAGGAGCAGTCCCCAGACAAGGGCGAGCAGGGTTGCCACGGCCGCGAGTTCGAGGGTGATCAGGAACCCGTTCAAGACCTCGTCGAGGTGCTCCGACATCTGCGAGAGGTCGAAGTACTGATCGATGATCTCGTTCATCGCCGCCCCTTCACGGACTTGCCACCCTGCGGACTATCGGGCGACTCAGGTCGCTTCGTGGGTCGTGGTTCCGATCCCCGGAGGCACCGGCTTGTGGAACCACTTCGTGTAGATCGTCTTGTATTCGCCCGAATCGATGACTTCGCCGAGCCCGTCGTTCAGTTCGTTCAGCAGTTCTTCGTCACCCTGCTGGACCACGAATCCATACTGTTCTTCGGTTTCGATGCCGCCTGAGATTTCGAGGTCGGCGTCTGCCTCGATGATGTTTTCGGCGACCGGGCGGTCGATCACAACGGCGTCGATCGTGCCCGCCTTAAGCGCCGGGATCGTGTCGGGGCCCTGGGGGAAGGTTCGGAGTTCCTTGGTGTCGATTTCTTCTTCGACGTATTCCTCGCCCGTCGTCCCCTGCTGGACGCCGACGACGAGGCCCTCCAGGTCTTTGGCCGATTTGAGTCCCGAATCGCCTTTTTTGACCACGATCGACTGTGCCGATGGCAGGTAGTAGGGGTTGGTGAAGTCGACGGTTTCCTCGCGTTCGTCGGTGATCGTGGTGGCCGAGGCAACCGCGTCGAACTTGCCCTGGGCGAGGTCGCGGAAGATCGTGTCGAAGGAGGTGTCCTTGAATTCGACTTCGCGGCCGATCTTGTCGGCCACCGCTTCCATCAGTTCGATGTCGAAGCCCTTGAATTCGGTCTCTGCTCTTGCCGAATTCCTCGAACGGGGGATAGGGGACGTCGGAGCCGACAGTGAGCTTCTCGCCCCCGCCACCTCCTCCACCGCTGGTGCTGTCGTCGTCGCTGTCGCCGCAGCCGGCCGCGAACACGGCGAGGGCGAGTACTGCCAGGGCGGCGAGCAAAGTGGAAAGGCGACTCTTCTTCATCGACGCTTCCTCCGTTCCAAACGATTTACCCGGAGAGGAACTACCCGGAGGCGAGCGAAACTACTCGCCTCTGCGGCGCCGCGCAAGCTGCCACGGGAGCCACGCATCCCTGGCTATACTTTTTGAAGTATCGGGTGACGGGATGCCGAGCGACGAGCTACTCAACAAACCTTGCGGGGGCCGCTTCGGCGACGTAGTCGAGTCGATCGGCAACACGCCGCTGGTCGAGCTGCCGCGATTTGCACCCAAGCCCGAGGTGCGCATCTACGCCAAGCTCGAGGGGCACAACCCGACCGGCTCGGTCAAGGACCGGGTCGCCAAATCGATGATCGAGGCGGCCGAGGCCGAGGGCGCGATCGAACCCGGCCACACGATCCTCGAACCGACCTCCGGCAACACCGGCATCGCCCTGGGGATGATCTGCCGCCGCAAGGGCTACCCGCTGAAGGTGGTGATGCCCGACAACGTCACCGAGGAGCGCACCCAGCTGCTGCGGATGTACGGGGCGGAGATCGTCTACTCCGAGGGCGCGAAGGGCTCCAACGGGGCCGTCGAGGTGGCCCTTGAGATGGCCGAGGACCCCGGCTTCTACATGCCCTACCAGTACGGCAACGAGGCGAACCCCCTTGCCCACTACAACGGCACCGCGGTCGAGATCCTCGACGAGCTCGACGAAGTCGCCGCCTTCGTCGGCGGCCTCGGCACCGGCGGCACCCTGATGGGCAACGGCCGCCGCCTCAAGGAGGCCAACCCGGAGACGCTGATCGTCGCCGCTGAGCCGATGCAGGGAGAGCTGGTGCAGGGTCTGCGCAGCCTCGACGACGGCTTCATCCCGCCGATCATCGACATCTCCCTGTTCGATCGCAAGATCATGGTCTCCAATCGCGACGCGATCGTCTGGACCAAGAAACTGCTGGAGGAGGAGGGCGTGTTCGCCGGAGTCTCCGCCGGCGCAATCGCCGCAATCGCCGTCCGCATCGGCAGCGAACTCGACGGCGGCAACGTCGTCTTCCTGATCCCCGACGACGGCTGGAAGTACCTCTCCTCCGGCGTTTACACGAAGCCGATCGAGGAGATAGAGAACCTCGACTCCACGGTCTGGTGGTGACGTGCCTGGCACTGCGCATATCGGCGTCCTCGGTCGCTCGCGTGCAAAAGCACGCCACGCTCCCTGCGTCCTTGATCTGCTTGGCCAGGCCCGCCACCAACTGAGCTAATGCGGATTTCCAAGAGCCTGATCGACGAGATAATCGCGCATGCGCGCGCGGACCTGCCAAACGAGTGCTGCGGCATGGTCGGGGGCCGGGACGGCGAGGCGACGACGGTTTACCGAGCCCGGAACGAATTCGAAAGCCCTCTCCGCTACAAGATCGACACGGCGGACCAGCTTCGAATCCAGGAAAAGGAAATGAGAGAGGCGGGCGAGGAGGTGGTCGGCATTTACCACTCGCACACCAAGAGCGAGGCATACCCCTCGCAGACGGACGTGAACGAAGCGGTGGCATGGCCTGAACCCGTGTATTTCATTGTGTCCCTAGCCGACGCAAATGCCCCGGTGGTCAAGGGGTTCCTGCTTCAAGATAAGAAGATCGCCGATGTCCCACTCGACGTCACATAGCCCCAGCACGCATCGTCGTGGCGCCCACGGCGGTGGTGGGCATGGCGGTAGTGACGGCGAGGGCGGCGGGGGTGGCGGCGGCGGTGGGCCGCTGGTCAAGGTCGCGTTCGGCCGTACCCTTGCCGAGGCGGAGATGATCCAGGGCCTGCTGGGGGAGGCCGGCATCCCCAGCGTCCTGCAGCGCGCGGCCGGCTTCGACGTCCCGGAATTTCTCGCTTCGGGCCCGCGCGACGTCAAGGTCGTCTCCGACCTCGCCGCCAAGGCTCGGGCGGTGCTGAAGGACATCATGGTCGAGGAGGGCGAAGACCCGGAGCTGGCGGATCTGGAAGAGCAGGCGCGGCTCCGGGGTGGAAGCGGGGAAACCTCTCCCGCCCGGCTTGCGCTCTGGATTGCCAGTGCCTTCCTTGGGGCGCTGATCCTGGTCTGGATCCTCTACCAGCTCACCTGACGGCGCTGGGGCGCGACATATTGCGCAGGTGGTCGCGCCAGACCGCCTCGATGTCGCGGAAGCGGGCGTCGAAGGCGTCTTCGATCGTCGGCACCGGCCCGCCCGGCTTCAGTTCGTGGACCAGGCGCTCGCAGGCCTCGGGGCCGCGCTCGTTCTCGAGCAGGTCGAAGATCGTGCCGCCGAGGATCACCGCGTCGCGGCGTGAGGGCGGGAAGGAGGGGCGGGCGCTCTCGCGCAGGCGGCGGATCGTGGCGGCGCGGTAGAGGCCGACTTGGCGGGCGAAGTACTGGGCGCCGCCTTCGACCAGCCAGGCCCAGCGCAGGTAGCGGGCGAAGCGGCGCGGCGTCCAGGAGGGGGGGAGGGCGCTGTTGTTGGCGGCGATCACCAGCTGTGCGTAGAGGCGCTCGGCGGTGCCGCGCAGCGCTTCGTAGGAGTCCTCGCCGCCGGCGCGCCGTTCCATATGCGGGTCGTTGAGGACGTGCAGCTCGGTCGCCATCGCCCAGCCGGCGAGGTAGCGGCGGCCCGCTGGGGCCGCCGACCAGCGCGCGGCGGGCAGGAAGGGGTGGGCCAGGGTCAGCCAGGCAGGGTTGGTGTGGATGACCACGGTGACCTCGCCGGGCACCTGCTCGAAGCGGTCTTCGAGCCGCAGCCGCAGGTCCTCCATGCGGTCCAGCGTGCGCTCGGCAAAGGCCGAGTCGTCGGTGTCATGCCGTGCGGTGAACGACAGCGACTCCGTCTCGATCCACGACATGGAGCGAGGCTAGCGAGCGGCTAGGACTTAGACCAGCGCTGGCTCGGCAGCGTCCGCGCAAACTTCGCGGATCTCCTGCCGGGCGCGGTCGAACTCTTCGTCGGCCATCACCGGCGTGCCCTCGAAGGGCAGGTCGCGGTCGATCTCGACCCAGGAGCGGCAGCCGTGGTACTCGTCACGGACGCGAACGGTCACCGGGCGCGGGATGCGATGGACCCGCAGCAGCAGGATGTGGAGCGGGTGACGCCGCTTCCAGCTCAGCCGCTTTTCGGCGTAGTCGGGGGTCCAGATGTAATACGGCGAAAGGCTGTCGAGGGTGCGGCGGTCGTTGATCGTGACGTGGTCGGTCACTTCGGCCCAGGCGCGCAGCCGCACGCGGTCGGGCTGGGGGATGCCACCGTCCTGGAGCAGCGCCTTCGGCGGCGGCTCCTCGTCGGGCCAGACGCCCTCCTCGAGCGCGCGCGACAGCTCCGGGTGATGGGACTCGCGGACCAGGTCGTTGCGCTGGTGATCGAAGGTCGGGTAGAGGAAGAAGCGCTCGTGCTCGAGTTCGAAGTGCTTGTTCTCCTCGCGAATGCCGCCCTTGCGCAGGGTCAGCAACTGCTCCCCCTCGGAGAGAGCGCGGACCGTTACAGCCCATTCCTTGAAAGCGATCGGCATGTGAATCAGTACCTGCGAAGAGTGGTGAGTCGTTGAACTGGGCGGGCTGCGCCTCCAGGCCTGTTACAAGGCCGTCCTGCCTGCCCGAGATCGCGCATTCTAGACGAGCAGGGCCAAATCGCAAAATTAAATGTCCTTAAGCGTGGCCGCCGCCGCCCGGAGTCTCGATTCTGAGCCGATCCCCGGGTTCGAGATCGCCCTCCGCCTTACTGGGCAGCCGCTCGCCGTTGAGCAGGTTCAGCCCCGGTTTGCCGTCCTCGCCACTGTGCCCCCGGGGCGGATGACGGCGGCGCTCGCTGAGCAGGGTGAAGCGCATCGGCACCAGCGCCTCGATCTCGCGCACGATCCCGTCGCCGCCACGATGAGCGCCGGCCCCGCCGCTGCCCCGGCGGACCGAGAGCTCGCGCACTCGCAGCGGGAACTCGGTCTCCAGGGCCTCGACCGGGGTGTTCAGCGTGTTCGACATCGCGACGTGGATCGCGCTGGGGCCGTCGGCGTCCGGACAGGCGCCCTGGCCGCCGCCGATCGTCTCGTAATAAGTGAAGTCCTCGTTGGCGAGGGTGAGGTTGTTCATCGTGCCCTGGCCCTGGGCGGGGACGGGCCGGGCGCCGCCCAGGGCCGCGATCACGAGGTCGGCGACCCGGCTCGAGGTCTCGACGTTGCCGGCGACGACGGCGGCGGGGAAGCGGGCATTGAGCAGGCAGCCGGCCGGGACGAGGACCTGGATCGGCCGGTGGGCGCCGGCCGAGGGCGGTGCGTCGGGGTCGGTGAGGACGCGCACCGCGAAGAACGCCGCCGACTTGGTCACCGAGAGCGGGCAGTTGAGGTTGCCCTCGACCTGCTGGTCGGTGCCGCTGAAGTCGAGCCGCAGCCGCTCGCCGGCGATCGTCGCCGCGACCCGCAGTACCGCGTCGCGCTCGCTGTCGTCGCGGTCGTCCTCGAGCACGTCTTCGGCGCGGTAGGTGCCGTCGGGAAGGTCGGCCAGGGCGGCGCGGGTGCGGCGCTCGGCGTAGTCGAGGATCTCCTCCATTCCCGCCCGCAGGTGGTCCGGGCCGTGCCGCGACGCCAGCTCCAGCAGACGGGCCTCGCCGACCCGGTTGGCCGCCTGCTGCGCGCGCAGGTCGGCGAGGCGCTGACGGGGTGCGCGCATCTGCCCGGCGAGGCGCTCCAGCTCGGCATCCTCGGCCCTGGTTGGCGGGATGATCACTCCCTCTTCCTCCAGCGTTTTCGAGAAGGCCGGCATCCCGCCCGGCGTCGGGCCGCCGATGTCGGCGTGGTGGGCGCGGCTGGCGGCGAAACCGAGCAGCTCCCCCTCGCAGAACACAGGCGAGATCAGGGTCACGTCGGGCAGGTGGGTGCCGCCGCGGTAGGGGTCGTTGAGGATCCAGGAGACGCCTGGGCCCTGCTGCTCGTCGAGTACGGCGGCGACCGCGTCCGGCATCGAGCCGAGGTGGACGGGGATGTGCTCGGCCTGCATCACCAGCTCGCCATCGGCGTCGAAGAGGGCGGTCGAGCAGTCGTGCCGCTCCTTGATGTTGGCCGAGTAGGCCGAGCGGATCAGCGTTGCGCCCATCTCATCGCAGGCGGCGCGCAGGCCGCCGACGAGGACCTGCAGCGCGATCGGGTCGAGCGCGGTCATCGGCCTGCCTTGGCCCGGATCGTCCCGGCTGCGTCGACCGCCGCTGTCCAGCCGGGCGGGAGTACCAGGGTCGCCTCCGGCAACTCGAAGACGACCGGTCCCCCGGCCTCGGCACCGGCGGGAGGCTCACCCCGCAGCACCGGCGTTTCGATCCATTCACCGTCGAACCGGACTCTGCGCGCGCTCTCCTCGAGCCGGCCGGCCGCCGCGGCCGCCGGGCGCGGTTCCGGGCCCGGCACGACCATCGCCAGCCGGATGTCGACGAGCACGACCTCGCCCTCGGGGTCGCGGTGGCCGTAGCGCTCCTCGTGGGCGCGCGCGAAGCGCTCGCGCAGGTCGTCGGGGTCTGGGTCGGCCGGGCCGGGAACGGGCAGCTCGAAGGCCTGGCCGGCGTAGCGCATCTCGTAGGTGACCTCGGGACGGGCACCGGTGAGCCCGGCGCCGGTCGCGGCGATGAGCTTGGCGACCTCGCCGGCGACGCGCTCGGCGCTCAGCTCGGCGCCGCTCAGCATCACGGTGCGGGTCGTGTCGCGGCGGCGCTCCGAGGCGCAGAGACCGAGCGCGGAGAGGACCCCGCCCGCCCGCGGGCAGAGGATCGTCTCGATCCCGAGCTCGGCGGCGATCGCGGCCGCGTGCATCGGCCCGGCGCCTCCAAACGGCAGGAGGGCGAAGCCGCGCGGGTCGATTCCGCGCTCGACGGTGACGACCCGCAGTGCCCGCACCATCTCCTGGTTCGCCACCTGGAGGATTCCCGCCGCCGCCTCCAGCGGCTCGAGGTCGAGTGCGTCGGCGAGGGTGGCGACGGACGCCTCGGCCGCGCGGGCGTCGAGCTCGACTCCGCCGGCGAGCCGTGAGTCGGCGGCGAGATGGCCGAGCAGGAGGTTGGCGTCGGTCACCGTCGGCTCGGTCCCGCCGCGGCCGTAACAGGCAGGCCCTGGCTCGGCACCCGCGGAGCGCGGACCGACCCGCAGGGCGCCGCCGGGGTCGCGCCACCCGACCGAGCCGCCGCCGGCGCCGACGGTGTGGACGTCGACCATCGGCAGCTGGATCGTGCGGCCCCCGATCCGGCGCGAATCGGTGCGGCGGACCGCACCGCTCTCGATCACGCAGACGTCGCAGGAGGTTCCGCCCATGTCGAAGCCCAGCGCGTTGCCGTCGCCGCTCATCCGGGCCAGCAGACCGGCTCCCACCGCCCCTCCCGCCGGTCCCGACAGCACGCTCCAGGCACCCGCCCGCGCCGCCTCCTCGGCGGGGGCGACGCCGCCGGAGGACTGCATCACCTGCGGCGCCGGCAGCTCCGCCGCCGCGGTCGCCTCACCGAGTCGGCCCAGGTAGCGGCCGAGCAGGGGGCTCAGGTAGGCGTCGATTGCCGTGGTCGAGCAGCGCTCGTACTCGCGGAAGCGCGGCAGCACCTCGTGCGAAGTGGAGACGTGCAGGTCGGGCAGGCGCTCGCGGAGGTGGGAGGCGATGCGCTGCTCGTGGGTCGGGTCGAGGTAGGAGAAGAGCAGGCAGACGGCGACCGACTCGGCGCCGCGCTCGCGCAGCAGCTGCGCCAGCCGCTCCGGCTCCTCCTCGCCGAGCGGGGCGATGACCCCGTCGGGCCCGATGCGCTCCTCCGCCTCCAGGCGCAGCTCCGGCTCGACCAGCGGCTCTGGCTTCGGTGCGCAGAGGCGGTAGAGATGGGGGCGGTCCTGGCGCCCGATCTCGAGCAGGTCGGCGAAGCCGCGGGTCGCGATCAGCGCCGTGCGCGCGCCCCGCTCCTCCAGCAGCGCGTTGGTCCCGACCGTCATCCCGTGGGCGAAGGCCTCGACCTCGGCGGCGCCGGCGCCCGCGCGCTCCAGCACGGCGTCGACCGCCGCCATCACTCCTGCGGACTCGTCCCCCGGCGTGGTTGGGACCTTGGCGGTGTGGACGGCGGCGCCGTCGAGCAGGACGGCGTCGGTGAAGGTCCCGCCGACGTCGACTCCGAGCAGCATCGCCTCAGAGCCACTGCTCCCGGCGGACCGCGCCGTCCGGGGAGAGGACGAGGTGGACTCCGTCCAGCGTGGGCTTGGTCTCGGTGCAGTCGGTTCGCAGGTGTCCGCCGCGGGACTCGCGCCGGTTCAGCGCGCAGGTCGCCGTTGCCGAAGCCAGCGGGTAGGGGTCGGACACCAGTGCGGCCAGGTCGTCGGGGTTGCGCAGTGGCCCGGCCCGGCGCCAGACCACGTCGCGGGTCTCGGCACTGGGGGCGGCGAAGCGCCAGTCGGGCAGCGGCGGTCGCTCGCCGCCGCCGGTCTCCTCAACGGCCGCGGTCGCGGCCCGGACGCCGAAGACGAAGCACTCGCTGAGCGAGTTGGAGGCGAGCCGGTTGGCGCCGTGCAGTCCCGTGCAGGAGCACTCGCCGACGGCGTAGAGGCCCGGCAGCGAGGCGCGGCCGTCGAGGTCGACCGCGATCCCGCCCATCGTGTAGTGGGCGGCGGGGGCAACCGGAACCGGCATCGAGCGCGGGTCGAGCCCCGCCTCCGTCAGCGAGGCGAAAACGTTGGGGAACTGGGCCGGGTCGATCTCGCGCAGGTCGAGCTTCACGTCGGGCGCGGCGTCGGCCCGCATGCGGGTGAGGATCGCGGCCGTGACCGCGTCGCGGGGCGCCAGCTCGTCGGTGAAGCGCTCCCCCGCCGAGTCGAGCAGCTTCGCTCCCTCCCCACGCACCGCCTCCGTGATCAGGACGCCGTCGAAGCGCGAGCCGGGCAGGGCGAGGGCGGTGGGGTGGAACTGGCAGAACTCGAGGTCCGCGAGGTCGGCGCCGGCCGCCGCCGCCAGCACCGGTCCAGCTCCGATCGCCCCGCGTGGGTTGGTGGTTCGCCGCCACAGCGCGGCTGCACCGCCGGTGGAGAGAACCGTCGCCAGCGCTGCGATCGGGCCCGAGTCGGTCACCACCCCGTGGCAGCGCTCGCCGTCGCTCCACAGCGCCGTCGCCGAGGTCTGCTCCCGCACCTCGATGCGGGCCTCGGTGGCGACCATTGCCGCCAGCTTCGAGGTGATCTCGTGGCCGGTCTGGCTGCCGCCGGAGTGAACTATGCGACGGCTCGCGTGGCCGCCCTCGAGGCCCAGCGCCAGGCGGTCGTCGTGGTCGAGGTCGAAGACGACGCCACGGGCGATCAATTCCCGGACCGCCGCCGGCGCCTCCTCGACCAGCACTCGCACGGCCGAGGGGCGACAGAGACCGCGGCCGGCGGCGATCGTGTCGGCGGCATGCCGCTGCGGCGAGTCGTCGGGCTCCAGGGCCGCCGCCAGCCCACCCTGGGCCCAGAAGCTGGCGCTCTGGGAGAGCGGGGTGCGGGAGACGAGGCAGACGCTGCCCCCCAGCTCCGCCGCGCGCAGTGCCGTCCAGAGCCCGGCGGCGCCACCCCCGACCACGGCGACGTCGAACCCCCCGACCGGGGCGGTTATCGCCTCTCAGCCTCTCGGCGGATCGAGTCCAGCTGCTCGCGCAGCCAGGCGGCGGCGCCTTCACGGGCGCGGGCCTTCTCGTCAGCCACCGAGCGCTCCGCCTCCTCGGCGCGGCCCTCCGCCTCCTCGATTCGCTTCTCTGCCGCCGCGGTCTGGGCTTCGATCTCGCCGAGGCGCTCCTCGGCGGCGGCGATCGCGCGCTCCTTCGCCGTGCGCTCGCGTTGCAGCTCCTCCTCGTGATCGAGGCGCAGCTGCTCGCGGGCGCGCTCGGCCTCGGCGCGCTCGCGCTCGAGGTCGGCCTCCAATGCCTCGATCTCGGCCGTGGCGCGACGCTCGGCGGTGGCGGCGACGTCCGCCGCCGCCTTCAGTTTGCGCTCGGCCTCCTCGACCTGCGCGCTGATGCTCTCGTTGCCGGCTCCCTCCGTGCTCATGGGCTCAATCTAATACCGGCTTGCGGGCGACGTCGCGGTAGACCTCGATCACACGCTCGGCCATTCGCGCTGCCGAGAGCGAGGCGGCCCGGGTCGCGCCGGCGACGCGCGGGTCCGCGGAGTCGAGGTGGGGGCGCAGCGTGGCGCTCCAGACGTCGGTGTCGTAGGGGGCGCAGAGACAGCCCTCGATCCCGGTCAGCGCATAGGGCGCGATCCCGACCGGGGTCGAGAGAGCCGGCACCTCGCAGGCGAGCGCCTCGACCGCCGCCATCCCGAACCCCTCGTAGTCGGAGGTTACGAGGACCGCATTGGCGGCGTTGAGCCAAAGCGGCATCTGCTCCGGCTCGATCGAGCCACCACTGAGCAGGTCGACACCGCAGGCGGTGGCGAGCGCGACGGCGCGGTCGTGGCGCTTCTCCGGCCGGGCCGGGTTGGCGGGGAAGAAGAGGTAGCGCCCGTCGGGGTCGAGCCCGAGCTGGGCCCGCGCCTCGGCTCGGGGGGTCGGCCCGAAGCGGCTCAGGTCGGGTCCGCAGGGGAGTACGGCGGATCCGGGGACCGGGGGGAGGCCGGGGCGGCCGTCCTCGGTCTCGAACAGCGCCCGCGAGACCGCCGCGACGAGCTCGACGCGCCAGGCGAGCCGGTGCGACATCGGCCCGACGATGTGGTGACGAACGTCGGTGCCGTGGAAGGTGACCAGCAGCGGCTTGGCCCCCGCCAGCTGTGCGCACCAGGCCGCCAGCCCGTAGTGAGCGTGGACGAGGTCGAAGCGCTTGCGGCGCAGCAGTGAACGCAATCGCCGGGTCGCCGGGACGTACTCGCCGCGACCGGGCGGGAAGCTGAAAACGTCGACTTCGATTCCGCGCCGCCGCACCTCGTCGACCTGGTCACGGACCCAGCGCCCGCGCTGCGGCGCCGCCTCGTCGGGCTCGAAGTTGGTGACGACGAGGACGCGCACGCGGTGAGGGTATCCGCGGCGGCTGCGGCGAGGACCGCGTCGGTTGGCGTTTTGGCGCGGTGATGTTGCGAACTTGGCTCGATCGGGTCTAGATCCGTGCGCCGGCGACGCCGAGCATTGGCCTCGCAACCGAGAGAGGAGGCTTCGATGTTCTACGCGCTGATGGGGTACCTGCACGCCGCGATCGCCCGGCGGGTCCGGCAGATCCGGGCTCTGGCGGGGGAGGCGGGGCAGGGGACGGTCGAGTACGTCGGCCTGATCCTGCTGGTCTCGCTGCTGATGGTCGGGATGGTGGCGGCGATGAAAGGTTTCAACGGGAAACAGGGGACGGAGCTGGCGGACGTGATCGTCAACAAGATCAAGGAGGCGGTGGACAAAGTCGCCTTCAAATAGCGGAGCGCCCAGCTCCGCGCCAGGCGAGCGGAAAGCGAGACATGCGATGACGACTGCACAACTCCCAGCCACGCCGGTTCCGTCCTCCCTGCGACGTATGCTGTATGACAGCATGAAGCATCGGACGCAGCTATATCTGGATGACGCCCAGCACCGCTGGCTTCGGCAGCGGGCCGGTAAGTCAGGCAGCATCGCCGGCGTCGTGCGGGAGCTGATCGACGCTGAGCGCGCGCGCCGGCCGGACCTGGCCGCGGACCCTCTGCTCCGTTACCTGGTGGACGAGTCCCCGGGTCGCGGTCGCGAGGGCACCAGCGTGACCACGCTGGACCGCGACCTCTACGGCTGATGAGGTCGGTATTCGTCGACACCAGCGCCTTCGTCGCGCTGCGCAACGCGGCCGAGGCCGAGCATGAGCTCGCGCGGGCGGCGCTCTCGGAGCTTCTCGCCGAGGGCGCCGCCCTCTTCACGTCCAACTACGTGTTCGCCGAGACCTATACGGCGCTGCTGGTCAGGGTGGGGCGGGCCGAGGCGATCGAGTGGGGGCGCCGCTTCCGCGCCAGCGGGGCGATCGAGCTGGTGCGGCTGGAGGAGGACGTGGAGGGCGATGCCTGGGACATCCTCGAGCGCCATGGCGACAAGCAATGGAGCTACGTCGATGCCACCTCCTTCGCGCTGATCGAGCGTGACGGCGGCGGCGAGGCATTTTCTTTTGACGCCCACTTCGCTCAACGGGGCCTGCGGGTCCATCCCGGCGGCTGAGCCGTCGCGGGCGCGGCAGCGGCTCGCGTGAAAGACTCGCCGGATGCCAGCATCCCGTTCCTATGACAGGGCACCCGCCGACCTCCGGCCGGTCACGATCGACCCCGGCTTCGTCGGCAGCGCCGACGGCTCGGCGCTGATCTCGATCGGCAAAACGCGGGTCATCTGCACCGCCTCGATCAACGACTCGGTCCCGCGCTGGATGCAGGGGCGCGGCAAAGGCTGGGTCACCGCCGAGTACGCGATGTTGCCGGCCTCGACCGGGGACCGCAAGCAGCGCGACATCTCGAAGGGCAAGCAGGACGGTCGCGGCGTGGAGATCCAGCGTCTGATCGGTCGCTCGCTGCGCGTCATCGTCGACTTCAAGGCGATGGGCGAACGCAGCGTCTACGTCGATTGCGACGTGCTCGAAGCCGACGGCGGCACCCGCTGCGCGGCGATCACCGGCGGCTACGTGGCGCTGCGGCAGGCCTTCCAGAAGCTGATCGACAAGAAAGCCCTGGAGACGATGCCGCTGAGCGGCTCGGTCGCGGCGATCAGCGTCGGCATGGTCAACGGCCGCGCGCTCTGCGATCTCGACTACGGCGAGGACTCCAACGCCGAGGTCGATGCCAACGTGGTCATGACCGGTGACGGCGGCCTGGTCGAGGTGCAGGCGACGGCCGAGCGCATGCCGCTCTCGCGGGCCTCACTGGACGAGCTGCTGGCGCTTGCCGAGGGCGGGATCACCCGCCTGCGGGAGGTGCAGGAGCGGGTCGGTTGATTCTCGCAACCGGCAACCGGCACAAGCTGGCGGAGATGACCGAACTTCTGCCGGCGTTGGACCTGCAACCGCTGCCGCCCGGGGTGGAGATGCCACCCGAGGACGGCGACAGCTTCGAGGCCAACGCGCTGATCAAGGCGCGGGCGGTGCGGCGGGTGACCGGCGAGGCGGTGATCGCCGATGACTCCGGGATCGTCGCCGAGGATCTGGGCGGCGGGCCGGGCATCTACTCGGCCCGCTACGCCGGGGTCGGCGCCAGCGACGAGGAGAATCTGGCGAAGCTGCTGCGCGAAGTCGATGCGGCCGGCGGAGACCGGCGCGCCGCCTACGTCTGCGTGCTGGTCCTGATCGACACCGCGGGAGAAGAGCACATCTTCGAAGCGCGCTGCGAGGGCCGCTTGCTCCGGGAGGGGCGCGGCGAGGGCGGCTTCGGCTACGACCCGGCTTTCGTGCCGGACGACACCGGCCCCGCTGATACCCGCACCTACTCCGAGCTGAGCGCTGCCGAGAAGCACGCGATCAGTCACCGCGGCCGTGCCGCGCGCCTGCTCGCCGAGCACCTCGGGGTGGGCGCGGAGGGCCCGACGTGATCCGCACCAAAAGCGGGGCCGCGGCCCTCTCGATCGCCTCCAACTCGCTGCTGATCGCGCTCAAGCTCGCGGCCGGGGCGATCACCGGCTCGATCGCGATCCTCACCGAGGCGATCCACTCGCTGATCGACCTCGTCGCCTCCGTGATCGCGTTCATCTCGGTGCGCAAAGCGGACGAGCCGGCCGACGCCGACCATCCCTATGGCCACGAGAAGGTGGAGAGCCTGGCGGCGACGATCGAGGGGATGCTGATCCTGGTCGGCGCCGGGATCATCATCTACGAGGCGACCCACAGGCTGGCGGTCGGCGCCGAGGTCGCCTCGCTCGGGGTCGGCATCGCCGTGATGGGGTTCTCGGTCCTCGCCAACCTCGTCGTCTCGACCGTTCTCTACCGGCGCGCGAAAGCGCTCGAATCGCCGGCGCTGGAAGGCGATGCGGCGCACCTGCGCACCGACGCGATGACCTCCGCCGGTGTCCTCGTCGGCCTCGGCCTGGTCGAGATCACCGGGATCGAGGCCTTCGACTCGATCACGGCGCTGGTCGTCGCGATGGCGATCGTCGCCGCCGGCATCGCGATCATCCGCCGCTCCTCCGGCGTCCTGGTCGACGAAACCGTGCCCGACGCCGAGCTCGACCGGATCGAGGCCGCGATCGCCGCCGCTCGCACGCCGGAGGTGGCCGGCTACCACAAGCTCCGCGCCCGCCGCGCCGGCAGCCGCCGCCACATCGACCTCCACGTCCAGTACCGCTCCGGGACCAGCCTCGAGCGCGCACACGAACTGGCGCACCAGATGCGGGCGTCGATCGAGGCCGAGATCTCGATGGCCGACGTGCTGATCCACGTCGAGCCCGAGACCTCGTTCCACGCGCCCGCTGACGACGAGACGGGTCCGTTTCGAGCCGGTTGAGCTTTGCCTGACCTCAGGCCGCTGGCGGAGGGTCGGGCATCCTCCTATCTTCGCTGGGCTTTTCGCCAGGAGATTTAGAAGGCCGTCCGAGAAGGAGCTCTCGGGCGAAAAGCTAACGCCGCTCGTACGGAGGATGCCCGACCCTCCGAGCCGATTCGGGGTCACTCGAAGCTGACGAACGAAAACGGGTCCGATGCAGCTTCCCTCAGCGGTTCGCGCGGCTCCTCGGTTCAGAGATGGCTGTGATCTGGTGAGCTGACGGATCTTCGACGGTCTCGAGTGGAGGGATCGGGTACCCCTCGTACGAGCGGCGTTAGCTTTTCGCCCGAGGACTCGATGTCGGATGGCAGCCTTCTCTTCGGGCGAAAAGCCCAGCGAAGATAGAGGGGTACCCGACCCCTCCCACACATGCCCTTTGAAGCAGGCCGTCCTTCCTCAGGGCGGGGGCAAAAGATTCACTGCGGCAGCCAGCCCGACCGCGATCAGGGTGATCGTGTAGCCGGTGTAACCGCTGATCGCAAAGAGGATCGCGGCGACCGCGCAGACGACGATCACGGTGATCCATGAGGCTCGGGCGAGGGACACGGTCGGTATTTTCACTGACATGGCCGACGCTGCCGCCACCGAGGTCGCTCTGGGCGACGCCGCGGAGGCGGCGCTGGCGTTCCTGACCGAGATGTCGCCCGACCTGCGCGGGGCCGCGATCCTCGACTCCGATGGCGCAGTCCTTGCCGCTGCCGGTGACCGCGATCGCTGGCGCGAGGATGCGGCGGTGCTGCTCGAGGTCGCCGACCGGGCCGGCGAGGAGGCCGCCGAGCAGGTGCACGTGGCAACCGAGCAGGGCGAGGTTTTCGCCTTGCGCCACGCCGGCCTCGCCGCCGTCGCGGTGACCGAGCGCTTCGCCCTTGCCTCGCTGCTGTTCTTCGACATGCGCTCGATCCTGCGCGACCTCGCGGCGACGGCGCCGGGCGGGGAGGGCTGATGCCCCCGAAGCCGCACCGGGTGCTGCTCGACCGGGTCTCCGGGTACGCCGACGAGGCCGCGGCCTACATGCGCCGCCGCCGCATCTCCCGGCGTCCCTTCGCCCGCCTCTACTACGCGAGCGGGCGCAGCAGCGACCACGCCGACGATTCCGGCACCGGGGCCGAGCTGTTCGTCGCCGCCGGCCGCCTGATCGAGGTCGCGGGGAAGCGACCGAAGGCGTGAGCGGATTGATCGAGCCGGCGGTTGCCGAGCGTGTGCTGGCGCGGGCGCTCGCCAACGGCGGCCGCTTTGCCGAGGTCTTTGCGGAACGCCGCCACGGCCTCTCGATGTCGATCGACGAGTCGCGCATCGAGGCCGTCCAGTCCGGGGCCGAGGAGGGTGCGGGCGTACGCGTGGTCGACGGCGGCACCACCTACTTCGCCCATGTCGACGGCCTCGACCCCGCCGACCTCGAGCGCGCCGCCGGGGAGGCGGCGGCAGCGCTGCGCGGTGAGCGCCGAGAGCCGCGCGGGCTGGAGGCGGTGGCGAGTGTCCCGCTGCCGATCGAGCGGCGCCCGGAGGAGATTCCGGCCGAGCGCAAGGCGACGCTGCTGCGCGAGCTCGACGAGCGGGCCCGCGGCCAGGGCGGGGAGATCGTCCAGTTCACCTCCTCCTACGCGGAGGCGCGGCGCCAGGTGACCGTCGCCAACTCCGAGGGCTTGCTCGCCGGCGACGACCGCACCCGTACCCGCATCGGCGCCCAGGCCGTGGCTCGCCGCGGCGACGCGGTCGAGACCGGGGCCGAGACGCTGGGGGCCCACCGCGGCTTCGAGCTGCTCGAAGACGACCCCGGCGCGATCGCCGAGCAGGCCGCGCGCAAGGCCCTCACCCTGCTCGACGCCGGCCCCGCTCCCTCCGGCTCGATGCCGGTCATCGTCGGCGGCGGCTTCGGCGGCGTCCTCTTCCACGAGATGACCGGGCACGGCCTCGAGGCCGATCACATCCAGAAGGGGGCCAGCGTCTATGTCGGCAAGCTCGGTGAGCAGGTCGCGCAGCCGCTCCTCAACGCCTATGACGACGGGCGCCTGCCCGGCGAGTGGGGCAGCGACGCGATCGACGACGAGGGCGCACCAACCCAGAAGACGCAGGTGATCGAGGAGGGACGGCTCAGCTCCTACCTCTACGACCGCCTCACCGCCGAGCGCGACGATGTTCGGTCGACGGGCAACGGCCGTCGCGAGAGCTTCCGCCACCTCCCGATCCCGCGCATGACCAACACCTACATCGCGCCGGGGGACGCGACGCCGGAGGCGATGATCGCCGAGGTCGAGAAGGGTTTCTACGCGGTCTCCTTCGCCGGCGGCCAGGTCGATCCGGCGACCGGCGACTTCGTCTTCGGCGTCTCCGAGGGCTACCTGATCGAGGCCGGCAAGGCGACCCGTCCCTGCCGCGGCGCGACCCTGATCGGCAACTGCCTGGAGGCGCTGATGGCGATCGACGCGGTCGGCGACGACTTCTTCATGAAGACCGGCATCTGCGGCAAGGGCGGCCAGAAAGCCCCGGTCGGGACCGGCCAGGGCCACGTCCGGGTCGGGGCGATGACGGTCGGGGGCACCGAGCTTTGACCGAGCTGAGCGCGATCGCGGCGCGCGGGGTCGAGGCCGCGGTGGCAGCGGGCGCCGGCGAGGCCGAGGCCTATGCGTCGCACGACAGTGGCCGCGAGGTGCGGGTGCATGGGGGCGAGGTCGAGAGCTTCTCGGCGGCGACCCAGAGCGGCGTCGGCGTTCGCGCCTGGATCGGCGGCAGGGTCGGCTACGCGTACGGGACCGACCTCTCTGAGGACGGCGTTGGCGCGATCGCGGCTCGCGCTGCTGAGGCGGCGGCGATTGCCGACGAGGACGAGTTCGCGGTGCCCCCGCAGCCGGCGCCGATCGAGGCAGTGGCGGGACTGAGCGATCCTTCGGTCAGCTCCTGGACGACGGCGCAGGCGGCGGAGCTGGCGCTGAGTGTCGAGCGCACGGCGCTCGCCGCCGACGCCCGCTTGGTCGGAGTCGAGCAGGTCGTTTATGCCGACTCGGCCGAACGCGTGGCGATCGCCTCTTCAGCGGGGGTCGCCGGCGAGTTCGAGTCCTCCGAGTGCTTCGCCTACCTGCAGGCGCTTGCCGAGGGGGAGGGCGCGCGTGAGACCGGCCTCGGCTTCGGTCTCGGGCGCGGTCCGGAGAACCTCGACCCTGAGGCGATCGGGGCCGAGGCCGCCGCCCGCGCCACGGCGATGATCGGCGCCTCGAAGCCGACCTCGAGCTCCTGCCCGGTCGTCCTCGACCCGACCGTAGCAGCCAGTTTTGCCGGCCTGATCGGCGGCGCTCTCGGCGCCAACGCGGTCCAGCGCGGCCGCTCCCCGTTTGCCGGGCGTCTCGGCGAGGAGCTGGCGAGCGAGGCCTTCGTCCTCCACGACGACGGCCGCGACCCCGGCGGGACCGCCTCGGCTCCGTTCGACGGCGAGGGGATGCCGCGGCGGCGCACGGCCTTGATCGAGGACGGTCGCCTGCGCGCCTTTCTCTACGACACCTACACCGCCAACCGCGAGGGGGGTGCCTCGACCGGCAGCGCCGCCCGCCAGGGCTACCGCTCGCAGCCGCGGGTCGCGGCGTCGAACCTGATCGTCTCCTCGGGTACTTCCTCCTTTGCGGAGCTGCTCGGCGCCGCCGGCGACGGGGTCTTCGTCACCGACGTCGCCGGACTGCACTCGGGCGTCAACCCGGTGACCGGTGTTTTCTCGGTCGGCGCCTCCGGGCAGGCGATCCGCGCCGGCGAGCTGGCCGAGCCGCTGCGTGAGTTCACGATCGCCGGCGATCTGGGCGCGCTGCTCGGGGGTGTGCGGGCAGCTGGTGCGGAGGCCCGCTGGGTTCCCTTCGGGGGCTCCGTCCGCACGCCGCCGCTGCTGATCGGCGCGATGGCCGTCAGCGGTTCGTGACAGATGACATCAGCCGTGCCCACGGTTACGCCGTGGCCGCTGTTAGATTGCGGCGATCTTCAACCCCCGAGGAGGATTTCCGACGTGACCAAGGCTGAATTTCTGGATCAACTGGCCGGCGACGACCGGCTCGGCAGTAAAAAAGCTGCGAGCGACGCTGTCGACGCCGTGCTCGACGCGATCACCGACACGCTGAGCTCCGGCGGTGAGGTCAGCTTCACCGGCTTCGGCAAATTCCACGTCGCCGAGCGTGGCCCTCGCCAGGGTGTCAACCCGCGCACCGGCGAGCGCATCACGATTCCGGGCGGCAAGGTTCCTCGCTTCTCCGCCGGGTCGGCCCTGAAGACGAAGGTCAAGGGCGGCTGAGACCAGCCCCCTGAAGCTTTTTGCCGATCGGCTGGCGGCGCTCGTAGAGGAGCGCCGCAGCCAGATCTGCCTCGGCCTCGACCCCGACCCGGCCAAGCTGGCCGGGGAGGGGGAGATGGCTCCCGGCCCCGGCACGCTGGCTGCGGATCTAGCTGCCGCCGCGGTCGTCACCCACTGCCGCTCGCTGATCGAGCGAGCCGGCCCCGCCTGTGTCGCCGTCAAGCCCCAGCTGGCCTGTTTCGAGCGCCTCGGCGCCCCCGGCTGGGCGGCCCTGGCCGAGGTCTGCGCCGCCGCCCGCGAAGCCGGCCTGCTGACGATCGCCGACGGCAAGCGCGGCGACGTCCCCGTCACCGCAGCCGCCTATGCGCAGTCCTTGGTTGGGGAGACGCCAACGCCCTGGGGACCGGTCGCCGGCCTTGGCGCCGACGCCTTCACCGCCAATCCGCTGCTCGGCCTCGATGCGGTCGAGCCGCTTCTCGCTGCCGCCGAGGAGGCCGGCGCCGGCATCTTCCTCCTGGTCCGGACCAGCAATGCCGGCGCCCGTGACGTACAGGACCTGCCGGCGCCGCATCAGCCTCTGCACGAGCGCCTGGCGCGGCTGGTCGACGGCCTCTCCGGACGCCTGCTCGGGGAGGGTGGCCTCAGCGCCGTCGGCGCCGTCGTCGGCGCCACCGAGCCGCTTCACATCGCCCGCCTGCGCGAGCTGATGCCGCGCTCGGTCTTTCTCATCCCCGGGGTCGGCGCGCAGGGCGGCAAACCGGAGCTGCTCGGCGCCGCCTTCGCGGCCGGCCGGGCTTCCGCTCTGGTGACCGCCTCGCGCGGGATCGCCGCCGACCCGGATCCGGCCGCGGCTGCCGAGCGCCTGCGAGCGGCTGTCTGGGAGATTTCGACCGCCTGAGGGCGCCTGCGGCCGCTATACGATCTTCGCCCGCACACGATTCCGATCCATCCACATGGAAAAACGCACCAGCGCCTTCGCCCGGATCTTTGCCGTAATAGCCCTGGCGGGCGCGATTGTGATCGTGGTCGTCGCCATCTCCAGCTCGCTTGGCGGCTCCGAGAACTCGTCCAAGTCCTCGCGCAACCACCCGGCCCACAAGAACCGGCCGAAGACGAAGGCGAGCACCTATGTGGTCAAGAGCGGCGACACCCTGGTTTCGATCTCTCACCGGACCGGGATCCCGGTCGCCACGATCCTCGCCCTCAACCCCGAGGTCGACCCGCAGATCCTGATTGCCGGCGAGACGCTGAAGCTGAGATGAGTCGGCGCCACCCTGGCGCCGCGCTGCTGGCCGTGCTGCTGGTGGCGCTCTGTCTCACCGGCACGGCCTCCGCCGCGGAGCAGGACCCGCGGGTCGAAGCCCGCGCATGGACCCTGATCGATGCCCGCAGCGGCGACGTGCTCACTTCCCACGCCGCCGCCCGCCACCTGCCGATCGCCAGCACGACCAAGTTGATGACCGCCTACGTGGCCCTGCAGGAGCTGCGACTGAAGCGGATCGTCCGCGCCGCCCCCTACGAACCGATCTACGGCGAGTCGCTGCTGGGCCTGCGCGCGGGACAGCGGGTCAGCGTGCACGACCTCCTCTACGGCCTCTTGCTGCGCAGCGGCAACGACTCCGCCCACGACCTCGCCCTCGCCGCGGCCGGCTCCCAGTCGCGCTTCGTCGCCGAGATGAACCGTCGCGCCGCCGCGCTCGGCCTCGCCGACACCCACTACGCGAACCCGATCGGGCTCGACCAGCGCGGCAACTTCTCCAGCGCCCGCGACCTGGCGACGCTGACCCAGCGCCTGCAGCGGATCCCCGTCTTCGCCCGTATCGTCGACTCCCGCACTGCGGTTCTGCGCAGCCTGCGGCCGCCGCGGCGGATCGAGAACTCGAACGATCTCCTTTTCATGGAGCCGTGGGCGACCGGGGTCAAGACCGGGCACACCTTCGACGCTGCCTACGTGCTCGTTGCCTCCGGCCAGCGCAAGGGGGTGAAGCTGATCTCGGTCGCGATCGGGGCGCCGAGCGAAGAAGCCCGCTACCGCGCCAACCTCGACCTGCTCGAATACGGCTTCTCGCAGTACCGGCGGCGACGGCCGATCCGCGCCGGTGAGGAGCCTTGCCAACCCCGAAATCCGCTACTCCGGTGGCGAACTGCCCCTGCGTGCCGCGCGCGGGGTCACGGTCGGCCTGCGGCGTGGCCAGCGGCTCGAGGTCGCGGTCCGCGCCCCGGCCGAGGTCGAGGGACCGATCCGGCGCGGCGCCAAGCTCGGGACGGCGGCGGTCATGGTCGACGGTCGTCGAGCCGCCACCGTGCCGCTGCAGGCCGGGCGGGCGATCGACGAGGCGAGCAGCTTCGACCGTGTGCGCACCTTTCTCGGTGACAACCTGGTTCCCATCTCCCTGGCAATGTTCGTGATACTGATTGGCGGGGTATTGCTCTACCGCCGTCTGTCCCGCTGAAGCGACCGAGGAGAGCGAGTCCGGGGTGAAAGCGCAGTGATTCTCACCGTGACCTTGAACGCGGCGATCGACCGCACCGTCGCCGTGCCCAACTTCCGCCTCGCCCGTCGCCACCGCGCGGTCGAGAGCCGCACTGTCGCCGGCGGCAAGGGGATCAACGTAGCCCGTGCCCTGACCCTGCTGGGGCGCCCGGTGATCGCCGCCGGTTTTGTCGGCGGGCCGACCGGGACGCGGGTGCTGGAAGGCCTGCGCGAGGAGTCGGTGCTGACCGACTTCACTCGGATCGCTGCGGAGACGCGGATCAACCTCGCAGTGATCGATCCCACCTCGGGCGATCAGACCGAGATCAACGAGCGCGGGCCGGCGGTCAGCCCGGAGGAGGTCAAGCAGCTCTTCGAGCGGATCGGCTACCTCGCCGGCGGCGCCAAGATCTGCGTGCTGGCGGGCTCGCTGCCCCCCGGCGCCGGCGACGACCTCTACGCCCGCCTGATCGCCGACCTCAGCCGCCGTGGCGTCTCCGTCGTGCTCGATGCCGAGGGCGAGGCGATGCTGGCCGGCGTTCGCGCCGGCGCTGCGATGGTGACGCCGAACGAGCGCGAGGCCGAGGAGCTGGTCGGACAGGAGTTCGCCGACCGCACCGATCTTGCCCAGGGCCTCGAGGAGCTGGTCCGTCTCGGTGCCGTCGAGGCGGCGATCACGCGGCCGGAAGGCTGCGTGGCCGCGGTCGGGGAGAACTCCGACCGGCGCCTGCTGGAGGTCCACACCGAGCCCCTGGAGCCGGTCTCGACGGTCGGCTCGGGCGATGCTTTCCTGGCCGGCTACGTGGCCGCCCGTTACGAGGGCCGCTCGGCCGAGGAGTGCCTCGCCTATGGCGTCGCCTGCGGCGCCGAGTCGACCCAGCACTTCGGTGCCGGCACCGTCGATCGCAACCAGGTCGAGCGCCTGCTGGGCGAGGTCGCGGTGCACGATTTGGAGGTCCCGGCAGAAGTGTAGGCTGGCTGTTTCAACCGCCAGCCCTGGAGGAACACTTGGAAATCGAAATCGGCCGCGGCAAGAAGGGGCGGCGCGCATACGGATTCGACGACATCGCCATCGTCCCGTCGCGTCGTACCCGCGATCCCGACGACATAGACATCAGCTGGACCCTCGGTCCCTACCGCTTTGAGCTGCCGCTGGTCGCCTCGGCGATGGACGGGGTAGTCAGTCCCGACACCGCCGTCCTGGTCAACGAGCTCGGCGGTCTCGGAGTGCTCAACCTGGAGGGGATCTGGGCCCGCTTCGAGGATGCCGAGGAGCGGCTCGAGCAGATCGCGGCCGCACCCAAGCACGTGGCGACGCGGCTGATGCAGGAGATCTACGCCGAGCCGGTGAAGCCAGAGCTGATCGGCAAGCGGGTCGAGGAGATCAAGTCCCGCGGCGCCGTTGCCTGCGGTTCGCTCACGCCGCAGAAGGTGCGCGAGCACTACGAGGTTGCGGTCGAGGCCGGCCTCGACATCCTCGTCATCCAGGGCACGGTGATCTCCGCCGAACACGTCTCGACCACGGTCGAGCCGCTGAACCTGAAGGAGTTCATCGCCGAGGTGCCGGTGCCGACCGTGGTCGGCGGCTGCGCCTCCTACTCGACCGGCCTGCACCTGATGCGGACCGGAGCGGTCGGGGTCCTGGTCGGCGTCGGCCCCGGTGCCGCCTGCACCACCCGCGGCGTGCTCGGCATCGGCGTCCCGCAGGCGACCGCGATCGCCGACGTCGCTGCCGCCCGCTCCCAGCACATGCTGGAGACCGGCGAGTACGTCAACGTGCTCGCCGACGGTGGTATGCGCACCGGTGGCGACATCTCCAAGGCGATCGCCTGCGGTGCCGACTCGGTCATGGTCGGCTCGCCGCTGGCCCGCGCCCAGGAGGCTCCCGGCCGCGGCTTCCACTGGGGGATGGCGACCTTCCACTCCTCGCTCCCCCGTGGCACCCGGGTCTCGACCAAGCAGGACGGATCGATGGAGGAGATCCTGCTCGGGCCGGCGCAGGAGAACGACGGCACCTTCAACCTGATGGGGGCGCTGAAAACCTCAATGGCCACCTGTGGCTACGAGGACATCCGTTCTTTCCAGCGGGCCGAGGTGATGGTCGCGCCGGCGCTGATGAGTGAGGGGAAGAAGCTGCAGAACGAGCAGTCCGTGGGCATGGGCTCGAATGGCCGGGCAGCGGTATCGGCGGGAGTTGCCGTATCGGATGACTAGTAGGACGGGAGCGTCCCGGCCGGCGGGTGCCTGTCACCGCAGGGGCCCCCCACCCCCTGCGGTCGCTAAAGCGTCCTCGGGGGCGGGGCCCCTACGGTGCCACCCGCCGGAAGGGAGGCTGTCGAGGAGGTGCTCGTCCTTGATTTCGGGGGGCAGTACTCGCAGCTGATCGCTCGGCGCATTCGCGAATGCGGCGTGTTTGCGGAGATGCTCCCGGCGACTGTCTCTATGGAGGCGATTAGGGAGCGAAAGCCAAAGGCGCTTGTTCTCTCAGGTGGACCCGCCTCGGTCTATGAGGACGGGGCGCCGGGGTTTCCTACTCAGCTGCTCGATCTCGAGATCCCGATGCTGGGGATTTGTTACGGGATGCAGGCGATGGTGCTGGCGCTCGGTGGGCGCGTGGAGTCGGCGGAGACGGGTGAGTTCGGCCGCACCGACCTCGTCCTGCGTGATGGCGGCGGGCGGTTGCTCGGTGGCCTGCCAGAGGAGCAGAGCTGTTGGATGAGCCACCGCGACGCCGTCTTCGAGGCGCCGGAGGGCTTCACCGCGCTTGCCTCCAGCCCGAGCTCCCCGGTCGCCGCCCTGGAGATGCCCGACCGCGGCCTCTACGGAATCCAGTTTCACCCCGAGGTCGTCCACACTCCCTACGGGACCGAGATCCTCACCCGCTTTCTGCGCGACGTCGCGGGCTGCGAGCAGCAGTGGTCGCCGCAGTCGGTGATCGCCGAGCAGGTGGGGAAGATCCAGGCTCAGGTCGGTGAGGGGCGGGTGATCTGCGGCCTCTCCGGCGGCGTCGATTCCTCGGTTGCCGCCCTGCTCGTCCACAGGGCTGTGGGGGAGCGGCTGACCTGCGTCTTCGTCGACCACGGACTGATGCGGCTGAACGAGGCCGAGCAGGTGGTCGAGGCCTTCAACCAGTTCGGCATCCCGCTCGTCCACGTCGACGCCGAAGAGCGCTTCCTCGCCAGGCTGGCAGGCGTGGACGATCCCGAGACGAAGCGCAAGATCATCGGCGAGGAGTTCATCCGCGTCTTCGAGGAGGAGGCGGCGAAGCTGGAGGACGTCGCTTATTTGGTCCAGGGCACGCTCTACTCCGACGTGATCGAGTCGGGTGGCAGCGACCACGCGGCGACGATCAAGTCCCATCACAACGTCGGCGGCCTGCCCGACGAGTTCGACTTCGAGCTGGTCGAGCCGCTGCGGATGCTGTTCAAGGACGAGGTCCGCGCCGTCGGCGCCGAGCTCGGCATGCCCGAGCGCATGGTCTGGCGCCAGCCCTTCCCGGGGCCGGGGCTGGGGATCCGGATCGTCGGTGGCGAGGTCAACAAGGAGCGCCTCGACATCCTCCGCGCGGCCGACGCGATCCTGCAGGAGGAGATCCGCGCCGCCGAGCTCTACCGCCAGCTCTGGCAGTCCTTCTGCGTGCTGCCGGTCGTGCGCTCGGTCGGCGTCCAGGGCGACGGGCGCACCTACGCCTACCCGATCGTGATCCGCGCCGTCACCTCCGATGACGCGATGACCGCCGACTGGGCGCGCTTGCCCTACGACCTGCTCGAGCGGGTCTCTAACCGGATCATCAACGAGATCCGCGACGTCAACCGCGTCGCCCTCGACATCTCCTCGAAGCCGCCGGCGACGATTGAGTGGGAGTAGGGCCGCGGGGTTTACCGTGGGCCGGGGGAGTCGGTACCCCTGCGCGGGAATTTCGTCGCACGGCGCTCCGCGCCTTAGCTCCTATGTCTGAGCGCGGCTGCGCCGCGCAATAGACAGATTGCATATCGCGCGCTTCGCGCACATTCCCGCGCAGGGGTACCGACTCCCCCGGCTGACCGCGAACCAGCGGCTGAGCTGAAAAGGCGCGGTATCTGCTGAGCTGGTGAGCGCCATTTCGGAGGATGGTTCGGTAGCCAGGCGTACGATCCGCCAGTGAACCTGCGGAGTATGTGCCCCCATGAGATTGATGCTGCGGTCAGCGTGTGGCGCGAGGCCAACATCGCTCGTGGTGCTCCGCACGGGCCTGAGCGCACCGCTCGCATCCGGGCGAAACTCTCAGCCCCAGACGCACTGCCGTTCGTAGCGTCGCGACCAGGCATCGTAGGCATGGCGCTGGCCGAGCCTGGAAGGTTCGACGACGGCGCAGGAGAACCCGATCCATCGCTCCTGCACATCTCGATGGTGTTCGTGCGTCCCGCCGTGCAACGCACAGGAGTCGGGCTCCCGCTGCTCCTTCACATCCTCGACGTCGCACGCTCTATGGGCTACCAGCGGGTCGGAGTCTGGACGGCCCGGGAGAACAGTCCCGCTCGCAGGCTCTACGAGCGAGCCGGGATGACCCTCACCGGCAAGACCGCTCCCCTCCGGTCGAGCCTGGCCCTCCAGTACGAAAGCTTCTTCAACGACGGGGAAGCATCATGATCGTCACAGCTCCGTGGGGGCATGGAACCACCCGGTGCTAGCGAGCTGTCGTGGGTGGGTCCGGGGGTGCCGTGGGCGAATGTCGCCGAAGGCGGCGGAAATGCAATCCGATTCCTGCCCGCCATAGGCGGGCAGCATCTCTTGGAGCTGCGCCCGCAGGGCGCGCGACTGAATTCGCCCACGGCACCCCCGGACCCACTCCCAACTACTCCCTCAGCGACCCCCCCGTCTCGAAACTAGCCAGCCCGATCACAGTGGAGATGGCTTCTTTTCCGCCGCGGGCCGCGAGGCGGTCCTGGCTGCGGCGTTGGGCCGCCAGCACTTTCTCGGTTGCCTCTTCCATGATTGCGACCACGTCGTCCCAGCCGTTTTGGTCGAGCAGAAGGGGCATCCAGCGAAAGATGGTGTCCTCCCGGCCGTCGAGCGTGCCCGCCTCGAGGGCCGTGATCGCCTTGTCGACGAACGTCTGCAGGGTGGCACCGGAGACGCCGCCGAGGACCGGACGCGGGACCCCGCGCCAGGCGCGGCTGCCGACGAACGCATCGGGTGTGGCCTTGTAGAAGTGCTCGGTGGCACCGCGCCTCTGCGCCGTTTTGACCAGCACGAGGCAACCGCATTTATCGAGCGCACGCGTGTGGTAGGCGACGTGGCTGAGGCTGGCGTCGAGCTGTTCGGAGATCCAGTTGGGGCTGGCGACGCGGTCGGTCAGAAGCTCGAGGATCTGAACGCGCAGTGGGTGTGAGAGGGCCCTCACCAGGCGCTGGTCGATGGTTTCCGGTCGGTTGGGCACGGGGAGCTCCTTCGTGGGGGGAACGTTTCAGCTCTATTGCATACTCGATACGTATTGAGTAATTGTTGTGGATCACGAAGTAGATCTCCAGGGCCATCCCGGAGGATTCACCTCTCGCCCTATGGCCCAGATGTCCCGCTCAGGCGGGGTGGCCGATCAGGGTGATCGCGTAGATGGCGACGAAGCCCGCGATCGTGAGCAGCACGCGAGGCCACGATCCCTCCCCGTCGTGCTCATGTGCGTGCGCGGTGGGAAGCAGGTCGGTAGCGCCCATATAGAGGAAGAAGCCCGCGTAGACGGCGAGGAAGTACCCGAGCGTCTGCTCGGAGACCGAGATCATCGAGCCGACCACCGCGCCCGCGAGCGGCGCGAACGCGTCGATCCGCAGCCACTTCATTGCGCGCACGCGATCGCCGGACTGACTGAGGACGAAGCTGACCGTGTTGAGGCCATCGGCGAAGGCGTGGCTGACGACCGCGAGCAGCACCAGCAGCCCGGTCTCGGTGTTGACGCTGAAGGCGAGGCCGATGCCGAGGCCGTCGGTGAAGGAGTGCAGCGAGAGCCCGAGGGCGCCCAGTGCTCCCACTTTGCCGTGCGACCTCGCCTCCTCCGGGTCGTCGCGGTGGTGCAGGACCAGAACTCGCTCCATCAGGAAGAAGGCGAGGAAGCCGAGGGCCACGAGCGGCACCACGTCGTGGGGATCGCCAACGCTCTCGATCGCCTCGGGGAGGACCTCCAGCAGCGCCACCGCGACGACGATGCCGCCGCTCAGGGCGACGACGGTCGGGAGGCTGTGGTGCAGCCTCAGGGCGATCGCGCCGCCGGCGAAGATGGCGAGGACCGCGAGCCCGGCGACCGGAATCGCGACCTCAGGCATCGCGCTCACCGCAGTCGGGGCAGGTTCCGCGCAGGACCACGTCATGGCTGGCGAGCGCAAAACCGGAGCGCCGGCCGACTGCCTCGATCGCACCCTCCAGCTGCTCGCTGGTGAACGGGGAGAGCTGTCCGCAGTCTTGGCAGACGAGGTGATGGTGGTGGCCGCTGGGGTCCACGCGCTCGTAGCCGGCGGCGTCACCGCCGACGTCTACCCGCTGGATCAGCTGCAGTTGCTCGAGTCGATCGAGGGTGCGGTAGACGCTGGCGCGGCCAACCGACTCGATCCGACGGTCGATCTCAAGCGCGGTCAGTGCGCAATCCGCGTCAGCGAGGAGTTCGACCACCTGGCGCCGTGCGTGGCCACTGCGACGCCCCGCCTCGTCCAAACACTTCGATGCGTGCGCCGACCAGGTCACGGCCGCGACCCTAGCAGAGAATGAGACTCATTCTCACTACCCGGCCGTCCGAGGGGGCTGGTGGGGCCTGCTCACTCGGTACCTCGTCGTCGCGGCCATGAAGTGCTGACGCCCCGAGCACCGTTCTCCTCCTCCGCAAAACGTTCGCAGGCCCCACCAGCCCCCTCGGACGGCCGGAAGCTAATTCCGAAGCCGAGCAGCTCGGGACGAGCTTGGACTCGCTGTCGTCGGACGCGAGGGCTTGGACCTGAGGGCTCGCGGTCGAGGAGGGGCGTCGGGTATCCCTCCGAACGTTTTGCGGAGGAGGAGGACTGTGCTCCGGGCGACAGCCGCTGTACTCCTCAGCGACGAGGTACCGAGTGAGGAGGGACACCCGACGCCCCTCCTCGACCACTGCCCAGCCCCTCAGCTGTACCGATCCCACCTTTCGAGATACGCCAGCGGGTCGAACGGCGAGCCCCCCTCATACCACCCCGGCGCCCCCCACATCTCGAAGTGGAGGTGGCAGGCCGTGGCGTCGCCGGTGTCGCCGACGATGCCGATCGGCTGGCCGGTGCGGACGGTTTCTCCCTCCTGCAAGGGCGACGGTTCGGCCAGGTGCGCGTACATGAAGTCGTTGACGGTCCCCTTGCCGTCGATGACGACGTAGTTGCCGGCGTTGGCCTCGTACCTGGAGTACTGGACGGTGCCGCCCCGGGCCGCGACCAGCGGCAGGCCGCAGGCGGCCATCACGTCCTGGCCCTGGTGGGTGTGGCCGGAGCGGGCGGTGCCGAAGCCGCTGCCGCCGCTGCCGAAGTCGTGCGCGCCAAGGATCGGGAAGGCGTAGCCGTAGAGGGAGAAGCCGGCGGCGGTGGTGGTCGAGGCGGTCGCCCGGCGGGCGGCGACGGTGCTGCCCTGGAGGACTACCTGGAAGGTGTAGCGGCCGTTGCGGGCGGGGCGGCCTTCGGGGGTGGTGCCGTCCCAGCGGACCGAGGTCGGCGCGTTCGGGGCGACGTCGTTGCGGTAGAAGCTGCGGACGACTTCGCCGGTCGCGTTGACCACGTTCACCTGCAGGTCGTTCTGCGCCTGGCTGCTGGCGATCGTGAAGCTGAAGCGCGGGTAGCGGAAGCCGAAGAAGAAGCTCTTGTGCGGCGACGCCGTGGCGGCGGTGAGCGTCACGGCGCCCGAGCTCGGCGCGGGGTCCGCGCTTCCAGACGGACTTCCCATCGGGGTGGGCGCGGAACCCGGGGTGCCGGCGCCGCCGGTGGGAATCGCTGCGGACGCGCTTGCGCAGGCAACCAGCACCGCCACCGTCGCCAATATGCAGATCCTTCCCGCCAAGCCGGGCCGGGACATATCGTTGTCGCGCACAGCCAGCCTCTCTTTCGTTCGCCTGCGGAGTTAGCTGTCGGGCTCGCGCTGAAAGAGATGCGCTACGGACGGTTTCGTCCGATTCGCCCCCGAGACCTGCTTCGGTCTCTTCGGTTCCTCCGCTCCCGTGCGGGTGCCCGGACGGGATTCGGCATTTGCTGGCGCGGCAGTATAGGGGCGGAGGTGGCTATGATCCCCCGGCCGCGTGGAGATCGACCGCGCGGTTTTTGCACGATGAAGACCTTTGTCGCCACGCCAGCCAATCGCCAGCGAGACTGGTACGTCGTCGACGCCGAGGGGCAGACCCTGGGGCGCCTGGCGACGCAGATCGCCGACGCGCTGCGCGGCAAGCGCAAGCCGGAGTACACGCCGCACGTCGACACCGGCGACTTCATCGTCGTCGTCAACGCCGAGAAGATCCGCGTCACCGGCGACAAGCTGGTGCAGAAGACGTACTGGCGCCACAGCGGCTACCCCGGCGGGATCAAGTCACGTACGCTCGCCGAGATGCTCGAGCGGCGTCCGGAGGAAGTGATCCGCAAGGCGGTCAAGGGCATGCTGCCGCGCAACCGCCTCGCCCGCCAGCAGTTGACCAAGCTGAAGGTGTACGCGGGGCCTGATCATCCGCACGCGGCGCAGCAGCCCAAACCGATGGAGACGAACTGATGGCAGACGACGAGACGAAACGCGACGACGAGACGACCGCCGAGGGGCAGGAGCCCGAGGACGCGGGTTCTGTCGCGGAGGACTCGGGCGAGTCCACGCCGGCGGGCCTGTCGCGGAGGACGACTCCTCGTCCTCGCAAGCTGCGGGCGAGGAGCCATCCTCCACGCCACCCGCCGGTGAGGCCTCGGCAGAGGCAGCTGAAGGGCCGTCCGAGGAGGTTTCTACCGACGGTGACGAGCAGGAGGCTCCTGCTGAGGAGCCGTCCGAGGGGGCTCCCGCCGAGGAGCCTGTAGCTGAGGAGGCCCCGTCCGAGGCGCCTGAGACGGCTGAGGCGCCAAAGGCCGCGGAGTCGAAGCCTGAGAAGAAGGATGTGATTCCGGGGGCTGATCTGGAGCCGATCGCCGTCGAGCCGGAGGGGCCGGCGCTGAGTGCGGAAGAGCGTGCTCGGCTGGAGGCCGAGGAAGAGGAGCAGGCTCGGCGCGAGGCGGAGCTTGCCGGCGCCGACGACACCGACGCTGCCGCGGCCAGCCGTGCCCCGGCAAAGATGGAGAGCGGTGCGCGTTATCTGGCGACCGGCAAACGCAAGCGCTCGATCGCCCGCGTCACCCTGCTGCCCGGCGACGGCAAGATCGAAGTCAACAAGCGCAGCCTCGAGGAGTTCTTCCCGCGGCCCCTGCACCAGACGATGGCGCGCCAGCCGCTCGCGGTCTCCGGCTACGAGGGCAACGTCGACGTCCGCATCCGCGTCCACGGCGGTGGCATCAGCGGCCAGGCCGGGGCGGTTCGCCACGGCATCGCCCGCGCCCTGACCGAGATCGACCCGGAGCTGCGCGGCGACCTCAAGCGGCGCGGCTTCCTGACCCGTGACGCGCGGGTCAAGGAGCGCCGCAAGGCGGGCTTCAAGAAGGCTCGCAAGAAGCCCCAGTTCAGCAAGCGCTGACGGGGGCTTGGTGAGCGCCGAGCGCAAGCTCTTCGGAACCGACGGGGTCCGAGGAGAGGCTGGGACGTTCCTCACGGCCGAGTTGGCCACTGCCCTCGGACGCGCCACCACCGCCTCCCTGGAGGCCTCGCGGCCCCAGGTCCTGATCGTCCGCGACACCCGCGAGTCGGGCCCGATGCTGGAGGCGGCGCTGGCTGCCGGGGTGGCCGCGGCCGGCGGGGACGCTCTGCTCGGCGGCGTGCTGCCGACCCCGGCGGCGGCGATCCTGGTCAAGCGACTGGGGCTCGACCTCGCCGCCGTCGTCTCCGCCTCCCACAACCCCTACCGCGACAACGGGATCAAGTTCTTCTCCGGCCAGGGAACGAAGCTGAGCGACGAGCTCGAGGCGCGAATCGAGTCGCTGCTCGACGAGCCGGTCGCCGAGACCGAGCCAGGCCGCGTGCGCGAGCTGAACGGCGGCCTCGACGATTACCTGCGCGAGCTCGAGGCGGCATTCCCACTCGACCTCTCTGGCCGCCGCGTCGTCCTCGACTGCGCCCACGGTGCCACCCACCGCGCCGGCCCGGCGATCTTCGAACGCCTCGGTGCCGAGGTCGACGCGATCGGCGTCGAGCCCGACGGGCGCAACATCAACGCCGGCTGCGGCTCCACCCACCTGGAACCGCTGGCCGAACGGGTCGCGAGCTCGGACGCCGACATCGGCTTCGCCTTCGACGGCGACGGTGACCGCATGCTCGCGGTCGACGGCAGCGGTCGCGTCCACGACGGCGACGAGTTGATCGCCCTGGCGGCGCGCGGGATGACGGCACGCGGCGAGCTCGAGGGCGGCGTGGTCGTGACGGTGATGACCAACTTCGGCTTTCACCGGGCGATGGAGGAGGCCGGGATCGAGGTGGCGGTGACCCAGGTCGGCGACCGCTACGTGCTCGACGAGATGCAGCGGCGCGGCTGGACCCTCGGCGGCGAGCAGTCCGGCCACATCATCGCCTCCGATTTCGTCGCCACGGGCGACGGCATCGCCGCGGCGCTGATGACGATGCGTGAGCTGGGCACCACGGCACTGGGCGACGGCGTATCGATGGAGAAGCTGCCGCAGACGCTGGTCAATGTCGAGGTCTCCGATCGTGAGGCGGTGGCCGGCGCCGCGGTGGTGTGGGAGGCCGTCGAGGCCGAGGGCGCCGCGCTCGCGGGGAGGGGTCGCGTGCTCCTGCGACCCTCCGGGACCGAGCCGCTGGTGCGGGTGATGGTCGAGGCGCCCAGTACCGAGGAGGCCGAGGCTGTCTGCAATCGCCTGGTCGCCGTCGTGCGCCAAGAGCTGGCCTGAGCCGGCCGGTCTCTACCCTTATTCGCCTTCATGTGCGGAATCGTCGGATACGTCGGGGGTCGGCCCTGCGAGGAGCTGCTGCTGGCGGGGCTGGAAAAGCTCGAATACCGCGGCTATGACTCGGCCGGCATCTCGCTGATCGAGGACGGCGAGGTCGAGAGCGTGCACGCGGTTGGCAACCTCGCCAACCTGCGCGCGGCGGTCGACCATCGCGCCGCCAACGGTGCCGGCGCCCTGCCGGCCTCCCACACCGGCATCGCCCACACCCGCTGGGCCACCCACGGGCGGGTCACCGAGGAGAACGCCCACCCCCACGACGACAGCTCCGGCAAGGTCCACATCGTCCTCAACGGGATCGTCGAGAACCACGCCGGGCTGCGCAAGCGGTTACAGGCGGAGGGCGAGCAGTTCACCTCCGAGACCGACGCTGAGGTGGTCGCCCACCTGATTGCCGCCCACTACGACGGCGACCTCGCGGCGGCCGTACGTGGCGCTTACGCCGAGCTGCGTGGCCACTACGCCTTCGTCGCCATGCACGCCGACGAGCCCGAGCGCCTGGTCGGGGCCCGCAAGGAGTGCCCGCTGGTCGCCGGCGTCGGCGCGGGGGAGACCTTTCTCGCCTCGGCGATCCCGGCCTTCCTCGCCGAGACCCGCACCGCGGTCCCGATCGAAAACGGCGAGATCGTCGAGATCGAAGCGGGCGGAGTGCGGATCACCGACGCGGCGGGCGCCCCGGTTGAGCGGAGCCCCGAAGAGGTGACCTGGGACGCCGACGCGGCCGAGAAGGGCGGCTACGAGACCTTCATGCTGAAGGAGATCCACGAACAGGCCGACGCGGTCGCCGAGACGATCGCCGACCGCCTGCCCGGCGACGACGGGGTCGACCTCTCCGACGTCGATCTCTCCGACGAGTACCTGCGCGGGGTCGGCCGGGTCGTGATCGTCGCCTGCGGCACCTCCTACCACGCGGGCCTGATCGGCCGCTACGCGATCGAGGAGTGGGCACGGGTGCCGGTCGAGATGGACATCGCCTCCGAGTACCGGTACCGCAACCCGGTTGTCGGCCCCGGTGACCTCGTGATCGGGATGACCCAGTCGGGCGAGACGGCGGACACGCTGGCGGCGATGCGACTGGCGCGCGAGGCCGGGGCCACGGTGCTCGCGGTCACCAACATCATGGGCAGCCAGGTGACCCGCGAAGCCGACGCCGTCCTCTACACGCGGGCGGGGCTGGAGATCAGCGTTGCGGCAACCAAGACCTTCGTCGCCCAGGTGGCGGCGATGTACCTGTTGGGGCTGCGACTGGCGGAGCTGCGCGGAACGCTGCCGCCGGAGCGGATCGCCGAGCTGGTCGCGGCGCTGAAGTCGCTGCCCTCGAAGATCGAAGAGACGATCGCGGCGGTCGAGGACGACGTGCGAGCGGTCGCAGCGGCCCACAGCGCGCAGGACTTCTTTCTCTACCTCGGCCGCCACATCGGGCTGCCGGTCTGCCTCGAGGGGGCGCTGAAGCTGAAGGAGGTCTCCTATATCCCGACCGACGCCTACGCGGCGGGGGAGATGAAGCACGGCCCGATCGCGCTGCTGGATGAGTCGACGCCGGTCGTCTGCGTCGCCACCGACAGCCCGGTCCTGGAGAAGGTGCTCTCCAACGTCGAGGAGGTCCGTGCTCGCGGCGCCCAGACGATCGCGATCGCCACCGCCGGTGGCGAGCGGGCCGCCGAAGTCGCCGACGAGACGGTCGAGGTCGCCCGCACCGACTGGATCCTGCAGCCGATCGTGGCGATCCTGCCGCTGCAGCTGCTCGCCTACGACATCGCCCGTGCCCGTGGGCTCAACGTCGACCAGCCCCGTAATCTGGCCAAGACCGTCACGGTCGAGTAATCCGGTCCAAACGGGTCGCTAGGATGCCCGCTCCCGTGAAGGCCCGTCTCGTCCTCATGGTCGCCGCGGCGGCCACCGTGCTTGCCCTCTTCCTCGCCGCCTGCGGTGGCGACAGCGACGGCTCCGGCTCGGACCTCGCCAGCCTGGTTCCGGCGAAATCGCCGCTTTACGTCGAGGCGACGGTGCGGCCTGAAGGCGAGACGAAGACCAACGTCGAAGCTCTCGCCCAGAAGATCGCCGGCGTCGACGACCTCGGCGAGCTGATCGTCTCCGAGCTCGAAAGCTCGGCCACCGAGTCGGGCGATGAGCTCGACTTCGAGAAAGAAATCGAGCCGTGGCTCGGCGAAAAGGGCGGCGTCTTCTTCCGCGAGTTCGACGGCGAGGACTTCCATCGCTATGGCTTCGCGGTCCAGACCACCGATGCCGAGACGACCCAGGCCTTCCTCGACAAGCAGAACGAGCAGAGCGACGACCCGGTCCAGGACGGCTCCTACGAAGGGGTCGACTACGCGGTTGGAAGCGACGACGGGACGACGTTCGGCGTGATCGACGACTTCCTCGCGTTCGCTGAAGACGAGGCGACCTTCAAGGCGATGGTCGATACGGCGGACGGGGGCGAATCGCTGGCCGTAGACGACCGCTTCGCCGAGACGTTCGACGCTGCGTCCGAGGGGAGCTTCGCCGATGTCTACGTCGACGTCGGCGGCCTGATCGACCAGTCCGGTGGCAGCATCGACCCGGAAGCGAAACAGTTCCTCGACAGCGCCGGGATCGATCCGGCGGAAGCGACTGCGGTCGCGAGCCTGATTCCCGGCTCGGACCGGGTCGAGCTCGAGATCAGCTCGGACCTCGCCGGTGAGAATCCGCCCAGCGGCGACGCCTCCAGTCTGCTCGGCGCGCTACCGGCCGATTCAGTGGCCGCCGTTGCCGTTTCCGGCTTCGGCGAGACCTTCGGCGAAGCGCTGGACGAGATCGACGCCAACGGCATCCCCGGCGAGATCCCCCCCGGGAAATTCAAGGGCACGCTCAAAGAAGCGGGCATCGACGTCGAAAAGATCGCGGCCTCGATCAGCGACCTCGGCGTCTTCGCCGAAGGCAGCAGCGAGGGGAGTCTCGCCGGCGCCGCCGTGCTGACCACGAAGAACGCACAGGAAGCAACCAACACCGTCGCCAACGTCGGCCTCCTGCTCCGCTCCGCCGGGACGGCTGGTGTGACCGCGATCTCCGGCAAGCTCAGCGGCTTCTCGGTCCGCGACCGCGAGGAGCTGGGCGACAAGCCGCTGGTCGTGGCGGCCAGGGACGACCGCATCGCGATTGCCTACGGGCTGCCGGCGGCAACCAAGGCCTTGGCGAGCGGTTCTGGCGCAACCCTGGCCGATGACTCCACCTACAAGCAGGCCGTCAGTGCCCTCGGCGGCACGCCGATCAGCGGCTTCGCCGACGGTCCGGCGGCGCTGGAGCTCGCCTCGG
Source organism: uncultured Solirubrobacterales bacterium (assembly GCA_963802935.1). Lineage (GTDB taxonomy): Bacteria > Actinomycetota > Thermoleophilia > Solirubrobacterales > 70-9 > VAYN01. The sequence goes on along the minus strand of CAWDKO010000001.1, from coordinate 228,395 downwards.
CTCTCGTTGCCGGCTCCGACGACGAGCAGGGATTCGAGGAGGCCAAGCCCTACCTCGCCAAGATCGCCTACCTGGCGATCGGCTCGACCTCCGCGGGTGACCTGGCGACCGCGAAGCTGATCGCGGGCATCTCCAAGTAGCCTCGGCAGCATGGCCGGCGTCGGCATCGACCTGCTCGAGATCGACCGCCTCGAGCGTGCCCTGGCCCGTCACCCACGCCTCGCCGAGCGTGTCTTCACCGCCGCCGAGCGTAAGTACGCGGCAGCGCGGGCCCGCCCCGGACGGCACCTCGCGGCCCGGTTCGCGGCCAAGGAGGCGGTGGTCAAGGCATTGGGAATGGGCGGCGGGTTCGGCCTCCGCGAGATCGAGGTGGTCGCCGGGGTGCCGCCGACCGTACGCCTCAGCGGGCGCGCCGCGAAGATCGCCGGCGAGCGCCAAGTAGCGATCTCGCTCACGCACTCGCGCGAGACCGCAGCGGCGGTGGCGGTCGTCGGGATCTAGCTTAGGTGAGGCTGAGCTGGCGACGCTCGCGGACGACGGTGAAGGGGTCGTCATCCACTTTGGGCGCGCGCTCCGCCCGGACCTTTGCTCTCAGGGCCAACACCTCGCTCCCCGCGAGGTAGTAGCGACCGCGCCGCTCGCCGACGGCGCTCAGCGTCCCAGCGTCGACCATCGCTTTGAGGTCGCGGGAAGCGGTCAAGTCGCTGATCTCCTCGCCGGTCACGGCCTTCACCGAGCTTCGGTAGGTGCGCCGGCGCAGCCGCAGTCCGTAAGCGGCGTCCATCACTCCCGATGCACAGCGTTCTGAGAGGCCCTTGGCCTCGGTCGCCGCCAGGCAGGCATTCCAAAGCGCCTCGATCTCTTCGCGCCGGCGCAGCATGGTGCGCACCTGGGTGTGGTGGGCCCGCAGGCAGAAGCGAATCCACGGCCGAGCGTCGCGCGTGGGCTGCCAGGAGCCATCGCCTACGTCGGCCAGCACCGAGTAGTAGGCCTCGGTGTTCCGTCCCAGGAACTCCTCGATGCTGGCGAACACGGGTGCGAGAACGCGATCGCGGGCCAGGACCAGGGTCTGCAGGCAACGCGCCATGCGTCCGTTGCCATCGCTGAAGGGGTGGATCATCACCAGATTCAGATGGGCCATGGCGGCCTTGACCAGGACCGGGCACTCGTCCTGCTCGATCTCGCCAAACAGCTCAGCGACCAGATGCGCGACCTCCTCGACGGGTGCGCCTTCGTAGACGATGTCCCCGCTTTCCCCTTGTCGCACGTATACGGCTCCGGGCCGCCACCGTCCGGGATTTTTGCGGAGGTCGTACCTCAGCATCATGAAGTGCAGGCTCTTGAGCAGCCCCTCGTCCAGGTCCAGGGTCTCGTCGTCCGCTATCTGGAGCACGTAGGTCATTGCGTCTCGGTACCCGGCCAGCGCGAGCTGGGTCTCTTCGTCGGCACCCAGCGTGGGCTCTCCCTCGACCAACGCAACCACGTCGTCGAGGGAGGCGTTGTAGCCCTCGATGCTGTTCGAGCCCTGAACGGTGCGCGCGAACGCCATCCGCCGCAGGGTTCCGGTCCAGCGGCGGGGCTCCGCCACGCGATCCCGGAGCCGCTCACGCTGCTCGGAAAGCAGCACAAGGACTTCCTGCTCGTCGTCTCTCAGGGTGGGCGTCTGGTAGATCATGATAGTTAGAAAGTATCAGGCTCTCGAGATCGATGACAGTAAGTAAGTATCAATGAATCATGGCTAGGCTGCGGCAATGGAGTCCTGGCTGAGCCCGCTCTACGACGCCGAGGGGATTCGGGCCGTCGACCGCTGGGCGATCGAGGAGCAGGGGGTTCCCGGCGCGGACCTGATGGGGGCGGCGGGTACGGCGCTGGCCGAGGCGGTGGCCGAGCTGGCGCCGCAGGGGCCGGTGCGGTTCGTCTGCGGCAAGGGCAACAACGGCGGCGACGGCCATGTCGCCGCGCGGCACTTGAGGGGGATGGGGTTCGAGGTCGGGGTGGTCGACCTCTGGTCCGGCGAAGCACCCGACGATCTCGACGCCTGGCTGGCCGGGTCCGGCACGGTCGTCGACGCGATCTTCGGCACCGGGTTCGATCGTGCGCCCCGTGAGCCGGCGGCGAGTGCGATCACGGCGATCAATCGGTGTGGCGTGCCGGTCGTCGCCTGCGACATCGCCTCGGGGGTGGACGCGTCCAGCGGCGAGGTTGCGGGGGTTGCGGTCGAGGCCGATCTGACCGTGAGCTTCCACGCGGCCAAGCTCGGGCAGCGGGTTGCGCCCGGGAGGTGGCACACGGGGCAGTTGCGCGTGGTGCCGATCGGGATCCCTGCCGGGGCGCCCGGAGTGCCCAACGCCGGCACGATCGAACCGGCGGTGCTGGCGCTCGCTCCCCGCCGGGGATCGCGCTCGACCAAGTTCAGCTCCGGTCAGGTGACGATTGCCGGCGGCTCCCGCGGCCTCACCGGGGCGGTGCGGATGTCCTCGACCGCGGCGATCAGAGCAGGCGCGGGCTATGCGACGGTGGTCGTTCCCCAGGACCTGGAGCCGGTCTTCGAAGCGGGCCAGCCGGAGGTGATGTCGGTCGGCTGCCCCGGTGGAGACGGTTGCTTGGCACCGGCCTCGGCGAAGTCGCTGCTGCGGGCCTTCGAGCGCGCCGCGGCCGGCGTGCTCGGGCCTGGGATGGGTCGCGACCCCGGCTCGGTCGAGCTGGCGCGGGAGGTGGTGGGGGCGATCGAGGCACCGCTGGTGATCGACGCCGACGGCCTCAACGCCTTCGCCGGTCGGTTGCCGCGGATCGCGGCGCGGGGAGCGCCGACGGTGCTGACGCCCCACGCGGGAGAGCTCGGTCGCCTGCTCGAGCGCGACTCCGAGGAGGTCGCCGCCCACCGCCTCGCCGCTGCCCGGGAGGCTGCGCGGGCGGCAAACGCGGTGGTCGTGCTTAAGGGCGACGACACGATCGTCAGCGACGGCGAGCGCGTCGCGGTCAACGCGATCTCCGCCCCGGGCCTGGCCACGGCGGGCACCGGCGACGTGCTTTCGGGGATGACCGCCGCCTTCCTTGCCCGTGGCCTCGACCCGTTCGCCGCCGCCGCCGCGGCGGTCCTCGCCCACGCGCGCGCGGGCCGCGACGCCGCCGCCCGCATCGGCGCCGCGGAGTCCGTGATCGCCACCGACGTGATCGACTCGATCGCGGTGGGCATGCGGCCCGGGCAGCCGGTCGAATAATCTCGCCCCCTGATGAAGACCGCCGCCGAGATCATGAACGCCGATGCGCCCAGCGTGGGGCCCGATGACGACGCCCGCAAGGCGATCGACCTGCTGGCGAGGACCGAGCTCGGCGCGGTCGCGGTTGTGGACGGGGACCGCCGCGTGATCGGCATCGTCAGCGAGTCGGACCTGATCCTCAGCGACGAGGAGTCCGACCTGCACCTGCCGCACTACCTCAACATCATGGGCGGGATCGTCTTCGTCGGCTCGATGAAGGGCTTCGAGGAGCGCCTCGACAAGGCTTTCGCGACCAAAGTCTCCGATCTGATGACCGCCGACCCGGTGGTCGCGCACGACTACGAGGCGGCCAACCGTGTCGCCAAGAAGATCGCCGACAAGCATCACAACCACCTACCTGTGGTCGACGCCGACGGGCGCCTGGCGGGCATGGTCACGAGGGCCGATGCCCTCGCCGCGCTCGTCGACGACGAGTAAGCCGATGGAGCGGGCGGTCGCCCGGATCGACTTTGGCGCGGTCAAAGCCAACTGCGCGCGGCTGCTGGCGGAGCTGCGCGACGGGGCCGAGCTCTGTGCGGTGGTCAAGGCCGACGGCTATGGGCATGGGGCCGATAGGTGTGCCGCGGCGGCGTTGGAGGGGGGAGCGACGAGGCTCGCGGTTGCAACCGCGAGTGAGGCCGAACAGATTGGACGGCGCTTCCAGCACATCCCTCTGCTGACCATGGGGGCGCTGACCGCGACCGACGTCGACACCGTCCTCTCGGCCGGCTCCGAGGTAGCGGTCTGGCGCGAGGGCTTCCTCCGACTGCTCTCCGATCGCGCCCGTGCCCAGGGGCGGCCGGCCCGCGTCCACGTCAAGTACGACAGCGGCATGGGCCGGCTCGGCACCCCCGACCCCGAGCAGGTGCTGGCGTTGGCACGGGCCTGTGACGAGGACTCCCACGTCGAGCTGGCCGGCGTCTGGACCCACTTCGCGACCGCCGACGAACCCGACTCGGGCTTCTTCGAGGAGCAGCTGCAGCGGTTCGAGGCCGTGGTGGGGGCGATCAAGGCCGAGTTCCCATCGGTCATCGCCCACGCCGCCAACAGCGCCGCCGTCCTCCGCGACCCGCGATCCCACTTCGACATGGCCCGTTGCGGCGTCGCCGTCTACGGACTCGATCCCTTTCAAGGGGATCCGGCAGAGCGCGGCCTGGCGCCGGCGCTCTCGCTCCGCTCCTACGTCGCCGACGTCAAGCGCTTCGCGGCCGGTGCCAGCGTCGGCTACGGGCAGACCTGGCGGGCGCCGGAGGAGACCTGCGTCGGGGTGATCCCGCTTGGCTACGGCGACGGTGTTCGCCGCGGGCTCGGCAACAACGCCGAGATCCTCGTGGGTGGCCGCCGTCATCCCCTGGTCGGGACCGTCTCGATGGACAACGTCACGATCGACCTCGGGCTCGAGACGGAGGTCGAGGCGGGCGACGAGGCGGTCCTGATCGGTACCCAGGGGGGCGATACGATCCTCGCTGAGGAAGTCGCCGCCCGGCTCGACACGATCAACTACGAGGTGACCTGCGGGATCTCGGCGCGGGTGCCGCGGCACCCGGCATGAGCCTGGCTGAGCGTCTCGCCGCTGCGCCCCTCGTTGCGGCCGCGCGGCGGGCCCTGGGCGACGACGATGGCATCTGGATTGTCGGGGGAGCGGTCCGCGACGCCGCCTTGGGAAAGGACATCGCCGACCTCGACCTCGCGGTGTCCGGCGACCCTGGCGCGGCGGCCAAGGCGATCGCGCGCGAGCTCGGCGAGCACGCCTTCGAGCTCTCGGTCGAGTTCGGCACCTGGCGCGTCGTCGCTCCGGGTCGAGGCTGGCAGATCGACGCGACGGCGCTGCGCGGCGAGGGGATCGAAGCGGACCTGGCCGCACGTGATTTCACGATCGGAGCCGTGGCCCTGCCGCTCGCCGGCGGCGAGCCGGTCGATCCCTTCGGCGGTCTCGCCGACCTCGAGGCCAAGGTCTTGCGCGCGGTCGGCGCAGAGAGCTTCGGCGGCGACCCGCTGCGTTTGCTGCGCGCCGCCCGTCTCGCCGCCGAGCTGGGCCTGGAGATCGACGGCGGCACGATCGCTTTGGCGCACGCCAGCGCGTCACGTGCCGCCGAGCCCGCCGGTGAGCGCCAGCTGACCGAGCTGCGGCAGGTGCTTGGAGGACCGGATCCATTGCGTGGCCTCGCCTTGCTCGACGATCTGGACCTGACCGCCGTCGTCCTGCCGGAGCTGGAGGCCCTGGGGGGCGTCGAGCAGGGGCCGAACCATCACCTCGACGTTCGCGGCCACACGATGGCGGTGCTGGAGCACGTGCTGGAAGTGGAGCGGGCACCTCGATCGCTTCGCCGGCGAGCGTGCCGACGAGGTGGCTGCGCTGCTGGCGGAACCGCTCGCCGACGAGATCAGCCGCGGCACGGCGCTGCGCTTCGGTGCCCTTTTCCACGACATCGGCAAGCCCGACACCCGCGCCGAATACAACGGATTTATCGGCTTTCGCGGGCACGACCAGGTCGGCGCGGAGATCGTCGCCGGGATCTGCGGCCGCCTCCGCGCCAGCCGCCGCCTCAGTCAGCATTTGCAGGGCTTGACCCTGCACCACCTGCGGCTCGGGTTCCTGATCCCCGAGGCGCCGTTGCCGCCGCGCCGCGTTCACGAGTACCTGCGGGCGACCGAACCGGTGGCCGCGGATGTCACCTTGCTCACCGTCGCCGACCGGCTGTCTGCCCGTGGCGCCGGACCGTTGGCCAGCCCGGAGATGGTCGAGGCGCACCTCGAGCTCGCCCGGCAGATGGTTGCCGCCGCGCTCGACTGGCGCCGGGACGGCCCGCCGCCGCCGTTGCTGCGGGGCGATGAGTTGGCCAGGGAACTGGGGATCGAGCAGGGCCCGCGGCTCGGGGAGCTTCTGCTCGAGCTGGAGGCCGCGCAGTACGCGGGCGAGGTCAGCGATCGGTCCACTGCCCTGGAGCACGCGCGCAACTGGCTCACCTGGACCGAGGAGGAGGCCTGACCCGTGTCAGGCGTCGTGTCAGGTACGCTCCCCGCCGCATGGCCAAAGAGGAAAAGATCGAAATGGAGGGGGAGATCACCGAGGCTCTCCCCAACACGATGTTCCGGGTCAAACTGGACAACGGCCACGACGTGCTCGGGCATATCTCCGGCAAGATGCGCCGCCACTACATCCGCATCCTCCCCGGCGACCGCGTCAAGATCGAGCTGTCCCCGTACGACCTCGACCGCGGCCGCATCACCTACCGCTACAAATAGCCCGCTGGCGGTGTCCTCGGTCGCGTGCAGAGCACGCCACGCTCCCTGCGTCCTTGCCAGCGAACTATTTGAAGCGGTAGGCCGGATCTGGATCCGCCAACTCGGCCACCAGGGCTGACCAAGCGAAGTCTTTGGCGCCCAGGCCCTTGCCGGTGCGCGGGTTGTAGTACTCGCGCAGGCCTTCGCGCTCGACCGCTCTGATCAGGCCGTCGGCGAGGCGTTTCGCCTCGGCCTCGTAGCCGAGCCGGCGCATTCCCAGCCAGACCATCCAGGCGGAGTTGACCCAGGTCGGGCCGCGCCAGTAACGGCGGATTGGTCCGTGGCCGCCGTCCGGTTCGTAACCGGGCTCGCAGGCGGCGACCGAGGGTGGTGCAACCGGGGTCATGAACTCGCGCGCGTTGAGGAGGTGCTCCTCGACCAGGCGCCGGCCGATCCGCTCCGGCAGGTCGGGCAGGGCCAGCGGCGCCAGCGATGCCCAGGTGATCGGAGCCGGCCTGATCGCGCCCGGTTGCGCCTCGTCGACGAAGAGGCCGCGCCGCTCGTCCCAGAGCCGCTCGACCAGGGCGGGGGTCGCCGACGGTCGCCCCAGTGCCTGCAGCGAGAGCGACCACATCGTGTTGACCAGCGTCTCGCAGAGGAGCGGGTAGCCGCGCTCGCGCAGCCGCCGCGCGTCGAACCCGAGCTTGCGGTTGCGGCGGACCAGCAGCGGGAAGCCGATGCGGCCGTTGGATCGCCGGCCCCAGACCGGTTCGAACTTCGGCGAGGCGTCGAGGCCGGACTCGTCCGGCTGCAGGATCCAGAGCAGGCCGTCGCCCTCGAGGTCGCGGTTGGCGGCGAGCCAGTCCATATGGGCGGCGATCCGCGGCTCCAGCGACGGGTCGCCGACCGCGATCCGCCAAGCCCAGGCCAGCAGCGGCGGCTGGATCGTCTCGGTCTGCAGCGCCGAGCGCGCGGCGACGTTGTAGAAGGCGAGGCGAATCAGCGATACGGGTCGATCCCAGAAGACCGTGTGGCCGATGAACCCGTCCGGCCGCTGGGCGGCGAGCAGGCTTTCCAGCTCCGCCCGGGCCTTGGCGGCGTCGAACCGCCGCCAGACGATTGCCGCGAAGCACGAGTCCCAGTACCACTGCCACGGGTAGCGTCCCGGGCTCGGCCGCGTGTACGCGTACCGCCTCCCGTCCCGCTCCCCCTCAACCCAGCCCTGCCGCAGCACCCGCTCCGCGAGGTCCACCGCCGACGGGCCGATTCCGGGACCACGCGTCCCGTTTTCGGCCCGTCGGCGGCTCACTTGCCGGTGCGGCGCATCTCGCGCAGGGCGAGGGTGCCGAGCACGGCCAGGAGGCCAGCGAGGGCGAGGAGGCCGGGCCAGGTTTCGGCCCAGGTGACGCTGCCGACGAAGCCCTGCCGTGCCGCTTCGACCACATCGGTGACCGGGTTGACGCGGGCGATGTCCTGCAGCCAGCCCTGCAGCAGCGCCAGCGGCGCGTAGGCGGTGGTGGTGAGGATCAGCGCCATCATCCCCGCCTGCATCAACGGCGCCGCCGACTGGCTCTTGAAGCGCAGGGCCAGGAACGAGCCCCAGCAGGCGGCGACTGCGGCCATCGCCGCGACCATCAAGTAGGTGACGAGCAGCCCGTCGATTCCCGGCCAGCCGGCACCGAGCGCCAGCGCGATCGCCAGCACGAAGCTGGCCGGGATCAGCGCCCGCGCGCTGGCGGAGAGCACCGTCCCCAGCAGCAGCACCCAGCGTGGGGCGGGGGAGACGAGCAGGCGGTCGAGCCAGCCCTGCTCGATGTCGCGGGCGAGGTTGACCCCGGCCGCGGCGCCGGTGAAGCCGGCTCCCTGCAGCATGCTGACCGGGACGATGAAGCTCTCGTAGGTGCCGGTGGTGAAGCCGTTGAGCTGGGTCAGGGCACCGAAGACGCCGTTGAGTCCGAGGAAGAAGATCGTCGGCGCCAGCACCCCTGGGATCGCTGCCCCCGGCACCCGGATCAACTCGTTCCTGGACCGCGCCATCAGCGCCCCGATCGTCGCCAGGTTGGCGCGCCAGACCGGTATCGCCACAGTCGCCTCCATCAGCCCACTCGCAGCCGGTGTCGCAGGGCCCGGGCGCTGAGGACCAGGCCGAGGACGACGATGCCGAGGATCGCCAGTACCGCGTAGAGGGTGTCGGCGGCGTCGATCTCGGAGATCATCGGCTCGCGGACCCCTTCGGCGATGAAGCTGAGCGGGTTGTACTCGGCGATCGTCTTCGCCGGCTCGATCATCAGTTCCTGGGGGAAGAAAGCCGAGGAGATGAAGAGGACCACCAGCACCAGCGGGAAGAGGCCCTGGACGACGCTGGCGCTGCCGGTGCGCAGGGCGATCGCGGCGCCGATCCCGCCGACCGCCATCGCCGCCGCGGTGACGAGCACGATCGCCAGCAGCGCTCCGGGGACGCCGCTCTCGATCTCGGCCCCGAAGATCAGCCCGATCGCGAGGAACCAGAGCGCCGCGAACAGGCCCAGGGCTGCCGTCCCGGCCAGCCGGCCGAGGACTATCGCGAAGCGGGGGATCGGCGCCGAGAAGAGGCGGTCGGTGAAGCCCATCTCGATGTCGACCGCGAGCGCAATGCCACCGCTGTTCCCGGCCAGCATCAGCGACTGCATCATCGCCCCCGCCAGCATGAACTGGAGAAAGCTCTGGACCGGCGGGAAGCCCGGGAGTTCGACCGCACCGCCGGCACCGCCGGTCTGGATCGCCAGCAGCAGCGTCGGGAAGACGATGATCGGCGCGATCAGCTGCGGGCGGCGGAAGGTCTGGCGGATCGAGCGCATGCCCAGCGCCTTGACCACGCGCGCGTTGGTCGCCAGCGAGCTCACGCCTCGACCGCCTCCTCGGCGCTCTCCTCGCCTTCTGCCTCGAGGTGGTAGCCGGTCTTGGCGACGAAGACGTCGTCGAGCGTCGGCCGCACCAGCTCCAGCGACTCGACCGCGATCCCGCCGTCGTCGAGCGCCCGCACCACCCGCGGGATGTCGGCGGCGCCGTTCTCGACCTCGACCAGCAGGGTCCGGGCGTCCTTGGGCGGCAGCAGCTTGCCGATCCCCGCGCAGACTTCCTCCGCCCGCGCCACCGAGCCCCCGGCCAGCTGCAGCTGGACGTGGGGGTTACCGACCTCGGCCTTGAGCGCCTCCGGCGTCCCTTCGGCGACGATCCGACCGCTGTCGATGATGCCGACGTTGTCGGCGAGCTGGTCGGCCTCCTCCAGGTACTGGGTGGTGAGGAAGACGGTCGTGCCCTCGTCGTTCAGCGTCCGCACCTCCTCCCAGATCGTTTTGCGGCTGACCGGATCGAGGCCGGTGGTCGGCTCGTCGAGGAAGAGCACCCGCGGTTCGTGGACCAGTGCCGCGGCGAGGTCGAGGCGGCGCTGCATCCCGCCCGAGTAGGTGCCGACGCGGCGGTCGGCGGCGGCGGCGAGGTCGACCCGCTCCAGCAGGTCGTCGGCGCGGCGCTTGCCCTCCGCGGTCGGGATCCCCTGCAAAGTGGCCTGGAGCCGGATCAGCTCACGGCCGGTCATCAGCGGGTCGAGTGCCGCTTCCTGGAGGGCGACGCCGATCGAGCCGCGGACCGCCCGTGCTTCCTTGATCACGTCGTGGCCGGCGACGGTGGCCCTGCCCCCGGTCGGCAGCAGCAGCGTCGTCAGCATCCGCACCGTGGTCGTCTTGCCGGCGCCGTTGGGGCCGAGGAAGCCGAAGATTTCACCCTCCTCGACGGCGATGTCGATGCCCTGCACGGCCAGCACCTCCTCGAAGGTGCGCTCCAGTCCCTCGACGACGATCGCCGGCACGCTCAGGCCTCCGTGGCCTGGGCGTGCCGCGCGGGCGGCGGCAGCGCCTCGACCCAGCGGCGGCCGTTGGCGCGCTCCAGCGCCTCGGCGGCGTCCAGCAGCAGCTCGTCCCGCCCCCAGGCGGCCTGCAGCTGCAGCCCGATCGGCAGTCCGTCGGCGAGGCCGACCGGGAGGCTGATCGCCGGGATCCCGGTCAGGTTGGCGAGGCCGGCGCCGCGCACGTTGGCCTGGTCGGCGGTCAGCGTCCCGGAGGGAAGATCGACCAGCGGTGCCTCCAGCGGCGGCGCCGGAGCCGGCACCGTCGGCCAGGCGATCACGTCGACGTCCTCGAAGACGGTGGCGAGGCGGCGGCGCATCAGCGCCCGCACCTGCTGCGCCTTCACGCTCGCGGCCGCCGGCAGCAGCATCCGGTACTTGAGGAAGCCACGGGCGATCGGGCTCAGCTCGGGGTCGAGGTGGTTGAGGCGGGTGGGAGTGAGGCCTGCGAGGCCCTCGGTGTTGGCGATCAGCACGGTGGCCAGCGCCGCCGCCTCGATCTCGGCCAGCTCGATCTCCCGGACCTCGCCGCCGGTCTCCTCCACGAGCGCTTTGATCGCCGCCTCGCAAGCGTCGCCGACTGCGGGCACGACGTCGTCGGTGACGCTGTCACGCACGATGCCGATCCGCAGCCCGCGCGCCTGGCCCGCGGTCAGGCTCTCGCCGAAGAGGACACCGCCCAGCAGGCGGCAGTCGGCGGCGTCGGCGCAGAGTGGGCCGGAGACGATCGTGGTCGAGACGGTGGCCATGTGGTGGCCCTCCATGGCGGCGCGGCCGAAGGTCGGCTTCAGGCCGGTCAGGCCGCAGTAGGCGGCGGGAAAACGGATCGAGCCGATCCCGTCGGCGCCGACCGCGCCGGCGACGAGGCGGGCGGCAACGGCGGCGGCCGGACCGCTCGAGGATCCGCCGGGGCAGCGGTCGGTGTCCCACGGGTTGTGGGCGGCCCCGTAGACCGAGGTGTTGCCGGTGCTGCTGGCACCGAGCTCGTGCATGTTGCCGACGCCGACGATCGTCGCCCCGGCGTCGCGCAGGGCCCGGTAGGGCCCCGACTCGCCGGGGGCCGAGGGCATGGGCATTTCGGCGGCGCCGAAGCGCTGCGCCCGCCATGGCAGCGGCCACTCGTCCTTGATCACCACCGGGACCCCGAAGAGCGCTCCCCGCGGTGCCTCTTCGAGCATTTCTCGTGAGCGCTCCGGGAAGGTCTCCACGACTGCGTTGAGGGCTGGATTGCGCTCGGCGATCCGCTCCAGGGCCTGATCCAGCAGCGCGGCCGGGTCGGTGTCGCCGGCTGCGATCGCGGCCGCCTGGCCGCGCAGGGTCAGGTCGAGCGCACTCACGGCGCCGGCGCTCGCGAGAGATCGGCGTCCGGCTCTGAGGTGTCGCCGGTATCGAGCTCGAGCAGTTCGAGGATCGGCGCCCAGAACAGCGAGTGGGCCGCGCCCATCACGGCCAGCTCGATCTCGTCGGCCTCGATCCCGTAAGAGGCGAGACCGGCGGGGATGAAATCGTCTGCACGGTTCGAGGCCTCCATATTTGCGCTGGCAACCCTACAGCGCCCTGGAGCCCACCCCGATTCCCGGGCAGGTTTCGATTGGCCGGGATCGTGCAAGCCGTGTGGGACCGCGGCATTCCTCCGCCGCGAAAGGCAGAATCCGGCGCAACCGGGGTCTTTTGCCCGTGTTTCCGTGAGTTCAATGCCTCTGACCGAGAAGAAAAGCCGCGATGGCCGCGCCTGGGCGCTGCTCGTCGCTGCCGCCTGTCTGCTCGCCGGGCTCGTCGCGGTCGCCAACCCCGGCGCAGCCGACTCGGCGCCGCTGCGAGTGGTCGTGCTTGGCCAGACCGCGGAAACCCCACCGGCCTCCTGCCCGGGGAAAATCGTCAACAACGTCGAGATCACCCCCTGCCGGGTCGAGGGCCATGTGACCGGCTTCCAGGCGATCGCCGGCGGCGTTCCCCGTCCCTACGAGGTGCCTTTCGACGGCAAGATCGCCGCCTGGTCGATCACCCTGGCCAAGCCCTCGATCAAAGAAACGGAGACCACCTCCAACGAGGTTGGGTTCTTCGACGAATTCCTCGGCCGCCCCTCGCAGGCCCGGATCGGGATCCTGCGCCCGGTCGAAGACTCGAAACCGCCCAAATACACCCTCGTGCGCCAGAGCCCGCTGCAGCTGCTCAACCCCTACTTCGGCACCACCCCGATCTTCGCCCTCGACCACCCGCTCTCCGTCCTCAAAGGGCAGATCGTGGCGCTGACGGTCCCAACCTGGGCGCCGATGTTCGCCTTCAACGTCGACGCCGACAACACCTGGCGCGGCAGCCGCCTCCCCGAGCACTGCGCCTCCAAGGAAGACATCCAGACGGGTCATCCCCAGCAGGGCGTCGGCAAGACGAAGACCTACGGGTGCTACTACTCGAACGCGCGGCTGCTCTACACGGCCACTTTGGTCAAACAGCCGTAGAGCTGTCCCGCAGGGCTGCGCATGGGTCGAAGCGAGATGCTCCTGAGAGAGGACGCGGTCTCTTGTGGAAGTTGTGAGGCGGTGCGCGCCACGTGTGCGCCTTGCCTCGCCAGCATCAAAGACACGATGGCTATGGGGGCTCTCCTGTCATTCTGCTCGCCTCGGTCCTGCCGGAGGCGGAAGACCCGTTTCCAGATCGCATCGGACCCGAAGCTCCGTTCACTGGGCTGGTGCCGGCGGCGTTCTCGCAGGCATGCTCTTCGTTACCGCTTCCGCCTCGAAGCGGAGGCGGGCGATCAGATGGGCGGGCTCATCGGTTTCATCCTCGGCACCGCCGTCTACCTCCTTGCGTTGGCCGTTCAGGTAGGCTGGGGCTGATGAAACCTTTTGTCCGAGACCATCGGGACGAGGCGAAAATCGCGGCAGCCGTTTTGATCGCTGGCGTGGTGGTGATCGCGGGCCAGACGATCACCGAACTCGCCTACCTGCCTCTCTACGCCTTCATCGCCATCGGGCTCGCGTGGCAACGACTGCGCCGACCGAGGAGAAAAGGATCTAGAGCGCTTCCTGCCGCAAGCCGCAGTATGGGCAGTCGCTGACGTCCAACCCGATCAGTTGGTCGCACCGGCGACACGACCTGAGGTTTGCGGGAGTCCGCGGCAGCGATGACGCTGAAGGCGCGAGCGGCAGCACCATCGACACCGGCTCCATCTCCTCGCCGGTCTCGCGGTCGACGTAGATCTGGCCGGGCTCGGCGTGCGCGATCGCCTCGCGGCCCGAGGCCGGGGCGCGCATCCTGTAGAGCTGACGGTCGTTCATCGCCGGGAAGACTAATAGCTTGGGCGGCAGCGATGCGCGTCCTCGTCTTCCACGGCTACATGCTGCGCGGCACCGGCAGCAACATCTACAACGTCAACCTGGCGCGAGCGCTGGCCGGGCTCGGCCACGAGGTGCACCTGCTCTGCCAGGACCGCGAGGTCCGGATCGAGGGCGTCGAGATCCACAACCCTGACATCCACGGGCTGCTGCCGGTCTACGTCAAAGATCCCTACGAGGGGTTCGAGGTGAAGGCGTTCCCGGAGCTGACCGAGGCGGAGCTCGACCGCTACGTCGAGGCCAACGTCGCCGCGGTCCGCGAGGTGGCGGCGGCGGCCGGCGGCATCGACGCCGCGCTCGCCAACCACCTGGTGATGGGCCCGGCGATCCTCGCCCGCGCCGGTATCGGCCCCTTCGCCGCCAAGATCCACGGCTCGGCGCTCGAGTACACGGTCAAACCCCACCCACGCTTTCTTCCCTACGCCTACGAGGGCATGGAAGCCGCCGCGGGAGTACTCGTCGGCTCCGCCCACACCGCCGCGTCCCTCTGGTCTGCCCTCCCGAATCTCCCCCACCTGAAAGGCAAGACGCGCCTTGGACCTCCCGGCGTCGATATCGACAGGTTCCGCCCGTGGGAGCCGGAGGGGGAGGGTCCGAGAACGAAAACCTCGCCCGCAGCGCCTCCCCCTCCGGCTCTCGCGGGCCCCTCGTGTCGTTTGTCGGCAAGCTGATCGTCTCCAAGGGCATCGACCTGCTTCTGGCCGCCTGGCCGCTGGTGCGAGCTGCCCACCCCGGCGTCCGCCTCGAGGTCGCCGGTTACGGCGAGTACGAGGGGGGGTTGCGGCGGCTGCTGGCTGCGCTCGAAGCGGGCGATCTCGACGAGGCGCGGGAGGTCGCCCGCCGCGGCTGGGGCTTGGAGGGCGGCGAGGAGCGGCCGCTGCCGATTCTCTCGGCGTTTCTCGCCGATCCCCCCGCCGGCTACGCCGAGGCGGCCCGGGCCAGTGCCGGCTCGGTCGAGCTGATCGGGCGACTGGAGCACCACGAGGTGGCGACGCTGATGGCGCGCTCCGAGGCGATGGTGATGCCGAGCACCTTCCCCGAGTCCTTCGGCATGGTCGCGGTCGAGGCCGCTGCGGCGGGTGCCCTGCCGATCTCGGCCGGGCACTCCGGGATGCTCGAGGTCTCCCGTCAGCTGGCCGACTCACTGCCCGAGGGGACCGACCGCCTGGTCTCGTTCGCGGTCGAGCCGGGCGCGGTCGAGGCGATCGCGGACCGTCTCAACGGCTGGCTGGGGCTGCCGCAGGGGGAGCGGGAGGCGGCCCGCCAGGCGCTCGTCGAGACCGTCGGCAGGCTCTGGAGCTGGCAGGGAGTCGCCCGGGGGGTCCCTCGCCGCAGCGGCCGCCGAGCTGGATGGACTGCCGCGCCCGGCGAGCTAGTGCCAAGCGTCACCTGAGGGCGGAAATCCTCCCGCCGCCGCTTCAATAGAATGCCCGCCGCCTCATGTACGGCCGCCTCCCGATAGCGAAAATGATCGCCGCCACCGTTGTCGGCACCGTCGTGATTTCCGCCGTGATGGTCCCGATCAACTGGGACGGTCAGCAGGCCTCCACGGCGGCGCCGAAGATCGACGACCTGCTCAACGTGATGATCGTCCTCTCGGCGTTCGTCTTCTCGCTGGTGATGGTGATGCTCTTCTACGCGCTGTGGAAATTCAAAGCCAAGCCGGGTGACGAATCCGACGGCGAGCCGATCCACGGCAACACCCGGCTCGAGGTCGCCTGGACGCTGATCCCGACGATCATCGTCCTCTTCGCCGGCGGCTACAGCTGGAAGGTGCTGGACGACATCGAAGAGCCGGCTAAGAACCCGTTGACGGTCTCGGTCTTCTCCCAGCAGTACGCCTGGAGTTTCGCCTACCCGGGCAAGGACTACGCCTGGAGCGAGGGCGAGCTGCACGTCCCGGTCGACCGCCAGATCCACTTCAAGATGCACGCCCTCGACGTGATCCACTCCTTCTGGGTCCCCGAGTGGCGGATCAAGAAAGACAACGTGCCGGGTATCACGACGACCGCGATCGTGACGCCGGACAAGGTCGGCACCTACCAGCTGGTCTGCACCGAGCTCTGCGGCTTCGGCCACGCCTCGATGCGGGCGAAAGTGGTGGTCGAGTCCCGGTCGGACTTCGACAAATGGGTCGCTGGCCTCGATCGGGAACTGCCGAAACCGATGATGGAAGTGCTCGAGGACGAGACCGCGACCGAAGCCGCGCCCGTCGGTGCGGGCGGGGCATAATGGGGGCGATCTGATGGTGGCTGCGATCAAGCGACCGGGATGGGTTCGAGGAGCGCTTGGCGCCCTCGCGGCTGGCGCATTCGGTTTTGGCCTGGTCATCGCCCTGCGCGCGATCTCCGACCTGCCGCTCTACCAGACCGAGCAGACCGGCTATCCGCACGTCGTCGTGCCGCTGGTCACGGCCCCGCTCGGCTTCCTCGCCGGCTTCGGCTGCTTCGACTACTGGCTGCGCTGGGCCGCCGGCCTGCCGACTATCCCGGACGACCACTCCCAGCACGGGGCGACGAGCTGGAAGGACTACTTCCGCTTCAACACCGATCACAAGGTGATCGGCATCCAGTACATCTGCACCACCTTCTTCTTCTTCTTCGTGGGCGGGCTGATGGCGATGCTGATCCGGGCCGAGCTGGCGCAGCCGGGCACCCAGATCGTCGACGCCGCCACCTACAACAGCCTCTTCTCCACCCACGCGGTGCTGATGATCTTCGTCTTCGTGATCCCGGTCTTCGCCGGGATCGCCAACTACGTGCTGCCGCTGATGATCGGGGCCCCCGACATGGCCTTCCCGCGCCTCAACGCGCTCAGCTTCTGGATGCTGCCGCTGGCCGGGCTGATGTTCATCGGCAGCTTCCTGGCTCCGGGCGGTGCCTTCGACGCCGGCTGGACCGGCTACGCACCGCTCTCGACCGGGGCGCCGTTAGGGCAGTCGTTCTTCAACCTCGGTGTCCAGTTCGCGGGCGCCTCGTCGATCGCGACCGCGCTCAACTTCTTAGTCACGATCATCACCATGCGTGCGCCCGGAATGACCTTCTGGCGCATGCCGCTGCTGGTCTGGGCGAACCTCTCGACCTCGCTCCTGGTCGTCGCGGCGACGCCTTTCATCGCCGGCGTCCAGTTCATGGTCCTCTTCGACCGCGCCCTCCACACCAACTTCTTCCAGTTCGCGGCCGGCGGCGACGTCGTCAGCTACCAGCACATCTTCTGGTTCTACTCCCACCCGGCCGTCTACATCATGATGTTGCCCGGCTTCGGGATCATCTCGGAGGTCATCTCGACCCATGCCCGCAAGCCGATCTTCGGTTACCGCCTGATGGCCCTGGCGCTGATCGGCATCGTCGTCCTCAGCTACTCGGTCTGGGCGCATCACATGTTCGTCGCCGGCATGTTCTCCTGGCTGCGGGTGCCGATGATGATCACCACGCTGCTGATCGCGGTGCCGACCGGGATCAAGATCTTCTCCTGGTTAGGCACGCTCTATTTCGGCAAGATCCACACGTACTCGACGGCGATGCTGTTCGCGCTCGCCTTCATCGTCACCTTCACGATCGGTGGCATCAGCGGCGTCATGCTGGGCATGGTGCCGATCGACATCCACGTCTCCGACACCTACTTCATCGTCGCCCACATCCACTTCGTCCTCTTCGGCGGCTCCGTCTTCACGATCTTCGCCGGGATCTATCACTGGTTCCCGAAGATGACGGGTCGCATGTACGACGAGAAACTCGGCCGGGTCCACTTCTGGGGCACGCTGGTCGGGACCTGGGGCACCTTCGTCCCGATGCACTGGGTCGGCATGGACGGGATGCCGCGCCGCGTCGCCGACTACGCGACCCAGTTCGGCGAGTGGAACCTCTTGATCTCGGTTTTCGCCTTCATCCTCGGCGCCGTCCAACTCGTCTTCCTCTACAACATGGTCGTCAGCTGGCGCTTCGGCCCCCGTGCCGAGGCCAACCCCTGGCGCGCCAACTCGATCGAGTGGCAGGTCTCCTCGCCGCCCCCGATCTTCAACTTCCCCGAGATCCCGCGCGTCGTCGGCGGCCCCTACGAGTTCGGCGTCCCCGGCGCCAAACACGCGATCATGCCCGGCGAAGGAACCGAGGTGCCGGCCAAAGAGCCGAGTGTGGTGGGCTCCTCATGAGCGAGGGCGACGGCCGGCCGCTGCTGGTCTTCCTCAACGAGGTCGCCGGCGGTCGCAAGCTGCTGCAGGCGGTGCGCGAGCGCCAGGGGCAGATCTCCGGCGTCGTCGTCGCGGCGCCGCAGAACGAGCCCGCGGTCGGGCAGCTGATCGGCGCCGGCGAAGTGAGCGAAGCGGCCCGGGCCAGGGTCGAGGTGACGATGTCGGTGCTCGCCGAGTTCGGCATCGACTCGGTCGGCGAGGTGATGGACCCGGACTCCGCCCTCGCGTTCGACGACGCGGTCCGCGCCCACGAGCCGTGCGAGGTACTGCTCTCCTGCCTTTACGACACCCGCTTCGGGCTCACCCGCAAGGATCTGGTCGAGTGGGCCAGGGCGCAGGCCGAACCCGAGACCAAGGTGACTCACATCCCGGTCCGGATCGAAGACGACGCGGTGAGCTGGGAGAAAAGCCACACCCTCGTCGTCGCGACCCAGACGGTTGCCGCGCCTGATCTCGTCGGTCGCCTCAAGGAGCGCGCCGCCGGTCACCCGCACCGGTACACGATCGTCTGCCCGCGCGCCGACGACGTCGACGAGGCGACGATCGTCCGTGACCTCGCCTCGACGCTGGCTGAGCTCTACAAGGCCGAGATCGACGCGACCGGCCAGCCGATGAGCCCCGACCCCTTCCAGGCGGTCAAGAACGCTATCGAGCACTACCGGATCGACGAGGTGCTGATCTCGACCTTCGCCGGTGAGAGCTCCCAGTGGCTCGAGGACGATCTGATCGGCCGCGTGCGCGAGATCACCGACAAGCCGGTCGAGCACATCGAGGTGGGCCGGCCGGCCGCAGCCGTCGCCGCCGCCGTGGCCGAGGGAGGCGAGGCCTGATGGAGAGCGCGACCGTCGCCCTCGGGCACGCCGAGGAGCACGACCACCACGGTCCGCCGGAGGCCAACGAGAGCTCGCGCATCGACCGCCAGACGCTGGGGATCCTGCTCTTCATCGTCTCCGAGATCATGCTGTTCGGGGCCTTCTTCGCCTCCTACTTCTTCCTCCGCGTCGTCGTCTCCCCGGAGAGCTGGCCGCCCGATCCCTACGAACTTCCGGTCGCCGTGGCGGGCATCAACACGGCGATTCTCGTTTCCTCGAGCTTCACGATCCACTACGCCCTCGAGTCGATCCGCCGCGGCAACCACGCCGGTCTCAAAGTCGGCCTGGTCCTGACCTGGATGCTGGGCGCCACCTTCCTCTTCATCCAGGTCAACGAGTACGTGCACATCGGCTTCAGCGCCCGCGACCTCGGCTTCGGCTCGATCTTCTACAGCCTCACCGGCCTCCACGGCGCCCACGTCTTCGTCGGCCTGATGCTGCTCAGCTTCGCCACGATCCGCGCCTTCCGCGGCCACTTTGGCCCCGCCGCGAAGGACCACCTCGGCGTCGAGGTGCCGGGTATTTACTGGCACTTCGTCGATGTGATGTGGATCATCGTTTATGTGACCGTGTATATCTTGTAGGCGACCGCTGCAAACCGGCGCATCTCGGCGTCCTCGGTCGACTCGGATCGGGTCACGCACGGGAGTGCGCTCCCCTCACCTCGCTCCCTGCGTCCACCGACCTGCTTGGTTTTCGCGGCCGTGCGCGACACGGAAAAGGAAAAATGAAGATTTCCGAGGAGGCTGTGTTTCGGTGGGTCGTGATCGTCGGGGTTGCGGCTGCTTCGATCATCGGGCTGACGCTGTTGACCAGCTCGCTGGTGGGGGCGCTGTGGGGGCTGGTGCTCGTGATTGTCGGTGGGATCCACGCCTACCGCTGGATTGCGCGTAAGCGGCGCGAGGGTTGATTCAGAGCTTTTACCTGCGCAGATAACTCGTTACCGCCAGCGTCAGGGCGATCGGGACGGTTGCGGGCAACTGGTCGAGGGTGAAGAAGAGCAGATCGAAGGAGAGGCCCAAGGCGGCGGCGATCGCGGCACCGGTCAGCTGCAGGCGCCGGTCGGCGGCCAGGAGGGCGCCGAGGACGGCGGCGATGAAGATGTCGCCAAAGCCCATCACGGCGCTGCCGAAGGAGACGAACTGGAGCTGTGGCAGCCCGCCCGGCGCGGCGGCGTTGAGGACGGCGTTGGGTCCCTGCAGGAGGTTGGTGCCGACCAGCCAGGCGTCGATCGCGGCCATCGCGTAGATCCCCAGCTTCAGCCAGCGGCCGGGAACGACGCAGGCGAGCAGCCAGCCGAGGCTGACGCAGGCCAGCGCCGAGAGGGCCAGCGCCGCCGTCTCGCCGCCGAGCGACCCGCGGGCGGCCCAGGCGAGCGCGAAGAGGGGGATGACCAGCAGCGCCAGCGGTGGGCGTCCGCCGCGGACGATTGCTGCCAGGGCCAGGGCGGCCAGCGGCGGGACCGCGATCAGCGCCAGGTAGGTGAGGAAGTCGGCGAAGGCCGAGTCGAGGGCGATCGCGGAGACGGCGACCACGATCGAGAGCGGCAGGATGAGGGCCCAGGAGCTGCTGCGAAGATGGGTCAGGAACGGGGCGAGGGCGGGTTTGGGAGCCGCGACCAGGGCCGCCTGCAGGAGGCTGAGAGCGGCGATCGAGAGCCAGAAGGGGAGCAACCTAGAGCGCGCCCACAGGCGCCATGGTGCCGCTGCGATTCTGCTCGCCATCGGCGGAAGCCGACTCGCCCCGTGGCTGCAGGCGCCCGGCAGCCGCGACCGTCCACAGCATCGCCAGCCAGTTGAGGGTGGCGAGGGCAACATGGAGCCAGACGATCTCGCTCGGCAGCTCCAGTGCCCACTGGAGGCCGCCTAAGGCGCCCTGGAGGGCGAGCAGGGCGATCACCACTGTCAGTGGCGTCAGCGCCCGCCTGTCGCCTCCAGGGCGCCGTAGGAGGAACCAGACTGCGACCGCGGCCAGGCCGTAGACGGTTGCCAGCACCGCGTGACGCTGCACCACCCACTCGAGGGTTTCGCCGCCCTGGAAGGTGAAGCGGTGGACGAGCTCGCCTTCGTGGGCGCCGGCGTGGGGCCCGGAGGCGGTGGCGATGGTCCCGGCCAGGATCGTCAGCTGCCCGAGCGGGATCAGCGCCCGCACCGACCAGACGCCGAGCCGATCGCTCGAGCGCCGCCGCTCCCAGGGCTCGTAGCGCGAGCACCAGGCGAGGGCGAAGGCAGCGTCGAGCAGCATCATCGAGAGGATGAAGTGGGACATCACCAGGCCGGGCGCGAGGTGGTACTTGACGACCAGGGCGCCGAGGATCGCCTGCCCCATCACCCCTAGCGGCAGCAGGGCGCCGAACAGGGCGAGGTGCCAGCGGTAGGGGACGCGGAAGAAGGCGAGCAGGCTGGCGGCGATCACTGCAAAGCCGACGAATCCGGTCAGCAGCCGGTTGCCGTACTCGATCACGGCGTGGGTCTCCAGCGGCGGCGTCGAGCCGCCGTAGCATTTGGGCCAGTCGGGGCAGCCGAGGCCGGATCCGGTCAGCCGCACGGCCGCACCGGTGAGGACGATCAGCGCCAGCGCCGCCAGCGCCACCGCGGTCACCTGTGCGTAGCGACGGGGGGAGATCTCGAAGCGGTCTCGGAGACGTTGCCGCATCGTCGCAATGATCGCAGCGGCCAGCGGCCGCCTCGCTCAGCTGCCTTTGGAGCCGGAGGTGCTTTCGATCAGGTACTGGACGAGGTCGTCGAGTTCTTTCGGAGATAGTTCCTGCGCGTAGTTCGCCGGCATCAAGTTGGGCGGGAAGCCTTTGGCGATCACTTTGCTCGGGTCGACGATGTCCTCGTGGATCGTCGCCGCGCTCTGGCCGGGTAGGACTTCGTCGAGATTCGGCCCGACGCTGCCGCCGGCATTGGCCTCGGCGAGGGTGTGGCACCCACCGCATCCTTTGTTGGCGAAGACCTGGGCGCCGGGGCCGCCGGGCACCTTCGGGGGCGCCGCGCCGGGGACGCCGGCGTACATGCCGACGTAGGCAGCGACGTCGACGAGGTCCTGCCCCTCGACGATTTTTGGCGGCATCGAGACGGCGGAGTTGTCGTTGACCGGCCGCGGCGACTCGACCTGGGCCGAGACGATTCCCTCCACGGTGGAGTCGGTCTGGCCGATTTCGCGGGCCGAGGCGAAGGCGTCGTCGAGATCGGGGCCGATCTGGGCGGTCGTGCCCGCCTGCGCCATGGTGTGGCAGGTGCCGCATTTCTGGACGAAGAGGACGCGGCCGCGCTCGACGTCGGCGTCCGTGGTGCCGCAGCCGGAAGCGGCCACGACGATGGCCGCAAGAAGGGCTAGGGCAAGCAGCGGGCGGATGAGTTTCGCAGTGCGGTGCATACGGCTGGCGGGGGCCGGAGTCTATATGTCGCGGCCCCGGGTAAGCGTCCTGTCAGGCGTCGCGAGTGGGGTAAGCTTGCGGCGATCCGCACGATCTCTGAACGCTGCAAGAGGAGGCCGTAGATGCAGGTGAGGGACGGGATGTCGGAGGTGTCGCTGACGGTTGGGCCCTCGCACACGCTGCGTGAGGCGGCCTCGATGATGGTGGCTGCCGGAACCGGCGCGGCGCTTGTCTTCGACGATGCGCTGCCGACCCCGGGAATCATGACCGAGCGCGACCTGCTGGTCTCGGTCGGCGCGGGCGAGGGCCCCCGACGTCGAGCGGGTCGGCGACCATATGAGCGAGGGCGTGATCGCGGCCGCCCCGGACTGGAGCCTCGAGCGCGCCGCGGCCGAGATGTCGCGCCGCGGCGTCCGCCACCTGGTCGTCTTCGACGGCCCCGATGCGGTCGGCGTCCTCTCGATGCGCGACATCGTCCGCGTCTGGACGGCGGATGGTGCGACGTCGGGGATGACCCCTGACTGAAGCCGCGGGGCTTAGGGCTTCGGCGGAGCCGAGATGGTTTCGACCGGGAGGGCCGCGCCACGTGCCTTCTGCCGGCGCGGTCGCCGGAAGTAATCGCGGATCGCACCGCGGACGATGCTGCGGAAGGCGCCAAGGGCGATCACCGCGCCAACGATCCCGTAGACGTAGGGGGGGAAGATGAAGCCGGAGGCGAAGGTGCCGCAGACGAGGCCGAGGGCGCCGAGGGCGAAGAAGGCGGGCGCCCAGGAGGGCTGCGACGCGTAGACCATCTCGCCCGGCTCGGTGACATGTCGGTGCTCGCTCATGGCTACTGGGCGATGTAGAGGAAGGCGGCGACGAAGCAGAGCGCGAAGACGGCCGCGGCCAACCCGCCGGCCAGCAGGCCGGCACTCATGTTCCTGCGTGCGGTCTCGCGATCCACGCCGGGATTTCTATCAGGCGGCGGGGAGGTGGGTTTGCGTGGGGAGGACCAGGTACCCCCTCCCGCGGAGACCGTCGCGCAGCTGGGTCGCCTCCGTGCTTCGAAGCGCCTGCCCAGGAGCCTCCGCGGGAGGGGGTACCTGGTCCTCCCCACCCGAAGCCCGACCAGGGTCCACGCGATAGCTGCCGTAGCGCAACGCCAGGCCCCCCGTGTACCGGAAGCTGAGCGAAACGAGACCCGCCCCTGGCCCAGCAGCTCCCGTCCTGCGGAAGCTGGTTGATCCAGGCGGGCTGGGCGGTGGGCTGGAGGTCCGGGGTACCCCTCCACAGAGGCTCCTGAACGGGGGTTCCGCAGCACGCCGGGGCCCCAGCTGCGCGACGGTCTCTGGGGAGGGGTACCCCGGACCTCCCTCGGCCGCCGTGTACCCGTCTTTAGATGTTTGCGTCCACCGCAGCAGCCAGGAACAACAGCGCCAGGTAGGCGAGCGAGAAGAGGTACGTGCGGAGCGCCCAACGACGATCCGCCGTGCGCAGCAGTTTGGTGGCGAAGAAGATGAAGGCGGCGCCGAGGGCCATCGAGGGCACCAGGTAGGCGATGCCGAGGCCGCCGGCGCAGAAGGGCAGCTGCGTGACCGCGTAGAGGAGGACGGTGTAGAGGAGGATCTGGCGCCGCGTCTCATCCTCGCCGCGGACGACCGGCAGCATCGGGACGCCGGCCTTTGCGTACTCGTCCTTCATCAGCAGCGAGAGCGCCCAGAAGTGGGGCGGCGTCCAGAAGAAGACGATCGCGAAGAGGCAGAAGGCCATGCCGCTGAGCTCACCGGTCACGGCCGCCCAGGCGACCAGCGGTGGCACCGCGCCGGCGGCGCCGCCGATGACGATGTTCTGCGGGGTCGTGCGCTTGAGCCAGAGCGTGTAGACGAAGACGTAGCCGAAGAGGCCCGAGAGCGAGAGCGCGGCCGCCAGCGGGTTGACGGTGAGCGCCAGCAGGATGAAGGAGGCGCACCCGAGCAGAGTGCCGAAGGCGATCGCGGCGCGGGCGGAGATGCGGCCCGAGGCGACCGGTCGGTTGGCGGTGCGCGCCATCGTGCGGTCGATGTCGCGGTCGACCGCGTGGTTGATCGCGCCGGCGCCGCCGGCAGAGAGGGCGCCACCGAGGCAGGTGAGGAAGATCAGGCCGAGCGAGGGGTCGCCGGCGACGTACATCGTCGTCACCGTCGTGAACAGCAGCAGCGACTGCACCTTCGGCTTGGTCAGCGTCAGGTAGTCGCGGACCACCGTCATTGCGGCGGAACGTGGGGCAGGCGTGGCTGCCGTCGAGGTGGGCGCGGTCTGCGCGCCGGCGCCGGCTGGCATCTCGGTCAGGCTACCGGCTGGTGCTCGCGAGCCGGCTCCTCGCCACGCTCGGTGCGGTGGGCGATCGCGGCGCGGATGTCACGCATCGGGTGGGCGCTGCGGACGTCGGGCAGGACGTCGAAGTTGTGCGGGTCCGGGGGCGAGAGCGCGAACCACTCGAGCGACTCGCCACCCCAGGGATCGTGTCCGGCCTCGGGGCCGTTCGTCCGGCTCTGGATTGCGTTGACCAGCGTCATCACGATCCCGGCGGCGAGCACGAGGCTGCCGATCGAGGCGATCAGGTTGTAGGCGTTGACGCCGGTCCCGTCGAAGAACTTGTAGGCGTCGATGACCTGACCCTCGAGGCCGCCGGCGAAGAACAGCGGCACGAAGGCGAGGAAAAGGCCGAGTACGGTCGTCCAGAACGAGAGCCGGGCGAGGCTCTCGCCCATCGTGCGCCCGGTCATCTTCGGGAACCAGTAGTGGAGGGCGGCGAAGCCGCCGAAGACGGCGCCCCCGACCAGCGCGAAATGGGTGGCCGCGGTCGAGTCGGTCGTGTTCTTGAGCGTCCAGGCGGCGGCGACCAGCGAGTGCGAGAGCTCGGCCGCAAGGCCGATCGAGATCGCCGAGAGCGCACCGACCGCGAACAGCAGCGGCGCGCGCATGCGCAGAACGCCGCCGATCATCGTCTCGATCAGGTTGAAGAAGATCAGGCCGAAGGGGACGATCAGCGCCAGCGACATCAGCATCGCGAAGTACATCCAGCCGACGCCGATCGGCGCGGTCAGCATGTTCTGCATCCAGGCCAGGGCCCGAGCACGGCGATTGCGACCATCGAGCCCATCGTCACGCCGCGGTTGAACAGCGGCCGACCCGAGAAGGAGGCGACGATTTCGGCGATCGCGCCGAGCGCGAAGATCAGCACCAGCATGTAGGTGCCGGAGAAGAAGATCCAGCTCAAGTGCTGCCAGAGCAGGGGCGCGCCGCCGGAGCCGTCGGCGAAGAAGACACCGTCGTAGTTGCGGTCGATCATCAGCATCGTCAGCGCCGCCAGCAGCACCGGCCCGACCACCAACAGCAGCCAGCTGCTTACCGTGGCCGCCCAGGCGAAGACCGGGACCCGGCGCCAGGCCATGCCCGGCGCCCGCAGGTTGCGCAGCGTCGTCAGCAGGTCGATCGCGAGGAAGACGAAGCCGAGCGTGCAGAGCCCGGTCGCCGCGGCCCAGGCGTCGACGCCGTTGCTGGAGAGGAAGGCGAGCTCGGTCAGCGGCGCCATCGGGTTGATCCCCGCCTCCGATGGCGTGAAGAGGAAACCGGCGTAGAGGATCGTGGCCCCGGCGGCCCAGAGCGCGACCCCGATCTGGCCGAGGCGGGGCAGGGCGGTGCCGCGGGCGCCGATCTGCAGTGGTGCCGCGTAATAGAAGAAGCCGAGCGCGAGCGGCAGCGCGAAGAGGAAGACGGCGGTCGCCCCGTACATCGAGAGCATGCGGTTGAAGGCGACCGGCGAGAGGAAGGTGTTTTCCGGGATCGCCAGCTGCAGGCGCATCAGCAGCAGCTCGACCAGGGCGATGAAGAGGAAGCCGAGCGAGCCGCAGATGAGAATACGGCCGAGGTCCTTGTGGTCGGCGCTGGTCACCAGCTCGATCCAGTGCGGCCGGCGCTTGCCGGGGAAGCCGTCGATCACGAGCTCGGGGCGTGGCTGCTCGCTCACGGCACCTCTCCGTCCTCGATCAGCTCGACGACCCGGTCCTGGGCCGCCTCGATGTCGGCCTTCTGCTGTTTGACGAAGGCTTCGTAGGCTGCGGGGGAGACGACCTCGACCCCGGTCCGCATCGAGGCGTAGGCCTGGCCCGAGAGGGTCGCCGACTGGCCCTCGTAGGTGCCCACCTCATCGGCGCGGAAGACGACCCGGTTGACCTTGCCCGGCACCGCGTCGCGCTTGCCGGAGAGGTCGGGGACGTCCCAGGTGTGGACGACGTCGGTCGAGAGCAGTTCCAGCTCGACCGCGGTGTCGACCGGGACCACGAGCTTGTAATAGGAGAAGGAGTCGTTGGGGTAGTCGTAGCGCCACAGCCACTGCTGGCCGGTCGCCCTGATCGTCAGCGGCTCGCTCTCGGAGGCTGCGAGGCCGGCGGAGCCCGAGGCGGGGGTCTCGCGCGCCTTCTCGGTGAAGACGACGCTGAGGACGAAGACCAGGGCGGCGAAGGCGGTGAGCGCTCCGGCGACGCGGAACTGGATGCGGCGGCCGCCCTCGAGCGGGCGCGGCTCGGCCCCGCGCCCGGCGCGGAACTTACGTACGGCGTAGATCAGCGCGAGATTGATCGCGACGACGACTATCGCGGCGGCGATAAAGCCGATCCAGAGCAGGGTGTCGATCTGGTCAGTGCCAGGGGAGTGCGGCGTCAAAGCGCGGCCATTCTATTCAGGCGAGGCGGCGCCGCGGTTTCCCGCCGCCCGAGGGTCGCAGACCTATACTCGCCGGCCTGATGAGGAGGCGCTCCCGGCCATCACCCGTGCTTCGACTTGCGGTGCGGGCGGGGGCCGTCGGGGCCCTCGGCGCCGCCTTCGCGGTGCCGCTGCTGCGCCGCCGCCTGCGGATCCCGTCGCCGGTCACGGTTGTCGCCTGCGCGGGTGGGCCGCTCGCCCTCGCCGTCCTCTACCCGCGCTCGAAGAAGCGCGACGTCGCCCTTTACGCGATGCAGATGTGGGCTTTCATCATGGTTCACGAGATTCCCTACGACGATCCGGAGGGCCTCCGCAGCCGCCTCCGCAGCCGCTACCCGATCGTCGCCGACCGCGCCCTCGGTGCCGGCAAGCTGCCGAACACCCGCCTTCAGCGCCGCCTCGCACGGCTGCCGCGAGTCGGCGCCATCGACCGCTTTCTCACTTGGACCCACTGGATCTGGTTTTTCGAGCCCTACCTGGCGCTGACCCTGGTCCTGGTTCGCAACAACGAGCGCTTCCCGCGCGCCGCCCGCCAGATGGCCGCCGTCTTCGACATCGGCTGCGCCGTCTACTTCGCGGTGCCGACGGCGCCGCCCTGGTGGTCTTCGCAGGAGGGCGTGACCGATGAAGAGGTGCGGCGGATCATGGTCGAGGTCGGCGAAGACACCTGGGGCACGGCCTGGCCGAAGATGTACGACGCGCTCGGTGGCAATCCCTGGGCGGCGATGCCCTCGCTGCACTTCGCCACCTCGCTGGTCGCCGCCCTCTCGCTGGCCGAAGCCGGCAAGGTCGAGGGCGCGCTCGGGTGGGGCTACGCCGGCACGCTCGGCTTCGCCCTCGTCTACCTCGGTGAGCACTACGTCACCGACCTGATCGCCGGGGCGGCGCTCGTCGCCGTGATCAGGCGTGGCGAGCCGCTCGCGGAACCGCTCGTCCACGGCATCAACCGTGGCCTGCGCCGCTTGGAGCGCCTCGCGAGCGGGTAGCGTCCCCTTAGTGTCTGGAGATGATTCGGCGAACGGCAGGCCGACCGTCGAAATGCCGCTCGTCACCACGCGGCGGCTGGTGCAGACGGTCCTGCTCATCCTGCTGCTGCTGGTCGGCATCTACTTCCTCTTCCCGAAGCTGGTCGGCCTCGACGAAGCGCTGGGCCGGCTCGACGAGGCCGAGCCGCTCTGGATCGCGATCGCGATCGGCTTCAACGTCCTCGCCTTCGCCACCTACATCGCCCTCTTCAAGGCCGTAGTCGGCGGCGACGCGCTGCGCCTGCGCTGGATCGAGACCTACGAGATCAACATGGCCGGGGTGGCGGCGACGCTGCTGTTCTCGGCCGGCGGCGCCGGCGGCGTCGCCCTCACCTACTGGGCGCTGCGCAAAGCGGGGATGCGGCGCCGTGACGTCGCCCGCCGCATGGTCGCCTTCATCAGCCTCCACTACGCCTTCTACCCGATCGCCCTGATCGTCTTCGGGGTGCTGCTGCGGACCGGAGTCCTCGACGGCAAGGACTCGGTCGAGCTGACGATCATCCCCGCCGGCGTCGCCGGGTTGCTGATCATCCTCGGCGTCCTCATCGCCCTGATCCCGGGCGACCTCGAACGCCGGCTCGCTCCCTACGCCCACGGCGAGCGCGCAAAGTCCATTCTCAAAACCGTCGCCAAAGTGCCGGCGACGATCGGGGAGGGGTTCCGCTTCGCCCTCAGCCTCTTCGCCCATCCTTCGCGCGGCGGCCTCGCCGTGCTCGGTGCGGCCGGCTTCTGGGCCGCCAGCATCGGCGTGCTCTGGGCCTCCTTCCAGGCCTTCGGCGTTCACGTGCCGATCGCGGTCGTGGTCCAGGGCTTTTTCCTCGGCATGGTCGCCAACCTCTTCCCGCTGGCGCCGGCGGGGGTGGGAGCGGTCGACGCGGGGATGATCGGTGCCTTCGTCCTCTTCGGCATCCCCGAGGAGACCGTCTTCCCGGCAGTGCTGGTCTTCCGCCTGGTCGCCTTCTGGCTGCCGATCCCGGTCGGCATAATCGCCTTCTTCCAGCTGCGCAAAACGGTCCATCGCTGGGAAGAGGAGGGGCTGCCGATCGAGCGCGGCGGCAGCGCCAAGTCGGACCTCGAGCCACCCACCGGCGAGCTTGCGGCCGACCCCGTTGAGGGCTACTATAAAAAGTAAAGTAATAGACTCCAGGCGGCGAAAACATGGCTGATTCGAACAAAGTCGAGAACGTGATCATCATCGGGGGCGGGCCCGCCGGGTACACGGCGGCGCTCTACACGGCGCGCGCCAACCTCGAGCCGCTGGTCTTCGAGGGCTTCCAGTGGGGCGGCCAGCTGCAGAACACGACCGACGTCGAGAACTACCCGGGCTATCCCGACGGGATCATGGGCCCGGAGATGATGGGCCAGTTCCGCGCTCAGGCGGAGCGCTTCGGGACCCGCTTCGTCACCGACGACGTCGACCGGGTCGAGCTCTCCGACGGCGGCGTGCAGAAGGTCTTCCTCGGCGACGAGGAGCACCGGGCCAAGACCGTGATCCTGGCGATGGGGGCGGAGCCGAAACGGCTCGGGGTCCCCGGCGAGATGGAGCTCGGCGGCCGCGGCGTCTCCACCTGCGGCGTCTGCGACGGCGCCTTCTTCAAAGACCAGAAAGTGGTCGTGATCGGCGGCGGCGACTCGGCGATGGAGGACTCGATCTTCATCTCCAAGTACGCCAGCGACCTGACCGTCGTCAACCGCCGCGACGAGTTCCGCGCCTCGAAGATCATGTTCGACCGCACCGTGGAGAAGGACAACATCAGCCTCAAGACCCCGTTCGTGCCGGAGGAGTTCGTCGCCGGCGAGGACGGCAAGCTGGCCAGGGTCCGCCTCCGCAACGCCGAGACCGGCGCCGAGGAGGAGATCGAGACCAACGGCGCCTTCGTCGCGATCGGCCACATCCCCAAATCGGAGATCGTCGCCGGCCAGGTCGAGACCGACGAGGACGGCTACATCGTCACCGAGCCCGGCTCGACCCGGACCAACCTCGGCGGCGTCCTCGCCGTCGGCGACGTCGTCGACCACACCTACCGCCAGGCGGTCACCGCCGCCGGCACCGGCTGCATGGGCGCGCTCGACGCCGAGCGCTATCTGCGCGACAGCCCGCCCCCGGTCGAGGCCCACTGGATGCCCGGCGGCGAGCCCGTCGAGCTCGCTCCCTGAGCGTGACCCGGGGGGATGTCGGCCGCCCCTCTTCACTCGCCTGCCTGGCGACCGAGCATCCCTCGAAGGCTTCTGCCCACTGAGCGCTGCGCTGAGGGGAGTAATCTTGGGAGCCACGGCTCCCGAATGCACCCATCTCGACTCGGTTGAGATCCTCGACCTTCCGCACGAGGTCAAGGGCTGCGAGGAGTGCCTGGCCCAGGGCATGCAGTGGGTGCACCTGAGGATGTGTCAGAGCTGTGGTCACATCGGCTGCTGCGACAACTCGATCGGCAAACACGCAACCGCCCACTACGAGGCGACCGGCCACCCGATCATCCGCTCCGCCGAGCCCGGTGAAGACTGGAGCTGGTGCTACTCGGATGAGGTGATGATGCGGCTCGGGTCCGAGCGGCCGGGCTAGTAGGGATTAGCGAGAACCGCCATTGCTGTCGCCTCCTGAAGGGCGGGGGCCGGTGGGGCCTACTCACTTGCCTGACTGGCTGTATCGCCGGGTGGCGTCCGAGGTTCTCTCTCGGCCAGCGGCACAAAACGTTCGCAGGCCCCACCGGCCCCCGCCCTTCAGCAGCTGAACTGGAGACGGTAATCGCCTAGCGTCAGCCTTATGAGCTCTGCCGTTCGAACCCCCCGTGTAGCTCGTTGGGTGGATGTCGGCTGCCCCTCTGAACGTTTTGCGCCGCTGGCCCAGCTGGGTTCGCGGACGACGGGCGGCGATCCAGCCAGGCAGGCGAGTGAAGAGGGGCAGCCGACATCCACCCAACACGGGCCACTGCGGGAGGTTTCGAGGGTCTAGCGCTCGGGCGTGACGATCGCGAAGCCCGGGTCGGGCTCCTCGATCAGGCCCAATAGCTCGGCCAGCTTCATCCCGTCACCCTCGACGCGCAGGCGGCCGCTCTCGGCCAGCTCGGCCAGGTCCGCTTCTTTGCCCAGCATTTCGTTCAGCGCCTGGCGTTCGATCACGAGCGTCGCGTCGGCGTCCGGGTCGTGGCGGTCGCTGCGGTGGTTGAGGACGGCGTTCTCAATTGTGAGCAGGTGGTCCTCGTCGGGGTCGGTGACGCGCCAGTTGATCCTCAGGCGCACGTCCCAGGCGCGGGGACCGTCGAGGCGGATCGCCATCGCGTCGAGGATCTGCTCGACCGAGAGCTGCGCGAGCACGTCGGGGGCGGCCGGCGCGGTCGGGGTGCCGGAGATCCCCTCCCGCAGCTCCGCGGCGCCCATCAGGAAGAAGTTGCGCCAGGTCGCGTTCTCGGCCCCGTAGCCGAGCTGCTCGAGCGCGTCGGCCTGCAGCCCGCGCGCCTCGCGGTTTCCGGGCTCGGCGAAGACGACGTGGTTGACGACCTCGGCCACCCAGCGGTAGTCGCCCGCCTCGAATGAGGATCGCGCCCGCTCCAGCACTGCCGCGGCGCCGCCCATGAACTCGACGTAGCGCCGCGCCGACTCGACCGGGGTGTGCTCCCAGAGGTGGGCGGGGTTGCCGTCGAACCAGCCCATGTAGAGCTGGTAGACGGCCTTGACGTTGTGGCTGACCGAGCCGTAGTAGCCGCGGCAGTGCCACTCGGCCGCCAGGCTCGGCGGCAGCTCCAGCGTCTCGGCGATCTCGCGCCCGGTCAGTCCCCGGTTGATCAGGCGCAGGGTCTGGTCGTGCAGGTAGGCGTAGAGGTCCCGCTGCTTCTTCAGGTAGTCGACGATCCGCTCGCTGCCCCAGCGCGGCCAGTGGTGGCCGGCGAACAGGACGTCGGACTCGGCGCCGAAGAGCTCGATCGACTCGTCCAGGTAGTGCGCCCAGACGTGCGGGTCGCGGACCAGGGCGCCACGCAGGGTGAGCGTGTTGTGCATCGTGTGGGTCGCGTTCTCGGCGATGCAGAGGACGCGGTGGTCGGGGAAGTGGAAGTTCATCTCCGCCGGCGCCTCGGTGCCGGGGGTGAGCTGGAAGACCATCCGCACCCCGTCGACCGTCTCCTCCTGGCCGGTCTCGGTGACGTCGAGGTTGGGTGGGATCAGGGTCACGGTGCCGAGCGACGTCGTCTGCCCGAGCCCGGCGCCGACCTGCCCGTCGGGGCCGCGCTGCAGCCGCGCCCCGTACATGTAGGCGGCGCGGCGGCCCATCGCCGTGCCGGCGAAGACGTTCTCGCTGATCGCGTGGTGGAGGAAGCCGGCCGGGGCCAGCACCGGGATCCCGCGCTCCTCCACCTCCTCGGGGGTGAGGATGCCCTTGGCGCCGCCGAAGTGGTCGATGTGGCTGTGGGTGTAGATCAGGCCGGTGACCGGGCGATCGCCGCGGTGCTCGCGGTAGAGGGCGAGCGCAGCCGCCGCCGTCTCGGCGGTGATCAGCGGGTCGATCACGAGGATCCCCTGCTCGCCCTCGACGATGTGCATGTTCGAGAGATCGAAGCCGCGCAGCTGGTAGAAGCCAGGCGCCAGCTCGAACAGGCCGGCGATGCGGTTCAGCCTGCTCTGGCGCCAGAGGCTGGGGTTGACCGTCTGCGGCGGCTCGCCCTCGACGAACCCGTAGGACTCGAGGTCCCAGACCGAGCGCCCGTCCGTGCCCGTGACCGTCGCCGGCGAGAAGGCGGCGATGAGGCCGCGGCGCGCCTCCTCGAAGTCCTCCTCGTATCCGGGCGGGAGAGAGTCCAGCGCATCGCGGTTGCGCCGGGCGGTGTGTGGCGAGGCCGGTTTGCGCCCGCTCATGGCGACCCGTTCTCGGCCGCGGCGGCGCGCAGGCGCGGCGCCACCCGGTAGGCGTCGCCCTTTTCGGCTTGCAACGAGTCGAGCAGCTCGACGGCGCGGCGGGCGCCGATCTTGGCGGTGAGGCCGAGCGGGCCGAGCGGCCAGTTGAAGCCCAACTGCATCGCGGTGTCCATGTCCTCGGGGGAGGCGATGTCTTCTTCGCGGGCGAAGGCCGCCTCGTTGGCGATCTGGGCGAGCAACCGGGGCAGGACCTCGCCGGCGGCCGGGTCGATCCGCGCCAGTTTCTCGGGGTCGAGGGTGGGGGCGAGGATGCCGAGCTCGGGGTCGAGCTCGCGTTCGATCCCTTTGCCGTACGCGTAGTAGCCCTGGCCGCTCTTGCGGCCGAGCCTGCCCTCCTCGACCAGCCGTTCCTGGATCGGGCTCGGGCGCCAGCGCTCCGGTTCGCCGCCCTGGGCGAAGAAGGAGCGCGCGATCGTCAGGTTGACGTCGAGGCCGATCAGGTCGAGCAGCTCGAACGGTCCCATGCGGAAGCCGCCGCCGAGGCGGACGATGCGGTCGATCCGCTCCGCGTCGGCGACGCCGTCGGCGAGGATTCGCAGCGACTCCAGCGAGAAGGGCCGGGCGAGCCGGTTGGCGACGAAGCCGGGGCTGTCCTTGGCGCGGATCGGGGTGCGGCCCATCCGCATCGCGACCTCGGTGGTTGCTTCCAGCGCCCGCTCGGAGGATTGCTCGGCCGCCACCACCTCGACCAGCTTCATCAGCGCCGGCGGGTTGAAGAAGTGCATGCCGACGACCCGCTCGGGGTTCGGGACCGCGGCCGCGATCTCGGAGATCCGCAGCGAGGAGGTGTTGGAGGCGAGCACCGCCTCGGGGCCGCAGACGGCCGCCGCTTCGGCGAACAGCTTGCGCTTCAGCCCCAGGTCCTCGGGTGCGGCCTCGACCACCAGGTCGCAGCCGGCGAGCTCGGTGAGTTCGCTGCCGGGATAGATCCGCTCGACCGCCGCGCTTCCCTCGGCGTCGCTCCAGCGGCCGCGGTCGACGCCCTTCGAGAGCTCCTCGCCGAGCCGGATCTGCCCCAGTTCGAGCGCTTCCGGGTCGGGCTCGTAGAGATACGTCTCATATCCGGCCAGGCCCGCCACCTGGGCGATTCCCCGGCCCATGGTGCCGGCCCCGAGGACGCCGATGCCGGTGACGGTCATCGGCCCTGGAAATCGGGCTCGCGCTTCTCGAGGAAGGCCTGCATGCCCTCGACCCGGTCCTCGGTCGCCATCGTCCGCTCGAACAGCGCCCGCTCCTGCTCCAGGCCCTCGGAGAGGCTCGTCTCCTCCGCGGCCAGAACCGCCCGTTTGGCGAGGCGGGTGGCGAGTGGCGCCCGGGCCGCCACCGTGCGCGCCAGCTCGAGCGTCTCGGTCAGCCAGAGGCCTTTGCCGACGACCAGGTTGACCAGCCCCCACCGGTGTGCGGTCTTGGCGTCGAAGAGGCGGCCGGTCAGCACGTACTCCATCGCCCGCTGCTTGCCGATCGTCCGCGCCAGGCGCTGGGTGCCGCCGCCGCCGGGAATGATCCCCAGCATCACCTCGGGCTGGCCGAAGCGCGCCTTCTCGTCGGCGACGATCATGTCGCAGATCAGGGCCAGCTCGCAGCCGCCGCCGAGCGCGAAGCCGGAGACGCCGGCGATCAGCGGCGTCTCGACCGCCGCCACGCCCCTCCAGAACTCCAGCCCGGCCGGGTCCGGCGCGGCTTCGAGCGGACGCTCGGCCATCGCGCGGATGTCGGCTCCGGCGGCGAAGACCTCGTCGGAGCCGGCGATCACTATGCAGCGGACCTCGGGGTCGGCGTCGAGGCGCTGCAGCTCGCCGATCAGGCGCTCCCTCATCTCGGCCGAGAGAGCGTTGCGCGCCTCTGGCCGGTTCAGTTGCAGCAGAGCGACGTTGAACTCGTCGACCGTGGTCTCGACCAGCTCCGGCAAGGCCGGCCTCAGCTCTCCTCGAAGGGGAGCATCGCGCTGATCCCGGTCGCAGCGCGGCCGATGATCAGCTTCTGGATCTGCGAGGTGCCCTCGTAGAGGGTGGTGACGCGGGCGTCGCGCAGGTAGCGCTCAACGGGGTAGTCGTCGACGTAGCCGGCGCCCCCGTGGACCTGGATCGCCAGGTTGGCGCATTCGACTGCGGACTCGGTCGCGTAGAGCTTCGCCACCGAGGTCTCGGTCGTGTTCGGCTTTCCTTCGTCCTTCAGCACCCCCGCCCGGTAGACCAGCATCCGGCTGGCATCGCGCTTGAGGATCATGTCGGCGATCATCTCCTGAACCAGCTGGAAGCGGGCCAGCGGGACGCCGAACTGCTTGCGCTCTTTTGCGTAGGCGACCGAGGCGTCGACGCAGCCGTCGCAGATGCCGACGCAGCCGGCGGCAACGCTGTAGCGGCCGTTGTCGAGGGCGCTCATCGCGACTTTGAAGCCATCGCCGATCTCACCCAGCATCGCGTCCTCGCCGACCTCGACCGAGTCGAGCGAGATCTCAGCCGTGTCGGAGGAGCGCAGCCCGAGCTTGCCGTGGATCTCCCCGGTCGTGAAGCCCTCGCTCTTGGTCGGGACGAGGAAGCAGGCGAGCCCGCGGTGTTTCTTCTCGGGGTCGGTCTGGGCGAAGATCAGCGCCAGCTCGGAGAAGTTGCCGAGCGAGATCCACATCTTCTGGCCGCTGATCGACCAGCCGTTGTCGGTCTTGGTCGCGCGGGTACGGAGGTTGGCGGCGTCGGAGCCGGTGTCCGGCTCGGTCAGGCCGAAGCAGCCGAGCCACTCGCCCGAGCAGAGCTTGGGCAGCCATTTCTGTTTCTGCTCCTCGGTGCCCCACCTCTCGATCGAACCCGCCACGAGCGAGGTCTGCACGGAGACGACGGTGCGGGCCGAGGAGTCGGCGCGGCCGACCTGCTCGACGATCAGCCCGTAGCCGATGTAGTCGAGGCCGCGGCCGCCGTACTGTTCCGCCACGGGGGCGCCGAGGTAGCCGACCTCGCCGAGCTTGCTCGCGAGCTCACGGTCGAAGCGGGCGGCGCGGTCGTTCTCTTTGACCCTGGGGATGATCTCCTTGTCGGCGAAGTCGCGTGCCGTTTCGGAGATCAGTCGCTGCTCGTCGCTCAGCTGGAAGTCCATCGCGTCCCTATCTGGTCGGGTGCGGCAGTCCTTTGTGTCGTATAGGGGTACAAAAGACTGCCGCAACGGTTGGTCATCGAAGTTCTTCCAGCTCGCGCCCCAGGGTCGCGGCGAAGGCTTGCTGGGCCTCGCGGGTGCGCGGGCCGGGCGCCTCGGAGAGGGCCTTGCCATCGATCGCCGAGACGGCCTGGACCTCGCGCGTGGTCGAGGCGAGGAAGGCCTCCTGGGCGGCACGCAGATCGTCGAGGTGCCAGGTGCCCTCGGCGACGTCGAGTGCCTTGATCAGGCGGTCGCGCGTGATCGACTCGAGGACCCCGTCGCTGAGGGCGGGCGTGCGCAGCTCGCCGTCGGCGGAGACCCAGAAGATCGCCGAGGTCGGGGGCTCCAGCACCGTCCCCTCGGGTCGCACCAGCACCGCCTCGTCGGCGCCACGGCCTTTGGCGATCCGGCTCGCCTGCATGTTGGCGGCGTAGGAGAGCGACTTGACGCCGTTGAGGATCAGCGTCGGGGAGTAGGTGACGGTCGCCACGCTGAGCGTCTCGCCGTGCGCGGGGATCGGCTCGGTGGCGGCGATCCGCCGGCCGCCGCGGGTGACGATCAGCCGCAGCTGCCCATCGACCGGGCCGGCCGTGTCCAGCAGCGCCCCGATCTCCCGCTCCAGCGCCGTCCGGTCGAACTCGAGCTCGATTGCGGCCGCCGAGCGGCCGAGCCGGTCGAGGTGGTCGACCAGCGCGAACGGCTTCCCGTCGTAGAGGCGGATCACCTCGAAGGCGCCATCGCCCCGGTAGAGGCCGTCGTCCTTCATCGGCACCAGGGCCTCCCCCGTGGGGGTCACCTGCCCGTCGACGCTGGCCAGCTCTTCGAAGCCTGAAGTCACCGCGGCGAGGCTACCTGAGAGACGCGGCCAGGCTAGCCGCGTCTGACTTCGACCGGACAGCTCTGGGGGCGGCTGCCCTGGAGGCAGCGCGCACTCGCCCGGCGGAAGACGAAGCTGTTGTCCCAGGCCACCGTGTTCTGCCGCAGCACGTAGAACACGGTCACGGTTGCGAAGTAGATCTTCGGCCCGTGGCGCCAGAGCAGTTCGCATCTGACCCGAGCCGCCCCGAGCCGCCGGCAGCCTCCTTCCAGGCCACTGCTCTGCTGGAAGAGGTTGCCGAGATTGGACCGCAGCACCCCGACCACGAGACCCTCGGCGCTTTCCTCGGTAAGCCGCGGCAGCCGGGCTTTGAGGGCGGGCGGTGAAGCGCCGGTTTCGACTGCCGCGGTCCATTCCGAGGCCCAGGTCGAGACCAGGTCGGCGCGGGTGAAGACGTTGGGCACCTTGGTGCTGCACTGCGGGCCGCCGGTGCTGACGATGCCGATCTCGACCGGCGAGCCGTCGGCGCGCTGGGCGATCGCCGGGCCGCCACTGTCGCCGAAGCAGCCACCGTTCTTGTGGTCGGGCGGGTCGGTCGTGCACATCTGCCCGCTGATGGAGTAGGGCGGGTAGTAGCTGCGCGTGCGCGACTTGCAGGCCGAGGGGTTGAGGACGACGTTGGAGGTCGAGTGCAGGTCGTTCGGTGCCGAGGTGGCGTTGGGGCGGGTCAGCCCCCAGCCGGCCAGGAGCACTCCCGCGCCGCCGGCGTAGAGGGCGCCGTCGGCGGCGGTCGCGAGCGGAATCGGCGGAGCGGGGGTGGGGCTGGTGAGCACGAGCAGAGCTGCGTCGCCGTACCCGGTCCCCGGATCGAAGCGCGGGAAGACGTGGGTCTCGCTCACCTTCAGGACGTTCCCGGTGGCGGTCTGGCGCGGGTTGGTGCGGCCGGTGATCACGAGGTAGTCGTCGGGGGGAGTGAACCCACCGACGTTGAGGTCCTGGACGCAGTGGGCCGCGGTGAGGACGACGCGGGGTGAGATCACCGTCCCGGTGCAGGTGAAGCTGTTCTTGGCGACCACGAACGCGAGCGAGGGGAAGTCGGTGATCGAGGCGGGGTCGCCGCCGATGATCGACGCCTGCGCGCCGCCACCCGTCCTCGCTGAGGTCGCCGCGAAGAAGTCCCCCTTGGGGCTGCCCAGGGCGGAGGCAGAGGCCGGGGCCAGCAGGGCCAGGCAGGCGCAGGCTGCCGTCAGTCGCGCCCGGGTTCCCAAGCTTCTCCCCAGTTCCATCCCCAACAGCCTAGTGCTGTTTGAGCGCTCAGGTGTTTCCTAGACCGCTTCGAATACGGTCGCCAGGCCCTGGCCGACGCCGACGCACATGGTGGCGATCCCGTACTTGGCGTTGCGGCGACGCAGCTCGCGGACGAGGGTGGTGGAGAGGCGGGCGCCGGAGCAGCCGAGCGGGTGGCCGAGCGCGATCGCGCCGCCGTTCACGTTGAGGCGCTCTTCCTCGATGCCGAGCTCGCGGGCGCTGGCGAGGACCTGGGAGGCGAAAGCCTCGTTGAGCTCGATCAACTCGATCTGCTCGAGCGTCAGGTCGGCGGCGGCGAGCGCTCGGGAGATCGCCGCGACCGGGCCGATGCCCATATAGGCGGGGTCGACGCCGGCGACACCGGTGGCGACGACGCGGGCGAGTGGCTCGACGCCGAGCCGGCTCGCGCCCTGCTCGGAGCCGATCAGCAGGCAGGCGGCGCCGTCGTTGAGCGTCGAGGCGTTGCCGGCGGTGACGCTGCCGCCCTCGCGAAAGACCGGCTTCAGCTTCGCCAGCTTCTCGAGGGAGGCGTCGGGGCGCGGGCCCTCGTCGGCCTCGACGAGGGCGGTCTCGCGTCCCTTGCGGACCTCGATCGGGACGATCTCCTCGGCCAGCTTTCCGGCCTCCGCCGCGGCGACCGCGCGCTGGTGGCTGCGCAGGGCGAAGGCGTCCTGGTCCTCGCGGCTGATCCCGTAGCGCTCGGCGACGTTCTCGCCGGTCTCGCCCATCGACTCGGTCGAGACCCCGAGCTCGGTCATGCGCGGGTTGATCATGCGCCAGCCCAGGGTCGTGTCGTGCATCGTCTGCGGGCCGCGCGGGAGGCCGCGCTCGGGCTTCTCGACCACCCACGGCGCCCGGCTCATCGACTCGACGCCGCCGGCCAGGTAGAAGTCGCCCTCGCCGAGCTTGACCGCGCGGGCGGCGGCGTTGACCGCCTCCAGGCCGGAGGCGCAGAGCCGGTTGACGGTGGCGCCGGGAACGCTGTGCGGCAATCCCGCCAGCAGCGCCGCCATCCGCGCGACGTCACGGTTGTCCTCGCCGGACTGGTTGGCGGCGCCGAAGTAGACGTCGGCGATCCGCTCGGGGTCGACGCCGCTGCGCTCGACCACGGCCCGGATCGTGTGCGCGGCGAGGTCGTCGGGGCGGGCGCCGGATAGGGCGCCCCGGTAGGCGCCCATCGGGGTGCGGACCGCGTCGAGTACGTAGGCCTCGGACATCGCTCGGAACCGTATCCTCATGGCGTGCTCTACATCCTCGGGACCCTGGCTTTGATCGCGTTCCTGGTCGGCGTGCTGGTGATCGTCGGCCGCTTCTACCCGGGCAGCAACGCCGAGCTGCTCGACTGGAAGCCGACCCGCTCGCCAGAAGTCGAGGCCCAGAACGAGATCGACGACGTCCGCCAGATGATGGAAGCCCAGAACGAGCTGCGCCGCCGCCGCGGCGCTCCCGAGATGACCGAGGCGGAGCTGCAGGAAAAGGTCGCCGAAGACGAGCGCCTGCGCTTGCGCGGGCGCGGGCCGTTCGAAGCGATGTAGACCTGGACATGGCGCGAGCGCTGATCGTCGGCTGTGGCTGTCGCGGCCGAGACCTGGGGCAGCAGCTGCTGGCCGAGGGCTGGACGGTGCGGGGGACGAGCCGCCGCGAGGAGGGCCTGGCGGCGATCGCGGCGGCCGGGATCGAGCCGGCGCTCGCTGACCCTGTCCGTCCCGGCACGATCCTCGACCTCGTCGGCGACATCACCGTCGTCGTCTGGATGCTCGGCTCCGCTGAGGGCAGCGCAGAGGAGCTCGCCGCGATTCACGGTCCGCGCCTCGACCGGACGGTTGAAAGATTGGTCGAAACGCCGGTGCGAGGCTTTGTCTACGAGGCCGGCGGAAGCGTCGACCCGGTGTTGCTGGCACGGGGCCATGAGGCGCTCGAGGCCGCTTCTGAAAAGTGGCAGTTCCCCCTGAGCACGATTCTGGTCGACCCGAACGACCACTCCACCTGGTCGAACCCTTTTGAGATCTGGCTCGAAGCGATAACCAGCTCAGTCCTCGAGATAGCCAATCCAGCTCGCTGAGCGATATGTCTAAACTCGGATAGGAATTTAGATATTTATTACGGACACGCGAGAGGAGCGTTTCGATGGCCCTGCAGCTTGGTGACGTAGCACCGGATTTCGAGGCCGAGACGACCGAGGGCCGGATCAGCTTCCATGACTGGCTCGGGGACTCCTGGGGGGTCTTGTTCTCCCACCCGAAAGACTTCACCCCGGTCTGCACGACCGAGCTCGGGTACATGGCGAGCATCAAACCTGAGTTCGACAAGCGCGGCGTGAAGATCATCGGACTCTCGGTCGACCCGCTCGACAAACACGAGGGTTGGGCGAGCGACATCGAGGCGACCCAGGGGACGGCCCCGAACTACCCGATCATCAGCGACGCCGACTTCGAGGTCTCGAAGCTCTACGGCATGCTGGCCGCCGACGTCTCCGGCGACGCGGCCGACCGCACGCCGGTCGACAACCAGACCGTGCGCAACGTCTTCGTCATCGGCCCCGACAAGAAAGTCAAACTCATCCTCGTCTACCCGATGACGACCGGGCGCAATTTCGACGAGGTGCTGCGCGTGATCGACTCGCTCCAGCTCACCGCCGGGCACAAAGTCGCGACCCCGGCCCAGTGGCAGCAGGGCGACGACGTGATCATCGCCGGCTCGGTCTCCAACGACGAAGCGAAGGAGATCTACCCCGACGGCTGGGAGGAGCCGCGGCCCTACATCCGCATCGTCCCCCAGCCGGCCGGCAAGAGCTAGTCGAGCCGCTCGAGTAAATCGCCGAGGATCCGCGCGGTAGCTCCCCAGATCAGCTGCCCCTCCACCTCGTAGGTGGGGGTGTGGATGGGGACGCCGCGGCGGATCAGGCGGCGCATCTCGTAGCCCTCGCGCAGGTGCTCGAGCGAGAAGGTGAGGAGCGTCTCCACCTCGGCGGGATTCGGCTGTAGTGCGAGCTCCCGCGGGTGCGCGATGCGCCCGACGAAGGGGTGGACGACGTAGTTGGTGACGAAGGTCTTGGTCGGCGGCAGCGCCTCGCCGAGCTCGACGGCACCCGGGTCGAGGCCGATCTCCTCCTGCGCCTCGCGCAGCGCGGTCGCCTGCAGGTCGGCGTCGCCCTCGTCGCGGCGCCCACCGGGGAAGGAGATCTCGCCGGCGTGGCGCCGCAGGTCGGCGCGGCGCTCGGTGAGGACGAGGCCGGGATCCTCGGGCCAGCCGTAGAGCGGCAGCAGCACCGCTGCCTCCACCGGCTTGCCGCTCAAATGATGACCTGCACGGTGCCGCCGTCGACCGACCAGGCGGCGCCGGCCACGTAGGAGGCGCGCTCGGAGCAGAGGAAGACGATCGCCGCGGCGATCTCGGCCGGGTCGGCGAGGCGGCCGATCGGGCGCTTGGAGCCGGCTTCCGCCAGTGCCTCCTCGCGGCTGCCGGCGCCGCTCAGTGCCTGCGACTGGTCGAGCAGACCGCCCGGGTCCATCCACATCTCCGATTCGACCGGGCCGGGGCAGATCGCGTTGACGAGGACGCCGGTCTTCGCGTAGCGGTCGGCGAAGAGGCGCGAGAGCGAGAGCTCGGCCGCCTTCGCCACCGAGTACTCGGGCATCGCCGCCGAGGGACGCTTGCCGGCGGTCGAGCAGACGTTGACGACGCGGCCCCAGCCGCGCTCGGCCATCGCGGGGGCGGCCGCGCGCATCGCGCGCAGCGGCGCCATCACGTTGAGCTCGTACTGAGCGTGCCAGTCCTCGTCAGGGACGTCGTCGAGGTCGCGCCAAGCGGCGCTGCCGGCGTTGTTGACGAGCACGTCGAGCCTGCCGAAGAGCTCGGTCGCGGTGGTCAGCATGCGCTCGCCGGCGTCGACGTCGGTGATGTCGAGGGCGAGCGGGGCGGCCCTGCCGCCGGCAGCGGCTCCGGCCTCCTCGGCCTCGGCGACCGCCTCCGCCAGCCGGCCCTCGTGGCGGCCGACCAGCAGCACGCTCGCCCCCTCGGCGCAGAGCTGGCGCGCGGTCTCGCGGCCGATCCCGCGGCTGGCGCCGGTGACGAGACAGCTGCGCTCGCTCAGCCCGAGGTCCATCAGGCCGGCTCCAGGCGCTCGGCGACGCTGACCTTCGC
The DNA here is from genome assembly GCA_963802935.1 of uncultured Solirubrobacterales bacterium. Lineage (GTDB taxonomy): Bacteria > Actinomycetota > Thermoleophilia > Solirubrobacterales > 70-9 > VAYN01. The sequence goes on along the minus strand of CAWDKO010000001.1, from coordinate 186,200 downwards.
TTCGCCGGCGAGGATCTTGTGGACCGGGCAGCGGGTGGCGATCTCCAGCAGCCTTCGCCGCTGCTCGCGATCGAGCTCGGCCGGCAGGTCGACGGAGACGTCGAAGGTGCGCGGCACGGGGCCGTCGTAGCCGACGTCGACAATCACTTCGACCTTGCCGACGTCCCACTCCTTGCGCCGCGCGTACATCTCCATCGTGATCGCGATGCAGCCGGCGAGGCTGGCGCCGAGCAGCTGGGTTGGCCGCGGGCCGGTGTCGGTGCCGCCGGCAGCGGCCGGCTCGTCGACGACGATCTCGTGCCCGCCTTCGAGGTCGACCTCATGGGCGTAGCCGTCGATGCGCCGGGCGGCGATCCGCACCCGCTCAGCCCTTGCCGCGACCCTCGAACAGGGCCGGGTCGTCGACGTCGGCGAAGCGGGCCATCGCGTAGGCGAGGTCGGAGGCGCGGTTGACGAAGTGGATCACGGTCTCGTCCGCCAACTCGCCCGCTTCGGCGAGGGCGGAGATGCGGCGCTCGGCGCGGCGGATCTGGGTGCGGGCGACGTCGAGCTGGGCCGAGAGCTGGTTGCCGCCGGGGATCACGAACTTCGGCGGCAGCTCCACCTCGGCCATGTAGCGGTCGATCAGGCGCTCGAGCTCGGCGACCATCTCGTCGGTGGTGCGGCTGACGCCGTCTTCGAGCCGCTGCGCTGCCTCCGGCGCGGTCGCCAGCTCGGCCCCGGCGACGAAGAGGTCGTCCTGGAGGCGGAGGATGTCGGCGGCCAGCTCGGCCTCGCCGCCGCAGAGGGCGCGGGCGACCCCGAGCTGCGAACAGGCCTCGTCGAGGGCGCCGTAGGCCTCGGTGCGGCCGTGGTGCTTGGGGATGCGGCCGCCGTACCAGAGCGAGGTGGTCCCGTCGTCGCCCTTCTTCGTGTAGATCTTGACCACGGCCCGATCCTACGCGGCGGCGCTCAGCGGACCGGGTTGAAGGCGAAGCCGGTCATCACCTTGGGGAAGAAGTAGGTCGACTTCGGCGGCATGTTCTCCTCGGTGGCGGCGACCGCCCGTACCTGCTCGACCGGGACCGGGCGCTGGATGAAGGCGACGTCATAGTCGCCCTCCTCGACCATCGCCAGCGCGTCGGGGACGTTCTTCGCGTACTCGAGCCCGTACCGCTCGTCGATGTCGTGGTCGCTCATCCCGGCCAGGCCCTTGAGGACCAGGGTCTCGAGGATCGCCGAGTCGAGCCGCCGGTAGGCCTCCGGTTTCCCCTCGAGCCGGCGGTCGAGGTCGGCGACGTCCTTCAGTCGCAGCCGGTACGCCTGCTCGTGGAAGGAGTCGTAGACGCCGAAGACGCCGACACCGTCCTCGCCGCCCGGGTCGATCTCGGCGCGGTCGATCTCCGTCACCTCGAAGAGCTTGCGCAGGCCGCTGCCGAGGCGGCGCTGACGCTCGGGGTCTGTGGCGAGGCCGGAGAGCAGGCGGTGGGTGGGGAAGACGGTGAGGCCTGGGTCGTCGAGCCCGGTCAGCGCCATCAGGGTGTAGTTGTGCGGACCCTCGCCACCGACCTCGTCGCGGAAGGCCCGAGCGGTCTCGTAGCGGTGGTGGCCGTCGGCGATCAGCAGTTCGGCGCCGGCGAGGCGCTCGCTGACGGCGGCGTGGACCCCCGGGTCGGTGACCTGCCAGAGCCGGTTGATGGTTCCGGTCTCGTCCGTCGCCTCTCCCCACGGTTGCGGCGAGAGCACCGGCGCGACCAGTGGCCAGGCGTCCACGGTGCTGAGCGAGAAGATCGGCGAGAGGTTGTAGCCGCTCGCGCGGGTCAGCAGCAGGCGGTCCTCGAGCGGGCCGGGGTGGGTGCGCTCGTGCGGGCGCACGCCTTCGTCGTAGTCGACGACGCGCACGGCGGCGAGGATCGCGTTGCGGCTGTAGTCGTTGCCGTCGGGCGCGGTGTAGTCCTGGGTCAGCGCCCAGATCGAGGGCTCCTCGTCGGCGACCAGAGCTCCCTCCGCGCGCCAGGCCTCGATCGTCTTTGCTGCTCCCTCGTAGGGGTCGCCCTCGGGGCTGCTGGCTGGGTCGGCGGGGTCGAACGGCTTCGGCAGGTCGATCGCGACCGCGTTGTGGGGCGAACGCTCCAGCAGCCGCGCCCGTCCGGCGGCGTCGATCACGTCATATGGCGGAGCGGCAACGGCATCCAGCGACCCGACCTTCCCGAGGTCGTAGTGCAGCGCCTTGAACGGACGTACGTCGGCCATCGGCGCTCACTCTAAACTGAGCCGCTCGGGGTGTGGCGCAGCCTGGTAGCGCGCCGCCTTTGGGTGGCGGAGGTCCCCGGTTCGAATCCGGGCACCCCGATATTCGTAGCACGATGTGTGCTACATTCGATCTGTGAGCCGATCGCTTCACGTCCGACTGGACGACAGCTCGGCTGCTGCACTGAGGGTCGTCCGCGGCGATGCGAGCAGTGACTCCGAGGCTGTCCGCACTGCGCTTCGGGAGGCGGCAGCGAGACGTCGATCACGATCGTCCATTGTCGAAGAGGTCGAGCGGCTGGCGTCCGACCAGGCAGATCGAGCCGAGATGCAGTTGGTTCGAGAGCAGCTGTCGGAACTCGCACCGGAAGTGCTCGACTGACGTGGTTCGCGGCGAGGTTTTTCGCTTGCCGTCCCCGCGAGGGGCGCGCGGAAGAGAGCAGCGAGGTGCGCGCTACGTGGTCGTCGTCCAGGCCGACGAGCTGATGGGGCTGAGTACGACTCTTGTCTCGCCCACGTCGACGAGTGCCCGTCGGGCCACCTTCCGGCCCACGATCACCCTGGAGGGGGACGAGACTCAGGCCCTCGTAGAGCAGAGCACGGTGGTGGATCCACAGCGCCTTGGACACTCGGCTGGACGACTCGACGCCGACGAGCTTCGAGCTGTTGACGAAGCCCTGGCATTGGTCTTGGGCCTCTGACGCCGGCGCGTCGTGGTCACCGACCCGCGTGGACGTTTGTACACTCGGGTTTGCAGGCGTTTTGTCGATAGGGACGGGAATGAACGAGGGCGAACAGATCGCGCACCGCGTCGAGCGGGCCGTGTTCGAAACCGACAGGCAGCTCGTGGTCGGCGACGTGACGCTGCCGCCGGAGGGCTACCAGAGCCGGTTCTCGGACGTTCTCAACCGGCGCGATTTCGATTTCCTGCCGCTGACCAAGGTCGAGATCACGACACTCGCCGACGGAAAGGTCACGGAGCGGCCGTTCATGGTGCTCTCCAAGAGCCAGATCCGGATCGCCTACCCGTACAGGGCCTAGGTCATCGCCGGGTGGTCGGCTCAGTCCCGCCGCGCGCGGCCGCGGCTCGCGTAGGCGCCGAGGTCGATCACGAAGGCGAGGATGACGATGAACCACTCGAAGCCGGAGACCTGGTTGGTGCTGGCACTCCACATCACCGCGTAGGCGAGCGTCGTCCAGGGCAGCAGGAAGAAGCCGAGCAAGGGGACGAACCAGTCGTCGAAGGCGCGGCTGAGCAGGTCACTGAACAGCCACAGGGCGAACAGCGCCAACCGTGGCGAGATCAGTGCGAAGAGGGCGATGAAGCAGCCGATGGGAAGACCGTATCCCGCCGGGCGGCTGGACAGCTTCCGTAACGTAGGTGGCAGGAGGTAAAGCGGATGAACCGACTAGGAAAGCTGATGACGATGCTGAATCCCGAGAAGACGCAGACGGTCGCCCCGGAGGACGCCCTGCCCGGCCGCAGCGAGCGCGGCTTCGAGGTTCCCGAGACGCACGCGGTTCTGGGCACGCCGCTGCAGCCGCCGTTCCCGGCGGGGACCGAGGTCGCCTACTTCGCGCTGGGGTGCTTCTGGGGCGCGGAGCGGCTGTTCTGGACCCTGGACGGCGTCTACACGACGGCGGTCGGCTACCAGAACGGGACCACGCCGAACCCGACCTACGAGGAGGTCTGCTCGGGGCGGACCGGCCACGCCGAGGCGGTGCTGGTCGCCTTCGACCCGGAGAAGATCACCTATGCCGAGCTGCTCAAGGTCTTCTTCGAGGAGCACGACCCGACCCAGGGGATGCGCCAGGGCAACGACGTCGGCACCCAGTACCGGTCCGGCATCTTCACGACCAGTGACAGCCAGGTGGCGACGGCGGAGATGGCGCGCGACGCCTACGACGCCGACCTGCGGGCGGCCGGCAAGGAGCCGATCACGACCGAGATCGAGCCGGCCGGGCCCTTCCACTACGCCGAGGATTACCACCAGCAGTACCTGCACAAGGTGCCCAACGGGTATTGCGGCTTGGCCGGGACGGGCGTCTCCTGCCGCATCCCGGCGCCCGCCTCCTGACCGCGGCGTTGCACCGCGGGCGCGGCGAATAGCATCTCGCGCCCGTGGCACCCTCTTTCGGCTCCTACATAGCCGGCAGCTTCGCCCTGATCGGCATCGTTGCGGCGCTCGGCCTCGGCGCCTACTGGCTGCGGCGCTGGATCGTGCCGGAATTCTCCGGGGCGCTGGCCCGCCTCGCCGACGCCACCTTGGCGGCGGCGCTGCTGGTGCTCTGCCTGCAGCTGCTCGGCTCCCTCAGCCTTCTCTACTTCGGCTGGATCGTCGTCCTCTGCATCGGCGTCGGGCTCGGCGCCGCCTGGCTTGGCTGGCGCCAAGCGCCAGCTGGACCGGGGCAGGAAATTGCCGCCCCAAGGGTGCAGACGATCGCGCTGATGATCGCGCTCGGCGTCGCCTCCTTCACGGTCGCCGAGTGGACCTTCCCGGCGCAGTCGAGCTTGGACTTCGGGATGTTCGGTGGCGACACCACCTGGTACCACATGCCCTTCTCGGCGGCGATCGCCCAGGAGCACTCGACGGTGCCCCTCCACTTCACCGACCCGCTGCGGCTGGCGGCCTGGTACTACCCCCAGAGCAACGAACTGATCAACGGCGCCGCGATCGTGATCTTCAAGAGCGACTGGCTGGCGCCGCTGCTGAACCTGGTTTGGCTGCCGATCGCGCTGCTCGCCGCCTGGTGCGTCGGCCGTCCGTACAAGGTCGGGCCGGCGACGCTGGTCGCCGCAGCGATCGTCCTCGACTCCGGGGTGATGATCGAAACGCAGCCGGGCGAGGGGCGCAACGACATCATCGGGCTCGCCTTCCTGCTCGCCTTCGTCGCCTTCCTGATCAACGGTCACCAGCGACGTGCGCCCGCGAGCGGGGCGGTGCAGGACGCGCCCGAGCGCGACGCGCCCCTGCTCGACAAGGGCCCGCTGATCATGGCCGGGATCGCGGGCGGCCTCGCCGGTTCGATCAAGTTCACCTTCCTCGTCCCCGTCGCCGCGATCACCATCGGGGTCGTCCTCTTCAGTGGCAGGGGTCGGCGTTGGACCACGGCCTGGGTGATGGCGGTGCCGCTGCTGGTGGTCGGCGGCTATTGGTACCTGCGGGCGGCGATCAAGACGGGCGGCAACCCGATCCCGATCACCAAGTTCGGACCGCTCAACCTGCCGACGCCCGACCAGATGCCGCTCGACCCGCGGCCCCGCTTCGCCGTTGCCCATTACCTGACCGAACCGACGATGTATCGGCGCTGGTTCTTCCCCGAGCTCGACAACGCGCTGGGGCCGCTCTGGCCGTTGATCCTGATCGTCGCCGTCGCCGCCGCGGTCTACATCGCCTGGCGCTCGCGCAACCTGATCCTGCGCGTAGTTGCCGCCGCCGCCCTGGCGACCGCGCTCGTCTACGTCTTCACGCCGCTGACCGCCGCCGGTCAGGAGGGCTCGCCGACCGGGTTCTTCACCAATACCCGCTACCTGATCCCGGGCCTGGTGCTGGCGATGGTGCTGCTGCCGATCGCGCGACCGTTGCGCGCGCCCGACGGCAGAGCCTGGAAGACGCTGCTCTTCTTAACCGGGGTCTACGCGATCACGGTGCTGACCACGCCGCGCTGGTTCACGCCCTACATCGCCGGGACGGTCTTCCTCACCCTGCTCCTGGTCTGGGCGCCGGCGGCTCTCGCCTTCGGCCGCGGCCGAGGTCACTTCACGCGGCCGGTCGTCGCTGCGGCGGCGGCGGTGCTGGTGCTGCTGGCCGTGGTATTGGGACGGGCGCAGGAGGTCCAGTACGCCGAGCAGCACTACGTGAACCCGCTGCCGTTCCTTGGCGAAGGGGGGCCGCGCAAGGCCTACGAATTTGCCCGCAAGCAGGAGGACAAGCGGATCGGGATCATCGGCTCGAGCGAGATCATCTTCGGCCAGTACGGGTTCTACGGCGCCGATCTCTCGAACAAAGTCCAGTACATCGGCGTGAAGGGGTCGAACGGGACCTACCGCCTGCCGACCAGCTGCCGCCAGTTCCGCCGCGTGGTCAACGAAGGCGACTACGACTACCTGATCATGAGCCAGTACACGCAGGACTCGCGCGAGGCCGAATACTGGTACCCGATCTACGCCTGGGCGAAAGGCGACCCGGCGCTGGAGCTGGTGATCGAGGAGCCGGAGATCTTCCCCCAGCCGGATTACGTCTTCAAGATCAACGGCGAGCTCGACCCGGCCGGCTGCGTCGACGTCGGCAAGTAGCGGCGCTGCTACGCCGCCGGCGCCAGGGCGTGGGCGCGGATCAGCTCGGCCGAGCGCTCGGGCTGCTCCCACCAGAACATGTGGCCGACGCCCTCGAAGGTCTCGAGGCGGGCAGCGGGGATCAGCGATGCGATCAGCGGCCCGTTGGGATAGCCGAGCACGCGGTCGCCGGTGCCGTGGAGGACCAGGGTCGGGGTGGTTACGTTGGGCAGGCGGGCGTTCGTGTCGTGGGCGGCGATTGCCTGCATCTGGAAGGCGATCGTCTGGCGCGACGCCTTCCGCATTTCCGTCATCGCCGTGAACTCGGCGTAGTTGCCGTCGTCCGCCGCGAACTCGGGCGAGACGTTGACCTCCCACATCGCTCGGTAGATCCGCTGCTGGTCGCCGGAGGACATCGCCTCGACCATGCCCTGGAAGTCGGCCGGGTCCATCAGCTGTGAGCCGGGGCCGCCGCAATAGGTGCAGCCGAGGGTCAGCGAGCGCAACCGCTCGGGGTGGGCGAGCGCCAGCTCCTGGGCGATCATCCCGCCCATCGAGATCCCCAGCACGTGGGCGCTCTCGATTTCCAGCGCCTCCAGCAGAGCGGCCGTGTCGGCCGCCATCTCGGCGATCGAGAAGGCCTCGGTGACCGGGCTGGAGAGGCCCATGCCGCGGTTGTCGAAGGAGATCACGTCGAAGCTCTGCTCGAGCTGCGAGGAGAACGGCCGCCCCCAGGCCAGCAGGTTGGCCGTCATCCCCTGGACCAGCAGCAGCGGCTCACCCTCGCCGGCGCGCTCGTAGTTGAGTTCGGTTCCGGGGAGGGCGATCTTCGGCACGCGGCGATGCTACGCGAAGGGGGCCCCGCGGGGCCCCTTCGGCGTCGACTCTGCTCCCGTTACTCCTGGGGTGCGAACACGGTGAAGGAAACGTCGTTCGTCGACGTCGGGACGAGCGAGTTTTCTTCGATTTCCTCTTCGGTTTCGCCTTCGTTTTCTTCGCGGAGAAGCTCGGAGGTGCGCACCTCGAGCTGGCCTTCCTCGCAGGCAAAGACAATCCCGTTGGCAAGGGGTTCGACGAAGAAGCCAACGCCTGACGAGTTCCACCAGTCGGCCGAGGCGATCGGGTGATTCGTGCTGGTGCCGAGGCTTGGAGTCAGGCAGTAAACCCCTACTTCGTCTCTTTCAACGGAGGCGAAGCCTGGGTGGCTGCCGATGAAGACCAATTCGCCGACATTGACGGTCGCATACGCTCCGGAGTTCGTCGTGCCCTGCGATCCCTGCGGCCCAGCTGGCCCGGCGTCGCCTTTCGTCCCCTTCAGGGTCGTGACGGTGGCCGGCGTGAGTTTGCTGCTGTCGATGCTCGCCTTCTTGATCTTCTTGCCGGTGATCGCGCCGTTCTTGATCTGCTTGGCGCCGACGCTGTTCTTCGGCAGCTGGCTGGCGGCATAGGCGCCGCCGCCGAGCAGCATGAACAGGCACAGGGTCGAGATCACGTTTGCATACGTCAACTTGTCGCGCAGAGTGCGCATAAAGCCTCCCAGGTAGTCCTTACTCTCCCGATTGGTCGACGCCCTTCCCGCCGATCGGGCGTCAAACTACCAGCGGAGCCCCCGTAGCTCAGCTGGATAGAGCATCGGCCTTCTAAGCCGACGGTCGCAGGTTCGAATCCTGCCGGGGGCGTCTCGTCACCGGCCCGGCACGCGATACATGGTTGCGGTCTTGGTCCTCGGGCCTCCCGAAATGGAGCGGAAGGTCACCGAGATTCGCAGGCGCAAGCCGGCGAGCCGGTTCGTGAGTCTGACCGCTCGGCGGCGGGGCAGAATCGTGAGCCGCACCGATTCCGCGGCTCGAGCCCGTGCCATGCCGGCGCCGTAGGTGACGGCGGGGCCCGTGCCGCTGCGGCTGGAGCGGGCGGGTGCAGGGTGGACCTCGGGGCGGCTGTAGCAGGGGCCCGGGCGCTCGGGCGCTCCGCGCTTGATTCCGACAGGCCGGTCCGTCTTTGCGGTGGCGGCCAGTATGCCGGGGCCGGGGGAGGTGAGGGTGAGCAGAATGCGCCCAGCGCAGCCGAGGGCGACACCGCGAATGAGGAAGCCGCTGTCGGGCGGCGAGGGGGGAGCGGGAGGAGTGTGGCCCGGTGGGCCCGGATCAGTGGGTGGGCCCGGATCAGCGGGTGGGCCCGGATCGGCGGGGGGCGGTTCGGTCACTCGGATCATGCGTTCCCCCCCTCCGCTTTCGCCCTCCTCGTCGGTCGCCGTCAGCTTTACGAGGTAGTTCCCCGCATGCGTGTAGGAGTGAGAGAGCTCCGCTCCCACGCCATGTCCGCCGTCGCCGAAGTCCCACGTGAAGCTCTCGATCACACCGCCATCCGGATCGGTCGAAGCGGTCGCGTCGAGCTCTACCGGCTGACCGACCTCGACCGAGTCCGAGCTCGCCGAGAAGGTGGCGAGCGGCGGTTGCGGTTGGGTGATCGTCTGGTGCTCGGCGAAAGCGCGGATCGGTGACATGCCTCCGGAGGGAGCGGCGAGGCTCTCGCCCACCGCGGTGCAACCGCCTGCTGGGGGGCACGACACCGCATTCAGCAAGTTTTCATGCCACCAACCGGGGGGCGTGGACAGGTCTTCGACTTCGAGGGAGGACCACTCGGCACCGTCCCAGCGCTCGACCAGCGATCTCGAGCCACGGTCGGTTTCCACTTGGCTGTAGTAGGAGCCGGCAGCGGTGCATACGTCGGGCGATCGGCATGAGATTCCGCTGAAGAACCCCTCGCCATGAGGCGTCGGGGTCGGGAGCAGCGTCCAGCCGCCCCCGTTCCACTGCTCTGCCAGCGTCTGAACGGCGGGAAATCCCTGGAAATAGCCGACCGCCATGCAGGCGGTGGCCGCGCTGCACGAGATGTCTTCCAGCCTGGCGTACGATCGGCCCCCGGGGTCGCCCGGCATCGGTTCGATCGTCCAGTCGGTTCCGTCCCAATGCTGGGCAAGGGTCTTTACGGCGCCGGAGGCCGTTTCGTATGTGCCGACCGCGACGCACGCGTTCGGGCTGGGACAGGAGACGTCCGAGAGCCAGCTCGCAGACGCGCCTATGGGCGTCTGCGAGGGCTGCTCGGTCCAGGTGGTGCCGTTCCACCGCTGTACCAGGGTCTCGATGACCCCCGCAGGGGTTTCGAGAAAGCCGACCCCGGTGCACGCCGTCGCCGCAGCGCAGGAGACGCCGAGGAGGCCGGCAGCGCGGGCCCCGTCTGGGAATGGCAGCGCCAGCGACCACGCGCCTCCATCCCAGATCTCGGCCAATGGCCGCCTGAGATCGTCGGCTCCCCTGTAGTGCCCTACGGCGACGCAACTGGTTGCGGTGGGGCAGGAGACCCCGCTGAGGCCGGCATACCGTTCGTATTTCCAGCCTTCGTCAAGTCCGCTCGGGTTTGGCGTCTGCATCGCCACCCAGGCGCTTCCGTCCCATCGCTCAGCCAGCGTGACCGGGGCGGCGAGGCCAAGGTCGAACCGGTCCCCTACCGCGACACATTCGTCGGCGCTGAGGCATGAGACATCGTCGGTGCTGTAGCCATTGCCCGAGTTCGGCGGGTGGGACAGGTACCGTGCCGCCCATTCGGAGATCGCGCTGGTGAAGGTCCTGTCGGTGCCGTAGGTGACGCCTGCCGTGTTTTTCGCAACGGCCCGGTAGTGGTAGGTCCGTCCTCCGGCCAGGCCGTCGATCGCGACGTCCACCGGGATGTCCCCGACCACGGCTTCGAGCTCTCCCGGCCGCACCGGCCGCTTGAATCCGTATGAGGGATCGGGGCCGTATTCGAAGTAGTAGCGCGTCGGCAGGCCTTCTGGATCGATCGTGGCATGGAGCGTGGCGCCGGAACTGCGGATTTCATCCGCGATGCCGGTGATGGCGGCGGGTGGGGTCGTGCCGAAGGTGCGATCGACACCGGGGAAGGTGCCCGCGGTGTTTTCCGCGACGACCCGGTAGTGGTACAGCGTCCTGCCCTCCAGGCCGTCGATCGTCTCGGTGACCTCGACATACCCTGAGCTCGGACCGATGCTTCCCGCGGGGATCGGAACGCTGGTTCCGTAGGACGTCGTCTCGCCATACTCGAAGCGGTACTCGGTCGCGAGTCCCCCGGGGTCGATCGCGCCGCGGAGGGTCGCTTCGTCCACCCCTTGGACAAGTGCCGGTTCGGTTATCGCCACGGGCAGGGACTGGGGACCGGCGGGCGTACCCCAGCCACTGGGGCCGTCGAGTCCCACGTCGGCCTGGCAGAGGTAAGTGGCGCTGAAGCCGTTTTCGCTTGCGCCGGCGCAGGCCCCGTTTTCTCCCTCGGTGACGTCGAAGAGCCCGCCTCCGTTGCCGGCGCGGGTAAAGGTGGCGGGCCCTGCGGAGCGGAACTCGGCCGTGGAGAGGGCCTCGACCCCTGCCAGGATCGGCGTCGCGACGCTGGTGCCGCCGAGCAGCGTCCAGCCCGGCTGTTCGTAGGTGTCGTAGACGGACACCGGCGTCTGGGGGTCGGCAACCGCTGAGACGTCGGCGAGCGTTCGGCCGGCGCATCCCCCGTCCCGCTGCCAGGCTGGCTTTTCCTGATAGGGGCTACAGCCGCTTCCGGCCCCGCTCCAGGCGCTCTCCGTCCACCCGCGGTCGCTGCCGTCTCTCCTCAGGCTCGTGCCCCCGACGGCGATCACGTCCGGGGAGGCTGCCGGGTAGTAGGTGCCGTAACCCCAGTCGCCCGTTGCGAACAGGACGGGGATTCCGGGGTGGTCGAAGTAGGGGTTTGCGTACGTCTCGCCTGCGAACTCTTCCGTGGCCCAACTGTTACTGATGATCGTGGCGCCCATCTCCGCGGCCCGTTCGACGGCTTCCCCCATGTCTTCGAGGAAATTGCTGTCGGCCTCGACGAGCAGGATGTCGCACTGCGGACAGGTCGCCGAGACCATGTCGAGGTCCAGTGAGGTCTCGAGACCCCACCCGGCGTTCGGTGCGGGATAGTTTTTCGCTTCTCCGTGTTGGTTGACCTTCCTGAAGCACCCGTTGGCCGTGGTACACGGGGGAAGGCCGTAATGGTTGCGATAGACGGCGAGGTCCGCCTCGGCGTTGGGGTTGTCGTAGGCGATCGTGACAGCGATGGTCAGACCGCTTCCGCCGAGCGCCGGAAGGCCGTAGGCGGAGCGCAGGTCAGCCGGCGAGAAGCCGCCTTCGACTCCGCTTCCTTCGGTCGCAGGGCGGACCGCGGCCTCGCCGTCGGGGCTGGGTACCGTCGCCGCCATACAGCTCACGCGCCGCCGGGTTGGTGGTGGGCACACCGCGTAGGGACGGGTTTCGGATGGGGTGCGGGAGTACGGCTCGATCTCGTGGGGCTCCTCGGGCACTGGTTCGAGGGCCCGATTCGTGACGGCGGTCAGAGAGCCCGGGTCGGCTGCCTGGCCAGGCGCGGCGAGGGCGCCTGGTGATGAGGCGAGGCCGAGGCCAACCACCACCACTCCACCGACCAGCAGTACCTTCAGTCGCACTTGCATTCCCCTGACTCCGCCATCGCCGAGGAAGGGTACTGGTGGGTTCGACCGCTGGGAGGGTCTAGTAGCCCGGCGGGTGGCGGACGACGAAGTCGCCGGTGGGGCGGCTGCCGAGGTGCCAGCGGGGGCCGGTGCCGCTTTCGGTGCCGGAGGTGTCCCAGCGCAGGCCGGCGATCTCGGCGAAGGTGTGGCTGGAATTGGCGTAGACGGTGATCCACTTGCCGGGGCCGGGGGCGCCCCAGCCCTCGAGCTCGCTGGAGGTGAGCGGGCGCGGGATCATGCCGCCGCCGAAGAGGGCGAAGCTGACCGAGCCGGAGCAGTCGTAGCCCTGGGAGTACCAGGAGCCGTGGCCACCGCCCCAGATGTAGGGGCGGCCGACGATCAGGTTGGCGTTGTTGATCACGTCCTTGACCGCCTGCGGCGCGTCCGGGGGCGGCAGGGCGATGCCGGTGAGCAGGATCGAGGTCGAGCCATCGCCCGATGCGTGGCCGTTGGCGAAGATCTTTTCCCGCTCGGCGGCGCTGTGGCGCGGGATCGTGGTGCCGTTGGAGCCGGCGGAGGCGGGAGGCAGGGTCGAGGGGTCGCCGGGGACGATCTGGTCCAGCGGGTCGGCGGCAGGGGAGGAGGCCGCCTGCGCTTCGGCCTCGATTCGCTCACGCGCTTCCATCAGCGCCAGGCCCGAGCTGATCTTGCCCAGCGCCTCGTCGGCGTTGGCGCCCGAGACGATCGCCGCCAGCACCGTGCTGCCAAGCGCTCCAATGGCCTGCTCCGGGTCAGCCTGGGCGGGCGCGGCGCCGGCGCCAAGGGGCAGCGCCAAACAGGCGAGCGAGCAGATCAACACGGCTTTGAGGAGGCATCTCATTCCAACCCTGACCGGGAGACACGATAATGACCCGCGCATGGAGGGAATCCGTCTCACCCACGTCGGCGGGCCGACCGTCCTGATCGAGGTCGGCGGCTGGCGGCTGCTGACCGACCCGACCTTCGACTCGCCTGGTCGCAAATACAACTTCGGTTGGGGGACGAGCTCGCGCAAGCTGGCGGGCCCGGCGATCGCCGCCGCCGACCTCGGCCGGATCGACGCGGTCCTGCTCAGCCACGACCACCACGACGACAACCTCGACGATGCCGGCCGGGCGATGCTGCCATCGGCGGAGACGGTGGTGACCACGGTGCCGGGTGCGAAGCGGCTTGGCGGCAACGCACGCGGGCTGGCGGCCTGGGGGACGACGCGCCTGGAGGCCCCCGACCGGACGCCGATCGAGATCACGGCGACGCCCTGCCGCCACGGCCCGCCGTTGAGTCACCCGATCGTCGGCGAGGTCGTCGGCTTCGCCCTGCGCTGGGAGGGCCAGGAGCAGGGCGTGCTCTGGATCTCCGGCGACACGGTCCTCTACGACGGCGTCCGCGAGGTTGCCGACCGGCTCCAGGTGGACACGGCGCTGGTCCACCTTGGCGGGGTCCGCTTCCCGGTCACCGGCCCGCTCCGGTACACGATGACCGCCTCCGAGGCGGTCGAGCTCTGCGGCCTGATCAAACCGCGCACCGTCGTTTCGATCCACTACGAGGGCTGGAAGCACTTCCGCCAGGGGCGGGAGGCGATCGAGAGCGAATTCGCCGGCGCCCCGCCGGCATTCCGCGAGAGCGTCCGCTGGCTGCCGCTGGGCGAGCCTGTCGATCTGGGCGCATAGAAGACGAGTGCGGCAGTCCTTTGTGTCGGATAGCGACACAAAGGACTGCCGCACTGTTCCTCAGGTGTTCTGGTACAGCGGTCCGTCGCCGCCCTCGGGCGGGGTGAGGCGGCCGCCCTTGGCGGTGATCGCGCCGCACTGGACGCAGTTGGTGTAGTTGACGATCACGTCGACCTCGCCGCTCTCAGGTGCGTCGTCGGGGATCTCGTAGACGCCGGCCGGGCACATCCAGGCCCAGGCCTCGGCGATCTCCCGCGGCACCCGCTTCTGCACCCGGATGTGGTTGGGCGCGTCGTCGCGGGTCGCGTTGCCGCTGATGAAAACGCTGGAGAGCTTGTCGAACGTGTACTTGCCGTCCGGCTGGGGATAGCCGTCCTTGGTCTTGCCGATGAACATCGGCTGGGCGTCGTTGCGGTGGATCTTCCAGCGGCCGCCCGGGAAGCGACCCTTGGTCGCGATCATCAGGTTGACCAGCGGCCCGCCTTTGATCAGCCCCTTCTGGAACGGCTGGCGGGTGTTGCGCTGTTCGTACAGTTCCTTGCCGATGAAGGAGTCCTCGACCGCCTGCTCGTAGGCGGAGAAGTCGTTGCTGTCCTCCTTCAGCGAGGCATAGATCGACTCGGCGGCCAGCATCCCCGCCTTGATCGCGTAGTTGACGCCCTTCAGCGCCGCCAGGTTGAGCATGCCGGCGGCGTCGCCGGCGATCAGCGCGCCCGGCGCCGACAGTTTCGGCATTGCCCAGTAGCCGCCGGCCGGAATCGCCTTCGCGCCCCAGCTGACCCGCTCGCCGCCCTCGAGGATGTCCCGCACCAACGGGTGGGTCTTGAACTGCTGCAGCAGGTCGTGGGCGGAGGTGGTGGCGTCGGCGTAGTCGAGGTCGAGCACCCACCCGATCGAGACCAGGTCCTCGCCGGTCTTCTCGTCTTTCATCGGGTAGATCCAGGAGCCGCCGATCTGGTGGTACTTGGCGGAGATCTTCAGCGGCCAGCCGGCGAGGGTGTGGATCACCCGGTCCAGTGGCTCCTTCACCTTCCAGACCTCTTTCACCCCGAGCTCCCAGACCTGCGGCTCGCGGCCCTCGTCGAGGTCGAACTCCTTCACGGCGGCCTCGGTCAGGTGGCCCCAGCAGCCCTCGGCCAGGACCGTGGCCTTGGCGGCGATGTCGGTGCCGGGCTCGAAGTTGCCGAGCTCTTCGCCCTCTTTGCCGCGCCCTTTGTCGCCCGAGCGCACGCCCTTGACGGCGCCGTCCTCGACGATCAGCTGCGTGGCGGCGGTCTCGGTCAGCAGGTAGGCGCCGTTCTCCTCCGCCTGTGCCTGCAGGTAGCGACAGAGGGCGGCGACCGAGATCACCTCGTTGCCGTGGTTGCGCTGTGGCGGTGGCGGCGGGATACGCAGCTTGCGCTTGCCGTTGGGGAGGAGGTAGATCGCCTCCTTCTTCACCTCGCCGAAGCCGAAGCCCTGCTGGCGCCACTGCTCGCGGGTGAGGTCGGGGAAGAGCTCTTCCAGCGCCCCCGGTCGCATCACCGCGCCGGAGAGGTTGTGGCCGCCGCAGGTCTTCGCCTTCTCGATCACGGCGACTGGGACCTCGCCGAGCTTCTCCATCGTCTCCGGGTCGTCGGCCAGCAGCTGCAGCAGGCGGTTGGCGCAGGCGAGGCCGGCGGTGCCGCCGCCGACGATGGCGACGCCGATCTCGATGCGGTCGTCCTCGCCGTCGAGTGAGCGCTTGACGAACTCCTTGTCGACGTCGACGGGGGGTGGGAAGTCGGCGGGGGAGACCTTGCCGCTGCTGGAAGCCATGTGACAGCCTTTCGTGTCGATTGACTCGTCAGTCAATCGTAGCGCCGAGCCCTCCTGCCTCTCGGGTCGAGCCGCTCCAGACCGGAACGCGCGGATCGACTGGACCCTGACTTGGGCATCGTTGTATATTCAGGCAACTCTTGATCAATCATGGCTTTTCACCAAACGATGCGTCCGTAGCTCAACTGGCTAACGACCACTTGCTCGTGCCAAGAAGACGTCACGCTGCGATCACTCAGTCGGCGTCGAGGCTTTGCCTCGTAACGGCCGGCGATCGCGCTCTGTCGCTTTTGCGGCTTCCGCGTGGCCTCTCTTCGATGGTTCGGCTTCGGTTAAAGAGCAGCGGCCTTTGGCGCCGCAGATACGGGTTCGATCCCCGTCGGGCGCTCTCAGCGGTAGATCCCGTCCGGGCCGGCTAGTGGGATGAGCGCTCCCAGCCCCGAAAACGGCCGGCCGACCGGTGGCTATGACTTCGAGGCTGTCGAGCTGAAGTGGCAGCGGCGCTGGGCCGAGGCGGGCGTCAACACAACGCCGGACCCGTCCAGCGGTCGCCCCTGCTACGTCTTCAACACGCCGCCGTTCACCTCCGGCGAAGCTCACATGGGCCACGTCCGCAGCAACTCGATCGGCGACAGCTTCGCTCGCTTCCGGCGCGCCCAGGGAGACGCCGTCCTCTACTCGCTCGGCTTCGACGCCTTCGGACTGCCGTCGGAGCTCGGCGCGATCGCCCACGACATGACGCCGCAGGAATGGGTCGACCAGTGCTGTCGACAGTTCCAGGAACAGTTCACGCGCCTCGGCTTCTCCCACGACTGGTCGCGCACCTTCGTTTCCAGCGACCCGGAGATGTACCGCTGGTCGCAGTGGCTGTTCCTGAGGCTGCTCGAGAAGGACCTCGTCTACGAGCACGAGGGTCAGGTCGAGTGGTGCTCCACCTGCCGCACGGTGCTGGCCAACCTGCAGGTTGAAGACGGCCTCTGCTGGCGTTGCCACGAACCGGTCGAACTGGTCAATCGCAACCAGTGGTACCTGCGCCGCAGCGCCTACAACGAGGAGCACTACGCCCGGCTGGAGGAGATGACCGAGTGGAGTGAGATCGCGCTCGCCGCGCAGCGGGCGACCCTCGGTCCGGTCGAGGGCGTCGAGTTCGAGGCGCAGGGCCTCGACGGCGCTCCGATCGTCCTCTTCACGACCTTCCCGGACGCGATCGAGGAGGCCGAGTTCGTCTTGGTCTCGCCCAACCATCCCGAGCTCAGCCGCTGGACCGCGGGCCCCGAGGTGACCGAGCGGCTGAAGGCGCTGCGCCGTGGGGGTGGCCGCCGCGAGGAACGTCGCGACGCCAACCTGCTGGCCGTCGACACCGGCGCGATGGCCATGGTGCCGGGGGTCGAGGGCCCGCTGCCGGTGCTGATCTCGCCCTCGGTCGACGGCCGCGTCGGGGCCACGGCGCTGCTCGGCATCCCCTCCCAGGACGAGACCGACAAGCGCCTGCGCGAGTTCGTCCCCCAGCAGAAGATGGGCCTGAAGTTCAAGGGCGCCTCCTCGGCCCCGAAGACGAAGCCGGCGACCCGCTTCCGCGCCGAAGACTTCACGATCTCGCGCCAGCGGGCCTGGGGCGCGCCGATCCCGCTGGTCCACTGCGAGAAATGCGGGACGGTCCCGGTGCCGCTCTCCGACCTGCCGGTGCGGCTGCCGGACAACCTCGCCTCGGAGCCGGGCGCCGGCCTCGACCGCTTCCCGGAGTTCCTCGAGTGCGCCTGCCCGAGCTGCGGCGAGCGCGCCCGCCGTGAGGCCGACACGCTCGACTGCCACATGGACGCGGCCTGGTCGCACTTCCCCGAGGCGGTGCCGCCGGAGGACCGTTCGGAGGACCTCTTCGACCATCCCGACCTGCGGCACTGGATCCCCGTCCGCCAGCTCGTGCAGGGCGCCGACAACGGCCAGTTCAGCCTCAACATGCGCCTCGGCGGCAAGCTGCTGCGGGACGTCGGCGCCGCCGACTACCTGCCCGACGGCGAGCCCTTCGCTGCCTCGCTGATGCACGAGATGGTCCAGAAGGACGGCCGCAAGATGAGCAAGCACCTCGGCAACGTGGTGGCGCCGCAGGACTTGGTCGCCGAGCACGGGGCCGACGCGGTGCGCTTCGCCGTCCTCTACGCCGCCGCGCCCAGCCGCGCCTTCGACTGGAACGACCAGGCGCTGCGCTACTGCACCTCTTTTCTCGCCAAGTTCCGGCGCTACGCCCAGCCGCGCCTGGAAGCGCGGACCGAGCTGCCGCAGGGCGCCGACATCGACGCCGGCGACAAGCTGCGCTCGCGGCTCTCGCTCTGGTGCGACACCGCGATCAAGCGGATCACCCAGCACTACGAAGGGCTGGAGATGCACCAGGTGACCCGCAACCTGATCCGCTTCTTCGAGCGGGTCGAGAGCTTCGAGGAGCGGGTCGTGAAGCAGCGCGGCAAGCTCGGCGAGGAGGACACAGACGCGCAGGCGATCGCGCTGCTGCAAGTGACGCGGATGCTGGCGCCGGCCTGCCCCCACCTCGCGGAGGAGCTGTGGAGCATGGCCAGACGGGAGGGCTTCGTCTGCGAGGCGCCCTGGCCGGAGCCGAGCGCCCGCGGCAAAGAAGGCAAAAAGGAGAGCAAGAAAGACAAAGACAAACCGAGTAGGGAGCCTGAGTATGCGCACTCTTGAGTTGGCACCAGCCGTCTCCAAAGGCATCGAGCTAGCCGCCGCCGAGGCGGGCCTCGACACGCTGCCGAGGGCGATCGGCGCCCAACTCGCGCCATACCTGCCGGATGCCGTCCACGAGGCGCTGATCGGCTTCCGCCAGGGCTGCGACGACGGCGCGCTGATGCTGCAAGGCGTCGGCCCGGGCGCGATCCCCGACGACGCCGAGACCTTCGCCGACCTGACGACCGCCGCGCCGATGCTGCTCGGCCTGGTCTCGCTGATCGCGACCCCGGTGGCGGCGCGCGACGAGTGGGACGGCGCGGCGCTGACCGACATCAAGGTCACGCCCGGCCTTGAGAACACGGTTTCCAGCAAGGGAAAGGGAGGGCTGCCGCTACACCAGGAGTCCCAGCACCTGGATTTTCCGCCCGATGGGCTTGCGCTGCTCACGGTGCGGGGCGGCAGCCCGACCCGCTTGGCCCCGACCCCGGACATCATCGAGGCGGTCGAGTCCGCCGACGCCGGCGCCCTCGCGGAGCTGCGCGAGCCCCAGTTCCGGCATCGGATGCCCGACAGCTATGGCGGCGACGGGGCGGGGGAGGAAATCTCGGTCCTGCTCGGCGACGAGAGCATGCCGGAGCTGAACGTCGACCTCGCGACCACGGAAGCGACGACCGAGCCCGGCAACAGGGCGCTCGGGGTGCTGGCGGAGGCGACGCGGTGGGTCGCGCAGGACCTGGCGCTGACGCCGGGCACGCTGCTGGTCTTCGACAACCGCCGCTGGCTGCATGGCCGCGGCAGCGCGATCGCCGCCAGCCCCGACCGCTGGCTCCTGCGCAGCCTCTTCGTCTACGACGCCTGGCGCGCCCAGGGCCACATCCACGACGGCGCCAGCGAGCTCGCGGTCTTCGCCTAGCTTCGGGACTCCTGTCGACTTTGTTGCCCATAGCGCAACAAAGTCGACAGGGCGAGCGGGATTAGAGTTCTCCCACGATGGGAGAGTTGATCCTCTACGCGATCCCGGCCTTCGTGCTGCTGCTGGCGGTCGAGCTCTGGTCCTTCCGGATCGCCGCCGACGAGGACCTGGTCGGGTACGAGTCGCGGGACACCCGCACCAGCCTGACGATGGGGCTGGGCAACGTCGTCATCAACGCGGTCTGGAAGCTGGCCGTGGTCGTCGTCTACGCCGGGCTCTACGAGCTGACGCCGCTGCGGATGCCGGCCGACGAGTGGTGGACCTACGCGATCCTCTTCTTCGCCGACGACTTCGCCTACTACTGGTTCCACCGCATCCACCACGAGGTGCGGGTCTTCTGGGCCAGCCACGTCGTCCACCACTCCTCTCAGCACTACAACCTCTCGACCGCGCTGCGGCAGACCTGGACGCCGATGACCTCGCTGCCGTTCTGGGCGGGGCTGGCGCTGCTCGGGTTTCAGCCCTGGATGATCCTCACCCAGCAGGCGATCAGCCTGATCTACCAGTTCTGGATCCACACCGAGCGGATCGGGCGCTTCCCGGCGCCGGTCGAGTTCGTCTTCAACACCCCTTCGCACCACCGTGTTCACCACGGCTCCAACGAGCTCTATCTCGACCGCAACTACGGTGGCATCCTGATCGTCTGGGACCGCCTCTTCGGCACCTTCCAGGGTGAGACCGAGCGGGTGAAGTACGGCCTGACCCAGAACCTCCGCACCTTCCGGCCGACGCGGGTGGCATTTCATGAGTTCGCCGCGATCGCCCGCGACGTGCGCGGTGCTGACAGCTGGCGACACCGGCTCGGGTACCTGTTCCGCGGTCCGGGCTGGTCGCCCGACGGGCGCGGCGGCGGGGCCCGCGGCTAGCGGTCCGGGTGGGTCAGCGTGGGCGCGGACTGGGCGCGCGCAGGCGCGCCCAGGAGGGGCTCTGGCCGTCCTTCGGGGGGCAGGTCAGCTGTTCGGCGGCGGTGCTGGCCGCGACACAGACGACGCGGCTTTGCTTCACCGGCAGCACGAAGGTGTGCTCGGCGTCGCCGTGCTGGTTCGAGGCCAGGGTCGCCTGGACCAGGGCCTGCTTGCGCGGCTTCAGGCTCATCGCGCGGAAGCGCAGGGATTTGTTCGGCACATCGAGGGCGATGACGTGGACCCGCAGGGCCCGCGCCCCGCGCTTGCCCTTCCACTTGAAGCTGAGCTGAGGCTCCTCGTTGCGCTGGGGGATGTGCACCAGGAGGCAGCCGCTGGCGTCCGGTTCTTCGTAGCAGGCGGGGCGCGACTGCGCCGAGACCCGCACGCCGACGTTCTGGAAGTTCCCCGGCGGGATCTCGACCTCGCGGCTGTGCTCGACGTCGCCGTCCTTGCTGGGGGCGAGGCTCGCGGAGTAGAACGGCCGACCGACCCGGTAGCTGATCACCGTTCGCCCGGGCTTCTCTTCTTCGATCTCGAAGAGCGGCTCGACCGAGACCCTGAGGCCGTCGTCGGCGCGGAGCTTGCTGTCCTTCACCTCGACCTTGAGGAACGTCTGCCCGTTGCGTTCGACCGGTTTCGCCGTGACCGTCGGGGCGGGGCTGTCGGAGGCAAGCTTGAGCCCTCCCCAGGTGACCAGGATCAGTCCGGCTGCCAGAGCGACGTTGCCGCCGATCAGGAGGATGCGTTCCCAGCGGTCATCTTTCTTCAGGGCCCAGGCGGCGATCGCCCCGACCGCGACGGCACCCAGGATCAGCGAGATCCCGATCCTGGATAGGGCCGGGTGGTTGCGCCAGATGTTCTCGAGTTCGTCGGTGCCGACACCGATCGCGGCCATCGCACCGGCGATCAGGCTCATTCCTCCCATCAGATAGGCGGCGCCTTTGTTGTCGTCGGCGACCGGGGGGGCCACCTCCTTCAGCGCGTCTTTCAGGGCCACGGGCAAATGACCCTAACTACTTAAGGACCGTTGCTTTTAACCGTCATCGCAAACCGGTGTGTTCAGCAGGTGTGGATCCGGGCAACGCTCTTCACGACCTCGAAGGCGCTGCCGGGGATCCGCTTCAGCTGGTTCAGGTTCTCGTCGTCCCAGCGACGGTCGCTGCTGCCGCTGAAGAACCAGTTGGAGCCGTTGTCGGCGACGATCAGGCCGTAGCGCTTCATCGCCTCGGCGATCGTGCGGGCGTGGCCGCTGAAGCCGCCGAGCCCGTAGCCGGCCTTCAGCCGTAGTCGCAAGCCCATCGGCGGTGCGCCGGCGCCGGCGGTGTCGCCGGCGCAGTGGGAGGCGGGGTGGACCCAGGCGTCGCGGGTGCTCTCGAAGGTGACGCGGATCGCGTGCTCGAGGTGGCCGGCGGCGACTTCGTCGTAGCGGACCAAGCCGGGGAAGATCGGCAGGCCGGCGGCGTCGGCCGAGGTCCAGCCGTCGGAGCGCAGCGCGGTCGAGTCGAGGTCCCAGACGACGCCCGAGTCGGCGTTCCAGTGCGGTCGCGGCTTGGCGACGTAGAAGGCGCGGTAGAGCTCGTACAGCGTGCAAGTGGAGCGGTCGACGGCGAGCACGTGGCGGTCGCCGTCGCTGCCGTTGCCGCCCTCGACCGGGGCGCCGGCCGGGACCGGGAACGGCCCGCGGTCGCTCTCGTCTCCGTAAGCGGTGTAGTTGACCGGGAGCTTGCGCTGGCCGGGGCCGACGACCGCGAAAGGGAAGCCGTAGGGGCGAGGGGAGCCGAAGTCCGGGTGGAGGCGGTCGCCGCCGTGGGCGTTGATGTAGGAGATGTAGGCGGCCGAGCGCGGGTCGCGAGGGGCCTTCGAGACGTCCTGGTTCCAGGCGGCCTGGTTGGGGAGGGACGGGGCGCGGGGCGAGAGCGAGGCCGGCGGGTCGGGGAAGACCCGGCAGGAGCCGAGGCTCGGGTAGGGACCGAGGGCCTGGGCGGGGGCGGCGAAGAGCGCGAGCGCCAGGGTCGTGAGGACGAGCGGCGCGGGGGCGAGCCGGGCCAGCCTCATGCCGGCGGCCGGCCCTCACGCACGGTCAGCCGGCCGACCTCGAGCTCCTCGACCGTGAGCTTGCCGATCTTGGCCTGGCGGATCGCCAGCCGGCCGACCGCGAGGCGGCCGATCGCGAAGCCGCCGACCGCGGCGGCCCCGACGGCGAGCGCACCGATCGCCACGGCGCCGCGAGCGTTGGCTCCAGAGGCGGAAGCGGAGGTGGCGATCCTCATGTCCCTGAGGCTAGCCTGATGCCCGATGAGCGTGGACGGTCGACCCACCCTGCTGGCGATCCAGCACGTGCCCTGGGAGGGTCCGCACCGCATCCTCGACGCCTGCGGCGCCCTGCACGTGCACACGGTGAAGCCGCTCGCGGGCCAGCCGCTGCCGGCGCACGAGGAGGTCGCGGGCGCGGTCGTGATGGGTGGGCCGATGAACGTCGACGAGGTCGAGCGCTTCCCGGCGCTGGCCGCCGAGCGCGAGTGGCTGGCGGCGGCGGTGGAGCACGAGCTGCCGGTGCTCGGCATCTGCCTCGGGGCGCAGCTGCTGGCGCGGGCGCTGGGGGCCGAGGTGCGGGCCGGGGAGGAGCCGGAGATCGGCTTCGCGCCCGTTGAGGTGAGCGCGCCCGACGACCCGCTGCTGGGTGGGCTCGCGCCCCGCACCGATGTGCTCCACTGGCACGGCGACGTCTTCGATCTGCCCGACGGCGCCCAGCCCATCGCTTCCTCCGAGCGCACCGAGTGCCAGGCCTTTCGCGCCGGCAATGCCTGGGGCGTGCTCTTCCACCCGGAGGCGGACTTCGCCCTGGTCGAGGCCTGGCTGGCGGTGCCGGAGATGATCGACGAGGCGGTGGCGGCGCTCGGCAACGAGGGCACGCACGCGTTGCCCGAGCGGGCCGGCGAGCTGGAGGCGACGCTGATCGAGCGGACCGCGCCCGGCTTCGAGGCGTTTGCTGAGATCGTCGCCAGCGGGTAGGAGGGGCGCCATGGAGGTCTGCCTGATGATCGAGGGCCAGGAGGACGTGACCTGGGAGGACTGGCGCGCAATCGCCGCCGCCTGCGAGGAGCACGGGGTGGGGACGCTGTTCCGCTCCGATCACTACCTCTCGGTCGACGACCGCCGCGAGCGCGGCTCGCTCGACGCCTGGACGACGATCGCGGCACTGGCCGCCCTCACCACCCGGCTGCGGCTGGGGACGATGGTCTCGCCGACCACCTTCCGTCACCCGGCGGTGCTGGCGAAGTCGGTCGTCACCGCCGATCACGTTTCCGGCGGCCGGGTCGAGCTCGGCATCGGCGCCGGCTGGTGGGAGCGCGAGCACGAGGCCTACGGCATCCCGCTGCTGGAGATCGGGCCGCGGATGGACGCGCTCGAGGAGCAGCTGCAGCTGGTGCGGAAGTACTGGGAGCCGGGCCCGTTCAGCCTCGAAGGCATGTACTACTCGGCCAAGGACCTCGATGCGCTGCCGAAGCCGGTCCAGCAGCCGCACCCGCCGCTGATCCTCGGCGGCAAAGGCGGCCCGCGCAGTCTGCACCTGGCCGCTCGCTATGCCGACGAGTACAACACCGTGATGGCGACCGCGGCCGAGATCGCCGAGGTGCGCCGGGGCCTCGACCGGGCCTGCGAAGCCGAGGACCGCGACCCGGCGAGCCTGCCGCTCTCGATGATGACCGGCTGGCTGGTTGCGGCCGACCGCGAGGAACTGCGCAACCGCGCCGGGCGCCTGTCGGAATGGAAAGGCGGGGATGGCGACGGCGACGCCTTACTGGCCGATCTCCGCAAGGCCACGATCGCCGGCACCGTGCCCGAGGCGCTCGAGCAGCTGGCCGAGTTGGAGGGGGCCGGCCTCACCCGCCTCATGGCCCAGCACCTCCTCCACCGCGACCCCGACGCCATCGAGCTGATCGGCCGCGCAGTAATTCCCGCCCTAGGAGGGTCGAGTGAAGCCCGGGTGCGGGACTGGCGAGCGCCGGACCAAGCGGCGCAAGGACGCAGGGAGGCCGAATAGCGACGCTATTTGGCCGACTGAGGACGCCGCACCGCGCAGTGTCCGCCGCCGCCAGTCGCGTGCGGGGGCTTCGCTCGACCCTCCTATCCCGCTAAATTGACTCGAGCGCGGTGGGCGTAGCTCAGTTGGTAGAGCTCCTGGTTGTGGTCCAGGCGGTCGCCGGTTCGAATCCGGTCGTCCACCCTTCATGAAGTTGTTGAAAATGGGCTGGTTTGGGTTGCGGTAGTCGCGCGAACCGGGACCAAATTCCGCTTCCGATCAGGCAGAAACTGCCTGATCGGTGCTGGTGCGGGGATACGCGGCTATTGGCGCTGTTTTCGTTTGGCTTGAACGCGACCAAGTTTCTCCAGCCAGGTCGCATCTCGGATCACCCGCGGTGCCTGGCGGAACTTGTGCCCTTGAGATTGCTCTCCAACGTCCGTCGGGCGAGTAAAACTCATTGGGGATGTGGGGGATCACTAGCTGTACTGAGGCGTTCGCGCTCGGGGACTACCGAGCCTGGCGTTACGAGATCGAATCCGAGTCGGGCGTCGCTCAGCCGGTCGAGGTTCGTCTGACCGGGACGGTGCCGGCCTGCCGGGACGACACGCTTCCTACCCGGGTCGCCGATGCAACGCGGAGCCGTGGTCGCTCGGTCCTGGAAAGGCGCTTGTCTTGGAACCGGATTCCCCGATTGATCTTGATTACTACTGACTGGATCACGCTCTTTCACGCCAACGGCTACTTCTCCCGAGTCGGACATCGGCTTCCCGAGGAGCCGGCTCGACGCTTTCAGGCACTGGCCGAGCGAGCAAAAATCCGGCTCGCCTACGGCCAAGGTGTCGAAGAGGTCTACGAGCTCAAAGGCGACGGTCGATGGAGCCTGCAGTCCTTCCATGGTGCGGATCTTCGCCGCGAGGAACCGCGCATGCTTTCGGACGTAGTCGAGAAGCTCTCCGGTGAGCAGGAGCAGGCAGCGCTGGATCTGGATCCGGAGGGCGCCTCATTGCTGGCGCGGCGCCAGCTGAACGAAGCCGAGGCGAGGATTCTTCACTCCCTGATCGAGGAGTCTCCCTACAACTCCGTCGATCAGATCTATGCCGAGCTGACGAAGGGTCCGGAAGTCGCCTACGAAGCGGTCGAACACACCCTTGACCTCCTGCTGGCGCGGGGGTATGTCGAGGAATTCAAACCAGGTCGCTGGCAAGCAACGCAGGCTGCTCTTCGCACCCGGCGGCGTCTGCTCGGACCCGAGCCGGCTACGGTCTAAACCACCCAAGGCTGGCCGAGCAAAATGGAAAGCCGCGTGCGGTGAGTTTTTCGCACGCCCCTACCCGGTGACGGTATCTCTCTCCGCCTGCGTCTCTCGGTTGATGCGCTCGACCTCGGCGCTGACCCAGTGCGGTACCTCGATATCGATGTCGAAAGTCAGCGAGAGGATCCGCGTCATCTGCAGGGAGGCCTGAGCCAGCAGGTAGAGCGCCATGCCGGCCTGGTGGTCGTCGCGATTGGGCCGGGTGTCGATCGCTATGGACCCCGGCCCGCGCGAATCTTTCTCGAAGCCAAGCAAGTGCAACCCGTGCACGTCGGCGTGAGCAAGTGCAGAGAGGATGTCTATGTCCTGTCTGACTCCATAGCGCTGGGCGAGCTTGGACAGAGTCCAGCCCTTTCGCCGCAGGAAGCGGACCGCGTATCTCCCACTCGGGTCATCGCAGACCATCTGTGCGTGGAGCCTCGCCTCCTGTGCTCGCCTCAGGGCTTGGCCGGACTCGACCATGTAGCCGCAGGAGACAAGCGCCATCCCACTGCCAGCAGCGCGAATGGTTATCGCCGCAGCTGAGATCCCGGCGGCCTCGCGAAGCATGGCCGGATCCAGCTTCTCAAGTGGAGTACTCGGGGGACGAGGAGGAAGGCTTGCGGAAAGGTGACGATTCACGTCGACAAGGATTCGGCGCGACTTGTCCGCGAGCTTCCAGTTGGGAAGACATTCCGCCGACTGAAAAAGCGCGCGCTCACGCTCCTTGAGTCGGACATTGGCGATCTTGGGTCGCAGAACACGCCGCCCATCGCGGTCTCTGAACTCCTCAGCCACCGACACTCGCCTTAGGGACGCAGGGCCTTGCGTGGTTCACTGGGAAAATCAGGGCCGCCCAAGTCTTCGATCCACAGCGGATCCCGGGGAGCTGCCGGAAATGACGTTCTCGTGATCGCCAGCGCACCTGGGGGAGCATCTCGCGGCTTCATCATCAGATCGAAGGGAGAGCACGCGTCGATGGC
Organism: uncultured Solirubrobacterales bacterium; assembly: GCA_963802935.1. Taxonomy (GTDB): domain Bacteria; phylum Actinomycetota; class Thermoleophilia; order Solirubrobacterales; family 70-9; genus VAYN01. Next base: position 159,846 of record CAWDKO010000001.1, on the reverse strand, counting down.
GTCCGCCAATGCCTCAAGCTGCTTGATCCCGTCATCGCTCTTAAGTGTTGGCAGTCGCTGAGCAAAGGGCTTGGTATAGACACTGAAGGCCTTCGGAATTACGCCTTCAGAAACATCGTGCCAGCGACTGACGATTGACGCAACGACGCCGATCCACTCGCCGATCTCGGCGCGAGGCGGAAACAAAGACCGTTCTTCCGGCGCCTTGCTGTGGGTCAGGTCGTTCCGTATGCGGAATAGGCTGACGAGCGTCGCCGCCTCGTGGTTGTCGCGCGGAATCTCAAGACCTGGTTGCGCGTAGCCGAGGGCGATGAAGTACTTCTCGGGAGTCGACATTCGATCAACGCCTTCGAAGTCGGCGCGGCCAAGAAGGGTCATCAGTGCCGCGTTGACGTAGCCCTCGGCGGCCAAGGCGACCATCATGACGGCGACTCGACTGCCCCCCAGTGCGTCTCCTCTCAAGTCGGTGAGCCACATCCGAAACGCCTCCGCTGCACTCAAGAGGTGGGCATCAGCGGCAGAAGGGTGCCCCTTCGTCTCATTTTTCGCGTCGTTCATCAGGTGGTTCGTCCTTTGGCTAGTGATGACAATGCAGCATTGGCCTGGTGCTGGACCCCGTGCATCGCATGCGGTAAGCCCTTCAGCCGACGAGCCGGTCGGGCGTCGCGCTCGGATCGACGCCCAGGGTCACTCTTGCCGTAAAGCCATCTCGCGCGAGACTGCTGCCGGCCGGTGCGAGGGCGAGCACTGAGCTCGAGCCGCCCTGGTCTCGAAAGATGGCGTCCGTGTTGCGGGGGGTGATCCCGGCCGTATTCCGGTTGTAGGGGGCGAGGGCGAAGACCTCCGCGTCGCGTTGGTCGGAGGTGAACAGCTGGCCGGTGTGCGAGAGGTGACCGCCGGAGTAGGTGCCGTCGCTCGGCCGCCCGCCGAGATGGACCTTGAGGTGGATGTGCGTCGTCCGCCCCGGGTACTGGCCCGGGTAGATGGTCGCGAACTCCGCCAGGCCGTTGCCGTCGGTGAGCTGGATCCCACGCAGGTAGGTCTCGCCCTCGGTTCCCTCGGATGGCTCGCCCGAGTAGGTGCCAAGCGCGTCGCAGTGCCAGATGTCGACGGCGGCATCGCGGATCGGCTCGCAGGTATCCGAGTCGACGACGGTCAGCGCGAGCGCGAGCGGCACCCCGGGGCGGTCCTCGACGATGTCCTGTCGAACCTGCGCCAGGTCGACGTAGAAGGGGCCTTCGTCCTGCTCGGGCGTCAAGACACAGTCGGGCCTGGGGCTTGCCCCTTCCACCACGGAACTGGTCGTCTCGTCCTGGTCAGCGCCGCAGGCGTAGAGGGCAATGCTCGCCAGCGTCCCTGCCGACAGCGCCACCATCTCGCGGCGCCGCATTGATACCTGAATCTCGTCGGAGGGCCGACGGCCGTCCGCCGGGCCCTCTCGACTCCCGCTCGGGCGATTGCTCATCACCCTCCTTCCGCCTATGAGGGTTTCGACTTAAAGACTAACCAGGGATTGGTCAGTCGCTCTTGGGCTCACGCAGCTCGTCGAGCGACTTGACCTCGAGGTCGAAGGGCTCGTCGGCGGAGCGGCGACGGCGGTAGGGGGAGACGGTGATGCGGTGGGTTTCGCCACAGGGGCAGGGGACGTCGACCCGGCTGGTGTCGGAGGAGGGGTCGGTGTCGACTTTGAGGCGGCGGAGGGTGCCGGTGGTTTTGCAGCCGAACGAGATCACCCAGCCGTGGTCCTCGCGCTCTTTGCTTTTGCCTTGGCGGCGGGGCTGGGGCATTCGCACATCCTCTCTTGTTTAGAGATCGGTTCAGTCGTGCCCTGATGCGAGCCGGCGACGGGTCGCGGACTATCGGGGCATGAAACTCAATATGCGAAACAGAACGAACCGTCGGCGGGCGAGGCGGGTGGGCGTGGAGGTGGCTCAGACCCTCTCGGTCGCCTCGCAGATGGCCCTGCTCTGCCCCTCTGGCATCGACGTCTGGGCGCAGCGCGAGCTCGCCGGCGGCATCGAGCGCCCACGACATCCCGCGGCGCCGAAGCCTTGAGCCTGCGCGCCGCGATCCGCGCCGAGCTGGCCGCGCACGGCGACGTCGCGCCCTTCGACGTCCACGCCCACACGGGCGCCGACATCGACGGCACGACGCGAAGCAGCGAGGAGCATCTGCGCGACCTCGAAGCGGTCGGCGGCCGCTCGTGATCTGCCCCCTCTGCGTGACGACCGGGTACGAGGCGGAGAACCGGCGGGTGCTGGCCGAGTGCGCCCGGGCCCCGGAGCGGCTGACGCCCTTCGCCCGCGTCGATCCCCGGGTCGAGGGCGTCGCCGGGGCCGCCGCGGACGCCCTCGCGGCGGGGGCCCAGGGCTTCAAGCTCCACCCCCGCTCGGAGGACTTCCGGCTCGACCACCCCGGGGTCGACGCGATCGCCTCCGTCGCCGCCGCGGCGCGGGCGCCGGTCCTGATCCACGCCGGGCTCGGGGTCGGCTCGTTCGGCCCGACGATCACGGCGCTCGCCGAGCGCCACCGCGGCTGCCCGATCGTCCTCGCCCACGCCGCGATCTCCGACCTCAGCTGGCTCTGGGAGAGTCGCCCCGCGCACCCGAACCTCTTCTTCGACACCTCCTGGTGGAACCCGGGCGACCTGATCGCCCTCTTCTCGCTGGTCCCCCCGGGCCGGATCCTCTTCGGCAGCGACGCCCCCTACATGGACCTCGAGCTGATCCTGGCGATCGCGCTGCGCTGCGCCCGCTTCGCCGGGCTCTCGGCGGAGGCGATCGAGCTGGTCGCGGGGGCTCAGCTCGAGAACCTGCTGGCGGGCGAGGCCGCGTCCGATGCCGGCCCGCCCCCGGGACCGCCGCAGGCGGCCCCCTTGCCGCTGGCGAACAGGGTCGCCACGGCGATCGCCGCCACCGGCGCGGCCAAGTTCAGCGGCGGCGACCCGGCGCAGATGCTGGAGATGGCACGGCTCGCGCTGGGCGACGGCTCGTGCCTCGGCGAGTCCGGGCCGATCGTCGCCGGGCTGCTCGAGGAGGGCGTCAAGGTGACCCAAGAAGCCCCCTGGGCGCTGGCGCTGGCGATGACGATCCTCGCGACGCCGGGAGTCGAGAGCGCCGCGCTCGCCTGAGCTCACGGCAGGCGGCGTAGCATCGTCGCGAGCGTCGATGGCTGCCACCGGGGCACTGCTGGAGAGGGACGAGGAGCTCGCGTCGATCGAGCGGGCGCTTCGCGACGCCATCGACGGCGTCGGCGCCCTGCTGACGATCGAGGGCGAGGCCGGGGCCGGCAAGACGGCCCTGCTCGAGGCCGCGGGGCGAAGCGGCGAGGAGGCGGGCATGCAGGTGCTCCACGCCCGTGGCGGCGAGTTCGAGCGCGACTTCCCCTACAGCGTCGTGCGCCAGCTGTTCGAGCCCCTGCTGGTCGCCTCCGAGCGGAGCGAGGAGCTGCTGGAGGCAACGGCGCCGCGGCGATCCCGGTCTTCGAGCCCGCGACGGCGCCCAGCGCTGGCGCCGATCCGTTCGCCGCTCAGCTCGGCCTTCACCATCTGGTCCTCGCGCTGGCCGAATCGGCACCCTTGCTGATGCTCGTCGACGACGCCCAGTGGGCCGACCTCGCTTCGCTCCGCGCCCTCGCCTACATCGGACGCCGCCTCGACGGGCAGCGGGCCGCCCTTGCGCTCACGGTGAGGAAGGGTGAGCCCGGCGAGCACGAATCGCTGCTCGACTCAGCTGCGCCGCGAGCCGGACGCTCTGATGGTCGATCTCCCGCCTCTCTCGACGGCTGCCGTTGAGGCGTTGGTCGCCGCGGAGGCCGGGCGCGCGCTTGGCGATGGGTTCGCCGCCGCGTGTCGCGACGCCACCGCCGGCAACCCGTTCCTCTTGGTCGAGCTGATGCGCGCGCTCGACCTCGGGCAGGTGACGGGAACGGGGGAGATGCCGACCGTTTGGCGGAGCTCGCCGCGGCGGGGGCTTCGCGAACGATCCTCGCCCGGCTGGCACGGCTTGGTGAGCTGACCGTCGCGACCGCGCGGGCCGTCGCGGTGCTGGAGCCGAATGCCGAGGCACGGCGGATCGCGGCCCTGAGCGGACAGTCCCTGGACTCGGTGGCGGACGCCTGCGAGCGCCTTGTCGTCGCCGGGCTGCTCTCCGACACCCAGCCGGTCGGCTTCGTCCACCCACTCGTCCGGGCGGCCGTTCTCAACGAGTCCCATCGCCTCGCCTCGCAGCCGACCATGCCCGCGCCGCTCGCCTGCTCTCTGAAGATGGCGCCCCCGGCGACGCCGTCGCGGCGCACCTGCTGCTCGCCGAGCCCGGTGGCGATGACTGGCGGTCGCCGAGCTGCGCACGGCTGCAGGCGTCGCTCTCGGTCGCGGCGCTCCTGCCGCCGCGATCAGCTACCTGCGCCGGGCGCTGCGCGAGCCGCCTCCAAAACAGGACCGGCGGGCAGTGAGCCGGGAGCTCGGCCTGGCACTGCTCCGCGACGACCATGCGGAGGGGATCGAGGTGCTGCGCGCCGTGCGAGCCGCCGAGGACGACCCGGTCGTGCGAGCGCAGCTTGCGACCGAGCTCTCGATCTCGTTGGTCCTTCGCCGTGCGGGTGGCGAGGGGGTGGCGATGCTCGAAGAGTCCCTGCGGGAGATCCCCGACCATCGCGCCGGGCTCGGCCTCTTCCTGCACGGTCATCTGCTGATACACACGCTCAGCGGGCTGGAAGAAGTGCCGCCCCAGATCATGCCGGAGCGCGAGGCGTGGCCGGACGGCGGCACCGCCGAGGGTCGTTTCATCCTGCGCCAGCTGGCCTTCCTCTACGCGGTCGGGTTCGGCCCGATGGAAAACGTCATGGACCTGATCGAGAGGACCGGCGCTGATCTCAGCCTCTATGCGGACGATGTGCGCGTCGGCCTGCCGGCGCACGCCGGCTCGGCCGCGATGGCTCTGGCAGACCACGGAGACCTGACCTTCGAGTACTTCGCAATGGCATTCCAACTTGCGGAGGAGCGCGGGTCGGTCACCGCTCTTTCCTCGGCGCACGGCATGCGGGCCTGGTGCCTCCTTGGCGATGGGGATCTGGGCGCCGCTTGGGTTGACGCCGAGAGCGCTGTGCGGCTCACCGAGGCAACCGGCCTTCAAACCATGTTCAACAGCTGGGTCTCGGCAGCCCTGAGCACTCCTGTCACGAGCGGCGAGCCGCTGCCGTCCGAGGAATTGCTGGCGCGCGTCTGGCAGGGGCGCGAGCCGGCCCGGGATCCCCGGTGCCGTCCTGTTGGCAGCGCGTGGGGAGCTCCGCCTGGAGAGAGGTAGCCATGCTGAGGCGAGGCACGATTTCCTCGCCGCGGCCGAGCGAGTGCGCTGGCTGCCGTTCGCCAACCCGGAGGTGATCGGGGGCGTACCGGCCTCGCCCTCTCCGAATACGCACTCGGCAACAGGGAGGAGGCGCGACGACTAGCTGCGGAGGCAGTTCGGTTGGCGCGCGAGGCCGGCGGGCGCGTAGGAGCGGGCTGGCTCTCGCGAACCATGTTGCGATTGCCAACGTGAGAGGGTTGCCGGGCTCTCCCACCCCAGCAGGCAACGCATTGCTCTCGAAAGGAGCCCTCTCACTTATGCATCGGAAGATCTGGCTTGTCGCCGCACTCGCTCTCTTCAGCTTCGGTCTCATCGCGACGGGCTGCGGAGGGTCGGACTCCGATGACGACGGCTCGGGGCACCTTCAGGGTGGGACTCGAGGCGCCGCTCTCCGGCGAACAGGCGGTGCTCGGAGAGGGGATGCTGAAGGGGGCCGAACTGGCCGCCGATCGGCTCAACGAGAGCGGTGGGATTCTCGGCGAGCAGGTCGAGGTCGTAGCGATCGACGATGCCGCCGACCCGGCAACCGGCGTGAAGGCGGCGAAGGCGGCGATCGAGGAAGGGCTCGACGGCATCGTCGGCCCCTACAACTCCGGCGTCGGCATCGAAACGCTGCCGCTCTACATAAAGGCCGGCCTGGTGCCGGTCAGGCTTACCTCCGACTCATCGACCAATGGCCTCGGGTTCACCCTGCAGCCGATGAGCTACCAGATCGCACCGGTCGCCTCGCAGGCGCTGGTCGGGTGGCTCGGCGCCAAGTCCGTCGCGATCGCCTACGACCCGACCCAGAACTACACGGTCTCGGTCTCCAAGAAGCTGAAGGGCTCGCTCGAAGCGGTCGGCGTCGACGTCACCGCCTACACGAAGGTGCAGCCCGGCAAGAGCAGCTACACCGACGTCGTCGAAAAGCTCGCGGCGGCCGAGCCGGACGTCATCTACGCCGCGGTCTACTTTCCCGAGGGCGGCCTGATCGCCAAGGAGATGCGCGAGGCCAAGGTGCAGTCGCAGTGCATCGCCGACTACGCCTCCTACGACACCGGCTTCGTCGAAACCGCCGGCGTCGCGGCCGCCCGGGCCTGCCCGGTGGTCGGAGTGCCGGCGCCCCAGGACTTCGCCGGGGCCACGGCCAAAGTCAGCGAGTACGAAGACGAGTTCGGCCAGGCTCCCGGCACCTGGAGCCCCTACACCTACGACTCGCTCGACTTCCTCGCCGACGGCGTGGACAAAGCGGGGGGCACCTCAGCCGCCAAGCTCGAAAAGGCGCTCGCCGGCGTCAAGGGCTGGGAGGGCTGGACCGGCTCGGTCACGATCGACCCCCAGAACGGCAACCGCAACCCGGCCACGGTGACGATCGTCGCGACGGACCAGGACGGGCAGCTCCACGTCGACGAGTCCTGGGCGAAGGCGGTCAACGCTCCCTATTAGAGGTGGGGTGCTCCTAAGAGGGATTGGCGAAGCTCGCCACGCGAGCTCCGGGAAGCACTACGCCCGCAGATCGCGTCGAGCAATCGACCGCAGCGAGCGTCGATCGCTGGGAGTTGTGGTCGCTATAGCGACAAAAAGTCGCAGCGATCGAGGGGGGTCGCGAGTTTGCCCTCCTAAGGGTCGTCCACCCCAGGTAAAGGAAATCGATCCAGGCCCCGAATACAGGGGCATGCATACCCACCCGGCGCTCGTCGCCTTCCGCGGGCGCCTGGCGCCGGCGCTGATCCTTCTGGCACTGCTCGCCTTCGCCGCCCCGGCGAGCGCGGCTGCCGCCTCGGCGCCCTCTGTCCTCACCTTCAAGACGATGCAGGTCGGAGCGCCGGGGAATCCGGCGGTCGGCATCGTTCCCTTCTCGGATGCGATCTACCGCTCCTGCGAGGAAGCGCCGCAGCCGAAAGGGCCGCGGGCGCCCGCCTGCCAGGCGGTCGGCGGCGTCGGCTACGGCTACGGGATCGGCAAGCTCGAGGTCACGGTCGGGCAGTGGGTGAAGTTCCTCAACACGGTCGACCCGGCCGGCCGCAACATCCGCAAGCTCTACAGCGAAACCGAGAGTGGGGCGGCCTGGCCCCGGTTCGGGCAGGTCAACTACTCCGCCGGCGCTCCCGCCGGGCGCCACTACGCGGCGGCGGCGCCGGAATGGCTCGGCAAGCCCTACGGGTTCGCCAACTTCCTGCGCGCGGCGCGCTTCGTCAACTCGCTCTACAACGGCAAGCTGCTCTCCAAGCAGAGCGGGACCGAAGGGCCTTATAGCTTCGTCACCTACCGCGTACGGCTCTCTCGCCGCACCGAGCGGGGGATGTACGACATGCGGAAACGGAAGGCGACTCGCTCGCACAAGACCGGCTTCGTCATCCCCAGCCAGGACGAGTGGATCAAGTCCGCCTATTACGACCCCAGCGGCGGTGGCACCTACTCCTACTGGCAGTACCCGACCAACCCCGGCGCTTTCGGCGACGAAGGCCAGGCGGCTCCCAAGGAAGCCACCCTCGATCCCAAGACCGGCGACGTCACCAACGCCTCGACCCAGCCGCTGGCGATCTACCACTCGCCGAAAGTCGAAGTGGCGCCGACCTGGTGCCCGTCGACCCAGACCGCGCAGGCCTGCGCAACCGTCAACCCGTTCGGCTTCCCGGCCGAAAAGTACGAACAGGGTTACGCGGGCAGCCTCGGCACGGTCGGCCAGTCGCGGACCCTCTCGCCCTGGGGCACCCTCGACCAGGGCGGCAACGCGGTCGAGTGGACCGACACGATCACCGCGCCCCCGTTCGGGGTGAAGGGCAAACGAGTCTGGCGGCGGCTGCACGGCGGCATCGCCAACGCGCCCGTGTACCAGCTCTGGCTCTCGGCGGTCGGCCTGCAGCCGCAGAACAACACCTTCTTCACCGCCACGTACCCATGGCTGGGGATTCGGGTCGGGGTGGTCGGCAAGCTGTTGCTGGGCAAAGGCTGAGCGCGGCATCCGTGGGGCGGGCTAGGCTCGCCGCCCCATGGATCACCCGGATCGACGCGCCCGCTTCGCCACCGCCCTAGCGGCGCTCATGGCCCTGGCGGTCCTGGTGCTGCCGGCGGGTGCGGCCGGGGCGCCGAAGCCGACCGCCAAGAAGGCGCCGAAGCCGGGGACGCTGACCCAGCTCGCCGGCGTGCGCGGCTGCCTGGTCGATCGCTCCTCGAAGGCCGGGAGCTGCGGCAAGGCGCGGGCGCTCGCCGGCCCCGGGCCGTTCATGGGCTCGCGGGCGATCGCGGTCAGCCCCGACGGCAAGCACGTATACGTCGCCTCCTCCCAGAGCGACGCGATCGCGATCTTCGTGCGCGACCGCCGCACCGGCGTCCTCACGCAGGAGAAGAAGGCCAACGGCTGCATCGCCGCCAAAGGCGCCGGCGGCTGTGCCGTCGCGATCGGCCTCGACGAACCGAACTCGGTCGCGATCAGCCCCAACGGCCGCAGCGTCTACGCGACCTCTCGCGCCGCCAACTCGATCTCGACCTTCGCCCGCAACCCGAAGACGGGAGCGCTGCGGCAGCTGCCACCGCCGCTCGCGGGCTGCATCTCCGGCGTCTCGCTGCCCGGCTGCGCCACCGGCCTCGCCCTCCTCGCCCCCGACGTCGTGGTCGTCAGCCCCGACGGCAACAACGTCTACGTCGGCTCCTTCTTCGGCAACTCGGTGGCCGCCTTCAGTCGCAACCCGCAGACGGGTGGGTTGGCGCAGCTGGCCGGCAGCGCCGCCTGCATCGCCGAGGCGACGGCGGGCTGCGCGACCGGCATCGCCCTCAAGTCCGTCGAGGGACTGGCGATCAGCGGCGACGGGTCCAGCGTCTACGCGGCCACGGCGCTATCCAACGCGGTGGTGACGCTGTCGCGCAACGCGGGCACCGGCGCTCTCGCCCAGGCCGGCGACGGCAGCGGCTGCATCGTCGAGAGCGCCCTCACCGGCTGCACGCTGGGCCGAGAGCTCGGTGGCGCCAACGCCGTCGCCGTCAGCCCCACCGGCACCAACGTTTACGCCACCTCGCTGTTCAGCAACAGCGCCACCTCCTTCAGCCGCAACGCCTCGAGCGGGGCCCTGACCCAGCGGGAAGGCACCGGCGGCTGCTTGATCTACCTGCGTTCGGCGGGCTGCTCCTTTGGCCGCGCCCTCGTCGCGCCGGAGGGGCTGACGGTCTCGTCCGACGGCCGCAATGTCTACGTCGCCGCCTTCAAGACGGGTGCGATCGCCGTCCTCAACCGCGGCCAGGCGGGCTCGGTGGCGCAGAAGCCGGGGGCCGCCGGTTGCCTGGCGGCGCGCTCGCTCTCCGGCTGCACGCCGGCGCGGGCGCTGAAGGGCGTCAGCTCGGTCGCGCTCAGTCCCGACGGCCGCTATCTCTACTCGACCTCGTTCGAAAGCGACGCGGTCGACGTCTTCAGGAGGAACAGATGAGTCGAGCGGACGAGCGGTCGGACGAGCAGCAGGGCGGTCTGACCCGCAAACAGCTGCTCGGCACCGGCGCCAGCGCCGCCGCCGCGGCGCTGCTGGCCCAGGGCGGCCTCGAGCGGGCGCTCGGCGCCAAAAAAGGCGGCAAGCGCGACGTCGCCGGGATGAACATCGTCCTCATCCTCACCGACCAGGAGCGGGCTATTCAGCACTTCCCGCCCAACTGGCTGCGCCAGAACCTGCCGGGGATGCGACGCCTGCGCCAGCACGGGGTCAGCTTCGAACGCGCCTTCACCAACGCCTGCATGTGCTCGCCGGCGCGCTCGACCCTGATGAGCGGTTTCTTCCCTGCCCAGCACGGGGTCAAGTACACGCTCGAGGAAGACATGCCCTTCCCGGAATACCCGTTCCAGAAAGAACTGCCGCGGCCGCCGGAGATGCCGAACCTGGCCACGGTGATGCGGGCCGCCGGCTACAACGTCATCTACAAGGGCAAGTGGCACTGCTCGAAGCCGGCGGAAAAAGAACACGCCGTCCCCGCCGACCTCGAGCGCTACGGCTTCACCCGTTGGAACCCGCCCGACGCCGGCGCCAACCAGAGCGTCCCCGAGGCCGGCGGCGGCTTCGTCGACAACGACGGGCGCTTCATGGAATCGACCGGCTCGCCGGAGGCGGGGTCCGAGGGCGTGATCCAGTACCTGAGCTCGGCCGCGGCCAAACAGCAGCCCTTCTTCCTGGTGATCTCGCTGGTCAACCCGCACGACGTCCTCTTCTACCCGAGCAAGACCTTCGAAGAAGCGGGCTATGACGACTCCTGGGTCCAGGGCGACATCGGCGTGCCGGCGACCAACGAAGAAGACCTCTCGACCAAGCCCTCGGCGCAGGAACAGTTCCTGAAGATCTTCAACCTCACCGGCAAGCCGCGGACCAAGGCGGAAAAGCGCGCCTACCTGAACTACTACGGCAACCTCATGCGCTCTTCCGACAACTACATAGTCAACGTCCTCGACAAACTGGAAGAGGTCGGCCTCTACGACGAGACGCTGATCGTCCGCACCGCCGACCACGGCGAGATGGGCCTGACCCACGGCGGCATGCGGCAGAAGAACTTCAACTTCTACGAGGAGGCGACGCGGGTCCCGCTCGTCTACTCCAACCCGAAGCTGTTCCCGACGCCGCAGAAGACCGACGCGCTGGTCTCCCACGTCGACTTCCTGCCGACCCTGGCGAGCCTCGCCGCGGCGCCGAAATCGGCCCACGCCAACTGGCAGGGGGTGGACTACTCGAAGCTCGTCCTGCGGCCGAAGGCGGCCAAGCCGGTCCAGGACTACGTCGTCTTCACCTACGACGACTTCCAGTCGGGTCAGGCCAAACCGCCCTACCCGAAACCACCGAACCACATCGTCGCGATCCGCGAAGGACGCTGGAAGCTGGCCCGTTACCACGACGTCAAGAAAAAAAACCCGGCGCCGCCGCAGTGGGAGATGTACGACCTGAAGACCGACCCGCGCGAGGAAAAGAACCTCGCCTACGAAGGCTACGAACGGTCCGAGCGCGAGGAGGCTCAGTTCCAGCGACTGAAACGGAAGCTCGCACGGGTCGAAAAGACCAGGCTGAAGCCGCGCTAGATGGGCTGGGGCGCGCCTGCCGCGACTTTCGTCGCCTGGCATGGTTGAAGGTGCCGTGGGGGGAACATCGGTGAGCAGGCGGGGGGCAGCGCGACCGGGGGCGGCGTTCGGCGGTCAGGCGATCGTCGTTGCCTTGATCGCATATCTGCTGATGCCGTCGGCGGCCTCCGCTGCGGAGGAAACTGTCTTCTACGAGCTTCCCCCCGCCACCCATGCGTTCTCGATGACGGCGGGGCCCGAAGGGGCGCTCTGGTTCATGGGAGAGCGGGCATATTCGTCGTCTGACGAAGGCGGTGCGGTCGTCGGGCGGCTCAGCCTGGACGGTCGGGTCAAGGTGTTCGACCTGCCTCCCCGAAGGGATGCCTGGGGGATCGCAACCGGCGCTGACGGCAATCTCTGGTTCGCTGAGAGCTACGAAAACAGGCGTGGGTACCTGGTCGCGCGGATCGGCCGAATGTCTCCCGGCGGCGTTTTCGACGAGTACACGCTCGGCAACCACGTCGGTGGTGTGAACTCGGTGACCGCGGGACCCAACGGCAGCCTCTGGTTCACCTCGGTCTACTGGGTCGACGCGCGCAGGAAGGCGGCAGTTGGCCGGATCAGCGCCGCGGGGGAGGTGAAGCGCTTCCCGTTGCCCCCGCGCAGCGGCCCGGGCGACATCGTCGCCGGCCCCGACGGGAACCTCTGGTTCACCGAGCGCGGCGCTGGGGCTCCGAAGATCGGCCGCGTCACGCCCGCTGGGCGCCTGACTCATTTCCGCTTGCCCGACCAGGAACGGGAGCCGAACTCGATCGTCGCCGGCCCCGACGGGAACCTCTGGTTCGGCGAGGAGCCCTCCACCTACAGCCGCAACTTCAGGAGCAAGGTGGGCAGGATCACCACCGCGGGCGCGATTGTCGAATTCCGGGCCGGTCGCGAACGGACGCAGGTGCATGCGGCGGGCCCTGCGGGCGAGGTCTGGTTTACGAGTCCGGTCGGCCGGGGTCCGTACGGACTCGGCTCGATAGCTCCGGGCGGCGCGGTGGCGTCGCCGGCATGCCTGAAACCGACTCCATGCGAAATCGATGCGGACGCGCTCGCCGTCGGGCCCGAAGGGGCGCTGTGGTTCTCGGCGAGCAAGTTCTACGCCCACCGCGGGGGCGGCGGCTCCGGCATCTTCGAAAATCTCCAGGAGGCATCCGAAGCGGGCCTCGTCGGCCGCTACGTGCCGACGACAAATGCGAGTGGACCAGCGGGCTGAGTGTGAGCAATCTCACTGGCACTGGCCGCGCAGCCAGGCTATGACTACATAGACGCCGTCGATCGGAAGGTAAGCATGAGTGCACGCTCCGCTTTACCGCCGGGTCCTTCGCTTCCCGCCGCCCTGCAGTTGGTCGGCTTCTGGACGCGCCCGCTTTCCTTCCTCGAGCAGTGTCGGGCGCGGTATGGCAAGCGGTTCACGATCCGGCTGCCGCTCTCGCCGCCATTCGTGATGCTCTCCGATCCCGACGAGGTGAAGCAGGTCTTCACGGCTCCGCCCGACGTCCTGCGTCCGGGGGAGGGTGCCCGGCGCGTGCTGGAGCCGGTCGTGGGCAGCAACTCGGTGCTCCTGCTCGACGAGGGCGCGCATATGGCGCAGCGGAAGCTGATGCTCCCGGCCTTCCACGGCGAGCGCATGGAGCGGCTCACGGGGCTGATGGAGGAGGTGACCGCCGAGGAGGTCGCGTCGCTGCCGCGGGAAGCGCCGGTCGCGCTCCACCCGCGGATGCAGGAACTGACGCTGAAGATCATCCTCCGCGCGGTCTTCGGGCTCGATCCCGGCGCCCGCTTCGACCGGCTGCGGGAGCGGCTGCAGGCGATGCTCGCCTTCGGCGACCGCCCGCTCAGCCTGGCGCCGCCGAAGGCCGACAGCCTGGCGGCGCACATTGCCGAACGCGTCGGTCCCTTCGCCCGCTTCGTGCGGATGCAGGAAGAGGTCGACGAGATCATCTTCGCGCTGATCGCCGAGCGGCGGAACGAGGACTCTGCCGGCGACGACGTGCTGGCAATGCTGCTCGAGGCCAGGCACGAGGATGGCTCCCCGATGAGCGAGCAGGAGATCCGCGACGAGCTGTTGACCCTGCTCGTCGCCGGCCACGAGACCACCGCCACTTCGCTGGCCTGGGCCTTCTCACGACTCGTCCACGAGCCGGCGGTGCTCGGTCGTCTGGTCGAGGAGATCGACGCCGGCGAGGAGGCCTATGTGATCGCGACGATCCAGGAGACGCTGCGGGCTCGTCCCGTCCTCCCGAACGTGGCGCCGCGGCTGGTCGCGAAGCCGATCGAGGTCGGCGACTGGAGCTATGAGCCGGGCTGCTGCCTGGTGGCGAACGGCTACCTGATCCACCACGACCCGGAGATCTACCCCGACCCCTACGCCTTCCGCCCCGACCGCTTCCTCGAGGAGCCGCCCGGCACCTACACCTGGATCCCGTTCGGCGGCGGTCGCCGCCGCTGCCTGGGCGCCAGCTTCGCGATGCTCGAGATGAAAGTGGTTCTCCGCATCCTGCTCGGCGCCTGCGAGGTGCGCGCTGCCGGCGACCGGGTCGAGGTTGCCCAGCGGCGAAACATCACGGTGCGTCCCGCCGGCGGCGCCCGCGTCACGCTCGGCGCCCGTTCGCGGGTCCCGGCGGTTGCTTAGCTACTCGCAGCCCGACAGGTCGCCATCGGCGTCGAGGCCATGGGGGTCTTCGCCGAGCACCGTGACCGTTTCGCCCACTTCGGAACAGTCGACGTCGGGTGGGTAGGCAGGCACGCAGCCGGAATAGTTGGGATCGCAGCTGCTCGTCGGAACTGCTTCGGCTTCTTCTTCCGCCTGCACTTCAGCTTCGCGTTCGGCCTTTTCCGCCGCCCTGGTCGCTTCACGTTCTTCACGCGCCACCACCACTTCCACCCGACGAGTGAAGCGTCGCTGTTCGGCCTTGGCTTCGACGAGCAGGCTCTTGGCGCCACGTAGGGCTCCGGTCGCCCGGCGCAGGTCGACCCGCGCCGCACGCTGCTGAGAGAGGGGAGCCACCGCTGCTTCCTGGGCAGCTTTCGACTTGCTCCTGGCCTCCGTCAGCTGGCGCGCGCCCGGACCTTTCGTGAGAGCGTTCGCTTCCTCTTGCAGTTGCGGCGATGGGCTGCTCATGGTGGGCGCCTCATCGAGGCTGGACCCCAGCCCACCAAGAGCGAGGATGAGCAGTAGGGCAGCAGTAGTGCGCGGCACCCAGCTCGGGAGCCGCTCGCGTTTCGACACCGCATTTGAGCGACCCTGCTGAACCTGGGCCGAGTGGCGCCCGAGCAGGAACGCAATGGGCAGAACGAGTCCCAGACCGACGAGGAGCGCGCCCATCACCCCGACCAGACCGGCCGCATCGCCCAGCGCTGCGCCGACGAGCAGCGCCAGGAAACCGCCGCCCAGGCATAGGGCCAGGGCCTTCCCGAGTTCGATCCCAGTGAGTGCGCTGACGGGGGCCGAGGTACGGAACCGGCCCCAGCCCAGAGCGATCCCCGCGCCCACGAGCGCGGCCAAGCCGATCCCAATCCCGTAGGCGACTTCTTGATCGTGATCGTCTACTTCCTCCTGGTGACTGGCTTCCTGCGCGGCGATCTCCGCACTCGCCCGCTGCTGCTGCGCCAAGAGCTCGGCCCGCAAACCCTGCAGCTCGGTCCGCGCTGCTTGTGCGGCCGCCGCCGCCGGCTCGGCGCGGCGGGTCGTGGCCGCATACTGGGTTTGAGTGGCATCGACCTGTTGCTCAGCGGAAGCGATCTCAGCTTCGGCACTTGCCGCCCGTGATTCGGCTTCGGCGAGGCCGGTGCTCGGATCCAGGGCCTCGGCGGGGGAGCTCAGTGCCACGAGCGCGATCGCCGCGATCAACGCGATCCAGCCGGTACGTCCCCGCCACTTGTAGTCCACCGGTGCTCCCGTCAGCTTGAGTTGCGGCGGGAAATGTAACGGAACTTATAAATATCTGATTAGAAACTCTTCTCAATTGGCGCTGATCAGGCAGCCGCCATGCCGATCCCTATACTGCGCCGCTGACCGCAACTGCCTAATCCCCAGGCCATCGAGGCCGGGGAGCGGGGGAACCACAGGGGAGAGATCCCCGGGGGCGAATCGGACGAGGTTGTCCGTAGCGCGACTCTTTCAGCGCGAGCCCGACAGCTAACCCCGTCGGCCGATGAGAGAGGAAGCGTTTTGGTCGCAGATATCGAGCGAACGATCCGTACGGGCGGAATCGTCGTCGCTCTCGCTCTACTGGGACTTTCGGCGCTCGCCGCGGAGGCAGGCGCCGCCGGCCAGGGGGGACTCAGCTCCGCTCCGACCGCAGAAGCTCCGGCCCCGCCGCCGAGCAGCGTCTCCAGGCAGGTCTTCCCGGTCCGCGGGCCGCACGAGTACTGGGACGGGTTCGGGGCCGGGCGCGGTCATGAAGGTGTCGACATCGGCTCCCCCTGCGGGACGCCCCTGGTCGCCGTCTCGGCCGGCAAGGTCCGCTTCGTCAAATACCACGCGCGCGCCGGCAACTACGCGGTGATCGACCTCAAGGGCTCGACGCTCGACGTCGCCTACATGCACCTGCGCGAACCGGCGGCGGTGCGTCCCGGCCAGGCGGTTGGGGCCGGACAGGCGATCGGTTTCGTCGGCGACACCGGCAACGCCTCCGGCTGCCACCTGCACTTCGAGGTCTGGGACGGTCCCTATTACGGGGGCGGCGCGGCGATCGACCCGATGCCGTTGCTCGAATCCTGGGACAACGCCAGCAAGCGCCTCCGGCACCGCTCTCGCTGAGCTCGTAGCGACCCCTAGCGGCGCGGCGGACCCGCCGCGGTCGCGGCGTCCACCCGTGGGCTCGCCCACTCGCTCGCGAGGGTTCTGACCGCGCGGGAGGCGCGGCCGATCAGGGGGGCGCCGACGACGCGCGGCAGCTCGACGACGAAGGCGGTGCTGCCCGGCAGCACCCGGTTCTGCCAGCTCGAGGCGCTGCCGGGAGGGCGGCTGAGGTCGACCAGGGGCAGGCCGACGAGGTCCGCGAAGCGGCGCTCGACGGCGGGGTCGCCGCCGGAGCGGTCGACGAGGCCGAACGGCTGGTGGAACCAGATCGTCAGGTCGGGCCGCAGGCGCCGGGTCAGGCGCGCGGCCGCACGGGACTCGGGCTCCGAGAGCGGGCGAGGGCCGGAGTATTCGAGCCCGTCCAACGGCCGCCAGGCGAAGGGGAAGTTGCGGTTGAGGTCGACGCCGCGCGCGTTGCCCCGCGTCCCCGCGGCGACGCCGTCCGGGTTCAGGGACGGGACCACCCAGAGCTCCACGCGGCGCAGCGGCGGGGATGCGATCAGCCTGCGCGCGACCCCGATCCCGGCCGCCTCATTGCCGTGGACGCAGCCGACGACGAGCACGTGGAGCGGCGCCTCGGCGCTCCCGCTCACGGTGGCGACGAGCGGGCGGTCCTGCAGCGAGTGGCCGATCACCGTCCGCTCGCTCGCCGCGGCGACGCCCGCGAGTATGAGGCAGCAGGTCAGGACGCAGAGGACCGCCGCCCGGCTGCGGCGACTCACCTCGGTTTGCCGCGCTGCAGCCGCTCCCGGGCTGCCCGCGGAGCTCAGTCGGCGCCTGATCCGCCCGAGCGGTCGAGCCGGGCCTCGATCCTCGCCAGCCTGGCCTCGATGCGCGCGAGGGCGGCCGCGGCGTCTTCTTCGCGGCCGGCGTGCCGCCGCCGCGCCTGCTCGATCAGCGTCGCGGTGACGGCCGCGGTGACGACGCTGACCAGGGCGATGCCGTTGAGCATGAGAAGCGCGCCGATCAGACGGCCGATCGTGTTCTCGGGGACGATGTCGCCGTAGCCAACCGTCGTCACCGTCTGCAGGGCCCACCAGAAGGAGTCGCCGAGGGTCCCGATCTCCTTTTTGTCGAGCAGCCAGATCGCCAGCCCCCCGGTCACGGTGATCAGGAGCGAGGCGGAGGCGATCAGCCGCGCCGCCCCGCGCGGGGTCAGCGTCCGGTCGAAGAGCGCGCGCTGAAGCCGGGGTTTCGTGGGCCCGTTTTCGGCTCCCGGCGTGTGCTCCTCGGCCATAAGCAGAGCCAGTATCGCGGCCACTGCGGCGGCAGCGCGTCAAGCAGCGATGGGGCCCGGCTCCAGCACCTCGGGGTCGTGGCCGGGCAGGACCGTAAGGCCGGCGTCGCGCAGCTCGCGGAGCCGCTCGGCGGAGCGGCGCTGCGCCTCGAGGTCCTCTCCGAAGGCGGGGAAACGGTGATCCTCGAGGGTGACTGCGTAGTGGGCGACGTCGGCGCCGATCACGAGATCGCCGACGCGCAGGGACTGGTGTCCGGGGGTGTGGCCAGGGGTGCTGAGGAGCTGGACCGAGCCGTCGCCGAGCAGGTCGTGGTCGCCGTCGATGAGCACGAGGTTCGCTGGAGCGTCGGCGTAGTCGCGCGGCAGCAGGAAGTTGCGCTCGATCGCGGCGCGGTCCTGGCCGGCTTCCCACTCCGCCCGCTGGACGACCACCGGCAGCGAAGCCGGCAGCAGCGCCAGGCCGCCGGCGTGGTCGAAGTGCAGGTGGGTCAGCACCACTCTGGTCAGCGTGTCGAGGTCGACCTGGTCGGCGACAGAGCGCTCCTGCTCCAGCTCGAAGAAGCCGATCGGGCCGGCGCCGTAGTGACCCTCGCGATCAGCCACCGCGCCCGGGTGCAGGCCGGTGTCGACGAGGATCCGCTCGCTCTCGGTCTCGATCAGGTAGGCCGGTATCGGCACCCGGATCGGGCGCTCGGGCTCCTCCTCGCCCTGGCGCCAGATCCCCCGGGGGGCCGTCATCCAGCCGACGTTCAGCATTTCGACCTTCACGCGCGCGGAGTATGAAGGGCGAGCCTCTTGTGCGAGGCGCGCCATTGCGCGATCCTGGCACGGATGGCCGAGCTCAGAACCGTGCGCGTCGCCGCCGTGCAGGCGACGCCGGCGATCCTCGACGCGGAGGCCTCGATCGCGAAGGCGATCGACCTGATCGGGCGCGCCGCCGCCGACGGGGCTGAGCTGGTCGTATTGCCTGAGACCTTCGTCCCGCTCTACCCCTCGCAGTCGTGGGCCGCGCCGGCGGCGAAATTCAACGGCTTCGAGGAGCTCTGGGAGCGGCTCTGGGAGAACTCGGTCGACGTGCCCGGGCCATTGACCGACGAGCTGGTCGAGGCCTGCCGCCGCAGCGGCGCCCACTGCGCGATCGGCGTCAACGAGCGCGAGTCCGCCCGTCCCGGCACCCTCTACAACACCCTGGTCCTGATCGGCCCGGAGGGGATCGTCTGGAAGCACCGCAAGCTGATGCCGACCCACCACGAGCGGCTCTTCCACGGGATCGGCGCCGGCGACGACCTGGAGGCGGCGAAGACGCCGCTGGGAACGATCGGCGGCCTGATCTGCTGGGAGAACCGGATGCCGCTGGCTCGTTACGCGATGTACCGCTCGGGGCCGCAGATCTGGGTCGCCCCGACCGCCGACGACAGCGACAGCTGGCTCGCCAGCATGCGCCACATCGCAATCGAGTCGGGCGCCTTCGTCGTCTCGGCGCCGCAGTTCATCCCCCGCGAGGCCTTTCCGGACGACTTCCCGGTCGAGCTGCCCGATCGCGAGGTCTTCGGGCGCGGCGGCGCGGCGATCGTCGAGCCGACCTGGGGCGAGGTGATCGCCGGCCCGCTCTACGGCGAGGAGGGGATCGTCGTCGCCGACTGCGACCTGCGGGCCGGCCTGCAGGCGAAGCGCTGGTTCGACTCCGTCGGCCACTACAGCCGCGCCGACGTCCTCTCGGGGTGACGGCGTCCTCATCGGTCGTTCGCGGGCCTTACTCGAGGTGCGGCTCGATCCAGGCGGCGTAGGGGCCGATGAACGCCCGTGCGGCGGCAGCGACCAGCTCAACGGCTTCGTGGACCTTGCCGGCGTTCACTTTGACGTAGTCGTGCTCGACCGCCGCCCGTGCTCGCTGGCCTCGCTTCAGGTCTTTGGCGACTGCCGGGGTGAGCACGCCCGCTTCTCTGAGGGCGTCGAAGACACGGGCCGCGTCGCCTTCGTGGGTCTTCGGGAGCTCCAGGTCGACGAGCATCGAACCGCTTGTGGCGAGTTGAACGACGTAGTTCTGCACCCGCGCGAAGGCGCGCTCCACAGCCTGCACGCGGTTGTACGCCTTGATGTCCGGCTTGCCTTCGAACGCAGCCTTGAACTCGGCGACGTCGAAGCCGTCGCCGAACTCCTCCATCGCGCTTTCCAGGGCCAGCAGTTGGGTCGGGAAATCTTCGAGGCGCGCGACGATCTCGCCACGCAGCTGCGCCTGGGTTTTTCGCTTCGCCGTCATCGGCCGGCGAGCAGTTCCTCGACGCCGGCGATCGCCTGGTTGCTGCGGCGGCGGGCCTGGGCGCGAGAGCGGTGGCTCGCCCGTGCCGCCCGCGAGCGCAGCTCCGGCCAGCGATCATCACGGTCGACGATCACGCGCCCCTCTCGCAGGGATTCGGCAAAGAGCAGCGGATTGTCTTCGACCTCGTGCAGCGGGAGGAGATCGACGCGTCTTCCCAGCGGCCCCTCCAGCTTCAGCTCGAGGTCGATGAGGCGGACAAGTGAGGGTTCCCGCAGCTCCACCAAGAGGTCGACGTCGCTGGCGTCGGTGTCCTCACCGCGCGCGGTCGATCCGAACAGCAACGCGAAGCGGACGTTTGGCTCGGTTCGCAGGGCGGCTCGCAAGCGTGCGATCAGGTGCCACCTGCGCAGGGCGTAGTCCTTCTCGGCGGCGGAGAGCTTTAGCCGCCGCGGCGAAGAGCGCTCGCCGCGCAGGGCTCCCTCGTTCACGGCGCGACGCAGGGTGCGGGCACTTGCGCCAACCTGCCGTGCCAGAAGGTCAAGCTCACTCATGTGTCCATTGTAGGAGATTTGTATGTCCGTTCTCTTTCTTTTATATGTCCGATAAAATCCCCCAAGATGCCACCGACCTCAGCCGAGCGGAATTCGAGCTCGTTGGCCGTTCGCGCGGTTGTCCGCGGGCAGGTGCAGGGCGTCGGCTTTCGCGAAGCGACGGTGCGACGGGCGCATGAGGTTGGCGCGCTGGGCTGGGTGCGGAACGCGGAGGACGGGACGGTGCTCGTCCATGCCGAGGGGGCCGAGGCGGCGGTCGAGGAGCTGCTGGGGTTCCTGCGGGAGGGGTCGCGGGGCGCACGGGTCAGCGAGGTCGAGACCGAGGCGGTCAAGGTCGAGGGCCACGAGCAGTTCGCGATCCGCGGCGTCAGCGCCGGGGTCTTCGTCGTCCAGGAGCACCAGGCCACCGCGCACCATTTCGACCTGCGCCTGGAGGTCGACGGGACGATGCGGTCGTGGGCGGTGCCGAAAGGGCCGGCGATGGACCCGGCCGTCAAACGGCTCGCGGTCGAGGTCGGGGACCACTCGCTCTCCCACAACGAGTTCGAGGGCCCGCTGGACGGCGGCGGCGTGATCGTCTGGGACCGCGGCAGCTACGAGCAGGGCGGCCGGGTCGCCTGGCCGGAGGCGCTCGAGCGCGGCCACGCGGTCTTCGTCCTCCACGGCGAGAAGCTGCGCGGTGGCTTCGCCCTGCAGCGCACCCGGCGCGGGGAGAAGCCGCAGTGGCTGCTGATCAAGCGCCGCGACGAGGAGGCGCGGCCGGGCTCGGACGTGGTCGCCGAGAAGCCGAAGTCGGTGCTCAGCGGGCGCACGCTGGGCGATCTCACGTTTTAACGCCGCCGGCCGTTCTACAAGTGAGGGCAAGCTATGAACGGCGACCGACTCGCATGGACGATCTACGAGAGCCCGTTGGGGCCACTGACCGTGGTCGCGGGGCCGGGCGGGGTGAGGAACGTCCACTTCCCCGGTCGCTCGCCACGGGTGCAGGAGAGCGCGCAGCGCCGGCTGCCGGCGGTGACCGACCAGCTCGAGGGCTACTTCGCCGGTGAGCGCGAGGCCTTTGAGCTCGACCTCGATCTCCGCGGCTCTCCCTTGCAGAAGCTTGTCTGGGAGCAGCTGTCGGAGATCCCCTACGGTGCGACCACCACCTACGGCGAGCTCGCAGCGCGCATCGACGAGTCCGCCTTCCCACCTGGCTTCGAGCCCTATAAGCGCGTGCGGCTCGTCGGCGCCGCGATCGGTCGCACCCCGACCCCGATTCTGGTGCCCTGCCACCGGGTGATCGGCGCCGACGGCTCCCTGACCGGCTACGGCGGCGGCCTGCAGCGCAAGCAGGCGCTGCTCGACCTCGAGCGCCGCGGCGCGGCCGGGCAGGCGCCGGAGCCGGGTTGGGCGAACCGCCAGACCTCGATTCTGTGAGCGGGACCTGCGGCGGGCTTCGCCCTGCTGACTCCTCAGCCGGTCGTAAGTCGGCGCCAGCGTGCTCCGCGGCCGGCCCCTGCGGAGGCGATCTTCCCCTCATCGCGCAATGCCGCGAGAACGAGGCGAACGGTGGCGTCGCTGACGTCAGGCAGGGCTCGCTCCACATCGCGGCGCCTGAACGTTTCGGGTGCGTGGTTCAGGACGTGCTCCCGAACTCGCTCTTGCTTGCTCCCGGTCTGTGAGCGAGCCGCCGCGATCCGTTCCTCGAAGTCGTCGTAGGCCGAGGCGAGAACCTCGGACAGGTAGGTAATCCAGGGCCAGACGTCGTGCTTGCCCTCGTGCCAGTGACGCTGAGACTCGTATAGGGCAGCGTAGTACGTGTTCTTCGACCTGTAGATGCGCTCCTCGAGGCTGACATAGCGTGCGACGCGGTATCCCTGGGCGAGGATCTCATGGGTCGTGATCAGGCGCGCCAAACGACCGTTGCCGTCGCCGACGGGGTGGATTGCGAGGAAGTCGACAATGAGTCCGCCGATGAGTACCAGAGGGTGAGCGCTCTGCGCACGTTTCTCCGCTTCGTAGCGGACGAGCAACTCGCCGAGCTGGAACTCGGTCCGCTCCGGAGCGGTCGGCTCGAAGACGATCTCCCGGGCCCCTCCCTGATAGGAGACGATCAGGTTCTGGTCTGTCTTCAGGTGACCGCCGCGGCCCCCTGAATGTGCGGAGAGGAGCCGGTGCAGGTGCAGGACGAAGGGAACCGTGAGCCGCTCGTGGGTCGATAGTCGCACCAGATCATCTGTCGCATCTCTGTAGCCGGCGAACTCGCGCTCGTTGCGGTTACGGAAACGGCGTGAGCCTTCGGCTAGCTGCTCTGCGCGATCGTCCTCGACGATCACCCCCTCGATCGCGTTCGAGGCCGTGATCGAGGCGATGCGTGCGTCCTCAGCCAGCTGGTGGAGAAGCTCGGGCATCTGGTTTTCGAAGAGCGTCTCCCGTCCTTTGCCGGTGTCGATCCGCGCCAGCAAAGGACCCAGCTCGGGAGGCTGTCCGGCAAAGGTTCTGCGCGGGTCGACGAAGCTCTGCACCGCCCAATAATCGCATAATTAGGCTAAAATAGCCAGCAATTAGCTTATTAATGTCTTAGTTAGCGCAATTAGGCCGGGAAGGAGTGTGTGCTGAGCCCCGCGGCCTCGACGCTACTCCCGCAGGGCCCTGTCGATCTCCAGCAGGGCTCGCTCGATCCCGGCCCTGTCGACGTCGAGGTGGGTGACGGCGCGGATCGCCGAGCCCCTGTTGCGCAGCTCGATCCCAGCCCCGGCAAGGGCCTCGACCAAGCCGGCGGCGTCGGCGACCTCGAAGATGACGATGTTCGTCTCGACGGTGGCGGGGTCGATCGAGACGCCGTCGATCTCGGCTAGCCCCGCGGCCAGCAGGCGGGCGTTCTCGTGGTCCTCGGCGAGGCGATCGACGTTGTGGCGGAGCGCCCAGAGTGCGCCCGCCGCGACGATCCCGGCCTGCCGCATGGCGCCGCCGAACATGTGCTTGTAGCGCCAGGCCTCCTCGATCAGCTCGCGCGAGCCGGCCAGGCAGGCGCCGACCGGCGCCCCGAGCCCCTTGCTGAAGTCGATCCAGGCGGTGTCGAACCCGGCCGCGAAGGAGGAGGCGCTCTGCCCGGAGGCGACAACCGCGTTGAGGAGGCGGGCACCGTCGAGGTGGGAGCGCAGGTCGTGGCGGGCGGCCACGGCGAGGACGTCGTCGATCGCCTCCCGCGGCCAGATCCGGCCGCCGCCGAGGTTGGTGGTCTGCTCCAGGCAGACCAGCCGGGCGCGCGGCTGGTGCAGGTCGTCGGGATCGGGCATCGCCGCCTCCAGGGCGGCCGCGCTGAACATGCCGCCGTCGCCTTCGAGCGGATGGGCGAGCGCGCCGGCGAGCGTCGCCGAACCACCCGCCTCGGCGACCAGCGGGTGCGAGGTGCGGTGCGTGTAGAACTCATCGCCTCCGGGCCGGATGTGGACGCGGATCCCGATCTGGTTGCACATCGAGCCCGAGGGCAGGAACAGCGCCGCATCCTTGCCGAGCAGCTCGGCGACCGTCTCCTGCAGCTCGTTCACGGTCGGGTCCTGGCGGCGCTGCTCGTCGCCGACCTCGGCGGAGGCCATCGCCCGGCGCATCTCCTCGCTGGGCAGGGTCTGCGTATCGGAGAAGAGGTTTACCCGTGCCGAAGCCATGTGGGGAAGATATGCGGCCGGTTACGGTTCCGGAATGGCTGCGAGCATCGACGAGCTGACGGTTGCCGACTCGCCGGGCGCCTGGTCGGCGCTCGGGTTCGACGTCGAGGGCGACGTCTGCGTGCTCGGCGAGCTGCGGATTCGCCTCGCCGGTGCCGACGCGGGCAAGGGACTGACCGGCTGGTCGCTGCGCGGCGTCGAGTCGACCGAGCTTGACGGGCTGGTGACCGCGCGCTCCGACCGCGAGCCGCCCGCCGAGGCCGCGGCGCACCCCAACGGCATCGCCGCGATCGACCACGTGGTCGCGATCACGCCGGCGCTGGAGCGGACCGTCGCGGCGCTGCAGGCGGCCGGCCTCGACCTGCGGCGGATCCGCGAGGAGTCGACCCCGGCCGGCGCGCCCCGGCAGGCCTTCTTTCGGCTCGGGGCGACGATCCTCGAGGTGGTGCAGGAGCCGGAGGAGGCGATCGAGCGCGGGGGAGGGGTGGACCGGCCCGCCTTCTTCTGGGGCTTGGCCCTAACGGCACCCGACATCGAGGCCACGGTCGCCGGGCTCGGCGACCGCGTCAGCGAGGTGCGCCCGGCGGTGCAGCCCGGTCGCCGCATCGCGACCCTGCGGCGCTCCGCGGGCCTGGCGCTGCCGGTGGCGCTGATCACGCCTCCGCATCGGTAGATCGAGGCTCTCCGAGACCGCTGGTCCTACGTTAGGCATATAGGTCTGATCAATCAGTCTCCTAATTGACTACCTCCCGTTGACGCGCTACTGTGGCTACACCCCCTCAGGCTGCTTAGCGGTGGCCTGAGATGCAGAGCCGCCTTCGGGCGGCTCTTGCCAGTTCAGGGGGCCGGTCCAGCCCTTCGGACATCGAATGGGACCCTCGGAATCCTCGAGATTCCTTGGTAGCTGGCTGCGTTTCAAATGCCTCTTCTGAAGCCGCTGGTAGAAGGAACCCGTGGGCATCTCACGAGGAGACAGTGCGTAGCTCCGGGTTGTGTGGGGATTGATGATCCCAACGGCATTGAACTCCTTGCGGACGAACTGAACTGGCCACTTCAGATCGCCATCATTGGAGATCACGATCGCCAAGTCGTACCTGGCGCGAAAGCCATCGGCAATTAGGTGGGTTGCGAGGTTGACGTCCGAGCCCTTCTCCTCGTAGATCCAGACCTCACGCAGGCCAGCGTCGTTCTTCGCATGCTTCTTCGGCAGTTTGGTCAGCTGCCGGACCGCTTTGCGAACGAGGAACTGTCCGTAGAAGATCTCGACTTTCGGCAACGTTTTCAGTGCCCGGAGATACTTGCGTTGACGCGCATGCTGGCCGGGGTTGTCCGGACGATCCTTCAGTTTTGCAGTGAAGTATTTGACGCCGGCGAGTTCATAGCCAGGCTTGATCAGGCACTGGCAAAGGGCTTCGAGGTCGAGCCATCGGTATGGCTGGCCCCGTAGGGACCCGTAGAAGAGGTTGAAGCCATCGATGTAGAACATCACTCGCTTTTTCGGATACTTCATGGCTCAAAAACCTATCTACTAGTCGGGCAATGCTGCGGCCTCTTCGACGCGCCACGGGAAAGGTTGCGTCCTGGAAGCCCGCCTCCCACCGCTCTACGATGCGCCGATGCAGATCGACGGGACGCCGCTCGACAGCCCCGCCGCGCCGCTCGAGGACCTTCTTCGCGTCGGTCTCGAGGCTGGGCCCGACGGGGTCGCGCTGACCTCGGCTGTGCGCTCGCTGAGCTGGCGCGAGCTCGAGGAGGAGAGCGACCGACTTGCCGGCGGCTACCGCGGGCTCGGGCTGGAGCCCGGCGACCGGATCGCCTCGCTGATGCCGAACCGGATCGACCTCGTCGTCCACTACCTCGCCTGTTTCAAGGCCGGCCTGATCGTCACCCCGCTCAACTACCGCTACACCTACCGAGAGATCGACCACGCGCTCGAGGTGAGTGGGGCCCGAGCGCTGGTCGCCCATGTCGAGCGGCACGAGGACGTCGGCGCCAGCGAGCTGGTGCCGGAGCTGGAGCTGGGGACGATCGGCTACGCGGACGAGGAGAGGGGAGGCGCCGAGGGCGATTGGGCGCACAGCTTCGGCGCGCTCCTGGAGAGCGATCCACTCCCGGCCGCGCCGCCGGCCGACCCGGCGGGCCCAGCCGCGATCTTCTTCACCTCCGGCAGCACCGGCCCCGCCAAGGGCGTCACCCACACGCGCGAGTCGCTGCGCTGGATGATCGCCAGCGCCGCCGCCGCCTTCGAGCTCGACGCCGAGGACGTCTTCCTGCCCGGCTCCTCGATGTCGCACATCGGCTCCTTCCTCTGGGCGCTGACGATGCTCTCGGTCGGCGGCCGCGTGGTTGTCGCCCGCAGCACCGACGCCCACGAGCTGCTGCCGCTGCTGCGCGACCACCAGCCGACGGTGCTGGCGATGATCCCGGCCGCGCTCTCGGCGCTGATCCACGACCACGACCTGCAACCGGGTGACTTCTCCTCGCTGCGGATCTGCCGGGCCGGTGCCGACAAGGTCTCGACCGAGCTGCTGCACGAGTTCGCGGCGAAGGCCGGCTTCCCGATCGTCGAGGGCTACGGGATGAGCGAGGTCGGCCTGGCGACGCTGAACCCGCCCTCGGGGGTCGTCAAACAGGGCTCGATCGGCCGCCCGATCGGCGGCTTCAGCATCGCGATCCGCGATGAAGAGGGTGAGCCGGCGGCGACCGAAGCGGTCGGCCGCGTCTGGATCCGCACCCGCAGCCGTATGGCCGGCTACTGGGAAGCGCCGGAAGCGACCGAGGAAGTCGTGATCGACGAGTGGCTGGACTCCGGCGACCTCGCGCGCGCCGACGAGGAGGGCTACCTCTGGTTCTTCGGCCGCAAGAAGCAGGTGATCGTCCACGACGGCTCCAACATCAGCCCCTACGAGGTCGAGGGGGCGCTGGTCGAACACCCCGCGATCGCGCTCGCCGGCGTCGTCGGCGTCCACGACACGACCCACGGCGAGAACGTGCGCGCCTACGTGACCCTGGAGGAGGGCGCCGAGCGCCCCTCCAGCGCCGACCTGATCGTCTTCTGCCGCGAGCGCGTCGGCTACAAGGCCCCGGAGGAGATCGTCTTCCTCGAGGAGATGCCGCTCAACCCGACCGGCAAGATCGACCGCGTCGGCCTGAAGAGGATGGCGGAGGACCACCTCCACCCGCACGGCCTCGACTGAGCGCCGATTACCGTTCGAGCAGCTGGCCTGGCTTCAGCTCGACCGCTTTTGCCAGCCGTTCCAGGGTCGAGACGCGTGGATCGCGTTTGCCGGCCTCGATCCGGCTGATCTCCCCGGCCTGCACCCCGCTGCGCTCGGCAACCTGTTCCTGCGTCAGGCCAAGCCGCTTGCGCGCAGCGCGCAGGTTCTTGCCAAGGGCCCCCACGCGGGGGATCGTCCAGCCTGCGGCGCGTAAGCACCATGTAAAACATTACATTTTTCAGGTAGCCTCTCGCATTCCAATGGTGCCGGTGGGCGAGAGCGAGAAGCGGGCCGACCCCGATCCTGTTTGGGCGAGGTCGAGGCCGGCCTATATCTGGAAGCCCTCTAGGCATTCTTGTGAACCATGTAGCTCAGGAAGACGTGAGGCGCATTCTCGGTCTTCATCGACTCACTCCCTTCTGGTGAGAGGGGCCGGTCCCGTCCTCGCCTTCGAGGGCCGAGACCGGCCTAGGCGCGTTTTCTAGGCGTTCTTTACGACCCGCACGCACGAGTAGACATGCACCACTTTCGCGATCTTCATCGGCTCTCACCCCCCTTCTTGAATCAGCTCGGCGCGAGGCGCCAAGGGGAGAACCGATACTAAAGAGAAATCGACTATGTATCAGATGCTGAATATGAAGCGTTCTATATCTGGAGGCTGTCCATAATTAGTCCGGCGTAGCTGAATGCAAGAAAGACCTAGATCGAAGGAGAAGGCGTGGAAACTACGACTGCCCGCGCGGGCCAGCGAGGCAAGAGCATCGAAGAAAAGGTCTCCTACGGACTGGGCCACCGCATACGGGTCTACGTACTTACCCTCTTAAACGAAGGTGTCTACTGCGTAGATGAGATAGCCCAGATCATTGGCGAGCGCACGAATAACGTCTCCCACCACATCAGAGAATTACTCGATGCTGGCGCGATCGAACTAGCCGAGACGAAAAAGGTGCGAAATACCGTCCAGCACTACTACCGCGCAGTCGAAATGCCGTTTTACAGCGATGAGGAAATCGCGGCCATGACTCCAGAGCAGCGGCAGGAGGTTATTGGCCTCACTATCCAATGCATGATGGCGGAGACGCTGTGTGCCTTCGCGGCGGGGAAGATGCAGAGCGACCCTCGTCTATGGCTGGCCTGGCGGTGGTACAACGTCGATAGCGAGGGACGCCAAGCCATAGCTGATGAGCAGGCTAAGTTTTGGAAACGCGTTCAGGAGATTGAGGTCGAGTCGACTAATCGTCGGGCCAAGTCAGGCGAGGAAGCCGAATCTGTGGTGGTTGCCTTGCTGGGGTTCGAGCGAGAGCGAACTGCTCCGCGCCCACCGATACAGCAAACGTTGAGTAGGTAACAAATCCGGGTTTGACTGGCGCGATTCGATCTGGAACGGTGAAGTAGTCAACTGACACCGACCGACAACCTCCCGAATGGACAGGCAGGGGGTTTGTCACAGTTACAAACACGACCCAGGGCGATGGTCTCCCTAGAGTGACTTCATCGCCGTCGCCCTGGGTGGGTCGGTCGGTGTTTCGTTGGCGCCTCCCCATGAGCCGACCATCCCCCAATACCACCCCGCAGACGGACGAGCCGCTTCCTTTCGATTGGGGCGCGCTCGTTCCTCGTGTCATCCACCCGGTGCGGGTCGCGATCATCGAAGCGCTCTGCTGGATCGGCGAGCCGCTGTCGGCAGTCGACTTCAGGAAGCTGTTCGAGGACGAGGGCTACGGCACGTCATACCTCTCCTACCACGTGGCGACTTTGGCGAAGGGGGGCGTTCTCGTCCAGGTCGGGAAACGGCAGGTGCGTGGCGCGATCAAGAAATCCTATTTCTTCGCTCAGGCCGAATAGGGCTGTCGCAATGGCGCTCACGATCACCGCGACGCAGCGAGACCTGCTCTACGACGACATCCTGACGCGCC
This sequence comes from uncultured Solirubrobacterales bacterium, assembly GCA_963802935.1. Lineage (GTDB taxonomy): Bacteria > Actinomycetota > Thermoleophilia > Solirubrobacterales > 70-9 > VAYN01. The sequence goes on along the minus strand of CAWDKO010000001.1, from coordinate 130,816 downwards.
TCAGCGGTATCGGCGATATCGAGCTGGCTGTGGATCAGGACGACTACGTGACGGCGCGTCGACTCGGCATGGCGTTTTCGGACGATCTGCGTCTGATGAGCGAAGACCTCGGCTGGGGCGAAAAGGGACCGGCGGGGGTCATCGAGTTGAACACGCCGCCCGATGTGTTGCGCCGTGCTCTCGGCAGGATTCGCGACGTGGCGCTGGGTGTTGACGCCAGTGAAGAGAAGGAACGGGCGGAACTGCGCGAGAACGCGGAACGCAACCACTTGATCGTCGAGGCATGCAGGCAGGTGTTGGCGGAGCTCGACGGCCCCGCGTGACTCATTCGGCCAGGAGCCGTTCGGTCTTCTCGTCAGCGGCGTCGTCGTAGAACCGCTCCAGCACCTCCCGAAAGACCCGCTCCTCGGGTGCTGCGCAGGCGAACAGGGTCATCGAGGAGCGCAGCTTGACCGCGTCGATCTCGCCGAGGATTTGGCGGGCCGAACGGTCGCTGTGCTCCGTGAGTGCCCTTGCGCACTCGCGCAGGCGGGGGCCGAGGACCGGGTGGTCGAGGTAGGCCTGGGCCTCAGCCAGCGAGCCGATCGCGTAGGTCCGCGCCATCGCGCTGGTGCCGAGCCCGGCCAGCTGAGGGAAGACGAACCACATCCAGTGGCTGGTCTTGTGGCCCGCCCGCAGCTCCGCCAGTGCGCGCTCGTAGGTGCCGCCCCGGTCCTGGGCGTCGACGAAACGCTGGAGGTCGTGCGGGTCCGTGGTCATGACCCCGAGCGGATGCTCGGAGCCCTGACCCTAGACCGCCTCGCTAGACGCGCGCGTTGCCTCGTCCAGCACTTATCCGCGGCCAGATCAGCAGCACGAGCCCGATCAGGATGCAGACGATCCCGAGTGCGTAGTGCACGAGGATCGCGAGGATGATTCCGATGATTATGAGTATCAGCGCTAGTGACATGCCGGATCAGTACCCCTGACCGGTTGGCGCAAACAAGTGCCTCACGATGAAGCCGTGTTCGCGCTCCAGCCGCGCCGCGATCAGGGAACGGTGGCAGGCCTCGGGCTCGCGCTCGACGCAAAGCAGGGCGGCTGAGCTGTCACCGATCCACCTGACGATCGGGTCGAGGTCGGCCGGGTCGAGGATCTGCTCTGTGTAGAGGCGGGTGTATTCGGGGGCGAGGGTGGTGCGCGAGCGTTTGCCCTCGCCGCGCCGGGCGTCCTCGCGGTACTGGACCTGGCGCATTTCGGTGGTCGGCGCCAGTTCCTTCAGGTGGGAGTAGGCGACGCCCGCCTCGGCCAGCGCCGCCTGCAGCCGCTTGGCGTTGGCCCAGGCGTACTCGCTGCCGCGCACGCCGCGGCGCTGGCGCACGTCGAGCAGGAGGTCGATCTCGGCCGCCCGGAGTGCCGCGAGGAACGAGTCGCGGTCGAAGCCGTAGACCCCGATCGTCGCGATCGCCGGCGCTGGACCTGGCTGGGGCACTCAGCCCTGCTGCTCGGTGGGGCGGATCAGGATCTCGTTGAGGGCGACGTGCCAGGGCCGGGTCACCGCGAAGACGATCGCGTCAGCGACGTCGGCGGACTCCAGCATCTGCATGTCGGCGAAGCGCTGGCGCACCTGCTCCCGGATCCCGTCGCGGATGTGGTCGGAGAGCTCGGTGTCGACCGCGCCCGGCTCGATCACGATCGACCTGACTTTGCGCTTGGCGAACTCCTGGCGGAAGGACTCGCTGAAGGCGCCGACCCCGTGCTTGGTGAGGTTGTAGACGCCGGAGCCGGCGCGGGCGATCCGGCCGGCGACCGAGCTGATGTTGACGACGTCGGCGCAGCCCCGCTCCGAATCCTCGGCCGCGGAGAGAAGGTGGGGGAGGGCGGCGTGAGTGGTGTTGATCAGCCCCTTCAGGTTGAGGTCGATCATCCGGTCCCACTCCTCCGTCGGCGCACCCTCGATCGGGCCCAGCAGCATCTGGCCGGCGTTGTTGACGACGATGTCGAGCCGGCCGAGCTCGTCGACGGTGCGGTCGATCGCCTCGATCGCCTGCGCCTGGTCGGTGATGTCGGACTCGATCGCCAGCGCGGTGTGGCCGTCGCCACCGATCTCCGACGCCAGCCGCTCGAGCCGTTCGAGCCGGCGCGCCGCAACCGCCACTTTCGCGCCCTGCGCCGCCAACGCCCGCGCGGTCGCCTCGCCGATGCCGCTGCTGGCGCCGGTCACCAGCGCCACGGTCCCTTCCAGTGAGTTCGCCATCTGCAATCGCTCCTTCCGTTGGTCGTCCTTTGCGCCCCGCTACCCGCTCAGCCCGATTGTCAGCCGGAGGCCGCGCCGGGGAGGCTCAGCTGCTCGCCTCGGCGGACAATCGTGAACGGGTCGCGTTCCTCGCGCGGTGCTCGACGGGCACGGATCTCCTCACGAATCGATCTGAGTTCGTCACTGGCCAAATAGTGGCGGCTGCGTCGCTCTCCGACCGGCTCGAGTAGACCCTTCTGAACCATCGCTTTGAGATCCCGCGAGGCGGTCACGTCGGGTACTTGTTCGCCCCCCGAGAGGTTGGCGGCGTTCTGGTAGCTGCGCCGACGCACTCGGAACCCGTACGCGGCATCCATCAGCGCGGCCGTGCAGCGCTCGGGAAGCCCCATTTTCTCGGTGAGGTCGAAGCAGGCGAGCCAGAGAGCCTCGATCTCTTCGCGGCGTTGCAAGAGGGTTCTGGCCTGTAGGAAGTGGGCACGGAGGCAAAACCGCACCCATGGTCGCGCGTCGTTGCCCGGCTGCCAGGTGCCCTGTCCGACATCGCCGAGAACCTCGTAATAGGTCTGGGTATTGCGTCCCAAGAACTCCTCAATGCTGGAGAAGACCGGCACGACGATCTTGTCGCGGGCGAGGACCAGCGTCTGGAGGCACCGCGCCGTCCTGCCGTTCCCGTCACTGAACGGGTGAATCATCACCAGGTTGAGGTGGGCCATCGCCGCCTTGACGACGACATGGCAATCGTCTTCCTGTAGCTGTCCCAGCATCTCCTGAATGAGTCCGGGGACACGCCCGTGCTCCGGACCCTCGCAGACGATTGCTCCGGTCGCTTCGCGCCTGACGTGGATCGCGCCCGGTCGCCACCGACGGCGATGCAGAATCGGTAAATCGGCTTCGCCGGTTTACTCAGGAACCTCCCTGCTCCTCTTCGTACAACGCCGGTCAACTTCTTTGGTGTTGCGGTTCTAAAGCCTTAAGTGGTCGTGCCCGATGCCACTGGACCGCCGGACGCCTCGCTCCGGCTGTCATCGATCAAGGAGAGAGAATCATGGGTCGCATCACCAAGAAGCGGGCGCTGCTGGCGCTCGGCTGTGCCTCGCTGGCGCTTGCCGCCGGCGCCTACGCCTACTTCACGAGCAATGGCTCCGGTACCGGGACCGCCTCGGTCGGGACCGCTTCGGCTGTGACGCTGCACGCGACGGTCTCGTCGAGCCTCTACCCGGGGTCGTCCTCGCCGGTCTCGTTCACCGTCGACAACCCCTCGCAGGGATCGCAGCGGGTGGGCACGATCACGCTCGCGAGCATCAGCGTCGACGCCGGCCACTCGTCCTGCAGCAGCACGATCAGCGGCGGCAACCCGGACTTCTCGATGGCGGCCGTCACCGTCAACAAAACGTTCGCGCCGGGCAATGCCCAGTCGGTGACCCCGACCGGGAACCTGACGATGAACGAAACCGGGACCAACCAGGATGCCTGTCAGGGCGCGACCCTGACGCTGCACCTGACCAACAACTAAGCCCAGCCGCACCCGACCCATGCACCGCTGGACCGCCGCGCGAGGCGTCACGACCAGGGCCATGCCGGCCCTGGTCGTGCTCGGCGGCTGCTTCCTGGCCGCGGTCGCCTACGCGGCGACCGGAACCGGCGAGGGCTCGGGGGGTTCCGCGGCTGAAGAGCTGCGGAAGCCGAACCCGAAGCCGGCGGCCGCACGTCCGCCGCGTCCCCAGATCACCAAGCACCCCGCGAAGATGTCAACCGCGAGCACGGCCAGCTTCGCCTTCAAGGCTGCGCGCGGGACCCCGCGCTTCCAGTGCCGCCTCGATGGCGGCGGCTGGAGGCGGTGCCGGGCGCCACTCAGCTTCCACGGCCTCGCGGTGGGGGAGCACAGCTTCTCGGTCCGCTCCCTTGGCCGCCTCGGGCGCCGTGGCGCCGCGACCCGGTTCCGCTGGAGCTTGTTCGAGCCGAAGTCCTTCGCGATCGAGCCCCGGCTCTCCAGCCTCGGCTCGCTCTACCCCGGGGCAGCGGCGCAGACGCTGCCGGTGCTGCTGAAGAACCCGCACCCGGTGCCGATCTTGGTCACCGCCGTGGGTGTCGCCGCCAGTGGCGGCCCGCTCGGGTGCGACAGCGCCACCAACCTGGAGCTGACTCCCTCCAGCGCCTCGCCGGCAGCGCCACTGGTCGTGCCGGCTGAGGGCTCCGTGAGCCTGCCGGCCGCAGGCGCCTCCGCCCCGGCGATCGCCCTGCGCGACCTCCCGTTCAACCAGGACGGCTGCCAGGGAGTGCAGTTCCCGCTCACCTTCTCGGGGGAGGCGCACGGATGAGGCGCCCACGGCCCTCCTGGTTCGCCGGGCTGCTGCTCGCTGCCGCGTTGGCGGCGATCTCCGGCAGCGCCATCGCCTACTTCACCGGCGAAGGGGTGGGCACCGCCTCGGCCGCCGTCTCGAAACTCTCGGGGGCGCCGTCGATAACCGCTGCCACCCCAGCGGTGGGAGGGACCGTGTCGCTTACGTGGAGCTCCGTGACCGCCCCCGGGACCGGAACGGTCAAGTACTACGTAACCCGCGATGGTGGCGATCCGGCGGGCACCTGCGCGGCTCCGGCCGTGCCGGCCGCAGCGACCAGCTGCGTCGACAAAGAACTCGCCGTTGGCACTCACTCCTACACGGTGACCGCGGTCTGGCGCTCCTGGAGCGCCACCAGCTCGACCTCGACCGCGAAAATCACGATCGGCCCGGCGGACCACTTCACGATCGCGGCGGCGACCACGACCCCGGCGGTCGCGGCGGCGAACAACCTGACGATCACCGCCAAGGACGAAAACGAGAGCACCGTCACCACCTACACCGGCTCACACTCGCTGACCTTCTCCGGCGCCTCCTCGAGCCCGAGTGGGAGCGCTCCCACCGTCGCCAACAGCTCCGGGACCGCGGTCGCGTTCGGCAGCGCCACCGCGATCAACTTCACGACCGGGGTCGCGACCGTCTCCTCCTCGAAAAACGGGCTGATGAAAATCTTCCGTGCCGGTCCTGCCGGCATCGTCGCCACCGAGAGCTCGAGTGGACTCACCACCGCCTCGCCGCTGGAAGTCACGGTGACTCCGGGCGCCGCCTCGAAATACACGCTTGCCGCGGTGACGACGACGCCGACGGCGGGGGGGCGCAACGACCTCACGATCACCGCCCAGGACACCTACGGCAACACCGCCACCGCCTATACCGGCTCCCACAACCTCGTCTTCTCGGGCGCTTCCGCCGCCCCCGGCGGGAACCTGCCGACGGTCTCCGACTCGGCCGGGACCGACGTCGCCTTCGGCACCGCCACCGCGATCGAGTTCACGGCCGGCGTTGCGACCACGTCCGGCGTCGCCAACGGCGAGATGACGCTCTACAAAAGCGGCTCCACCAGCGTCAAAGCGACCGAGGGCTCCCTGACCAACTCGACGGCGCTCGCGCTCACCGTTGCGGCCGGGGTGGCGAACAAGCTGATCCTGACCGCGTCGACGACGACGCCGGTGGCGGCGGCGAGCGCCAACCTGACGACGACCGCGCGCGACGCCTACGAAAACACCGCCACCGCCTACGCCGGGGCGAAGAACATCACCTTCTCCGGCGCCTCGGCGAGTCCCGCCGGCACCCTGCCCACCGTCGTCAACAGCGCCGGCACCGTCATCAACTTCGGCTCGGCCACGGCGCTCAACTTCACCGCCGGCGTGGCCGCTGTCTCCTCCTCCAAAAACGGGCTGATGCGCCTCTACCTGGCGGGCGCGACGAGCATCTCCGCGACCGACGGCACCGTCTCGACCGTCACGCCTCTGGCCGTCACGGTCGGCGTCGGCACGGCGTCGCGCCTCGGCCTGACCAGCGTCGCCGTCAGCGCCGGCAGCATCGGCTCACCCTGCCTCTTCACCTGCGCCGTCACCACGCTTGGCAACGGCGGCACGGTCAGCGCCAACGTCAGCGTCACCGACAGCGCCGGCAACACCGTCTCCAACGTGAGCACGGGACACGCCGTGAAAGTGACGTCGACGGCGGGCACGATCGTCGGCACCCCGCTGACGATCGAAGCGACCGGCCCAGCGGTCTCCAGCGCCCGCTTCACCTACACGGCGCCGGCTAGCGGCAACTTCTCCAACACGATCACCGCCGCTGTCTCCGCCGGCACCTCCTACACCAGCGCCACCGCGACGGCGAGCAAATAGCGCCACGTCGCCGCAGCGACAGTCTCCTCAATGGATAACTCTTATTGCGGAATCGGGCCGCTGAGGTGTAGCGTGGATTCACCTTACTGGCTAGGAAATGGGAAATGACATGGGTTCTGCTCACCGGTTCGTTGGTCGGGTTCGCACGCTTGCGGCGCTTTTCGTCGGTCTTCTGACGATTGCGCCGGCGAGTGCGCTCGCCGTCACGCAGACGATTCCGGGGACCGGGGTGGGGCCGGCCGGGCACAACCTGACGATCTACATCGGCGACAACGGAGCCCTGCAGGCCAAGGCTGCGAAACCGCTTGAATCGATCCAGGGGATGTTCTTCGGCGACGATTCCGGTCCGGCGTCGAATTACATCCATCTGCGGCTGAAAGGAGAACCGGCTCCCAACACGGTGGCGACCTTCGTGCCGGTGTCCAACGGCCCGGTGACCGGTAACGCGACTCCTTCCTCGCCGTTCCAAAACGTCACCGTGATGAAAGCGCAGAGCGGCGGCGTCGACCTCTTCCAGGTCAAACAGACGGTCCTCTACACCGCCTACGAGCAGAAGTTCCGGGTCGTCTGGGACATCACCAACATCGATTCGCTGAACCGAACGATCCCCTTCATCTGGGGCACCTCGGCCGATCTCTACATCGACGCGAGCGACTCCGGTCGCGGTGTCTTCATCGACGGCCCGAACCGATTCGTCGGCGGCACCAACGACCTGAGTCGGACCACGGGCGGGATCCAGGAGGTCACCTCGTCCGCCCTCCCTGGCGAGAGCCCGCCGATTGCCGTTCCCGCCTGGGCGAGCTACCAGGAGTCCGGCTACTCGGAAGCCATCTCCCGCCTCAACTCGTTCGACGCCTTCCTCAACACGATCAACCCGAACCTGATCGACAACGGCGTCGGCGTCAGCTTCGATAACCGCGCCTCGGCTGGGCTCCCGCCCGGCCAGACGCAGCGCTACGAGGTGGTCTGGCACGCCAAACGGCCCACGCCCCTGAGCGCCTTTCCGGCGGCCGCAGCGGGCGAGCTGCCCGGACAGCACCAGGTGACTCTCTCGCTCGTAGACGCGCTCTTCAACCCGTTGCCGGGTCAGCGGGTCAATTACGAAATCACCGGCGCGAACCCCACCGTCGGCCAGGTCACCGACCACACCAACTCCTCCGGGCAGATCCTGGTCAGCTGGAACGGCAACGCGGCCGGGCTCGACACGCTCACCGCCTACGCCGACGTCGACGACGACGGCGTTCGCGACCCCGAGGAGCCGGCCGCCTCGGCGACGATGCGCTGGCTCGAAGACAACCACGTCGCCGGCGCGCCTCAGGTTCCGCCGAGCCTCAGCGGCCCGAGCGGGCAGGTTCCGGTTCAGGTGCAGCAGAACCCCGACAACCCGGAGGCGCCGAACTACATCTTCGGGCGCTCGGCCACCGCGACGGCGGGCTTCCTGGACTGCACCTTCGACCAGCGCTCCGGGCGCGAACTGAACCTCCCGGTGACGGTGAACCTGCAGCCCGGCGCCGGCACGATCAGCGGCGTCCGCCTCGCCCTGCTCGATCCGTCGCGGCACGCGCCGACGGATCTGGCCACGTCGTTGCCGGCAGCGGCGATCGCGGATTCCACCCCATCGATCAACGGCAACAGCTACTCGTTCGACGTGCCCTGCGTCGTCAACGGCCAGATGTGGGTGGAGTTCACCCTGACCGAGGGCGTCAGCCAGGTCTTCCGGATCCCGATCGGCGGGCTCGCCCTGATCGACCCGCAGGGAGTCGTCTATGACGGCGCTCGCTTCGATCAGGCGATCGCCGACGGGCAGTCGGCCGAGCAGGCACGGGCGACCGCGGCGATCGGCGGCGCGACGGTCCGCTTGCAGCGCCTCGTCGGCGGCAGTTTCGTCAGCGTGCTCTCCGGCGATCCGGGCATCACGCCGAACGTCAACCCGCAGACGACCGGGGCCGATGGGATCTACCAGTGGGACGTCCAGGCGGGTACCTACCGCGTCGCGGTGACGGCCTCCAGCTGCGCCGACGCCGTCAGCCAGTCGGTCGACATTCCGCCGCCGGCCCTCGATCTCCACGTGCGGATGGCCTGCGCCGGCGGCGGCGCGGCCCGCGTCTCCACGACCCCGGCAAAACCGAAACCCACCAATCGCTTCTCCTTCGGGAAAAAAGCTAAATCCTCGAAATCGGGACTGAAAGTGACCCTCGAGGTCAAAGTCCCCGGTCCCGGCCAGCTCAACGCGGTCGACAGCGCCACGACCAAGGGCAAGACCAAAAAAGCCGGGGGACTGTTCAGCCCGGTGAGCCTGAGCGCGACCGGGGCGGGAACCGTCAAGCTGACCCTGAAGCTCTCCAAGCAGGGCAAGGCGAAGCTGAAGAGGAAGGGCAAGGTCGATGCCAGGGCAGCGGTTGCCTACACGCCCACCGGCGGGGATGTCGCAACTCAGGAGGCTAAGGTGACCTTCAAGAAGGCGAAGCCGAAGAAGAAGAACTGAGAGGGGGCTGGCGCGGTTAGCTCCGCGCCAGCTCGCGGTCGATGATCCGCGCCAGGGCGTCGTCGACTCCTTCGGCGGGGACACTGGAGATCGTCGCCCCGGTCGCGACACCGCGGACGTTTTCGGCTGCCCTCAGCGCGTGCCAGTGGGAATCGAAGGACTCGCCGGAGGTGGCCACGGTGCGGCCATCGGGCCCGAGCAGCCGCCAGCGCCACTTGCCGACCAGGTCTTCGTATGCGTCGAATTGGGACATCGTTCCTCCGCTCTCTCGTATGGGAACACATGTTCGCATCAGCGGCGGCGGCAAAACGGCGCGCCTCGGTGGTACGGTCGCCCGGGTTCGATGGACGCTCCACAGGCACAGGCAGAGACGGTTCTCGTCAGCGGCGGCTCGGGTTTCCTCGGCGGCTGGTGCCTGGCCGAACTGCTGCGCCGCGGTTACCGGGTGCGCACGACCGTGCGCGACCTGGCGCGTGAGGACGAGGTCCGGGCCAGGCTCGCGCCCGTGGTCGACCCCGGCGACCGCCTCACGGTGCTCGCCGCCGATCTCACCGGCGATGACGGCTGGGGCGAGGCCGTGCAGGGCTGCGACTACGTCCTCCACGTCGCCTCGCCGTTCCCGCCGAAACAGCCCAAGGACCCCGGACGAGCTGATCGTGCCGGCGCGCGAGGGGACGCTGCGGGTGCTGGGCGCGAGTCTCGACGCGGGCGTTCGCCGCGTCGTCGTCACCTCCTCGGTGGCGGCGGTCCGCGGTGGGGTCGAGGACTCCTCGGCCCCGCTCACCGAGGCCGACTGGACCGACGGCGACGACACCCGGCTGGAGCCCTACACGCGCTCGAAGACGATCGCCGAGCGTTCCGCCTGGGACCTGGTCGAGCAGCGGGGTGCGCGCGAGCGGATGGCGGCCGTCAACCCCGGCGCGATCCTCGGCCCCGTGCTCGGCGCCGAGCGCTCGTTCTCGCTGCAGATGGTGCAGCGGCTGCTGAGCGGGATGCCGGGGACGCCGCGGATCGGGTTCAGCGTCGTCGACGTGCGCGACGTCGCCGACCTGCAGATCCGGGCGATGACCGCGCCGGAGGCCGGCGGCGAGCGCTTCATCGCGGTCACCGAGTTCCAGTGGATGGCCGATGTCGCCGCGGTCCTGCGCGAGCGCCTCGGCCCGGCCGCCGCCAAGGTGCCGAAGCGCTCCCTGCCCGACTTCGCGGTGCGGGCGATGGGCCTCTTCGACCCCAGCGTGCGCTCGGCCGCGCGCCAGCTCGGGCAGCGAGTCGAGCTCTCCAGCGCCAAGGCCCGGACCGAGCTCGGCTGGTCGCCGCGCCCGGTCGAGGAGACGATCGTCGATTGCGCCCAGAGCCTGACCGGTGAGAAGGTGGGCTAGCATGGCGAACGTCCTCTGCGTCCTCTACGACGACCCGGCCGGCGGCTACCCGCCGGCCTACGCGCGCGACGAGATCCCGCAGATCGAGGGCTATCACGACGGGCAGAGCACGCCGACGCCGGAGGGCGCTCGGCTTCGAGCCGGGCGAGCTGATCGGCAGCGTCTCCGGCGAGCTCGGGCTGCGCGAGTTCCTCGAGGGGCGCGGCCACCGGCTCATCGTCACCGCCGACAAGGACGGCCCCGACTCGGTCTTCGAGCGCGAGCTGCCGGAGGCGGACGTGGTGATCTCACAGCCGTTCTGGCCCGCCTACCTGACCGCCGAGCGGATCGCCAAGGCGCCGAACCTGAAGCTGGCGCTGACCGCCGGGATCGGCTCCGACCACGTCGACCTGCAGGCGGCGATCGAGCGCGGGATGACCGTCGCCGAGGTCACCTACTCGAACAGCATCAGCGTCGCCGAGCACGTGGTGATGATGATCCTGGCGCTGGTCCGCAACTACATCCCCTCCTACCAGGTGGTGGTCGAGGGCGGCTGGAACATCGCCGACTGCGCCTCCCGCTCCTACGACCTCGAGGGCATGCAGGTCGGCTCGGTCGCGGCCGGGCGGATCGGCTCGGCGGTGCTGCGCCGGCTGGCGCCGTTCGAAGTCGGTCTCCACTACACCGACCGCCACCGCCTGCCGCCCGAGGTCGAGGAGGAGCTCGGCGCCACCTTCCACCCCGACGTCGAGTCGCTGGTCGCGGTCTGCGACGTGGTCACGATCAACGCGCCGCTGCATCCCGAGACCGAGAACATGTTCGACGCCGAGCTGCTGGCGAAGATGAAGCGCGGCTCCTACCTGATCAACACCGCCCGCGGCAAGATCTGCGACCGCGACGCCATCGCCCGCGCCTGCGAGAGCGGCCAGCTGGCGGGATATGCCGGCGACGTCTGGTTCCCGCAGCCGCCGCCCAGGGACCACCCCTGGCGCTCGATGCCCAACCACGGCATGACCCCGCACATCTCCGGCACCAGCCTCTCCGCCCAGGCTCGCTACGCGGCGGGCGCGCGCGAGATCCTCGAGTGCTGGTTCGACGGCCGCCCGATCCGCGAGGAATACCTGATCGTCGACGGCGGCAAGCTCGCCGGCGCCGGCGCCCACTCCTACAGCGAGGGCGACGCCACCGGCGGCTCCGAGGAAGCCACCCGCTTCACCAGCGACTGATCGTGCGGGCGCCGCGAGCATGAAGATGCGCGCCGCGGTGCTGGAGGAGTTCGGGGAGCCGCTGGCGGTGCAGGAGGTCGAGCTGGCCGAGCCGCGGGCGGGGGAGGTGCTGGTCCGGCTCGTCGCCTGCGGCGTCTGCCACACCGACCTCTACACCGCCTCCGGCGCCGATCCCTCGGGCTACGCGCCCGCGGTGCTCGGGCACGAGGGGGCGGGGGTGGTGGAGCAGGTGGGGCCGGACGTTTCCTCACTTGCCCTAGGCGACCACGTCGTCACCCTCTTCTCGCCCCAGTGCGGCGAGTGCGTCCACTGCGTCGACCCGCGGACCAACCTCTGCATGGCGATCCGCGAGCAGCAGAACAAGGGCTTCCTCCCCGACGGCACTACCCGCATCTCACGCGGGGGCGACGGGATCCGCCACTTCATGGGCTGCTCGACCTTCGCCGAGTACACGGTGATGTCGGAGATCGCCCTCGCCAAGGTCAACCCCGAGGCGCCCTTCGAGCACATCTGCCTCTTCGCCTGCGGCCTCTCGACCGGCCTCGGGGCGGCGATCAACACGGCCGTGGTCCGGCCGGGCAGCACCTGCGTCGTCTTCGGCGCCGGGATGGTCGGGCTGGGAGCGGTCGCCGGCTGCCGGCTGCAGGGTGCCGAGCGGATCGTCTGCGTCGACCTCTCGCCGGAGCGGCTGGAGCTGGCCCGCGGCCAGGGCGCGACCGACGTCCTCGAGGGTGGCGAGGGCGCCGTCGAGCGGATCCTCGAGATGACCGGCGGCTTCGGCGCCGACTACACCTTCGAGGCGACCGGCAACGTCGCGGTGATGCGCCAGGCGGTCGAAGCGGCGCGGATGGCTTGGGGCCTCTGCACGGTCGCGGGGGTGGCCGGCAAGGGCGAGACCCTGGACGTCGTGCCCCGCTTACTGATCACCGGCCGCCGCATCGCCGGCTCCTCCTTCGGCGGGGTCAAGGGACGCGACCAGGTGCCCGGTCCTGGTCGACCGCTACCTGGCCGGCGAGATCGACGTCGAGCCCTTCGTCTCCCACCGTCTCTCCCTCGACGAGGTCAACCGTGGCTTCGAGCTGATGGAGGCCCAGGACGGGATTCGCAGTGTGATCGAGCTCTAGGCTCTCGCCAGCAGGGCCAGGGTCAGGAGCATGAGGGCGTCGACGCCGACCGCCACGCCGACGATGACCAGCTCGAGCAGGACCAGCGCGATCGCCAGGACCACCAAAAAAGCGATGAGGCTTCCGATCATCTTGGATCGGAAACGTGTTCCAACGCCCGGCGTCAGGCCTATCTGCTGGTGGGCGCGGCGATCCTCGCGGCTCTCGCCGGGTGTGGCGGGGAGGGCGACCAGACGGGGCGGACCGGGACGGCGGCGCGGTCCGGCGATGCGCCCTCCGCGCTGCGACCCCGTGAGCGACCGCCAGCCGCGACGGTCGCGCCGTCGCGGTGCCCGGCCGGCCTGCCGAGCTGCCGCACCACCGAGGGGCGGATCGTCTTCGTCGAGCGGGTCGATCCCGACGGCGATGGCGATGCCCACTTCGTCGTCGCCGATCCGCAGGGGGTCACCCTCCCGGGCCTGACCGCGATCGACGTGCGCAAGGGGCTGCGGCCCCGGCCGCTGCCGGGCGTCGGCGACCTTGTCAGCGCCGCCGGCCCGGTTCAGACCGGCTCCTACGGGCAGAGCCAGATCCACGCGCTCGAGCTGCACGTCGGCCGCTAGAAGGGTCCTCCTGGGACGGGGCGAACGCGCGGCTTCCCGCGGTGACTCGCTCTGCACTTAGGATTTTCTGATTATAGTCGTGCCGTTTTTGCAAACTCGAAGGGAATGGGGAGTGAGATGAAGTTCAAGAAAGCTCTGTTGCTCACCGTGCTTGCCCTTGTGGTCGGTGCGCTTGGAATCAGCGCTGCCTCGGCTTCCGCGGCGGTCTGGAAACACGGGGGCTCGAACCTCGCCAAACACACCGAAATCGCCCTCACCGGCGGCGAAGTGTTCCAAACCGGCACCGGTGGCATGTCCTGCGAAGTGCTGGCGACGATCACAACCTCGGGCGGGAGCACCGGGACGATCAAAAAATGGGAAGTCAAAAACTGCGGCGGCGCCTTCGGCGACCTCGTCGGCTGTCAAGTCCTGGCCACCGAAGCGACAACCCTGCCATGGACGCTCGACGTCAATACCGCCGACCTCTCGGTCACAAGCATGCGCATCCGCCGCACCTTCAAAAACGGCTGCAAAATCACCTCACTCGACAAGACGGTGACGATGACACTGACCCCCGATGTCACCACCGCGATCTCCGAATTCGAATTCCATGGGGAAACGACCGGCTACACATCGTTCGGCTCGCTCACGGTCAGCGCGCCGAACGCCGGTACATACGGGATCGGCTGAGACCGGCCTCCATGGGGCCCCGCGAAGGAACTCGCGGGGCCCCATGGGACCTGACAGATCTGCTTGGGCGCCGTTGCAGAGACGCAGGCTCGGCTGGGGGTGCTTGCTGACTCTCTCTCCCGGGCGCCCCCAGCCGAGCCTCTGTCGAGCCGCGAGCGGCCGCCGCTACCCTCGGCTGGAGAAGATGGAGTCCCCGACGCACTACGCGCAGTCCGCAGACGGCGTCAACATCGCCTACCAGGTGCACGGCGAAGGACCGCTGGACCTCGTCTTCGTGCCCGGGTTCGTCTCCCACGTAGAGCTCGTCTGGGAGGAGCCGGCGATCGCGCGCTTCCTGCGGCGGCTGGCGTCCTTCTCGCGCCTCGTCTTCTTCGACAAGCGGGGGCAGGGGCTCTCGGACCGGCTCGGCCGCCCTCCCACGCTGGAGGAGTCGATGGACGACCTGCGGGCCGTGATGGACGCGGCGGAGTGCGAGCGAGCGGCGATCTTCGGCATCTCCGAGGGCGGGCCGATGTCGGCGCTCTTCGCCGCCACCTACCCCAACCGGGTCTCCTCGCTGATCCTCTACGGGACCTTCGCGCGGATGGTGAAGGCGCCCGACTTTCCCCAGGGCGTCGCCCCAGAGAGGCTCGACGGTTGGGCGGAAATGGTGCGGGAGCACTGGGGGGAAGCGGTGGGCGTCGACCTCTGGGCGCCGAGCGAGGAGGGCAACCCCGAGTTCGAGCGCTGGTGGGCCCGGCTGCTGCGCCAGGGGACCAGCCCGTCGGGGGCGACCGAGCTGATGAACCTGTACAAGGAGATCGACGTTCGCCCGGCGCTGCCGGCGATCAGTGCGCCGGCGCTTGTGCTCCATAACGCCCGCGACCGCCTGGTGCCGGTGCGACAGGCGCGCTACCTGGCGGAGCGGATCCCCGGCGCGCGCTATGTCGAGCTGGACGGGTCCGACCACCTGCCGATGGTCGGCAACCCGGGGCAGCTGCTCGACGAGGTCGAGGAGTTCCTGGTTGGGAGCCGCCGCGCCCACGAAGCGGAGCGGGCACTGGCCACGATCCTCTTCACCGACATCGTCGGCTCCACCGAAACCGCCGCCCAGCTTGGCGACAGTCGCTGGCGCGACCTGCTGGAGCGCCACGACGCGACGGTGCGCCGCGAGCTCGCCGTCCACCGGGGGCGCGAGGTGAAGACGATGGGCGACGGCTTTCTCGCCACCTTCGACGGTCCGGCACGGGCGATCCGCTGCGCGGTCGCGATCCGCGATGAGCTGCGCCAGACCGGGATCGACGTCAGGGCCGGCATCCACACCGGCGAGGTCGACCTGATCGGCACCGACGTCGGCGGCATGGCGGTCAACATCGGCGCTCGCGTCGGTGCCCTCGGCAGCGCCGGCGAGGTCCTCGTCTCGAGCACGGTGCGGGAGCTGGTGGTCGGCTCCGGCATCGGCTTCGACGACCGCGGCACGCACGAGTTGAAGGGCGCCCCCGGCGAGTGGCGCCTGTTCGCGGTCAGCGGCGGCTGACGGTGCTATACTGAACCAAATGGTTCAGTATCAAACGGTAGACAAGACGCTTGCCGCCCTGGCCGATCCGACCCGTCGAGGCATCCTCGAACGGCTTGGTCGCCAGCGCGAACTGAGCGTCAGCGAGCTCGCCGAGCCGGTGGGCATCTCCCTGACCGGGATGAAGAAGCACCTGCGGGTGCTCGAGGGGGCGGGGCTGGTGAGCACTGAGAAGGTGGGTCGCACGCGCCGCTGCCGGCTCGAGCCGAACGGGCTGGAGGGGCTGGAGGACTGGATGAACTCCTACCGCACGATGCTGGAGGAACGGTTCGATCGGCTCGAAGAGCTGCTCGAGCAGACGAAAGGAGATCCATCATGAGCGAGCAGGAGAGCGGCTACAAAGCCAGGACGACCACCGTGGGAGACCGCGAGATCCACGTCGAGCGCGAGTTCGACGCTCCCCGGGAGCGCGTGTTCGCCGTCTACGCCGACCCCGAGCTGATCCCGAAGTGGTGGGGCCCACGGGGGACGACCACGATCGTCGACGAGATGGACCCGACTACGGGCGGCAAGTGGCGCTTCGTGGCGCGCGACGCGGACGGCAGCGAGACCGCGTTCCGTGGGGTCTTCCGCGAGGTCAGCCCGCCCGAGCGGATCGTGCAGACGTTCGAATGGGAGGGCATGCCGGGCCACGTCTCGGTTGACACTGCGGTCTTCGAGGATCTCGGCGATGGCCGCACCAGGGTCGTCACGGATTCGGTCTTCCACCTCGCCGAGGAGCGCGACGGGATGCTGGAGTCGGGAATGGAGCGTGGGATGAACGAAACGTTCGACCGCCTCGACGAGCTGCTGACGGGTCAGACGGCGGGCTGATCGAAATCGGCGGTGGCCGGTGAGCCTGGGTGCTGAGCGCCTCCGGGCTCACCGGCCGGTCGCAGGACCAGGAGGCCGACGGCGAGGGCCGCGGCCCAGAAGCCGCCGGCGCCCAGCGCCAGGCGCTGGGCGAGGCCGTAGTGGCTGTCGGCGTCCTCGCCGGCGACGAGGAACAGCCCGACGACGATCGCCACCGCGATCAGGCCCGCCAGCAAAGTGAGCGGGGCGAACCGGCCCCAGCGGGGGTCGCCGCGGAAACGCCAGGCCATCGCGAAGACCGAGCCGAGCAGCGCGAGCGTGCCGAGGAAGTAGGCCCAGCCGTGGGCGACGTGCTGCCAGGAGACTTCTCCGGCCAGCTCTCTGGCTTCGCACCAGGGGTCGATGGTGTCGCGGCAGTCGGCCGGGAAGGGGAAGCCGGCGAGGATCTGGGCGAGGCCGGTGAAGACGATCAGCGCCGGACCCAGCCAGCCGCGCAGGGTGCGGGGCGCGTCGAGCAGCAGCGCCACGGCGACCGCAATGAAAGCGAGCCCCCAGATCGCGACCGCGGTGTTGAAGGTCCAGGGACGGGCGGCGTTGTCGGCGCCGAGCGCGCTGTCGGACTATCCAATGACGGTCGCGATCGTGTCAACCGCCTGCCGCAGCTCGCGCTCGCTCGGCAGGCCATAGCCCAGCACCAGGCTTGGCGGGTGCGGGTGGCTGCGGGTGAAGGTGGCGAGGCCGTGGACGTGGACCCCGGTCTCTTTGGCGCCCGCAACGACCTCGGCCTCGCCGACCGTGCGCGGGAGCTCGAGCACGGCGTGCAGACCGGCGGCGATCCCACGCACCCGAGCGCCGGGGAGAGCGCCGGCGAGCGCCTCGAGCAGGACAGCGCGCTTGTCTCGGTAGCGCTGGCGGGCGCTGCGGACGTGGCGGTCGAAGCCGCCGCTGGAGATGAGGTCGGCGAGGGCCCATTCCTCGATCCGCGGTCCGCCGCCGTCGGCCATGGTGCGGGCGGTGATCGCGAGTGGAACGAGCTCGGCGGGCAGCAGCAGCCAGCCGAGGCGCAGGACCGGGGCCAGGGTCTTGGAGACGGTGCCGGCGAGGACGACCACGTCGGGTGCGAGGCCCTGCAGCGAGCCGGCGGGGCCGCGGTCGTAGCGCAGCTCGGCGTCGTAGTCGTCCTCGAGGATGAGGGCGCCGCTCTCGCGCGCCCAGGCGACCAACCGCCGTCGTCGACTTGGCGCCAGAACGGCGCCGATCGGCAGAGCGTGCGCCGGCGTCACGACCGCCGCGTCGGGCGCCGCCGCGGCGAGGGCGTCGACGTCGATGCCGTCGACGTCGATCGGGATCGGAACGACCTCCAGCCCCTCGGACTCGATCGTCCAGCCGGCGACCGGGTACCCCGGATCCTCGACGGCGACCCGGCGTCCGCCCCTTCCCTTCACCAGCTGGCAGAAGACGCGCAGGCCCTGCTGGTAGCCGGCGGTGACCACGACCGCGTCCGGCTCGGCGGCGGCCGCGCGGACGCGCCCGAGGTGCTCGGCGAGGGCGATCCGCAGCTCGGTGGTGCCCCCGAACTCGCCATAGCTGAGGCGCGCGTCGGGCAGCTCGGCGAGAGCCCGGCGCAGCGACCGCCCCCAGGCCCGGCGCGGAAACAGGGAGAGGTCGGGAGCGCCGGGGAAGAGGTCGATGCCCGCGACCGGCACCGGCACCGGTGCCGGCACGGCCGCCGTTCCCCCGTTCTGCTGAACCGCCTGTGCACGGGGGGCGACCCGGGTGCCGGAGCCGCGGCGAGCGAGGAGATATCCCTCTGCCTCCAGCTGTTCGTAGGCCTCGACCACGAGGCGTCGGGAGACTCCGAGCTCGCCGGCCAGGGCCCGGGAGGAGGGCAGGCGCGCGTCCGCCCGCAGGCGTTCGGAGCGGATCGCCTCCCGTAGCCCCTTCTCCAGCTGGGCCCGACGAGGCCGGCTCGGGTCCCACTCGCGGCAGCAGCAGTTCCGGTGAGGAAGGCGGGGAAGTGGCTCCCGATTTAGGCATCGAAGTGGACCTTATCGTGGTGCCACATAGCATCTAGCCTGCGTGGCCCCACGTCGCCAAGGAGGCCCACGATGTCCAGGATCGAGCCACGCCAGGGAGTTTTCGCAAGCGCCGTCGCGCGCGGCAGTCGCGTCGCCTACGGGCGCGAACTGCGCTCCGCCCGCGTCTACGCGAGGCACCCGCGGCTGATGGTCGACTTCATGCGCTTCAACCGCGCCGCCGAACGCTGCGGGAACGTGCCGAAGGCACTCAGCGAGCTGGCGGTGCTGAAGGCGGCGACGATGGTCGGCTGCGAGTTCTGCATGGACATCGGCTCCGAGTATGCGCGCCGCTCCGGGCTCCGCGACGAGCAGCTGCTGGCCCTGCACGAAGCGCACGAGTCGGGCCTGTTCAGCGAGGACGAGCTACTGGTGATCGACCTGGCAGTGGGGATGACCCGCACGCCCGGCGAGGTCGGCGACGAGCTGATGGCGCGCGTACGCGACCGCTTCGGCGTCAAGGGCACGCTCGAGCTCGTCCACGCGATCGCCTGGGAGAACACCCGCGCCCGCGTCAACGTCGCGCTCGATTTCGGGGCCGAGGGCTTCTCCGAGGGGAAGGTCTGCGCCGTGCCGGACCGCTCGCTCGCGAGCGCGGCAGCGCAACCTTGACCCCGCAGCCGCGTTAGCAGCCAAAAGCAATGCCCAATCCCCGGCCAGCCGGGGAGCGGGGGACCCACGTTTTCGGGGCGAGCCCACCTTCGGGTGGGGGCGCAGGCTCCTTCAGCGCCAGCCCGTCAGCTAACCCCGTCGGCCGACGAAGGAGGACTGGATGTCGAACGCCCCTGGGGTGGCTCGGTACGCCGCCCGTTGGATCCTTTGCTGTGTCCTGCTCGCGTTGCTGGCGACGGCCCTCGTTGCGGCCTCGCCGGGTGCCAGGGCCTGGGCTGCGAGCCCCGGCGGGGTCTCCGCGATCAGCAGCGCGCCGGCGCCCGACCCCGCCGCCGTGCCCGGCCGGGCGCTGCTGGTGAGCGGGCGCGCAGTGGCGCCGCTCGACGCGCCGCCCGCCGTCAAGCGGGTGATCGCGGCGGCGAACCGGATTCGCACCAAGCCCTATATCTGGGGCGGCGGCCACGGCCGCTGGTGGGACCGCGGCTATGACTGCTCCGGTGCCGTCAGCTTCGCCCTGCACGGCGGTGAGTTGCTCGACAGCCCGCTGGTCTCGGGTTCGATGACTCGCTGGGGCAGCTCCGGCCGCGGGCGCTGGATCACGGTCTACGCCAACGGCGGCCACGCCTACGCGGTGATCGCCGGTCTGCGCTGGGACACCTCCGGTAACACCCGCGGCACCGGTCCCCGTTGGCACGCGGAGATGGCGAGCAGCCGCGGCTTCGTCGCGCGCCATCCGCTGGGGTACTGAGCGGCCGGGGCGACTTTCTGTCCCATGGGGACAGAAAGTCGCCCCGATGCGCTACTCGATTGGCTCGCCGGAGTCGCCGCCGCCGTCTTCCCGGCGCTGCAGCGAGCCCTGAATCGCCGCGATCATGATTGCCGCCAGCCCGGCGGCCATCGAGCCGGCGATGATGTCGGCGTGGCCGGGGTCGCCGTTGGCCAGGTCGGCCAGCGCGTAGACCTCCCCGGCGACCAGGATCCCCACCGTCATCAGGCTGAGGATCCAGTTCACCGGGCGGCTGCGCCAACGGATCGCGCCGGCCTCGATCACGTAGCCGATCAACAGCACGACGATGATCTGAGAGGCCTGCTCCTGGAACTGCAGCCCCTCCGATTCCTCTGGCAGCGGCCAGGTGACGGCGACGAAGACGACAAAGGGCGCCACGAACGGCACCTGGGGTGCCGCCCAGACGACAAAGTCGGCGAGGAATCGGAGCAGTTCGCCGAGCCAGGCGAGCGAGGCCCGCGGCGGAGGGAAGCCGGGCGCGTTCTCCCCGAACATCTCCAGCCGGTAGGCGACCAGGGCAGCGACGGCGACGAGGGCGACGGGCGCGACGAGCACCCCGACCAGCGCGGTGCCGAGTCCCGCGATCAGCGAGAGCGCGGCGAGCACTCCCGAGAGGACGGGACCCCGTTTCTCATTTCGTACGCGTGCGCTCAAAGGGTGTGTTACGGAAAATAACTACAACATAATTCACTGTTTACTTAAAACTTATGTAGGTTAAGCCACCGATGCGGGTGGCAGCGAAAGACAGCGGGGTCGCGGTGAAGGCGTACGCCGGCACCACGGGTGTCCTCCTTGCCTTCGACGTCGACGATAAACGGCGCAAGGGACTGCTCGGGTTCGCGATCGAGCGTGAGGGCGGTAACCGGCCGCGGCAGTGGCTGCAGGGGATGCAGCGCTTCCCGGGGGAGGAGCGCAAACCGGGCGAGTCGGTCGACAGCGACAAAGCCCCGATACAGAGGTTTCGCTGGGCCGACTACCGGGTCTACCCCGGCACCCGTTACACCTACCACGTGCACCCGGTGTACGGAGAACCCGGAGCGCTCGAGGTCGAGTCGGGACCGACGCTCACCGTGGTTACCTCCAGCGCCTCGGAGGGCGAACACCGGGTTCTCTTCAACCGCGCCGCGGCGGCGAGCCAGGCGTTCAGCCGCGACTTCCCGAAGACGACGAAGAAACTCGAGGCAGCTAGTACTGCCAGGAAAGCAGCCGAGGCGCTCTCGCCCCGGGCGCTTGCCTGGTTGAGCCGTGGCGCCCTCGAGCAGATCACCGGCATCTGTGTCCGTGCCGCCGACCCCACCTGGGCCCTCGACGTCTGCATCTACGAGTACGAGCTGCCGGCGATCGTCGAGGCGCTCGACGCCGCCCGCGAGCGGGGGGCGGAAGTACGGGTCGTCTACCACGCGAAGAAAGGGGACGAGCAGACCGAGCTGAACGAAGGGAACCTCGAGGGCTGGCCGGAGGAGTGCAAACGCGCCCGGATAACGAGCAAGATCTGCCACGACAAGTTCATCGTGCTGAGCCGGATCGACGGCCAGCGCCGCACGCCCCAGAGCGTCCTCTGCGGCTCGACCAACTTCACCGAGAACGGCGTCTACCGCCAGGCCAACGTCGTCCACGTGATCAAACGCCCGGACGTCGCGCGCACCTACCTCGACCTCTTCGAGGTGCTCTTCGGCGGGGCCACTGCCGGCGAGACGAAGGCCTGGATCGACGCCAACAACCCACTCTCGTCCGACGCGCCGCTCGTGGTCGGGTTCTCGCCGCGCAGCGGCGAGGTCGACCTCGACCTGTTCGCGAGCGAGATCAACGGCGCCCACCGCGACGTCCTCTTCTGCACCGCCTTCGACCTCGAGCCCCGAATCGAGAAAGCCCTGCTCGGCAAGGCGAACGACGACATCCTCCGCCTCGGCCTCGAGAACTCGCGCAGCAAGATCACCGGCTTCCACCGCGACCGCACCGCCGACTTCGCCGCCACCGCCTTCCTCAAAAAAGGGCTGGAGGGCTTTCTCGAGGAGTCCACCCGCGGGCAGAAAGGGAACCTCCTGATCCACACCAAGCTGGTCGTGGTCGATTTCACCTCCGACTCCCCGACCGTGATCAGCGGCTCCCACAACCTCTCGAAATCGGCCTCGAGCGGCAACGACGAGAACTTCCTCATCATCCGCGGCAACACCGATGTCGCCGACTGCTACGGCGTCGAGCTGATGCGGCTCTACGAGCACTACCGGTTCCGCTGGCACGCCAAGCAGAAAGACAAAAGCACGAATCGGGATCCCTGCCCGCGTGCCCCTGGCACGCTCTGCCCGAACGACAGCTGGACCAAGCCCTACTTCGCGAAGCGTTCGCTGGAGTCGGTCGATCGCCAGCGCTTCGCCGGCACCGCGGCGTAGCCCCGATTTGACCAGCGGGCGCCCGGCTTAGCATGCGGGCGACAGATGCCCGAACCAATCAAGCGCAACCAGCGCTATATGCCCGGGCTCGACGGGCTGCGCGCGATCGCCGTGCTCGCCGTCATCGCCTTCCACCTCGGCTTCGGCTGGGCGCCCGGGGGGCTGCTCGGGGTTGGGATCTTCTTCACCCTCAGCGGTTACCTGATCACCGACATCCTGCTCTCGCAGCTAGCCCGGCGCGGCCACATCCGGCTCGGCAAGTTCTGGCTCGCCCGCGCCCGGCGCCTGCTGCCGGCGTTGTTCGCGATGCTCGTCATCGTCGTCGCCTGGGTGACGATCTTCGGCCCGGCGCAGCCGCAGCAGTTCCGTGACGCGGTCGTCGCCAACGCCTTCTACGTCGGCAACTGGCAGCTGATCCTCGGCGACGTCTCCTACTTCGCCCGCTTCGCCCCACCGGGGCCGCTCAACCACCTCTGGTCGCTGGCGATCGAGGAGCAGTTCTACATCCTCTGGCCCTTCATCCTCCTGATCGGGGTGAAGCTGGTGCGCGAGGCGCCGCTTCCCTCCGGCGTGCGGCCGCGGCTGGCGGTCGTCACCCTCGGCCTGGCGATCGTCTCGGCGGTCCTGATGGCGATCCTCTACAGGCCGAGTCTCGACCCGTCGCGGGTCTACTACGGCACCGACACCCGCGCCTCGGAGCTGCTCTTCGGCGCCGCCCTGGCGATGATCTGGCCGAGCCGCAAACTGAGCCGCCGGATCAGCACCGGCGCCCGCAACACGCTCGACGGGCTTGGTGTGATCGGGCTGCTGGCGATTGCACTGATGATCTGGCAGACCGACCAGTACTCCTCCTTCCTCTACCGCGGCGGTTTCATCCTGCTTTCGATCGCGACGGTGCTGGTGCTGGCGCCGCTGGCGCACCCGGCCTGCCGCCTGGGGACGGTGCTGGGGTGGAAGCCGCTGCGCTGGATCGGCGTGCGCTCCTACGGCATCTACCTCTGGCACTTCCCGATCATCGTCCTCACCACCCCCGGCGGCGTCGCCAACGGGCGCGAACCGCTGCGCGAGGCGCTGCAGGTGGTGGCGATCTTCGGTGTCGCGGCGTTCTCCTGGAAGTACCTGGAGGAGCCGATTCGCCACGGCGCCATCGGCCGCCTCTGGCGGCGGCTGCGAGCCGGCACCTGGCGGCCGCAGAACCTCTCGCGGGAGGGGTGGGCCGCGGCGGGGGTCGCGACCGTGGTCCTGGTCGCGGCCGTCGCCGGCATGGCGGGCGTCAACTCCGCCCCGGCCGAAGGCTCGGCGACCCGCGCCGAAGAAGCGCGGGCGGCCGGCGCGACCAAGCCGGCGCCGCTGACTCCGGCGCAGGCAAACGCGTCGACCCGCTCTTCCTGCAAAGCGGTCGTCCACATCGGCGACTCGACCTCGGAGGGCCTCACCTCGCCCGAATACCTGCCGCTCGAAAGCCAGCGGATCGAAGCCCGGTACGCCGGCGTTGGCGCGGTCGAACAGCACATGGAGATCTCCGGCGCGCGCTCGATCGAAGAGCAGTTCGAAGGCGAACCGAACGCCCAGGAAGTGGCAGAAGCGTGGAAGCTCGAAGGCTTCAAAGGGTGCTGGGTGCTCGCCCTGGGGACGAACGAGGCGGCCAACGTCTTCGTCGGCTCCGCGGTCGACGAGATGGAACGGATCGAAATCATGATGAACACGATCGGCGACGAACCGGTGATGTGGGTGAACGTCCGCTCATTGGTCGAAGCCGGCGATCCCTACTCGGAAGAAAATATGGAGAAATGGGACGAGACGCTGCTCAAGGCCTGTCCCAGATACCCCAACATGCGCGTCTACGACTGGGCCGGCGACGTCAAAGACGAGTGGTTCATCGAAGACGGGATCCACTTCACCTCGCCCGGGTACGCCGCCCGCGCCGAGCTGATCGCCCAGGCCCTCGCCCACGCCTTCCCGGCAAAAGGGGAAAGCGAAGGCGGGGCCCACTGCCTGGTCAGCTGAGAGAAGGCGTTAGTCAGGTTGTCTCCGGTTCCTTGGGCTCGTCGCGCGGCTCGAGCTGGATCTCCTGCTCGGCCCGCGGCCGTCCCTCTTCGATCTCGAGGCTGCGCTCGCGCTCGGCGTTGAGCTGGTGGCCGAAGAGGATCGCCAGGTTGCTGATCCAGAACCAGACGAGGAGGGCGACGAGGCCGCCGAGCGTCCCGTAGGTCTTGTCGTAGGAGCCGAAGTTGGCGACGTAGAAAGCGAAGGCGGCGGAGGCGAGGGTCCAGACGACGAGGGCGACGAGGGCGCCGGGGGTCACCCACCTGAAGCCGCGCAGCTTGGCGTTCGGCGAGGCGTAGTAGAGGAGGTCGATCATGAGGATGAAGATCGCGGCCATCGCCGGCCACTTGGCGATGTTCCAGATGCCGACCGCGGTGTCGCCGAGCCCGACCGGGCCGGCGACGGCATCCACCACCGGACCGGTCAGGACCAGTCCCAGCGCCAGCAGGGCGAGCGTGACGACCATGATCAGCGTCACCAGCAACTGCAGCGGGCGCAGCTTCCAGAAGGGCCGGCCCTCGGGCGTCTCGTAGATCACATTGGAGGCGCGGATGAAGGCGCCGATGTAGCCGGAGGCGGACCACAGCGCCAGCGCCAGGCCGAGGACAAGGGCGAAGCCGGCGGCGCTCTGGCTGGACGCGATCGATTCGATCGGGCCCGAGAAAGTCTCTGCCGCTGACTGTGGCCCGATTTCGGTGACGATCTCGGTCAGGCTCTCGGTGGTGCTTTTGGGATCGCCGACCAGTCCGACCAGGGAGACGACCGCGATCAGCGCTGGGAAGAGCGAAAGCAGCCCGTAATAGGTGAGCGCCGCGGCCCAGTCGGTGAGGTTGTCCTCCATGAACTCGGTCGCCGTGCGCCTCAGGGTCGCCACCGAGCCGGTGTCGCTCTCCCTCGGTGGTCGCTGCTCGGGGCGAGGATCCTCCATTTCGATCGAGTGCCCGCCTGCCCTCGATGGCAAACGCACACCGCGGTCGCTCGTCCTGGGGCTGAGGCGTTTCACCGAACTGGCGCGTTTCAGATGTGGAAGACCTCAGTGGTACAAAGCCGCGCATATACTCGGCCCTCCTAATGGCTAAACGTAGGTGTGTTGTCGTCTCGCTGATGGCAGGGGTGCTGTTTGCGGTGACTCCCGCGGGCGGTCTCGCTGCTTCGAAGAACCCTGCCGCCGGCGGAAAGGCGGGCGGGGCGCTCGTGCTCCAGCTGACCGGGCTGCCGCCCGGAGAGCGAGGGGATTTCACCGTTCTCGGGCCTGCACAGTCGCCGGGCGGAAAGCCACTTCGACGGCACCTGTCCACCTCGAGGTCGGTGACCCGACTGAAGCTGAGAGCGGGCTCCTACCGCGTCAAGGTCGCCCGGATTGAGCTGCGCCGCTCGCACGAGGCGGTGAAGCGGGGAGCGGCCGCGCTGCCGGTGCGGCGCAAGCTGCGCGTCAAAGTTCGCGCCCGGGGTCGGGCGTCGCTCCGTATTCGCTATGGCACGATCATCAACCCGGGGGTGCGTAACGTCACGGGCCGCGTCGCAAAGGTGCTGGGCGATCCACTCAGCCCCAGGGGCGTCGTTCTGAAGGCCGGCACCGGAGTGCGTCGTGGCGCGATTCTCTCGGCAAGGCCGAGCGCCTCCCTGCCGCTGGGCCTGCTCGCTCGCGCCACCGCCGTCGGCAACCGCGGGGGCAGGGCGGTCGTGGTCCTGAGCCCGGCCAGCATCTACGAAGTAGCTCCCAACATGTCCTTCGACATCCCGCTCACGACCGGTGGC
The DNA here is from genome assembly GCA_963802935.1 of uncultured Solirubrobacterales bacterium. GTDB lineage: Bacteria > Actinomycetota > Thermoleophilia > Solirubrobacterales > 70-9 > VAYN01. The sequence goes on along the minus strand of CAWDKO010000001.1, from coordinate 104,906 downwards.
GGCGCCGGGGCCAGTCAGGTGATCAAGTGCGGCGACGTTTCCGCCTCCGGCGTCAACCCCTACGTCGAGCTCAGTCAGTTTCGGGCCAGTGGCGGCTGGACCACCACGGGGTGGGGTGCCCTTCAAGGCGACGACCGGCGCCCACGCGGAGGTTCACTTTCGCGCCGCCGCAGGGGTGAAAGTAAGTGCGCGGGCGGGGCTCTCGTGTGCGCTCAAACTTCCCGTGTTCGGGTTCCAGGGGATGGCGGGTCCGATCCCGGTGTACGGAGGGATCCGTCCCGGCGCCAGCGTCGAGGTCGGCGCTGCCGCGACGGCGCGTGCCGAGGGATCCACTGACATCACCATCGGCGCAAAGGTCAGCGCGCTGCCACCCAGTGCCTCGCCGGTCGTCGACTTCGGCTCTCCTCGCTTCGACTTCAGCGCGAGTGTCTTTGCGGGGGTCAAAGCCGGCCTCAGTCTTGCCGGGGAGCTCGGGATAGGGGCCATGAACGCGGCTAACCTGCACGTAAACCTGACCAACAGCCTGAATTTCACCGCCGCTCCGGGTCAGTGCAGCTGGGATCTCGATCTCGGCAGCTTCTCGGCGACCGGTGAGCTCGGCCCGCTCTCGATCTCGACTCCGAGCACGCCGCCCCTCTACCACAAGAACCTCTGGCGACGTGCCTGCGGGCCTGCTCCTTCCCCACCACCGCCTCCTTCCCCGCCACCGGCGATCCCGCTGCCCCTGGTCCGGGCGACGATGGACTGGGACAGCGATTCCGACATCGACCTCTACGCCTGGGACGATGCCGGCAACCTCAGCTACTTCGGAGATCGCGACGGCATTCCCGGCAGCGAACTGATCGAAGACATCATCCCGATCTCGGGGGAAGCCCTCCACCCGCGGGAGATCTTCCAGGAGACCTCCTCCCCCAACCGGCGCTACACCTTCGGCATCTGCGACTTCGGTGGGGAAGGTGCCAATGTGACCCTGACCGTGACTGATCCCGGTGGGGGGTCGAGAACCTTCCAACGGACCCTTTTCGAAGAAGGCGACTACGAAGTGGTCACGACTAGCCCCCTGGGCGGCGGGTACGTTCCCGAACCAGGCTGGTGCCGGTTCTAGGCGGCCACGCTCCCTCGATCTCGACCGGCTCCAGCTCGTCGGCCGGCTCGAAGCCGAGGATGCGGCCGTAGAAGTACAGCTCGGCTTCGAGGCAGCGGATCTCAGTCTCGGAGCGGCGGAAGCCGTGCGCCTCGCCCTCGAAAGCGAGGTAGGCGTGAGGGACGCCGTTCTCTCGAAGCGCCGCCACCATCGTCTCCGCCTGGCTCGGCGGGACGACCTCATCTTCTAGTCCCTGGAAGAGGATCACGGGGGATCGCAGTCGCTCGACGAAGTTGATCGGCGAGCGCTCGCGGTAGAGGTCGGCCCGCTCGGGATAGGGCCCGATCAGACCGTCGAGGTAGCGCGACTCGAACTTGTGCGTGTCGGTGGCGAGCGTCTCGGTGTCGGCAACGCCGTAGTAACTGGCGCCGGTGGCGAACTCGTCGTGGAAGACGAGCGCGCAGAGGGTCGCGTAACCGCCGGCGGAGCCGCCGCGGATCGCCAGTCGCTCGCCGTCGGCCTCCGCGGTCGTGGCGAGGTGGCGGGCGGCGGCGATGCAGTCCTCGGTGTCGACGACGCCCCAGCCACCGCGCAACCGCTGTCGGTAGGGGCGGCCGTAGCCGCTGCTCCCCCGGTAGTTGACGTCGACGACGCCGATGCCACGGCTGGTCCAGAAGAGGAACTCGCGGGAGAGGGCAGGCGTCGCGTGGGAGGTCGGCCCGCCGTGGCTCTCGACGATCAGCGGCGGCAGCTCCCCCTCCGGCGCCGCGAACTCGGGGCTGGTCGGCGGGTAGTAGAAGCCGTGCGCGGTCTCGCCGTCGGTGGTCGGGAACTCGATTGGGCGCGGGATCGAGACATAGCCGTCGGCGACCGGCTGCTCGGCGGCGCTGCGGACCTCCTCCGGCTCGCCGCCGCGCACGTCGAAGCGGACGACGGCGGTCGCGCGGGCGGGGCTGGCGGCCGCGAAGGCCACCTCGGCGCCGCGGGTCGAGAGCGATGGAAAGCCGAACGAGGTGTAGGGCAGCTCGAGGTCCTCTGCCTGCTCAGCGCCGGGCTCGAGTAGAAAGAGGCGTTCCTCGCCGCGCTCGCAACGGACGCAGACGATGGCGCCGTCCTCGAGGAAGGCGTAGGTGGAGCCCCCGAAGAGCCACTGCGGGTGCGCCAGCTCGGCTTCCTCGTCGGTCAGCTGCACGACCTCCTCGCCCTCGTCCCGGTAGAGGTTCCACCAGCCTTCGCGGTCGGAGGCGAAGTGGAGGCGGCCCTCGCGGTCCCACTCGGGCTGGAAGACGGACTCCTCGGTGCCGCCGGCGATCAAGGTCGCAGCGGCCGGGTCGTCGAGGGGGGCGACCCAGAGCTCGGTCCCGTCCCAGGGCATGTTCGGGTGGTCCCAGCAGGTCCAGGCGAGCCGGGAGCCGTCCGGGCTGGGGCGGGGGAAGGAGTAGAAGTCCCGCCCTGAGGCGAGCACCGCCGGCTCCGCGGAGCCGTCCAGCGGCAGAGCGATGATTTGGTTTTGAGGCTGGTTCTCGGCTTCCCCCTTGCCGTGCACCTCGCGCACACAGAGGATGGTGCCGCCGTCCGCGGTCAGCCGCATGTCGGCGTAGCGCAGGCCGGCGGGGCTCGCCGGTTCGGGCGTGATCGCCACCGGCTCCTCTCCGAGTCGCTGCCGGTAGAGGCGCTGGTCGGCGAAGTTCGTGAAGAGGACGAGGTCCTCGCCGGCCAGGGTCCAGGCGCCGCCGCCGTACTCGTGGACGCGGGTGCGGGCGTTGAAGTCGGGTGGGGTCACGTCCTCCGGTGCTCCGCCCGCCGCCTGGCGCATCAGCACCACGCGGCCGCCCTCCGCCGGTCGCCCTTCCGCCCACCATATGGCGCCGTCGCCGGCCAGCGCCGGCGCCGCCAGCCGCCGCCCGGCGGCGGCTACGAGAGGGGCGTCGATCGGCGAGCGCCAGGAGCCGTAAGGGGCGATCTCGGACACCCGCGGCACCATAGACTGCCCGGCCCTATGACCGAGACCTATGAGATCCCCCAAGAGTCCCGTGACCTCCGCGACATGGTGCGCCGGCTGGCGCAGGAGAAGATCGCCCCGCGTGCCGGCGAGATCGACCGCAAGAGCGAATATCCCTGGGACGTGCGCAAACTGCTGGCCGAGCACGACATCCTCGGCCTGCCCTTTTCCGAGCGCCACGGGGGGACCGGGACCGGCACCCTGGTCCTGCAGATGGCGGTCGAGGAGATCGCCAAGGCCTGCGCCTCCTCCGCCCTGATCCTGATGATCCAGGAGCTGGGGACGCTGCCGATCCAGCTCTTCGGCTCCGACGAGCTGAAAGAGCGGTTCCTGCCGAACTGCGCCAGCGGCGAGTGGTCGCCCGCCTTCGCCCTCTCCGAGCCCGAGGCCGGCAGCGACCCCGCCTCGATGCGCACGAACGCCGTCCGCGACGGCGACGAGTGGATCATCAACGGCCAGAAGAACTGGATCACCAACGCCTCGATCGCCGACTTCTACGTCGTCTTCGCCGTCACCGATCGCGAGAACCACCGGATCAGCGCCTTCGTGGTGGAGAAAGAGCGCGACGGCTTCGATCCCGGTCAGCTCGAGCACAAGCTCGGGATCAAGGGCTCGCCCACCGGCTCGCCGTCCTTCACCGACGTCCGCGTCCCCCACGAGAACATGGTCGGGGCGGAGGGCAAGGGGCTGAGCGTCGCCCTCGGCACGCTCGAGCGGACCCGGCTCGGCGCCGCCGCGCAGGCCGTCGGGATCGCCCAGGGGGCGACCGACTACGCCAACGAGTACGCGAAGGAGCGGATCGCCTTCGGCAAGCCGATCAACAACCTGCAGGGGATCCAGTTCAAGCTCGCAGACATGGAGACCGGCACCGCCGCCGCCCGCGAGCTCCTCTACAAAGCCTGCTCGATGGCCGACAAGCCCGAGCGCCCGGCCGAGCTCGGCAAGTGGACCTCGATGGCGAAGCTGTTCGCCTCCGACAACGCGATGCGGGTCACGATCGAGGCGATCCAGGTGCTGGGCGGCTACGGCTACGTCAACGAGTACCCGGTCGAGCGGATGCTGCGCGACGCCAAGATCACCCAGATCTACGAGGGGACGAACGAGATCCAGCGCGTCGTGATTGCCCGCGCGATGGGCGGTTAGTCGACCTCGGCGGTCGCGGCAGTCCTTTGTTTCGCGTGGCGGTGCAAAGGACTGCCGCACTCACTCCGTGACCTTGCGCAGCCGGTGGGTGTCGACGTCGTAGACGAAGCCGCGCACCGCGTCGCGGTGGGGGAGGAAGGGCGACTCGCGCACGCGCCTCGCGGACTCGCGGACGGCGCTGTCGACGTTCGTGAAGGCGCCGATCGGGAAATCCGGCGGGATCCCGGCATCCTCGGCCAACTCCGCGCGGAAGCCGTCCTCGGTGACCTTTTCCAGGCCGCAGTCGGTGTGGTGGATCAGCATCACCTCGCGGGTCCCGAGCTTGCGCTGCGAGAGGGCGAGCGAGCGGATCGTGTCGTCGGTGACCACCCCGCCGGCGTTGCGCAGGATGTGAGCCTCGCCGTCGCCCAGGCCCAGCGCCGCGAAGACGTCGAGCCGCGAGTCCATGCAGGTGACGATCGCCAGCCGCCGGCTCGGTTCGACATCAAGGTGCCGGTCGGCCAGGGGCTCGGCAAAGGTGCGGTTGTTGGCGAGCAGCTCGTCGATCGTGTCCATCGCGCGGCAGCCTAGAGGCCGATTGCCGGGCGTGCGCGCGGGGTAGGGGAAGGGTGGACCATCCAGCTACCAGAGAGGAATGAGCAGACGATGGAGACGAGCAGCCTCAGCAAGGGGATTTTGGGCAGCGACAGCGGGGAGGCCCGGGAGCACGTGGTCGAGCTGCTGACCAAGGCGTACTGGATGGAGATCGAGACGGTGATGAGCTATCTCGCCGCCTCCGTCAACCTCGACGGCGTGCGGGCGATGGAGATCAAGGAGTCGCTCGACAAGGAGGTCGAAGACGAGCTCGGGCACGCGCGCCAGTTCGCCGAGCGGATCAAGGAGCTCTACGGGGTGGTGCCTGGCTCCGAAGACTTCGCGGCCGAGCAGAGCTACCTGCAGCCGCCCGAGCACCAGACCGACACCGTGCACGTGATCCGCGGCGTGATCAAAGCCGAGACCGGCGCGATCGAGCACTACACCCGGATCGTCGAGGAGACCGACCGGGTCGACCCGGTCACCCAGGACATGGTGATCGCGATCCTGCGCGACGAGCAGGGCCACCGCCGCCTCTTCGAGGGCTTCCTGCGCGAGTACGAGTTTGAGGGCAAGGCCTGACGCCGGTGCTGTCGCGGCCGCGCAGTGCCTAGGGTTGCGTCTGCGTGACCGCGATCCCGCCCGAGTCCTACGAGCTGCGACCGATCGGTCGGGTCGTGTCGTCGCTGGTCGATGCGGCGGCCGCACCGAAGCAGGGTGACGAGGGCGCACCCGAGGCAACGCTCGCCTTCCGCGAGGAGGTCGCCGAGGGGCTGCGGAGTTTGCGCGCGGGCGACGAGGCGATTGTGCTCACCTGGCTCGACCGCGCCGACCGCGACGTCCTCGCGGTGCATCCCCGCGACGATCCCTCGAACCCGGAGACCGGCGTCTTCAGCACCCGCTCCGCCGGCCGCCCGAACCCGATCGGCCTGCACCGCGTAACGGTCGTCTCGATCGAGGGCACCAGGTTGCGGGTGCGGGGCCTGGAGGCGGTCGACGGCACCCCGATCCTCGACCTCAAGCCCGTGCTCGGGCCGGTCGGGGAGCGCTGACGATGGCCGGCGAGCTGACCATCCGCCCGGCGACCGAGGCCGACGTCGAGACGCTGTTCGGGCTGATCCTCGAGTTGGCCGAGTACGAGAAACTGACGGACGCGGTCAGGGGCGACGCGAAGGTGCTGCGACGCTCTCTGTTCGAGCAGCGGGCTGCCGAGGCGCTGCTGGTTGAGGCCGACAGTGAGGCGGTCGGCTATGCGATCTTCTTCACCACCTTTTCGACCTTCGAGTGCCGCTCCGGCGTCTGGGTCGAGGACGTCTATGTGCGCCCTGACCGCCGCCGGGACGGAATCGGCCAGGCGGTGATGGAGCACCTCGCCGCGCTCGCCCTCGAGCGCGGCGACGTCCGCCTCGAATGGTGCGCCCTCGACTGGAATGAGCCCGCCCTGCGCTTCTACGACAAGCTCGGCGCCACCCGGCTAGACGAGTGGAAGCTGTTGCGCTTGGAGCGCGACGGGATGCGCCGCCTCGCCGGACTCTGAGCCCTTCCGAAGTTTGGGGGGCCATAGGCCACCAACCTCGGAGAGGCGAGTGCCTACTCGTCGCGCGGGGTGATGCGGAAGATCGAGACGACCTCGGCCTGGTGCGCCTCGGGGTGGACGACGTAGGCACTGGGGCCGCCGCCGAACCAGCCGGCGGCTTCGTTGTCGCCGACGAAGACACCTGGGTGACGCTGACCGTCGCCGTCCTGGACCCAGACCTTGTCGCCCTCCCTGAACCCGTGCTCGATCGCCTCGCTCATCCCGCTGCCCCCCTTGGTCGTACCTGCTGGACTGCCCAGCCATTGCCGTCGGGGTCGCTGAAGAAGACGAACGAGCCCCAGTCGAAGTCCTGGATCTCGCCAACCTCGACTCCGCGCTCGCTCAGGTCTTTCTGGGCCGCCTCGATGTCGTCGACCACCAGCTGCAAGCCCTCCACCGAGCCGGGTGCCATCTCGCTGAGCCCGGTTCCGATCGCGATCGAAGTGGCCGAGCCCGGGGGCGTCAGCTGGACGAAGCGCAACTCGTCGGTGACCTGGAAGTCGTGTTCGGCGACGAACCCGGCCTGCTCGTAGAAGGCCTTCGCCCGGTCGACGTCGGAGACCGGGACCTGTACGAGTTCGAGGCGGAAATCCATCGGCTGAGTCTATCCCGCGCCTAACAGGGCTTCATCCGCGACAGCTTCTGGCGGTAGGTCCGCATCGACGCATGGCGCCAGTCGCCGTGGGTCTGGCTCCGCAGGCTCGGCACCAGCTCGTGGTGGTAGGGCGAGCTGAGGCTCTCGTTGTGCCCGATCACGTCGCCCAGTCCGACCCCGAACTTGCAGCGCAGCCACTGCGTCAGCCAGAGCGAGGCGCGAAGCTGGGGGCCGTTGCCGAGCACGTCGCCGTCGCCGTAGCCGACATGCTCGATCCCGATCGCGGTCCAGTTGAGCCCGACCGTGTGGCGACAGCGGGTGCGCAGGTTGACCAGCTTGTAGATGCGGCCGGAGCCGGCGACGACGAAGTGAGCGCAGACGTTGGGCAGCTCACCCAGCTCGACGTCCGGCACGTCCGGGGCGAAGGTGTTGTAGACGGCGGCGGCGGTGCTGGTCTGGGCCATGTGCTCGACGATCACGTGCGGGTTGCGCAGGCGCCACTTGCCCTGGCCGTAATGGCGGGCGGAGTAGGCCGCCATCTCGCGCTTGCGTTTGGGCCCGAACGGGATCAGGCGGTTGACGATCGGCGGCCGCGAGGCGCTCGCGCTCGCTGGTCCGGATGCCTGCACAGGCCCGATCGCGACCGCGACGAGAACGGCGAGGACGAGTGCCGCCGCAACGGCGATCGGTGCCCTGGAGAGGCTCACCGGACGCAGGGTAGCCTGGCGCATGGCCAAAGCGAGCGAGCCGATGAAGGCGAAGCTCACCGACCGACCCTTCAGCGACCCCGCCTGGGTCTTCGAGCGCAAGCTCGACGGGATCCGGGCCGCGGTGCGCAAGAGCGGCGGCGAGGTGACGCTGACCTCCCGCACCGACAAACTCCTCACTCCCGCTTACCCGGAGCTGGTCGAGGCGTTGGAGGCCGAGCCGGCCGGGCCTTCCTCGCCGACGGCGAGATCGTCGCCTTCGAGGGCAGCCGCACCAGCTTCGAGCGGCTGCAGGGCCGGATGGGGATCCACGACCCGCGGCTGGCGCGCCTGACCGGGATCCCGGTCTTCCTCTATCTCTTCGACCTGCTCGAGTTCGACGGCCACGACCTCACCGGCCTGCCGCTGCGGGCGCGCAAGGCGGCGCTGCGGCGTGCGTTCTCCTTCCACGGCCCGGTCCGCTACACGCCGCACCGCAACGAGCGCGGCGAGGACTTCTTCCGCGAGGCCTGTGCCAAGGGCTGGGAGGGACTGATCGCCAAGCGCGCCGAGAGCACCTACGTGCACGGCCGCAGTGGCGACTGGCTGAAGCTGAAGTGCTCGTTCGAGCAGGAGCTGGTGATCGGCGGCTTCACCCCGCCCCAGGGGTCGCGCAAGCACTTCGGCGCTCTCCTCGTCGGTTACCACGAGGACGGCGAGCTTCGCTACGCGGGGAAAGTCGGCACCGGCTTCAGCGAGAAGGCGCTGGCGAGCCTGGGGGCAGAGCTCGAGGCCTTGGAGGTGCCGAGGTCGCCGTTCGCGCGCGGCGGCGGCCAGCCGCGTACGGCCCGCTGGGTCGAGCCACGCCTGGTCGGACAGTTCGCCTTCGGCGAGTGGACCCGCGACGGCAAGCTGCGCCACCCTCGCTACCTCGGCCTGCGCGAAGACAAGCGCCCCGGGGAAGTGGTGCGGGAGTCCAAAAGCGCTGCCTAGCACCGACTCTCGGGAGTACCGCGTCGCCAGAGTTTGTCCATTCCGTCCAGTGGGTACGGAGCCCTCAGTCAGTTGTTGCTCTTGGGAACGGAGGAGGGGACAAGGATGTTCAAGTGCGAGAGGTGCGGGAGTGGCTACAGCGCCAACCACATCGGCGTCGAGACCTGCCCCCGTTGCATGCTGCTCGACCGGGTGCAGGCACCGCTGAGCTTCAAGATGTTCAAGATCGCCGAGGCGACACAACAAGGGCACCTCGCCGGTGCCGGCCGACCAGGAGCCGGCTCAGCAAGTGCGCTCCGCCAGGTAGTCGAGCAGCCCCTCCATCCTCGCTTCGCCATGCACGCGGCGCTGGTCGTCGGCGCCGTTGCCTGCGCGCAGGATCCGCTCGATCTCCTCCAGCGCCGCCTCGCCGCCGAGCTCGCGGGCGAAGGGGCGGACCGAGTTCAGCACCAGTCGGCCAACCTCCCTCGCCGGCTCGGGCGAGTCGCTGTCGAAAAGGATCTCCGCCTCGAGCCCGTGGCTGGCGGCCTGGAAGTAGGACTCCTCCAGCGCCTCGCGGTAGAGGCCGGGGGTGGTTGGCTCCTCCAGCTCCTTGGCGGCGATCGCCTGGATCAGGGCCGCGATCGCGCTCGAGTCGGCGGCATCGGTCTGCACGTCGAGAGCCCGCACCTCGACCGTGCCGAGGCGCGGGTGCGGGCGCACGTCCCACCAGATGTAGGTGTAGTCCGCTACCCCGGCGGCGGCGATCAGCTGGTCGGCGACCCGGCAGAAATCTTCGTAGTCGCGAAACTGCCGCGGCACCTGGAACCGCGGGTAGCTGCGCACGACCTGGGTGCGGGCGCTGGCGTGTCCGGAGTCGACGCCGGCGCGGAAGGGCGAGTTCGCGCTCAGCGCCTGTAGGACCGGCAGGTAGAGGCGGAAGGCGTTCGCGAGGCGTACGGCGGTCTCGGCGTCGGGCATGCCGACGTGAACGTGCAGCCCGCAGGGCGGCGTGTGCAGCAGGTCGCCGAGATCCTCGCGCACCACTTCGTAGCGTGGTTTGGCGATCAGGGTGGCGCGCTCGGAGTCGTCGGCCGGGTGTAGCCCGGAGCCGAGCAGCCCGAAGCCGGCGTCGCGGATCGCCCGCCTCGTCTCCCTCAGCTCGGACAGCGCCTCTTCGGCATCGAGGCAGACCCCGGTCTTCAGCTCGATCTGTGCCGCGAAGATCTCCGCGGAGACCCGCTTCGCCATCGGCCCCGCCGCGCCCGCGAGAACCTGTTCGCTGGTGGCGGTGAGCCGCCGCCGCTCGTCGACCAGGAGCAACTCCTCCTCGACCCCGAGCGAGAGCGGCGGTGAGGTGCCGAAGCGGTGCGCGTGCAGGTCGGACCCTCGTGCGGCATCCCGCGCCGAAGGGCGCTCCCCGTCGGCGTGCTCGTCGAGCATTGTTTGCCCGTACCCGGCAGCGGGCACCTACAACCTGGGCCCGTCCGTGAGCGATCGCCTTCTCCCCATCTACCTCAACGACCACCTCGCCGGCTCCGTCGTCGGCGTGGAGCTCGCTCGCCGGGCGCGGGCGAGCAATGCCGGAACGAAACTGGGGGAGGCGCTGGCCGAGATCTGTGCGGAAATCGAAGCCGACCGGGAGACGCTGCGCGCGGTGATGGATCGCCTCCAGGTCGCGCAGAGCCGGGTCAAACCCACTGGTGCCTGGCTGGCCGAGAAGCTCGGTCGGCTCAAGCTCAACGGGCAGCTGCACGGCTACTCGCCGCTCAGCCGCGTGGTCGAGCTGGAGGGCCTCTGTGTGGGAGTCGCCGGCAAGCGGATGCTTCTGGCGCGCCCTCGCGGCCACCTATGAGGACCGCCTGCCGGAGTTCGACTTCGACGCGCTGGCGGTGCGGGCCGACACCCAGCAGCAGCGACTCGAGGCGTGCCGCCTGGACGCCATCGCCATCGCCTTCGGAGCCGTCGGGGTCGCTCGCACCGCCGGTGGTCGGTGAGGGCCACGCAGTCGGTCGCTGGGCGGCTGCGGCGCTCCGACTGCGCCGGTGCCGGTATCCACCGACGCCGCCGCGGTCGTGGTTTCTCCTACGAGAACGGTGACGGTAAGCGGATCGGCGACGAGGAGACGCTACGGCGGATCCGCGAGCTGGCGATCCCGCCGGCTTGGGAGGACGTCTGGATCTGCGCCGACCCGATCGGGCACATCCAGGCCACCGGGTTCGACGAAGCCGGCCGCAAGCAGTACCGCTACCACGACCGCTGGGAGCAGCGGCGGGCGGCTCGCAAGTATGAGGCGATGCGAGAGTTCGCTCGCCTGCTCCCACGCCTGCGCCGCGCAGTCAGCCGCGACCTGGCGCAGGAGGGAATGCCGCGGGAGCGAGCGCTGGCCTGCGCTGTGAGGCTGCTCGACCTCGGTTTCTTCCGGGTCGGCGGCGAGGAGTACGCGGAGGCGAACGAGAGCTACGGGTTGGCGACGATCCGGCGCGAGCACGTCTCGATCAGCAGTGGGGAGATGGTCTTCGACTTCCCCGCCAAGAGCGGCCGGCGGCGGGTGCAGTCCGTGCGCGACAAGGGCGCCCGCGAGGCGATCGAAACGATGCGCCGGCGCCGCGGCGGACCCGACGACCTGCTCGCCTTCCGCGAGAACGGCGAGTGGCGCGACGTCCGCTCAGATGACGTCAACACCTACATCCAGGACAGGATCGGCGAGGAGTTCTCCGCCAAGGACTTCCGCACCTGGAGCGGCACCGTGCTTGCCGCCGCGGCGCTGGCGGGCGAGCCCGCCCCGAGGTCGGATTCCGCTGCCCGCCGCACGATCGCTGCCGCGGTCGAGAGCGTCGCCGCGTCGCTTGGCAACACGCCCGCCGTCTGCCGCCGCTCCTATATCGACCCCCGCGTCTTCGATCGCTATCGCGACGGGGAGACGATTTCCCCGTTGTCGCTGCGGGGTGGGGAGATGAGCGCGCGGGTGCGTTCGCGGGTCGAGCGCAGCGTGCTGGAGCTGATCTCCTGACTGGCGAGAACGACTCGTTTGTCCCCGCCGCGCCTCGGGTAGCCGAGAGCTGGACAAGGACAGCCCGCCGACCCGAATCCCAGCGGCTTTTCACTGGGCTTGCCCCGGTTCCCGCTCGGGCGAGAAGACCAACCGCTTTCCGCGGAGAGGCGCTCGGGTTGGCGGGCAAAAACCGCACCGAAAAACCGCTTACAAAAGAGGAGATCCGAATGTTCGAGCTCAAGGACAAACGAGTCGCCTTCCTCACCGCCAACGAGGGAGTGGAGCAGGTGGAGCTGACCGAGTCGCTCGAAGCCGTCCGCGGAGCGGGCGCCGAGACCGAGCTCCTCGCCCCCGAGAGCGGCGAGGTCCAGGCCTTCAACCACCTCGACAAGGGCGAGAGGTTCGAGGTCGATCGGGTGGTAGGCGAGGCCGACCCATCCCACTTCGATGCCCTCGTATTGCCGGGCGGCGTCGCCAATCCCGATCAGCTCCGCACGAACGCCGAGGCGGTCGAGTTCGTTCGCGCCTTCTTCGAGGCCGGCAAGCCGGTCGGGGCGATCTGCCACGCCCCCTGGACGTTGGTCGAGGCGGATGTCCTGCGCGGCCGCACGGTCACCTCTTGGCCGAGCCTGGAGACCGACCTGCGCAATGCCGGCGCCGAATGGGTCGACGAGGAGGTTCACGTCGACCAGGGGCTCGTGACCAGTCGCAAGCCGGAGGACCTCGATGCCTTCAACGCGAAGATCGTCGAGGAGTTCGCCGAGGGCGTCCACGAGGGCCAGCGCGCGAGCGTCGGCGCCAACTGACAGAAGACAGCGACGAGGCACAAGAGGAAGGAGAGGCGATGCCACCGCGTGGAGTCAAGAAAGGCAGCAAGCGCGAGCGCCAGTACAAACACATCAAGAAGAGCGAGAAGGAAGCGGGTCGCTCCAACAAACGCGCCGAGGAGATCGCAGCCCGCGCCGTCAACAAGGAAAAAGCGCGCTCCGGTGAGTCGAAAAGCTCGTCCCGGACCTCGACCACCGGCCGCTCGGCCAGCAGCCGTGGCGGCAAGCAGTCCGGCAAAGGGCCCGGCGGCCGCACCCGCGAGCAGCTCTACAAGGACGCCAAGAAGCTCGGCATCGAAGGGCGCTCGAACATGAGCAAGAAAGAACTCCAGCGGGCAGTGGCCGGTGCGAGCTGAGGTCTCTGGCTAGGACCGCGAGATCCGGGTGAGGATCTCGCGGTCGCGCCGCAGCGCCTCGATCGATTCCACGACCTCGACTTCGCCGATCAGCTCCCCGTAGGCCTCGCTCTCCGCGGTGCGAATTGCCTCGCCTTCGGTCGCCTCCACCTCCTCGCTGGTCAGCGCGGCGACGATCTTGTCCCCGCCCATCCCAATGTGGCGGTGCACCTTCCACATCTGCACCGCCTGCCCGTGTGCGTGCAACGCCCGGTGCCAGGCGAGAGCGTGGTGGTAGTTGGTGTCGACCAGGGTGCCGTCGATGTCGAGGATCGCCGTGAGGGCCACAGGGCCTCGCTACCCGCGCTTGGCTGCGGGCCAAACGGTGCCGGCTGTTGTGTAGTCGCGGTGGAGGAGGGGTAAGAGATTTCTATGTCGATCAAGAAAGCCATTGCCCGCAAAGCAGTCAAGTCGACCGCCAAGCACACCGCCCAAGGGACTGCATCGAAGCTGAAGCGGAACCCCGTCCGCGTCATCACCCTCGTCGGCGTGGGCTTCGTAGCTGACCTCGTTGCCGGTTGGGCACTCGGCCGCACCGGGGGAAGCAGCCCCACGGCAGATTCGAGCTGATTCTCGAGCCCCCAGTCTCGCGTTTGTCGCCTCAGGCGAGGGGTATCCGGGTTACATGCACGCGAGACCTGCCGAGGACGAGGCGCGGATCGTCGAAGAGGAGGCCGAGGCCGCGGAGGAAGCCGCCAAGATCGGCGGCGCGGTGCCCCAGGACAGCGATGACCCGGCGCGCCAACCGCTGGTCGAGGCCGGTGAGGGCGAGGCCGAGGGCTTCGAGCTGGCCGAGGAGCAGCTGGAGGACAATGCCGCGCACGGAAACCAGCGGGGCTTCCCGCAGGGTGACGTGCCGCCGCCGGAGGAGCGCGGCGAGGCCGAGTACGGCGAGGCGGACGAGGCGATCCCGCGGGACGGCAGCAAATGAGCGCGGTAGCCACTCAGAGATTGCTGGCGATCGTGACCGACACCCTCGTCGGTGCGGAGCCGATCGAGGAGATCCGCCGCGAGGGGAGCGGAGGCGGGATGGAGGTCCGCCTCGTCGTACCGGCGGTGGAGGCCAGCGCTTTCCGTCACACCCTGGGTGACATCGACGAGCCGATTCAGCGGGCCGAGGAGCGACTGCATGCTTCGCTCCGGGTCTTGCGCCAGGGAGGCATCGACGCCTCCGGATATGTCGGCGACCCCGACCCCGTGCAGGCCGCAGAGGACGCCCTGCTGGAGGCCCCTGCCGACGAAGTGCTGATCTTCGAGCACGCCGAGGGCCAGGCGCGCTGGTTCGAGGACGACCTCTTCGAGAAGGCGAAGGAAACGCTGGAGCCGCCCCTGCGCCTCGTCGTCATCGACGCCGCGAAGGACGCCACGCACGTCGTCGACGTCGAGCGGGCCGCTGCCGGCACCAAGTCGCCTGACGGTGCGGAGACCGAGGTCGGGTCCGCCTATCTACCGGGCTTCTCCCGCCAGGACTTTGCGGGCATGGCCGTGGGCATCGTCGGCACGATCGTCACCATCGTCCTCGCCGCCGCGGTCGGCTCCGGCTCCGGCCAGGAGGTCGGCTGGAAAGCGGTCGCAATCGGCATCGCGATCTTCACCGCGCTGATCAACATGGCCCACGTGGTCGGCCTCACCCTGTTCGAGAGCGTGCACTACCGCGGCGGCTTCGCGAAGTTCTTTCGCACCCTCTCGCTGGTGGGAACGCCGACGGCAATCCTGGTCAATCTGCTGATCCTCCTCCTCACCTGAGGCCGATGGTGGGGTCGGGGCGCTAGCGTCCCGGCGATGGCCGCCACCTTCACCCCGTCCCATCGCGGAGGCTCCGGCCCGCCGCTGGTCTGCCTGCACGGCTTCACCGATACCTGGCGCACCTGGGAGCTCGTGCTGCCGGCGCTCGAACGGGACCACGACGTCCTTGCCGTGACCCTCGCCGGCCATGCCGGCGGCCCACCGATCGAAGGCGAGGTCACCGAGGCGGTCATCGCCGATGCGGTCGAGCGGGCCATGGACGGGGCGGGGTTCGAGACCGCGCACCTCCTCGGCAACTCCCTCGGCGGCTACATCGCCCTGCAGCTGGCGGTGCGCGGTCGAGCCGACTCGGTAGTCGCCCTTGCCCCGGCCGGGGGCTGGGCCGAGGGCGACGAGTCTTTCCAGGAGACGCTCGCTTTCTTCTCGATGATGCAGGAGCTGGTCAAGAACGCGGCGCCGTTCGCGGAGACGATCCTCGCGTCCGAGGAGGGCCGCCGCCGCTCGACCGAATTCATCGTCACCAACTTCGACCACATCCCGACCGAGCTGCTGGCCCACGGCATGCAGGGTGCGGCTGGCTGTACCGCTGCGGTGGCGTTGATGGAATACGCCGACCGCGAGGGCTGGAGCCTCGACGCCGAGAAGATCTCCTGCCCCGTGCGCGTCGTCTGGGGGACGGCCGACCGGATCCTCAACTGGCCCACCGCTGCCGTCCGCTTCCGCGAGGCGTGGCTACCCGCTGCCGACTGGGTCGAGCTCGACGGGATCGGCCACTGCCCTCAACTGGACGTTCCGACGGAGACGGCGCAGCTGGTTCTCGACTTCACTGCTCGCTGAGGGCGTTCGCCGCCGCCGTGCCGTCGTGGGAGCTACAGGACCCGCTTGCGCCCGGCGATCGACTCAGCCGCGCAGTGCGGCGAGGGCCTCGTCGCGGGTGCTGTGAATCGGTATCGAGAGCTCGAGGCCGGTGATCTCGAGGACGCGTCGGACCTGGTCGTTGTAGCTGCAGATGACGACGCGCCCCTCGCCCTCGCCCTCAGCGGCGCGGTCGAGCTGCTGCCAGGCCCTGACGATCAGCGCGATCCCGGTCGAGTCGATGAACTCGCACTCGGAGAGGTCGACTATGACCGAGGCGTTTCCGGCGGCGATCGCGTCATCGAGCGGCCGCTCGAGTTCGGGGGCCGTACTGAGGTCGAGCTCACCACGGACCGCGATGACGCGAATCCCGTCATCGAGCTGCGCGGCGGATGCCTCGAACGGCGCCGGAATCACGCGCCGATGCTACCGCAGGCTCCTGCGTTCGCCGAGCGGCGTTTCGCCCACGACTGCCGGGGTAGGTTTTTGAGAGGCGACGACGGAAATTTAAGAAGTGGCGATCGAAGCTATGCTCGCCACGGGACCCTTGCGATGGGCATGGACTAGCTAACTCGTGAACACGACCACCGACGATCGATCGGGGCTGCAGATGTCCCTATCCGCCCGGGCCGAGAACGTGGCAGTGGTACGGCACGCCCTGGCGGGCCTGGCAGACCGCCTCGGTATGGACGAAGCCGGGATCGCGGACCTGAAGACGGTGGTCACCGAGGCCTGCATGAACGTCGTCGTCCACGCTTATCCGGGCGAGGAGCCAGGCTTGCTGGCAGTCGAGGCAACGCCGGAGCTGAACGGCCTCACCGTCGTCGTCCGCGACTTCGGGCGCGGGATCCAGCCGCGTCCCGAAGCCGATCGTCCCAGCCTGCGGATCGGCCTGACCCTGATTGCCGCTCTCTCGGCCAGCTTCGAGATCAAGGGCGGCATCGACCGTGGCACCGAGATCAGGATGTTCCTGCCACTCGCCACCGGCGAGACGGGTACGGGGGAGGGGTCTGCTGCCGCCGAGGTTCCCTCCCTCACCGACGACGCCACCGTGATGCGGGTGGGTCCGCCTGAGCTCGTCGGTCCGATTCTCAGCCGTGCCCTTGGCGCCGTGGCGGCCCGTCGGGAGATCAGCGTCGAGCGGCTCTCGGACGCGATGCTGCTCAGCGACGCGATCTCCGCTCGCGCCCCCGAGGGCTTCAGCGACGGGCACGTCCTGCTTAGCCTCGCCGACCGGGACGAGGGCGTGCAACTGCGCGTCGGCCCGATGAAGAGCGGGGCGGCGGAGCGCCTGCGTGAGAGCCTCGAGCTGCCGGAGGTCGGCGGCACGCTGGCGACGCTGGCCGACGAGCTGCGGATCGAGCAGGACGAGGAAGGCGAGTTCCTCGTCGTCGGCATCGCCGCACTCTCCGGCTAGCTCTCCCCGCCGCCGTCCGCTTCGGCGACCTCGGCCCGGATCCGCTCCAGGGTTCGACGCAGGATCCGCGAGACGTGCATCTGCGAGTGGCCGATCTGCTCCGCGATCTGCGACTGCGTCATGTCCTCGACGAAGCGCAGCCGCAAAACCAGGCGCTCGCGCTCGTCGAGGTGGGGCAGGGCTCCTTCGAGCGCCAGTTTGTCCTCGACCAGCTCGAAGCCCTCGTCCTCGTCGCCGACCCACTCTGAGGCCGGCGATTCTTCCTCATCGCCACCGACCGGCCGATCGAGCGAGAGCGGGCGGCGGTTGTGGTTGGCCTCCAGCACCTCGAGCACGTCGGTCGGGTCGACGTTCAGCTTCGCGGCGATCTCGCCGACCGAGGGCGAGCGCTGCAGCTCCACGGTCAGGGCCGAGATCGCTTTGTCGACCTCGGCCATGCGGTCGTGCAGCCCGCGCGGCACCCGCACGGTCCAGACGCGGTCACGGAAGTGGCGCTTCAGCTCGCCGAGGATGGTCGGCGAGGCGAAGGCGGTGAAGGGGGTGCCACGGTCGGGCTCGAAGCGGTCGATCGCGTTGACCAGGCCGAGGCTCGCGACCTGCAGCAGGTCGTCGAAGGACTCGCTGGCGCCGCGGTAGCGCAGGGCCAGGTTCTTGGCGAAGGGGAGGTAGCGGCGCACGAGCTCCTCGCGGGTCGCCTGGTCGCGGCTCTCGGTGAAGCGCGCCCAGAGTGCTCGCTCGCTCGCCAGCCCGTCGCCCGGCCCGGGAGAGGGACTGCCGTGGATCGGTGGGGTCTCTTCCTTTTTTGCTGCCATCTATGCCAGGTGCCGGGGTCGTCACCGGCACTGCCCAGAGGGCCTAGACAAAAGCCGTGCAGCGCCCAACGGCCGAAGCGGCCGTCGTGTTCACACCATAGCGGGCGTTACGCCGCTGCTCGGACCCCCGAGGGGGAGAAAGGGCCGGTTCGCCTTCGCAGCCGAACCGGCCATCCCTGAACTCAATCGCGACTACTCGCTTGCGCTCGTCTCCGGCTCCGGATCGGGCGACTTGAAGTGCAGCATCTCCACTTTGGCGAGGATCGTCTCCTCGTTGCTCGTGGCGACCCGCTCCGATGCCTCGGCCTGAATCTCCAGGAGGCGATCCAGCGTCTCCCGAAGCAAGTCGGCGGTCTCGCTCCAGCCCCGTTTGTCGACGACCATCGGCGTCCGGCTCAGATGCCGATCCTCGACCTCGTCGAGGGTGCCGCTCTTCATCGCGTCGTCGATGTCGTCGAACACCGATTTGAGCATCGCGCCGGACAGGCCCGGCCGCAGGCTCTCCGGCATCCGTGCCCATTCGCTGTCGCTGAGGAACTGTCGACGGGTCGCACGGTAGAAGTGCTCGGTGGCACCGCGCCGCTGCTTCGTGTCGACCAGCTCGATGCAGTCGTATTTCTCCAGGACCCGCACGTGGTACGCGACCAGGTTGAGGCTCTGATCCAGCTCCTGAGAGAGCAGGTTGGGGCTGGCGACCCTCTCGTTGAGAATGATCAGGATCTGTACGCGCAGGGGGTGCGCGAACGCTTTGGCGACGATCTGTTCGACGCCGTCTTTCTTCTTCGTCTTGGGCAAGGGGGCTTTCCTTCGCTTGTTTTCAGGGATGGCGGCCGATCACAAGACTTTAAAGATTCAAACTCAGGATTTCCACAACGCTTCCGCAATTTTCGTTTATTTCCTTGAACCTTGGTCTATCTAGCTTGAATGATAGAAAGTTTTAGAGTATTAATTCCGATCGCACGGAAAGCCGCTTGTGAAGTGGCTTCAAGGGGATGGACTCACGAGGGGAGGTGGACGGACGTGAAGATCGGAACGATGCAGGAGCGGGTGGCGCCAACCGCCATTACCAAGGGGTCCTGAAGTGAGCGAGGACGGCGGTCGCGCCTGGCAGGCTTTGGCGGTGGCCTCTTGGAAGCTCCCCCTTGTCGTAGCCGCGATCGCCGTCCCCATCATCGCCGCCTTTTACGTCAGTCCCGGCCTCGGCCTCGCGGCTGGCGCCCTGGCGGCGCTCGTAATCGTGGTTGTGGCGGCACGGCAGCGACCGCGGGGCGCGATCGGCAGACCGGTCACCCAGGTCGGGCGACGCTGCCTGTTGGTTGTCGCCACCAGCCCGGTCGAGGATCAGGCGACGATCCGCGAGATCTCACGGATCGCAAATGAGGGAGCGGAGATCGCCGGTGACGTTCTCGTCATCTCGCCCGCCCGGATCGGTTTCCTCGATCGCTGGGCCTCGGATGTCGACGGGGCGCGGCGCGAGGCGCAGAAGCGGCTGGTGATCACTGTCGCCTCGCTGGCCAGGGCAGGCCTCGCCGCCGAAGCGCGGGTCGGTGACGAGGACCTCGTTCAGGCGGTCGAAGACCAGCTCGAGAGCTTCGATGCGACGACGGTGGTTCTCGTTACCGGACGGCCTGGTGAGGACCCGGCGGGCGAGGCAGCAGCGGTGGAGCTCGAGCAGCGACTGCGGACCGGGTTCAAGCGGCTGGTGGTCAGCGGTCCAACAGCTCGTTGAAACGCAGGGCCGCCCGGGTCGGGACCACAAAGGCGTCGTGACGGTGCAGCAGGCCGGCGCCGGCCAGGTCGCGGATCGCGCGCTCGACGGCGTCGCGCTCGGCGAAGCCGAGGCGCTCGCCGGCTACCTCGCGCACCAGTTCCGCCACTGTGACCTGGGCGGGATGGTAGTCGAGCACCTGTTGCAGGACCGCAGACTCGGTTGCGGCATCTTCGGCTGCGGGCGTCCAGCTGTCGTCAGTCTCACTCATCGTCCCTCGTCCCCCTCCTGGGCGCCTAAGTCCCCTGGTCGGCTGAACTCTCCCCGTGTGAATCCCCATCCTTCTCCGTAAGGCCGAGAATTTGGCGCGCCCACGGCGCCTCGATCGCGGTCCGGTAGAAGTGCTGGGTCGAGCCGCGCACCGGCTGGGTGCGAACGAGCACGATCGCGGCGTGATCGGCGACGGACCCGCACGTGGTAGCTGACGTTGCTGAGCGGCCTGTGCAGGGCGCTGGCGATTTCGCGCGGACTGGTCGCATCTTCGCCTGCCATCCGGCGCAGGATCTCGCGCCGCAGCGGATGTCGCAGGGCGACCAGGAGGTCATTTGCATTGGAGCGGCCGAGATCGCTCATCGGCGAGAAATATAGAGCAAGCTGAAATGTTTTGTCTGTAGACCTTTTGTCTGCGACAGATCCGATGCAGCGAGGGAGGCTCAGGCGTCCTCCCGTACGCCGCCCATCTCACTGAAGACAGCGGTGACGCCGCCGTCGTCGCGGCGCTCGTCAGCGATCACGTGCGAGACCGCGTTGATCAAGGCCAAGTGGGTGAACGCCTGCGGGAAGTTGCCCAGGTGTCGGCCTGATTCTGCATCCAGCTCCTCGGCGAAGAGGTCAAGCCAGCCGGCGGCCTCGAGCAGTCGCTCGCAGAGTTCGCGCGCCCGCCGGCGCTCACCGATCTCCGAGAGCGCCGAGACCAGCCAGAAGGAGCAGATCAGGAAGGTGCCCTCCCTGCCGCTGAGGCCGTCGTCGGTCTCTTCGACCATGTAGCGGAGGACGAGGCCGTGTTCGGTCAGGTCCTCGGCTACCGCCTCGACGGTCGCGCGCACCCGTGGATCGTCGGGTGGGAGGAAGCGGAACAGCGGGATCAGCAGCAGCGATGCATCGAGCGCGTCGGTCTCGTAGTGCTGGCGGAAGACCCCATCGCGGACGCCCCGTTCGAGGATCTCGGCGTGGAACTCGTCCGCTTTGCGCTTCCACTCCTCGGCGATCTCATCGAAGCCAAGCAGGCGCGCGAGGCGGACGCCGCGGTCGACCGCAACCCAGATCATCAGCTTCGAAGAGACATAGTGCTGCGGCTCCCCGCGCGACTCCCAGATCCCCTGGTCGGGGTGCGGCCAAGCCGCGATCGCCGCGTCTACCTGATAGCGGATCAGTTGACGGTCGGCGGGCGTGCCCGTTCCCCGCAGTGCTTTCTCGTGCAGGTAGATCGAGTCGAGCAGCGATCCCCAGACGTCGTTCTGGCGCTGGTCGTAGGCGCCGTTGCCGATCCGCACCGGCTTCGCGCCCCCGTAGCCGCCGAGGTGATCGAGGGTCTGCTCCTCGAGCTCCTTCTCGTGCCCGATCCCGTACATGATCTGCAGGTCCGGGCGGTCCTTGCAGACCGCGACGATGAAGCGCATGAAGTCCCGTGCCTCCTCGTTGAAGCCGAGCGTGTGCAGGGCCCAGAGGCTGAAGGTCGAGTCGCGGATCCAGCTGAACCGATAGTCCCAGTTGCGTTCGCCACCCGGCGTCTCCGGCAGTGAGGTGGTCGGCGCCGCCACGATCGCGCCGGTCGGGGCATAGGTGAGGCCCTTGAGGACGAGGGCGGAGCGCTGCAGGTGGATCCGCCAGGGATGGTCGGGGAAGTCGCCGTCGCGCAGCCACTCGCGCCAGAACTCCTCGGTCGAGTCGAGCCGCTCCAGCGCCTCGGGGGCGCTGCGCGGCCCGCCGAGCTCCTCATCACCCCAGGTGACCGCGCAGAAGCCGCTTTCGTCCTCACGCAGCCGCAGCGTCCCGCGCACGGCTCCGCCTTCGATCGAGAGGTCCATGTCGCTGGTCAGGCGCAGCTCGGTCCCGTCCTTGGCGCGGGCGATCGCCTCGCCCAACTCGCCGCCGCTCCAACTGGCGCCTTCGATCCCGTAGCCGAAGCGCGGCACGCACTCCATCTCCAGCTCGACCTCGCCATCGACGCAGGTGATCGTCCGCAGCAGCGAGCGGTCCGACTCGTGCTTGGTGTCGGGACGGCGCCCGCCGCCGGCGCTTGCCCACTCGGCGATCGTCAGCGCGTCATGGACGACGGCCCAGCCGGTGTCGGTCACCCAGGTGGTCTCGATCACCAGCGTCCCCGGTTTGTAGCGGCGGCCGATCGGGACGATGACCCCGCGCGGTCGCAGCCGGAAATGACCGGCGCCACGGTCG
Organism: uncultured Solirubrobacterales bacterium; assembly: GCA_963802935.1. GTDB lineage: Bacteria > Actinomycetota > Thermoleophilia > Solirubrobacterales > 70-9 > VAYN01. The sequence continues at coordinate 83,063 of CAWDKO010000001.1, read as the reverse complement.
AGCAGCGCCCCGAAGGCGCTTGGCGAGTCGAAGCGGGGGAGACAGAGCCACTCGACCGAGCCGTCGTGGGAGACGAGGGCGGCGGTGTGGCAGTCGGAAAGAAAGCCGTAGCTGCCGATCGTCGGAAAGCGGTTCTTCTGCGGCTCCCATTGCGGCGCCAAGCTAGCAGCGCCCACGGGGGCGAACCGGCGTTCGGCGCCGCTACGCTGAGCTGATGACCCTGCCGCTCGCGCATGTGGGCAGCGCTTTCGCGCCGCTGGAGCTGCTGCCCCTGCTGGTCGCGGGCGGGCTCTACTCGAAGCGGGCCTCGACCCTGGCGGGGAAGGGAAGGCCGGTGCCGGTCTGGCGCCAGCTCTGCTTCGCCGGCGGGCTGCTGATGATTCTCGCGGCCTTGTTTTCTCCGATCGGCCACATCTCCGAGGAGCTGGTGATCGCGCACATGGTCGAGCACCTGATGCTCGGCGACCTCGCCACCCTGCTGCTGGTGCTGGGGCTGACCGGTCCGCTGCTGCAGCCGGTCCTGGCGATCCCGGTCTTCGACCGCTTGCGAGTGCTTGCCCACCCCCTGGTCGCCTTCCCGCTGTGGGCGATCAACTTCTACGTCTGGCACATCCCCTCGCTCTACGAAGCCGCCTACGGGACCGCGCTGATGCACGTCGTCGAGCACTCGACCTTCATCTTTTTTGGATGTCTGATGTGGATGCCGGTCTTCGGGCCGCTGCCGACTCCGCAGTGGTTCACGGCCGCCTGGAAAGTCGGCTACGTGATCGCCGTCCGCTTCGCCGGCGCCATTCTCGGCAACGTGCTGATGTGGTCGGGCACCGTGCTCTACCCGATCTACGCACCGGGGGAGCGCTACTGGGGCATCTCCCCGCTCGCCGACCAGAGCACGGCGGGGGTGGTGATGATGGTCGAGGGAACCTTCCTCGGCCTCGGCCTGCTGGCCTGGGTCTTCTTCGAGGCCGCCCGCGAGGGGATCGAGAAGCAGCGGCTGCTGGACCTCGCGCACGAACGCGGAGTCGATCTCGACGCCGAGCGCGCGCAGCGGGCGGTCGCCGCGGGCCACGGCGAGCGGCTGGAGCGACAGCTGATCGCCGCCGGGAGAGACCCTGAGACCGACGGCGCCTGAGCGGCGGCTGCTGCCGGCGCTCGTCTTCGCCGTCGGGGCAGCCAGCCTCGGGGTGGAGATCGCGGCCGCCCGTCTGCTGGCGCCCTATTTCGGCGCTTCGACGATCGTCTGGGCGAACACGATCGGGGTCGTCCTCGTCGCGCTCTCGGTCGGGTACTGGCTCGGCGGGCGTTACGCCGATCGCCACCCGCATCTGCGCGGCCTCTGCCTGCTGGTGCTCGTCGCGTCGATGCTGATCGCCGTGATCCCGTTCGCGGCCCGCCCCTTCCTCGGCTTCTCGGTCGATGCTTTCGACACGGTCTCGGTCGGCGGGTTCGCCGGCTCCCTGTTCGGGGTGCTGGTGCTGGTCGCGGTGCCGGTGACGCTCTTGGGAGCGGCAGCCCCGTGGGCGGTGCGGCTGGCGGTCCAGGACCTGGACCGTTCGGGTGAGATCGTGGGCAGGCTCTACGCGATCTCGACCGCCGGCTCGCTGTTGGGGACGATGCTCTCGGCCCTGCTGTTCATCCCCTTGCTGGGGACCCAGCGGACCTTCTTCGCCTTCGCCCTGGCGCTGGCTCTGGTCGCCAGTGCCGGCGTCGGCTGGCGTTTCGTCCTCGTCCCGGCCGCGCTGGCGCTGGCAATGGTGCTGCCGGTGGGGACGATCAAGGCGGCCGACACCGGGCGCGTGCTCTACGAGGCCGAGACCGTGCACCAGTACGCCCGCGTCGTCGAGCGCCCAGACGGCAGCCGCGCCCTGGAGCTGAACGAGGGGCAGGCGGTCCACTCGCTCTGGCGTCCCGGCACTTACCTCACCGGTGACTACTGGGACGGGCATCTGGTGCTGCCGGCGGCCTCGCGCCGCCGGCCGCCGGAGCGGATCGCGATCCTCGGCAACGCCGCCGGCACGGTGGCGCGGGCCTTCGGGCACTTCTTCCCGGCCACGGCCGTCGACGCGGTCGAGATCGACGGCGAGCTGACCGAGCTGGGGCGGCGCTTCTTCGACCTCCGCAACCCGCGTATGCGCACCTTCGCCGAGGACGCGCGACCCTGGCTGGAGCGCTCCGGCGGTGGCTACGACGCGATCATGGTCGACGCCTACCGCCAGCCCTACATCCCCTTCTACCTGACCACGCGCGAGTTCTTCGAGCTGGCCCGCGAGCGGCTGACGCCGGGGGGGTTGGTGATCGTCAACGTCGGCCACCCCGAGGGGAGCGAGGAGCTGGAGCGGGTGCTGGGGGCGACCATGGCCGTGGCCTTCTCCCGCGTGCTGCGCTACCCGATCGAGCCGACCAACACGCTGCTGGTGGCGGCTGACGGCGGGTTGTCCCCGGCACGCTTGGGCCGCAACGCCAAGCGGCTGCCGGCGCCGCTGCAGCCGCTCGCGCGCAGCGCCGCGGCCGCCCTGGCCCCGCGCCTTCCCGGCGGCGAGGTCTTCAGCGACGATCGCGCCCCGGTCGAGTGGCTGGTCGACAGCTCCCTGCTGGAATACGCGAATGAGTGACGCACCCGATCGCCTGCGTGCCTGGCTGGTCACCGGCCCGCTGGGTCGTGGCGTCTCCTTCGCGATCGACTTCGCCGTGGCCCTGCGCACCTTCCTCTCCGGGCGACGCTCGAAGAGTTGACGAGTTGACCCCTCTATAGGGGGTACAAGTCATCAACTCTTCTCGTCGGCCGACGAGCGGGCCGATCATCTAGGGTCACACGCTCGATGCAGACCTCCGTCAAAGAGCTGCCCGGCTCGCGCGTCAGCGTCGAGGTCGAGGTTCCTGCCAAAGACGTCGAGCGCGCCACCTCGCGTGCCGCCCGTGCGATGGCGAAGGAGATGCGGATGCCGGGCTTCCGCCAGGGCAAGGCGCCGGCATCGCTGGTGATTCAGCGGCTCGGCTTCGGCCCGGTCCTGCAGGAGGCGATCCGCGAGGCGCTGCCGGAGTGGTACGAACTGGCCCTGCTCGACGCCGGCGTCGCCACGATCGGCGACCCCAGCATCGAGATGGTCTCGACTCCGGAGGAGGAGGGCGGGCCGCTCGAGTTCAAGTTCGAGGTCGGTGTGCGGCCGCCGGCGCAGCTGGGCGACTACAAGGGCCTCGAGGTCGGCCGCAAAGAAGACGAGGTTCCGGAGGACGTCGTCGATCGCGAGATCGAGCGGGTGCAGGAGGGATTCGCGCGGCTGGAGCCGGTCGAGCGCGCGGCCGCCGACGGTGACTCGCTGCTGATCGACTTCGAGGGTTTGCTCGATGGCGCGGCCTTCGAGGGCGGCAAGGCCGAGGACTATCTGCTTGGGCTCGGCACCGGCCAGCTGATCGAGGGCTTCGAGGAGCAGCTCGCGGGCGCGAAGGCGGGCGAGGAGCGCAAGGTCGAGGTGACCTTCCCCGACGAATACCAGGCCGAGCACCTGGCCGGCAAAGACGCGGTCTTCAACGTCAAGGTCAAGGAGGTGCGGGAGAAAATCCTGCCCGAGCTCGACGACGATTTCGCTTCCGAGGCCTCCGAGTTCGAGACGCTGGAGGAGCTGCGCGTCGACATCCGCGAGAAAGTCGGGGCGGCGCTGGAGGGCAGGGCGGAGGAAGACTTCCGGATCGCCGCTGTCGACGCCGCCGTCGACGCCGCCACGGTCGACGTCCCAGCGGAGCTCGTCACGGCGCGGGCGACCGAACGCTGGGAGCGGATGGAACGGCAGCTGGCGCAGCGCGGCATGGACCCCAACGCATTCCTGCAGATGCAGGGCAAAACCCGTGAGGAGCTGATCGAGGAATCGAAGCCCGACGCCGAGCGGGAGTTGAAGCGCGAGGCGGTCGTGACCGCGATCGCCGCCGCCGAGGAGATCGAGGTCTCCGACGAGGAGCTGGTCGAGGCACTCGCCCACAGCGCCGAGCACGAACGGACGACGCCGGAGAAGCTGTTGGAGCGCTTGCGAGAGAACGGCCGCGACTCGATGGTCGTCGAGGACATCAGGGCGCGCAAGGCGATCGAGCTGGTGGCGGAGTCGGCGCAGCCGATCCCGCTCGAGCAGGCTGAGGCGCGCGAGCAGATCTGGACGCCGGAGAAGGAGCGCAAAGAGGCCGGCAGTCTCTGGACGCCGGACTCCGACTGACCCGAGGTTGAGGTAGGCGGGGGAGGGGTCTGGTCGCCCTCTGGGCGAATTTAGTCGCGCACCCTTCGGGTGCGGCTCCGGATGTTGATGCCCGCCTATGGCGGGCAGGAGACAGATTGCATTTCGCGGCCTTCGGCCACATTCGCCCAGAGGGTGACCAGACCCCTCCACCAACACACATCATCGGGACGGTCGGGGTTCGGGAGCTATCTAGAGGCCGCCGTCCCCGTCCGCTTTAGATGGGGGCCTCTTTAGACGGCGTTCCCGCGTGGGCTCCGTTGGAAGGTGGTCGGTACCCCTCCGGGGGAATGTGCGCGAAGCGCGCGGAAATGCAATCCGATTCCTGCCCGCCATAGGCGGGCAGCATCTTCTGGAGCTGCACCCGAAGGGCGCGCGACTGAATTCCCCCGGAGGGGTGCCGACCACCCTCCCTCGCAACCCCCAGCCACAGCAGACGCCTTCTATAGAGTGCGCCACATGAGTCCTTTGGTGCCGATGGTGGTCGAGCAGACGTCGCGCGGGGAGCGGGCGTTTGACATTTACTCGCGGCTGTTGGGCGAGCGGATCATCTTTCTCGGCACCCCGGTGACCGAGGACATCGCGAATCTGATCGTCGCCCAGCTGTTGCATCTGGAGTCCGAGGATCCCGACAAGGACGTTAGCCTCTATATCAATTCGCCTGGCGGCTCCGTCTATGCCGGGTTGGCGATCTACGACACGATGCAGTTCATCAAGCCCGAGGTGCAGACGATATGCGTCGGCGTGGCGATGAGCATGGGGGCGCTGCTGCTCAGCGGCGGCGCTGCCGGCAAGCGGATGGCGCTGCCCAACTCGAAGATCCTCATCCACCAGGTCTCGGCCGGGTTCCAGGGTCAGGCGACCGACATCGAGATCCACGCCAAAGAGATCATCGACGTCCGCAGACGACTCGACGAGATCATCGCCAAGCACACCGGGCAGCCGTTCGACAAGGTGACGAAAGACACCGAGCGCGACTACTTCATGAGCGCGGAGGAGGCGAAGGAGTACAGCATCGTCGACCGCGTCATCGAACACCACTGAAGCGTCTAGTCCTTCTCACCCTTCTTCTCGCTCTGCTCCCGGCCGCGTCGGCCGCTGCCGGAATCGTCGCGGCGGCGGGCGGCACGGCTTACTACGGCCACGTCTTCCCGGTCCAGGGGCCGCACGGGGTCCGGGGCGCGGTCGGCGAATTCGGCGTCCCTCGCAACGGCGGCCGCACCCACGAAGGGTTCGACATCACCGCCGGCTGCGGCACCGAGCTGGTCGCGGCCCGCAACGGCAGGGTCCTGCGGCACGGCTATGACCCTGTTCTCTACGGCAACTTTCTGCTGATCCACGGCGAAGGTGAGCGCCGCAGCTACTTCTACGCGCACATGCCGCGGCCCACGCCGGTGCGGCACGGTGAGCGGGTGTGGGAGGGAGAGCGGGTCGGCGCGGTTGGCGAAACCGGCAACGCCGCCGGCACTGGCTGCCACCTCCATTTCGAGATCCATGTGCGTGGTGCGCCGGTCGACCCGGCGCCGTATTTGCGTCGCTGGGACCGCTACAGCTGACCGGATAGCGCCTCCCGGATGAAGTCCGCCTTGGCGTCGGTGTACGCCTCGCGGTCGTCGGGGAAGCGTGCCGCCAGATCGCGCTTGAGGGTGACGTACTCGCGCGCCAGATCGGAGTTGGCGCGGAGGCGATCACGAAACGCGAGCTCGTCGGCGTAGCGCTGGCTGGAACTCGGGACGAGGTGCAGGTGATGGGTCCGCCGGCTCGGGTGGGGCTTGCAGAACCAGTGCATTTCCTCGTGACGGTAGGGCGCGTACAGGTACCCGAGTCCTGCCAGCGGCTTGAAGCACACACGTGATGTCCCCAGCTCTTCGACGCCGACGAGGATGTCGATGACCGGCTTCGCGTCCAGGCCAGGCACGGCGGTGCTGCCGACGTGATGGATGCCGCCGGACGCCCAGGCCCCGATCGCCGCATCGAGCGCGGTCCGCTCCTTCTCGAACGAAGCCGGCCAGCCGGCGTCGTAGGGAGAGATCCGGATCGGCTCGTCATCCAGCGAGCGCTCGAACCAGAGGTTGGCCTTGGGGTTGCCGTTGTAGTCGGGTGCCTCGCGGTAGCCAGCGGTCCGGTAGAGGCCGATCGCATCGGTGAGGTAGTCGGAGGTGTCGAGGTGGACGGCGCGACAGCCGTGCCGGCGAGCGATCGTCTCTAGCTCGGCCAGCAGCTCGCGGGCGATGCCCCTACCGCGCTGGGCGGGCGTTACATACATGGTCTTCACCTCTGCCACCTCAGTGTCGAGGTGCCGGATGCCTCCCATCCCGACCGGTGCGCCGTCGACCCTGGTCAGGAGGAGGACGCCGGTGGGGAGCGCCAGGTCCCGGGGCGGGCCGGCCGCGATCTCGGCCTCGAGATCGATTCCGAGGGGCGCGTCGGTCTCGCGGATGAAATCCGCGTAGAGGCCCGGCACCGCAGGGTCATCGAGTGCGATCGCTTCGAACTCCGCCTTCGTCACCAAGGCGACGCTAACCGGTTTGGAAGTTGGCACCATCTGCGCGCATACGGCGCGCAGACCTCTGGCAAAATCACGGGCATGAGGCGAAAGCTCTTGTCTGAGAGGATCGAGCGCCACCTGGACCGGGGCGAGGAGCTGATGGAGCTCAACCGAGCCGCGTTCGGACGAAACGAGCGGGCCTTCCAGCGCAACGAGAAAGCGTTCCACCGGAATACCGAGGCCTTCGAGCGGATGATGACTGCCCTGGATCGCTTCGAAGCTCGCTGGGAGGAAAGGGAACAGCGCTGGGAGGAGAAGTGGGAGGAGAGGGAAGCGCGCTTCAACCAGCGGCTCGACGAAAACGAGCAGGCGATGTGGGAGATGACCCGCCGCTTCGAGAAGGTCTTGCAGGTGCTCGTCCAACAGAACGCCGAGTTCAATGCCGAAAAGACGCGGCGCACCGACGCGATCGTGGCTGCGGTGAGGGAATTCCGAGAGGACTCGCGAGCGCACCGGGAAGCGCTGCTGGCGCTGATCGACCGGCTCCCGCCCGCCGCGGCTGCCTGAGGCGAGCTACGGCAAGAGCTCGTACTCGACCCATTCCGAGCGCGTCGCGCCGGTGCTGTCGTAGAGACGCTGGGCGGTGAAGTTGTCAGGGGCGGTGGCCCACTCGAGGTAGGCGGCGCCGCGTTCGCGGGCGACATCGGCGCTGGCCTCGATCAGGGCGCGGCCGACCCCGCGAGCGCGGGCGGCCTCGGCGACGAAGAGGTCGTTCATCAGCACCGTCTCGGCCGCCAGCAGCGAGGTGAAGTGCCAGTAGAGGCAGGCGTAGCCGACGAACTCGCCGCCGGCGCGGGCGCCGAGCAGCATCCCGTCCTCGCTGGGGGCAAGGAAGCGGCGGAAGAAGGTGCGGTTGCGCTCCACCTCGACCTCTTCGACTTCGTAGAAGCGCTGGTAGGCGGCGATCAGCGGTAGCAGCGCCTCGAACTCGGCCGCCTCGACGGGGGAGATCTGGAGATCCTCGGGCACCGTCCCCCAAGGTACCGCGACCGCGCAAGGCCCGAGTCACGAGCAGGGACCGCGCCGCCCATGCCGTAAACGCCCCTCGTACCGGCTTGTGCCCCCGTCTAAGCTGTTGGGGCTGCCGGAGTCAAATCGTCCCGTTAGGAGGGGATTCCGCTGGCAAGGCCCACAGACTCGAACGAGCAGCTCCTCTGCAGCTTCTGCGGCAAGTCGCAGCGCCAGGTGAAGAAGTTGATCGCCGGCCCCGGCGTCTACATCTGCGACGAGTGCATCGACCTCTGCAACGAGATCATCGACGAGGAGCTGACCGCGCCGCCCGCCTTCGAGCTGGAGAACCTGCCGAAACCGCGCGAAATCCACGACGTCCTGCAGGAGTACGTGGTCGGCCAGGAGGCCGCCAAGCGCTCTCTCTCCGTTGCCGTCTACAACCATTACAAGCGGGTCCAAATCGCCCAGTCCGAAGAGACGGACGTCGAGCTGCAGAAGTCGAACATCATGATGCTGGGGCCGACCGGGTGCGGCAAGACGCTGCTCGCCCAGACGCTCGCCCGCATCCTCAACGTCCCCTTCGCGATCGCCGATGCGACGGCGCTGACCGAGGCTGGCTACGTCGGCGAGGACGTCGAGAACATCCTCCTGAAGCTGATCCAGGCCGCCGACTACGACGTCAAGAAGGCGGAGACCGGGATCATCTACATCGACGAGATCGACAAGATCGCGCGCAAAGCCGACAACCCGTCGATCACCCGCGACGTCTCCGGCGAAGGCGTGCAGCAGGCACTGCTGAAGATCCTCGAGGGGACCACAGCTTCGGTGCCTCCACAGGGCGGGCGCAAGCACCCCCACCAGGAGTTCCTGACGATCGACACCACCAACATCCTCTTCATCTGCGGCGGCTCCTTCGCCGAGCTCGACAAGGTGATCGAGCGGCGGGTGGGCGACCGCGGTGTCGGCTTCGGCGCCGCGATCTCCTCGCGCGAGCAGAAGGACGCCGGCGAGTGGTTCGAGCAGGTGCTGCCCGAGGACCTGATCGAATACGGGCTGATCCCCGAGTTCATCGGCCGCCTGCCGGTGATCACGGCGATCCACCAGCTCAGCCGCGATGACCTGACCACGATCCTGACCGAGCCCAAACACGCGCTCACCCGTCAGTTCCAGCGCTTCTTCGAATTCGACGACATCGAGCTGGTCTTTTCCGAGGACAGTCTCGAGGCGATCGCCGACAAGGCGCTGGAGCGGGAGACCGGCGCCCGTGGCCTGCGCTCGATCCTCGAGGAGACCCTGCTCGACGTCCAGTTCGAACTGCCCTCGCGCCGCGACGTCACCAAGTGCGTCGTCACCAAGGAGACGATCAGCGAGGGACGGCGGCCGACGCTGGTGACCGAGGCGGTGCAGCAGGACATCGGGCCTGCTGAGGACGACGGGCTCTCCGAGGAATCCGCTTAGGGGCTTGGCGTAGAGGGGGCGGGAGCGCCCCTGCTCGGAGCACCTCCGCCGAGTGGGTCGTCGGCGGCTGGCCGCGGAAGCTCACTGGCTCGGCTCCATGCTGAGTACCGATCAGGGGCACTCCCGCCCCCTCTACGACACGCACCTGCGGTACCCCGACCCCTCCTGCGACACGTACTCCCGGGACGGCTGAGATCACGGCAGCTCTTTTGAGAAAAGCTCCCCCACCCTGGGCGTCTGGGGGGCTCGGTTGGGGGAGAGGGTGCAGGTGGGGGTCTCCCGGCACTCAACATCGAGCCGAGCCGTCCACGCCCGGGCGCCAGCGGCAGTGCGTCCTCTCGGCAAGATGTGCCGGGAGACCCCCACCTGCACCCTCTCCCCACGGCCGCTTCTATCTAGACTCGCCGCGTGGACGCGGCGCGGCGGAAGAAACTGGAGGAGACGACTCGGTACGACCCGACCGAGGTCGAGGCGCGGGTTTTCGCGGAATGGATCGAGGGCGGCTATTTCCACCCCGAGGCGGAGGGCTCTCCCGAGGAGAACTTCTCGGTGGCGATCCCGCCGCCGAACGTGACCGGGGCCCTGCACATGGGGCATGCGCTGAACGGCTCGATGCAGGACGCGCTGGTGCGGATGAACCGGATGCGGGGACGGAACACCCTCTGGATCCTCGGCACCGACCACGCCGGCATCGCCACCCAGTCGGTGGTCGAGAAAGGGTTGAAGGCGGAAGGCAAGAGCCGCCACGACCTCGGTCGCGAGGAGTTTGTGAAGCGGGTCTGGGAGTGGAAAGAAGAGTACGGCTCGCGGATCGTCGAGCAGTACAAGCGGCTTGGCGCCTCCCTGGACTACGAGCGTGAGCGCTTCACCCTCGACGAGGGCTACGTGAAGGCCGTCTACCGGGTCTTCAAGCAGCTCTACGACAAGGGCTACATCTACCGCGACTACTACATGGTCAACTGGGACCCGGGCTCGCACTCGGCGATCTCCGACCTCGAGGTCGAGAACCGCGAGGTCGAGGACACGCTCTACTCGATCGACTACCCGGTCGAGGGCTCCGACCGGGTGCTGACGGTGGCGACGGTGCGCCCGGAGACGATGCTGGGCGACACCGCGGTCGCGGTCAACCCCGAGGACGAGCGCTACGGCGACCTGGTTGGCCAGTTCTGCGTGCTGCCGCTGGTCGGTCGGCGGCTGCCGATCATCGCCGACGAGCATGTCGACCCCGAGTTCGGTACTGGGGCGCTGAAGATCACGCCGGGGCACGACCCCAACGACTTCGAGATCGGCCGCAAGCACGGGCTCGAGGAGCTGGTCGTGATCGGGCCCGAGGGGCGCCTCACTGAGGAGGCAGGGGAGGGGTATGCCGGTCTCACTGCGGCTGAGGCTCAGGAGGCGGTGGTGGCGGCGCTGCGCGAGGAGGGCCGGCTGCGGGGGGAGGAGCCCTACACCCACTCGGTCCCGTTCTCGCACCGCTCCGGCGAGCGGATCGAGCCGCTGATCTCGCTGCAGTGGTTCTGCCGCATGGACAAGCTGGCGGCGCCGGCGATCGAGGTCGTCGAGCGCGACGAGGTGAGGATTGCCCCGGCGCAGTGGAAGCGCGTCTATCTCGACTGGATGCGGGAAATCCGCCCCTGGTGCATCTCGCGCCAGCTCTGGTGGGGGCACCGGATCCCGGTCTGGTACTGCGACCCCTGCGAGGAGACCTACGTCGCCGAGTCGGCGCCGGGGCGCTGCGGCGCCTGCGGCGGCGAGCTGCGCCAGGAGGAGGACGTCCTGGATACCTGGTTCAGCTCGGCGATCTGGCCCTTCGCGACCCTCGGCTGGCCCGAGGACACCCCCGAGCTGCGAGCCTTCTACCCGACGAGCTTCCTCACCACCGCGCGCGAGATCCTCTTCCTCTGGGTGGCGCGGATGATCATGACCGGGATCGAGTTCGCCGGCGACGTGCCTTTCCGCGACGTCTATGTGCACTCGGTGATCCAGGCCCGCGACGGGCGGCGGATGTCGAAGAGCCTCGGCACCGGGATCGACCCGCTGGAGGAAATCGACGTGCACGGCGCCGACGCCCTGCGCTTCGGGCTGCTGGCGATGTCCTCGACCCAGGACGTGCGCTTCTCCGACGCCAAGGTCGAGCAGGGGAGGGACCTGGCCAACAAGCTCTGGAACGCGAGCCGGCTGATCCTGCTCAATGCGGCCGTGGTCGAGCCGACGCCGCGCCCGCTCCACGTCGAGGACCGCTGGATCCTCTCGCGGCTGGAGCGAACGGTTGCCTCCGTGACCGCGAAACTCGAGACCTACGACTTCGCCCATGCGGTCCAGGAGGCCTACTCGTTCTTCTGGCGCGACCTCTGCGACTGGTATTTGGAGATCGTCAAGCCGCGGCTGTACGACGGGGAGGAGGAGGTGTCGGCGACCCTGCTCTACGCGCTGGAACGGGTGCTGGCGCTGCTGCACCCGACGATGCCGTTCGTGACCGAGGAGATCTGGTCCTTCCATCCGGCCCAGAACGGCCACCTCGCGGTGCACCCGTTTCCCGAGGCCGACGGGTCGTTCTACGACGACGCCGCCGAGGCCGACGTCGAGGGCGGGATCGGCCTCACCCAGCGCCTGCGCGCCTGGCGCGACCTCGTCGACGTGCCCGCGGCCAGCGTGTTGGCGGCGCGGCTCGAGGGCGTCGAGCCGCCGCAATTCGTCGCCCGTCTCGCCCGCTTCGAGTTCGCTCCCGACGGCGGCGACCCGGTCGCCTCGATCGGCCCGGTGCGGGTGCTGCCGTCGGAGCAGCTGGACGCCGAGGCGGTGGCGGCGCGGCTGCAGAAGCGGCGCGAGGAGCTGCGCTCCGAGGTCGAGCGGGGCGAGCGCAAGCTCGGCAACGAGGGCTTCGTCGCCAAGGCGCCGGCCGAGGTCGTGGAGGAGGAGCGCGGCAAGCTCGAGCGCTACCGGGCCGAACTCGCCGAGCTGGCTTGAGCTTCGCCGCGGACGCCTATCTCGAGTCGTTGGAGCCGGTCGGCTGGCGGCTCGGCCTTGAGCGGATGCACAAGCTGACCACGGCGCTCGGCCTGCCGCAGCACCGCTTCGCCTCGGTCCACGTGGTCGGCACCAACGGCAAGTCCTCGGTCGCGCGGATGACGGCGGCGCTGCTGGAGGCCCACGGCATCGCCTCCGGCGCCTGTCTCTCCCCGCATTCCGCGCGCTGGGCCGAGCGAACGCTGGTCCGCGGCGAGGAGATCGGGGCGGGGGAGTGGGCCGACGCGGTCGAGCGTGTCGCCCGTGCCGCCGGGGGCGTCAACCGGACCCTCGAGGAGGGTGAGGTCGTGACCGAGTTCGAGGCGGCGACGGCGGCGACCTTCGTCGCCCTCGCCTCGGCCCGGGTCGAGGCGGCGGCGATCGAGGCCGGGCTCGGCGGCCGCCTCGACGCCACCAACACGATCCCCTCGCGGGTCACGGTCCTCACCTCGATCGGGCTCGACCACACCGAGTGGCTGGGGGAGACCGAGCTCGAGATCGCGGCCGAGAAGCTGGCGGTGCTGCGGGACCAGACCACGCTGGTGCTGGGGCAGGTCTCGCCAGCGGTCGCGGCGCTGGCCGAGAGCATCGCCGCCGAGCGCGGCGCCCGCCTCCTGCGCGCCCCGGCCGACCCCGGCCCCGAGCTGCAGCTGTTGGCGGCGGGCAATTTCCAGCGGCGCAACTTCGCGCTGGCGGCAACGGCCGCCGAGGCCTTCCTCGGCGAGCTGGATCCAGCTCGGGTCAGCGAGGTTGCGGCGACCCTGGCCGTGCCTGGCCGCCTCGAGCGGATCGCCGAGCACCCGCCGGTCTTCCTCGACGCCGCCCACAACCCCGAGGGCGCCGCGGCACTGGCCGAGGCGCTGCCCGCGGTCACGGGTGGTCGCCGGGTCATCGCCTGCCTGGCGGTCCTCGCCGATAAGGACGCCGGCGCCATGGTGCGGGCGCTGGCGCCGATGCTGGACCGGGCCGTCTGCACCGAACTGCCGGCAGCGGCGCTGGAAGGCCACGGACGCCCAGGGGCCGCCTCGCGTCCCGCTGCCGAGCTGGTCGCTGCCTGCGAGGAGGCGGGTCTGGCGGCAGAGGCCGAGCCGGACTTCGAGGCGGCGCTGTGGCGGTCCACGCAGCTGGCGGCGGAACCGCCCGAAGGTGCCGTCATCGTCACGGGCTCCCACTACGGCATCGCACCCGCCCGGAAGGCGCTCGGGGCCACTCGCACTGTGCGAGGATTCCGGCATGAATAACCGCAGCGCCGGGTCCGAACTGCTCTCGATGATGGGTCTGGTTGCGGCGGTGGTCGCGATCGTGATTCTGGTCTTCTTCGGGATCGGCTACCTGTTCGGGCGGCTCTTCCTCTAGCGGTCGCCGCCTGCCACGGGCCGGCGACAGGGTTCACGGCGCCCGCGGCGAAGTAGACTGCCCGCTCCCTCAACCGGGGCGCCCACCCATGTCACTAGCGATCTTCGGCATTACCAACGACGGCCTCAACCTGGTCGCCACCCTCTTCGTCCTGATGCTGGTCGTGCTCTGGCTGGCGTTGATCGTCTACACCTACCTCGACGCGCGCCGTCGCATCTCCGACCCCTTCCTGGTCGCCTGCGCCACCGTCGCCTCCTTCTTCCCCTACATCGGGACCGCCGTCTACGCGATCGTGCGGCCGCCGGAGTTCATCGAAGACGCGCACGAGCGCGAGCTGGAGATCAAAGCGGCGGAGCTGCGGGTGCGGCAGCTGAAAGAGCAGACCTGCCCCAACTGCGAGTACCCGGTCGAGAAAAACTACCTGCGCTGCCCCAACTGCCAGCGCCGCCTCAAGGACCCTTGCCCGACCTGCAGCAAACCGGTCGACCCGCGCTGGGGGCTCTGCCCCTACTGCGAGACCACGCTCGGCGGCGGGGGCGAGCGGCCACGCCGGCGCCAGGCCCGTCCCCCCGAGGGGGAGCAGCCCAAACGCCAGCCCGCCCGCCGCAAAAAAGCGGCCCCGGCGAAGCAGCCGGCCGCCGAGGCCGAGCCGAGCAAAGAACCGCGCCGCCGCGCCCCGCGCGAGACAGCGGACCCGAAACCAGAGCAAAGGAGCCCCAGTCGTGAGCCGGACCCTGATCCTCGTCAAGCCTGACGCCTTCGAGCGCGCCCTGACCGGCGAGGTGATCGCCCGCTTCGAGCGCAAGGGGCTGCGGATCGCCGCTCTCAAGTCGATGCGCGCGACCGAGGAGATCGCGAACGAGCATTACGCCGAGCACACCGAGAAGCCGTTCTTCGGCGAGCTCGTCTCCTTCATCACCGGCGGCACGCTGGTGGCGATGGTGCTCGAGGGTGCCGAGGCTGTTCCGGCGGCGCGTCAGCTGATCGGGGCGACCAACCCGGTCGAGGCTGCGCCTGGATCGATTCGCGGGGACTTTGCTCTGGAGATGACCTTCAACATGGTCCACGGGTCCGACTCCGACGAGTCGGCCGAGCGCGAGATTGGGATCTGGTTCCCGGAGCTGGGCTGAAGGCAGGCGGGCGGGTAGGCCTTTCACTTAACTTTTTCGTGGGTCGCCTGGTGCCGTCCGAGATTCTTAGTCGCGAAAAAGTACAAGACGTTTCAGGCCTACCCGCCCGCCTGCCATGAGCGCTGAGCCGGGATCCAGCTCGATCTCGAAGCTGGTGGTGTTGGCGTCTGGATCGCCTCAGCGGAAAGAGATTCTGCGGAAGCTGGGGGTGGAGTTCGAGGTCGTCGTTCCGGGGGTGGAGGAGCTGAGCGATGGGGACCCGGAGCACTTGGTCGTCGAGAACGCTAGGCGGAAGGGGCGGGGGGTGGACGGGCACGGGCGCTTGGTGATCGCCTGCGATACCGACGTGGTGCTCGAGGGGGAGGTGCTCGGGAAGCCGGCGGATGCGGCGGAGGCGCGGGAGTATCTCGATCGGATGTCGGGCAGAGCGCACGAGGTGCTGAGTGGGCTGGTGGTGCTCGAGGGCGGGGAGGAGCGCGCCGGGCTGGAACGGACCTCGGTGGTTTTCAGGCAGCTCTCCGACGTCGAGAAGGAGCGCTACGTCGGCTTTGGGGAGTGGCGCGGGCGCTCGGGCGGCTACGCGATCCAGACCCTGGGCTCGACCCTGGTCGAGCGGGTCGAGGGGAGCGTCTCCAACGTCGTCGGGCTGCCGGTGGGGTTGCTGTTCGAGCTCGCGCCGGGGCTCTTCCGGCCCACCTGAGCGAAAAACAGCTCGGCGGCTTGGTGTGTCTGGGATGATTTCCCCCTGGAAATCGCCATATGGGCTTATTCAGCTACCTGAGAAGGCTCGGCGGTCGCGATATGGCCGTCGACCTCGGAACCGCGAATACCCTCGTCTACGTTCGGGGGCGCGGAATCGTGCTGTCGGAGCCCTCGGTGGTGGCGATCGATTCCCGCAACGGGCGCGTCCACGCAGTCGGCTCCGAAGCGAAGCGGATGCTCGGGCGCACGCCGGGGACGATCACCGCGATCCGGCCGCTCAAGGATGGCGTGATCGCCGACTTCGACGTCACCGAGCAGATGCTGCGCCACTTCATCCAGTCGGTGCACTCCAACCGCTTCGCCCACCCGCGGGTCGTCGTCTGCGTCCCCTCCGGTGTGACCGGGGTCGAGAAGCGGGCGGTCGAGGAGGCCTGTCTCTCCGCCGGTGCCCGCGAGGCATACCTGATCGAGGAGCCGATGGCGGCGGCGATCGGCGCCGGCCTCCCGGTCGCCGAGCCGACCGGCTCGATGGTCGTCGACGTCGGTGGCGGCACCACCGAGGTGGCGGTGATCTCGCTCGGCGGCATCGTCGTCTCGCAGTCGATCCGGATCGGCGGCGACGAGCTCGACGAGGCGATCGTCAACCACTGCAAACGCGTCTACAAACTGGCGATCGGGACGCAGACGGCGGAGCAGGTGAAGCTGGAGGCGGGCTCGGCCTCGAAGCTGGCCGAGGAGGTGAGCACCGAGATTCGCGGTCGCGACCTCGTCTCCGGCCTGCCGAAAACGGTCACGCTCGGCTCCGCGGAGGTCCGCGAAGCGCTCGACGAGACCGTCGGCCACATCGTCGACGCGGTCAAGGAGACGCTTGACCGCACGCCCCCGGAGCTGGCGGGTGACATCATGGACCGCGGCATCACCCTCGCCGGCGGCGGCGCTCTCTTGCAAGGACTGGAGCAACGCCTGCGCGACGAGTGCCAGATGCCCTGTCAGCTGGCAGAGTCGCCGTTGACGTGCGTGGCGGTCGGCTCGGGCATCTCGCTCGAGGAGTTCGAGGCGATCCACCGTGCCGGAAAAAAGCAAAGAACCTAGGTCTTCCACGTGTACCGAAAGCAAGTACGCCGCCGCAGGGCGGTGCTCGCGCTGTTGATCGTCGGCTCCTTCGTGCTGCTGACGGTCACCTATGGCTCGGGGTCCAACGGCGTCCAGCGCGGCGTCAGCGCAATCTTCAGCCCGGTCCAGGCGGTCGCCGACGGGGCGCTCAAGCCCGCCCGCGACCTCGTCAACTGGTTCGACCAGACCTTCGACGCGCGCGGCCGCAACGACCGCCTCCGGGACGAACTGCGGGTCGCCCGCGCACAGGCCGTCGGCGCCGACGCGGCCCTGGCCGAAAACGCGCAGCTGCGCAAGCTGGTCGGGCTCGACCGCAGCGGAGCGATCCCTTCCGGCTACGACCCGGTTACGGCAAGCGTGATCTCCCGCTCGCCGACCGTCTGGTTCGCCGACGTGACGATCGACGCCGGCAGCGACGACGGGGTCGAGGTCGACGACCCGGTCGTCAACGGCGACGGCCTCGTCGGCACCGTCTCGGCGGTGACCGGCGGCAGCGCCCAGGTGATGTTGATCGCCGACCACCTCAGCGCCGTCTCGGCCAAGGTCGTCCCGGTCGCGGTGCAGGGCCTGATTCGCCCCAACGTCGGCGACCCCGGTGACCTCATCCTCGACTTCATCGACTCGACCAAACGCGTCCACAGAGGGCAGACGGTGGTGACCGCCGGCTGGCGCACCGAGGAGATCGGGTCCCGCTTCCCGCCCAACCTGCCGATCGGCGAAGTCGCCGAAGCCCCGATCGTCGAGCAGGAGGCGAGCCAGCGGGTGCACGTGCGTCCCTACGCCGACCTGCGCGACCTCGACCTGGTCCAGGTCCTGACCGGGGGCTCGCGCGGATGATCCTGACCCCGAAGATCCTCGTCCGCCTGGTCGCGATCGTGCTGCTCGGGGTGATCCTGCAGCTCTCCTTCTTCTCCCAGGTGACCCTCTTCGGGGTCAGCCCCGACCTGTTGCCGGCGCTCGTCGTCGCCCTGGGGCTGCTGGGCGGCACGATGACGGGCGCGGTCACCGGCTTCTGGGTTGGCTTCCTGCTCAACTGCCTGCTGGTGCAGCCGCTCGGCGGCGCCTCGCTGGTGCTGCTCTGCGTCGGCTACCTGGCGGGGATGTTCCGCGAGCGGGTCGACGTCCACAGCCCGCTGGCGGCGCCGTTGCTCTGCCTCGGCCTGACCGTGTTCGCCGAGCTCGGGTTCGGCGCGGTCGAGCTGATGCTCGGGGCGGATGCGACGGTCAGCGGCCTGGTCGCGCGCGACATCCTGGTCCAGGGCGTCTTCGCCTTCTTCGGCGGCTGGCTGCTCTACCTGGGGCTGCGGCGGGTACTGCGGCCTGCGCTGGTCGACGAGCGCCCCTCACGCGGCCCACGGCGGCCGAGGCCCTGGGAGCCTAGGGGGGGCATGTACGAGCGCTCCAGCGATCGTCCCGGCGCCAGCTCCCGCCTCGCCCTGCGCACCGCGGTGCTGGGCGGCCTCGCCGTCGCCCTCTTCGGGGTGCTGTTCTTCCGACTCTGGGACCTGCAGGTGCTCTCCGGCGAGGAGTACCTGGCCGAGGCGAAGAACAACCGTACCCGCGAGTTCAAACAGATCGCGCCGCGCGGCGACATCCTCGACCGCGACGGCAACGTGCTGGTCGACAACCGCACCAGCCTGGCGCTCCAGCTCAACATGCAGAAACTGCCCGCGGACCCGGCCGAGGAAAAGGCGGAGCTGGCGCGACTGGGCAAGCTCGCCCACATGTCGCTGCGCAAGGTGCGGCGGACGATCCGCGAATCCGAAGAAGTCGCGGCAGGGGCGCCGGTGACCCTGCGCAAGGACGTCGGCTACGACCTCGTCTACTACCTGGAAGAGAACCAGCGCGATTTCCCCGGGGTGGCCGTGCAGCGCGTCTTCGTCCGCGCCTACCCCGACGGCACCCGCGCCGCTCACGTGGTCGGCAGCGTCGGCGAGGTCTCCGGAGAAGAGCTGAAGGAAGCCCGCTACGAAAGCTTGGAGCCGGGGGACGAGGTCGGCAAAGGCGGTGTCGAGTACACCTACGACCGCTACCTGCGTGGCGAGCCGGGCCTGACCAAGATCCAGGTCAACGCGCTCGGCCAGCCGACCCCGGGTGGCCAGCTCGTCTCCCAGCCCCCGACTCCCGGCGACAACCTGAAGCTGACGATCGACCCCGACGTGCAGGCGGCGGGCGAAGCCGGCCTGGCCGGCTTCGGCCTGCCGGGCGCCTTCGTGACGATGGACGTCCACAACGGCCAGATCCTCGGCATGGGCTCTTCACCCACCTTCGACCCGACGGTCTTCACCGAACCGATGACCCAGGCCCAGGTGAACCAGCTGATTCGCGACCCGATTCTGGCCCCGCTGACCAATCGCGCGACCGAAAGCTATTACCCGACCGGATCGACCTTCAAGGTCATCACCGCCTTGGCCGCCCTCGAAGGCGGTGAGGTCTCGCTGACCGAACCGCTGGTCGATGACGGCTCGATCACCGTCGGCGGCCAGGAGTTCCAGAACGCGGGGGGCGTCGCGCTGGGGACGGTGGACATGGTCTCCGCCTTACAGGTCTCCTCCGACGTCTACTTCTACACGCTCGGCCTGCGGATGTGGGAGACCAACCAGCTGCAGGACTGGGCGGCGAAACTGGGGATCGGCAAGGAGTCCGGCCTCGACCTGCCCGGCGAGACCGAAGGCCTGGTCCCGAGCAAAAAATGGCGCGACGACCTTTTCGCCGAAGGTGAAACCGAACGGCCCTGGTCGGCCGGCGACAACATCCAGCTGGCGATCGGCCAGGGCGACCTGCAGACCAACCCGCTGCAGCTGGGGATCGCCTACGCGGCGCTGGCCAACGGGGGCACGATCGTCAGCCCGCACGTGGGGATGGAAGTCGAGGACGCCGCCGGCCGGGTGCTGAAGGAATTCGACCCGAAGCCGCGCCGCAAGGTCGAGATCGGCCCCGGTTACCGGGCGGCGGTGCTGGAGGGCCTGCACCAGGCGGCCCAGGTGCCCGGCGGCACCTCCTACGGCGTCTTCGGCGGCTTTCCGGTCGAGGTCGCGGGCAAGACCGGAACGGCGGAACGGCCGGGGCACGGCGACCAGTCCTGGTACGCGGTGGTGGCCCCGTACCCGGACCCGCGTATCGTCACGATCGTGACTGTCGAGGAAGGCGGCTTCGGCGCCGAAGCCGCCGCACCGGCCGCACTGCGGATCCTCGAAGCCTATTTCCACAAGCACGCGACCGAAACCGGCGCCGCCAACGGCGGCAGCCCCGGCTGATGTACGCCACCCGCACCCGACAAGCCCGCCCCGAGCCCTTCGCCGTCCGCGTCGGCATCGCCGAGCGCCTCGGCCTCGCCCATATGGACTGGCCGCTGACGATCGCCGCCGTGGGGCTGGCCGCCTTCAGCGTCTTCACGCTCGGCCAGGCGACCCTCAACGACGTCCCCGGCAGCCCCCGTTACTTCGTCGACCGCCAGGCGATCTACTGCGTGCTCGGGCTGGTCGGGATGCTGTTGATGACCCGCATCGACTACTCGCGCTTCCGCGAGCTCCGGGTCGGGATCTACACCTTCCTCTGCGTCAGCGTCTCGCTCGTCTTCGTCTTCGGCTTCGCCGCCCGCGGCTCCCGGCGCGCCTTCGAATTCCCCTTCTTCAGCTTTCAGCCATCCGAGCTCGGCAAGCTCCTGCTCGTGTTGGCCCTCGCCGGCTTCGTCATCGACGGCGCCAGGCGGGGCTCGGCGAGGCAGCGCACGGTGCGCTATCTCTGCCTGGGACTGGCTCCGGCGGCACTCGTTTTCCTGCAGCCAGACCTCGGAACTTCCCTGGTATTCGTGGTCGCCACCCTCGGCGTGATGTACTTCGGGGGTGTTCCCTGGACCCACTTCGCCGTCATCGGCTCCACCCTCGTTGTCTTGATCGCGCTCGTACTGGTCGCGGCGCCCACTGTCGGCGCCCCGATTCTCAAGGGCTACCAGGAGGAGAGACTCACCTCCTTCCTGGACCCGGACGCGCACGCGAGCGGCGCGGGTTACCAGCAGAATCAGTCCGTGGTCGCCATCGGATCCGGTCAGGAGACCGGCCGCGGCGACCGTGCCACCCAGACGCGGCTCGACTTCGTTCCCGAGCGGCACACCGACTTCATCTTCGCGGTGATCGGTGAGCGCTACGGGTTCATGGGCGCCGCGTTCGTCCTATCCCTTTACGCCCTGCTCTTCTGGCGGGCGCTGAAGATAGTGACGCTCTCGAAGAACTCCTACGGGACCCTGGTCGCGGGCGGCATCGCCGTCTCGCTGCTGTTCCAGGTCTTCGTCAACGTGGGGATGAACCTCGGCATCATGCCGATTACGGGCATCCCCTTACCGCTGATGAGCTACGGAGGCTCCGCCGTGATCGCCACCTTCCTGGCGATCGGGGTGCTTCAGAGCATCAACATCCAGGCGCATCTCGCTCAGAAGGGAAGGTTCGCCTGGTGACGCCTTGAACAAGGTGCCCCCCGGCCGCGTACCTATCCGAACTGAGTAAGCAATGAAAAAAACTATTTTGGTCTCCGCCGAGCGCGGAGAGACCCGCGTTGCCGTCCTTGAGTCCAAGCAAAAAGGCGGCAAGCGCGACGTGGCGGAGCTCTACATAGAGCGCCGCGGCCGGCGGTCGATCGTCGGCAACATCTACAAGGGGAAGGTCGACAACGTCCTTCCCGGCATGGAGGCCGCCTTCGTCGACATCGGCCTCGAGCGCAACGGTTTCCTGCACGTCGACGAGATCGTCCTCCCGGGCGGCGAGCAGGCTCCCCGGCGCGGCCGAGGCAGCGGCCGCCGCATCAACGAGCTGATCAAACCCGGCCAGGAGATCCTGGTCCAGGTCGTCAAGGACCCGCTGAAGACGAAGGGCGCGCGGCTCTCGATGAACGTCTCGATCGCCGGCCGCTACCTCGTCTTCGCCCCGCAGGGGTCGGGCGTCGGCGTCAGCCGTCGCCTCTCCGACTCCGAGCGCGACCGCCTGCGCAAGATGGTCGACCGCACCTACAAGGGCCCGGGCGGGCTGATCGTCCGCACCGCCGCCCATGGCGCCAAAAAATCCGATTTCGTGCGCGAGATCGGGTATCTGCAGAAGCTGAGCCAGGTGCTGGAGCGGCGGGCGGACGGCAGTAAGGCGCCGGCGCTGGTCTTCCAGGAGGCCGATCTCTCGGTCCGGGTCCTGCGCGACGTCTTCCTTAGCGAGTTCGAGAAGGCGATCATCGATTCCGAGAAGCAGTTCGAGCGCGTCACCAACTTCTTCCAGCGGACCGCGCCGGAGCTGGTCGAGGGGGTCGAGCTCTACGAGGGCCAGAAGCCGCTGTTCGAGAAATGGAAGATCGACGAGGAGATCGAGTCGACGCTGAACCGCCGCGTCGACCTGCCCTCGGGGGGCTACCTGATCATCGACTACGCCGAGGCGCTGACCGTGATCGACGTCAACAGCGGCAGCTTCACCGGCCGCGGCAAAGGCGGTCTCGAGGAGACGATCACCAAGGTCAACACCGAGGCCGCGGATGAGGCCGTTCGGCAGCTGCGGCTGCGCGACATCGGCGGCATCATCGTCATCGACTTCATCGACATGGCGCGGGCCAGCAACCGGGACAAGGTGCTGAAGACGATGCGCAAAGCGCTCGACGCCGACAAGTCGAAGAGCTACGTGGTCGAGGTCTCGCCCCTGGGACTGGTCGAGATGACCCGCCAGAACGTCACCGACGGCGTGCGCGAGATCCTCACCGCGCCCTGCCCGACCTGCGCCGGCGAGGGGGTCGTGCTCTCGGCCGAGACGGTGGCGCTGGAGGGCCTGCGCAAGATGCGCGAGATCGTCGCCGAGAACGGCGATTCCGAGGCCTTCCTGGTCCGGGTCAACCCGAAGGTTGCACACGAGCTGACCGACGAGGACAGCGGCCTCGCCGAGTTCGAGGCGGAAACCGGCAAGCGCTTCCACTTCGAGGGTGGCGACGCGCTGGCGATCGACACCTTCACCGTGGTCGAGCAGGGAACCCGGGAGGAGATCGAGGAGCGGGCGCTGCCGTTCAAGGTCGGCGAGGAGGTGCTGGTCAAGATCGACGAGCCCCACATGTACAACGCCGACGACGCGGTCGCCCGGATCGACTCCTACATCGTCAGCGTCACCGGCGGCGGCCGCTTCGTCGGCCAGCGCCGGCTGGTGCGGATCGAAGAGGTCGAGCGCTCGGCGGCGATCGCCTCGCTGCTGGGTTCCGAGTCGCCGAACGGATCCGGGGGAGGCGAGGAAAACGGCTCCGAGCTAGAATCCGCCGCTCCTTCGCGCAAACGCAGTCGCGGCCGCAGGGGCGGTCGGGGGCGTTCGCGCGCCAAACAAGGCAGCAAGGACGACGATTGAGCATGTACGCGGTAGTTGAAACCGGTGGCAAGCAGTACAAGGTCGAGCAGGGCACGTCCCTGCTCGTCGACCGCCTCGACGCCAAGGAGGGCGACAAAGTCGCCCTGCGCGCGGTGATGTTCCGCGACGACGAGGTGGTCGCGGAACCGAAGGCGCTGGAGAAAGTCAAAGTCGAGGCGAAAGTCGCCGAGCACCTGCGCGGCCCGAAGATCAAAGTCTTCAAATACAAGGCCAAGAAGGGCTACCGCCGCCGCGCCGGCCACCGCTCGGAGCTGACCAAGCTCGAAGTGACCAGCCTGAAAATGGGCAAAGCGGCTGCGAAGAAAGCGGCACCGAAAAAAGAGGCCGCCGAGAAAAAACCCGCTGCGAAGAAGGAGGAGACCGATGGCTCATAAGAAAGGGCTGGGCTCCAGCCGCAACGGGCGCGAATCGAACCCGAACATGCTCGGCGTCAAGGTCTTTGCCGGCCAGCAGGTGAGCGGTGGCGAGATCATCGTCAGGCAGCGCGGGACCAGGTTCTGGCCCGGTGACGGGACGGGGCTTGGCAGGGATCACACGATCTTCGCCACGCGGGCCGGCACCGTGGAGTTCAAGCCGGCTCGGCGCGGACGGACCATCTCGGTTCTTGCGGAGGACTGAGCGCTGGGGAGGGGTCGGGTGTCCCTCTCATTTCGCTGGGATTTTCGCCGTTAACCCGCTGTCTCTCGCCGAGTAGTCGGTGCGAAAATCAGGGACGCCGCTCATGAGAGGGACACCCGACCCCTCCGACCAGGGCCCGGATCCTGTTTTCACCGGGGGTGCGGCAGTCCTTTGTTTCGCATAGCGGTACAAGGGACTGCCGCGCTCCATCTACCCTCTCTGCCCCATGTACGACAAGGCGAAGATCTGGGTTGAAGGCGGGGCCGGTGGCAACGGGTGCGTGAGCTTTCGGCGGGAGGCGCATGTGCCGCGGGGTGGGCCCGATGGCGGGGACGGGGGGCATGGGGGCGATGTGGTGTTGGTCTGCGATGCCTCGAAGCGGGATCTGGGGGCGTTGAGGGGGTCGAAGCACTTTCGGGCGGAGCGGGGGCGGCATGGGGAAGGGTCGAACCGGCACGGGGGACGGGGGGAGGAGCTGGAGATCCCGGTGCCCGCCGGGACTCAGGCGACGACCGTCGATGGCAGCGCCGTCGACCTTGTGGAAGCCGGGCAGCGGGCGGTGGTTGCGGATGGGGGGCGCGGGGGGCACGGGAACAAGCGGTTTGCAACCTCGACCCGGCAGGCGCCGCGGTTTGCGGAGAAGGGAACGAGCGGCGAGGCGGGCTGGATCGAGCTGCGGTTGAAACTGCTGGCCGACGTCGGGTTGGTGGGGCTGCCGAACGCCGGCAAGTCCTCGTTGCTGGGGCGCCTGACCCGGGCGGCGCCGAAGGTCGGCGACTACCCCTTCACGACGATCTCGCCGGTGCTGGGGACGATCGAAGGCGAGGACCGGCAGGCGGTCGTCGCCGACATCCCGGGTCTGATCGAAGGCGCGGCGGATGGAGCCGGGCTGGGCCACGAGTTCCTCGCCCACGTCGAGCGCTGCTCGATGCTGGTCCATCTCGTCGACCTGGCGCCGCTCGAAGGCGACCCCGAGGCCGACTACGCGACGGTCCGCGCCGAGCTCGGCGCTCATGGCGCGGGCTTGGAGGCCCTGCCGGAGCTGGTCGTCCTCTCGAAGCGGGATTTGCTCGAGGGCGGGAAGGTCGAGACGGCGGTGGAGGAATGGGAAAAGCGGCTGGGCGGGGAGGCGCTCGCGGTGCTGGCGATCTCCTCGGCGACCGGGGAGGGGCTCGATGAACTGCGCCGGCGGATTCTTGCCGAGCTGCCTGAGTCGACGCCGGCCGGGGTCGAGGTGGCCGCCGAGGCAGGTGGTGAGTTTGAGGTGGAGTACCGCGTATACCGCCCGGTCGGCGAGGGCGGCTACTGGGTTGAGCGTGAGGAGGACGGGGGCTTTCGCGTTCTCGGCCGGGGCGTCGAGCTGCTCTTCGAGCGCCACGACGTCAAAAACGAGGAAGCGCTCGCCTATCTGGAGCAGCGCCTGGGCGAGATCGGCGTCATCGCCGCGCTCACCCGGGCCGGCTTCGAGGCCGGCGACGACGTCCGCATCGGCGAGCACGAGTTCGAGTTGCATATTTAGTGGCGGGGTGGGGCACCCGACAGGCTCCAGCAGCCGCCGTTCTCTATGCCAGGTTGGAGAGGGCTGCCGCCAGGGCGAATCCGAGGACGGTGACGAGGCCGGCGGTGCGGCCGGCCTCCGCTCGCGCGTCGGGAATCATCGAGTCGATCAGCATCACCAGCAGGGCGCCGGCGGCAAACCCGTCGATGGCGGCTTTGGCGTCGCCCCCGACCCCCTCGGCCAACAGGTAGCCGATCGCGGTGGCGATCGTGCAGATCGCGGCGACCAATAGCCACAGCCGCAGGATCGCCGAGCGCGAGGTGCCGGCCGCGTGCATCTGCTCGGCGGAGCCGAGCGCCTCGGGCAGGTTGGAGACGAAGATCGCGACCAGCAGCGCGATCCCGATCTCGCCGCCGCTCGCCAGGCTTATCCCGAGCACGAGCTGCTCCGGGATCCCGTCGAGGAACGCACCCAGCGCCAGCGCGGCGCCGCCGTCGGAGCCCTGGGCGCGTCCCTTGCGCCCCCGGCCCGCCGCGAAGCGCCTGGCGATTACGCCGTCGAGCGTGAAGTAGGTGAGGGCCCCGACCCCGAGCCCGATGCCGGTCACTCCCGCGCCGCCAACCTCGAGGCCCTCCTGGGCGAGCTCGAAGCTGACGGCGCTGATCAACGCCCCGGCCCCGAACGCCAGTACCAAACCGATCTGCCGCCGCGACCAGTGCCGGGCGAAGGCGAGCACGGCGCCGAGGACGAGCGAGCTTGCCGCCAGGGCACCCCAGGCCAGTGCCGCAATCATCGGCCCAGCATAGGAGGGACGCGCTCATACACTTGCCCGCCATGACCCTGGTCGTCAAGCTCGGTTCCTCGATCGTCGCCGCCGATGACGGCGAGCTGCGCACGGACGTGCTCGATTCCGTCTGCGCGCAGGTCAGCGCCCTCGAGCAGGGGGGCGAGCGGGTGGTGATGGTGACCTCGGGGGCGATCGCGCGGGGGATGCGGCTGCTGGGCCTGTCGGTGCGGCCGCGGGCGATGGACGAGCTGCAGGCGGCCTCCGCGGTCGGGCAGGGGGATCTCTTCCGCGCCTACGAGAGCCGGCTGGCGAGTGGCGGGACGAAGGCGGCCCAGGTGCTGCTGACCGCGGCCGACATCGCCGCTCGCACCAACTACCTCAACGCCCGCCAGACCCTGCGCCGGCTGGTCGAGTGGGGGGTGGTGCCGGTGGTCAACGAGAACGACACCACCGCGACCGACGAGATCACTTTCGGCGACAACGACTTTCTCGCCGCGCAGGTGGCGCTGCTCCTCGATGCTCGCCTGCTGGTGCTGCTGACCAACGTCGACGGCCTCTACTCCGCCGACCCTGGTGCAGACTCGGCAGCCGAGCCGATCGCCGAGGTGACCGACTTCGCGCAGTTGGAGCCGCTGCAGATCGGCGACCGCACCTCGGCCTTCGGTTCCGGCGGCATGCGCAGCAAGGTGGCGGCGGCGGAGATGGCCGGCGCCGCCGGGATCCCGGCGGTGATCTGCAATGGCACCAAGCCGGGCACGCTGGTAGCCGCCGCGAGCGGGGGGGAGGGCGGCACCCGCTTCGCCGCCCAGGCCGGGAAGGCGTCGAGCTTCAAGTTGTGGATCAAGTACGCGAAGCCGGCCCGGGGCCGGATCGTGGTCGACGAGGGGGCCGCAAGGGCCCTGCGCGAGCAGGGCTCCAGCCTGCTGCCGGTGGGCATCGTCGCCGCCGAGGGGGATTTCGGAGCCGGGGACGCCGTCGACGTGGTGGTCGACGGGGTGGCGATCGGCAAGGGCATCTCCGACTACTCCGCCCAGGAGCTGACTCGGGTCAAGGGCATGCAGACCGTTCGGGTCCGGGAGCTGCTCCCGGACGCGGCCGACGAGGTCATCCACCGGGACCGCTTCGTCCTCGTTTGAATCCTGGCCAGGGGTCTCCGGCTACCCTTGTCCGATGGCCGTGACCACGACTACCGCCGCCGAGACCTGCGCTGCCGCAAAGCGGGCTGCGCGGACGCTGGCGAGCGCCTCGACCGAGGCCAAGAACGCTGCGCTGGAGGCGACGGCGCGCCTGCTGGAGGAGCGCACCGGCGAGATCCTCGAGGCGAACGCCGCCGACCTCGGCGATGAGCGCGCCGCCGGCCTGACCGAGGCGCTGCGGGACCGGCTGACGCTGACGCCGGAGCGGGTGACGGCGATGGCCGCGGGCGTGCGGGTCGTCGCCGCGCTCGACGATCCGGTCGGCGAGGAGCTCGATCGCAGGACCCTCGACAACGGCCTCGACCTGCGCAAGCTGCGGGTGCCGCTGGGCGTGATCGCCGTCGTCTACGAGGCGCGGCCGAACGTGACGATCGATTGCGGGGCGCTGACGATCAAGAGCGGCAACGCGATCGTGCTGCGCGGCTCCCACTACGCAGAGCGCTCGAACGGGGCGCTGGCGGCGATCGTCCGCGAGGCGCTGGCGGAGGCCGACCTGCCGGAGGACGCGGTCGTCCTCCTCGCCGGGGGCGGCCACGGAGAGCTGGCGGAGCTGGCCACCCAGGAGGGCTTGGTGGATCTGCTGATCCCGCGCGGTGGGGAAGGGCTGAAGGCCGCGATCAAGGAGGTCGCGACGGTGCCGGTGATGTACGCGGCGGCGGGCAACTGCCACGTCTACGTGCACGCCGAAGCCGACCTCGAGATGGCGCGGCGGATCGCCGTCAACGCGAAGGTGCAGCGTCCCGGCGTCTGCAACGCGGCGGAGACGCTGCTGATCGACGCCGCGATCGCCGAGCGCTTCGTGCCGGCCGTCCTCGCCGACCTGCACAAGGCGGGGGTCGAGCTGGTCGGCGACGAGCGCGCCCGCTCCCTCGCCGGCGGTACCGAGGTCGGACCTGCTGCGGAGGAGGACTGGGACACCGAGTACCTGGGACTGAAGATGGCCGTCGCCGTGGTCGATTCCGTCGCCGACGCGGTCGAGCACGTCAACGCCCACGGCACCGGCCATTCCGAGGCGATCGTAACCGGCTCGGAGGAGGCGGCCGAGGAGTTCGCCTCCGGGGTTGACGCCGCCGCCGTCTACGTCAACGCCTCGACCCGCTTCACCGACGGGTTCGAGTACGGGATGGGGGCTGAGATCGGAAACTCGACCCAGAAGCTGCACGCCCGCGGGCCGATCGGGATGCGGGAGCTGACGACCTTCAAGTACGTGGCGCGCGGCGACGGCCAGATCCGTGAGTAGCGCTGATGGGCCCGGCATCGGGGTGCTGGGGTCGGCCTTCAACCCGCCGCACCTCGGCCACCTGGCGCTCGCCCAGGAGGCGCTCTGGCAGCTCGGCCTCGACGAGGTGATCCTCGTCCCGACCGGCGAGGCACCGCACAAGCGGATCGCCGACGACCCCGGCCGCGAGCTGCGGCTGACGATGACCCGCCTCGCCGCCGCCGAGGACTCCCGCTTCTCGGTTTCCACGCTCGAGGTCGAGCGCGAGGGGCCGTCCTACACGTATGAGACCTTGGAGCTGCTTGCGAGAGAACGAGGCGACACAGGGCTGGTGTTCGTGATGGGCGCGGACGCCGCTGTGGGCTTGGAGAGCTGGCGCAGTCCGGAGCGCGTGGTCGAGCTGGCCCGGATCGCGGTTGCCCGTCGCTCTGGCATCTCCGACGCCGAGGTGGCGGCGGTGATGCGGAGCCTCGGCGCCGAGGGCCGGGCGACGATGCTGGAGATGCCGCAGTTCGGCGTCTCCTCCTCGGCCGTGCGCGAGCGCGCCGCGGCGGGGCGGCCGCTGCGCTACCTGGTGCCCGAGCCGGTCGCTCGGCTGATCGAGGAAAAGGGGATCTACTCATGAAGGCGCCGCAGGCCGAGTCGCTGGCGCGGCGGCTGACCGAGCTCGCCGACTCGAAAAAGGCCGAGGACATCGTTGTCCTCGATATGCGCGAGCTTGTCTCCTACACCGACTTCCTGGCGATCTGCACCGCTCGCAACGAGCGCCAAGCGCGGGCGATCGTCGACGAGGTGAGGCTGCAGGTGAAGCAGGAGATGGGGCTGCTTCCCGGCGCCGTCGATGGCGCCGGCGCGGACGGGTGGGTCGTCCTCGACTACCTCGACTGCGTCCTTCACGTCTTCACCACCGAAGCACGCGAGCGCTACCAGCTCGAGGATCTGTGGCGCGAGGCACCGCGGCTGGAGCTCGACCTCGACGCGCCCGAAGCATCCTCTGCGGCGAGCGCCTGAGTCCGCGGCGCCGGGCGGCGCATCTGCGACGGATTACCGTCCGAGCCCCCGCGTACGGTGCCGCGCATGGATCGCTTCAAGCGGGCGCTGTTCGGCTATCGCCGTCCCGATGTAGATGCGGCGATGACCGCCTGCGAAGGGCGAATCGGCGCTCTGGAGTCGGAGGCCGAGCAGTGCGAGCGGCAGGCGGCGACGATCGCCGAGCTCGAGCAGGAGCTCTCCTCGCTCTCGGGGATGGTGATCGAGCGCGAGCGCGAGATTCGCGGCTTGGCCGAGCGCCTGTGCGAGACCAACGATCGCCACGACCGCAGCATCGCCTCTCTGGAGACAGTCTCCTCGCGGCTGGAGGAGATCCAGTCCCAGGCCCGCGGCCAGGCGACGCGGATCCGGATGAAAGCGCTGCGCGAGGCGGTCGAGGTGAGCCGGCGCGTGCAGGAGCTGAATGAGGCGGAGGAGGACTTCGACGGGGTCTTCGAGGGGCTGGTCAAGCTCGAGATCGGGCCGCTGGGCGACTTCTCCCAGCTGGTCGGGTTCGAGGACGCGGTCGGCCGCCTCGGCGCTTCCGACATCTCCGTCGAACGCTTCTCCGAGGGCCGGGCGACCCTCAACGTACGGCTGGACCAGCCGGTCGAGCTGCTGCGCGAACTCGAGGAACTCTCCCAGCTCGACTTCAAGGTTCGCCACACCGCCCCGGACAACCTGATCCTCGACATCGACGAGGATCAGGGCCCGGAGCAGCGCGCCGCCTAGCTCGGCCAGAAGTTCCACTTTTGTCACACCTCTGGCCTTGACGCAGACAATGAGTTGCACGAACATACGTTCGTGGACTCGAATCAGAAGGGCAATGTGGCTGAGCTAGCGATCGCCGCGGAGGCGGCAAGGCTCGGGCTGTCGGTGTTAAAGCCCCTAACGGAGCACGAGCGCTACGACCTCGTCCTTGGCATTCGACGCAGGCTTTTCCGCGTTCAGTGCAAGTGGGGATCGCATCGGGGCGATTTCATTCAGGTGCGTTTGCGTACCTCGTACCACTCACCGACCCGTGGCTATGTCATCACGACCTACGACGAGTCGGAGATCGACCTGGTCGGGATCTACTGCCAGGAGCTTCATCGCTCATACCTCGTTCCCGCTTCTCTGTTCGACGGCCAGTCGATGCTCCACCTTCGTCTCACCCCGGCCAGGAACAAGCAGCGAGCAGCGCTAAACTGGGCGGCCGATTACGAGTTTCCCGGGGCTGTAGCTCAGCTGGCAGAGCGTTCGGATGGCATCCGAAAGGTCAGGGGTTCGATTCCCCTCAGCTCCACTTCGATCGACGGCGGCGTCACGCCCGCCTCGGAAGAGGTCGGCGCCCACGAGTTCCGCAACCGCTTCGGCCTGTACATGGAGCGCGCCGCAGCGGGCATCGAGATCCTGATCCGTCGCCGCGGTAGGCCCTACGCCCGCCTCGTCCCGCCCGACCTCAAACTCACGCCCGCCGCTGCCGATGAGTGAGCGATGAGTGCGGCCAACCAGCACGTGTTCTCGCACGGGATGCGGGACACGCGGGAGACGATCGAGCTCTGGAGCGAGAACCCGTGGGCGGTCCTGAGGGGCTGGGTGGCGCTGAGCGTGGCGATCGCGCTGGCGCTGCTGACGGCGACCTGGTTCGTCGCCGGCCTGCTGACGCCGGATCTGACCCCGGTCCACATCGCCGGGTTCACCTATCCCTCCGAGCCCGGCGACCTGCTGCCGATCCTCTGGCGCAACTCGCTCGTCCTCGCTCTGCACGCGACCGCCTGCGTCGCCGGCTTCATCGCCGGCGCCTCGATGCCGATCGCGGCGGCGCAGCGCACCGGCTTCTCGCGCTGGATCCACGTCAAGGCAGGGGAGCTGGCGATCCTCTTCGTCGCCGCGGTGACCCTCTTCTCGCTCTCGACCCAGGCGCTCTACCTGGGGTTCCAGTGCTCGACGATCGCCTACCAGCTGGACATCACCCGTGCGGAGCTGATCCTCAGCGTGCTGCCGCACGCGATCCCCGAGCTGACCGCGCTCTTCCTGCCCCTGGCGGCCTGGCTGATCGCCAGCCGCCGCGGCGAGTGGAACCAGCTCCTTGCCGCCACGCTGCTCACCGTCGTCCTCGCGGTCCCGGTCGTGATCGCTGCCGCGGCGACCGAGGTCTATATCTGGCCCCATCTGCTCGAGATGCTCTCCGACGGGCCCCGCGAACTCTTCTGGGCGCCTTAGGATCGTTCGATGGTCCGCAAGCGCGTTCGCCTCGTCCACTGGAAGGCGGAGGAGGTGCCGGAGCGCGCGGCGCGGTTGCAGCAGGAGGGCTACGAGGTCGATGACGAGGTTCCCGGCACCAGCATCGGCGTCAAGGCGCTGCGCGAGAACCCGCCCGATGCCTTCGTGATCGATCTCAGCCGGCTTCCCTCGCACGGACGCGAGGTCGCCTGCGCCCTGCGCCAGTCAAAGGCGCTGCGCGCGATCCCGATCGTCTTCGTCGGCGGCACCGCGGCGAAAATCGAGGCGATCAGGGCCGAGTTGCCGGACGCTGTGTATGTGGACTGGGAGGGAATCGGCGTGGCGCTGCACGCCGCGATTGCCGCGCCGCCGGTCGATCCCGTGGTCCCCGAATCCGACTCCGGCGCGCGCTCGGGGCGGCCGCTGACGCAGAAGCTCGGGATCGGGGCGGGCTCCACCGTTGTCCTCCTCGACGCGCCGACGGCGGTAGAGGAGTTGCTGGCGCCACTTCCCGACGGCGTCACCCTGCGCCGCGGCAACCGCGGCCGGCGCGAGACGACGATCTGGTTCGCGACCTCGCGCCGCGCCGTCGAGCGCCGCTTCGCCGCTGTCGTCAAGGCGGTCGGCGAGGGGACGCTGTGGATGGCCTGGCCGAAGGGCTCCTCCGGGGTCGAGACCGACCTCAGCGAGGACGGCGTACGCGAAGTCGCCCTGCCGGCCGGCCTGGTCGACACCAAGGTCTGCGCGATCGACGAGACCTGGTCGGGGCTGCGCCTGACCCGGCGCCGCTCCTAGGTCCGGCCGCTCCCACGCGCCGCCCTCGTAAGATCGCGCCTCGATGAGCGGCTACGACCCCAAGGCGATCGAGAGCAGGTGGCAGCAGGTCTGGGCCGAGGAGGCGACCTGGGAGGTTCCGAACCCGGGCCAGCCCGGCTTCGACGACCGCAAGCCGAAGTCCTACGTGCTGGAGATGCTGCCCTATCCTTCGGGCGAGCCGCACGTCGGCCACCTCAAGTGCTACGCGGTCGGCGACGCGATCGCCCACTTCCGCCGCCGCCACGGCTTCGAGGTGATCCACCCGATGGGCTACGACTCCTTCGGCCTGCCGGCGGAGAACAACGCGATCAAAACCGGCGAGCCGCCGCGGGTTGCGACCGAGCGCTCGATCGCCTCCTTCCGGCGCCAGTTCCGCGAGTGGGGGATCTCGATCGACTGGTCGCGCGAACTCGCGACCCACACGCCCGAGTACTACCGCTGGACCCAGTGGATCTTCCTGCGTCTGTTCGAGCAGGGCCTCGCCTACCGCACCGAGGCGCCGGTCCAGTGGTGCCCGAAGGACGCCACCGTGCTCGCCAACGAGCAGGTGGTGGACGGTCGCTGCGAGCGCTGCGGGACCGAGGT
The DNA here is from genome assembly GCA_963802935.1 of uncultured Solirubrobacterales bacterium. Taxonomy (GTDB): domain Bacteria; phylum Actinomycetota; class Thermoleophilia; order Solirubrobacterales; family 70-9; genus VAYN01. Next base: position 50,252 of record CAWDKO010000001.1, on the reverse strand, counting down.
CGTGCAGCGCAACCTCGAGCAGTGGTTCTTCCGCATCACCGACTACGCTGAGCGCCTGCTCGCGGACTTCGAGCTGCTCGAGTCCTGGCCCGAGCACGTGATCACGATGCAGCGCAACTGGATCGGCCGCTCCGAAGGGGCCGAGGTCGTCTTCCGCTGCGAGCAAGCAGACCTCGACTTCCCGGTCTTCACCACCCGCCCCGACACGCTCTTCGGCGCCACCTTCTTCGTGCTCGCGCCCGAGCACCCGGAGCTGGAGCAGCTGGTCGCCGGCACCCCGGCCGAGACGGCGGTGCGCGAGTACGTCGACCGGGTTGGCCGCGAGTCGGCCGAGGAGCGCGGCGCCGAGGATCGCGAGAAGACCGGTGTGCCGCTCGGCCGCAGCGTCGTCAACCCGGTCAACGGCGAGGAGATCCCGATGTTCGTCGCCGACTACGTGCTGATGGAGTACGGCACCGGCGCGATCATGGCGGTCCCGGGTCACGACGCTCGCGACTACGAATTCGCCCAGGCCTTCGACCTTCCCGTGAAGAGGGTGATCGAAGGCGAGGATCCGGAGGTTGCCCGCGGCGATGACGGCCTGCCCTACCCCGGCGACGGTCCGATGGTCGACTCCGGCCGCTTCGACGGCAAAGGCAACCGCGACGCCTACGAGGAGATCGTCGCCTGGTTGCAGGGGGACGACCGCGGCAAGCCCGCGGTCAACTACCGCTTGCGCGACTGGCTGGTCTCGCGCCAGCGTTACTGGGGCGCGCCGATCCCGGTCGTCTACTGCGAGGCCTGCGGGGAGGACGGGGCGCCGGCGATCGTCCCCGTCCCCGACGAGCAGTTGCCGGTCGAGCTGCCCGAGATCGAGGACTACGCCCCCCAGGGCAAGAGTCCGCTGGCGGCGGCCGAGGACTGGGTGGCCACCGAGTGCCCTCGCTGCCAGGGGCCGGCCCGGCGCGAGACCGACACGATGGACACCTTCGTCGACTCCTCCTGGTACTTCATCCGCTACCTCGACCCGCACAACGAGGAAGCCGCCTGGGGCGGTGCGGCAGCCGACCACTGGCTCCCGGTCGACCAGTACATCGGCGGCGTCGAGCACGCGATCCTGCACCTGATGTACGCGCGCTTCTTCACCAAGGCGCTGGCGGACCTCGGCCACGTCGACGTCCAGGAGCCGTTCGCGAACCTCTTCGCACAGGGGATGATCACCCGCGACGGGGCGAAGATGTCGAAGTCACGCGGGAACACGGTCAGCCCCGGCGAGTACGTCGAGCGCTACGGCGCCGACACCGCCCGCACCTACGTCTGCTTCATGGGGCCGCCGGAGCGGGGCGGCGACTGGACCGACGAGGGCGTCGAGGGCGTCAACCGCTTCCTCTCGCGCCTCTGGCGGCTCTGCGAGGAGGTCGCGGAGCGGACCGAGGCGCGCGAGCCGGACGGCGACTCCGAGGGCGAGGCGCGCGAGCTGCTCGCCAAGGCGCACTGGGCGATCGACAAGGCGACCCGAGACTTTCAGCGCGGCTTCCAGTTCAACACTGTGATCTCGGCCGTGATGGAGCTGGTCAACGACGCCTACCGGCTCAAGGACGGCCTCTACGGCGACCCGGCCGGCGGCGCCGCGATGCGGTTCGCGACCGCCACGGCGGCCTCTCTGATTTTCCCCTTCGCGCCGCACCTCGGCAGCGAGGTGTACGAGCGCCTGACCGGCGACCGGGTCTGGGAGCTTTCCTGGCCGCAGGCCGATCCCGACCTTTTGTCCAGTGACACCGTCACCCTGATCGTCCAGGTCAACGGCAAGCTGCGCGACCGCGTCGAGGCCGCTGCCGACGCCCCGAGGGAGGAGCTTTTGGCACTGGCGCGAGCCAGCGAGAAGGTCGGCAAGTATCTGGACGGCAAAGAGGTCGTGAAGGAGGTCGTCGTCCCCGGCAAGCTGGTCAATCTGGTCGTCCGCTGAACCGGTGCCCCGCAACGGTTGCGGACTCCTTTCTGGTAGAAAGCGCGCCCATGCTCGTCAGGCGTCTCGAGGACGCACCAGTTGAGGAGTGGCACCGTCTGCGCACGCACGTGCTGATGGACGCGGGGGAGCTCGGTTCCCGCAACCTCTCCGTCACCTGGCTGACCCTGCCGGCCGGCAGCAAGCAGACCCTGCGCTCCCACCAGGAGTCCGAGCAGGCGTACGTCGTCGTTCGCGGGGCCGGCTCGATGTCGGTGGCGGGGGACACGCAGCAGGTGGCGGAGGGCGATCTGATCATGGTGCCGCCGGCGACCGAGCACGCGATCGCCAACGACGGCGAGGTGGAGCTCTCCTGCGTCTCGATCCAGTCGCCGCCGGTCGCCGCGGAAGAGCTGTACAGCGACCAGTTGGCCGAGGTTGCGGGTTATGACGACGACGACGATCTTTGAGGTGAGGGAGGGCTGAGCGCCCCTCTCCCGGAGGCCGTTGCGCAGCAGATCGTGGGTGGAGATTCGGGAGGTTGACCCTTGAGCCTCCGGGAGAGGGGCGCTCAGCCTCCGACGACGCTCGAGTGCCGGTGACGTCGTTGCGCCCTGGTCAGCTTTTCGCTTGAGAGCTTTTTGATTCTGCGCGCCACGCGTGCGTCGAGGCGCGTCAGGCTCGGCGCGATGACGGAGCTGAGCCGAACTCAGGTGGTTGTCTATGGGGCGATCGCTGTCGCGCTGCTGTTGGTCGGGGCGCGGGCGATCCGGGCAGAGGGCGGGGCTGAGTCGTCCTTCGCGGCGGACTCGAGCGGGCAATCGACCGCGGGCGGGAGCTTCAGCCTCAGTGGCCAGGCCTCGGACGTCGTCGTCCACGTTGCCGGTGCGGTCGAGCGTCCCGGCGTGTATCGGTTGCCCGCCGGCAGCCGCGTCGACGATGCGGTTCGGCGCGCGGGTGGCGCCGACGTCAAGGCCGAGCTGGAAGCGGTCAACCTCGCGGCCCGGCTCGCCGACGGGCAGCAGGTGGTGGTGCCGGAGCGCGGGCCCGGGGGCGTCGTATCCGGGGTCGTGGCGGGCGAAGCGGAGGGGCCGATCAGCCTCGGTACGGCCACGGTCGAGGAGCTCGACACGATCGACGGCATCGGCCCGGTCACCGCCCAGGACATCGTCGAGTTCCGCGACCAGCACGGCGGCCTCGCCTCGGTCGAGCAGCTCGACCAGGTCTCGGGGATCGGGCCGGCGACGATGGAGTCGCTGCGCGCCCGCCTGCAGCCCTGACCGGTGCGTTCGCCGTGGCCATCGCTGCCGGTCCTGGTCGGGATCCTCGTGCTGGTCGCCGCCGGCCTGGCCCGCAGCGGCGAGATCCGCGCGCGAGCGCTCGACGGTCTTGGGCGCGGGATGCCCGCCCGCGAGGCGGAGCTCGCCCGCGGCTTCGTGCTCGGCGCCGACGAGGACGTCGACCCGTTGACCGAGGAAGACTTCCGGCGCTCGGGACTGTCTCACCTGCTCGCGGTCAGCGGCCAGAACGTGACCCTGCTCGCCCTGCTGGCGCTGCCGCTGCTGGCGGCGCTCGGCATCCCCTTGCGCGAGCGCCTGCTCTGGATCCTCGGCGCGATCGCCGTCTACGTGCCTCTGGCCGGGGCCGGGCCGTCGATCCAGCGTGCCGCGGTGATGGGTGCCGCCGGCCTCGTGGCGACGCTTGCCGGGCGGCGAACGTCGCGCCTCTACGCGCTGGTGCTGGCGCTGCTCGTCACCCTCGCGGTCGATCCCGCCATCGCTGCCGAGATCGGCTGGCAGCTCAGCTTCGCGGCAGTTGCCGGGATCTTCGTCCTGGCGGCGCCGATCCGCGGGGCGGTGTCGGCCCGGATCGGGAGCTCGGGCTGGCAGCGGGCGCTGGCCGATGGCGTCGCGGTGACCGTCGCCGCGACCCTGGCGACGGCGCCCCTGATCGCCTTCCACTTCGAGACCCTCTCGCTCACGACCTTGGTGGCGAACGTGCTGGCGATGCCGGCGGTGGCGCCGGCGATGTGGCTGGGCATGGCAAGCGCCGCCGCCGCGCAGGTTCCGGGCCTGCCGGTCGAGGCGCTGAACGCCCCCAACGCGCTCCTGCTCGCCTACATCGCCCAGGTCGCGGCGTGGCTGGGACGGCCGGATTGGGCCGAGGTGCACGTGGCTCTCGGCGGCGCCGGCCTGGCGGGGACGTACCTGGCGCTCGCGGGCGCCGTCGTGCTCGTGTCCAGGGTCGCCCGCCGGCGCCGCTTGGCGGCTGCCAGGGGACGCGTCCGCGCTCTCGCAGCGAGAGGGCGACTGGGCCGCAGCGGCTCTTCCCTGCGCTGGGCGCTGGGCGTGCTCGTGGCGCTCGTCGTCGTGGCCGCGCTTGCGACCCGGGACTCCGGCCCCGGGGTCACGCCGTCGCCGGGCCTGCGCGTCAGCGTTCTCGACGTCGGCCAGGGCGATGCGATTCTGCTGCAGCCGGCACGGGCGCCGGCGGTGCTGGTCGACGGTGGCCCGCCCGGTGCCGGCCTCGAGACCGCACTCGAGAGGGCGGGGGTGGGGCGTCTTGCCGCGGTGGTCGCCACCCACGACCAGGCGGATCACGTCGGTGGGATCGAGGAGCTGCTGGGTCGATTCCCGGTAGCCCGGCTGCTCTACTCCCGGCTCGGGCCTGAGCTCCTGGTACGGGCTCGCGCCGCCGGAGTGACGCCATTGCGGGTCGCGGCGGGAGCCGGGGTTCGCTCCGGTGCGCTCCACCTCGAGGTTCTCTGGCCACCCCGCGAGCTGCTGAGTGGGGTGGTCCCCGGCGGCGATCCCAACCAGCTCGGGGTGGTGCTGCTCGCCCGCTGGCGCGACTTCTCGATGCTGCTGACGGCGGACGCCGAGGCGGAGGCGGTCCCGCTGGTGCCGGGTTCCGTCGACGTGCTCAAGGTCGCCCATCACGGCAGCGACGACGCCGGCCTGGGGGCTTTGCTGGATCGCACCGAGCCGGCACTCGCGGTGATCTCCGTGGCGGAGGACAACCCATACGGGCATCCGACGCCTTTGACTCTGCACACGCTCGAGCGGCACGGGGTGCCCACCCTGCGCACCGACCGCGATGGAGGCGTCGTGATCGATGCCGGGCGTGGGGCCATCACGGTGAGCCCCGCCGGTTAAGGAACCTCAACGAATAACCCAATCGATAGTGGGAATTCCGGCCTGGCGCCCTACGGATGTGGCCTGACGCGGCCGATGCTCGTTGCGGATGCTCTCGCGGAGAGGACAGCGGCTGTCGAGGTCGACGGGTAGGCCGAGTTTTGCCGGCACCGGCCTGCTGGAGCGGATGCGCAGTACAACCTTCGCGCTGCTCGGGGTCACGGCGGCGATGGGCCTCGGCCTGGTCGCGATCGTCTCCCAGCAGGGCTGGCCTTTGCTTCCTGCCGCGCCTCTACCGGGCCTCTCGACTGACCAGGGCCGCGTTGACGACGCGACCGCGGTAGAGGTGCCCGCTGCCTCGCCGAGCCCCGACATCGCAACTCGGGCGCCGGCCACGCATGGCGCGGTGGCCGGGGGCGGAAGCGAGGTGGGGTCCGATCGGCCCTCTTCGCACTTGTCGGGGTCGCGGCAGCTGGCGACGGTTCCGACGCCAGCTGCCGCCGATCCAGGCGCTGAGGCTCCGGCAAGCCCGGACGTCCCGGCCGAGCCGGTCCCGGCAGCGCCCACGCCCGAGTCGCCTGCGTCGGTGCCGGTCTCCGAGCCCCTGTCGCCGGCCCCAGCCCCGGTAACCGGCTCCACCGCTTCGCAGACCCCGGCGGCGGTCGCCGCCGCGGGGATGGAGCAGGGCAAGGGGCCGGGTCGGGAAAAGCCCACCGACGAGCTCGAGGCTGAGTCGACTCCGGAGGTTGTGACCGGAAAGTCGCGTGGTGGATCCAGGGGCAAGTCGCGGAACTACGAGGTACCGCCGGCACCGCCGGCAGCCCCCGTGGTGGAGGACGAAGTGCCCACCGCCGAGGTTCCGGCGCCGGAAGGCAGCCTTCCTGGGTCACGCGGCAAGGGCCGGGGGCACGGCAACGGCAACTCCTACGGCCACGCCAGGTAGCGCCCGACCGACCGAGCCGCGGCGGCATCTAGACTCGGCCGGTGGCCGAAGAGATGCGAGCTCTGTACCTGATCGCCGGCACCGACACGGCCAAGATCGACGCAACCCGTGCCCGCCTAAGGGCGCGCGCGGAACGCGAGGCGGGCTCAGACGTGCTGGAGGTGTTCGAGCCGGGGGAGGGGCGCGGGATGCCCGACCACGAGGCGCTGCTGGCCGCGATTCCGGCGCTGTCGCTGATGGAGTCGAGGCGGTACCTGCTCGCGGACGGGGTCGAGCGCTGGCGCGATCGCCAGCTTGACGCGGTGGCGGCGGCGGTCGCCGAGCTGCCGTCCGACCTGACCTTGGTCCTGATCTCCCGAGCCAAGGCGCCGACCAAGCTGGCGAAGGCGGTCAAGGCCGCGCAGGGTGAGATCCACGAGTTCGAGGCTCCGAAGGCACGCGAGATGCCGCGGATGCTGGTTGCCGACGCGCAACGGCTGGGCTTTCGCCTGGAGCCGGCGGCCGCCCGCCTGCTGGTCGACCGCATGGGCGCCAGTCCGGTGCGGCTGCAGAACGAGCTGGAGCGCCTGGCGCTGTGGGCGGGAGACGGTGGCGAGGTGGCTGTCGACGACCTCGAAGCGATGATCGCCGACACCTCCGAGGCAGCCGTCTGGTCGCTCTCCGACGCCTTGCTCGAACGCGACGCCGCCGCCGCCCTGCGCATCTCCGAGCAGCTGATCGAGCAGGGCGAGAACGTGACCGGGTTGATCTACGGTCTCGCCTCACGCCTTCGCAGCGCCTGCGCCGCCGCCGCCCAGCTCGAGGAAGGGGTGCCGCCGAAGCGGGTCGAGTCCTCGCTGAAGATGCATCCCTACGCGGCCAAGCAGTTGGTGGCTCGCCTGGGCGGCACCGATGTCGCCAGCCTGCGCATGGCGACGGAGGCGCTGGCGGAACTGGAGCTCTGGTGCCGCGGCGGCGCCGACTACGGCGACGACCTTGCTCTCACGCTCGCTCTGAGACGAGCTGCCGGCGTCGCGGTCTGACTACTTCGCAGCGCCGGCTGCGATACGCGCGGCTTTGGCCTTCTTGCGAGCGCCCGTGTTCTTGTGCATCGCGCCCTTCTGCACGGCCTTGTCGATCTTCGAGACGAGATCGCGCTGCTCGCCGGCGATCGCGTCCGCATCGCCGCCCTCGACCGCGCTCTCGAGGCGGCGGAAGTGGGTCTTCACGGTGCTGGTGAGCAGCCGGTTCTCCGTGCGCTCGCGCTCGCTGCGTAGGATCCGCTTCTTCTGTGAGGCTATGTTGGCCATGAGTCAAGTGCCTGAGCAGGCGCCGTGCCGGCTCCGGGCGGCCGCCGACTATAGCGACTGGGGCGCCCCCGGTCGCCTCTCAATCTGGAACTGACCTCAAGTTGGAGACGCCCAAGGCACCTGACACCCCCGGGGACGACGAGCGAGCGGCGATCGACGCCGACGCGGCGCTGCGCGAGGCCGAGGCGTTCGATCCCGGCGAGGGCACTTGCCGCCGAGCCCGCCCCGGGGCGCCAGGCGGGCCGGATCGCCCGCTCCACGGCCTTCTTCTCGGTCGCCACTGCGGCTTCGCGGATCGCCGGCCTCGCGCGCGAGGTGGTTGCCGCGGGCTACTACGGGACCAGCGGCCCGATGTCGGCCTTCACGATCGCCTTCCAGGTGCCGAACCTGATCCGCAGCCTCTTCGCCGACGCGGCGCTGCAGCCGGCCTTCGTCCCGATCTTCACCGAGCAGCTGGAGCAGAAGAACTACCGCGAGGCCTTCCGCCTCGCCTCGACCCTGCTGCTGATCGTGACCATGGTCTTGGGCGCGATCACCGCCCTCTTCGTGCTTGCGGCGCCGCTGATCATGCCGCTCTTCGCTCCCGGCTTCGAGGGGGAGATCCTCGACCTCACCGTCACCCTCTCCCAGGTCCTGTTCCCGATCCTGGTCCTGCTCGGGGTCAGCGGCATCGTCGTCGGCATCCTCAACAGCTACGACCGCTTTGGCGCCTTCGCGATCGCGCCGCTGTTCTGGAACCTGACGATCATCGCCGTGCTGGTCGTGGTCGAGCCGATGCTCGACGGCCAGGACCGCATCTACGCCTACGCGATCGGCATCCTCGCCGGCACCCTGGTGCAGCTGCTGATCCCCGTCTTCGACCTGCGCAACACGCCGTTCGAGTTCAACTGGAGCTTCGAGTGGAGGCATCCGGGGGTGCGGCGGGTGCTGCTGTTGATGCTGCCGGTGACGATCAGCCTCGGGCTGATCAACTTCAACCTGCTGATCAACAGCTTCTTCGGCAGCCTCGTCAGCAACGAAGCGCCGGCCGCGATCGACAAAGCGTTCCGGATCTACCAGTTGCCGCAGGGGATCTTCTCGGTCGCGATCGCGACGGTGCTGTTCCCGACCCTGGCCCGCTTCGCCAGCCGCGGCGCGCTCGACGACCTGCGGACGACGATGGCCAACGGGATGCGCCAGATCCTCTTCGTGCTGATCCCGGCTGCCGCCGCGGTGCTCGTCCTCTCCGAGCCGATGATCCGGCTCGTCTACCAGCGTGGCGCCTTCGACGCGGCGGAGACCGAGGTGGTCGCGACGGCGCTCTTCTGGTTCGCCTTCTCGCTGCCGACCAACGGCCTCTTCCTGCTGCTCACCCGGACCTTCTTCGGGCTGCAGCGGCCCTGGATCCCAACCGGGATCGCGGCGGGGAACCTGGCGCTGACCGCGGTCGGAGCGCTGGCCCTCTACCACCTCGGGGTCGGCGGCATCGTCGCCTCGACTGCGATCGCCACCACGGCCAGCGTCGTCGCCCAGTGCGTGATCCTGCGGCGGCTGCTCGGCGGGCTCGAGCTCGGCCGCCTGCTCGACGCCGGTGCCCGCATCGCCGTTGCCGCCGCTGCGTTAGCGGGCGTCAGCTACCTGGTCTGGGACGTGCTAGACGGCGCGCTCGGGAGGGACCTGATCGGCCAGATCGCTTCGCTCGGCGCGGGTCTGGCCGCCGGTGGCCTCGTGTACGTGGCCGTCGCCCGCCTCCTCCGCGTCGCGGAGCTGGACCAGATCCTGCGCCTGCTGCGCCGCCGCTAGATGCTCGACCTCGGCCGCTACCTCCTCGGCGTCCTCGAGATCGCCCTGCTCGTCGGCTTCGCCTGGCTGGGGGCGAATCGGGTCCGGGCGCGTCTGCTTCCGAACTTCGAGGGTGCGCCGGCCCATCTCGCCACCGCCGTTCTGGGGCTGGCGCTTCTGATCTGGGCAGCCGAGCTCCTAGGCACCGTTTCAGCCTTCGAGCCGCTGCCCTATGTGCTGACGATGGCGGCCATCGGACTCGCCGTCCGCTTGGCGATCCGGGAGGCTGACCCCCCTCCCGCGGGTGGCGTCGTGGCGGGGGTCCCCCGCGGCGCGGAGGCGCGTCCAGCGCCGAGCACCGTGGGGGATGCCGCGACGACAGGACCCGCGGGCCAGGTGCACGGTCCCTCGCTGATAGCACTGGCGATCGCCGCCGTCGCCCTCATCCACTTCGCCACCGGCGCCAAGACGCGCCTGTCGACGGGCATGACCGGGTTCGACACCACCTGGTACCACGGCCCGTTCGCGGCGGGCTTCTTCCAGAGCGGCGACACCTGGGACCTGCACTTCATCGCCCCGCAGTTTCTGGCTTGGTTCTACCCAGCCAACGGCGAAATCTTCCACGCGGTGGGGATGTTGGCGTTTGGCAGGGATGTGCTGTCGCCGTTGCTGAACCTCGGGTGGTTCGTCGGCTGCCTGGTGGCCTGCTGGTGCATCGGAAGGCCGTACCGGGTGGCACCCTGGTCGTTGAGTCTCGGAGCGATTGCGTTGAGCGTGCCCGCTCTCGCCGATCAGGCCGGCGAGGCACGGAACGACGTTGTCGGGATCTTCTTCCTGCTGGCGGCCACGGCGATCGCTCTGAACGCGTGGGGCCGGGATGGGGCTGGGGAAGAGCCGGGTAGGGGCGACGGCGCCGTCGGCTTGGGTTCATATCTCCTCGTCGGCCTCGCGGCCGGCCTGGCCGCTGGGACCAAGCTCAACTTCCTCTTGCCGGCCGCGGTCCTGGTTCTTGGGCTGGTCGCGATCACGCGGCGAGGGGGGAGATCGCGAGCCCTCGCCGCTTCTGGTCTCGCGGCTCTGGCGGGGGGCGGTTACTGGTACCTGCGCAACCTCGTCCACACCGGCAACCCGCTGCCCTGGGTCGACCAGTTGGGACCGATCTTGCTGCCAGCACCGGACCAGGCGCTCGGCGGCCGCGAAGCGCACAGCGTCTTCGGTTACCTGACCGACGGCGCCGTCTGGTCTGACTGGTTCCTGCCCGGCCTCCACGACGGCCTCTGGATCGTCTGGCCGCTGTTGCTCGTGGCGGCCCTAGCCGGGCTCCTGCTCTGCCTGGTCCCCGCGGAACGGGACCGGGCCCTGGCCTTGGCGGGCCTGGTCGGACTCGCTACGGCCTTCGCCTGGCTCGTCGCCCCAACCTCGGCCTCCGGCCCCGACGGTATGCCCCGGGGCTTCGAGTCCGGCCTGCGCTACCTGGCGCCGGCCCTGATCCTCGGTCTCGCTCTGCTCCCCACGGCGGCAGTCGCCAGGCGTCGCCTTGCATGGGTACGGCAGTCCTTTGTTCCGCATAGCGACACAAAGGACTGCCGCACTCCGGGCCGTCCGCCGTCGGCGCGGGCGCTTGCCTTTGCGTTGGGTCTCGGCCTGGTCGCTGGCGTCGTCATCGGCTATCCGGTCCAGCGCCACTATCTGGAGAACCGCTACTCGGACCCCTCCTTCACCACGCCCGGCCTCAACGCGGCCTTCAAGTGGTCCCGCGACGTCTCCGACTCCCGGATAGCCACCACCAGCACCCGCCAGTACCCCCTCTTCGGCACCGACCTCTCCAACCACGTCCAGTTCGTCGGCAGCGAGCGCCCCCACGGCGGCTTCGAAGCTCCCACCACCTGCCGCACCTGGCGCCAAGAGCTCAACGCCGGCGACTACGACTACGTAATCACCACCCGCGACCGCATCGAACCCGGCAAGCCCCCCTACCCACCCCAGGTGAAATGGACCGAAGGCGCCGGCGCCAAACCCATCCTGAAAACGCCCCCCACGGTCGTCTTCCAGCTAGCGGGCAAGCTGGACCCATCGGCGTGCCCCAACTGAGGACATCGGCTGTGTCCATCGGCTGTAGATGAGCTGACAACGCGCTCCTCCGGCGGGTGGCGCGAGGTGGGGGTGGTGTTCCGCCGCGCGGAGTCTGCGAGGGGCAACCTTGGTCCCCGGGTGGGGCTCTCGTCCCTCTGCCCCGAGCAGATCGAAGCGCAAGGAAGGCCACCCCCACCCCGCGACAGGCCCGCCGGCCGGAGGCCCTCGTCGGCCATACTGGCGCCCCGCCCATGGACCACATCCGCAACTTCTCGATCATCGCCCACATCGACCACGGCAAGTCGACGCTTGCCGACCGCATCCTCGAGGTCACCGGGGCCGTCGACCCGAAGAAAATGCAGGCGCAGATGCTCGACTCGATGGACCTCGAGCGGGAGCGTGGGATCACGATCAAGGCGCAGGCGGTGCGGGTCGAGTACACGGCTGCGAACGGCGAGACCTTCCACCTGCACCTGATCGACACCCCCGGCCATGTCGACTTCTCCTACGAGGTCTCGCGCAGTCTCGCCGCCTGCGAGGGGGCGCTGCTGGTCGTCGACGCCGCTCAAGGCGTCGAGGCGCAGACCGTCGCCAACACCTACCTGGCGATCGAGAGCGGGCTGGAGCTGATTCCGGTGATCAACAAGGTCGACCTGCCCGGTGCCGAGCCCGAGCGAGTGGCACAGGAGATCGCCGACCTCACCGGTGGCGACCCGGAGGAAGCGCTGCGGATCTCGGCCAAGACCGGCGAGGGCGTGGTCGAGGTGCTGGAGGCGATCGTCGAGCGGATCCCGCCGCCCAAGGGCGAGCCGGCGGCGTCGACCAGGGCGTTGATCTTCGACTCCGAGTTCGACCAGTACCGCGGCGTGATCGCCTACGTGCGGATGGTCGACGGCTCCTTCCGCAAGCACGAGCGGATCCTGGCGATGCAGAACGGGACCGAGGCCGAGATCGATGACATCGGTTTCTTCCGTCCGGCGATGACCGCGGTGCGGGGGATGGACGCGGGCGACGTCGGCTACCTGATCACCGGCATCAAGGACGTCACCAAGCTGCGAGTCGGCGACACCGTGACCACCCTGGCCGAGCCCGCCGGGGAGCCGCTCGAGGGCTACCGCGAGGTGCGGCCGATGGTCTTCTGCGGCCTCTTCCCGATCGACACCGACCGCTTCGAAGACCTGCGCGACGCGCTCGAGAAGCTGGCCCTCAACGACGCCGCGCTCTCCTGGGAGCCGGAGACCTCGGAGGCGCTCGGGTTCGGATTTCGCTGCGGCTTCCTCGGCCTTCTGCACATGGAGATCGTGCGCGAGCGGCTGGAGCGCGAGTACGACCTCGACCTGCTGGCGACGACCCCGAACGTGCGCTACGAGGTTCATCTGACCAACGGCGAGCGGGTCGAGGTCCACAGCCCGACCGACCTCCCTGACCCGGGCTCGATCGAGTCGATCGAAGAGCCCTTCATCCGCGCCACGATCATCTGCCCGAAAGAGCAGGTCGGGGCGGTGATGGAGCTCTGCCAGGCCCGCCGCGGCACCCACGTCGACATGCACTTCCTCAGCCCGCAGCGGGTTCAGATCCGCTACGACATGCCGCTGGCCGAGATCGTCCTCGACTTCTTCGACCTCCTGAAGAGCAGCACTCGTGGCTACGCCTCGCTCGACTACGAGCCGATCGGCAACCGCGCCTCGGACCTGGTCAAGGTCGACATCCTGCTGGCCGGTGACAAGGTCGACGCGCTCTCGATCATCGTCCACCGCGAATTCTCCTACGAGCAGGGCAAGCGCCTGGTCGGCCGCCTGCGCAAGACGATCCCACGCCAGCTTTTCGACGTGCCGGTGCAGGCCGCGATCGGCTCCAACATCCTCGCCCGCGAGACCGTGAAGGCGCTGCGCAAGGACGTCACCGCCAAGCTCTACGGCGGCGATGTCAGCCGCAAGAAGAAGCTGCTGAGCAAGCAGAAGGCGGGCAAGAAGCGGATGAAGTCGGTGGGCAGAGTCGAAGTTCCCCAGGAGGCGTTCCTGGCGGTGCTGGAGATAGACGAGTGATGGGGGCAGGAGGTCGGGTGCCCCTCTCGCTCAACTTTTTCGTGGATCGCCGCCCCGCCGTCCGAGGTCCCTCCCGTCGAAAAAGTACAAGCCGCTCCGAGGGGCACCCGACCTCCCGCTCGACGCCCAGCGGTCTCCAGCGTCGCCTGACGCAAGCTGAATAGACTGCCCGGCCATGCCAATCAAGACTGACGCCGTAGGTAAGGAGTGGCCCGGAACGACTTATCAAGTTGGCCGGGAGAAGATCAAGGAGTACGCGACCGTGCTGGGGCTCGAGAGTCCCGTGCATTTCGACGTCGAGGCGGCCCGCGCTGCCGGTTTCCGCGACGTGGTGGCGCCGCCGATGTTCGCTGTCGTCTACAGCAGCCCCGCTATGGGCCCGGCAATCCTCGACCCGGAGGTCGAGCTCAACTTCGCGGCGATGGTCCATGGCGGCCAGGCGTTCGAGTGGGACGAGCCGGCCTGCTCGGGCGACGAGATCACGACGACGGCGAAATGCCTCTCAATTGACGAGAAAGACGGCAAAGGCTTCTACGTGTTCGAGTCCAACTCCGTCAATCAGGACGGCGCGCAGGTCACGCGCGGCACCTGGACGCTGATCGTGAGGGGAGTCTGAGATGGCCGAGTTGAACGTCGGGGACCAGATCCCGGAGCTGCGGGACACCCCGGACAAGTACCTGCCGCACCGCTACGCGGGCGCCTCGGGTGACTTCAACCCGATCCACATCGACGACGAGTTCGCGAAAATGGTCGGGCTCCCGCGCAACATCCTCCACGGCCTCTACTCGATGGGCCTGGTCGCGAAGGCCAACACGGCGCTTGCCGGCGGCGATCCCCGGGCGCTGAAGCGGCTCTCGGTCCAGATGCGCGGCATGGGAATGCCCGAGCAGGAGATCGTCGTGAGCGGCACGGTGAAAGCGGTCGACGGCGACCGCGTGGTGGTCGACACGGTGGCCCAGCAGGGCGAGACCGGGATCATCAAGAACGCCGAGGCGGAAGTCCAGCTTTAGCGCGCTCCGCGAGGCGCGCTGGGCCGGTTCCTAAGATGTGAGGGTGCTCAGCGCGCGACAGGAGTTGATTCTGCGGCTGGTGGTCGATGCCTACTTGGCGTCGGCCAAGCCGGTGCCCTCGAAGGAAGTGGCGGAGCTACCGGAGGTGGACTGGGGCCCGTCGACCGTGCGGGCGGAGCTGGCGGCCTTGGAGGCGGCGGGGCTGTTGACGCACCCGCATACCTCGGCGGGGCGGGTGCCGACCGATGCGGGTTACCGGGTTTACGTCGACCGCCTGATGGAGTCCGGCGGGACGGAGACCGGGGTTGAGTTGGAGGTGTCGCGGTTGCGGCGGGAGGTCGACGAGGCGATGCGGGAGACGACCGCGGCACTGGCCCAGGTCACCGACCTGGTCGCGATGGCCACCGCGCCGCCGCTGGCGAGCGCGACGATCCACCGGGTCGAGGTCCTGCGCCTGCAGCCGACCAAGGTGGTGGTGATCGCGATCGCCTCGACCGGCGACGTCGGCCGGCGCGTCTTCGAGTTCGACCGCCCGGTCGACCCCGGCCTGGTCGAGTGGGCCTCCAGCTACCTGAACGAGTCCCTCACCGGGCTCGGCGTCGGCTCGCGGATGATCGCCGGCCGCCTCGCCGACCCCGAGCTCGACCGGCTCGAGGCCGAGTTCGTCACCACCCTCAGCTCCGCCTTCGCGGAACTGGAGCAGGAGACCGGTGCCGATCTCTATATGGATGGCACCTCGCGCCTGCTCTCCGAAGCCCACCGAGCTGACCTGCCGCGTGCCGACGAGCTGATGACGGCACTCGAACGCCGGGCCGGCGTCCTGCAGATGCTGCGCTCCTCGCTCGACGAGCGCTCGGTCTTCCTCTGGATCGGCGAGGAGAACCCACAGCCGGAGCTGCGCTCGGTCAGCGTCGTCGGCGCCAACTACGGCCTCGGCCACCGCAACCTCGGCTCGGTCGGCGTGGTCGGGCCGCTGCGGATGGACTACGCGACCGCGATCGCCTCCGTGCGTGGCGCCGCCCGCGAGCTCTCGCGCTACTTCGAGACCGTGTACGACGGCTAACCCGATGCCCCGTGACTACTACGAGGTGCTCGGGGTCTCCCGAGAGGCGGGAGAGGCTGAGATCAAGAAGGCGTTCCGCGGGCTCGCCCGCAAACTGCACCCCGACGTCAACGACCACGATCCCGAGGCAGAGGAGAAGTTCAAGGCGGCGGCCGAGGCCTACGAGGTCCTCTCCGACCCCGAGCGCCGGCGCACCTACGACGCCTACGGGCACGAGGGGCTGCGCTCCGGCGGCTTCGACCCGCGCAGCGCCTCCTTCGGCTCTATCGACGAAATCTTCCAGGCCTTCTTCGGCAGCGAGGCATTCGGCTTCGGCGGCGGGGGTGGGGCGGCAGCGGGCGGGGACATCCTGGTCGCGACCGAGATCGAGCTGGCCGACGTGGTCGAGGGGGTGCGGCGGGAGATCTCCTACGAAGCCGTCGGTGCCTGCGAGCACTGCCACGGCAACGGCGCCGAGCCGGGGACGCCGATCAGCACCTGCGAGCGCTGTGGCGGCGCCGGCCAGCTGCGCCAGGTGACGCGGACGCCTTTCGGGCAGATGGTCCGCGGCGTCGCGTGCGACGCCTGCGGTGGCGCCGGGAAAATCCCGGAGACGCCCTGCGCCGAGTGCGGCGGCGCCGGCAGCAAGCGCGGAGCGAAGACGCAGGCGATCGAGATCCCGCCCGGAATCGAGAGCGGCCAGCGTTTGCGCGTCTCCGGCGCGGGGCACGCCGGCGAGCCGAGAGCGCCGGCCGGGGACCTCTACGTCGAGGTTGCCGTCGCTGAGGATGAGCGCTTCCAGCGCGATGGCACCGACCTCGTCAGCGTCGTCTCGATCCCGGCGACCGAGGCGATGCTCGGCGCCACCGTGACCGTGCCGACCCTCGATGGCGAGCGCGAGCTCGAGCTCGATGCCGGCGTCCAGCCCGGCCACGAAGAGGTGCTGCGCGGCGCCGGCCTGCCGCGGCTGGGCGCGCGCCGGCGCGGCAACCAGCGGGTGCTCCTCGAGATCGTCGTGCCGACCAACCTCAGCGAGGAGCAGCGCGAGCTGACCGAGCGCCTCGACGAGTCGCTCGAGCCCGACAACCTCGGCCCGCGCCACGGCGAGGGCCTGTTCAGCCGCGTCCGCCGGGCCTTCGGGTGATCAGGCTCGCCGTGCGGTGTCCGCCCGAGCAGGCGGACCTCGTGCTCGCGGAGCTGACCGTGCTGGCCCCGAACGGAGTCGAGGAGGAACACGGGCCCGGCTATGTCGAGTACGCGATCTACGGCGGCGAGGGCGAGCTGCCCGAGCTGGGTGAAATCGACGCGGCGGTGGGGGAAGGCCAGATCAAGGTCAGCAGCACGGAGATCCCCGACGACTGGGCCGACCGCTGGCGCGATTTCCACAGGCCGCTGCTGGTCGGCGACCGCCTCTGGCTGCGTCCGTCCTGGGAGGAGCCGCGGGACGGCACCGTCGACGTCGTCGTCGACCCCGGCCAAGCCTTCGGCACCGGGGCGCACCCGACGACGCGGCTCTGCCTGGAGTTCCTCCTGGAGCTGGCGGCGGCGGGCGAAGCTTCAGGGCCGTTGACCGACCTCGGCACCGGCTCCGGAGTCCTCGCGATTGCCGCCGCCAAGCTCGGCTGGAGCCCGGTCACGGGCTACGACCACGAGCAGCCCGCACTGGAAGCTGCAAAGGCGAACGCGGCTGCCAACGGCGTCGAGATCGATCTGGAGCGCATCAACCTTCGCGAACGGCTGCCCGCGTTGGCACCGACGATCGTCGCCAACATGACCGCCCCGATATTGCTCGCCGTGGCTGCGCGGGTGGAGGGCGAACGGGGGAAGGGTCGGCGGAGCAACAGCCGGGAGGCTCCGGCGACCCTTCCCCCGTTCGCCCCCGACACCCTCGTCTGCTCCGGACTGCTGCCGAGTGAGCTGGATGAGGTTTCAAGGGCATTTGCCGTGGTCGGCCTGGCTGAGGTTGATCGCCGCCAGGACGGCGATTGGGCCGCGTTGCTGCTCCGTCGCGGCTGAGAGATAGGGTTTTCGCCGATGCCTCTCGCGTCGATCGTCGATCCCGGTTACAAGTTCGCCTTGTTCCTGCACATCCTGGCCGTGGTTCTGGCCTTCGGTCCGACCTTTGGCTATGCGCTCTTCTTCTCCGTGGCGCCGCAGTACCCGAGAGCTACGCCCGCGATCCTGGCGGGAGTCCAGAAGTGCGATCGGTATCTGGTCAACCCGGGGATGGTCGTGCTCTTGCTAGCTGGGCTCTATCTGCTCTCGGATGGTGGCTGGGAGATGAGCGATGCGTTCATCGGGCTCGGATTCCTGGCGATCATCGTGTTGTTCGGGATGCAGCATGCGTTCTTCCAGCCGCAGACGCGGAAGGCGAAGGAACTGGCGGAGCGGGATCTGAAGGCGGGGGACACGCTCAGCGCGGAGTTCGAAGCTGTCTCCGAACGGGTTGGCAAAATCGGCGGGTTGGCCGGGTTGATCGTCGTCGTGACGATCTTCTTTATGTCCTACAAGCCGTTTCTCTAGCGGTCCGCTGTCCGGGTCGCTGACCGCAGCTGCCTCCCAGCTCGACCCGGCGCTGCCGGTGGCGATGTTCGATTCGGGCGTCGGCGGTCTCACCGTGCTGCACGAGTGCCTGGTCTCGCTGCCCGAGGAGGACTACGTGTACCTCGGCGACACGGCGATGTTCCCCTACGGCAGCCGCGATCCCGGACGCCTGCGCGAGCGCATAGCGCGGATTGCCGGGCTGCTGCTCGACCGTGGCGCCAAGCTGCTGGTCATCCCCTGCAACACCGCCACGGCGATCGGGGTCGACGTCGTGCGCGAGGTCGCCGGCGCACGCGGGGTGGACGTCGTCCCCGTGGTCGAGCCGCAGGCCGAGATCGCGGCGGCGATCACCGACAGCGGCCGGGTCGGCGTGCTGGCGACGCCGAACACGGTCGAGAGCGGCGCCTACCGTCGCGCCCTCGAAGCTGAGGGCCGGGCACTCGAGGTGACCGAGGTCGAGGCGCCCGAGCTGGCCCCGTTCATTCAGGAGGGTTCGCCCTTCGACGAGAGCACGATGGCGATGGCCCGCTCCTACTGCGAGCCGCTGAAGCGGGCCGAAGTCGACACCCTGATCCTCGGCTGCACCCACTACCCGTTGGTCGCGCCGATGCTGCAGCGCATCCTCGGCCGCGATGTGCGCCTGGTCAGCGGCGGCCACGCCGTCGCCGCAGCCGTCCAGCGCACCCTCGTCGGCCGCGGTCTCGCCCGCGACCCCGACGGCGAGGGCGACTACCGCTTCCTCTGCAGCGGCGACACCGAGTCCTTCCGCCAGCTCGGCACCCGCTTCCTGCAGATGCCTCTGGGCGAGGTCGAGCGGATCGAAATCCCCTCGCCGTAGCGATTCTGCGCGCAAGTCGAGGCCGAGTTGGTCGATTCTGCGCACCACCCGCGCGGTGAGGTCCCCGAGAATCGCTTCCATGCCCACTCTGGTCGCCGGCAATACCGTATATACTCATCCCATGGCAAAGGTGATGATCTCCATTCCCGATGCACTGCTCGAGCGCGTGGACGCCACGGCACGCGCCAGCGGTGAGACCCGCAGCGGGTTTCTCCAGCGCCTGGCGGAGCACGAGATCCAACAGGCGAATCTCGGTAGGCGGGGCGAGATCGAACGGCTGCTCGACCAGATTCGCTCACTCGACCTCGGTGACAGTGCCGATGTCGATGCCGCGCAGCTGATCCGGGAAGACCGAGACGCCCGTTAGGTGCTTCTCGTCGACGCCAGCGTCTGGGTGAGCCTGGAGCGCCCACAGGACCGCTACCACGCTGCCTCGCGCGCGATCGCCCTCGATCTGGACCGACCCGTGGCGGCGCTGGACCTGACCCTCTACGAGGTCGCCAACGTGGCAGTCCGCAAGATGGGCCAGCCGGAGCGGGCGCGATACCTCTCGCAGCTGATGCTGATTCGCTGCGGCGACCACCTGGTTCAGGTGGACGCCGATCTGATCGAATCCGCCACCGGGATCGCCGCCGAGCACGGCCTCACCGCCTACGACGCGGCATATGTCGCCGCAGCCGGCAGGTACGGCTGGACGCTGGTCAGCGCCGACGTCCGCGACCTTGTCTCCAAGGGCCTGGCGGTAACGCCCGACGCGGCCGATTACCCTTAGCCGATGAGCGTTCTCGAGCAGGTGCAGGGTGACGTGCGAACGGCGATGAAGGCGCGCGACCGCGAGCGGGCGGGCGCGCTGCGGATGATCGTCGACGTGCTCCAGCAGGACGCGAAGCTGGGCAAGGGCGACGAGGTCGCGGTGCTGCAGCGCGAGCGCAAGAAGCGGGTCGAGGCGGCCGAGGCTTATGAGGGTGCCGGCCGCGCCGAGCAGGCCGCCGCGGAGCGCTTCGAGGCGGAGCTGATCGAGGGCTACCTGCCGCAGCAGCTCTCCGACCAGGAGCTGGCCGAGCTGGTCGACGCCGCCGTCGCCGAGACCGGGGCCAGCGAGCAGAAGCAGATGGGGCAGGTGATGTCGGCGCTGATGCCCAAGCTGGGCGGGCGCGCCGACGGCAAGCGCGTCAGCGCAGCGGTGCGTGAGCGGTTAGGGGCCTAACCTCGTGACTGTGCACAGCCGGATGACGTCCCTGGCTCGGCGCATTCCGTCGTCCTCAGGCTTGCCTTTGGCTCCACCAAAGGCTGCGCCCTGCGTCCTAGGACTGCTTGGCCATGGACGCCCCCGATCTGCACACAGCCACGAGGCCAGGCCCCTTGGCGCGTAGGCAGCTGACCCTCGACAACACCGTCGCCGCCGAGCTGGCCGGCTCGGAGGACACCGTACTGCGGGCGCTGCGCGGCCGACTCGACGCCGACCTGCACCTGCGGGGCAACGTGCTGACCCTGGAGGGAGAGCCCGATGACGTCGCCCAGGCGGCCACCGTCGTCGACGAGATGGTCGAGCTGATCGAGCAGGGGCACGACGTCGCGCCCGGCACGATCGAGGCGGTCACCGGCGCCCTCGACGCCGACGAGAGCCCGGCCGAGATCCTCGACGACGTCGTCTGGCGCCACCGCAACACCAAAGTGGCGCCGAAGACGCTGAACCAGAAGCGCTACGTCGACTCGATCCGCCGCCACACGGTCACCTTCGGGATCGGGCCGGCCGGCACCGGCAAGACCTTCCTCGCGGTGGCGATGGCGGCGGCCGCCCTGACCGAACGCAAAGTCCAGCGGATTATCCTCACCCGGCCCGCGGTCGAGGCCGGTGAGCGGCTTGGCTTCCTGCCCGGCGACATCCAGGCCAAGGTCGACCCCTACCTGCGGCCGCTCTTCGACGCCCTCTACGACATGATCGACCCCGATCGGGTAAACGGCTATTTCGAGCGCGACGTGATCGAGGTGGCGCCGCTCGCGTTCATGCGCGGAAGGACGCTCAATGACTCCTTCGTGATCCTCGACGAGGCGCAGAACACCAGCCCCGAGCAGATGAAGATGTTCTTGACCAGGCTCGGCTTCAACTCGCGCATGGTCGTGACCGGCGACATCACCCAGATCGACCTGCCGAGCGACCAACGCTCGGGCCTGATCGTGGTCCGCGACATCCTCGACCAGGTCCAGGACATCTCCTTCGTCGAGTTCGGCGGCGAGGACGTGGTCCGCCACAAGCTGGTGCAGCGGATCGTCGCCGCCTACGACGAGCACGGCAGCGATGCCGCTGCGCGCAGCGAACACGGCCCGACGCCGGCCTCTTGAGCCTCGACCTCGCCGACGTCCCCCCTGATTTACGCGAGGCCGTCACGGCAGCGCTCACGGCCGTCGGGGTGGCCGACGGCCATCTGGCCATCGAGCTCGTCGACGAGGACCGCATCCGCGAGCTCAACCGCGAGCACCGAGGCAGGGACGCCCCGACCGACGTCCTCGCCTTCCCCATCGACGGAACGGGGCCGACCGCCGGCCCACGCGAGCTCGGCGACGTCGCGATCTGCCCCGCAGCACTGCTCGGACCTGACCGAGGCAGCTGTCCACGGCGTCCTCCACCTCTGCGGCCACGATCACGAGGCCGACGACGGCGAGATGCTCGCCCTGCAGGGGCGGGTCCTGGCGGCGCTGCGATGACCCGCTCCGGCTTCATCGGCCTCGCCGGCCGGCCCAACGCCGGCAAGTCGACCCTGGTCAATGCGATCGTCGGCTCCCACGTCGCGATCGCCTCGGTGCGCCCGCAGACGACGCGCCGCGCGATCCGCGGCGTCGCCACCGACCTCGAGGCGGAGCGGCAGCTGATCCTCGTCGATCTGCCCGGAGTGCAGCGACCGCGCGACGTCCTCACCGAGCGCATGCAGGAGCGCGTCAAGCGCGAGCTCGCCGACTCCGACGTGGCCCTGGTCGTCGTCAACGGCGAGGAGGGTGTCGGCCCCGGCGACCGTTTCATCGTCCGCTCGCTGCTCGGCGCCGGTGCGGACCTGCCGGTGATCTGCGCCGTCAACAAGGCCGACCGGCTGGGGCCGAACGAGATCGTGCCGGTGCTCGCCGCCGCGGCTGAGCTGCCCGGGGTCGACGAGGTCTTCCCGATCAGCGCACGGACGGGGGAAGGGCTCGACGTGCTGGTCGGGCGGCTCGGCGAGCTGATGCCCGAGGGCCCCTACCTGTACCCGCCGGAGGACAGCAGCGACCAGTCGAGCGAGCTGCTGCTGGCGGAGCTGGTCCGCGAGCAGGTGCTGAACCGGACCAGGCAGGAGATTCCGCACTCGGTCGAGGTCGTGGTCAAGGAGGTGGAGCCGCGCGAGGACGATGGCCTGGTCGTAGTCACGGCGGAGATCTGGGCCGAGACCGAGTCCCAGAAGGGGATCCTGATCGGCAAGGGCGGGGCCAAGATCGGCGAGATCGGCAGTGCCGCCCGGCGTTCGCTCGAAGCCGAGCTGGAGGCGAAGGTCCACCTCGACCTCAGCGTCCGCGTGCGCCGTCACTGGCGCCGCGACGAGGACATGCTGGACCGGCTCGGCATCGAGTAGGCGCCGGGGCGGACTACGATTGACCGGATGTTCGGCGAAATCGAATTCGATCAGCGCGGCCTCGCCCCCTGCGTGGTCCAGGACTGGACCACCGGCGAGGTGCTGATGCTTGCCTACGTCAGCGCGGAGTCCCTGGAAATGACGCTGGAGACCGGCGACCTGCACTTCCACAGCCGCTCCCGCGACGAACTCTGGAAAAAAGGCGAAACGCTCGGGTGCCTTCATGCACCTGCGCCAACTGCGCTACGACTGCGACGGCGACGCCCTGGTCGCGATGGTCGACCCGGCCGGTCCCGCCTGCCACACCGGTGAGCGCAGCTGCTTCTACCGCGAGGTGCTGGGCTCGGCCTCGAGCCGCAAGGACGCGCCGCCGGCGCCCGGCGAGCCCTTCCCGGTCAACCACGAAGCGCTGCCGGCGCTGGAGCGGACGCTGCGCAGCCGCGCGGTCGAACGCCCCGACGGCAGCTACACGGTGAAGCTGCTCGACGATCGCACCCTGATCGGCGAAAAGGTCGAGGAGGAGGCAGAGGAGGTCATCCGCGCTGCGCGCGAAGAGTCGAACGAGCGCGTCGCCGAAGAGGCCGCCGACCTCCTGTACCACCTCAGCGTGCTGCTGGTCTCGCGCGGGGTCTCCCAGTCGGCGGTGATGGAAGTGCTGAATGACCGTAGCCAGTGATTTCGAGCTGAAGCTCGAGCCGAGCCTCGAGCGGGCGCGCGAGCTGGCGCGCGAGGGCAACGTGGTGCCGGTGCGAGCCCGCTTCGTCGACGACTGCGAGACGCCGGTCTCGGCCTTTCTCAAGCTGCGCGCCGGCGAGCCCGAGGGGGCGCCGTGCTTCCTGCTCGAGTCGGCCGAGCAGGGCCAGGTCGGCCGCTACTCGTTCGTCGGTCTGCGCCCGCGCGCGGTGCTGCGCTGGAGCGACGGCACCCTGGCGGAATGGAGCGGCGAAGGCGCCGCGGCCGGCGAGGCGCCGCGTCCGCAGCGAGCCGGCGCCCGACCCCTACGCGGCGGTCGCCGCGCGCCTGGCCGAGTTCCGTCCCGCCCCGGTCGAGGGACTGCCGCCCTTCGCCGGCGGGGCGGTCGGCTTCTTCGGCTACGACCTGGTGCGCACGGTGGAGCCGCTCGGCGAGCCCAACCCCGACCCGCTGGGGCTGCCCGACATGGCGCTGATGGTGACCGACGCGATGGTCGTCTTCGACCACCTGCGGCACGAGCTGACGCTGCTCGCCTGCGCTTTCGCCGACTCCGAGGGCGGGATCGACGCCGCCTACGAGCGCGCCGCCGCGACAATCGGCGAGATGCGGGAGCGGCTGCGCGGGGCCGTGCCGGTCCCGTCCAGCTCCGTCGGTCGCCGAGCCGCCGCGCTTCGTCTCCAACATGGAGCGGGAGCAGTTCGAAGCCGCGGTCGAACGGATCGTCGAGTACGTGCACGCCGGCGACGCCTTCCAGGTCGTACCCTCGCAGCGCTTCTCGGCGCCGGCCCCGGTCGAGGCCTTCTCTGTCTACCGCGGCCTGCGCGCGGTCAACCCCTCGCCCTACATGTACTTCCTCGAGTTCGGCGACTTCCAGATCGCCGGCGCCTCGCCGGAGCCGCTGGTCAAGGTCAGCGGGCGACAGGGTCGAGACCCGACCGATCGCCGGCACCTCGCCGCGCGGGCGCAGCGAGGATGAGGACCGCCGCCTCGCCGAGCGGCTGATCAACGACCCCAAGGAGCGGGCCGAGCACGTGATGCTGGTCGACCTCGGCCGCAACGACCTCGGCCGCGTCTGCGAGTACGGCTCGGTCTCGGTCGACGAGCTGATGGCGGTCGAGACCTACTCCCACGTCCTCCACATCGTCAGCCAGGTCTCGGGCACCCTGCGCGAGGGGGTCAGCGCGATGGACGTGCTGCGCTCGGCGCTGCCGGCCGGGACGCTCTCCGGGGCGCCGAAGGTGCGGGCGATGCAGATCATCGACGAGCTCGAGCCGGTCAAGCGCTGCTCCTACGGCGGCGCCATCGGCTACCTCTCCTGGGACGGCGACCTCGACACCGCGATCCACATCCGCACCGTCGTCGTCAAGGACGGTCAGCTGCACGTGCAGGCTGGCGGCGGCACCGTCGCCGACGCCAAGCCGGCCTATGAGTACAACGAGTCGGTGAACAAGGCGAAGGCGGTCTTCCGCGCCGTCGAGGTCGCCTGCGAACAGCCGGACTGGGAGCTGAGCGGCGTGCGGGTACTGGTGATCGACAACTACGACTCCTTCACCTACAACCTGGTTCAGTACCTGGGCGAGCTCGGGGCGGAGGTCGAGGTCGTGCGCAACGACAAGGCCGAGGTCGGCGAGCTGCTGGAGCGCGGCGCCGGACCGGCTCGTCGTCTCGCCCGGCCCCTGCACGCCGGCCGAGGCGGGGATCTCCGGCGAGGCGATCCGCGCCTTCGCCGAGGCGGGCACGCCGGTGCTCGGCGTCTGCCTCGGCCACCAGGCGATGGTCGAGGCGTTCGGCGGCCGCGTCGTCCAGGGCGAGCCGATCCACGGCAAGGACGCCGAGGTCGAGCACGACGGCAAGACGATCTTCGCCGGTCTGCCGAGCCCGCTGGTCGCCGGCCGCTACCACTCGCTGGTCGCCGATCCCGACCTGCCCGAGGAGCTCGAGCTGAGCGCCACCCTCGGCGACGTGGTGATGGCCGCCCGCCACCGCGAGCTGCCCGCCGAGGGGGTCCAGTTCCACCCCGAGTCGGTGCTGACCCCGCAGGGCAAACACCTGCTGCGGAACTTCCTCGGAGGGAGCTGACGTGCCTAACGACGTCGTCAGCCGGGCGATCGACGCGGTCTGCGCCGGCGACCACCTGACCGCCGACCACGCCTCCGCGGTGCTGGCGGAGATCATGGAGGGGCGCACCGACCCGGTCCAGACCGGTGCCTTCCTGATCGCCCTGCGGGCCAAGGGGGAGACGGTGCCGGAGCTGGTCGGCCTGGCGCGGACGATGCGCTCGCTCGCGGCGCCGGTCTCGAGCAGCCGCGCCGACCTGGTCGACACCGCCGGCACCGGCGGCGGGCCCTCGACCTTCAACGTCTCGACCACCGCGGCGCTGGTCGCCGCCGGCGCCGGCTGCGCGGTCGCCAAGCACGGCAACCGCTCCAACACCAGCAAGTGCGGCTCCGCCGACCTGCTGGAGGCGCTCGGCGTCGATATCGAGCTCGAGCCCGAGCAGGTCGGGCGCTGCATCGACGAGATCGGCTTCGGCTTCATGTTCGCTCCCCGCCACCACGCGGCGATGGCGCACGTGATTCCGGCCCGCAAGGCACTCGGAGTGCGGACGATCTTCAACTTCCTCGGCCCGCTGACCAATCCCGCCGGCGCCAACCGGCAGCTG
The DNA here is from genome assembly GCA_963802935.1 of uncultured Solirubrobacterales bacterium. Taxonomy (GTDB): domain Bacteria; phylum Actinomycetota; class Thermoleophilia; order Solirubrobacterales; family 70-9; genus VAYN01. Next base: position 24,695 of record CAWDKO010000001.1, on the reverse strand, counting down.
CTCGGCGTCGCCGATCGCCACTACCAGGAGACGATCGCCGAGGCGCTGGTCGGCCTCGGCAGCGTGCGGGCGCTGGTCGTCTCCGCCGAGGACGGCCTCGACGAGCTCTCGATCGCGGCGCCGCACGCGGGTGATCGAGGTCGCCGACGGTGGCACCTCGGAGTGGTTCGTCGAGGCGCGGCCAGTTCGGGCTCGCCCCGGCCGAGCTGGAGGCGGTCGCCGGCGGCACGCCGGCGGAGAACGCAGCGGCCGTGCGCGGCGTGCTGGCCGGCGAGTCCGGGCCCGCGCCGCGACCTGACGCTGCTCAACGCCGCCGCCGCGATCTACGTCGGCGGGCTCGCCGACCGACCTCGGCGAGGGCGTCGCCAAGGCTGCCGAGGCGATCGACTCCGGCGCGGCAGGAAACGTGCTGGATCGGCTGATCGCGGCGACCGCCGCGCTCGGCGGCTAGGCTCCGGTCAGTTCAAGTGGGCATGATCGAGCAGCTCATCGCCGGAGCCAGGGAGGGAGTCGACGCGCGTCGCCGCGAGGTTCCGCAGGCCGACCTCGAGTCGCGGCTATCCGGCCGCGGCGAGGATCGCCCCTTCAACGAGGCGCTGGTGCGTCCCGGCCTCTCCCTGATCGCCGAGTTCAAGCGCCGCTCTCCGAGCGCCGGCGAGATCTCCGCCGCCGCGGTCGTCGCCGAGCAGGTCGGCGCCTACGAGCGCGGCGGCGCCGCCGCGCTCTCGGTCCTCACCGACGAACCCCACTTCGGCGGCTCGCTCGAGGATCTGCGGGCGGCGCGGGCGGCCTGCGGGCTGCCGATCATCCGCAAGGACTTCATCGTCGATCCGTACCAGCTCTACGAGGCGGCGGTGAACGGCGCCGATGCGGTGCTGCTGATCGTGCGGGCGCTCGGCGGGCGAGGATCTGCGCGCGCTGTATGACGAGGCGCGTTCCCTCGACCTCGACTGCCTGGTCGAGGTTCACGATGCCGAGGAGCTGGAGCGGGCGCTGGAGGCCGACGCCGAGGTGATCGGCATCAACAACCGCGATCTCGACGAGGGAACGGTCGACCTGGCGACGACCTTCGAGCTGATGCCCGACGTGCCGGCGGGCAAGACCGTGGTCGCCGAGAGCGGTATCTCGGGTCCGGCCGAGCTGCAGGAGCTGGACCGGGTCGGCGTCGACGCCGTCCTGATCGGCAGCGCCCTGATGGTCGCCGCAGACCCGGAGGCGAAGACGCGCGAGCTGACCGGGGCCGACGAAGGCACCCGCGAGCACCTTTTTTAGAAAACCTTTCAAGAGCATTTAGCGGCGGCTCAGCGCGGCCCCCGATCATGGTCGGCGATGAGTAAGCCACGACGGTTCCTCTCCTCTCCCCTTGGTCTCGGCGCTGCTTGGCGGCGCCATCGTCGCCGCCTTCGGCTGGATCGCAATCGCGGCCGGTTGGATCCAGTCCGAAGGCGGGTCGACGACCACCGTCGCGGCGCCGCTTGCGGCCCCCGTGGTCGACAGGAGCGGCGACGGGGATGCACAACGTCGTCAACCAGATCTACAAGCGCGATGGCGACGGCGTCGCCTTCATCGAATCTGAACTTCCGGCCCAGGAAGCCGCTCCGTCACCGTTCTCTCCTTTCGGCGAACCGGAATCCGAAGGCGGTGGCACCGCGACCGGCTCCGGTTTCGTGATCGACACCGAAGGGCACCTGCTGACCAACAACCACGTGGTCGAAGGGGCCGACCGGATCCAAGTCAAACTCGGCGACTCCGAGACGGCCTACGACGCCAAGCTCGTCGGAGCCGATCCCTCGATGGACCTGGCGCTGCTCGACGTCGAAGCCCCGAAGAGCGAGCTGCACCCGCTGACCGCTCGGCCGCTCGGCCGAGATGGAAGTCGGCGACCCGGTGGTTGCGATCGGCAACCCGTTCGGTCTCGACCGCACCGTCACCAGCGGCATCGTCTCCGCCCTCCAGCGCCAGATCGAAGCCCCCGACGGCTTCTCGATCACCGACGTGATCCAGACCGACGCGGCGATCAACCCCGGCAACTCCGGTGGTCCTTTGATCAACGCGGCCGGCGAAGTGATCGGCATCAACTCCCAGATCGCCACCGGCGGCGGTGGCGGTGGCAACGTCGGCATCGGCTTCGCGATCCCGATCGACACCGTGCGCGCCGAGATCGACCAGCTGAAAAGCACGGGCGAGGTCGCCCACGCCTACCTCGGCATCAGCGGCGCCACGATCACTCCGGACCTTGCCCGCGCGGTCAACCTCCCGGTCAAGGAGGGCGTGCTGGTCCAGGAGGTCGTCCCCGACAGCGCCGCGGACAAGGCCGGGGTCGAAGGTGGCAGCACCTCGGCGACGATCGAGGGGGCTCAAGCCAAGCTCGGCGGCGACATCATCACCGAGGTCGACGGCAAGAAGGTCGCCAGCATGGACGAGATCGTCGAAGTCATCAACGAGTCCGATCCAGGGGACGAACTCGAGCTGACGATCCTGCGCGACGGGGAGACGAAGACGGCGACCGCCACTTTGGGCGATCGGCCGGACTCGTCCGGCGAAGAAAGCGGCGAATAGGGACCGAGGGGTCGGGGATCCCTCCTCACTCAACTTTTTCGACGTTCCCTGTCGCCGTCCGAGGTTGAGTTCTCGCGAAAAAGTACAAGCCGTTCGGAGGGGTCCCCGACCCCTCGGTCGCGTACGCTGGTTTTATGCGGGTCAAGTTCTGTGGGATCACCAATGTGGACGATGCGGCGGAGGCTGTGTTGCTCGGGGCTTGGGCGATCGGGCTCATTTACTTCGATGGGAGTCCTCGCTGCGTCGATAGCGCTGTGGCGGTGCAAATCGGGGCTGCTTTCAGGCGCAAGTGCGAGGTGGTGGGGGTGTTCGTGAACCCGACCTTGGAGGAAGTGGACAGGGCGGTGGAAGACGCTGGGCTGACGATGGTGCAGCTGAATGGGGCCGAGGGGGCGCAGTTCTGTGGCGAGGTGGCGCGGCGGACCGGGGTGAAGGTGATCAAGGCGATCCACGTCGCCAGCGCCGCCGACGTCCACGCCGCTGAGGCCTATCGCACCGACTTCCATCTCTTCGACCGCCGTGGCAAGGGCCTGTGGGGCGGGACGGGGGAGAGCTTCGACTGGGAGCTGCTGCGTGGCCACCGCTCCGACGTGCCGGACATCCTCGCCGGCGGCTTGCGGCCCGACAACGTCGCCCGGGCGATCGCGGTGACCCAGCCCTACGCGGTCGACGTCGCCAGCGGCGTCGAGGCCGAGCCGGGGCGCAAGGACCACGCTGCGATGGCGACCTTCTTCGAGGCCGCTCAGCCTGCTGGAATCCCCGGTCGATGAGCACGGTCGAGGAGAGGTTCGGGCCCTACGGGGGCCGCTATGTGCCGGAGACCCTGATCGCCGCGCTCGACGAGCTCACCGCTGCCTGGGGCGAGGCACGCGAGGACGCCGAGTTCATGGCCCGGCTGGAGCTGCTGCGGCGCGACTTCGTCGGCCGGCCGACCCCGCTCTACCTGGCTGAGCGGCTCTCCGCGCGGGTCGGCTCGAAGGTCTACCTGAAGCGTGAGGATCTCGCGCACACCGGCGCCCACAAGATCAACAACGCGATCGGCCAGGCGCTGCTGGCGCAGCGGATGGGCAAGCCGCGGGTGATCGCCGAGACCGGCGCCGGCCAGCACGGCGTCGCCACCGCCACCGCCTGCGCCCTGCTCGGGCTCGAGTGCGTGGTCTACATGGGGACCGAGGACATCCGCCGCCAGGCGCCCAACGTCGAGCGGATGAAGCTGCTGGGCGCCGAGGTGGCACCGGTCGAGGCCGGCGCCCGCACCCTCAAGGAGGCGGTCAGCGCCGCGATCCGCGACTGGGTCGCCAACGTCGAGTCGACCCACTACGTGATCGGCTCGGCGGTCGGTCCGGCGCCCTATCCGGCCCTGGTCCGCGACCTGCAGCGGGTGATCGGCGAGGAGTCGCGCGAGCAGGCGCTGGCGGCCGAGGGCGCGCTGCCCACGCGGGTGATCGCCTGCGTCGGCGGCGGCTCCAACGCGATCGGCATCTTCACGCCCTTCGTCGGCGATGCCGAGGTGGCGCTGGTCGGGGTCGAGGCGGCGGGCGAGGGACTCGAGAGCGGCCGCCACGGCGCTTCGCTGGGGGCCGGCAGCACCGGCGTCCTCCACGGCTCGCTCTCGTCGGTGATCGCCGACGAGGAGGGGCAGATCCTCGAGGCGCATTCGGTGTCTGCGGGGCTCGACTACCCGGGGGTCGGGCCGGAGCATGCTTACCTGCGGGATACGGGGAGGGCCAGCTACGTCTCGATTTCCGACCGGCAGGCGCTCGATGCCTTCGGAGAGCTCTCCCGGCTGGAGGGGATCATCCCGGCCCTCGAGTCCTCGCATGCCATTGCTTGGCTACTGGAGAACCCAGGGGAGGGCGGTTTCGATGTCCTCTGTCTCTCGGGGCGGGGGGACAAGGACTTGGCTGAGGTCGTTGCGAAGGGAGTCGGGGGGTGACTCTGTCGAGCAACAGCGGGGAGGGCGCCGTGGGGGGGAGTCGGGGGGGCACTCCCCAGAGCAACTGCGGGGAGGCTCTGGGGAGTGCCCCCCCGACTCCCATCACGAGCGAGCTGACTGGCGCCGCCCGGATCGCGGCGGCGTTCGAGGCCGCGGCGGCGGAAGACCGGGCAGCCCTGATGCCCTACATGATGGCTGGGTATCCCGATCGGGATACCTCCCTCGCAGTGGCGGAGGCTTATGTGGACTCCGGGGCGGATCTGATTGAGCTTGGGGTGCCCTTCTCCGACCCCCTTGCCGACGGGCCGACTATCCACGCTGCCGCGACGGCTGCTCTCGATGCCGGCGCGACGTTCGCGACGGCGCTGGAGGTTTGTCGCTCGGTGGCGGACCGAGTTCCGGTGGTGCTGATGGCTTACACGAACATGGTCCTGGCGCACGGAGGGCCGGCTGAGTTCGCGCGGCTGGCGATTGCTGCCGGGGCGGCTGGGGCGATCGTTCCGGACTTGCCGCTCGGCGAGGCGGAGGAGGTGCGGGAGGAGTTCGGGGCTGCCGGGCTGGCGCTGGTGCCGCTGGTGGCGCCGACGACGCCGCCCGAGCGTCGGGCGCGGATCTGCGCTGTCGCCCACGGCTTCGTCTACGTGGTCTCCACCGTGGGGACGACCGGCGAGCGGGCCGAGGTTCCCGCCGCCCTCGCCGAGCTGGTCGCCGCGACCAAGGTCGACTCCGAGGTCCCGGTCGCGGTCGGGTTCGGCATCGGCACGCCGGCGCAGGCGGCGGAGGTGGGTCGAATTGCCGACGGGGTGATCATCGGCAGCCGTCTCGTCCGCGCCGCGGGTGAGGCGGGCTCACCCGCCGCTGCGGCCGACGCCGTCGCCGCCTTCCTCAGCGAGGCGCGCGTCGCCCTCGCCCGATAGGCTCCCGGCCGCAATGGGAATGGTCGTAACCCTCTTTCTGGCCATCGCGGCGACGACGGTCTCCTACGCCTTCGGGCAGGGCGGTCCGATCGCCGGCCTGGTCTTCTTCACGGTGCTGCTGGTCGGCGCCGCAATGCGCGTCGTCAAGCCGCAGCAGTCCTAGCGCGACGCCCGCCGCTCAGGCCCGCGTCGCAATCACCTCTAGATACTCGGCCTCGAGGACCATCGCGCGGTCGCCGGCGGTGTTCGCCGCTTCGAGGAAGGTGCGCAGATCCTCGGTCAGGGCCGCTTCGCCCTCGCTGCCGACCCGCTCGTAAGCCATCTGAGTCGGGCCGAAGTAGGTGCGGAAGAACTCGATGTAGTGGTCGGGCGAGCGGAACGGCTGGCGCGAGATGCGGCTCTCGGTCCGCAGGTCCGCGATCCCGTCGCCGAACAGCTCCCGAACCCGCTCCTCCGTGCCCCAGAGCAGCGGCGAGTCGAGGCCAGGCGGGGGAGGCGCGTGTTTTGAGATGGTTTTGAACATCGTCCCGACGCTGCCGCCGGGGGTCCAGTTGGCCATCCCGATCCGCCCGCCCGGTTTGACCACGCGCAGCAGCTCCGCCGCTGCCTTCTCCTGGTCCGGGGCGAACATCGCGCCAAAGATCGACATCGCGACGTCGAAGCTGCCGTCCTCGAAAGGCAGGTCCTGGGCGTCGGCCTCGACGAACTCGACGTCCAGCCGCTCGGCCGCGGCGCGTTCGCGGCCGCGCTCCAACAGCGAGGGGACGTAGTCGGCGCCGACGGTGCCGCCCCAGCTCCGCCGCGCCGCCGAGATCGCGCCGTTGCCGCTGCCGCAGGCGACGTCGAGCACGCGCTCGTCGGGGACGATGTCGAGCGCCTCGGCGAGGTTCTCGCTGGCGTTGTAGACGATGTTGGCGACCATCGCGAAGTCGCCCTTGGACCAGGTCTGCTGCTGCACCTGGGTCACTGCTTTGAAGTCAGGGGTCTCGTTCATCTCTCCTCCTCAGGGTCTCGCCCGAACTTACCTCTTCGCGCACGGCGTGTCAGCGCTGTGACCTGTCTAGAGTGAGCCGATGCGGATCGGGGTGCTCACCGGCGGCGGCGATTGTCCCGGCCTCAACGCGGTGATCCGGGCGATCGTCCGCAAGGGCGTCGGCGAGTACGGGCACGAGTTCGTCGGTTACCGCGACGGCTGGCGTGGGCCGTTGGAGGACGACGGCCGGCCGCTCGGCGTGCCTGAGGTGCGCGGCATCCTGCCGCGCGGTGGCACGATCCTCGGCTCCTCGCGGACCAACCCCTTCGCTGCGGACGGAGGCGCCGAGCAGGTTGTCGCCAACATGGCCACCGCCGGCGTCGACGGCCTGATCGCGATCGGCGGCGAGGACACGCTGGGGGCCGCGTCTCGCCTGCACGAGGAGACGGGGGCCCAGGTGATCGGCGTGCCGAAGACGATCGACAACGACCTCGGCGCTACCGACTACACCTTCGGCTTCGACACCGCGGTCAACATCGCGATGGAGGCGATCGACCGCCTGCACACCACCGCCGACAGCCATCACCGGGTCCTGATCGTCGAGGTGATGGGCCGCCACGCCGGCTGGATCGCCTTTCACGCCGGCCTCGCCGGCGGTGCCAACGTGATCCTCATCCCCGAGCAGCCCTTCGACGTCGAGCGGGTCTGCGAGCTGGTCGGGCGCCGCTTCGAGAGCCGCTTCGCGCCGATCGTCGTGGTCGCCGAGGGAGCGCAGCCGGTGGGTGGGGTGCCGAGCCAGGACGACGAGCAGTTGGATGCCTTCGGACACGTGCGCCTGGGCGGGATCGGGCATTGGCTCGAGGGCGAGATCGAGCGTCGCACCGGTAAAGAGGCCCGCGCCACCGTGCTCGGCCACGTCCAGCGGGGCGGCACCCCGACCGCCTTCGACCGCGTCCTCGCGACCCGCTTCGGCCTGCACGCGATCGATGCCGCCAACGCCGGCAGGTGGGGGACGATGACGGCGCTCCGCGGCACCGAGATCGAGCTCGTGCAGCTGACCGAGGCCACCGCCGAGCTGAAGACGGTGCCGGAGTCCCTGTACGCCGAGGCCGAGGTCTTCTTTGGCTAGGCAGGGAAGGGACGGGGTGTCCCTCCTGCTTGCTGGGATTTTCGCCTGGAGAGTGGGTGGCCGTCCGCGAGTGTGGCTGGGGCGAAAATCAGGACGCCGCTGCGCCGGAGGGACACCCCGTCCCTCTCGAGCCTTGCGCAAGACAGCGCCGATAGTTGCTGGCGCACTTCTCCTCGCGGCAGCTGGATGCGGTGAGAGCGAAGGCGTCGCCGATGGCGCCACGGTAACGGCCTACGTCGCAGCGCCGCTCTGTGGGGAAGCAAAGCGTGAGCTGTCACGCGAAAGCAGCAGCGCTGGCGATATCCGGGTGCGCGCCAGCTGCCTCCCGCCGGTCGATCGCGCCAGCCATCTTGACCTCGCTGCGGTCGGTGCCAACGCCCGCCGCGCGACCGAGGACTCCACCACGGTCGCCTACATCGAGCAGCCGGGTCCCGCCGGCCGCTTCTCCGAACCGATCGTCGACTCCGCCGGCATCGCCTGGATCAGTTCGAACTCCGGATCGACCGCAATCACCCGCCTGCTAGGCGCGATCGGGGAAGCGGACTCCAGCTCACTCCGCGTCTCAGTGCGCGACGCCCTGCAGTAGGCCCCGAGAGGGTCGGGTGCCCCTCTCGCAAGCGGCGCTACGTTTTCGCCCACCGGCAACTCGAACGGCGACTGCCGATCCGTGCGAAAACGACAGCGCAGCGGGAGGGGCACCCGACCCTCTCCTGCCTAGAGCAGGTCTTTAAGCGCCCCGTCCAGCTCCGGATGCTCGAACTCGAACCCCAGCTCCAGTGCCCGTTTCGGCACCACCCGCTGCCCACCCCGCAGCACCTGGCCGAACTCGCCCCCGAATTTGAGATCGAGGACGAACCCTGGCACCGGCATCACAGCCGGCCGTCCCAGCGCGCGCCCGAGTGCCTTCGAGAATTCGCGGTTGGTGGTGGGGTTCGGCGAGGTCGCGTTCAGGGCCCCGCTCACCTCCTCGTTGTCCAGCGCCCACAGCAGCAGACGCACCTCGTCGTCGCGGTGGATCCAGGGGAGGTACTGCCGCCCGCCGGCGATCGGCCCACCGACCCCGAGCTTGAACGGCGTCAGTAGCTCCGCCAGGAGCCCCCCGTCGGCATCGAGGACCGGACCGGTGCGGGCGATGGCCAGCCGCACCCCCTCGCTCTCGACCTCCCGCGCCGCCTTCTCCCACTGCTCGACCACCTCGGAGTCGAAGCTCGAGCCCGGCCCTGCCGACTCGTCGACGACGGCGTCGCCGCGATCCCCGTAGTAGCCGACCGCCGACTGGTTGACCAGCACCGGCGGCCGTCGCTCCAGACCGGCGATCGTGCCGACCAGGTTGTGGGTGGCGGTGCGGCGGCTCTCCACGATCCTCCGCTTCGCATCCTCGGTCCAGCGCTGGTTGATCTTCTCGCCGACCAGGTTGACGACGCCATCGACCCCGTCGAAGGCCGCGGCCGGCGGCCGTTCCAAAGTTGGCTCCCAGGGCTGCCACTCGACTTCGGGCTCGGCCGCCCGCGCCTTCTCGGGGCTGCGGGTGAGGGCGACGACGTCGTCGCCCCGGGCCAGCAGTGCGTCACACAGAGCTGAGCCGATCAGGCCCGTGGCTCCGGTGACGAGCGCCTTCATGGGCTCGGGGCCCGGCCCTTCACTGGTCGCCGTCCACGGTGGCGAAGGTCCCGGTCTCCTCGTTGAGGCGGGCGATCCCGTCGCGCCGTGCCTCCTCGACCACCGCTTCGGCGACCTTCGGCGCCACTTCGCGGTTGAAGACGCTGGGGATGATGTAGTCCTCGGCCAGGTCCTCCTCGGAGACCGCCATCGCGATCCCCTTGGCCGCGGCCAGCTTCATCTCCTCGGTGATGCTGGGGGCGCCGGCGTCGAGGGCGCCGCGGAAGATCCCCGGGAAGGCGAGCACGTTGTTGATCTGGTTCGGGTAGTCCGAGCGGCCGGTGGCCATGATCCGCACGTAGGGCGCGGCCTCCTCGGGCATCACCTCGGGGGTCGGGTTGGCCATCGCGAAGACGATCGCGTCGTCGTTCATCTTCGCCAACGACTCCGCTTGGATGATCCCGGGGCCGGAGAGACCGACGAAGATGTCCATTCCCTCGATCGCGTCGTCGGGCTGGCCGCCCACCTTGCCGGGGTTGGTGTTCTCGGCGTACCAGCGCTTGGCCTCGTTCATCGCGCCCGTCGCGTAGTCCTCGCGCTCGGTCGAAAGCGCCCCCTTGCGGTCACAGCCGACGATCTGGGTCACACCGGAGGCAAGCATCATCTTCGTCACCGCTACCCCGGCGGCACCGAGGCCAACCACCAGCACCCGCAGCTCCTCGATCGGCTTACCGGTGATTTTCAGCGCGTTGAACAGCGCCGCCATCGTCACCACCGCGGTCCCGTGCTGGTCGTCGTGGAAGACGGGGATGTCGATGCTCTCCTTGAGTCGGTCCTCGATCTCGAAGCAGCGCGGGGCGGAGATGTCCTCGAGGTTGATGCCGCCGAAGGTCGGCGCCATCAGCTCCACCGCCTTGACGATCTCGTCGGCGTCCTGGGTGTCGAGGCAGATCGGGAAGGCGTCGACGCCGGCGAACTCTTTGAACAGCATGCACTTGCCCTCCATCACCGGCATCGCCGCCTCGGGGCCGATGTTGCCGAGGCCGAGCACGGCGCTGCCGTCGGAGACCACCGCCACGGTGTTCTTCTTGATCGTGTACTCGAAGGCCTTGGTGCGGTCGGCGTGGATGTCCAAACAGACGCGGGCGACGCCGGGCGTGTAGGCCATCGAGAGGTCGTCGCGCGTCTTCACCGGATACTTGTTGTGCATGTCGATCTTGCCGCCGCGGTGCATCTGCATCGTGCGGTCGACGTAGTCGAGGACGCGGGCGCCGCGGGTCGACCCGATTGCCCGCAGGATCCGCTCCCAGTGCTCGCGGTCCTGGGCGTCGATCGTGAACTCCCGCACCCGCTTGCCCTCTGGGCCGGCCCCGGGGACCAGGTCGACCCCCTGCAGCTGCCCGCCCGCCTCGGCAATCGAGGCGGTCAGTTTGCCCAGCGGCTCCTGTCGGGCGTCGAGCTCGACCCGGATCGTGACGCTGTACTGGGCGCTGACGGCCATCCCGGCTATCGAATCAGATTCGGCTTGCCGGCCCCGTTCCGCGTCTGTGCAGGCAGATCGCACCTGCCGCTCGGGGCGTCGAATAGGGTCGGTCGATGAGGGCGAGGCGGGGCAGGCCGCGGCTCGGATTCGCGGCGACGATGGGCGTGCTGGCGGTGACACTGCTGGCGCCGGCCCACGCCCCCGCCCTCGACTCGGACCTGAAGGGCTCCGCCGTCTTCAGGGTCGAGGCGAGCAACGGCTACTCGATCCTGGCCCTCGCCTCCTCAGAGCGTGCTGATGGCCGCGGCGATATCGCGCTGATCGTCTACCGCAAGGACGCAGGCGCGCTCTATGCGGCTCCGGCCACGGTCACGCCGACGAAGCTCTCTGCCGACCTCGGCGGTCTCGGGCGAATCTCCCTCGACATAGCGCCCTCGGGGGTGAAGAGGACCCTGCGATCGACCTGCGGCGGCAAACCCGTCACCTTCGAACCCGACACCTACCGGGGCGTCTTCGAGTTCCACGGTGAGGAGGGATACGCGGAGGCGGAGGCGGTGACGCTGCCCGAATACGCCCGCTTCTACCTCGACTTCGGATGCGACATCGTGAGTCGGGGAGAAGTGCGAGGCGCCGGTCTGCCCGGAGCCCGGCTGAAGCTCCGCGCCGGAAGCGGCCACAACCGGCTCGACCTGCAGGTCAACGAGAACCGTCCTGGAGCCCACTCGATCTTCGAGGCCGAAGTAAAGGAAAAGCGCGGCCGGATCGAGATCGCTCGCTCGGTCACCGCGCGCGTCCCCTCGAACGCGTTCGACTACGACCCGCTCCTGCGGACGGCGACGGTCGATCCCTCGGCGCCGTTTGCCGGGCACGCGACCTTCCGCCGGGCCGCCTCGCCCGCGCAGCGCTGGAGCGGAAGCCTGAGCGTCGACTTCCCCGGCCGCTCCGACGTCTCTCTCACTGGCCCCGGCGTGCGGGCCACTCTCGTCCACTCCCGATTCAGCCGAGATTAGCCCTCGCCGGGGGGAGAACCTTCGCGCCGGGCGCGTTTATGTCGGTATCCAACAGAAAGGCGCCCCATCCGATCTGAAGCTTGCGGAGATTGCCGCCAGGCAACATGGTGTCGTCGCCTCCCGGCAGCTGCGTGCGGTTGGCCTTGACGAAAGTGCCGTGAGGCGGAGGGTCAACGCGGGTCGCCTTCATCGCCTTCACCAGGGCGTGTACGCCGTCGGGCACTTTGGCATCTCACAAGAGGGCTGCTGGATGGCAGCCGTGCTCGCATGTGGAGAGGGAGCGGTGTTGAGTCACGCAAGCGCGGCGGCTTTGTGGGCCCTGCTCCCCAGACCCGCAGGTCCGGTCGATGTATCGACCCCCGCTCGCAGCGGGCGGAGGAAGCGGATGGGCATACGCCTTCATCGCTGCGTATCGCTTGCCACCGGGAGCACGACCCAGCGTGATGGCATTCCCGTAACGACGCCCGCCAGGACCATCTCCGATTTGAAAGGGGTGGTCCCGGCGTGGCAGTGGAGGAAAGCCGTCAGGCAGGCGGAGTTCAAGAAATTGAAGTTAGGCCGGGAGACCCAGACCGACCGGACTCGCAGCGATCTCGAGGGCGACTTCCTGAAGCTATGTCGCCGTCACCGGCTTCCCGCGCCAGAGGTCAACGTCAAGGTCGGACGCTGGACCGTCGACTTCCTATGGCGCGACGAGAAGGTTTTCGTGGAAACCGACAGCTACGCCTACCACCGCGGCAGGATCGCGTTCCAAGACGACCATGCGCGGGCACCTCGATCTGCGACGGCTCGGATTCGACGTGCGGCGCTTCAGCGAAAAGCAGCTGAACGACGAACCGGCCGCGGTGGTTGCCGATGTCCGCAACGCGTTCGCTCGGGCTCGACTGGCTGCGATACGGCTATCGTCCCGGCCGTGACCGCGCCAGAGGCATGGAGGCTTTTTCTGGCTTCGGCTCTTGCCTCGGTCTTGGGCGTGCTTGCCTTGGCGGCGGGCGCCGGCGCGGTCGAACCTGACCCGGCGGCGCCGATGTATACGCCCGACAGCATCGTCGCGATCGACCTGACCCTGCCACAGGCCTCGATCGAAGCGCTCGAAGTCGAACCGCCGACCGACGAATACCAGCCCGGCACGTTCTCGCTGGCCACCACCGATGGAAGCCCGGACGGCATCGCCGAATTCAGCCCGCCGTTGAACGTCGGCATCCGCCTCAAGGGCGGGGAGGGCTCCTTCCGCCCGCTGAGCGAAAAGGCTGCTTTCAAAATCAAATTCAACTTCGTCAAAGGCCAGAAATTCCTCGGGCTGAAGAAGCTGACGCTCAACAACATGGTCCAGGACCCCTCGATGGTTCACGAGACGCTGACCTACGAGGCCTTTCGCTCGCTTGGGCTCCCGGCCCCTCGCACCGGCTACGCATACGTACGGATCAACGGCACCGACTACGGCGTCCACCTGAACCTGGAGACCTTCGACGACATCTCCCTGCCGCACTGGTTCGGATCGACCCGTCACCTCTACGAGGCGGACGCGCCGGGAACCGACGTCACGCCGGGCAGCGCCGGCAAATTCGAGGTTGACGAAGGCGACGACAAAGACCTCTCCGACCTCGAAGCCCTGATCGCCGCCGCCGACAGCGAAGCCGGCGACTGGTCCGACGGCGTGGAACCCGTCGCTGACCTTCCGCAGATGGCCAAGATGTGGGCCGTCGAGCGCTACGCCGGCCACTGGGACGGATACGCCGGGGTCGATGCGCCCTTCCGGCCCAACAACTACTTCCTGCACAGTCTCGATACCGGTCCCGAAGCGGGGCGGTTCCAGATGCTGCCCTGGGGCACCGATCAGACCTGGGAGACGCGGATCGAATTCGGCGAGCCGGCCGGCGGACTGCTCTTCAACGAATGCATCGCCGACAGCAGTTGCGAGGGCCTCTACGTCGATGGTCTCGAGCAGGTGCAGGCGACGGTCCCGAGTCTCGAACTCGATCGTCAGGCTCGCTGTCTGGCCGAGCGGCTGGCACCGTGGCAGGCGCTCGAAGAAGACGAACGGCGGGAATACGACGCCGAGGAAATCGACGAGGGTGTCGACGAAGCCCGCGAATTCATCATCGAGCGGCCGGCGGAACTTGCCGACTGGCTGGAAGCGGAAGCGCCCGCGAGCGTCGTCGACGACACCCCGTGCGTTCCAGTCGTACCACCCTCGACCCCGTCTTCGGGCACCGCTGCGCCCGCGCAGCCCCTGACCGCCGGCCCGCCGCCCCCGATTCGCCTCAACCGCGTAACGCGCGACGGTCGGCGCCTCGTGGGCAAGGTCAGGCTGCACACGGCGGGGCGCTTGAAGCTGCGGGCCTGGGTCGGCGGCGAGACCTCGGGGCGGCGCGTCTGCAACGGCAAAAGCCGTGCCAGGTCGGCGGGGGAGGTCTCCATCTCCTGCCGAATCGGGGGCTCGGTCTGGCAGAGCCTCGACTCGAAGTCGCTTCGCCTCACCGCGAAGGCGGTTTTCACGGCTCCTTCCGGCGCGGTGCAGACGGCAACCCGCACCGTCGAGCTCGCCCGTCGATAGCGCCTCATAGAGTGGGCGCCGTGAGCGCCGACGCGCCAGAGCTCTTCCTGATCGACGGCAACTCGCTCGCCTACCGGGCGTTCTTCGCGCTGCCGGAGTCGATCGGGACCAGCGACGGTCGCCCGACCAACGCGATCTACGGGCTCGCCTCGATGCTGGTGAAAATCATCGACGAGCACCACCCGGCCGGAGTCGTCGTCGCCTGGGACGCGGGAATGTCCGGGCGTGAGGTCACCTACGACCTCTACAAGGCGCAGCGCAAACCACGCCCCGACCTGCTCCGCGAGCAGTGGCCGCACCTGATGCCGCTGGTCGAGGCTTTCGGCTACACCAACGTCAGGGTCGAGGGCTACGAGGCCGACGACGTGATCGCCTCGCTGGTCCGCCAGGCGCGCGAGCAGGGGATCGAGGTGATGGTGGTGACCGGCGACCGCGATGCCTACCAGCTGGTCGCCGACGGCGTCCGGGTGATGAGCACCTCGCGCGGGATCACCGAGACCAAGATCTACGACCGCGAGGCGGTGGCGGAGCGCTACGGCGTGCCGCCGGAGCTGATCACCGACCTGATGGGGCTGCGCGGCGACACCTCCGACAACATCCCCGGCGTCCCCGGGATCGGCGAGAAAACGGCGACCCAGCTGCTGCAGGAGTTCGGTTCGCTGGATGACGTGCTCGCCAACGTCGACAAGGTCTCCGGCGCCAAACGCAAGCAGAACCTGGTCGAGCACGCCGAGGACGCGCGCATGTCGAAACAGCTGGCGACCCTGCAGTACGAGATCGAGACCGGGGTCGATCTGGCCGCGGCGATGGGCTCGGAGCCCGACCGCGGCGCCCTGCGCGACTTCATGCGCGAGTTCGAGCTGCGGGCAGTGATGGAGCGGCTGGAAGAAGCGCTGCCGGAGGGCGAGGCGGTCCCCGGCCGCAGCGTCGAGCGCGAGCTGGAGGTCGAGGTGGAGGAGGGGACGCCGGCCGACCTCGGCGACGGGCCGGCGGCGCTGGCGATCGACGGCGAGCGCTGGGCCGCGGCCGAAGGCGAGCGGATCGTCGCCGGCTCCGCGAGCCACGACGAGCTGGCGACGGGGCTGGCCGGGCGCTCCTTCCTCGCCCACGACGCCAAGTCGCTCGGTGGCGGCCGCCACGGACTCCTGGCCGCCGCCGCCCGCGAGGGGGTCGAGCTCACGCTCGACCACGACACGATGATCGCCGCCTACCTGCTGGAGCCGCAGCGCCGCACCTACGAGCTGACCGAGCTGGCGGCCGACGCGGGAATCGGCCTCGCCGAGGGCGCCACGGCCACGCCCGACGATGACAATGGCCAGCTCGCGCTCGGCGAGGAGGTCGAGGCCGGCCTCGACCCGCCGGAGGAGGCGCGCCTGGTCGCTGCCCTGGCCGACGTGCAGCAACCGCGGATCGAGGAGCTGGGGTTGGAGAAGCTGCTGCGCGAGGTCGAGCTGCCGCTCGTCCACGTGCTGGCGGCGATGGAGCGCGAGGGACTGAAGCTCGACGCCGAGCGCCTGGCCGAGGTCGGCGCCGGCTTCGGCGAGCGCATCGCCACCCTGGAGAAGGAGATCTTCGAACTGGCGGATGAGGAGTTCACGATCGGCTCGCCGCAGCAGGTCGGCCGCATCCTCTTCGAGAAGCTCGAGCTGACCCGCAAGCGCCGCGGCAAAACCGGCTTCTCGACCGACGCCCGCGTGCTGGCCCAGATCCGCGACGAGCACCCGATCGTCGAGAAGATCGAGTCCTGGCGCGAGCTGACCAAGCTCAAGAACACCTACCTCGACTCGTTGCCGGACCTGATCGATCCCGAGACCGGGCGCGTCCACACCACCTTCAACCAGGCCTCGACGACCACCGGCCGCCTCTCCAGCACCAACCCGAACCTGCAGAACATCCCGATCCGGACCGAGATCGGCCGCCCGGTGCGCGCCTGCTTCGTCGCCGACGAGGGCGCTCAGCTGCTCTCCGCCGACTACAGCCAGGTCGAGCTGCGGGTGCTCGCCCACGTCGCCGACGAGCAGGTGCTGAAAGACGTCTTCCACGCCGGCGAAGACGTCCACGCGGCCACCGCCGCCGAGGTCTTCGAGATCGGCCGCGACGAGGTCGACGTCGGCCAGCGCTCGAAGGCGAAGATGGTCAACTTCGGAATCGTCTACGGCCTCACCGGGTTCGGCCTTGCCGACCGCCTCAACATCCCCCGCAAAGAGGGCGAGGAATTCGTCGCCCGCTACTTGGAGCGCTTCCCCGCCGTGCGGGCCTTCCGCGAGCAGGTGGTCGAGCGGGCGCAGGAGGAGGGTTACGTGACCACGCTGATGGGGCGGCGCCGTCAGATCCCCGAGCTGCGCTCGGGCAACCCCAATACGCGCCGTCTCGGCGAGCGGCTCGCCGTCAACACCGTGATCCAGGGCACCGCCGCCGACATCATCAAGGTCGCAATGGTGTGCTGCCAGCGGGCGTTGGCGGAGACCGGGGGGGAGACCCGCCTGGTCCTGCAGATCCACGACGAGCTGCTCTTCGAGGGCCCGCCGGAGGAGATGGACGGCGCGACCGAGCTGGTGCGGCGCGAGATGTGCGCCGCCTACCAGCTCGATCCGCCACTCGAGGTCGACATCGGCGTCGGCCCCGACTGGCTCACCGCCAAGTAGCCCCTAGCTGGAGTGGGCCAGCTCGACCTCGTCGAAGGTCGCGGCGCCGTGCTCGATCTCCAGGTCGGCCTCCTCGACGACCGCACCGGGGATCAGGTCCGCGCTGGTGCAGTTGGCTCCGGTCTCGTTGTCGTCGTGACCGCCGCCAGGGCCGGAGTTGGACGAGCCTGGCCCTGAGTTATCGCCGCCGCCGTGATCGTCGCCGGGCTCGGCCTCGCGGCTGCTCGACGCATCGCCGGAGGAGTGCTCGTCCTCGCACTTGATCTCGGTGCGGTCGGTGACCAGGCCCGCGACCGCGTCGTTGCCGAAGAGGTCGATCACGAGTTTGCCGCTGGCCGCATCGAAGGAGGCGATCGTGCCGGCGTTCTCCTCGCCGTCCACCACCCCGTCGTCGTCGCTGTCGCTGTCGCGCGGGTCGTCGCCGGCGCGGAACTCGGCCAGGTTGCGCAGGTGGTCGCGGTCCTGGTCGCGGCGCGACTGGTCGGCCTTCAGCGAGAGATGGTGCCGCTTCTCCCAGCGATCGGGGATGCGGTCGTCGTTGCCGTCCTTGGCACCGGCCAGGCCGGGCAGAACGAGGATCGCGACGGCGCCGAGCGCCACCGCGAGCAGGCTGCCGAGCTGGACGCGCCTTCCTTTGTAGCGGGTCATTGCCGTTCCTCCTTGTTAGAGCGGGACACGTTCACCGCTTCAACCCGACCGCGGCGCGAAGATCACAGATCGCCGTCGCTGCCCGGACCGCTGCTGTCGGAGTCGCCGCCCGAGCTGGAGCTGCCGCCGCCCGAGCCGTGGCCCGAATCGCCGCTGGCCCCCGGCCCGACCCGAGTTCCCTCGCCGGAGCCGCTCCCACCCGAGTCGTCCGAGCCCGAGTGGCCGCTTCGGCTCGGGCCCCTCGCCTCCGTGGCCGGAGGAGCCGTCTCCCCGGCCGCGTCCGCGACCTCGCCCGGAGGAGTCGTCGCTGTCGTCTCCAGAGCTTCGCTCGTCCCGGCCGCGGCGGTTGTCGTCCCCGACTCCGCGATCGTCGTCTCCCCGGCCAGGTCCGCCGCCCCCGCGATCGTCGCCCGACCCCGTCGATGGCGCCGAGCTCGAGCCGTCGGAGGATCCGGCCGAACCGGAGAGCTCGCCGCTGCCTGGTGCCTGCGCGGCCGAGGCAGCCGCCGGCTCCGTTCCGTTGCCGTCGCGGTTCTGGTGGATCGCCACCCCGGCGCCGACCGAGCCGGCGACCAGGACCGTCGCCACGCCGGCCTTGAGGGCGCCGCCGGCGCCGAGCCCGCCCAGCGCCGCCCCTCCACCGCCGGCCGCGGAGGCTGCGCCCGCGGTCGCGGCTGCCGCTCCTCCCGCGGCGGCGGCCTCGGCGCCGTGGTCGAAGAGCATCCGCAGCAGCGGCAGCGGCACCAGCAGCCCGAGGCCGTCGCGCAGCGTCAGCCGCGCCCGGTGGATCGCCTGGCGGGCTGCGCCGCCGCTGACGCCCAGCGCCGCCGCGATCTCCTCGTGGCTCAGTCCTTCCAGCTCGCGCATCACGATCGCCGCCCGCTGCGGCTCCGGCAGCGCCCGCAGCCGCTCGATCAACTCGGTGACCTCCTCCCGCCGCTCGGCCTCGACCGCGGCGCTGGCCCCGCCGGCAATCGCCTCGCCCAGCTCCTCGACGGCCGGCGGCGAGTCGCGCAGGTCGTTGAGCGCGGTGTTGCGCACGATCCGGTAGAGCCAGGGCCGCAGCTCGATCTCCTTGTCGGAGCCGCGCAGCGCCAGCAGCGCCTTCGAGAAGGCATCCTGGGTGACGTCCTCCGAGTGGTTGCCGACGATCGCCGCCGCGAAGCGGTCGAGCGGTTTGCGGTAGCGGCGGACGATCTCCTCGAAGGCCGCCTCGTAGCCCTCGCGCACCAGCTTCACCAGCCGTCGGTCGGGCTGCGTGCGAAGCGCCGGCCCGAGGAAGATCCGGGAGGCGGACGGTTCTGCCGGCGGTGGGGGCGGGGGCATTCCTACAGTGAACACCCCTACCCCGCGAAGATCACGCTGAATTCGCTTCGTCGTCGGCCTGCGGATGCCCGCCTCCTTGAGGCTGGCCGCGGGCGCGTAGGTCCAGACCATCACGGTCTCGCCGTCGGAGGTGTTGTGGAAGCCGTGGTACTCGTTTGCAGCACGAAAACAAGCTCGCCGGCGGAGATCTCGACGTCGTCGTCGCCGACCTGGGCGACGCCGGAGCCGGAGACGATGTACTCGATCTCCTCCGCTGCGGGTGGCGGTGGATGTCGTGTTTGGCGCCGGGAAGGAAGACGGTGAGGCCGAAGACCGAGTCCTTGGAGCCGACGGTCTCGGAGGTGACCAACTGACGTCCATGTCGACCCAGCCGTCCTCGGCCTTCAGGGCCGGGTCTTGGGGGGTCCCGTCGACGGTGACCTTCATCGGGTGCGATGACAGCGGCTCGGCGCTCATGTCCTCTCCTGGTTCCTAGCCGCGAGAAACAAGCAGGTTTTAAGCTTGACTACACGGCAGTTGACATAGCCCAATTTCGTTTAACATAGCTAAACAGCAAACGATGGAAGGAGAGGTCGCGTTGAAAGCACTGATGTTCCGCGAGCCAGGTCGGGCCGAGGTGGTCGACGTCGAGCGCCCGAGATCGCCCCTGACGAGATCCTCGTCGCCTCGCGCGCGGTCGGGGTCTGCCACTCGGACTTCGACCTGCTTGTCGGGCAAATACATCATCCCGATCGAGTTCCCGACGATTCCCGGCCACGAGTGGTCGGGCGAAGTCGCCGAGGTGGGACGCGAGGTGACCTCGTTCGAGCCCGGCGACCGCGTCGTCGGCGAGTGCGTGATCGGCGATGACCACTTCGGCTTCTCGATCTCCGGCGCCGCCGCCGAGTACTTCAAGGTCCGCCCCGAGTGGCTGCACAAGCTGCCGGATGAGCTCTCCTTCGCCTACGGCGCTCTGGTCGAGCCGTTCACGGTCGCTTACTACGCGGTCCAGGAGGCGGGAACGTCAACGCCTCCGACACCGTCGCGGTGCTCGGCGCCGGCCCGGTCGGGCTCTGCTGCCTCGCCGCCGCCCAGGGCCACGGCGCCAACGTGGTCGTCGTCGACCCCGTCGCCGAGCGGCGTGAGATCGCGACCGCGATGGGGGCGACGGCGGCGATCGAGCCCGGCGACGGCCTCGCGGACCGCTTCGCGGCCGCCGCCGGCGAAGCCCCGCAGGTGGTGATCGAGGCTTCGGGCAACTCCCGCTGCGATGGCCTCGGCGCTCGACCTCGCGGCCTTCAAAGCGCGCCTCGTCTATCGTCGGGATCGAGACCGGCGACAGCGCCCCGACCTTCCTCGGCCAGATCCAGTCGAAGGAACTGACGATCCGCGGCGTGATCGGCTCGCCCAACGTCTGGCCGGCGGCGCTGCGCTTCCTCGCCCGCGGCGAGATCGACCTCAGCCCGGTGATCACCGCCAGCTTCCCGCTCGAGCGGGCGACCGAGGCACTCGAGGCCGCCCAGCGCACCGGCGAGAACATCAAGGTCCAGATGGTGAGCGAGTGAGGAGTGGGATGCGTGATGCGCGCCGCCCGCTACTACGGCGTCAAGGACATCCGGGTCGAGGAGGTCGCCGAGCCGGACGGCGACCTCGGCCCGCACCCAGGTGCTGATCGCGCCGCGCTGGTGCGGGATCTGCGGCACCGACCTGCACGAGTACGTCGCCGGGCCGATCGTCACCCCGGCCGAGCCGCACCCGCTGACCGGCGCCGAGCTGCCGCAGATCCTCGGCCACGAGCTCGCCGGCCGACGTCGTCGCGGTCGGCTCCGAGGTGACCAACGTGGCCGCCGGCGACCGCGTCTCGATCATGCCGCTGGTCTTCTGCGGGCGCTGCTACTTCTGCCGCCGCGGCCTGAACCACCTGTGCTGAACGATGGGCTGCGTCGGGCTCAGCTGGCAGTGGGGCGGGCTCGCCGAGCGCGGCGGTCGTCGAGGACTACCAGGCCTGGCGCGCTGCCCGACGAGCTCTGCTACGAGCAGGGCGCCCTGATCGAGCCGGCCGCGGTCGCCGCCTGGGGCGTCGACGCAGGGCGGCGTGCGACCCGGGCGACCGCGTGCTGGTCACCGGCGCCGGGCCGATCGGCGCCCTGGCGGTGCTGGCCGCCCAGGCCGCCGGGGCCGGCGAGGTCTACCTCTCGGAGCCGAACCGCGCGGCGCGCCGCCCGCGCCGAGGGCGCTCGGCGCCGCCGGCGATCCTCGACCCGACCGCGACCGACGTCGCCGGCGAGCTGCGCGAGCGCAGCGACGGGCTCGGCGTCGACGTCGCGATCGAGTGCTCGGGCAACGAGCCGGGCGCTGCGCGCCTGCCTCGGCGCGGTCCGCGCCCGCGGCACCGTCGCCCAGGTCGGCCTCCACGTCAAGGACGCCTCGCTGGACACGATGGAGGTCTAGCGAGCGCGAACTGACGCATCATGGGCACCTGGTGCTACTCGGTCCACGAGTGGCCGCGGATCATGGCGATGATCGCCGCCGGCGCCTTCCCGGTCGAGCGCGCGGTCTCCGACCGCACCAGCCTCGAGGACACCGTCGCCGGCTTCGAGCAGCCTGATCGACCCCGAAGGCGACCAGATCAAGATCCTCGTCGCGACCAAGTAGGGCGCGAAATCGACTCCGTGGTTCCTTTTTCGCCCCAGGGGTCGAAAAAGTACACAGTCGTAGCTGACGCGGGGGTCGCCCTCGCGGCCGACGACGGTCCAGATCGCGATCGCGGCTCCTCGCCGATCGTCCAGATCCGGTGCGGGCGTGGTCGACTCGAAGGCGATCGAGTCGCCGGGGCCGAGCTCGTATTCCTCCTCGCCGACGGTCGCGCCGAGCCGGCCCTCCAGCACGATTCCGTACTCGGAGCCAGTGTGGGCATCAGCTTGTCGGCGGGGCAGGACTCGCCGCCGACCGGGTAGGTGAGTAGAGGAACTCGACCCGGGGGTCGTGGGAGGCGGTCGCCGCTCCCAGCGCACCCCGGTGGCGAGCGTCAGCGTGAGCCGGTTGGCCGAGCGCAGCACCGGTCCCTCGCTCGGCGCCTCCAGTGGTTCGACGGGGTCCGCCGGCCGGTGTCGGCTTGCGCTCGACCGGCGCCTGGCGCGGCAGCGGGGCCGCGGGGCCGTCGAAGAAGAGCTCGTCGAGGAGATGCCGAGCTCGGAGACGATCGCGTAGAGGGTCCCGACCGAGGGCGTCGCCTTGCCGTGCTCGATCTGGGAGATCAGGCTGGGGGAGACGCCGACCGCGCGGGCGAGGCCCGCAGGCTGATCCCCGGCCTCCTGGCGGTGCGCCCGCAGGCGCTCCCCGACCAGGTCCCGGAACCATCATGTTTCAAAGTTATTAAACAACCCCCCACGTTCGGGGGGGAGGCACTTAGGCTGGGCGATCCATCGCGGTTCAGGCGCGCCGCATGGACATTTCGGTCATAGAACTCGACAGACTTCATGCTGCCGTTCAATCTGATTGTCTACCGCGCGGGCGACAAGGGTGCCGCCCTTCTTGACGGAGAGAAAGGAGCAGTTAGCCGATGACTCACATCGCTTCGCGGGGCGCCACCATGGGGGTCGACTGGGAGCAGCGGATCGACTTCGACAAGCTGCGCTCCGACCGGCTCGCGCGGGCAAAGGCCGCGCTCGCGGAGTCCGACCTCGGCGCCCTGCTGCTCTTCGACCCGAACAACATCCGCTACGTCACCAGCACCGCACATCGGCGAGTGGGCGCGCGACAAGAACGCCCGCTTCGTGCTCGCTGCCGCGCAGGGCGACCCGATCCTCTGGGACTTCGGCTCCGCCGCCCGCCACCACCAGCTGTACGCGCCCTGGCTGCCGCCGGAGAGCTTCCGCGCGCGGCGTCACGCCGATGCGCGGCGCGATGCCGGACGAACCGGCGTGCCCGGACGCGCTCGCCGGCGAGATCGCCCACGAGCTGCGCGAGCGCGGCCTCGAGGGCGAGCCGCTCGGCATCGACATGACCGACATGGTCGACGCTCGACGCGCTGCAGCGCGCCGGGCATCGACATCGCCGACGGCACCCGGTGATGCTGGCGGCGCGCAAGATCAAGACGGACGACGAGATCGCGCTGCTCGACCACGCCGCCGCGATCGTCGACGCCGTCTACGAGCGAGATCTACCGCATGCTGCGCCCCGGCATCACGCGAGCACGAGGTCGTCGCCGACGCGCATGAAGCTGCTCTTCGAGCTCGGCTCCGAGCAGGTCGAGGCGATCAACGCCGTCTCCGGCGACCGCTGCAACCCGCACCCGCACGTCTTCTCCGACCGCCTGCTGCGCCCCGGCGACCAGGCCTTCTTCGACATCATCCACTCGTTCATGGGCTACCGGACGTGCTACTACCGCACGTTCAGCGTCGGCGGCGCCACACCAGTCCCAGATCGACGCCTACAAGCAGTGCCGCGAGTGGCTCGACGCCGCGATCGACCTCGTCCGGCCGGGCGTCACCACCGACCAGATCGCCGCGGTCTGGCCCACCGCCGAGGAGCTCGGCTTCGCCGACGAGGAGGCGTGCTTCGGCCTCCAGTTCGGGCACGGCCTCGGCGTCGGCCTCTACGAGTCGCCGATGATCTCGCGCCTGCACTCGCTTCGACGACCCGGTCGAGCTCGAGGAGGGCATGGTCTTCGCGCTCGAGACCTACTGCCCGGCCGGCGACGGCCGTCTCCGCGGCGCGCATCGAGGAGGAGGTCCTCGTCACCGCCGACGGCAGTCGCGATCCTCACCCGCTTCCCCGCCGACGAGCTGCTGGTCGCCGGCCGCACGTACGTCCGCGGCGCCGACCTGGTCGACCAGACCGTGACCGCGGGGGGCGACGTGCGCTGCCGAGCGATGGAGAGGGTCGTGCAGCGCCAGGCGCGATCCGGGCCGACTGGGCCTGGCCGGCTTCGGCCGTGATCGTCGTCGGCACGGTGCTGCTGTTCCCGATCAGCGCGATCATCGAGCCGCAGAGCACGAGCAAGGGCGAGATCGACGGCATCTGCCGTTGCGGCGGTGCTGGCGATCGCCGCCGTCGGCCAGACGCTGGTCATCCAGCAGGGCGGATCGACCTCTCGGTGCCGGGCATGATCTCGCTGACGGTGGTGATCATCACCCACCACCCCGCCGGCGACTCCAGCAAGCTGTTCGAGGCCCTGCTGCTCGCCTACGGCTGCGCGATCGTCGCCGGCCTGATCGCCGGCACCATCGTCAGCCGGATCGGTATCACCGCGATCCTCACCACCCTGGGCATGAACGCGCTAAGTACGGCGTCAACCTGCAGGTCTCCAACGGCACCACCGCGACCACCACCTCGAAGCTGCAGGAGTTCGTCTCCGGTTCGGTGCTGGGGATCAAGACCCCGGTCGCGGTCGCGATCGGGATCACCCTGATTGTCGCGCTGATCATCGAGCGGACCGTGATCGGGCGCGCTTCGAGGCGGTGGGCCGAGCCCCGCGTGGCCCGCGCCGCCGGCCTGGAGATCAACAGGTACCAGATCGGTGCCTATGTGGGCGCCAACCTCCTCTACTGCAGCGCCGGCGTCCTGCTCGCCGGGATCGTGCAGTCGCCGAGCGCCTTCCAGGGCGACACCTTCCTGTCCCGGTCGCCGCGGTGGTCCTCGGCGGCACCTCGCTGCTCGGCGGGGCGCAGCGTCATCGCCACCGCCGTCGGCGCGCTCTTCATCAGCCAGCTCGACCAGTTCGTCCTGACCAGCGGCGTCAAGTCCGCCGTTCAGTACCTGGTTCAGGCAGGGGCACTGGGTACGGCATCGCGATTTACAGCGTGCCATGGGGTCGCCTGAAGGAGCGGCTCCGCAGCAACGGCCGAGGGAGGGAGCGAACCGCCACCAGAGACCGCACCAACGTGATCTTCCTTTGAGGCACAC
Source organism: uncultured Solirubrobacterales bacterium (assembly GCA_963802935.1). Lineage (GTDB taxonomy): Bacteria > Actinomycetota > Thermoleophilia > Solirubrobacterales > 70-9 > VAYN01. The sequence goes on along the minus strand of CAWDKO010000001.1, from coordinate 27 downwards.
GTGGGAAATGACATTGAAAAAAACCGA